>DASZZP010000046.1:0-60210 GCA_035544875.1 Thermoanaerobaculia bacterium | reverse complement strand
TCGAGCGTCACGTGACCGCGCAGCAACTCCTCGACGGTGGGCATAGCGTCATGCTACCTCGGGCGCCGGGCAAGACCTCAACCACTTGCCAGGGCGGGGGAGTCTTTCTCTTGTCGGTTTGAGGCCGGAGGCTTCGCTAGGACTTCGAGGTTCGCTCGGGCGTGCGCGGCCGGTGCGAGGTGGCGGGCGCGAGGCATCCCAGCACATTCCCGTCGCGGACTTGCCGCCGCGCCGACGCGGCCGCGGGGGGGCGAGGAATTTGCCGTCCTCTGGTGCCGGAAGGAGGAGGTCTCATGGAGCAAGTCGCGGAACGCCGCCGGCCGGCCACCCGGCTGCCGATTTGGAGCTTGTCCCTGAGCCTGGCGCTTGCCGTGCAGCTGGCGGGCGCCGCGCTGGCGGCAGTGGCTGCGCCCGCTGCAGTCGCCGCGGGTGTCGAAGAAGGCACGGCGGTCGCGGCGGCGGCGCCGGCGGCTGAGCCGACGTCGAGCGGCGCCCGGCGAGAGGGATCCATGCCAACTGTCGAGGAAGCCAGCAAGTTCGTCGAAGAAGCCGAGAAGAGGCTGCCCGAGCCGACGACCGAAGCCCAGCGCGCGCAGTGGGTGCAATCCAACTTCATCACCTACGACACCGAGATCCTGGCCGCGAAGGCCAACGAGCGGCTGCTCGCCCTGGGCGTCGAGCTGGCCAAGGGCGCGGCGCGCTTCGACGGCCTCGCGCTGCCGCCCGACGTGGCGCGCAAGCTCGACCTGCTCAAGCGCGGCCTGGTGCTCGCGGCGCCCGCGGACCGGCAGAAGACCGCCGAGCTGTCGCGCCTGGCCGCCGGCCTGGAAGGGGCCTATGGCGCCGGCAAGTACTGCCCGCCGGGCGGCCAGTGCAAGGACCTCGAGCAGCTGAGCGAGGTGATCGACAAGAGCCGTGATCCCAAGGCGCTGCTCGAGGCGTGGGCGGGATGGCACTCGGTCGCGCCGCCGATGCGCCAGGGTTTCACGCGGCTGGTCGGCATCGCCAACGAGGGCGCCCGCGAGCTCGGCTACCGCGACACCGGAGCGTTGTGGCGCGGCAAGTACGACATGCCCGCGGACGACTTCGCCGCCGAGGTCGACCGCCTCTGGCAGCAGGTCAAGCCGCTCTACGACGCCCTGCACTGCCACGTGCGGGCCAAGCTGAGCGAGAAGTACGGCGCCGAGCTGGTGCCGATCGACAAGCCGATCCCGGCGCACCTGCTGGGCAACATGTGGGCGCAGAGCTGGGACAACGTTTACGATCTCGTCGCTCCGCCGCAGGCCGATCCCGGCTATGACCTGACCCGGGCGCTGATCGAAAAGCACACCCAGCCGCTCGACATGGTGCGCTACGGCGAGCGCTTCTTCATCTCGCTCGGCTTTCCGCCGCTGCCGAAGACCTTCTGGGAGCGCTCGCTGTTCACCCAGCCGCGCGACCGCGACGTGGTCTGCCACGCCAGCGCTTGGGACATCGACAACCAGGACGACCTGCGCATCAAGATGTGCATCAAGATCAGCGGCGAGGACTTCAAGACCATCCATCACGAGCTCGGGCACAACTTCTACCAGCGCGCCTACAACCAGCAGCCCTATCTCTACCAGGACAGCGCCAACGACGGCTTCCACGAGGCGGTGGGCGACACCATCGCGCTGTCGATCACGCCGCCATACCTGAAGCAGATCGGGCTCATCCAGCAGATCCCCGATCCCGCGAAGGACCTCGGCATCCTGATGAAGCTGGCGCTCGAAAAAGTGGCGTTCCTTCCTTTCGGGTTGTTCATCGACCAGTGGCGCTGGAAGGTTTTTTCCGGCGAGATCAAGCCCGACGACTACAACCGGAGCTGGTGGCAGCTGCGCGAGAAGTACCAGGGCATCCGGCCGCCGATCCCACGCTCGGAAAAAGACTTCGATCCGGCCGCCAAATACCACGTCGCCGCGAGCGTCCCTTATACGCGCTACTTTCTCGCAGACATCCTGCAGTTCCAGTTCCACCGCGGCCTGTGCCAGACGGCGGGCGAGAAGGGTCCGCTCAACCGCTGCTCGATCTACGGCAACCGGGCGGCCGGCGAGCGTTTACAGAAAATGCTGGCGATGGGTCAAGGCCGCCCCTGGCCCGAGGCCCTAAAGGCCATCGCGGGCCAGGAGAAGATGGATGCCACCGCGATCCTCGACTATTTCGCGCCGCTCAAGTCATGGCTCGACGAGCAGAACCGCGGCCGGAAGTGCGGCTGGTAAGCGAGGTTGCGGCGACGGTGTTGCGGCTGCCTTCAGTGCTCGTGGATCACGAGTGGCACGCCGGTCAATCCAAGGTGGAAGTCCGTCGACCAACAACTCCGCGTGCCGCGCTCCGTCATCACGTGTAGACCCACCGCGTCCACCAACGTGAGATCCTGGTCGGCGAACCGGCGAAGCATTCTGGCCCCGGCGCGCAGGTCCTCGACACCGGCGGCGATGACGTGCAGGAACCTCATATCCTCGATCATCGCCGTGAACTGCAACGCTCGCATGCGGTCATAGCGCTTGAGGAACCATCCGTGACCTTCCGCTACTACGAACGCGGTCGTGAGCAGCCGCGGAGGCTCGGCGAATAGACGCCGGAACAGCGGGTGGTAGCTATCCGACCGGTCACCGAAGGCGATCAACGCCGAAGTGTCGACGTACGCCTCAGTCCTTTTGGCCATAGATGACGTCGTCGATGTGCTGACTGGAGTGGGGGTCCCCGGACTCGACCATTCCCGCATAGCGCATCCACGGCTTTGACTCGTCGGCGGGCAACACGCCACGGAGGGACCTTCGAAGCAGCTCGGCAAGGGAGATTCCGAGCCGCTTCGCCTCGCGCTTCGCGGCGCCGTACTCCTCTTCGGATAGGCTGATCTGGGTCCGGACCATCATGATAACAGATTAGCAGAGTGTGTTATCACTGGCAAGTTGGCCGGCGCGACCCAATGGGGGCTGCAAACCCGGCGTGCATCGGCGCCTCCGCGGAGCCCCGCAGGTCCCTCGCCGTCCTCTGGCTCCGACCTGCAGGGAGAGCCCTCCGGGGAATGCCGCCCGTCCACCACCGGACGGGCGGCTGCCGGCAATGATAGATCTGCCGGCCTCCGGGCCACCAGCTTCTTTCTCCTGGCCCGAGAAGAGCGAGGTAGCGGAGGAACGAGGCGGGTCGCAAAGGGGGGGCCGATTGGCGTTAAGCTAGGCGCCGCAGAGCGAGAGAGGAGGGCGACGATGGGCAGGCAACCTCTCGATTCCGGCGGCTCGCGGCGCGAGGACGGCGATGGCGCGGCCGACCGAGCCTCCACGGCGGAGCCACGGCCCCGGGAAAGAGCGGCGCCGGCATCAGTGGGAATGCCGGCGCCCGCCGACGGCGAGAGCGCGGGCGCTGGCGGCAGCGGCAGTCCGGACGATTCCGGTGCGGGAGCCGGCGGCGGCCCGCAGCGCCGGGGCGGCCTGTCGCGGCGCGACTTCCTGCGCAGCTCGGCGGTGGCCGGGGCGATGGGACCGATGGCGCCCGCTCTGCTCGGCACCGCCGCGGCGCTCGAGCAGCCGGCGGTGCGCCGGGAGGCCGGGGTCGAGCTGCTGGGGCCGGGGCCGGTGGCGATGCGCTTCACCATCAACGGCCGGCAGCATGAGGCGCGGCTCGAGCCGCGGGTCACCCTGCTCGATGCGCTGCGCGACCGCTTCGAGCTGACCGGCGCCAAGCGGGTCTGCGACCGCGGCACGTGCGGCGCCTGCACGGTGCTGCTCGGGGGCAAGGCGGTCTATGCCTGCAGCGTGCTGGCGATCGAGGCGCAGGGGCGGCCGATCGCGACCGTCGAGGGGCTGGGAACGGCGGAGAAGATGCACCCGCTGCAGGCGGCGTTCGTCGACAACGACGCGCTGCAGTGCGGCTTCTGCACCCCCGGCTTCGTCATGGCGGCCAAGGCGCTGCTCGACGCCAACCCCGACCCGACGCTCGCCGACGTCCACCGTGGCCTGTCGGGGAACTTCTGCCGCTGCGGCACCTACGCCGGCTTGCGCCAGGCGGTGCTGAGCCAGGCCGCTTCCCGGCGCCGGACCGCGGGAGGGAGCCATGGCTGAGCATGCCGAGATCGCCAGGCTCGCTCAGCTCGCTCAGAACACCGGCAGCGCCGGCAGTCCCGCGACCCTGCAGACGCCCGTGACTTCCGCGACCGCGGCGGCGCCCGCGACTCCCGGGACGCCCGCGACTTCCGCGACCCCAGCCACTGCCGGGACGCCTGCGCCTGCCGGGACTCCGGCGGCCGGATCGCCGGCTGCACCGGCGACTTCTGGCACACCGGCGCCTGCCGGGACGCCCGCCGCCCCCGAGCCGACCTGGCCCGACGCGGCGAGCCGGCGGCTGATCGGCAAGCGCATCTCGCGGCTCGACGGTCCGGCCAAGGCGACCGGCGCCGCCAAGTACACCTATGACGTGCATCGCCCGGGCATGCTCTACGGCAAGGTGCTGCGCTGCCCGCACGCTCACGCACGGGTCAAGAAGCTCGACCTGTCGCGCACCGAGAAGGCGCCGGGGGTCAAGGCGGTCCTCGTCCTTCATGGCGAGGGTTCGGAGATCCAGTGGGCGCTCGACGAGGTGGCGGCGGTGGCGGCCACCAGCGAGCAGATGGCGGCCGACGCCCTGCGCGCCGCGGTGGTCGAGTACGAGCTGCTGCCCCACTTCGTGAGCGAGGAGGTGCTGGAAAACGCGCCCAAGACCAAACCCGGCGAGGAGCAGCTGGTGGGCGACCCCGAAAAGGCTATGGCCGGCGCGGCGGTGCGGGTCAAGGGGCACTACGGGCTGCCGGTCGTCGCGCACAACTGCCTCGAAGCGCATGGCCAGATCTGCGAGTGGAAGGGCGACAACCTGACCGCCTGGTGCTCGACGCAGGCGGTGTCGGCCGCCGCCACCCAGTTCGCCGAGCAGCTCGGCATCTCGGCCGCCAACGTCGAGGTGATCACCGAGTACATGGGTGGCGGCTTCGGCAGCAAGTTCAACATCGACAGCTGGGGGCCGGTGTGCGCCAAGCTGGCGCGGCAGGCCGGCGCGCCGGTGCGGCTGATGCTCGAGCGCGACGCCGAGCTGACGGTGGCCGGCGACCGCCCCTCGGCGTTCGCCGACATCGAGGTCGGCGCGGCGGCCGACGGCGCGCTCGTCGCCTGGGTCTCGAAGTCCTGGGGGTCGGGCGGGCTCGGCGGCGCCGGCAGCCCGCCGCTGCCCTACATCTTCGAGATCCCCAACCGCCGGCACCGCCACACTTCGGTGCCCACCAACACCGCCGCCTCGCGCGCCTGGCGGGCCCCCAACCACCCGCAAGCCTGCCTGCTGACCTTCGCCGCGCTCGACGACACGGCGGCGGCGCTCGGGATGGACCCGCTCGCCTTCGTCACCCGCAACCTGGCGCTCGCCGGCGCGCGGGCCCGCGCCTTCGGCGAGGAGCTGGTGGTCGCCGAGCGGCTGATGGACTGGAAGGCGCGCTGGCGCCCGCGCGGCGCGGGCGGATCGACGCCCGGGACGGTGCGGCGCGGTCTCGGGCTGGCGCTCCAGGTCTGGGGCGGGCGCGGGCACGCCAGCCACTGCGATGTGACGGTCTATCCCGACGGCGGAGTGGAGGCGAAGCTCTCGACCCAGGACCTCGGGACCGGGACGCGCACGGTGGTCGCCATCGTGCTGGCCGAGACCTTCGGCCTGCCGCTCGAGGCGGTCAAGGTGCGCATCGGCGACAGCCGCCTGCCGGCCTCGGGCGGGTCGGGCGGCAGCACCACGGTGGGGGGCGTCAGCTCCTCCACCCGGCGCGCCGCCCTCAACGCTCTCGACCTGGTCTTCGCCAAGGTGGCGCCGCGGCTCGGCGCCGCCGCGCCCGGCGAGCTCGAGGCGGCCGACGGGGTGGTGCGGGTCAAGGCCCATCCCGAGCGGCGCCTCCCCTGGCGCCAGGCGGCGGCGGCGCTCGGGGTGAGCCCGGTGACGGCGAGCGGTGCCAACCCCGGCCCCGGCAAGCTGACCGACAGCGGCACCGCCGGGGTGACGATGGCCGACGTCGAGGTGGACGTCGAGACCGGGCTGGTCGCGGTGCTCAAGATGGTGGCGGTGCAGGAGGGCGGGCTGATCATCGACGCCAAGACCGCCGAGAGCCAGGTCTATGGCGGCCTCATCATGGGGGTCTCCTATGCCCTGGCCGAGGAGAAGGTGATCGATCCGGTGAGCGGCCGCATGCTCAACGTCGATTTCGACGGCTACAAGCTGGCCGGCATCGCCGACGTCGGCGAGCTGGTGGTGCACCTGATGAGCGGCCCGGGCTACGACGAGCGCGGCGTCATCGGCATGGGCGAGCCGACGGTGATCGGACCCGGCGCGGCGATCTCCAACGCGGTCGCCAATGCCATCGGCGTGCGGGTGCCGCAGCTGCCGCTCACTCCCGACCGGGTGCTCGACGCGCTGGAGAAGGGGAGGGCGGCCTGATGCGCGGCTTCGAGTATGCGCGCCCGGCGAGCGTCGAGCAGGCGGTGCGGCTGCTGGCGGCGGCGCCCGAGCAGAGCCGGGTGCTGGCGGGCGGGAGCGACCTGCTTTCGCTGATGAAGGACGAGGTCGAGGCGCCGGCGCGGCTGGTCAGCCTGCAGGCGATCGGCGCACTGCGCGGATTGCGCGTCGATCCGCAGGCGGGGCTGCGCATCGGCGCCCTGGTGACGCTCGCCGAGCTGGCGGCGGACGCCGGCGCGCGGCGGCTGCATCCGGTGCTGGCCACCGCCGCCGGCCAGGCGGCGGGGCCGCAGATCCGCAACGTCGGCACGGTGGTGGGCAACCTCTGCCAGCGCCCGCGCTGCTGGTACTACAGGAACGGCTTCGGGCTGCTGGCGGTGCGCGACGGCAAGCCGATGGTGCCGGAGGGCGACAACCGCTTCCACGCCATCCTCGGCAACGCCGGGCCGGCCTACTTCGTCCACCCGTCGACCGTGGCGCCGCTGCTGATCGTGCTCGGCGCGCGGCTGGCGGTGGCCGGGCCGAAGGGCGAGCGCCAGCTCGAGCTCGCCGCCTTCTACCGCACGCCGCAGGGCGAGGGCGAGAGCGAGCACGCGCTCGCCCCCGGCGAGGTGGTGACCGAGATCGTGGTGCCGCCGCCGGCCGCCGGGCGCCGGGTGTGGAGCTACGAGGTGCGGCAGCGGCATACCCTCGACTGGTCGCTGGCCACGGCGGCGGTGGCGCTCGACATGCAGGGCAGGCGGGTGGGGAAGGCGCGGGTGGTGCTCGGGCAGGTGGCGCCGGTGCCCTGGGAAGCGGCCGCGGCCCAGCAGGTCCTGGCCGGCCAGGAGCTCGACGGGGCGGTGGCGGCGCGGGCGGGGGAGGCGGCAGTCGAGGGAGCGCGAGCGCTATCGCGCAATCGCTACAAGATCCAGCTGGCGCGGGTGGCGGTCAAGCGCGCGGTGCTTGCGGCGGGGGGTGTTTAGGACGCGCGCGAGTCTCTGGCGCGCTTGCATCAAGGAGGCCTGACGATGGCGAGTGAAGCCGACGGTGCGGCGGCGGGCCGGGCGATGGGCGGAGCAAGCCGCTGCAACTGCCTGCGCTGGAAGGGGATGTTCATCGACGTGGAGCCCGATCACTCCATCCCGAACCCGCACGACGGCTTCTTCTGGTGCCGCCACACCCTGACCTGCCTCGGTCCCGACGGGCAGGTGGCGGACGAGGGCAGCTGCCGCGCGGGGCGGGAATGCTTCGAGGGCTGGTAGAGGTTGGCCCTTGCGGAGGGGCGGCTGGCGCTGACGGGCTGATGGTCGGCGGCGGCTAGCCGGTGGCAGGTTCGGCAAAGGCAAGGAAGGTGAATATGAGAGCTCTGTATAGAGAATCGACGCCGGCCGGAAGCGGGCGCGGCGCCGGACGGAGATGGCTCGGCGGCGCGAGCTTGCTGCTGGTCCTGGTGCCGGCGGCGGCGGCGAGCGCCGGGGCGGCCACCATCTCGGGCGACTACCTGGAGGCCCGCACCGCGGACGTCTACACCGGCCCATGCTTTGCCAATTCCGAGGTGAACCTGGCCGGCAAGGAGGCGATCCTGGCCTGGCGGGTCGAGCGCGGCAGCTGGCAGGGGGTGGCGGTCGACGGGCTCAGCGTGCTGGCGGCGGTGCGCGCCTCCGCGACCCTCGGCGACCCCTTCGCCGATCCGCTTCCGGCGCGCTCGCTGATCGTGGTCGACGAGCGGGCGACCGCGGCGCAGCGCGAGGCGCTGATCGGCTTTGCCCATAGCATGGCCGGCGACCTCCTCGGCAGCGTGGTGGAGACCCTCCAGGCGCCGATCGAGCTCGCGCTGGGCAGGTCCGCGCCCGTGGCGGCGGCGGCCGGCCGGTGGAGCGCCGGCGCCGGCGAGCACAGCGGCCATGCTCTCGATTCGTCGAGTCCCGCGAGCCCCGCGAGCCAGTCGCTATCGGGTCAGGCGAGCCTGCGGGCAGGCGACCTGGTGGCGCTGAGGACGCGCGGACTCGATCACGACGATCACCTGTGCGGCAACGAGGAGATCTATTACCCGCCGCTGGCTCCAGCCTCGGGGGCGGTGCCGGCCGCCACGCTGGTCTACGACTTCCGCGGCCCCGGTCTGGGCATGACCTGGAGCAGCCCGGGCAAGCGCAACGCTTTCGTTGGTCACTTCGAGCTCTAGAGGCGGCGACCCCGCCGCGCCGGCACTGTTTCGTGATGGCAAGACCGCTGCCGCTCCTCGCCCTCGCGGTGGCCGCGCTGGCGGCTGGGGCCGGGAGCTGCGGAGATGCTGCGCCGCCTCGCGCTGCGGAGGCGATGCGAGCCGCGTCCGGCCGCAGCAGCCCGATAGCGGTTGGTGGCGCTGGCACCTCGGCCCCGAGCTCGTTGCCGGCGGCGGCGGCTCCCGCGGCTCAAGGGGCTGCTGCGGCGATAACCCGCTACGGGGCTCCCGCGGCCCCAGCGGCCCCGGACCGTCGTGTTGCCAACAAGCTTCTGGTGCGCCGCTACATGACCGAGGTGCTGGGCGGCGGCCGCCTCGAGCATCTCGACCAGCTGGTCTCTCCGGTCTATGCCGATCGGACGCCTGGCGCGCCCAACCTGCGTGGTCCCGACGCGGTGCGCAAGTCGCTCGCCAGGATTCATGGCATGTTTTCCAGGGTCGACTACTTCCCGCAGCAGCTGATCGCCGAGGACGACCGGGTTGCCGCCTTCTACCTGATGGAAGCTGCGCCCCGGGTGCCGCAGGGGGCGCCGGCGGCGCCGCCGGTGGTCATCAACGGCATGACGATCTACCGGATCGCCGGTGGCAAGATAGAGGAGACCTGGGTGCTCAACGACCAGATGAGCCTGGCGCGCCAGCTCGGTTACACGGTCGAGCCGGCCAGGGCCCCGGTTCCAGCGCCGGTGGCACCGCCGCCGGGGACAGCGTCGCCCGGGGCACCACCGACAGGTGCACCACCGCCCGGGGCTCCGGCGCCCGGGGCACCGCCTCCCGGGGCTTTATCGCCAGGTGCGGCAACGCCCGCGGCGCCGCCGGCTGCAGCCCCGCCCCCGCCACCCCTGCCGCCGCCGGGAGGCGGGCCGGCGGCCTGTTAAGATCGGTGGGAGCCGGTCCGCGCCGTTCTTGGCCCCCCGGGGCGCGGGAACCGCCCGCCTTCGGCTGATCGTCCGCGATCGATCGCAGGCGTTGGATCGAGCCCGCGACAAGGTTTCGAGATGCCCATCCAGAATCCCGCCTCGCTGACCAGAGCCGGGCGCCCAGACGAGGTCCGTGGCCGCAGAAGGATGCCGCCGGGCCTCTATCCGATCCGCGGCATGATGAGCGTCTGCCATCTACTGGTCGACGAGGCGGGCGCCTGCCTGATCGACACCGGTCTGGCCGGCGAGGCGCTGGTGCTGCGGCGGCTGTTGCGGCGGCTGGGGCTCGCTCCCGGGTCGGTCCGCGCGATCCTTCTCACTCACGGTCACCTCGACCACACCGGGAACCTGGCGGCGGTCAAGGACTGGACCGGGGCGCGGGTCTATGGCCACGCCGGCGAGCAGCTGCACGTCGACGGCGCCTACCCCTACCAGGGAGTCAACCGCTGGTGCGGTCGGCTCGAGGCGATGGGGCGGTTCGTGCTGCGCTATCGCCGCGCCTCGATCGACGAGAACTTCGCCGACGGCGACCTGCTGCCGTTCTGGGGCGGGCTGCGGGTCGTGCACCTGCCCGGCCATACCGCGGGGCATTGCGGCTTCTACAGCGAGGCGCACGACCTGCTGTTCTCGGGCGACCTGTTCGCGAGCTACTTCTTTCATCCCCACTTCCCGCACGCGATCCTCAACAGCGAGCCGCGGCTGATGCCCGCCAGCCTGCGGCGCGTGCTGGCGATGAACCCGCGGTCGATCGTGCCGAACCACTACGACTTTCACAGCGGCGCCCTGCACGCGCGCCGCTTCCGCGAGCTCTGTGACCTCTACGCCATCCCCAAAGGCGCAGCGCACGCCGCCGGGCGCTTCTGAGCGAGGGGCGTGGAAGTCATCTGGATTGTTGCTTTTCAGACCGGGGCGCTCGCCGAGGGCAGCGAGGCCGCTCCTCTGCTCTGGCTGGTCGCGGCCGGGCTGGTCCTGGCGGGCATCGCGGGCACCTTCCTGCCGATCCTGCCGGGGGCGCCGCTGGTCTTCCTCGGTCTGCTGGTGGCCGCCTGGGCCGACGACTTCCAGCGCGTCGGCGCCTGGACGCTCGGGATCCTGGCGCTGCTGACCCTGCTCACCTTCGCCATCGATCTGTGGGCCGCCCGGCACGGGGCGCGTCGGGTCGGCGCCAGCCGCCTGGCGATGGCCGGCGCGTTGCTCGGGACCGTGGTCGGGATCTTCTTCTCGCTTCCCGGCCTGCTCCTCGGCCCTTTCATCGGCGCCGCCGTCGGCGAGTACCTGGCCCGCCGCAGCTGGAAGCAGGCGGGCCGCGCCGGCCTCGGCACCTGGCTCGGCATCCTCCTCGGCACCGCCGCCCGGCTGGCCCTGGTCTTCCTGATGATCGGCCTGTTCGTGACCGTCTACCTGTTGCACGACTGAAAATCACGGGTCGGCTGGGCAGCACCCGAAAGCGCGTAGCAGAGGACGCCATCGATGGCCAGCGTACTGAGTGCGATAGGTCAAAGATCGGGAGCTGAGCAGGTAAATATCCCCCGGCAAGCCGGGGGCTTTAGCTCATGAGCCGCAAAGTGGCAGCCCAGAGGGGCCACCTGATGCCCGCCTCCGGCCTCGCGGAGATTCCGCTGCAGCTATGGCTCCTCGTGAAGGGCGTGAACGATCAACGATGGAAGGAGCAGGCCAGCGCAGCAGGGGAATGGCAAGCGCAGCGCGCTGTGCATCATTGATTCAATCACTCGCTAAGGCGTCGCGTCTTCGGTGTCGACTGACACGCATCCTACAACACCTTGGCGTGGCCCGGGCTAGAGAGTGCTGCCGAACCGATCCAGTTCTCGACCACCAGCTCGCGGATCGAGCCGTCGAGTAGATCCTGGTCGTTGGTGACCAAGATGGCGCCGAGCTGTGAGCGGTGGCCGCGATGAGCAGGTCGGCGTCGGACTTCGTGACCCCGCGGCGACGGAGATCCGCCTTCAGGTCGCCGAAGCGTTCGGCAATGAGCCGATCGACGGGGGCGAACGCGACTCTGTCCAGCATGCGCTCGATCCGGGCGAGATTCTCGGCGACACGGCGGGAGCTCGAGGCTCCGAAGCGTAGCTCCGCGAGGGCGATGGCCGGCACGATCGCCTCCTCGAAGGGCTCAACCTCATTGAGGCGGGTAATCACTGCCGGATCGCCGTTCAGGGCGGCTACCAGGATGTTGGTGTCGAGGACGTATCTCAAGAGGAAGGTGGTCAGAGCCGGGGCGGAACCGAGCTTCCACCGCTCTCACGCGCTTCTTTCAGCCGGGCGCAGAGCTCAGTGGTCGACTCACCCTCCCAGGGACCCAACGAGGATAGGAAATCGCCCAACCGGACCGGTCGGGATTTCGAGCCCACCGCGCGTAGCTCCAGGTCGAAGTCGTCGACCTGGGCGCGGACGGGGCGACTTGGATCACGCTTCAGCTCTTCGACCGCCTCCTCGAGATTCTTGAATACCATCGCGGCTCCCCTGTGACTCGCGTAAGTCTACTCCCAATTCAGCGGTGCGCTATCGCTCTACTCGCCCGCATCCCTGCTTCGCCTTGAGACTCGGCCCAGCGGGGGTAGAGGCGCTCGACCTGGCTCTCGCCTCTTCGATGGCCTGGTAGATCCGCATGCGGCGCGTGGCCGGGCGGGTATTCGACCGGGCGGAGTTAGAATCAGCTCATGAGCACCGTCAAAGATGAGGTCCGCAAGCTCGCTGAACAGCTTCCCGACAGCGCCACGTGGGACGAGGTGATGTACGAGGTCTACGTTCGCCAAGAGATCGCTGACGGCGAAATGGCGATCGCCGAGGGGCGGACCGTGCCGCACGACGAAGTCAAGAAGCGTTTCGCCTTGACATGAGAGTCGTTTGGTCGGAGCCGGCCGTCGCCGATCTCTCGTCTCGGCCATCCACGACTATATCGCTCGAGACCCTCCACACTACGCGTGACGATTTGTCGCTCGACTCATTGCTGCCGTAGAGCATCTCGAAAGGTTTCCCCAGATGGGTCGTATGGTCCCGGAAGGGGATGGTCGCCATCGCGAGCTTATCCTCCGCCCGTACCGCATCATCTACCGCGTGGAAGGTCAGAAGATCCTCATCGTCACAGTCGTTCACGGCAGCCGCGACCTCGCCATTGCCGACGAAATGCCCTGGGACAGGTCCTGAACCCTGGGGTCTGAACCCGGCCGGCGCGAGCAGATCCTCAGGCCGGGTTGCCTTTCCACAGAGGACCTGAGGCAGCGCCGGCGAGCAGCGGCTCGATGCAGTCGGGGGCGTCGTAGGCCGGATCGTTGACGTTGCGGCTGACCGGGACGGCTTCGAATTCCGTGTCGAGGGGGGTGGGGGCGGTCAACAGGAGCTCCTGGAGGCGCGCGGTGTCCGCGGCGGCCGGGTCGAGCCAGGCGCCGAAGTTGCGCCGGTCGAGGACGACCGGCATGCGGTCGTGCAGCTCGCGCATGAGGGCGTTCGGGGTCGTGGTGAGAATGGTGAAGGTCGCGAGACGGACGCCGTCCGGGGCGCGCCAGAGAGACCAGAGGCCGGCAAATCCGAACGGCAGGCGGTCGCGGCGCCGGATCAGGAAGGGCTGCTTCCATTTGCCTTCCTTCTTCCACTCATAGAAGCCGTCGGCCACGACCAGGCAGCGCTTGCGGCGGAAGCTGTCGCGGTAGGCCGGCTTGTCAGCGGCGCTCTCGGCGCGGGCGTTGATCATCCGGTTGCCGATGCTCGCTTCCTTGGCCCAATAGGGCACCAGGCCCCAGCGCAGCGAATCGAGGGTGCGCGGCTCTCCCGGCGCGGTCACCCGCACCACGGCCGCCTCCTGGGTCGGCGCCAGGTTGTAGCGCGGCAGCACCTCGGGCACGTCGATCAGCTCGAAGACGTCGGCGATCACCTCGGTAGGCGAGCTCAGCGTGTACCGGCCGCACATGACAGTCCTCTCTCTCGGCTTCCCTCTTCCAGCGCGCCGCGACGCCGGATCATTCTCCACCGGCGTCCGACTTGGGTTCTCACCGCTCGTAAGCCGAGTCGTGGTCCGGGTGCAATGACACCAAGCATAGGAAGTCTCCGTCCCGGTAGGCGACGGCGCGAATCCGCCGGCTGAGGCGCAGCGAATACGCCTGCGCTCCATTCGGTGTCCGGATGTGTTCGAGCGCCTCCCAGTTGAAACCGCCGTGGCTGTAGACGGTGACCCAGTCGAGGCCGCGGAGGCGACGCAAGACGGCGATCACCTGCCGCAGGTCAGCGGTTTCGAGGTTGAACAGCACCTCCTGAAAAGCGGGGCTGTTGAGGTCCAGCTTGACGCGGCTACGTCGTGTCGCCACGGTAACGCTTGGCGCGCGGCTTCTTGCTGGCCCGTGCCAGAATCAGGGCAGGATCGCTCTCGGCCCGAGGAGTCCGCGCCGCCCACTCCAGGCCCCTTGCGATCGCCGTGCGGTCGGGTTCCCGTATGGTCCAGAGCTGACTCTCGGGCACCGCCGCCACTGCGGTCAACACGATGCTGCCATCGGCGCGGCGGTCGAGGCGCAGAAGCTTTCCTGCGTACCTCTTGCCGAGCGAGACCTGGCCGCTCTTGCCAACCGTCTTGATCTCGCTGCTCACCGTTGCTATCTCCATGCAGATCTCCATTCATGCCATCATGCGCATCTTATCGCACCACGGGCGCATGGGCGCCGCGCCGTTGCCTTTCAGCGGTGCTGCTGCCAGATGCCGGCGACCGCGGTGGCGGCGATCGCCTCGTCGCCGGCACCGAAGATCAGCGACTCGAGTAGGGTGTCGGGCTCCCAGCCGGCCAGGGATGGGAGGTCGAGGTCGAGGGCGATCAGGTCCGCCCAGCAGCCGGGGGCAAGGCGGCCGCACGGCAGACCCAGGGCCCGCGCGCCGCCGGCGGTCGCGGCCTGGAGGAGCTGGGCGGCGACCCTGCCGGCCGCGTCGCGCAGCGCCCCGCGCGCCTCGCGCCGCAGCCGCTGGCCGTACTCCAGCCAGCGCATCTCCTCGAGCAGGGAGATGCGCGCATTGGAATCGGTGCCCAGGCAGAGCCGCTCGCCGAATCGCGGGGCCAGCAGCGAGAGGTCCGGGATGCCGTCGCCGAGATTCGCTTCGGTCAGCGGGCACACGCAGACGGCGCCGCCGGCAGCCAGGAACCGCTCCAAGTCTTGCGGCGCCGAGTGCGTGCAATGGACGGCGGTGAGCCCGGCGGCGCTCGGCAGGACGGCGAGCAGGTGCTCCAGCGGGCGGCGGCCGTAGAACGCCAGCGCCTCGTCGACCTCGCGCCGCTGCTCCTCGAGGTGGAGGTGTACGACCAGGCCGCGCCGCCGCGCTTCGCCGTAGATCTCGGCCAGCTCGCCCGGCGTCGCGGCTCGCAGGCTGTGGACGGCGGCGCCGAGGCTCTGCTCGAGCCCGGCGAGCTGGCCGGCCAGCCGGTCCATCTGCTCCCAGAAGGGGCCCGGCGACGGCGACTCGAACCGGCGCTGCGCGCCCTCGAGAGGCTGACCGAGGCCGCCGGTGCGGTAGTAGGTGTTGAGCAAGACGATGCGAATGCCCGCGGCGGCGGCGGCGGCAAGCACTCGTGCGTCGAGCGCATAGTCGCGGCCGGCGCCCTCGTGATGCAGGTAGTGGAACTCGCCGACGGCAGTGACGCCGGCCGCCCGCAGCTCGCGGAAAGTCTGCAGGCAGAGGCGCTCCAGCTCGCCGGCGCCGAGGCGCCCGACCAGCTCGTACATCGCCTCGCGCCAGGTCCAGAAGCTTCCCGCGCCCTCCGGAAAGCTCTCGCCGCGGCCGCGCAGACCGCGCTGGAAGGCGTGCGAGTGGGCGCTCACCATGCCCGGCAGCAGCGCCCGCCGCGGCAGCCGTTGGGTCGCCGGCAGGCCGAGCCGTCCGGCCTCCGCGATGCGTCCCTCGCGGTCGAGGCGCAGCTGCCAGCCGGCCTCGAAGCGCTCGCCGGTCCAGGTCCAGTCGGCCTCGACGACCTCGCCTGCCATGCCCGCCGTGGCCGCCGCGCCTGGCGTTTCGGCCTCAGCCGTGATGTCCTCGGCCATCCCCGTCTCCGCCGGCGCTCTTCAGCCCGGCTCGGCGCAGAAGTGGCGGATCGTCCGCCCGAGCAGGTCATGCGCCGCGGCAAGCTCGCTCTTGGCCAGCCACTCGTTGGGGCGGTGCGCCGCTTCGATCGAGCCGGGTCCGAAAATGACGCAGTCGAGGCCCAGCCGCTGGAGCCAGCCGGCGTCGGTGGCAAATGAGACCGAAGCCCCTTCGCGCTGGCCGACCAGCGCGCAGAGGTAGCGGTGCACCGGGGCGTTCTCGTCGAGCAGCAGCGGCGGACTGTCGGAGAGGAGCTCGATCTCGGGCTCCCAGCCGGCGGCGGCGGCAAGCACCGCCTGGCGCAAGCGCTCGAGCAGCGCCGCCGAGTCGGCGCCGGGCAGCGGCCGCACCCCGACCTCGACGGCGCAGCGGTCGGGGACGACGTTGATCGCCGCGCCGCCGCGCACCGTGCCGATGTTGAGCGGCACGTAGGGGACCTCCGGGAAGAGCTCGCAATGCGGCGCGGTCTCCTCCTCCAGCTCGCGGCGAATCCGGGCGAGCGCCCGGATGACCTCGCCGGCCGGCTCGATGGCGTTGCGACCCAGGTGCGGGTAGCCGCTGTGGGCACTGCGCCCCACGAAGGTGATGCGCAGCTTGAGATGGCCCTTGTGGGCGCGCGCCACCCGCAGCGAGGTCGGCTCGCCGAACACCGCGTTGCGCGGCAGCTCGCGGGCGGCGGGGAAGCTGTCGAGCAGATGGCGGGCCCCGAGCCCCCCGACCTCTTCGTCGAAGGTGAAGACCAGGGCCAGCGGGTGGCGTAGCCGCGCCGCTGCGGCACCGGCTCGGGAAAGGTTCGCCGCCACCGCCAGGAACCCCTTCATGTCGCAGGCGCCGCGCCCGACATAGCGGTCGCCGCGGTCGGCGAGCTGGAAAGGATCACTCTCCCATCCCTCTTCGTCGGCCGGGACCACGTCGGTGTGCCCCGACAGCACCAACCCGTGCCGGTCGCCGTCCGCTTCGGGTCCCAGCCAGGCGATCACGTTGACCTTGTCGCGGGCCTGCGATCGGGCCGCCGCGGCGCCCTCTCCCTGCTCCGCCTGCCCCGCATCGCCCGCCAAGACATTGCGCGCGATCCGCACTCCCGGCCGGTCCAGGTAGTCGCAGAGGAAATCGGCGATTGGCAGGTTGCTGTTGCGGCTCGTCGAATCGAAGCCAACGAGCCGCGCCAGGAGCTCGGCGTCGGAGAGGACGGTTGGCATGATGGGGCGGTTGCTCAGGCAGGAAACCGGGAGGGGCTCAGACCGATGTCGACGATGCTGCAACCGGGCCGGACATGGATGCCGCGCCGCCGCGCCTCGGCGAGCACCTCCTGGTCCGCCGACCCGGGGTTGAGCCAGACCTCTGAAGCTCCCGTGCGCTCGATCTCGGGCAGCAACTGCAGGGTGAGAGGCGGCGCTAAGTAGACGCTGATCCGGTCCAGGGCCGCCGGCACGTCGGCCAGCCTCGCATATACCCGGAGCCCCTCGATCTCGTCTTCCCGAGGATTCACCGGAAACACCTGCCATCCCCCCTGCCGGTAGGCCCGCACGCACTTGTTGCCATACTTGCTCCGGTTCCGCGAAGCCCCCACCACCGCAATCGTCTTCACCCGCTCACCCTCTTTCTCCTACACTTTCCGTCATCCCCATGAACGAGAAGAAGGACCCTGTCCTCCCGAGGGCCGACCCAAGGTCCGACGCTGCCAAGAGCGGCTGGGAGGGCCTCGCGCCTGGTGGGTTCGCTTCTCCACCCACCAGGCGCGAGGCCCTCCCAGCCGCTCTCCGTCACCGCCCTCTGCCCAATTCCCTTACTACTCCTCTCCCACCTCTCCCATCTCTCCCACCTCTCCCACAGGGTCCGCAAGCGAGAGAATCATCCCCTCGGCCGCCCAAGTGGTGAAGGCAGAGCGGATGGAGCCGGCGAGCTGGTCGTCGTCGAGGTCGCTCGCGGCAGCCGCCACGGCGATCGCTTCGCCGACCGGCGTGCCGGCCTGCAGAGCGCTGAGCAGCGTGTGCTCGAGCTCGCTCAGCTCGTAGCGGCGCACCACGAAGTCGCGCCGGCTCAAGGCGACGTACTCCGTGGCGGGTGGCGGGGGAAGCAGCTCCTCCTCCGCGGCCGCCTCGCGCACCCGGGTGAAGAAGGCGTTGACAGGATAGCGGAAGCGCAGCAGGCGCAGGCAGGGGACGGTCAGCAACCTCGCGGCCGCAAAGCGCTCCGGCGCGAGCGTGGCGAGATCCTCCGTGCGCAGCAGCGGCTGGTGCTCGACCCCGGGGCCGTCGAAGACCTTGGCGATCGCCAATTCGAAGGTCGCGAGATCGATGAGGAAGTCCGGCCACGAGGGCGCGTCGTCCTCGCCCGTCGCCGCCTCGGCTTGGCCGCCTGCTCCGCCGTCTGCGGCTGCTTCGCGCTCGCCGTCTGCGGCTGCTTCGCGCTCAGCGGTCCCGCCGCTCCCGCGCCGCGCGAGACGGTCCGGGCGGGTCTCTTCGAGGAACCGCGGGAAATGCTCGCCGAGGTGGTCCAAGGTATAGCTGCGCGACGGATATTGCTGCAGGTACTCGAAGGCGAAGCTGGCGAAGACCTCCTCGCCGAGCACGCGCGCCAGCACCGGGAAGCAGTCGGCCAGACACTCGAGCAGGCGGGCGTAGTAGGCGTTGGCATAGATCGAGAGCCGTTCCTCGGCGGTCAAGTTGCGCGACCGCGAGACCAGCTTCACGAGCTCCTCCCGGCGCATCCGGATGAGGCCCTGCGACTCGCGGGAGGCGACGCCCCCGGCGACGCCGCCGGGGTGGGTGATGACCGCCTGGAACCACTGCTGGACGACATCGAGAGGCGGCGCCGAGCCCGCGGGCACCGCCCCGCGACGCCGGCTCATGCGACCTCGGGCCGGACGTGGTGGAGCGGGTGAGGCACGTGCGAGCCTGCCGCCGCCGCGGCTCCCGCCAGCAATTCCGGCGGCACTGCCGGCAGACTAGGCGGTCCAGGCGGACCGGCCGGACCGGTTGCACCGGCCGCGCTGGCTGCGCTGCCTGCGGCCACCGCCGGCGGCTCGCCGCTCCTGAGGTGCTCGCCCATGAAGCGCTTCGCCTTCAGAACCTCGTCGTGAACCACCGGGAAGGGAGGGATGTGGGCGTCCCACTCGAGCAGGGTGGAGACGCCGCCGGTGAGCCGGTGGGCCAGCCGGTAGAGCTCCCAGACCGGATCGATCACGTGGTTGTCGTGGGTGTCGATCAGGTGGGTGGTGTAGTTGCTGTGCCCGGCCAGGTGGAACTGCACGATCCGCTCGTGCGGCAGCGCACGAATGAACTGCTCGGGGTCCATGTCGTGGTTGAAGCTCGAGACGTAGACGTTGTTGACGTCGAGCAGCAAACCGCAGTCGGCCTCCTCGGCCACTCGCGCCACGAACTCCCACTCGCTCATGGAGGAGTGCTCGAAGGTGACGTAGGAGCTGGGGTTCTCGAGCACGAACGGACGCTCGAGCAGGTCCTGCACCATGCGCACCCGCTCGACGACGTGGCGCAGCGTCTGCTCGGTGAATGGCACCGGCAGCAGGTCATGGCTGTTGCGGCCCAGAACCCCGGTCCAGCACAGGTGGTCGGAGATCCAGCGCGCCTTGACCTCGCCGGCCAGCCGCTTGAGCTTGCGCAGGTATCCGCGATCCAGGGGATCGGTCGAGCCGATCGACAGCGACACCCCGTGCATCACGATGGCGTAGCGCTCGGCCAGCTGCTGCAGCACGTAGCGCGGCCGTCCTTGCGAGTCGACGAAGTTCTCGCTGATGACCTCGAACCAGTCGACCGCGGGCCGATGCCGGAGGATGTGATCGAAGTGGACGGTCCGCAACCCGACCCCCAGGCCGAGGTTGTCGTGTCCCAGGCGCGGCAGTGTCATCGTCGGCTCCTCTTTACGGCTCGGCGAGAAAGGATGAGGCGGCGGGCGGCGTTGGTCCCGAGACCCAGGCGCCACCCGCCGCCAGTCGCCGCCTCGGAGGCGGCGCACTCGCCGCTAGCTGGTGGCGGCGCCGCACTCCTTGGGGGCCGGGCCGAACTTCTTGCCCGCCTTGGTCGCCGCCGCCTCGTAGTTGGCGCGCGCCTTCTTCCAGGCGTCTCCCTTGACCGGCACCGCGCAGCCGCCCTTGCCCTTGCACGAGTTGTTCGCCTCGTTGCCCTGGCCCTTGCAGGCGTTCTTGCCGGCGCAGCCATGGGCAGCGGCGGTCGCGCAGCTGCCCGTCCCGGCGCAGTCGTTGGCGCCCCCCTTGCCCTGGCCCTTGCACGCGTTCAGGCCGCAGCAGGCGTGAGCGTCCTTCTTCGCCGCCTCCTTGTCCGCGGCGAAGAGCGGGCTGCGCCCGAGCATCGAGCCGGCGAGCACGCCGCCGAAGGCGGCAAAGCTGAGCTTGTTGAAGTCGCGTCTGTTCATCCTCGTCTCCTCTCGAAAAGAACTGCGTTTTTTCACTCAAGCGCGGGTCAGGACCCGCGCGACCCAGACGAGCGTTGCGCCCAATCCAATCACTTCGCCGGCGCGGGCTCGACCCTCGCGGTCCCCCTGCCCCCGCCCCCCCGGCCGGTGCCGGGGGCGCCGGCGGACTCGATCGCTCTCTGATCCGCCGCAGATTCTACGCTAACGCGGGGGCCTATGGATTGATTGGGCGGGGTTCGCTCGGTCCCCCAGCCGGCTCAGGAGCCGGGTCCCTCCGGCCGGACCACGATCCGATCGTCTCCCTGACGCCGCGTCGCCCCGGTCGAGTCGAGGTGCTCGAGCAGCGGGATCGCCCACTTGCGGGTGAGGCCGAACCGGTCCTTGAAGTCGGCGACCGAGAATCGCTCCCAGGACGTGCTCCAGAGGTCGCGGCGCAGCTTGTCGAGGGCCGCGGCGGCGAGCACCAGGCCGCTCGGCAGGCGCACCAGCTTGCCGCGGGCGACCAGGTGGCGCACGACGCCGTCGAGGATCTGCGGCTTGGCGCCCAGCTCGGCCTCCAGCTCGCCAGGCGCCGGGGGAGCCAGGCCGGCGCTTTCGAAGCGCGCCACCACCGCGGTCACCAGCCGCGACTCCTCGCCGGTCAGCTGGGCGCTGCGTCCGGGCAGCGTCACCTGGTCGCCCGCCACCACCAGCACGCGCTGCGCCTCCAGCCACGCCAGGTAGACCGGCGCCAGCTCGGCCGCCCGGCCGCGCAGGATCCGCCGCACCGCCTCCGCCTTCGGCATCGACTCGGCCAGGCGGTCTTTCTGGAAGTAGTCCTTGAGTGTGCGCCGGGCGCGCTCGACGACGCGCTCGACCGCACCCGGCGCTACCCAGCGGCGGCCGTGGCCGGGTCCCTCGGGCACCTCGATCAGGCGGCCGCCGGCGGCCAGCTGCGACAGCTCCGCTGCGAGGCGCGCCGCGGGCAGTCCGAGCCGCTGGGCTGCCTCGATCGCTTCGAGGCCGCGCTCGGCAGCCTCCTTCACCCAGTGGGCGAGCGCGGCCTCGAGGTCCCCGGAAAGAGCGGCGAGAACGGCGGGAAGCTCCGCGCCGCGGTGGCGGCGCCAGCGCGGGTCGAGCACCTCGCCGCCGCCCAGGGTGGCGGCGGGGGAGGGGCGGCGCAAGATGGCACGGTCGCCCCGCACCGCCACCACCGGCGTCGCCAGGCGGATCTCGACCGGCCCGCTCTCGCCCGGCGCCAGCCCCTGTGGCCCGAGCGGGCGCATCCGGCCCACGGCTTCGCTCGCATAGAGATGCAACCGCACAGGGATGGAGCCGCGCAGCGGCACGGCGGCATCTGAAGCATGGGCAGCATGGACGCCTTGAGCGAGCAGGGTGAAGCGGCCGAGCAGACGTTTGCTGGCGGCGAAAGCGCCGGGCGTCCCGAGCTGCATGCCGCGGTGCAGCTCGGCGAGCGTCGCGCCGGTCAGCTGCAGCGAGGTGCGCTCGCCGGCCCACGCCGCCTCGCGCGGCTGGCCATGTACCTGGATGCTGCGCACCCGCACCCTGCCGTCGGTGCCCGGGCGGGGCGGCAGGACCTCCAGCGCGTCGCCGGTGCGGATGACGCCGCCCGCCAGGGTGCCGGTGACCACGACGCCCAGGCCGCGCAGATGGAAGGCGCGGTCGATTGGCAGCCGCGCCGGCCGCTCGGGCTCGGGCGCCACGGCATAGCGGCGCGCCAGCGCGAGCAGCGCCTGCCTGAGCTCGGCGATTCCCTGACCGGTGGCGCTCGACACCGCCAGGATGGGTGCGCCCGCGAAGGGAGTGCCGGCCAGCAGCTCCTCGACCTCGAGCTGGGCGAGCTCCAGCAGGTCCGGCGAAACCAGGTCGACCTTGGTGAGCGCCACCAGCGCGGCCGGGATGCCGAGCAGCGAGCAGACGGCCAGGTGCTCGCGAGTCTGGGGCTTGACCCCCTCGTCGGCAGCCACCACCAGCAGCGCGATGCGGATGCCCCCCAGTCCGGCAAGCGCGTTGTGCAAGAACCGCTCATGGCCGGGGACGTCGACGAAGCCGAGCTGGAGATCGTCCTCGAAGAGGTGGGCGAAGCCCAGATCGATCGTGATGCCGCGGGCCTTTTCCTCGGCCCAGCGGTCGCAGTCGATCCCGGTCAGCGCGAGGACGAGACTGGTCTTGCCGTGATCGATGTGGCCGGCGGTGCCGGCAATGGCGCGCAGCATCAACCGGCAGCGGCGCGCCCGGCGAGCACCTGGCGCGCGATCCGGTTGATCGTGCCGCTGTCGGCCGCCGCGCCGAAACGCGCGATCATCTCCTTCATCACCGGACCGATCGCCGCCGGACCTGCGAGGCCGCGCTCGGCGAGCAGCTGTTCGACCGCGGCCCGGATCTCCCCTTCGTCCGCCGGCGGCGGCAGGTAGGCGGCGAGGATCTGCGCCTCGCTGCGCTCCTTGGCAGCCAGCTCTTCCCGCTTGCCGGCGACGAACTGCGCTGCCGCCTCTTCGCGCTGCTTGATGGCTTTGCGGACCAGGGCGAAAAAGCCCGACTCGTCCACCTCGCCGCCGCGCCGGATACGCTCGTTCTTGATCTCGGTGAGCAGCAGGCGGAGGGTCTGCAGCTTTTCCTTCTCGCCCGCCTTGAGGGCAGCCTGGACCTGGGCTTCGATGCGCCGCTGCGGTGTGTTCGTCATGGGCCTATTATCTCCGGGGCTCCGGGGCTGCGGGGCGCGGACCGGCGGTCAGAGGTCGGAAGCCGCGGCCAGGGAGCCGCCGTTGCCGGCTTCACGCTCGACCTCGATGCCGTAAGCGCGCATCTTGCGGTAGAGGTTGCTGCGCTCGAGGCCGAGCACCTGCGCGGTGCGCGAGACGTTACCGTCGAGCTCGGCCAGCTTGCGCTCGATGAAGTGTTTCTCGAAGGCGCTGCGGGCATCGCGCAGCGACGGGTAGTCGTGCTCCCAGACCGCCCGCGAGGGGTCGACCGGATCGCCGCGCACGGCCGGCGGCAGGTCGCCCAGGCCGATGCGGTCGCCGGGGGTCATGATCATCATCCGCTCGACCAGGTTGCGCAGCTCGCGCACGTTGCCCGGCCAGGCGTACTCCTGCAGCCGCACCATGACCTCGCGGTCCACGGCCTTGGGCCGCCGCCCCAGCTCGCCCGCGACGAAGGCGACGAAGTGAGCAACCAGCGCCGGTACGTCCTCCAGGCGCTCGCGCAGCGGCGGCACGCGCAGCGGGATGACCGCCAACCTGAAGAAAAGGTCCTCGCGGAAACGGCCCAGGCGGATCTCGTCGGCCAGCTCCTTGTTGGTGGCCGCCAACACCCGCACGTCGACTTTCACGGTCGCGGCGCCCCCCACGCGCTCGAAGCGCTGCTCCTGCAGCACCCGCAGGACCCGTGCCTGGGTCTTGAGCGACATGTCGGCGATCTCGTCGAGGAAGAGGGTGCCGCCGTCGGCCTGCTCGAAGCGGCCGGGACGGTCGCCCGCCGCGCCGGTGAAGGCGCCGCGGACGTGGCCGAAGAGCTCGCTCTCGATCAGGTCCTCGGGGATGGCGGCGCAGTTGACCTCGACGAACGGACCCGAGGCGCGCCGCGACAGACGGTGGATCTGCCGCGCCACCAGCTCTTTGCCGGTGCCGTTCTCGCCCAGGATCAGGATGCGGCTGTCGGACGGCGCGACGGTCTTGAGCTCGGTCTTCAGGCGCTGCATGACGCCGCTGCTGCCGAGCAGCGGCTGGGCGCGCTCCAGGCGGCCCGACAGCTGCTGGAGCTCGCGCGCCAGCCGGCCGCGCTCGAGCGCGTTCTGCACCGTCAGGACGACGCGCGACAGCGACAGCGGCTTCTCGAGGAAGTCGTAGGCGCCGAGGCGGGTGGCCTTGACGGCGGTGTCGATGTTGCCGTGGCCGGAAATCACGATCACCGGCTGACCCGAGTCGGCGTCGCGCAGCTCCTCGAGCAGCTCGAGGCCGTCGCGGTCGGGCAGCCAGAGGTCGAGCAACACCGCGTCGAAGGCCTCGGCGCTCAAGCGGCTGAGCGCATCGGAGGCCGTTCCCACGGCCGCCACCCGGTATCCCTCGTCCTCCAGGATGCCGGCCAGGGTCGTACGGATCCCCTCTTCGTCGTCGACGATCAGGATGCGCTCGGCCATTGCGGCTATTGTAGGCCGATACAGGCCACCAAGCCGCGGCGCGGCTCCTGGTAGGGGTCAGACCACGGCGACCCCGAGGGATGAAACGGCGCTTGCGATGTCGCGGTGGAGGCCTACTCGAAGCGTCGATCGGATCGCCCCCCGCAACCCCTCGATCCCCTTCCCACCCCTCCGGGGAGGAAGGGGACGCCCCCACCCTCTTGCTCCGGGGAGTTTCGTCTAGTCGTAGCGCAGGGCGACGATCGGCTCGATCTCCATTGCGCGCCGCCCGGGCACCAGGCAGGCTGCCATCGCGACCGCCGAGAGCGAGGCGACGACCGCGAGGAAGACCGCCGGATCGCCCGGCCGGACGTCGAACAGGATGCCGCCGAGCAGCAGCGAGACCGCGAAGGCGGCCGGCAGGCCGAGAGCCAGGCCGATCCCGAGCTGAATGGCGGCCTGCTTGACGAGCATGGCGAGGACCGTGCCGCGCCGCGCGCCGAGCGCCATGCGCAGCCCCATCTCCTGCGTCCGCCGCGCGACCGAGAAGGCGATGACGCCGTAGATCCCGACCGCGGCCAGGACGAGCGCGGCAAGGCCGAAGATGAGGAAGACCGATCCGAAGAGGCTGATGAAGAAGCGGTCCTCGACGACCGCTCTTTCCATGGTCTTGACGAAGTAGATGGGCGTGTCCTTGTCGAGCGCCGTCACCTCGGCGCGCACCATCTCTACCAGCGACAGCGGTTCGCGCGGCGTGCGGAGCACCAGCGACACGCGGATGCCGCCAACCTGCGCCAGCGGCAGGAAGAGGCCGTCCGGCTTCTTGTCGTTGAGACCGTAGAGGCGCAGGTCCGGCACGATTCCGATCACGGTCCGCCATGGCTCCTGCCGCTGCGCGTCCGAGCCGAGCACCCATCCGCCGTTGCCGGCGTTGTTATTGACCATACGGAGGCGCTTGCCGAGCGGGTCCGTGCCCGGCCACATCTTGCGCGCCAGACTCTGGTTGACGAGGACCACCGGCTGCGACGTGGAGCTGTCCTGGCGCTCGAATTCCCGTCCCGCCAGCGGGCGCACTCCGAGGGTGGCGAAGAGGCCGGCCGAGACCACGTCGCCATGGGCGACCGGGTAGTCGCTGGCGCTCGCGTAGGCCTTGCCATCGACGGCAAAAGGCTCGCTCCCCCAGGGGACGCTGGGCAGCACGGTGGTGGCGCCGACCGCTTCGACGCCGGGCCTCTCCGCGAGGCGCTCGATCAGGCGCTGGTAGAAGGCCGCGCGGTCGGTCGCTTTGGGATAGCTTGCCTCGAACAACGGCACCCGCGCCGTGAGCAGGTGGGCGGTGTCGAAGCCGTAGCGGGTGTTCTGGGCCAGGACGATGCTTTTGACCATCAGCCCGGCCGCCACCAGCAGCGCGCAGGAGAGGGCGAGCTCGGCGACCACCACCATCCGGCTGAGCCAGCCGAGGCGCAGGCTGGTCGCGCCGCGCCCCTCGTCCTTGAGCACGTCGTTGAGCTGGGTGCGCGAGACCTCGAACGCCGGCACGAGCCCGGTAATCAGGGCCGCCGAAAGGGTCGCTCCGAGCGTGAAGAGCAGCGCCGGCAGGTCGAGCGCGACGCGCATCCAGAAGGGCAGGTTCTTGTCCACGACCGCGGCGTTGAAGAGCTCGACGCCCCACCAGGCCAGGGCCACGCCGGCGGCCGCCCCTGCCGCCGCCAGGAGCAGGCTCTCAGTCAGGATCTGGCGGATCACCTGGCCGCGGCCAGCCCCCAGGGCGCTGCGGATGGCGATCTCGCGCGTTCTCTGCGAAGCGCGGGCCATGATCAGGCTGGCGACGTTGATGCACGCGATCAGCAGCACGCAGCAGACCGCGCCGAGCATGGTGAAGAACATGCGGCGGATCGGCGCGGGCAGGGCGCGGTCCTGGTAGGGCACCACGGAGGCGCTCCAGCCGCCATTGGTCTTCGGATACTCGGCAGCGAGCGCCTTGGAGATCGTGTCCATCTCCGCCTGCGCGCGCTGCCGGCTCACCCCCGGGCGCAGGCGTCCGAAGACTAGGAGCGGCTCGGCCTTGCCGCGCTGGGTCTTGGCCGGGTCGAGGATCTGCGGCGTCCACAGCTGCTCCGCGAACGGGAATAGGAAGCCGGCGGGCATCACGCCGACCACCGTCGTCGGCTGGCCGTTGACCCGCACCGCCCTGCCGGCGATCCGCGGGTCGCCGCCGTAGTGGTCCTTCCACAGCCGGTAGCCGAGCAGCGCCACCGGCGCCGCCCCCGGCTGATCATCACCGGGCTGGAAGCCGCGCCCGAGGATCGGCTTGACCCGCAGCAGGGTGAGCGCGTTCACGGTCAGGGTGGCGCCGTTCAGCCGCTCGGGATGGTCGCCGCCGCTCACCGTGACCGTCCCGGCGTTGAGCGCCGCCAGCCCCTCGAACGACTTCTGGCGCTTGCACCAGTCGAGGTAGTCGTGCACGCCGACTGCCTCGTCCCGGCGGTCGTGAGAGAGGTTCTGGGTGCCGAGCGACATGATGCGCTCGGAGTGGTCGAAAGGCAGGCCGCGGAACACGACACCGTAAACGATGCTGAAGGTGGCGGTGGTCAGCCCGATGCCCAGGCTCAAGGCAATCGCCGCCGCCACAGTGTGGCCGGGGACCTTGGCCAGCATGCGCAGGCCGTAGCGAAGATCGCGCCACACTGAAGCCATCGCGGAACCTCCTCGTGTATTTGAGTCCTACGTCCGGGAGAGGAAAAAGGTTACAAGGTCAGAGCGCGCAGATCTCGGCGATCCGCTGCCGCTGGCGGCGGATGCGCTGCCATGCCTCGCGCACGGCCGGGGCCGGGTTGGCCTCGGCGATCAGCGCGTCGACCCTGGCGCCGCTGTCGCCGAGGGCGCGGGCAAAGCGCACGATCTGGGCGCGCTGGTCTTCGCCACGGCCAAAGCGGCCGAGGCCGTTCTTCATGCGAGTGAAGAACTTTGTGCTGAACAGCTGGTTGAAGCGCTCGACGGCGCTCTGGAAAGATGACAGCTCGTCGCGCAGCCGGGCGTCCGGCGGGGCGACGGCGGCGGGCGAGCCCGCCTTCTGCTGCTGTGAGCCGGCTCTTTCCTTCAGGTAGTCGGCGTAGAGGTTGTGGATCTCGCTGCCGGCGGTCTGCAGCTCGCCGCCGATCTGGCGCAACTCTTCGGTTGGCAACTCGCCGCCTGCGCCGGCCGATCTGGCCGCCTCGTTGCCGCCGCCGGCCGCCGGCGTGGCGGGCATCGGCGGCTGGGCGGCGACTCCGCCGGCGCCCGCCGCCGGCAGGGCGGCGGAGCTGGCGGTGCGCTCGGAGCCGGCCGCGGAGGGACGCTTGCGGCGGCGGCTCTCGGGGCCTGCCGCGCCGCTCGCGCCAGGGGTGGCGCCCGAGCTCGCGGCGGTGCCGGGCCGAGCGATCGCGATCGGGGATCCCGCGCCGCCGGGGACGGCGCCGGCGCCTGTCGTTGCGGCGCTGCGCTGCGGGCTACCGGCGGCGCTCGCTCCCGCCGCTGGCGTGGCGGCCGGCGGCGCGCCCGCCGCCAGAACGCCGCTCGATGCCATGGCGGGCTTGCGATCGCTCCGAGGCCCGGCCGAGGCCGGGAAACGCCGGGCGGCGACCGCTGCCTCGGCGCGCGGCGGCGACGCCCCGCCGTGCCGCAGCGAGAGGCGGCTCAGGGTCGCCAGGCCCGCGCCGGCGAGCAGCAACACCAGCGCCGCGGCGGCGGCGGCGCGCTTCCAGTCCCACCTCCCGCGGCGCAGCGCCGCTTCCTGATCCGAGCCGGCCGGGGCGTCGCCCGCCGCCGCGGTTGGAAAGCCGCTCTCTGAACCGGCTGGCATGCCGCTCGCCGCGCCGTCCGGCACCGGCGGGCTCGGCGCCTCCTGGCCGGGTGGGCGGGGCATTGGCCTGACCATGGTGGGGAGATGCGCGATGGTCTCGCTGCCGGCGATGGTGGCGGCGGGGGCGACGGCGATGCCGCTCGCCGAGGAGGTGGTCCGCTGCCCCTGGGTCAGCAGGCAGACGCGCAGCTCCTCGACGGTGCTGAAGCGGGCGGGGGGATCCTTGGCCAGGCTGCGCAGGATGGCGCCGTCGAGCCAGGCGGGAATCTGCGGCATCGCGAGACTCGGGGGCGCCGGTTTCTCTTCCACCTGCGCCTTGAGCACCGCGTAGTCGCTATTGCCGTCGAACGGCACCCGGCCGGTGACCATCTCGTAGAGCACGGTGCCCAGCGCGTAGAGGTCGGTGCGGCGATCGACCTCCTCGCCGCGTATCTGCTCGGGTGCCATGTAACGCAGAGTCCCGACCAGCAAGCCGGTGCGGGTCATCCGGCTGGTGCCCGCCATCCGCGCGATGCCGAAATCCATCACCTTGAGCGCGCCGTTCTCGGTGATCATCAGGTTGTCCGGCTTGAGGTCGCGATGCACGATGCCCGCCCGGTGCGCCTGCTCGATCCCCTCGAGAGCCACGGCGAGCAGCGCGACCGCCTGCTCCCAGGGCATGGCGCCCTGGCGCAGCAGCAGCCGCGACAGGGTCTCGCCGCGCACGAACTCCATGGCCAGGAAGATGTCCTCGCCCTGCTGAAAGAAGCTGTAAATGGTGGCGATCGCCGGATGGTTGACGCGCGCCAGCATCTTGGCCTCGGCGCGGAAACGCTCGACGATCTCGGGCTCGCGCGCCAGCTCGGGGCGAATCGCTTTGATCGCGACCTCGCGCTCGAGCATGAGATCGAGCGCGCGATAGACGGCACCCATCCCCCCCTCGCCGAGTTTCTCGACGATGCGGTAGTTGCCGATGATCCTGTCGATCATTGTCCCGCCGCTCCGGCGTGCTCCAGGGCTCTGGCTATTGGATGACGGGCTCATTTTAGCCGACGGCGCCTGGGCTCGCCTCACAACCCCTTCGGCGGCGCTCAGGCGAGCGGCAGCTCGAGCGTGAAAACCGTGCCGCACGGGACGTTGTCCTCGACGCGGATCCAGCCGTGGTGGTCGGTGACGATGCGATGCACGATGGCGAGCCCCAGTCCGGTGCCGCGCCCCTTGGTGGAGAAATAGGGGAGAAACAGCTTCTCCTTGGCCGCGGGCGGGATGCCACGCCCGGTATCGGCGACCTGGATCGATAAGTGACCGTCGCGCGCCTGTGCCGACACGACGACCCGGCCGGGCGCCTCCGTTGCCTCGACGGCGTTGTCGAGCAGGTTGATCAGGACCCGCTTGATCTGCTCGCCGTCGAGCCAGATCTGGGAGAGCTCGCCGGCGATGCGCTCCTCGACCGCGACCCCCGGCTTGAGGTTGCGGTACAGGTGCAGGGTCTCGTCGACCAGGCGGCGCAGATCGACCGGCGACAGCTGCGGGCGCGGCATCCGGGCATAGCGCGAGAACTCATCGACCATGCCCTGCAGCGTCCCGACCTCGCGCACGATGATCTCGACCCCCTCCTCCAGCGCCCGGCCGAGCCCGGGATCGCCCTGGCGATGCTTCTTCAACACCCGCTCGGCCGCCAGCCGGATCGGCGTCAGCGGGTTCTTGATCTCGTGGGCGATGCGCCGCGCCGCTTCGTTCCAGGCCGCGAGCTGCTGCGCCTTGATCAGCTCGGTGAGGTCCTCGATGACCAGGACCCTGCCGCGGCGCGGGCCGGCGCCCGTGCTCCCTTCGAGCGCCGTCACCTTGGCCTCGAAGCTCTTCCACTCGCCACCCAGGATCATGCGGACCTCCTGGCTGGCGACCGGCGGGTCGACGCCGAGCAGCGCGGCGAGCTTGTCCCGTTCCGGGTCTTTCCAGGCCTCCTCGACGCGGCGCCCCATCACCTCGTCCTCGCGCTGGCGCAGCATGGCGAGAGCGGCATCGTTGCAGGTCAGGATCCGCCGCTCGGCATCTATCGAGACCACTCCCGCGGCGACGCTCTGGAGCACGGCCGCGATCAACGCCCGTTCGGCTGCCAGGCGCTGGTTGCTGGTGACCAGCTCGCGGTTGCCGCGCTCGAGCAGCTCCTTGTTGCGGGCCAGCTCCTCGGTCATGCGATTGAACGAGTCGACCAGCACTCCCAGCTCGTCGTCGGCCTGCACGTCGACGCGGTGCTCAAGGTCGCCGCTGCTGATCCGCCGCATGCCGTCGGCGAGCGCCTGGATGGGCCCCGTCACCCGGCGGGCCAGGTAGAGCCCGGCCCACGAGGAAGCAAGCAGGATCACCAGGGTCACCATGAGGAAGATCAGCAGGTGACTGGCGCGCAGGTCGTCCTTCTGCACCTCGAGCTGGCGGTAGCTCTGGAAATCCTCGATCAGCCGCTGACTGCGCTCGGCGAGGACCGGATCGAGCAGCGTCGCCGCCACCACCACGATTGGCGGCCTCTCCCTGCCGCGGCTGCCACCCGCCCGGCCAGGCGCGGGTCGGCCGGCGGCCGCTCGTCCGCTGTCGACGAGCGGCATTCCGCGGAGGGCTGCCGGCACATCTATCATTGCCGGCACTCCCGGCAGGTCGGCCGCCGTCCGGTTATGGACGGGCGGCATTCCCCGGAGGGCTCTTCCGGCGGGTCGGGACCCGCGCGCCTGCCCGCCGCTCCCGGAAGCGACCGCGGCCAGGATCAGCTTGCCGCGCCCTCCGGGCGGCGGCTCCATGGTGGTGTTTTCGCCTTCCGAGGCGGCCTCCTCGAGGAAGGCGCGGCTTGGCTCCGGAAGATCGGTAATGCCAGACTGCGGGTTGATGACCGCGTCCACGAAATCGGTCCCTTCGTAGACCGCCAGCATGTCCTGGTGGAGGTCCACCAGCAGCTGTTGCAGGCGCCGGGTCAAGCGCGGGTGCTCGGTCGGCTGGCGCAGATCGAAGCCGGAAATCTCCCGCAGCGTGCGCGCCGCATCGCGCAGGTCCTGCTGCTTGATGCGGTCATACAGGGCCTGGGCCACCGAGCTGCCCCGTTCCAGCGCCGGGCGCAGAGGAGTATTGAACCAGCGCTCGATCGAGCCCCGCAGCAGCTCGGTCGCGATCGCGAACAGCACCAGCACCGGGATCAGCGACAGGCCGACGTAGGTGGCGACCAGCTTGAATTTGAAGGTCGAGCCGAGGATGCGGTGACGGCGCTCGATGAGAAGCTTGAAGAGGTTGCGTAGGAGGACGAAGGCGACGATGAGGATCAGGACGACGTTGACGTACCAGAGAACGAACAGCAGCACCCGGTTGGTGACCAGGAAGGCAGGGAGATCGCGGGCCCGCAGGATCAGATAGAAGAGGCCGGTAAACAGCAGCAGCAGCGCCGCGAGACCGCCGACGATCAGGCGCTGGTCTTTGCGGTGCCGGTGCAGCTTCTCGCGCAGGCTCATCGGGGCATCATGGCGGGCCTCGCCACCTCAACGCTGCGGGGCGGGCGGCCGGATCCTGTTCGATTCCACCCAGTCGGTGGTGATGGTGACTGGAATGAACGACAGGCGGGTGCGCGATCCCAGCTCGGCGCGCACTCTGAGCAGCAGGCGGCGGTGCTCGGTGTCGGCGAGCGTGAAGACCGGCAGCCTCTCGATCCGGGTCATCGCCCCCTCGAGCGCCTGGCGGTCATGGACCGTCCGGCTCTCGATGAGCTTGTCGTCGAGCCGAGAGAACACGGTGTAGACCCTGCCGACCGCGTCGTAGATCGCCACCACCTCGAAGGTGTTGGCCTTGAGGCGGCGCTCCCACCAGTGCCTGCCGTCGCGGTAGAGCTCGAAGCGATAGAGGATGGCGGTCGGCAGGCCGCTGTCGAGGCGGGCAACGAAGCGGCGGTTGAAGGCGCTGTTCAGGGCCAGGCTCACCAGCACCTGCTTGCCGTCGAGCGCGGCCTGGAAGCCGGAGATCTTCGCCTCCGCGCGGGCGGCTGGCGCAAGCAGGAGCCAGCCGAGGAGCACGAGCCATTCGCTGCGCAGGGCGAGCCGCGCTCGCCGCGGCGGCGCCATCCAGCCGTTCCGCCGCGCAGCGATGTTCGACAGGCTCATCAGCGGGGCGAGTTTAGCACCCGGAGAGAACCGGGACACTCCAAGAAACTACCCCGCAACTCTCAGAAGAGAGGGAAGTGAATTGGATCAAGCTGCGCGGGCCCTAGCCGCCGGCGCGGCGACCGGCGGCGCGCCGGCCAAGCGCGGGCGCCTCGCGCTCGACTCCCAAGATCTCCGCCGCTTCCTCGAGGTCGGTCCCCGCAGGAACCGGCAGCTCCTGCAAGCGAGGCTGCCATTCCATCCAGGTCCAGCAGTCGGGGCGTTGCCGCAGCGCCTCGAGCAGCGAGAAGTGCACCTGATGGCCGCCCCGCTCCACCTCGACGTGCGCCCATAGCGGGCCGCCGGCGAGCGCCAGGTCGCCGATGACGTCGAGCGCCTTGTGGCGCACCGGCTCGTCGGCGAAGCGGAGCGCCGTGTTGGTCGGACCGTCGAGCCCGAAGATCACGCAGTTGTCCGCATCGCCGCCCAGCCCCAGGCCGCGCCGGTGGAGCCGCTCGACGTCGCTCATCAGGGCGAAAGTGCGGGCCGGCGCCAGCTCACGTTCGAACGCTTCGCGGCTCACCACCAGGTCGGTCTCCTGATGGCCGATTGCCGGATGGGCGAAGTCGATGGCATAGCTCACGCGCAGGCCGGGATAGGGTGAGACGCTGATGCTCCTGCCGCCGAGCTCGACGGTCAGCGGCGCGGTGATGGCCAGAATCCGCCGCGGCGACCGCTGCCAGCGGATGCCGGCGGCCTCGAGCAGGTGAAGGAAGGGGAGGGCCGAGCCGTCGAGGATCGGCACCTCGGGCCCGTCGATGTCGATCCACAAGTTGTCGACGTCACACACTCGGACCGCGGCGAGCAGATGCTCGACGGTCGAAATAGTGACGTCATCGCGTCCCAGGCTGGTGGCGAGCTCGACCGAGCTCACCTCGCTGGTCAGGGCCGGAATCTCGATCCCGCCGCTGTCGGTGCGCCGGAAAACCACTCCGGTGTCGTCGGGAGCCGGCACCAGCTTGATCCTGATCGACTTGCCGGTATGGATCCCCACACCCGAGATGGCCACCGGACGGGCGATCGTCTTCTGCGCGAACAGCGGCGACGGCGTGCCGAGGCGGGCTCTGCGGGCGAGAGTTTCCATGGCTCACCCCAAGCAAAGCAGACTCAGTGCCAGGGCGACAAGGCGGCGAGGGAGCGGGCGCCGCAGCTCCAACCCCTGTGGCCCAAGCTACTTGAAGAACTACAGTAAACTCGAAAAAAGTAGCTCCGAAGGCTGGGTGTGGCTATCGCGCCACATGGAGTGCTGCGTTTGGGCCGCATCGGGGCCGCGCCAAGAAGGAACCATTTCCAAGGGTAGACTGCCCCTCGGGCTGGCGCGCCGCCGGCGAGCAAGACCACACGACGAGGCAGCGAGATGGCACCGGAAAGGGCAAGGACGCCGTCCAAGGCGACGAAGACCGCCGCCCGCGCCAAGGGGAGCGGAGGAGGAGGCGAGCCCGCGACCCGCATCATGGCGACCAACCGGCGTGCCCAGCATGACTATCAGATCCTGGAATCGTTCGAGGCCGGCCTCGAGCTGCAAGGCACCGAGGTCAAGGCGATCAGGTCCGGCAAGGTGCAGCTCAAGGACAGCTTCGTCGAGTTCCGCGACAGCCAGGCCTACCTGGTGGGCGCCCACATCAGCCACTACAGCCACGGCAACCGCGAGAACCACTCCCCGGAGCGCCCGCGGCGGCTGCTGCTCAAGCGGCGCCAGATCGAGCGGCTGTTCGGCCGCACGCTGCTCAAAGGGCACACCGTGGTGCCACTCGCCATCTACCTCAAGGGGAACTGGATCAAGGTGGAGATCGCGCTCGCCCGGGGCAAGAAGCTCTACGACAAGCGGGAAGCGGAGAAAGGGCGGCAGCTCGACCGGGAGGCCGAGGAAGCGGTCAAGGGCGCGAAATGGTAGCGCCAGCCGGTGGATGAAGGGGCGCTGCGATGTGGCGGTGGAGGTCTACTCGAAGCATCAATCGAATCGCGCCCCGCAACCCCTCGATCCCCTTGCCACCCCTCCGGGGGGGAAGGGGACGCCCCCTCCCCTGGCGCACGGAGCACTTCGTCTGAGGCTCAACGGGACATCAGTCTTCGCCAATTTCGGCGATCTCGCCGCCGGCCTCGCCAATCTCGCCGCGCCCCTGGCGGCGGCGGCGGCCCCCGGTATCCTGGATCCGCTCGAGAGCGGTCTGGCCGCCATAGCGCGCGACGATCCGGTCGTCGTAATCGTCGGCCACCGTGGCAACCGCGGTGATCGCCCGCAACAGGTCGCGCGGCTCGAGGCTTCTGCCATAGAGCGAGTGGGAGAAGAAGATGTCGTTGCCCACCAGCGAGAAGGAGCCGCACGGCAGCTGGTGGTTGAGCTCGAGCAGGCCGAGCAGCAGATCTTCTTCGAGCTCCACGTCCTGGACGCAGTAGGACATGATGACCACGATGGCCTCTTCCGAGCCGTAAGGGTCGACCGAGATCTCGAGCACCGTCGTGCCGTAGCGCACGTAGAAGTGGTCGTTCTCGGGGTCGTGGAACGGCTCCTCGAACAACTCGCCCAGGTACTCCTTGAGGCGGTTGAAAGTCTCCTCGTGGATCTCGTTTTCGAACTCCATCGTCCTCGCTCCTTCCCGGGCGTCCTACTCTAGCAGGAGCGAAGCGAGAGAGCGGGCAGACCATCCATGGCAGGTTGAAGTCCCTGCCAAAGGGTCACCGCCCCTCGCCATAGCCACTCCGCCAGAGCGGGAGGAGGCCCGGCCCGTCCTGGGCAGGTCGAAATCCCCCGCTCGCTGGAGCGCCCGATGCAGGGCTCTCACTCACTGCGATCCAGCCCCGGCAGACCTCCGTCGCCACCTCCAAGAAACTGGGCAGTGAGTGAGAGCCCTGCATCAGGCGCGGCCCTGTGAGTACACCGGGGCATCTCTCCAACCCTGCCAGGACAGGCCGGGACGGAGGGGTCCCGCTCCGCTCATTGACACCCTTCCCGCTTGCGACTAAGGTTTCACAGAATCGTCACTGCTAGAAGTCAGCTCCACGTGCCGATCCGCCCGTCCGAGCCGCTGCCGTTCCGGGCCGCTCCGGGGAGATTCAAGGGCCGTCAACTCAATCGATTGCACAGGAGGATCCAAGGGATGCGAAGGCGAGGAGGTTTGATCTGGAGAGCCGTGGGCGCTGCCGCCCTCGGCGTATTGGCGACCGCCGCCGCGTCGCCCCTGTTCGCCGCCGGCTTCGGCCTCTTCGAGCAGGGCGCCAAGGCGTCCGGTATGGGCGGCGCGTTCACGGCGCAGGCCGACGACCCGTCGGCGCTGTTCTTCAACGCCGGCGGCGTGGCATTCTTCGACCACACCGCCTACCAAATCGGCGGCACCTACATCTACGAGGCCAACGCCAGCTTCAAGGGCGCCAACCCCTTCCCCGGGGTCGGCTACAGCGCCGACCGCAAGACGCTCAGCACGGGGTTCCCGCACCTCTACTGGGTGCAGCCGATCAACTCCACCTGGAAGTTCGGCCTGGGGATCGAATCGCCGTTCGGCCTCACCACCGAGTGGAAGAACCCCGACCAGTTCGCAGGCCGCTTCCTCTCCACCAAGGCCTCGCTGCTGGATATCGACATCAACCCGACGATCGGCTGGCAGATCACTCCCACGTTCGGCATCGGCGCGGGCTTCGTCGCCCGCTTTTCGACGATCGAGCTCGACCGCAACGCGCCCGCCATCAATCCGTTCACCCTGTCGACGATCGACGTCGCCCACGTCAAGCTCAAGGGTGATGTCAGCGAGGGCTACGGCTTCAACGTCGGCATCCTCAACCGCTACAACAACAGCTTTTCCTGGGGCCTCTCCTATCGCAGCCCGATCACCGTCAACTATAGCGGCCACGCTGACCTGTCGCAGATCTCGACCGGCAACGCGGGGCTCGACGCCGTCATCGCCGCGCGCACGCCGTTCGGGCGCCACTCGGTCAAGACCTCGCTCAAGTACCCGGACCTGGCGAGCCTCGGCCTGGCCTTCGCCCTGACCTCCAACCTGGTGCTGGAGACCGACGTCAACTGGGCCGGCTGGACCCATTTCAAGGAGGTCCCGATCACCTTCACCGACGGCAAGCTGCCGAACTCGACCATCATCGAGCGCTGGAAGGATTCCTGGAACTACCGCGCCGGGCTGCGCTGGACCACCAGTCCGGCCTGGCAGTGGCGCCTCGGTTACATCTTCGACAAGAATCCGCAGCCCGAGCAGACGGTCAATCCGCTGCTGCCCGACGCCGACCGCAACGGCTTCACCGTGGGCGTCGGCCATCACGGCGGCAAGTTCAGCACCGACCTCGCGGTGCTCTACATCGCTTTCAAGGACCGGACCCGGGCCAAGAGCTTCGCCGACGACCCGCAGGGTCCCTTCTTCGGCACCTACATGACCAAGGCCTGGTTGGTCGACTTGAGCGTGGGCTTCTGAGCCCTGCCGATCGCTGAGGAGAAACCGTCATGAATCGTTCCAGAGTTCTTGCCTACCTCCTTTCGCTTGCGCTCCTGCTGCTGCCGGCCGGCGCGGCCTTCGCCGTCAACACCGGCTCGGCCGATTTCACGCGCTATGTCTCGGTGGGCGACAGCCTGACCGCGGGCTTCACCAGCGCCAGCCTGGTCCAGACCTCGCAGACGCGCGACTACCCGGCGCTCATCGCCCAGCAGGCTGGGGCTGCCGACTTCCAGCAGCCGCTGGTCAGCGCGCCGGGCATCCCCGGCATCCTCGTCTTGAAGAACTTGCTGCCGCCGGTGATCCAGCCTACTCCGGGCCTGGGCCAGCCGCTCAACCTCAACCTGCCGCGGCCCTACAGCAACATCGCGGTGCCGGGCGAGACCGTGCACAGCCTGCTCACGGTGGTGACCGATCACGGCGGCCTGCACGACCTCATCCTGCGCGGCCTAGGCACTCAGATCCAGCTGGCGGCAGCGCAGAAGCCGACCTTCGTCACGCTCTGGATCGGCAACAACGACGTGCTGGGGGCGGCAACCAGCGGCGTCGTGATCGACGGCGTGACGCTGACCTCGCTCGCCAGCTTCACCCAGGACTACAAGTCGATCGTGGCCGTCCTCAAGAGCACCGGCGCCAAAATGGCCTTTGCCAACATCCCCGACGTCACCAGCATCCCGTTCGTGACCACCATCCCGCCGGTGGTGGTGAACCCGCAGACGCAGCAGCCGGTGCTCGGCCCGAACGGCGCGCTGATCCCGATCATCGGTCCCAACGGTCCGCTGCGTCCGGGCGACCACGTGCTGCTTTCGGCAAGCGCCGATCTGGCCAAGGGGCTCGGCATCCCCAAGCAGCTGGGCGGCAGCGGCCTACCGCTCCCAGACCACGACGTGCTGACCATCGAGAAGACCGCGCTGATCGAGCAGCGGCTCGGCCAGTTCAACGGCGTGATCGCGCAGGCCGCCGCCGATGCCGGGGCGGCCCTGGTGGACACGAACGCGCTGCTCAATCAGCTCAACACCACGGGCATCGAGATCGGCGGCATCCCCTTCACCTCGGCCTTCCTGACCGGCGGCGTGTTCAGCTATGACGGCGTCCATCCGACCGCCTTCGGCTATGCCTTCGTCGCCAACGCCTTCATCGCGGCGATCAACGCGCAGTTCGGAGCGCAGATCCCGCCGGTCAACCTGCTGCCATCGATCTTCGGCGGCCAGCGAGCGGCGGAAGCCGACGGGTCGGCGGAAGCCGACGAGGCGGCGGGCGCCGACGGGTCGGTGGTGTGCGGCGTGCCGGCGATCTTGACGCCGGAGGCGCTGCGCAACTTGGCCTTCGTGCTGGGGTGGCCTACCGAGTCGACGCCTCCAAGCCCGCCTCGCCGCAGCCACCGCCGCCTCTGATCGAGGATCGAGGCCTGGTGGGCGGGGGGGGGAGCGGTGAGCTATCGCGGCACGGGGACGAAGCCAAAGACGGTGCCGCCCGTCCGGTGATGGACGTGCGGCCGCCGCCCGTCCGGGGCCTTCCCCGGAGGGCTCTTCGCCCCGTGCCGCTCGATTCACTGCCGGTCGACCGTTGGCTGACAGGATCTATTGCGTAGGTGCTTCCGAAACGTCAACTCGAACCTCGAGACGGTTGTCTTGTAGCGTGTTTTCTGCTAGTGATTGGCGAATTGACCATGAGAGGGTAGGTGGATGAGGGTACGTCGCCACGGCCGCAGGGTTCTCCGCTTCGAGGGCGCTCGGCGAGCCCTGTCGCCGGCCCTGTCGCCGGCGCTCTCCATCGTGGCGCTGCTCTGGGCGGCGCTGCTGGGCGCCGCGCCTGCCGCACCTGCCGCGCCGGCCGCGCCGGCGGTGACCGCCGGCCAGCAATCCGCGCCGCCGCCGCCAGCCGCCTCGCCCGCGGCGCAGCACAAGAAGGTCAAGACCGAGCGCATCGGGGAGCTCTACCGCCGAGCGCTCAGCCTGTGGGCGGCATGGGAGGTCGAGGCCGCCTGCGACGCCCTGATGGAGATCGAGACCGCGGTGGTCGAAGACACCGACCCGGGCTCGGTCAAGCGCCTGCTGCGGGCGGAAGAGGCGGTCATCCACGAGATCGCGGGACAGAACCTCGAGATCCTGGTGCCGATCGCCCGCATGCACTTCGAGAGCCTGCGGCGCTATCTGGGACGCGGCTCCCGCGGGTACGCGCTGGTGCAGAGCCACGCCCGGACCATGGTGCACGACCTGGCGTTGCTCTACCGGGAGCAGTCGGGCAGCGAGGGCGCAACCCTGGTGGCCAGCCACATGCTCACCACTCTGGGCGAGCTGCAGCAACGCAGCGCCCTGCACCAGTCGGCCGCCGAGCTGTTCACCAAGGCGGTGGCTCTCGACCCCCGCAACAGCGCGGCGGCGCTCTCGCTCGGCATCATCTACGAGAAGTTCGAGCAGTACGAAGGCGCGGTCAAGGCGCTGCGCGGGGTGCTCGGGATCGACCCCCGACACCCCGAGGCGCGCCTGCGGCTGGCGATCAACCTGAACCGGCTCGGCAAGACGCAGGAAGCGCACCAGATCCTGCGCTCGCTGACCGGCGCGGCGCCCGAGGGCGAGGCCCCTGCCGCCGATGGTTCCCGCGATCCGGCATGGGTCACCTCTCTTGCCTTCCAACAGCTGGCCGAGATCGAGGAGGCGGTCGCCTCGCCGACCGCGGCCGAGATCGTGTTGCGGGGCGCCCTGAAGCGTTTCCCGGAGAGCGCCCGGCTGCACATCCAGCTGGCCTCGGTCCTCGACCGTTCCGGCAAGGTGCACGCCGGGCGTAGGGAGGTGGAAAGGATCTGGCAGCTGCCGGCGGGCGATGACGACACCTCGCGCTTCCGCTACAACAGCACCAGCGCCGACACTTTCGCCGCCTCGCGCTCGTTCTTCGACGAGACGGCCAAGTCGCGCATGCAGGCGCTGGCCGCGGCCGTGGGCGCGGCGCCGGCCGCCGCCCCCGAGGCGAAGAAAACGGAGGGCACGTCATGAGCCGCCGGACGGCGAGAATCGCGAGAGTCGCGGCCGCTCTCAGCGCGATGCCGCTGCTCGTCGCCAGCCTGGCGGCGGCGCAGGGGACGCGCATCAACCCGGCCTCCAATCTGAACGTGCGGATCATCAGCCCGCAGGCCGACCAAGCGGTGTTCGGGCAGGTCGTCTTCGAGGTCAACGTGGCCGGTGCGGACCCGGTCGATCGGGTGGAGTTCATGGTCGACGGCACGGCGGTGGGCGTGGCGCGCCGGCCACCCTTCCGGGTCACGGCTCAGGTGGGCGAGGACAACGTGCAGCGCGAGTTCCGCGCTGTCGCCTACGCCAAGGGCGGCGCCTGGGCGAGCGCCAAGCTCATCACGCTGCCCATTCGCATCGACGATAAGATGAACGTGCGCCTGCAGCAGCTCTACGTCACCGTGCTGCGCGGCCGCGACCGTGCGCTCGACCTCGACGCGCCCAACTTCCATATCTTCGACGAGGGTCAGGAACAGAAAATCGTGACTTTCGGCCGCGGCGAGCTGCCGCTCACCGCCGTCCTGCTGCTCGACAGCAGCGAGAGCATGCGCGGCGAGCTGCTGGAAGCCGCCGAGCGCGGCGCCAGTGCGTTCATCGCCGCCATGAAGCCGCTCGACGAGGCGATGGTCGCCCTCTTCTCGGACCGCCTGCTGCGGATCACCCCGTTCGTCCAGGAGCCCGAGCCCCTGCGCCAGGCCCTGACCGGCATCGAAGCCCGTGGCGGCACGGCGGTCAACGACTACCTCTACATGGCGCTGGATCTCCTTGAGTCGCGCCAGGGACGGAGGGTCGTGGTGCTGCTCTCGGACGGCTCGGACGTCAACAGCGTGCTGTCGATGACGGAGGTGCTGCGCAAGGCGCGTCACAGCCAGGCGCTGATCTACTGGATCCAGCTCGAGGGCGGGGAAAAGCATCACTCCTACACCACGTCGTGGCGCGGCCACCTGGCCAACGACAAGGAGTACAAGCTCCTCCAGGAGGCGGTCGAGGAGAGCGGCGGGCGCATCCAGCCGGTCAACCGGGTGGCAGAGATCGAGCCGGTGTTTCGCGGCGTCATGCAGGAGCTGCGCGAGCAGTATGCGCTGGGCTACTACCCCTCCAACCTCAAGGGCGACGGCAGCTGGCATAAGATCAAGGTCAAGGCCGACGACTTCGCGGTCAAGGTCCGCACGACTCAGGGCTACCTCGACTTCTAGCCGTTCAGGCGGGCGCGGGACGGCAAAGACGAAACTCTCCAGAGCAAGAGGGAGGGGGCGTCCCCTTCCCCCCCGGCGCCGCCGGGTCGGGACCCGGCGGCTTCGGACAACTGGGAAGGGGATCTCGGGGTTGCGGGGGGCGATCCGATCGATGCTTCGAGTAGGCCTCCGTCGCCCAGCGGCGGCGCATTGCTTTACGCTGGATTACCGCCTATACTGGTGTTTTGCTGGAGTGACTCTGAATCCATGGATTCGATCTCAATCCGCGGCGCACGCGAGCACAACCTAAAGAACGTCAATCTCGAGATCCCGCGCAACCGGCTGGTGGTGATCACCGGGGTGTCGGGGTCGGGCAAGTCCTCGCTCGCCTTCGACACGCTCTTTGCCGAGGGCCAGCGGCGCTACGTCGAGTCGCTGTCGTCGTATGCCCGCCAGTTCCTGCAGCAGATGGAGAAGCCGGACGTCGACTCGATCGAGGGGCTGTCGCCGGCCATCTCCATCGAGCAGAAGTCGGTCTCCAGGAACCCGCGCTCGACGGTCGGAACGGTGACCGAGATCCACGACTACCTGCGCCTGCTCTACGCGTCGATCGGGGTGCCGCATTGTCCCACCTGCGGCCGGCGCATCCGGCCGCAGACGGTGCAGCAGATGGTCGATCGAGCGCTCGAGCTGCCGGAAGGGACCCGCCTGGTGCTCTATGCCCCCTATGTGCGCGGCAAGAAAGGGGAGTACAAGAAGCAGCTGCAGCAGATGGCGCGCGAAGGCTTCCTGCGGGCGCGCATCGACGGCGACATGGTCGAGCTCGCCGGCGAGCTGCCGGCGCTCGACAAGCAGAAGAAGCACTCGATCGATGTCGTCATCGACCGCTTGGTGATCAAGCCGGGGATCGCCAAGCGCCTCTCCGACTCGCTCGAGACGGCGCTCAAGGTGGCGGGCGGGCTGGTCGTGCTGGCGCCGGAAGGGGCCGCCGAGGAGACGCTCTCCCAGAGCTACTCCTGCTCCGAGTGCGGCACCGGCCTGACCGAGATCACCCCCCGCCTGTTCTCGTTCAACAGCCCCTATGGCGCCTGCCCCACCTGCTCGGGGCTGGGGACGCTGATGGGGGTCGATCCCGACAAGATCGTGCCCGACCACGAGCGCTCGATCGAGGCCGGGGCCGTCGCGCCCTGGCCCGAGGGGTCGAAGTCGTGGCGCATGAGAATGGTGGAGACCCTGGCCAAGGCGATGGGCTTCTCGCTCTCCACTCCCTGGCGGCGCCTGCCGCCGGCGGCACGCGAGGTGATCCTCCAGGGCAGCGGCGACCGCGAGCTGACCTTCAAGCTCACCGGCAAGAAGTCGAGCTACAAGTGGACCGGCAGCTTCGAAGGGGTGGTCCCGATGCTCGAGCGCCGTTACAAGGAGACCGACTCGGCGACCATCCGGACCGAGATCGAGAAGTACATGTCGGTCCACTCCTGCCCGGCATGCGGTGGCCGCCGGCTGCGGCCGGAGGCGCTGGCGGTCAAGCTCGCCGGCTACTCCATCGACCAGCTGTCGAGCCTGTCGGTCGAGGCGTTCAAGGCATGGATGGCGCGGCTCGATCTCGACCGCCGGGAGCGCGCGATCGCCGACAAGGTGGTGCAGGAGATCGCCGACCGGCTGAGCTTTCTCGACGACGTGGGGGTCGGCTACCTGACGCTCGACCGCTCTTCGGTCACCCTGTCGGGAGGCGAGAGCCAGCGCATTCGCCTGGCCACCCAGATCGGCAGCAAGCTGATGGGCGTTCTCTATGTGCTCGACGAGCCGTCGATCGGGCTGCACCAGCGCGACAACGCCCGCCTGCTGGCGACGCTCAAGGGGATGCGTGACCTCGGCAACTCGGTCCTGGTCGTCGAGCACGACGAGGAAACGATCCGCGCCGCCGACTGGGTGATCGATCTCGGCCCGGGCGCCGGGGTGCACGGCGGCGAGGTGGTGGCGGCAGGGACGGCCGACCAGGTCGCGGCCGACCCGCGGTCGCTGACCGGCAAGTACCTGCGCCGCGAGCTGCAGGTGGAGGTGCCGGCAGAGCGCCGCCGGGGGCGCGGCAAGCCGCTGGTGATCGCCGGGGCGCGGCAGAACAACCTCAAGGGAATCACCGTCGAGTTTCCGGTCGGCGCCCTCACGGTAGTCACCGGCGTCTCGGGGTCGGGCAAGAGCACCCTGGTCAACGACATCCTGTACAAGGCGCTGGCCCGCCACTTCTACCGCGCGGCCGACCGCCCTGGCGACCATGAGCAGATCCTCGGCCTGGAGCAGCTCGACAAGGTCATCGCCATCGACCAGAGCCCGATCGGCCGCACCCCGCGCTCCAATCCAGCCACCTACACCAACGTCTTCAACCCGATCCGCAACCTGATGGCGATGACCCCCGAGGCGCGGATGCGCGGCTACCTGCCGGGACGGTTCAGCTTCAACGTGGCCGGCGGGCGCTGCGAGGCGTGCAAGGGCGACGGCCAGATCAAGATCGAGATGCACTTCCTGCCCGACATCTACGTGACCTGCGAGGTCTGCGGCGGCCGGCGCTATGACCGCGAGACGCTGGCGGTGCGGTACAAGGGTCTCAACATCGCCGAGATTCTCGACCTGCCGGTCGAGCAGGCGTACGAGCAGTTCCGCAACATCCCGGCAATCGAGAGGATCCTGAAGACGCTGAACGAGGTGGGGCTGGGCTACATCCGGCTCGGCCAGTCGTCGACCACGCTGTCGGGCGGCGAAGCGCAGCGCGTCAAGCTTTCCCGCGAGCTCTGCAAGCGCTCGACCGGCCGCACGCTCTACCTGCTCGACGAGCCGACCACCGGGCTGCACTTCGACGACGTGGGCAAGCTGCTCAAGCTTCTTCAACGCCTGGTGAGCCTGGGCAACACGGTCATCGTCATCGAGCACAACCTCGACGTGATCAAGACTGCCGACTGGGTGATCGACCTCGGTCCCGAGGGCGGGGGCCGGGGCGGCGAGCTGGTGGCGGCGGGCACGCCGGAAGAGGTGGCAGCGGCGCCGGAGAGCTTCACCGGCCAGTACCTCGCCGCCGCCCTGCCCGAGCCGCGCCCGCTGGCGCGGCGGGCGGCCGGGGGAGGGGGAGGGGGAGGGGGAGGACGGCGGCGGAGGTCCGCGCCGCTTTGATCGGGCGATCGGGCGCGCGGGTCCCTGCCCGCGCTTTGGGGGGGGTAAGATGCAGCTCTTCTGCTTTGTCGCGACGATCTCGGCCGCGGCCGCCGCGATCGTGGTGACCTGCATCGCCGCTGCCCTGCTGTTTCAGATCGTGCCGCAGGCCAGGCCGCTGGCGCCGTTCATCCTCGTTCCGGCCCTTATCGCCGCCGGCGTGGTCGCCGGCTCCTGGGGGGCCGGCTGGCTCGCCGTGCAGCTCTTGCCCGCGACGCTGCTGCCGTTCTGGGCCTTCTGGGCGGGGTTTCAGCTGGGAGGCGTTGCGGGAGCGTTCGCCGGATCGGTCATGGCGCTCTCGATCTACCAGCGGGCCGAAAGCCGGGAGCAGCCTCGCGTCTAGATGAATTGGTCCATGCGCCAGGGGAGGGGGCGTCCCAAGGGGTAGAATCATCGTATGAGGCCGGATCAGAACCTGGTCGAGAAACGGCGCATTTTGCAGCTCGAGACGCTGTACGACCTGGCACTGGCGCTGCAGGCGCAGCGCGACGAACAGGAGCTGGTCGACGAGCTGCTGGGCAGGGTCTGCGCCGTCCTCGATCCGGCCGCCGCGATGGCGGTCACCCGCGACGCCTACGGCGGTCCGCGCGGGGTGGCGACCGTGGGCTGGACCGACGGTCCTCCCGACGGCACGGCGCTGCTCGCGGCGCCGCTCTGGCGCGAGCTGCTCGGCGAGGGGCGCCAGCTCGCCCGCGCCGGCGGCGAGCTCGCCGGCCGCGCCTACCAGCAGCTGCTCGCCACGCCGCTCGCCTACCGCGGCGTCTACCTGGGCTATCTCGCGGTGCTCGACAAGGAGGTGCGCGGCGACTCGGACTCCTCCTTCACGGTCGACGACCGCCGCTTCCTCGAGTCGGTGGCGGCGCTGGCCGGCGTGGCTCTCGACGCCGCGCGCCAGGTCGAGCGCCTGGAGACGCAGCGCGAGCGCCTGCAGGAAGAGAACAAGGCGCTCAAGGGGCGGCTGGCCGACGAGGTGGCGGGCCGCCGCATCGTCGCCTATGCGCCGCCGATGCGGCGCGTCCTCGAGGTTGTCGAAAGGGTCGCGCCGCGCAGCGTCAACGTGCTGGTGCGGGGCGAGAGCGGCACCGGCAAGGAGCTGGTGGCGAAGCTCCTGCACCTGCAGTCGCGGCGCGAAGGGTCGCTGATCGCCGTCAACTGCGCTGCCCTGCCGGAGTCGCTGCTCGAGAGCGAGCTGTTCGGGATCGAAGGGGGGGTGGCGACCGGCGTGCAGGCGCGGCCGGGAAAGTTCGAGCTCGCCGACCGCGGCACGCTCCTGCTCGACGAGATCGGCGACCTGCAGATCTCGCTGCAGGTCAAGCTGCTGCGCGCGCTGCAGGAGCGGGAGATCGTCCGGGTGGGCGGCCGGCGCCCGATCCCGGTCGACGTGCGGCTGGTCGCCGCCACCCATCAGGACCTCGAGGCGCTGGTCGTCGAGGGGCGTTTCCGCGAGGATCTCTACTACCGCCTGAAGGGGGTCGAGGTAGAGCTGCCGCCGCTGCGCGAGCGGCGCCAGGACATCCCGCACCTGGTGCGCACCTTCGTCGAGGAGTTCTGCCGCCGCGAGGCGATCCCCGTCCCGCCGTTCCGCTCCGAGGCTCTCGCGTTGCTCCTCGCGCACGACTTCCCGGGCAACGTGCGCGAATTGCAGAACCTGATCGAAGGAGCGGTATCGCTGGCCGAGAAAGAGATCGACGCGGGGTTGATCCGCTCGCTGCTGGGGACCCCCGCCGCGTCTCCCGAGCCGCTCGAGCTTGCCGCCCTCGAGAAGCGCCACATCAACCGCGTCCTCAAGCTGACCGGCGGCAACAAGAGCGAGGCCGCCAAGATCCTCGGAATCGACCGCAAAACGTTACAGCGGCGTGGATTCTAGCCCGCGCCGACGGTGCCGATCCCGAGGGATAAAACGGCGCTGCGATGTGGCGGTGGAGGCCTACTCGAAGCATCGATCGGATCGCCCCCCGCAACCCCTCGATCCCCTTCCCACCCCTCCGGGGGGGAAGGGGACGCCCCCTCCCCTGGCGCACGGAACCAGTTTCGGTCTTGGGAGTCGGCTTGATGCGACTTTTTGACTCAGACGGACCTTTTTGCCCCATCTGCGCCGTCGCCTGCGGCGATATCGCCTCTTGCCCCTCCGCCGCGGCCGCAGCTCCGGACCGCCTGCGACAATCTGTCCCGCCGGCGCGTGGCACACGCCGCCGAGGGTTATGCGGCTTTGCTTGCAAGCGCCTAGAAACAAATGACTTCTTGGCGCTCTGCAGCGCTCGCCGGCAGCTGGCAGCAGCCTTGCGGTAAAGGGGGATGAGGATGAGGAGGAATCGAATGTCTGAACTGGTACGCAGGGTTGTTGCCATTCCCCATGTCCCTGCCAAGGTGCTCCTGTCGGCGGCCGCTCTGGTCAGCTTCGGCTGGCTCCTGGCCCACGATCTGGTCCACCCGATCCTGATTTACGCAGTCCAGCTTTATCTCTCCTTCTGAAGGTCCCCACGCCCCTTCACGGCCGCTCGGAAATGGCTGGTGACTCCGTGCTGAGAGAAGTCACGCTGGCGCTCCCCATGGTGCCCGAGATCGAGATCGAGGCCAGCAAGACCGCGACCGCCGTCGCCGAGTCGATGAAGATGAGTCCGGATAGAATCGACGAGGTCCGGATGGCAGTCGTCGAAGCCTGCATTAACGCCATCGAGCACAGCCGGGCGAGCGAGCGCGAGGTCTTCGTGACCTTCCAGGTGCTGGGGGAGAAGGACCCGGAGAAGCTGCGCATCACGGTGCGGGACACGGGGGTAGGATTCGCGCCCGAGAGTATGGACGAGCCCAGGATCGAGGATAAGCTCAAGGCGCAGCGCAAACGGGGCTGGGGCCTCAAGATCATCCGCGGGCTCATGGACGAAGTAGAGATCACCTCGGGCAACGAGGGAACGATCGTCGTGATGAGCAAGCTGCGATGCTGAAAGCGGGGACGTCGATGACCGAGAGCTTGAATCTGACCCTCGACCGCCGCGACGGGATCGCGGTGATCTACACGGAGGGCTACATCAACAACCAGGGCGGGGAGGAGATCGCCCGGGCGGCTTACAAGCTCCTCGACGAGGGCTACAAGGTGCTGCTCCTCAACCTGGCAGGCACCAAGATCGTCAACTCGATCGGCATCTCTATCCTGATCGAGATCATCGAGAAGATGATCGAGATCAACGGCCGCCTTGGCTTCTGCTGCCTGACGCCGACCATCGAGAAGACCTTCCACATCATGGGCCTGGCACAGTACGCGCCGATCTACCAGGACGAAGCCAAGGCCGTCGCCCAGCTGCCCGCGTAACCCGGTCGGGCGGCCTCGATAAGGAATAAGCTGTGGAGACGATGACCCGACGGAGGGCCTTGCCGATGTCTCGCGAGAGCTGGGAGGAGCTGCTCGCCCTCTCCCAGGACGAGGCGGGAGAGCGGCAGCTGCTCGAGCGGCTGCTCGACCTCTGGCGCGAGGCCCATGGCGCGACCGTGGCGGCGCTCTATCTCGACAAGGGGGACCGTCTGGATCTCGAGGCGGTGTCAGGTCCGCCGGAGCTGTCGCCGCTGACGCCGCTGCCGGTCGTGCTGGAGCGCGACGCCCGGCCCGCGGGCATGGAGATCGTCCATCTGGGCGGCGGCCGGCTCCTGTTCTACCCGCCCGCCCGCCCTGCCGAGGCCAATCCGGCACGAACCCAGCAGACCGCGCCGGAGCCGCTGACCCTGCTGCTGGCGTCGGCCCTCAAGAACCTCCGCCTCCGGCAGGAGCTCAAGGAGCAGCAGTTCCAGGTCAACTACCGGGTGGTCGAGCTCGAGTCACTCTACGACGTGGGGCTCGCGGTAGCCGCCACCTTGGATCTCGAGCGGGTGTCGGAGGAGATCCTGCTGCGCGCGGTGTCGCTGCTCGATGCGCGGCGCGGCGCTCTCTACATCCTCGAAGCCGGGCGCTACCGCCTCGACCGCACCTTTGGCGGCGAAGCGGCCCCCTGGTTCGATGCCGGGGAGGCGGCGGGCGAGGACCTGCGCGCCTTTCTGGCCGGCGGCGAGAGCGCGCCGGCCGATCTTCTGCCCGGGGCGCGCTACCTGCTGGGAGTGCCGATCGACATCGACCGCAGCCCGCGCGGCCTGCTGTGCGTGGGCGACAAGGAGAGCCGGAGGGGAGTCGGACCCTTCCCGCCGGCCGATCGCCGGACCCTGGCCCTGTTCGCCAACCAGGCCGCCATCGCGCTCGAGAACGCCCGCCTCCACTTGCAGGCGCTGGAGAAGGAGCGCCTCGAACGGGAGATGGACCTGGCGGCCGAGATCCAGCGCCAGATCCTGCCGCACGGCGTGCCCACGGTCGCCGGCTTCGAGCTGCTCGGTTGGAACCGGCCGGCGCGGCAGATCGGCGGCGACTACTACGACATCTTCCCCTGGAAGGATGGCCGCGTCGGCCTGGTGGTCGGAGACGTCTCGGGCAAGGGAATGCCGGCGGCCCTCATGGTGTCGACGCTGCATTCGGCGCTCCATCTGCTGCTCGACCAGACCGGCTTCGGGCCGCCGCTGCTCGACCGGCTGAACCGGCATGTCCTCGAGTCGAGCGCCGCCAACAAGTTCATCACCCTGCTGCTGGCCGAGCTCGACCCGGCGAGCGGCGAGCTGCTGTACCTCAACGCCGGTCACAACCCGGCGCTGCTGGTGCGCCGCGGCACGGGCGGCGGCGAGCGGGAGGGAGCCTGCGCGGTCGAGCAGCTGGGCAGCACCGGCCTGCCGATCGGCGTCCTGCCCGGCAGCCGTTTCCAGGCGCGCACCGTGACGATCGAGCCGGGCGACCTGCTGTGCATCTATTCCGACGGTATCACCGAGGCCGAGTCGCCCGCCGACGAGGAGTTCGGCAGCGGGCGCCTGCTCGAGCTGCTGCGCGAGAACTGCGACCAGCCGCTGGCCGAGATCCTAGCCGCCATCCAGAACGCCACCACGCAGTTCTCCGCCGGCCTGCCCCAGGGCGACGACCAGACGTTGATCCTCTTGCGCCGGAACCTCGACCCACCGCAAGTCGAATAGCCCGGCGGCTGGCGCTACGCCGGCTCCATTCTTTGCTTACGCCGCACGACGGCGAGATGACCTGCGCTTCACTCGAGAACTTGGATCTCGGGGTAAAGCGGAGATGAGATCTTGAGCCGCGAAACGCTTGCCCCCTTGAGGTACGCGTCGAAAAAGCTGTGCACGCAGTACGCCGTAACGGCAAGCTGGCGACGTCCGTCGATACCGATCATCCCAAACATGCGGAGCGTCCGCCGCACGATGCGGCTCTTCAACAGGGCGCCGTCGTCACTGAAGGTAAAATGGTTCGCGCCACGGATCGCGATGCGTAGCCTTCCATCCGGAGGCAGGCGATCATAAATCGACTGGATGTTGGCCCAGATCTGACGGGATTCGGCGTCGGAGGAATCGCCATGGTCGCTCAGAAGGAACATGAAAGGCCGACGGATGCCTGCCTGAATGACGCTGCCGTGTGGAGCGCCGTCCACATCGATGCCTGCCTTGCACCTGGAATCTTCGTGGCAGAATTGCGCGGCTGTCGCCCCGCCAAAGGAGTGACCAAATACTCCCACTCGAGACATGTCGAGCCGTCCCGTGAACTTGCCGGATGCGTCCGAGGTGTTCCAGCGCTCCAAGCGATCAAGTACGAACGCGATGTCGGCGGTCCACGCAGTCAGCAGTCTGTTCGCGCAACGGGCCTGCTCCTGGCCCAAACAGAGCTCCGGGTTATTCTCCGGCCTCCTTCTCATCACCCGGCCGTCAGGGAAAACGACGAGTCCAGTGCGATAGGGGGCATCGAAGCCCACGACGACGTAACCGTGGCTGGCCAGATCCTCGGCGAGTGTCGAGTAACCCAGCACCTCGGCAGAGGCCCCCGCTCTCATGATCACCACAGGATACGATCGCTGCTGCGGTGACACATCGGAGTCACGAGCACTGTGCCCATGGACCTTCGACAGATCTCGCGTCAGAAAACTCAGCACGCCGCTAGCGGGTTCGACCGCCGCCCGCATTTGAGCGGGCACGTAGTCGTCCATCGCAGCTGATTTCCCGGCCGACGGGTACCAGATCCAGACCAGGAGCTCGCGCTTGGTTCCCGGAACCGGCGCCAACGCGTCCAGATTAGCATCGTCGGTCCAGTCATAGATCGCGCGGCCAACTGCGAATGGCCCCGTGGGTGTCGGGAGTGTGATCTCGGTCCTGCGCTCTAGCCACAGTGCCGCGACGGCGAGAACACCCAAAATCGCCAATACCGCGAAGCCGTTGAATATCCGACGGGCTCCCCGTGACAGCCCGCGTGATACTAGCGCGGCTATCGGGACAACCATCACAATAAGCAGCCATGACGCCGCGGGTACAACAAGGAATACGAACCCGGTTTTCGCCCTGAGGAGCCCGAAGACAAGAGCGCCGAAAATAGCCAAAGAGCCAAGAGCGATGACCAACATCACGACATAGAGCGTCGCTCGGCTAAGAACCGACCAACGCCTCGAGACCACGTTGGCCCATACGAGGGCCATGAACGGGGAGAGCACCCAGAGCGCGAAAAGAACTATCAGCAGACGGGAAGGGTTACGATGACCTGCCCAGAGCATCAAACCGACCGAGCCCGCGGCCCCGGCCAGCACGGCGATCAGGGCGGCTGCGCGCAGGCGGCGAAGGAACCCAGCCTCGGACCTTCCCGGGCTCCCTCTAGGGGTCATCTCACCGGGTCCATTGATGCTCATCGATCCCTCGTGCTGCCTAACCAGTGGTCGCCGGGTCGACGCATATAGGGGCCTCCAGTCCTCATCGAGACTCAGGATCGCGAGTCTAGCGCAAAGTACTTTGCATCGCAATGCACTCTCCACGCAGTCGCGTCGCGACGGGGACCTGCGACGCTCCCCCTGCCCAAGCCCAAGAGCTCCGCGGCCGCCAGCCGCGTCCCAAGTTGAGCGAGGGTCAGGCCGGGGGGGCTGCCTGCACGAACGTACCCTGGGCGGAGAGGGCGAGAAGGGGTGCGGAGGTGGCGCCGAACAGGAGATCGCCGGTCGGCACGACGCACGGCTCGGCGCCGATTCCCAGGACGCGCGACAGCAGGGCCGGCAGCCTGTCCTCCCATACCAGGTCGGGCAGGGCAGGGCCCAACGCCGCCGCTCCCTCCCGGCCACCTGCGCCACCCACGATCCGGCGCACGCCGCGCGCCAGCGCCCTGAAGCGCAGCGCGTGCCGGTCGAAGCACTCCAGCCGGTCGAGGGTGCCAATCCAGATGCCGCCCGCGGCGGCGGCCAGCAGCTCCTCCTCGGTCGAGCCGCCATCGGCGGCGTACAGGAACAGATGGCTCGGGCGCGCCTCGTCCGGCGCCACCCGGTGCGGCGTGGGCGAGCGGCCGAGCTCGTCGGCCAACCTTGGATCGACCGCCGGAGTGAGGAAAGTGCCGCGCCCGATCAGCTCGACCGGACGCTTGGCCCAGCCCGCGAGATCGAAGGGAAAGGGGAGCCCGCGCGGGTCGGTGCCGTCATCGCGCAGGCTGACGCCCGAGTCGAAGACCTGGTTGCCCAGATTGCCGCGCAGCGCCGAGCTGCCGTCGTGAAAGGAAGCCGACGACAGTGCGCAACGGTTGAGCAGCTCGACGAGAGCGGCGGCGCCCTGGTGGGAGAGCACCACCGCGCAGCGATCGGGCACTGGCGCGCCGTCGGGCTCCTCTGCCGGCGCCTGCCACCGCCGCGCCCGCTCGACCAGCGCCGGGGCGTCGAGGCCGGCCAGCCGCCGGGCGGCCGCCACCGCTCTGCCGGCCCCCGGACCCCGCCCGCAGCCGATCTCGAGCGCCGCCGCGGTGACCTCGACCGCGCGCCGCAGACCGGCGCTGTTGACCAGCGCCACCCGGCCATGCGCCCAGGTCAGCTGGGCCGCTTCGCCGGGCTGAGCGCCGCGCTGCTGCGACTGCCGCTCGAGCCAGTCGCCGGTCCCCGCGGGGTCCATCGCGGCGAGCTCGGGATCGCAGAGAGGGGCGGAGCCGGCGCCGGGATCGGTGTGAGTCACCAGAGCGCCGGCAGCGCCGGTGGCTCCGGTGGCGCCGGCGGCAGAAGGACCGTTGCCGGCGCCCGGCGCCGCGGCTCCGGGCAGCGGCTCGGCGGCAGAGCGCGGCGCCAGGCGGGCCTGGGCCAGAGCGTCGCGCACCGCGTTCTCGAGGTCGGAGGGGGTCGTGCCGCCGGTGCGGTGGAGTCCGGTGCGCCCGCCCACCCGGACCCGCACCAGCACGGTGCGTTCGTGCCCCGACCAGGGCTCGCGCCGCCGCCTGCCGAGGCCGTCCTGGGCGCGGCGCGCCTCGATCCAGCCGATCTCCGTGGCATCGGCCGGCGACCGCGACAGCGCCTGCTCGAGCAGCCCGGTCATGTCGGAGAGCGGAGTCAGGTCGGACGGCGCCATGGCGCGGGCAGCTTAGCTCATGTTTGGCTGGGCTCCCCAACCCGATTCCAATGGGATCTGACCTACAATGCCTTTGTGGTCTACAGCGGCACAACTTCGGCGATTTGCACCTACCCGGGGACCAGCTCGTTCCATTGGTGCCCCTGAGATGCTCCGGCGCCGGCGCCCCCGCGGAGGCGCCGGCGCATCGTTGCGGCGAAGCGTCGCGAATCCTCGGTGCTTGGCTTTTCCTGCCCCTGTGCGCGGGGTTGCTGCTCCGGCTCTTCAACCTTCGCGCCCAGGTACTGGGGGATGACGAGGTGCTTGCAGTTCGCGTCGCGCTGCAAGACACGCTCTCGGAAACTCTCACCACCTACAACCTCGCGGACAACTGCATCCCGCTGAGCGCCCTTTTTCGCATCCTGGTCGTTGCGGGCGTGCGGCTCTCAGAAATGCTGTTGCGGATGCCGAGCCTCGCGTCCGGAGCACTGCTGGTGGCGCTTGTCCCGTGGGCAGTGGCGCGCCGCCTTGGACGCCGGCCGGCGCTCGTCCTGGCGTGGCTGCTGGCACTCTCTCCGCCCTTGGTTTTCTATAGCCGAATCGCCCGGTCCTACATGCCCGCAATTCTCTTGGCGAGCGGCGCGGTCATCGCGTTCGAGGCGTGGTGGCGCCGGCCTTCCATGCGCACCGGGGCCGGCTACCTGACGCTGGCCGTTCTTGCGGCGTGGTTTCACCTCTTGGCAGCGCCGCTCGTCCTGGCGCCATTTCTCTTTGCCGCAGGCAACCTCTTCGTAGGGAGGGAGCGGCGGCGAAGAGCTCTCGTTCTGCTGACGCTCGCCGCCGCGACGCTTGCTGGTTTGCTCGCCTTCATCCTTCCCGCTCGTACCTCCCTCTGGCAATTGATCCAGGCCAAGCATCAGGCCGCCACTACCATTCCTGGACCAGAGATCGCCTGCGTTCTCGAGCTCGAGGCCGGCAACGGTCATCGCGCCGCGGCGATGCTTTTCTGGGGCGCCGCGGCTGCCGGCCTCGTCTTGCTCTTTCTTCAGACTCGGCGCCTTGCGGCCTACACGCTGACGGTCTCGGCCGCCTTCGTAGTCGCGGTCTTCCTCCTCGCCCCCCACGGATACGAGTATCCGGTCGTACTGAACCGCTACTTACTCCTTGGGCTGCCAATCGTCCTGCTCTGGGTGGCGGTGGCCCTGGCCGGCGCCGGCCAGGTAGCCGGAGCCATGCACCGCTCGAGGCTGCTTTGGGTCGCCATCCCGGTGTTGACCTTGGCGTTCCTGGGCCTCACCGGTCCGCTCGCAAATCCGCGCCTCTGGCGCAGCCCATTCATGCACGAGGAGCCCTACCTTCAGTATTGCTCGGCGGCGCCTGTGCAGACGACCAGCGAGGTTCCCGACTTCTATCGCCTCCTCGGCCAGTCGCCGGCTCCTGCGCCGGTGCTCGAATACCCATGGATGCCGCTCTGGCGCCTCAACCGCGCCTTCCTCTTCTACCAGCAGGTCCATCGTCAGGATGTCGTGGTCTCCATGCCGCGGCCTCCGCTATGGGACAAACGCCTTGCCTTCCGCAACATGGTGGAACCTTACCCCGAGAGTATTCTCGCCAGCCGCGCTCGGTATCTGGTTGTGCATCGCGACTTGAGCAAAGAAGAGCTTCGCCTCCCGCAGATGCCGCTCGCGCAGCGCGGCGACGATCTTGCCGCGAAAGTCGAGTACGAGATGCATTCGCATGCCGTCAACCTGGCCCACCACCTCAAGCGGCTTTGGGGACCGCCCGACTACGCCGACGAGGTCCTCCAGGTGTGGGACCTCGCCCGCATCCGCACCGAGACCGCTGCCTCGGGACGCGCCTCATCCGGGCCTCCGCGGCGGAGCCAGCGTGCCGGGACGAATCGAATCGCCAGCGGGGTAGACAGCCCTGTGCTCGAACAGGGAGCGCAACCGCTGGCGCCGTGAGGAATGCCGTGGCCCGCCTGCAGCTACGGCGGAGAAAGGGGCAACCACCATTTGTTGAGCAGTACAGCTGCCTCGGGTGCCGCCGGCGGCGGAATACGACGCTCGCTTCTCACCTTACCTCGCCTCGCGGTTATTGCTCTCGTCGCCAGCTGGGTCGTCCTTGGCTGCATCCTCGCCTACCGGGCGGCAGGGAACGGACTCGATGATTTTTTCATCTCTTACCGCTACTCGCTGAATCTAGCCGACGGCAAGGGATTCGTTTTCAACCCAGGCGAGAGAGTCTTCGGGCTGACCAACCCTGGGCTCGCTCTGCTTCTCGCGCTTCTTCGGATCGCGAGCGGTCGAGACGTGCCACAGCTCGCCACCGTGGTCTTCGCGGCAGCCCTGGTCCTTCTTGCCGCGTTGCTGATGCGCGCCGCCGCGGCTGCCGGGCGGCTGGCCGAGGCGGCGCTGGCCGGCACCCTGCTCGTTTCATCGTCCTATCTGTGGGCGCAACAGGGCGGCGAAGGAATTCCGATGCTTACACTCCTCGTGGCAGCGGCCAACCTCGTCGAGGATCTACCGGTCCTGGCAGGTCTGGCCGCAGGCCTTGCGGTTTGGTTCCGGCCGGAAGCAGCGCTCGGTGTGGCGTTTCTTTTCGTTCTCCTCATGCTCGAGCGACGGAGGATCCCGTGGCGCTTTGCCGCGGCGGCAACGGTAACGATTCTTCTAGGCGTTTGCTGGGCCTGGATTTACTTCGGTACCCCTATTCCTAACTCGCTCGCTGCCAAACAGGCCATGGCGACAGGTTTGACCGGAAGCTGGTCGGGCTCGAGATTCTGGCTTCGAGCCACTCGACTCGTGCCACGGCATGCTGGCCCCTTCTGGCCCCTGCTTGTCGCCATGGGCGTGGCTGGCGCCTGGCCGCTCGCACGATGGGGAGGCCGATCAGGCCGTCTCGTAGTATTCATGGCCACAGTGCTCGCGATCTTCTACCCGCTCACCGGCGTGCCATTCTTCCCGTGGTACACCATTCCAGCCGCCGTCCTCGTACTGTACGGCATTCCATATTTCACCGGAGCGCTCGTACGCATGAGCTCCAATCGGATTCGGACGAACTGGAGACGGGTTCTGGTCGGAGCCGTCGTGGGGCTGCTCGCCTGGATTCCCGTCGCGATCTCACTCGTGCCGACATCATATTCCTGGCTTCGCCACTCCGGCTGGTTCTCCTACATGGAGCGTTACAAGCTCGCCGGTCTGTGGCTTCGGCAACACAGCAAGCCGAATGCGACGGTGGCGTACTACGAGGTCGGTGCGCTCGGCTACTTTAGCGACCGCACGATCGTCGACCTTCTTGGCATCGTGACCCCCGACCTTTTGAGCTACGCTCGCGCCGGCGATTTCGCGAACGGCTTTCTCGCTCGACCGGCGGAGTTCGCCATCTTTGATCAGGTACGTGGCGGGCTGATGCCGATTGCCGAGGAGTGGTTCAAGAATTCCTACGACTGCGTGGCGCGGGTTGGCTCAGGATCCGAGCAGCTGCTCATCTTCCACCGCCGTCAACTTGCAGTCCTGCCTCCCCCAGGCTCGCCGCGACAACGACCGCCGGCCAAGAGGACGTAGGTGAAGCTTGCTCTATTTGTTGCCGGAGCGCTGCTCTTGTGTGGCCTCGTCCGCCTGTGGCGCCGGCTCTCGCTCTCGACCCTCGCGGGATACCCGCTTCTCGTACTCGGTTACTTCGCGGTTCCCCTCTTCACTCCGGCGTTCCAGGTGCCGACCGACATCGCCTACCAATGGCAGCCATGGAGTGCTGCCCTGCCGCAGGCGATCACTCCTCGCAACCCCCTGCTCGCCGACGTGCCCCTCCAGATGTTGCCGTTCCACCACCTGGTGCGGGAACGGCTTCTCGCCGGAGAACTGCCCTTGTGGGCCAACGAGCTCGGAACCGGACAGCCGCTCCTCGGTAACGCGCAGTCGGCGCCGTTTGCTCCGCTTCACCTCATGGCGCTGCCGCTTCCTCCGGTCGAGGCGCTCACGGTCGCGGTAGCGTGGCAGGTGCTGCTGGCCCTTCTGCTCATGCATGCGCTCCTCGAGAGCCTCCGCGCCGGGCGCGCCGGTGCCGCATTCGGGGCCATCGCCTACTCCTTCTCGGTTTTTGGAATCTGCTGGGCGTATCACCCGCACGGGATGGCAATGGCGTGGATACCGGGAGTATTGCTCTCGATCGTCCTCTTGCGGCGCGGCGAGGCGGGCGGAATGATCGGTCTCGTCTCCTGCGGTCTTGGGCTGCTCCTGTCGGGCCATCCGGAGACCGCGGCCACCGCGGCCGTCATTGCGGTCCTCGTGGCCGGTTGGCTCGCGATGCACCGCGGAGGCATACCCAGGCGGACATTTGTCCTCAAACTTGGGCTTGCCGGTGCCGTCACCGCCTGTCTGGCCGCGCCGATTCTCCTCCCGGTTCTCGATGCGATCCCGGAGAGCGCGCGGGAAGCGATTGTGAGCCGCCGGCCCGACCTCGTCCAGCCGCCGCCGTTCGAGGGTCGCCTCCTTGCATTGATCATCGATCCGCTTCGCTTCGGCAACCCGCGCGAGGGCACGTGGCAGGGTCCCTTCAATTTCAACGAGATCTGCAGCGGCTACGCCGGGCTCTTGGCCCTCGCCGCGGCGTGCGCCGGGGCGATGCTCCGGCCCCGGCGCATCCTGCCTCTCCTCGCTGGCGGGTGCTTCGCGCTCCTCGCCGCGCTGCGCATCGATCCTTTCTTTTCATTCATGACAGCGCTTCCGGTGCTCGGCCATACTCCCCATGCTCGGCTGCGTCTCGTCTTCGTGCTCGCCGTCTCCGCGGCGGCCGGCCTGAGCTTGGAGCTGCTCGCGCTCCGGCGCGGGCGGCTCCTCCTTGGCAGCTCTACTCTCATCCTGGCGCTCGCGCTCCTCCTCCTGCCACCGCCAGCAGAGGAGCGGGCGTGGTATGTCCTTACCTTGCTCGGCGCTCTGCTCTGGACGGTTTCGCTCTTCATCGTGAAAACGGAGAAAACACTACAGTCGTTCGCGATCGCAGCGCTGCTCGCCGATCTCGTCTCGCTCACCGTTCGCTATCAACCAGTCGTGCCCGCAAGCCTCGGTCTCACTCCGTCCCCGCCGGCGATCGCGTTCCTCGAAATCCAGCACAGCTCTACGGATCCACCCTTCCGGGTCATGGGCGAATTCGACGACTTGAAGCCAAACCTTGGCGCCCTCTATGGCCTCTGGGACCCGCGCGGCAACGACCCCATCCAGCCTGCGAGAGCGGCGTTCATCGTCGGCCGGAGCATGCGGCCCCACTACCAAGTGGGCCGCGAGATGTGGCTCAAGCCCCCCGCGTTTCGCCAGCCGCTCTTTGATTTCCTCGGCCTGCGTTTCCTCTTGCTGCGCCACCGAGAAAAGCTGCCGCCGCCCTGGGTGCCGGTCTGGGAGGGACCCGGCAGCCGTATCTGGCGGAATCAAGCGGCCTTCAGTCTGTTCTTCATGCCGCGGTCGGTGTTGGCGGTGAGCGATCCCGTCCAGGCAACTCTTGCCTGCGACAACCTACAGGCCGTGGCTTTCGTTGGCCCAGGAGGAGCGCCGGCGGAGCGGCAGGAGGGAAGCGTCTCCATGCTGCGGACGGAGGCGAACGGTTTCGTGGTCGACGTCGCCACCAGAAGCGGCGGACTCTTGGCTTCCAGCGTGAGCCTGGTCAGAGGCTGGCGAGCGCGCACCGAAAGCGGCGAGGCCGCAGTGCGGGAAGTCGACGGGGGATTCCTCGGAGTGGTCGTCGGGCCAGGACATCATCTTCTACACCTTTACTATGAGCCGCCGCATTGGCGGGTGTCGCTCCTGCTCTTTGGCCTTGGCCTCGGGCTTGCCGCCGGTCTAAGCCGAACTTCTTTTTGATTCGTTGGCGCAAGTTATTGGAAAAAAACAAGTTAGGTCCAATCTGGCCGACGAGCTACTGACTACGGCGAGGTGGGGAGAGGCTTACAAGGCGACGGAGAGCAGCGAGAGGGCCTTCTGCTGCAATGCTGTCGGGCGGGTGATCATGTCGAACGAGGAGGAGGATTCTGGTTTGGGCTGGATGCGGTTCTTGACGATGGTCGCGAGGTTCTGGAGCAGCGTTTGGAAGCTGTGGACCGGCAGACCGTCGGGAGTTTGCAGAGTGGCCGCTTTGCTTTGCGCGCTCGGGGAGGGCACGGCTGGAGCTACGATCGAAGACCTCTGGGCTCGGGCGGCCTCTGGATCGTCGTCGTCGAAGAGCATTGGAGCAAGCTTCTTGCGCATGTGCCATTCCACGTAGTAGGCCAGCATGCACAGGAACACGTGAGCCTTCACGCGTTCGGGTAACGTGTGAAAAATCGGGCGTACGTGGAGATCAACGGTCTTGTAGCTACGGAAGGCCCGCTCAACGGTCGAGAGGCTTTTGTAGGAACGAACCACATCCTCCGCAGGGAACTCAGCTACGGGCACGCTCGTGCGGATCACATAAATCCCGTCGAGAGCCGCTTCTTTGACAATGGACTCCTGATTGCGCCGGTAGGAGAACGAAGTGTCCGTGATGTCCAGCACGAAGTGCTTGGCGACCTTGAAGCGATTCAGCACCTTTCCGGCGCGCAAAGCGATCGCGACTTTGCCCTGGAGTCGCCTCTTGGGCCGCTTTGTAGCTTCGACGATCGCATCGAGATCCTTCTCGGTCGCCTGCAGCAGATCTTCTCGTTTCCGCGCTCGTTCGGCCTGCAACAACGGATTGAGACAGGCGATCAGCCGTTCACCTGGGAAGTCCTCTGGGCTCCGAAGCTCAACCATGTCGCGCTGATCAAAGATTGAGAACTGAAATCCCGGTTGCGCGAATAGCTTGCGAATCTCTGTCGTGCGGAGCGCCGAGATCCAGTCCAGACCTGCCACGCCATGAACGTCCTCGCGCAGCCGTGCTGAGGTCAGCATCCCGCGGTCACCGACCAGCACGATCCGATTCAGGCCAAACCGCTTGCGCAGCTTGTCGAGCTGCGGACCGAGTGTCTTCGGGTCGCCAGTGTTGCCTTCGAAAACCTGCACGGCGACGGGACAGCCTTCGTGGTTACAGAGGAGGCCGAAGACGATCTGCAGCTTGTCTTTCTTGCCATCCCGGGAGTGTCCCAGCCGAGCCAGGGGACAACAGCGTCCCTCGAAGTAAGTGGAGGTGACATCGTAGAGCACCAGGCTGCCGTCGTGGAGATGGCGACTGGCAAGTTGTTGCTCAATCGCACTCTGCCGGACAAATAACCAGTCCATGGCGGCGTAGAGCTGAGCTTCGTCGACTGCCTCCAGACCGAGTTTCTCAACCAGAGCCGAAAGCGGAGCCTCTTCACCCAAGCCGCGGGCGGTGGCGAGCTTGGAGGCGGGCTCGACGATGCGGGCCACGATCATGGCGACGACCAGGTCTCGCTGCCGAGAGTGTTGCGGGTCGAGATCGCGCTCGAGTCCGAGCTGACGGAGGGTACCGAGCACGGCGGCGAGGTGTCCGTAGGGTTGGCTCAGTCGCACGTCGAAACTCTCGGCAAGGTTGTCGACGGGGGTGCCGCCGCGCAGGAGGACGCGAAGTCCGTCGATCACAGCAGGCGGGAGATGGGAGAGGTTGGCGAGAGTGCGTTTGCACACCTTGCCGTCCTGGCGGTAGGACTCGCGCAGGAGGATGCAGGGTTTGGAGCCGCGGTTGGGGACGGTCTCGATATGCATGACTACGCATTGTAAGGTGATATCGCGGTAGTGTCAAGAGGTAACCAAGACATCTACAGCTATTTACATGGCTACACTTTTAAATGTAGTCTTGCCGGTAAGTGATGTATTACCAGCGATTTACGTTGAAATAGCGGTCGGATTCAAAAAGAAGTTCGG
>DASZZP010000045.1:0-10163 GCA_035544875.1 Thermoanaerobaculia bacterium | reverse complement strand
TTCGGCACTCGTCGGGGCAATCGAGGACTATGTGGCTCAGTCGAACCAGAAGCCGCACGTCTTCGTGTGGACCGCTGCCACCGACACCATCTTGGCGAAAATCGCCAAATGTCAAGAAGCGTTGGACGCACTACACTAGAGAGGCCGGTAGTGGGCGAAGAGGAGAGGCCCGACCGGGCAGGCGAAGGGTGGCGAGGGCGGGCATGACCGTAGATGTGGCGGAAAGCTGCGTCGAGACCCGACAGCCGGAGTGGGAGATGGCGGCCGCGATGAAGTCGCGATGTCCGGCCCCCGCCGGGCGGCGCGCAGCAGGCGGGAGCGGGGCCGCCCCGCCCGGCGCCGGCGCGGCGCTGCCCAAGGCCGGCGAGGTCGGCGACATCGACGACATCCGGTAACAAAGTCCGGGCCTGCGGCGGATGGCCGGCGCCGGTGCCACTCGCATGGCCGCCTGGACGGGGCTTGACGTCGGTGGCACCGTCGCTGAACCCGGAAGGCTGGCCACCACCTCCTTGGGCATAGGTATGGGTCTGCCTACTCCAGCCGCTGCAAGGCCATCCGCGGCTCGACCCGGGCGGCACGGTCGGCGGGGAGGTAGCTGGCGAGCAGCGTCACGGCGACGAGCAACAGCGGCGCGACCGAAAAGGCGAGCGGATCGCGCGGGCTGACCTCGAACAGCAGGGTCGAGGTCCAGCCGGCGAGCACCATCGCTCCGCCGAGGCCGACGGCCAGGCCGGCGGCGGCGATGGTCAACGCCTCCCGCAGCACCATCCAGCGGATCGCGCCCTCGGTCGCCCCAAGCGCCATGCGGATGCCGATCTCGGGTGCGCGCTGCCCCACCAGGTAGGAGACGAAGCCGTAGAGTCCCACCGCCCCCAGGGCCAACGCCACGAGGGTGGCGAGGAGCACCATCAGGGTCGAGAACTCGATGCGCGACCGCGCCCGGTGCACCACCTCCTCCAGGGTCCGCACGTTGGCCACCGGCAGGTCGGGCGAGAGCTGCCCAAGCTCGCGGCGGATGGCGGGGACCAGCGATTCCGGCGCCATCCCCGGCGAGCCCGTGCGCACCGCCACCGTCATCTGGCGGCACACCCAGTCGCCGCGCGCCTTGCCGAGCAGCGGGTAGTACACGACCTCACCGGCTTTTTCAACCAGCCCGCGCTCGCGCACATCCCCGGCCACACCGACGATGGTGTACCAGGGATCGCGCAGCACGCTGTTCTGGCCCGGCCGCAGGCGCCTGCCCAGGGCGCCATGCGGCCAGTAGTGCCGCGCCAGCGCGGCGCTCACCACCACCGCGCCGCCGCGCCGCTCGGCGTCCGCGGGCTCCAGGCCGCGTCCTGCCACCAGCGGGATGCCCATGGCCCGGAAATATCCCGGGGAGACGTACTGGTACTCGAAGACCGGCGGCGGCGCGTTGTCCGGGCGCGGGAAATCCTCGAGCAAGTGACCGTTGGCGGTGGCGCTCTGCAACGGCAGGGCGCTGGTGGCGCCCGCCGCCGCCGCGCCGGGCAGCGCCGCGATCCGCGCCAGCGCCTGGTCGAAGAAGCGCGCCACCGCGACGTCGTCGGGATAGGCGCCCGGCGGCAGCGCGACTTCCAGCGTCAGCACCCCCGCCGGCTTGAAGCCCGGATCGACGGCCGCCAGGTGATGGAAGCTCTGCAGCATCAGGCTCGAGCCGGTGAGCAGCACCAGCGCCAGCGCCAGCTGCAGCCCCACCAGCACCTGCCGCACACGCTGCCGGCCACGGCCCATCGTCATCGCCCGCCCGCCCCCCTTGAGCTCGGCCGCCAGCTCGCGCAGCCGGCTCGAGCGCCAGGCCGGGACCAAGCCGAAGAGCACACTGGTGACGATCGCCAGCGCCGCCGCGAAGCCCAGCGCCCGCAGGTCCATCGCCGCCGGAGCCAAACGCGCCAGGGCGGCCGGCCGCGACGCCGCGAGCAGCCGCAGGCCGCCCCAGGCGAGCAGCATGCCCGCCCCGCCCGCCGCCAGACCGATCAGCAGACTCTCGGCCAGCACGCCGCCGATCAGCCGCCGCCGCGGCGCGCCCAGGGCGGTGTAGATCGCCATCTCCCGCTGGCGTCCTTCGCCGCGCACGATCAGCAAGTTGGCGACGTTGGCGCAGGCGATCACCAGGATGCAGCCCACGGCGCCGAAGAGCACCCAGAGCGCGTTGCCGACCTCGCCCACCAGATCGTCGCGCAGCGGCCGCACGAACGCGGCAAGGCCGGAGGCGACCATGATCTGGGAGTCCTCGCCGGGGAGCCAGCGGTTCAGACTTCGCGCCATGGCATTGAGCTCGGCCGCGGCCGCCCGCGCCGTGACGCCGGCGGCCAACCGGGCCACGCCGTAGTAGCTCAAGTTCCCGGCCGCGGCCTTTGTCGGATCGATCGTCAGCGGCAGCCAGAGAGCGGTGTCGAGCGCGGGGAAGGCGAACTCCGGAGGCATCACGCCGATGACCTGGGTGGTGACGCCGTCGATGCGCAGCGTCCGGCCCAGCACCCGGCGGTCGCCGCCGAGCTTGCGCCGCCACAGGCCATCGCTCAGCACCACCATCGGCGGCGCGCCGGGCCGCTCCTCGGCAGCCGCGAAGGCGCGCCCGAGCGCCGGCGCGACGCCCAGCACCGCGAACAACGAGGCGCTGGCGCGGGCCGACGGTACCCGCTCGGGGCTGTCGCCGCCGGTGAGATTGACCAGCTCCGCCCGGTAGATGCCGATCTCTGCCAGGGCCCGCCGGTGCCCCCGGTAAAGAAGGTAGGTGGCGTCCGACTGGCCCACCTCCTTCAGCCCGAGGCCGGGGAGCGTGTGCAACAGGCTGACCAGTCGCTCCGCCCGCGGGTAAGGCAGCGACCGCAGCAGGACCGCGTCGACGATGCTGAACACCGCCGTGTCGGCGCCGATCCCCACCGCCAGCGTCAGCACGCAAAGCGCGGTGAAACCGGGCACCCGACGCAGCCCCTGCGCCGCCCGCCGGATCAATACCAGCACGCCGCCATCCCTTCGCGCACCGCCGTGCCTCGCTCCGAGAAGCCGCACCCGCGCCTATTGATCGCCCTCATTCTCCGTCGGCACCCTCACTCGGACCTCAGTGCGGCGAGGGGATTCAGCCTTGCCGCATAACGGGCGGGGAGGTAGCTGGCAAGCAATGCGACCGCCGCGAGCAGGGCACAGGCCGCGGAGAGGGTAACCAGGTCGGTAGGGCTCACCCCGACCAGGATGCCCGCCATGGCGCGGGTCAGCGCCAGGGCGCCGGCCAACCCGATCGCAAGTCCGATCAGCGACAACCGCATCCCCTGCCTGATGATGAGACTCAGGACGTTGCTGCGCTCGGCTCCCAGCGCCACTCGTATCCCGATCTCCTTCGTGCGGCGCACGGTGGCAAAGGAGATCACGCCGTAGATGCCAAGCCCGGCGAGGAGCAGGGCGAGCAGAGCAAAGACCACGAGCATGCCCGTCGTGACGCGAAAGGCAGACATGACTCTCACCAGCACACGGTCGAACACCTGCACGTTGCCGCCCGCCAGGGTGGGATCGAGCGCGGCGATCTGGCGCTGGACCTCGCCGGTGTGCGATGCGGGGTCGTCGGCGGTGCGAACGACGAGGGCCATGATGGGAGCGAGTGCCTGGTGGAGCGGCACGTAGACCTCGGACCGAGGAGGTTTGTTGATCATGTTGCGGCTGCGGATATTGCGCACCAGGCCCACGATCTCTCTTTCCCTGCCCCCCGCCTCGCCGGCGACACGGATGCGTTGACCGAGTGGATCAGCACCCGGCCAGAGCACCTTGGCGGTCGCTTCGTTGATGATCGCCACTCCTCTGGCTGCGCTCTGAGGTTGGTCATGATCCCGGCCGTCGAAGGCCCTGCCCCGCAACAGCGGGATTTCCATGGTCGCCAAGTATTCGTCGGAGATCACCCGATATCCGACCGACGGCTTTTCGGACGCATTCGCCGGCCGGCCGACGACCTCCACTTCCCTGACCTCATCCCAGGGCGAGAGTGGAAGTCCGGTGATGAGGGCCATGGCGCGCACTCCAGGCAGCGCTCGCACGCTCCTGGAAAGCTCGGCGTAGAAGCCGGACGTCGCCAGGATGTCGGGGTAGCGGCTGGGGGACAGGGTCACGTCCATGGTGAGCAGGTGATCGGTGCGGAATCCCGGGTCCGTCTTGAGGATGCTTGCGAAGCTCTTGACCATGAGCCCGGTGCTGGCGAGCAGCATCAGGGCAAGCGCCGTCTCAGAAATGACGAGCAGCTGCCGCAGCCGGCCGCCGCGGCCTCCGGTCGAGCTGCCCCACCCTCCTTCCTTGAGCGACTCCTGCAGGCTGACACGCGAGGCGTTGAGCGCCGGCGCGGCGCCGAAGATGAGCCCGACCAAGAATGTCAGCAGCGCCGTATAGGCAAGGACCTGATTGTCGACCGTGAGGGAGTGCCAGGCCGGCAGGAATTGCGTGATCTCACCCGGGACGGCGCCGCGGACCAGCGCCAGCTCGCCGTACGCGACCAGCGCGCCGAGCGCACCTCCGAAGAGCCCTAGAAGGAGACTCTCGGTGAGGCATTGACGAAAGACCCGCAGCTGACTCGCGCCGAGCGCGCTGCGGAGAGAGAACTCTCGTTGCCGCGCGCTGGCGCGGGCGAGCAGGAGATTTGCCACGTTGGCGCACACGATGACCAGCACGAGGCCTGCCGCCGCCGCGAGGAGCAGGATGAAGGGACGCCTGTCGCGCGCCTGATACGCCACGAGCGGCCAGATCCGTGCTCCCCAGCCCGCATTGGTGCCAGGGTGAGCGCGCGCCACGTCCGCGGCGATTGCGGATAGCTGCGCCTGGGCGTCGGTGACGGAGAAGCCGGGCTTCAAGCGGCCGAAGACGAGCAGAGAGCGGACGGCGAAGTCGGTGGCGTTCGACGGCCCGAGCGCCAGCGGCACCCACACCTGACTGATCTCGGGGAAGCTGACGTTGGGTGGCATGACTCCAATGATGGTGACGCTCCGGCCGTCGAGCGAGATGGTCCGCCCAATGACATTGCGGTCGCCGGCGTAGCGGCGATTCCAGAACCCGTGGCTGAGGACCGCGACGGCATCTCGACCGGGCTGGTCCTCGTCGGGCAGGAACCCACGACCGAGAAGGGGTGTGAAGCCGAGGACCCGGAAGTAGCTCGCCGTCCCGCGAAGAGCGACGATGCGTTCCGGCTCCGCGCTGCCCGTCACGTTCAGCAGCGTCTCGTCGCAGGCCGCAATGCTCGCGAAATAGGACGCCTGCCGCCGCCATTCGAGGAGGTTCCCGGGCGACGCGGCGCCGGACTCGTCGCTTCGCTGGGGTGGGATCTCGACGAGACGCATCAGCCGATCGGGCTCGCGCAGGCCCGGCAGCGGCGCCAGCAGGAAGACGCGAGCGCCGCTATAGACCGTCGCGTTCGAACCGATTCCGAAAGCGAGGGTGAGGACGACGATGGCCGTGAAACCGGGGTTCTTCCGCATCGACCGGAAGGCGAACTTTATATCTTGGAAGATAGCCACAGGCTCCTGCCTCTCTTTAAGGCAATTCGGTTAATTGTACAGCGTGTTCCTCCTGCCTGTGATTAGCTCTCAACAACTGGGAGAAGAGCCGCCCCGCCACGGCCCGGAGCCGTTGATCCGGGCGCGGGCGAGCCGGGCTCAGATGTGCGCGGTGGCGCGGCTGACCGCGGTGGCGAGGAGGTCGCCCACCTGGGAGGTGGTGAGCGTGCCGCCCAGGTCGGGAGTGGTCTGGCCGTGGCGCAGGGTGTCGGCGACGGCGTCCTCCAGGGCGTGGGCGGCCTCCTGGTGGCCGAGGGTGTCGAGCATCAGGGCGCAGGAGAGGACGGCGCCGACCGGGTTGGCGCGGCCGGTGCCGGCGTACTTGGGCGCCGAGCCGTGCACCGGCTCGAACATCGAGGTGCGGCCGGGGTGGAGGTTGGCCGAGGCGGCCACTCCGAGGCCGCCCTGCAGTGCCGCGCCGAGGTCGGTGACGATGTCGCCGAACATGTTGTTGGTGACGATCACGTCGAGCTTCTCGGGGTGGAGGACCATCTGCATCGCCAGCGCATCGACGAACATGTGGCGGGAGGCGATCTGCGGATAGTCGGCGGCGACCTCGCGGAAGCAGCGCTGCCAGAGGTCGTGGCCGTAGCGCATCACGTTCGACTTGTCGCTCATCAGCACCTCGCGGCGGCCGTGGGCCAGCGCGAAGTCGAAGGCCGCGCGGCAAATGCGCTCCACCCCTTTGCGGGTGTGGATCTCGTCCTGGACGGCGATCTCGTCGGGAGTGCCGCGCTTGAAGTTGCCGCCGATGTTGACGTAGGCGCCCTCGGTGTTCTCGCGGAAGATGACGATGTCGACGTCTTTCTCGCTCTTGCCCTTGAGCGGGCAGAGCCGGCCGTCGTAGAGCTTGATCGGCCGCAGGTTGATGTAGAGGTCGAGGCCAAAGCGGATGCCGAGCAGGATGTCGGCGGCGTGCTTCATATCGGGAACCCGCGGATCGCCGTAGGCGCCGATGAAGACTGCCGACCAGTTGTCGCGAAAATCGTCCAGCGAGCCGGCGGGCAACGTTTCGCCGGTCGCGAGGTAGCGGTCGGCATCCCAGGGGAACTGGACCAGCTGCAGCGGCAGGCTCCAGCTCTCGGCGGCCGCCTCCAGCACCTTCACCGCCTCGGCGGTCACGTCCTTGCCAATGCCATCGCCGGGCAGCACCGCAATGCGCTGCGGCCGGCGGTCACGCGGATCTGTCGGATTCATGCGGCCGATGCTAGCACGCCGCCGGCACTCGGCTCGGCGGCGCCGGAGCCCGCTGCAGCAGGCCCCAGCGAGTGCAAGGCATGGGTAGTCACCCGCCCCGCCGCCGGGTGCGGCAGCTGGTGGACGACCGGCACGCGCGGCACCAGATCGAAGGCGACCGCGAGCGGCATCTCGGGACAGAGCCAGCTCGAGTGCAGCGCGGGCCAGTCGATCGTCGCCAGCGGCGAGCTGGGCGAGTCGGGCAGCAGGCGCCGCAGCAACCCGTCGCCGTCCACCTCGGCGCCGAGCGGCCAGACGGAAGCCGGCGGATGCGCCGCCTCGACCCGTTGCAGGACCCCGCCGCGCTCGGCATAGCCGCGCGGGCGCTCGTGGATGTAACGCACGGTCTCTTCCCAGTTGCCCACCCGGGGTCCCTCGCCGAAGCTCGGGCTGCCGACCCAGGCACGGACGGTCAGGGTGCCGCCGCCGTTGCGCTCGGCGCGCCAGCGCCAGTGGCCGGCGCCGGCATCCCGCGAGGGACGGGGAAAGTCCAGGCGGGCGCTCGCCGCCGGCTGGCGCGCCACCAGGCGCACGCCGGGCGCCACCCAGGCGGGCATGAGCTGGCTGCGAAAGAGCACCGACGGCACCCCTTCCTGGTCGAGCACGTAGAGCCGGAAGTTGAGCTGGGGGTAGCCGACCCGGAGCAGCGGCAGGGCGCTGAGCCGCACCGCGTCATGATGGAAGAGCAGCGCGGAGGCGAAAACATGGTCGCGGCCGTTCCAGGGATGGAGCTGGTAGCGCAGCGGCGCCGGCGGCGCCAGGAGAGCCTCGGCCGGCAGCGCCCAGTTGAGGACCAGACAGTCTCGCACCACCGCCCGCAGCATCATCGGATCGTCCCCCCTGCGCCGACACCGACGGCTCCAGCAGCCCTCCTGCGACCGGCGGAGCCGTCTCCGTGCAACCTTAGCGTGCGCGGGCCGCTGCCGCAAGCCGGCCGGTGGCGGGAACCCGCGCCCTCGGTCCGCATTCGCACGCCGGCGGGCTCGCCGTCCCGCACTCAGGGCCCGGCTCGCAGCGCTCGCTCTGCTAGAGTTGGGCACCGTCCCAAGGACCGCGACCCGCAGGTCGCCCGCGCACGGATGCGGGACCAGGCACAGGAGATCGCTCACCATGGCCAAGCCTTCCCAGCACTCGACCAGACTCGGCCCCGCACCGTCCTCGATGGCGGCTGGGCGCAACTCCCAGTCGCCGCGGCTGCGGCAGTTGCCTGGCGCCGCCTCCTCGATCGTTGCGCTCGCCGTCGTGGTCGCGGCCGCAGCCGCCATCAGTGCCGGCCATGGCGCCTCGGCGCCGCCGCCTGGCCCCGGCGCCCCCGGCGCCGACAGCGCGGCGCGGCAGATCGACCGCCAGACTCTGGAGGCGCCCATCCGCTTCCTGGCCGACGATCTGCTCGAAGGGCGCGGCCCGGCAACGCGCGCCGACCAGCTGTCGCGCCTCTACCTGCAGAGCACCCTGCAGCTGCTCGGCCTGCAGCCGGGGGGCCCGGGCGGGGCCTGGCAGCAGCCCTTCGACATCGTCGGCGTGACCGCCCAGCTGCCCGCGAGCTGGAGCTTCGACGCCCCTGGCAAGCAGATCGTCTGGAAGCAGTGGGACGATTTCATCGCCACTTCCGGCGTGCTGGCCGAGCGCTCGGCGCTGGCGGACGCCGAGCTGGTCTTCGTGGGCTACGGCATCCAGGCGCCCGAATACGGCTGGGACGACTTCAAGGGGGCCGACCTCAAGGGCAAGGTCCTGGTGATGCTCAACCACAACCCCGAGCCGTTCGCCGGCAAGCGGCGCCTCTACTACGGGCGCTGGACCTACAAGTACGAGAGCGCCGCCCGCCAGGGAGCGGCCGGGGCGATCATCATCCACACCACGCCGTCGGCAGGCTACCCCTGGCAGGTGGTGCAGACCTCCTGGTCGGGCGAAAAGTTCAGTCTGCCGCGCGCCGGCGAGCCCGAGATCCAGGTCGCCGCCTGGGCGACCGAAGCGGCGGCGCGCGACCTGCTCACTGCCGCCGGCCAGGACCTCGGGAAGCTGGCCGAGCAGGCGCAAGGACGCGACTTCCGGCCGGTGCCGCTCGGCGTCAAGACCTCCTTCACCTTCGCCAACAAGGTCTCCCGCGCGCGCACCGCCAACGTGGCCGGGCTGCTCCCCGGCACCGATCCGCAGCTCAAGGACGAGGTGGTGATCTACACGGCGCACCACGACCACTTTGGCATCGGTGTGCCCGACAAGAACGGCGACCGCATCTACAACGGCGCGGTCGACAACGCCTCCGGCTGCGCCGAGGTGCTCGCCATCGCCAAGGCTTTCACCGCGCTGCGCGAGCGCCCCCGGCGCTCGATCCTCTTCCTGCTGGTCGGCGTCGAAGAGCAGAACCTGCTGGGGTCGGAGCACTACGCCAAGCACCCGACCTTCCCGCCCGGCAAGATCGCGGCCGACCTCAACTTCGATTCGGCCAACATCTTCGGCCGCACGCGCGACATCGCTTCCCTGTCGCTGGGCCGGACCACGCTCGACCCGATCGTCGCCGCCGCCGCCCGCCAGCAGCGGCGCGTGGTCGGCGATCCGTTCCCCGACCGCGGCTACTTCTACCGCTCGGATCAGTTCAACTTCGCCAAGATCGGCGTCCCGTCGCTCTATTTCAAGACCGGCACCGACTTCGTCGGCCGCCCGCCCGGCTGGGGCAAGGAGCACCTCGAGGCCTGGGAGCTCACCCACTACCACCAGCCGAGCGACGAGCTCACGCCCGACTGGAACTTCGACGGCATCGTCGAGGACGCCCAGCTAGGTTTCCACGCCGGCCTCGCCATCGCCCAATCCGACCGCCTCCCCGCCTGGAACCCCGGCGACGAGTTCGAAGCCGCCCGCAAGCGCGCCCTGGCCTCTGTCGCGGGTGGGCCGCGACCGGGCAGGACGCGGTGAGCCCGGCCTTCCAGGCCGCGCCGCGGGCCGTGGCGCCGAGCCCCCATTTCTCACACCGGCTCATCGCGAGGCGCCGGCCGGCAGATCTACCATTGCCGGCCGCCGCCCGCCCAGGGTGGGCGGGCGCCAGGGTGCACGACATAGATCTGTTGGGTAGGGCGCAACGTTGCGGCAGGGGAGGAAATCGGATACAATCTGACAGCTGTAACGGCTGTCAGATGAGGAGACCCTATGCCAAAGCGACCAGCGCTCGAGGAGTTGGAGAAGAAGCGAGATGGGCTGCGGGCGAAGTTGGCGGCCACAGGCGAGATGCGGCCGGGCTCGCTGGTTGGGCGGTACCGGCGTTGTGGCAAGGCCAGCTGCCACTGCGCCAAAGAGGGTGCCCAGGGGCACGGGCCGAGCTGGTCGTTGACTCGCGTCGTGGATGGCAAGACCGTGACCCGAATCATCCCCGAGTCGGCCGTCGAG
>DASZZP010000044.1:0-9474 GCA_035544875.1 Thermoanaerobaculia bacterium | reverse complement strand
GCTCGCGCCGAGCCCGGTCCGATGGCCGGTCGACGACTTGCGGCCGCCCTTGAAGACGGTCACTCGCGCGGCTCCTCGAGCAGGGCCCGGCGCAGGCGGCGGACCTCGGCGAGGACGCTTAGCACCGCGGCGTGGAGCTCGCCCGGCAGCAGGGTGCCGCCGTGGGCCAGCTTGACCAACTGGTTGAGGTTGGTGCCGGCCTTCGTGAGCTGGACGATCGCCGCCCGCGCCAGCGGCCAGCGCCCGGTCGGCGGCCGGCCCTCGATCAGCCGCCGCAGGTAGGTGCCGACCGTCATGCCGGCGCCCTTGGCGCGCGCCTCGAGGTCGAAGTACTGCGAGCGGGTGAGCTTGGCGCCGGCGACGCGCGACAGCGGCTCGGCCGCGGCGGCTGCCGCGGCCGCGACGCCGGCGAACGACACCGGGGCGGCCGGCGGCGAGGGTGCGGCCGCCGCCGGCGGCGCGGCGCCGCCGGCGAGCTGCTCGAGCACGGCGCGCCGGCACCAGGCCGAGGGCGTGAGCCCGCCGGCCTGGGCCGCGCCGGCGAGGCAGGAGTGCTCGTCGGGAGTGACCCGGAAGGCGATGACCTGGGGCCGCGTCATGGCATTCGAGCCGAAGGCGAGAATGCTCCGCCTGTTAACGAAGTTAACAGGCGGCTATCTTGCTCCAAGAAAAACCCGCATTGCCGCAGTATAGGACCTGCACCTCCCGCCCGTCAACCGCGCCGACGACGGGGCCAGCCCGGGCGGCCTCACGCCACGTGCGCTTCCTCCCGCAGCACGCCGCGATCAGGCACGAAGACGAGCTCCACGGTGCCCTTCGGACCGTTGCGGTGCTTGCGGATGGTCAGGTCCACGGCCACCGCCGGCGGCGCCGCGTTGCGCTCCTTGGCCTCGGTCAGGAAGAGAGCGACGTCGGCCGAGTACTCGAGATCGCCCGACTCCTTGAACGAGTCGAGCGCTGCCTCACCCCCTCCCCGGCCGTAGGCGCCGCCGGCCCGGCTCTGCGAGGAGATCGCGAGCACCGGCGAGTCGAGCTGCTTGGCGAGGGCGATCAGCTCGCCGCCGAGAGTGTCGACCTTCGAGCGCGTGTCGCTCAGATCCCGCAGCTCGCGGGAGGTCTTCGCCCACAGCTGCAGGTAGTCGACGACGATCAGGCAGCGGCGCGCGCCCTGCTCGGCCAAAAGGCGCCGCGCGCGGCTGCGCAGCCGGCCGACCGTCAAGCGGCCGTCGCCGTCGAGCAGGTCAAGCCTTTGCAGCACCGGCTGGAGCTCGACCGCCGCTTTCTCGAGGCTGGCCGGAGGGGCAAAGCCGCGGCCGACGTCTAAGGTGTTGAGGCCGGCGCGCGCGCAGAGCGCCTTGACCAGCAGGCTCGCGGCGCTGTTCTCGAAGCTGGCGTAGACGACCGGCGCCTCGCGCGCCACGTGCGCCGCGACTTGCAGCGCGAAGGCGGTCTTGCCCATGCCGGGCGGGCCGCCCAGCAGGTAGAGGCCGCGGTGCAGGCCCGACAGCAGCCCGTCGAGGCGCGGCACGCCGGTGCGCAGGCCGAGCACCGCCTGCCCGGTCGCGGTGCGCTGGTCGTAGCGCGCCCGGGCGTCGTCGAGCACCTCGCGGACCAGGCGCAGCGAGGACGAGCCCCGCTCCTCCGCCCCGCCGGGCTCCTGCAGCTCCTCGAGCTCGCGCGCGGTCACCGCGGCGATCGCCGCCGCCTCGACCTGGCCGGTGCGCGCCCGGTGCTCGAGCCGCTGCGCCGCGGCGAGCAGCCGCCGGCGGATGGCGCGCTCGCGGACGATGTCGGCATAGGCGCCCACCCGGCCGACGTCGGGCAGGTCGAGGTCGAGGCCTGCGAGATAGGAGAGCCCGCCGACCCGCTCGAAATCGCCCGCCTGCTCGAGCCGCGCTTGCAGGGTGCGGATGTCGATCGGCGAGCCGTCGGCCGCGAGCTCGCGGCAGGTCGCGAAGATCGTCTTGTGGCGGTCGACGAAGAAGTCCATCGAGCTCAAGGGGAGCTCGTCCAAGACGGCGGGCTCCAGGAGAATGGCGCCGAGGACGGCGCGCTCGGCTTCCTCGCTGTGCGGCTGCTGCTGCGCGGCTTGTGCCATGCGACCTCCGACCCGGGGGTCAGATGCAATCCGGGGCTACCGGAGTTGTAGCAGCGCCCGGGCCGCGCAGCGGCACGGGGCGCACCGGTGAAACTAGTAGAACTAGTTAGAGATGTTACAGCCCTGAAAACAAAGGGTTTAGTGAGGCAACTCCCGCACGATAACCCCGACACTCCCGCCTGATAACCCCGACACTCCCGCACGATAACCCCGACAATTGTTACTCGGCGTAGAACGGCGTTCTCCAGCGTAAACCATGGTAGATGAGGGATTTGCAGGGAAAATCAGGGCAAGCTCGGGCACCTATTGTTACTCCACGGCACTCCAGGACCCTCAGTAACAACCGGCGACACCCAGCGGCACGCTCGCGGAGCCGCGAGAAAAGTTGACCGTCGCGACCGGGCGCCGGCATACTTAGACGAACATCTAAGGAGAGCCGATCGCGATGAAGAAACCGCGCACGAGGGTGAGCCGCCCTGCGCCGCCGGCGCCCTGGCGGACCGCAAACCGCGGCCGATCGCTGTCGAAGCCTCCGGCCGGGGGATTCACTCGCACCTCCATCGACTTCCCCGACGACCTCCATGTGCGGCTCAAGATCGCCGCCGTCCACGAGCGCCGCCCCATGCGCGAGCTGGTCGAGGCGGCCGTGGTGGTCTGGCTCAACGAGCGGGGGCTCTGAGGTGCGGGACGCCGGGGATCTGCGCGGCAAACGCGGCCCGCACCCCCTGCTGGTGGCCCCGGCCCTGCAAGGGGCCTTCGGGCCGCAGAGCACGCTCACCCTCGAAAGCCTCGCGCCCCAAGGAGGCGCCCGCTGGCGGGTGACGGTCGTCGGCCAGCCCGCGGACGGCCTCGCGGAGCAAGCCGGCCGCGGCCTGGGCGCGGCCGCCGCGGCGCCGCCGGGCGGCCCGATGCTCACGACCACCACGGCCGAGCTCGTCACTCGGCCCGAGAGCTGTTTTGCGATCGCCGCCATGATCCTCTGCGGCGCGCGGCTCGAAGTCCCCGCCGGCGACCAGGCGGCCGCGGCGGAGATCCTCGCCTGCGCCGCGGCAAGCGCACCGGCCGAGCTCGAGCTGCCGGACGGGCGCCGCGTGCGGCCGCAAGGGGAAGAGCTGGACCGCCTGCGGCTGCTGCTGCCGCGGGCGCTCGCGCCGGGCGCCAAGGCGACTTCGTGGGTGGTGGTCTGGCTCGAAGCGCCACCCTGGGCGCCGGCGGGCGCGGCGCCCGCCGGGACGGCGCCGCCGGCCCTCGCCGGCGAGGACTACCTGGTCATCCCGAGCGCCGGTCACTACGCCGCCTTGCAGCAGGCGCTAGCGCTCAACACTTTTGGGCCGAGCGAGGGCTCGCGCTTCCCGCGGGCGCAGCTCGAGAAGGGCGGCGCGCGCGGCTTTGCCGAGCTGCGTCCGGTCACCCCCGAGCAGGAGATGCTGATGGCGCCCGAGGAGGCCGCCGCCTTGGCGAGCAAGGTTTGGGAGCAGCGCGGCGAGCTCTCCGATCTCGACGCCGACGTGCTCGATGTGATCTCGGCCACCTGGCTGCGGCACGGCCCCCGCGCCGCCTCGGAGCGCGTTGCCGTCTTCGTGGACGACCTGCTGCGCGCCCGCGGCCTGCAGCCCAAGAAGAGCGGCCAGGGGCGGCGCGGCGGCTTCGAGCCCGAGCAGCGCGCCGACCTCTGGCGCTGTCTCCTGCACCTCCAGGACATCTGGCTCGATATCGCCGCGGCGACGGTGGTCGACCAGGACCGGCGCGGCCGGCGCACGCAGCGGACACGGGCGCTGCAAAGCCGGGCGTTTGTGATGACCGACCGGATCGGCCAGCGCCGGCTCGACGGCTCGATGGACGTCGAGGCCATCCTGGTCACTCCGGGGGAAGCGTTCGGGCGCTTCCTGCTCGGCCCCGGCCGGCAGCTCGCGCTGCTTTCGTCGGAGGCCTTGCGCTACGACCCGCTGCGGCAGCGGCCCGAAAAGCGGCTGGCCCGCTATCTCAGCTGGCAGTGGCGGGTCGGCGCCCACAGCGGCGACTTCATCCGCACCTACCGGGTGAGCACCCTGCTCGACGAGCTCGGCCTCGAGGCCAGCGCGCACGACCCGGCGCGCACCCGGGAGCGCTTCGAGAAAGCGCTCGACTGCCTGGAGCACGACCGCCTGATCTCGGGCTGGCAGTACGGCGACGGCTGGCGGGAGGACCTGCCGCGCCAGAGCTGGGTGCCGCGGTGGCTCGAGGCGCGGGTCGTGGTGGAGGCGCCCGAGGTGATCAAGAACGCCTACCACGGGCTCGACCGCCTGGCCGAGCAGGCCGGTCCCAAGCCGGCCGCTCTGCCGGCGGCCGAGAGCTGGGCGGCGCGGGTGAAGCGCCACCGCGAGGCCTTGCGCGTCTCGCAGATGGTGGCGGCCGAGCAGCTCGGGGTGAGCCGCGCCTACCTGGCGCAGGTCGAGCGCGGGCGGCCGCCGTCGCCGGCGCTCGAGGCCAAGCTCAAGCGCTGGTTCGAGGCCGGGCAGTAGGGGGTGCGCGGCCGGCGGTTGTTGCTGCCGTCATGAACGCAAGCCGTCATGACGGCATGCCTTCAACGCCATGCGCAGGTGCCGGGAGGATCTCCTCGGTCCAGCGGGCGCGCCAGACGGTAGCGCCAAGCTTGCACCGCTCGGCGAAGGCAGCACATGGCGAGAAGGCGCTGCACGCCGGCAGCTCCCTCGGGCGGCCGCAGTATGCTAGCCTTGGACTATGAACGGATTTCAAGGCGGCCTTGCTGGAGCTCTGGCAAACACGGCGTGGGGGCAGCCCACCCTAACGGGCCTAGTCGAGATCAACCGGACGCAGGAAATCGACCAGGCCGCGCTGGCGCAGGTCCAGATCCTGCCCGATGGCTCAACCGTCGATAGTCTGGAAGAATACATCCGGATGCTCGACACGGTGTCTGCCACGTATCGACCGTTCCGCTAGGTTCGCCGCTCCCCTGCTAAGACGGACGGGGTCGCTGCCGTCCTCCCATCTTCCGGACCTCCCTGCCCCGTAGGAATCGTGCCCCCGGCGGCCGTTCAAACGATCTGGCGCCCGTCAGATTCCTTTGACGCCTTCGGTCCTCTACGGCGGCGGCGCGTGCGGCGTCTTGTACTGCTGCCGTCTCTCGTAGGCAGCGTCCAGATTGCCCAGCGTGTGGTCGAGCTCGGCGATGATATTCCGCGCGACCTCGTCAACGCGCTTTGAGCCGCAAAGACCGAGGGTGTGGTCCACAAGGAACCGATCCCCATCAGCGGTGGTAAACGAAACAACGACGCTGTAGATGGTTCGGGTAGCCTTGGAGCCTGCGTCTCGATCAACTGCGCCCCGATCAGGATCAAGCGTTAGCACCGTCAGGACCATTCGCGGCCCCGCGGACACCAGCTCCATGCTTGACGAACGGCGCACTTGCTCCCTTACCGCAGAGATGAGAGCTGCGCCAACCATGTCCCCCTCTCCGGCGGTGGCGGAGACTTCCACTTGGTGGCGGCCCGCGGTGACAGCCACCGCGCCTCCCGCAGGACCCAGAAGCGCAGCGATAAGACACACAACGGCGGGGGTTGCAAAAGGCCGAGTGGCCATGATGAAGCCCTCCTTGACCGGATTACGGCGCCCCCAACCGCCAGGCGGTGACGATGACGGTGCAAATGAGAATGCAGAACGTCAGCGCAACGTAGACCCTGGTTGCTTTGGCAGTTCGCTCGGCGGCCGCTGCTTGGCGCTCCGCGGCGCACGCGCCACGCTCGGCGGAATCCGCCTGCGCAAGGATCGCCCTGTGCTCCCGGAGCCGAAGCTCCGCTTCTGCCGCCCGGCGCCGCGAATCCTCGGGCTCGAGGGCGAGGAAATGAGCTAGTTGCTCGCCCTCCATCTGAGCAGTCTTGTACTCCGTACGGAAGTCAGTCATGGGGAGGAGTGTAGCTTCCCGTCAAACCTTCTCAAACATCCTCCACAGTCCTCAATCGAAGACGCTGGCGCGGACGCCGGCGGTGGTGGGGTTGTGCAAGGGATCGATCCCTCCCGTGATTACGCGCGCTTGCCGTCATGAATTCATGCCGTCACGACGGCAAGTCGTCAATCTTCCAGGGCCGGCAACCCGCGGCGCTCGAACTCGCGGGACAGCGCGGCAAAGAGCAGCTGCTGCACCGATACGCGGTCGCTCAGCGCGAGCTGCCGCACCCGCTCCCAGGTCGGCGGCGTCACCCGAAACGAGAGATTGACGCGCTCGCCCTGGGCGCGCGCGCCGCGGGGCGTGCGGCGGGCAGCTTCAGGGCGCCTGTCCGCAGCACGTCGCGGCGCGGAGGCGCGGGGAGTGCGGGCGGTCGGCGCCGCCGGCGTCGGCCTGACAGCCTCGCTGAAGGCGGAGAGGAGGTCGGACTTCTTCTTCTCGCTCATGTCATGGGCTCCTGCTAGGCGCGGGCGCGGGCGCGCGGTTGGTTGAGCAACTCAGCTGCGATCCAGCTCCACAGGCCGCGGATCTCTTCAGCGGCTTTGCCGTGGGCCTCGAACTCGGTGACGGCTCGGCCGGTCGCCACGGCGCGGCTGAAGGCCCGGCGCTCGGCGATCGCGACCGCGGCCACGGGCAGGCCGAAGCCGGCGAGGGCGTTGCGGGCGGCCGCGATCTCCGGGGCGCGGGAGGGACACTCGTTGAGGACCAGCGCCGCCGGCGTGCCGGCGGCGCGCACGATCTCGACGGCGCCTCCGACCGCGGCCAAGTCGAACATGGAGGGTCGGCAGGGTATGAGCACGGCATCGGCCGAGCGGGCGATCTGCGGCGCGTCGGGCGTGGCGTGGGGCGCGCTGTCGACGATCAAGAGAGCGATGCCGTCGTGCAGGGCCGCGGCGACGACGCGGTGCAGCTCGCCAGCGGTGACGGTCGCGACCAGCGGCGGCCGTCCTTCCCGGGCTCGGCCCCAGGTGGTGGCGCTGCGCTGCGGGTCGGTGTCGGCGATAGCGACTCGTTGCCCTGACTCCCCGGCGGCAACGGCCAGGTGTACGGCGAGGGTCGTCTTGCCGGTGCCGCCTTTCTGGCTGAAGAGAGCTAGCGTCTTCATGGCCGTGTCTTTTCCTCCGCCCTAGACCTCGTTGACCCTGAGCGCGTGCTGGAGCACGCGGCGCCGCTGCTCGGCGGTTAGGTGTCGGATCTGCGCCAGCACGCCGATCGCCTCGCGGCGCAGCTCCTCCCGTTTGAAGTTCTGTTGCCGGGTGCGCAACCCGAGTCGCTTGCGGGTTTCCGCCGGCAGGTCATCGGCGTGAAGAGGCTTGCGAGGCATGCACACCTCCTTTCATGGGTAGTATGACAGCTTGCCGTCATGATGTCAAGCCGTCATGAATTCAAGCCGTCATGACTTCAAGCCGAGAAGGTGCAGGCCTCGGCCATCCTTGCAGTGCGCGGGTGGGTGAGGGGTGGCGTGGACGGTGGCGACGGCAAGGGCGGTTGTCGGTCCCCCCACGGTCCGCTCGGCGAGCTCGCCGCCGGTGCGGATGCCCGCCTGGAGCTTTCTTACTCACGGACGGTGGCAGCGGCGGCGAGCGCTGCCGGGAGTCGCGGCAGGCCGGCGGCCGCAAGACGACCTCGACCCCCTACCCAGCCGGGATGCAGGGGGTGGGCCCCCTGCTCTGATGCCTCTGGCCTGATCGTTGGCAGGAGAGGGGCCGCGGTCTCAGCTGGTGCGGACGGTTGGCGGCCGGCCGGCTCGGGTTACTCGAACTTCCCGGGCTTGAACCAGTGGCGCCGGAAATACTCCTCCAGGCGCTTGAACATGCCTCCCCGGATCGCCCCTTCGGCGAGCGACTTTCGCACCAGGAGCCAGACCGCGAGCGATTCCTTGTGCAAACCCCAGGACTGCATGAGAGGGTAGACGTCTTCGATCAGCTTGATGCACTGCGCGTGCTGGCCGCGGTCGTGGTAGACCTCGGCGAGGTCGATCGAGACCAGCACGACTTCCTGGTGGAGGTTGCGCGTATGGAACTCTTCCCAGAGCTGCAGGAAGGTGCTCTCGGCTTCGCTGTGGTCGTGGAGGGCATGGGCGATCCGGCCCTCGAGCCAGTGCAGGCGCAGCTGGGTCCAGGTGTCGGGGAACTGGTCGTAGAGCGACCGCGCGCGATCGAGGGTCGCCAAGGCGTCGTCGGTTTTTCCAAGGTCGGTCAGAAACCACACCAGGTCATGCTGCGCACAGAGCTGGAGGCGCGGATCTCTGGCGGCGTCGAGGCGCATGAGCGCCCGCCTGATGTGCGAGATCCCGCGCGCCGGGTCGACATGGCCGATCGCGTCGCCCATCTGGAGGAGCGTCCGGCCCTCGAGGTGCGCCTCGCCCGCCGCGTGGTAGATGGCGAGGGACTCCGCGAGCGCCGTCTCGGCGGCCTCGAACTCGCCGAGGTTCTGCAGGTAGGAGGCCTCGAGGCTGATGAGCTGCGCGCGCTCCAGCGGATCCCCGGAGCCGAGGTGGAGGGCCTCCCAAGCGCGCTGGAACGCTTCTGCCGAGCCGGGGAAGTCGGCCGCCAGGCGCTTGGCGTTGGCGAGCACGCCCCAGGCGCCGGCGCGGAGGTCGGCGAGCTGCTGCTCGGCGAAGGCAGTGCCGAGGTGGTCGGTGAGCTCGAGCGCGAGGTAGGCGATGTCGACGGCGTCGGCCGGTTCGGTGCGGCCGTACCAGCGGCAGGCTTCGAGGAGCCGGTCGAAGAGGCCCCAATTGTGGAGCCCCGGGTTCGAGCGCACGGCCGCGAGCCGCTCCTCGGGGCTCAGCCCTTCGAGGTGCGCCCACTGCCCCCAGCCGCGCACTTTCTCGTGGGCGAGCCGGAGCTCCTGGTCGGCGCCGACGGCAAGGGCGCGCTCGAAGGCCGCCATGTACTCGGCGCGCTCGAGGTCGAGCGCCCGTTCCTCGGGGAACCAGCCGCTTTGGGCCTGGAAGATGGGCGCCACCAGGCGCAGGCAGCTCGGGCAGCCAGAGAGGAGATGGCGGACGATGCACCGGCGCTCCTGCCGGGTCGCCTTCTCCTTGAGGAAGCGCTGAAAGAGCGCCGACGAGATGTGCCAATCTTCCGCCATATCGCCCCCTGGCCGCCGCGGGTACGAAGGTGCTCACACAGTAGTTACCGCACAGCAGAAATTCGGGACAAGAAAAAAAACGCCGCCGGCGGGCTGCCGGCGGCCTGTAGGCAATGCGCGAAGTTGGTGCCTAGCGGCGCAGGCTAGCTGTGCCCGTTGGGGTCCATGGTGCCGCGCGAGTCGTCCTGGGCATGGGCGCCGTTGGGGTCCATGGTCCCGTGCGAGTCGGCGGCGGGTAGGAAGCGGCCGACGAGCTCGTGCAGGTAGGCGACGAGCTGAGCGCCGACGGCCGCCAGGGCCGAGGGGCTCGGGGGAGGCGAGCTGCGGGGCGGCTGGG
>DASZZP010000043.1:0-30080 GCA_035544875.1 Thermoanaerobaculia bacterium | reverse complement strand
ACGCCGGCCAACGAGGGCGACCTGCTGAGCTTCGCGCGGGCGGGAACGGCTGCCCACGTCGAGAGGCTGGTGCGCAGCATGCGGCGGGTCGACCGCAGCGCCGAGCGCGACTTTGAGAAGCGCATCCACGAGGCGCGGTATCTGCGGGCCTACACCGACGAGGAGGGCATGGTGGTGGTCACCGCCCGCCTCGCGCCCGAGGCCGGCGCGGCCTTGCTGCGCGCCCTTGACGCCGGCGTCGAGGAGCTCTACGGGCCACGCCGCGGCCAGGAGTCCGGCGGCGGGCACGAGCCCGCGGCGGACGTCTCCGCCGAACAGCGCCGCGCCGACGCCCTAGGCCTGGTGGCCGAGAGCGCCCTCGCCGCCGGCCTCGATCCCGGCAGTCGTGGCGATCGCTACCAGGTGGTGGTGCACGTGGACGCCGAGGTGCTGCCGGCCGGCAGCGAGGGCGGCTCCGCGGCGCTCGCGGACGGGTGCCACGTTTCCGCGGAAACGTCCCGCCGTCTGGCCTGCGATGCCGCGCTGGTAGTGATGCGGCATGCCGCCTCAGGCCGTGTGCTCGACGTCGGCCGCCGCACGCGCGTCATCTCGCCGGGCCTACGCCGCGCTCTCGAGCATCGCGACGGCGGCTGCCGCTTCCCGGGCTGCGGCCTCGAGCTCTGCGATGCCCATCACGTCGAGCACTGGGCCGACGGCGGCGAGACCCGCCTCGCCAACACGCTGCTGCTCTGCCGGCGCCACCATCGCGCCGTGCACGAGGAGGGGTTCTCGGTGGAGCTGGCCGCGGACGGCGAAGCGCACTTCTATCGGCCCGATGGGCGGCCGCTGCCGGCGGCGCCGGTGCTGCCTCAGGTGGCAGGGCAGCCGGTGAACGCTCTGGTTTCGCGACTCGCCGGCTGCGGGGTGGCCGTGGATGGCAGGCAAACGCGACCCGACTGGTGGGGCGGGCCGGTCGACTACGCCTGGGAGGTCGACTGGCTGAGGTCGGGCGACCGCCAGTCGGCTCCGCCCGGTTCAGACCTCGCAAGTGCGTGGTCCTCTGTGTGGTGTGCCCCCCATCCGCTTTCTGCACATACTTGATCGAACTGTGAACTTCCTGGCGACCAAGTCGAACTGGTGCAACCAGAACCGGTTTAACCAGTGCGCAGAGTATCCAGCCCTGAGTCTGGATCAGTGCCGGGGGCTCCAGGGGTTGACCAGGGGTACGTCGAATGACCCGAAGTCGCGAGTGTTGCGGGTCACCACCGTCAGCCGGTGCACGCGGGCCGTGGCGGCGATCATGGCATCCTCGATCAGCCGCTCCGGCTTGCCTTCCATCAAGCGCGCCCATTCGCGAAAAGCAAGGACATCCATGGGCAGTACTTGATGCCAGTCGGCGAGCTGGTCCACCCATGCCTCGATCGCGTCCGCTTTTTCTGGGTCCTGTCGCCGCGTGCGCTCGATACCGGCTTGCAGCTCGCCCAGGGTCACGGCCGAAAGGAAGAGCGCCTCCTCGGCAACGTCTGCCAGCCACGCGATGACGCCGCCATGCGGCTTTGGCCTGCGCAATTCGGAGACGACGTTCGTATCGAGCAGGTACATGGTCACTCGGAGATGACAGGCGGGCGGCGGCGAAGGCTCCCGCGCTCAGGAACTAAGTTCTCGAATCGCGGTTCGGCGGCAAGCAGCAGCTGGCGGAGGCCGGGCCGGGCCGCCCGGCGGACTCGCTGCCACGTCGTGATCGGCACCAGCACTGCCGTCTCCACCCCGCGCCGGGTCACCACCTGCGGGCCCTCCCGCAGGGCCGCCTCCAGGAATTCGCTGAACCGCGCTTTTGCATCTTGTACTTGCCATTTGCCCATGAAAGTCTCCTCGTGACTAGTCATAACACTAGTCTTTCTTGAGAACAAGGGCTGGCCGTGGAGAGCCAGGGCATCTGGGCCTGCGTCCGGGTGGTTGATCCGGTGTATCCTGGCTCGGCACACTTCCAACGCCGTTCCCAGGGATCATGAATGGACGAGCCGGTCGATCAGCCTCCGATTCCGGTCCCCCCGAGCGCTGGCGGCTTCGACTGTCCGCGCTGCGGGCTGCGGCAGCCGGCGGCCGCCGAGTGTGCGCGCTGCGGGATCGTCTTCGCCAAGCTCGGGCGCGAGCCGCGGCGGGCATCCGCCGGCGGGCCTGCGCCTGCGGTCCGCGTGTCGGCGACCGACTCGCAACAGGGCGTGACGGGTTGGTTGGGCTGGCTGGCCGCTGCGGTCCTCGCCGTCGCCGCCGTCCTGGCCTGGCCCCGCAGCTCAGCGCTCCCGCCCAGCGGCGCGGCGGGCGCGCCAGCCGCTGGCTCCGCGGCCGCCGCGCGCAGCCCACAGAGGCTCGCACTGGCGCGCCGGGCGGCTGCCGCGAGCCACCGGGCTCGGGGCGCTCCAGCCGCCGGCCCGGCCGGCCAGCCGGCGCCGGCGGAGAGCTCCGCCGCGCCCGAGGCGGCGCTAGAAACCCCAACCCCCGTGCGCTTTCCCTATTCCTGGTACGAGGGCGCCCAGGGTTATCGCGAGGCCATGGCGGAGGCAGAGGAGAATCACAAGCCGATCGCGGTCTATTTCAGGACCGATTGGTGTCCCTACTGCCGCCGGATGGATGAGCAGCTGCTGCGGACGGCCCAAGTTACCGAGTATCTGCGCTTCGTGGTCAAGGTGAGAGTCAATCCCGAGAGCGGTCCCGTGGAGAAGGCGCTCGCCGGTCACTACGGCGTCAGCGGCTACCCTTCCTTCTTCATCCAGGCGACCCCCGGCTTCAGGGCCCCCCGGCTGCGCATCTATGCCTGGACCCAGGGCAGCGATGGGGCCTGGCATCCGACCGATGCCGCGAGCTTCGTCGCCGCTTGCGCCGTGGCGGCGTCCGCCTCGGGGCCCGACACTCCCTCCCCCTCGCCGCCGGCCGACCCGTCCACACTGCGGCCTGGCGCCAGTCCGGGCCCTACTTCCCGCGGCCGCAATCCGCTGGACGTGCTGCGCGCCGACCCCGGAAGATCGGCGCCTCCTCCTCCGCAGCCGCGGCCGCGCGCCTCGGGATAGCCCGCCTAACGCCATGGTGGGCTGGGCGCCCCGATCCCGCCCCCGCGCCCGGCCCCTCCTCGGCTGTCTGAGCTGGCGGTCAGTCAAGCTCGGCGGCGTTACGAGGCGAGCGCCTTGATGCGCTGCGCGGTGTGGTGGGCGAGCGCCATGACCGTGATCATCGGATTGACCCCCGAGGAGGCGGGGAAGGCGCTGGCGTCGGCGACGAACAGGCCGCGAACCCCGAACACCTCGCCGTCCTCGTTGCACACCGCGCTCTTGGCGCTCGACCCCATGCGGCAGGTGCCCATCTGGTGGGCGCTGTAGATCCCCAGCCAGTTGCCGTCGACCGGGCTGCCCGCGACGCGGGCGAAGAAGTCGTCGAGCGCGTCCTGGGGCAGCTCCGCCCCGCTCTCGAGGCCGATGCGGCGGCTGTGCATGGTCAGCAAGGCGTGCGCGCCGGCTGCCAGATGCACGCGCGCCGCCGCCGCGATCCCCTCGCGCAAGAAAGCGCGCTCCTGCCGCTCCGGCTCGTAGTCGATCACCGGGCGGCCATCCTTCCCCAGCCGCACCCGCCCTCCGGCCCGATCGCGCACCAGGCAGATGATGGTGCTCTTGAACGCTGCCGCCTGCATCTGGCGGCGGTGGTCGCGGGCGCCGCACCAGGGGGTCGCCATGGCCAGCATGCCCGGATGGGGCGGCGCGACCTCGAGGCGAAAGCCGTACTGGCCCGAGCGCTGGGCGAACTCATCGCACAGGATCGACTGCGGCGGGCCGCTCCAGGGCTCGATCCGCTCGCGGTAGAGCCCGGCGACCCCGGTGGCCGGGTGAAGGTAGAGATGGCGCCCGAGCGCCGGCAGCTCGAGCCCGGAACGCAGCAGCACCGCGGGCGAGTGGATGCCGCCGGCCGCGACCACCACGATCGGGCAGCGGACCTCGACCGCGAACGGCCGCCCCGCACCGTCGCTCGCCCTGGCCTCGACCCCGATCGTCTTGCCGGCTTTCCACAGCACCCGTTCGGCCGCGCACCGGGTGACGACGACGGTCTCGCCGTGGACCTGCGCATCGTGCAGGAAGGTGGTGGCCGCCGTCTGTTTCCCGCCCAGGCGGCAGCCGTAAGAGCAGTGGCCGCACTCCGTGGGATCGCAGCCCCGGGAGTTCCGCGGCACCTGGGTCCAGCTCCAGCCGAGCGCCGCGCAGCCGCGCCGCAGCATGTCGTTGTTGGGATTGACCGTGCTCTCCGCCGTGCTGACGCTGAGCCGCCGCTCGACCACCGCGAGCGAGCTCCCGAAGCTTGCCTCGGCGAAGAACGGGCAGCCCGAAAGGAGCGCCCATTCCTCTCGCACGCCATCCGGCGTGCAGAGCGAGGTCTGCCAGTTGACGGCGGTGCCGCCGCCCAGGGTGGCGCCGGCCATGATGGCGATCGCGAGGTCGCGGCTGGCCGCCAGGCCATGGTCGAGGAAGAGAGCCCGGGTGCCGGCGAGCTCGGTCTGATCATAGTCAGGCGCCTGCTCCCCGCCCCCGGCTTCGAGCACCACCACCCGGTGGCCGGCGGCCGCCATCTCCGCCGCCACCACGCAGCCTCCGGCGCCCGAGCCGATCACGCAGACGTCGCAGTCGAGCGCCGCCGGACGGTCGAGCGTGGTGATCCGAAGCGGGGCCGCGGTTGCCCGTGGCCGGGTGGGCGGCCGGTAGCCGATCGCCTCCCAGATCGGGTTCCCCGGGGCGCTGCGATCGATCGCGGCCTCTCCGGCGGACTCCGGCGAGGAGCCTTGGGGTATGCCTTGGGGAACGCCCTGGGGCAGGGCTTGAGCGACATCCTGGGAGATACCGCCGGGGACGCCGCTGGAGACGCCGCCGGGGATGCCTTGGGGGCCGCCGCCGTCGGGGAGGCCGGGGGCGCTGTAGTAGAAGAACGTCGCGAGCCGCTTGAGCGCCTGGAAGCCGCGGCGCATGAGAGATGCCTGGCTGGTCGCCATCGCCGCCAGCAGTCCTTCGCGCTCGGTCTCCGAGAGCGCGCTGAATCCGCCCCGGCGGCCGGCCAGCAGCAGCATCGCGGCCGGCTGCTCGAGCAGGCGCAGCAGCTGGCGGAACTCCGCGCGCTGCTGCGGGGGCAGAGTCGCCACCGCCTTCTCGGCCTCCTCGGCGACCCCGAGCGCGTCGGCGTCGAGCGCGAAGAGGCGCGGATCGTCTTCCGCCTCGGGCACCAGCGCCGGCACGAATGCCTCGCACACCCGGCGCAGCGTCTGGCGCTCCGCCGGCGACAGCGTGGGTTCCGCGACCTCCGCCGCGTGGGCAGGAGGGTCAGAGGCTGCGGCAGGCGCGACAGGTGTGGAAGGCACGGTCGCCATGGGTCGGCTGCTCCTTTGTCTCATTGGTTCTTAAAGCGGCATTTTCGGCCGCCGCGGCTCATCGCGCGGCCGTCGCGTCTCATGACGCGGACATCCTCTCCCGCGAGCCCGCGTGCTCCTCTGGTAAACTGATGTTGAAGATTTCAACATCAGAGGAGGCCATCTCATGCCGACCAGCACCGCGAACTTCAGCGTGCCCGACGAGATCAAGCGAGCCTTCAACGAAGCGTTCGCCGGGGAAAACAAGAGCGCCATCATCGCCCGCCTGATGCAGCAGGCGGTCGACGATCGGCAGCTGCAGCGCCGCCGCGCTGCCGCGATCGACGCCCTGCTCGAGCGGCGGCGAGAGCAGCGCCCGGCCGCCGCGGCGGCGGTGACCGCGGCCCGCCGCGAGGGACGACCGTGAAGGTGGTCGTCGATGCCAGTGTCGTCGTGAAATGGATTCTGCCGGATTTCGAGCGCGAGGGCCAGGCCGACCACGCGCTGGCTCTGCTGCGCGGCGTCCAGGCCGGGAGCGTCGAACCCATCCAACCGCCCCATTGGCTCGCCGAGGTCGCCGCCGTTTTGGCCCGCCTCCGCCCCGAGACCGCCGAGTTGACGCTCGACCTTCTCGACGCCCTCGAGCTGCCCGTCGCGGCGGAGATCGCCATCTACCGCCGCGCCGCTCGCCTCGCCGTCGAGCTGGGCCACCACCTCTTCGATACGCTCTATCACGCGGTGGCCCTGGAGCGCGGCGCCCTGCTCATCACCGCCGACGACCACTACCGCCGCAAGGCGCTCCACCTCGGCGCCGTTGCCAACCTGGCGGCCTGGAGCGAGCCGGCCGGCTGACCGACTTCCACCCTCACCTGGGGCGCGAGATGTCGGCTCCGCCCGCTCCGCCCGCTCTGCCCGCTATCCCGTGCGCTGCCGGAGCTCGAGGTGGAGGAGGCGCATGAAGTCCTGGGCGTTGGTGATGACGCCGAAGGCCTGGTGGGTGCCGCGGTCCTTGAGCTTGTGCACCACGAACTCGGTCTGGTCGACGCAGATCGTGGTGATCTCGGAGATCGAGCCGTCAGGGCGGACGCAGTAGGTGGGGAGCATGTTGCCGGCGGCGATGGCGTGCAGCGCGGTCGCCACCATCACTACCATGGTGGCGCGGACGGTGAGCTCGCGCATGGCCTGCTGCGCGTCGAGCGCCGAGGGGATGGTTTCGGGCAGCGGGCCGTCGTCGCGGATCGAGCCGCCGAGGACGTAAGGGGTTTCATTGACCGTCAGGGCGTGCATGATGCCGGAGGTCAGCCGGCCCGAGCCGACCAGCGCCCGGATCGACCCGGCCTTCTTGACCTCGTTGATGGCGCGCATGTGGGTGGTGTGGCCGCCCGCCGTGCCCGAGCCGTCGGCCATCATGCCGAGCGTGGTGCCGAACAGCGCCGCCTCGACGTCGTGCGCGCCCACCGCGTTGCCGGTGATCATGCCGTGACAGAAGCCGTGATGGATCATCCATTCCATCGCCAGGCGTCCGCGGGCGTGGACCAGCGCCGGGCCGATGACCCACAGGATGAAGCCCGCGCCGCCGCGATTGCGCTCGAAGGCGCGGAAGATGGCGTCGTAGTTGACCGGCTTCTCGCGGCTCACCTCCGAAGCCATGAACGAGAAGGCCTCGGGGACGCGGGTGTCGTCCACCTCGTCGACGAAGCCGCGGTCCCAGACCAGCACCCCTTCCGAGCCGTCCTCGGCGCTCGCCGTGGCGACCAGGTCGCCGCGCCGCACGAGGCGGAACTCCTTGACCACCAGCCGGCTCGCCGCCGCGTCCCAGACCAGGTGCGAATCCATGCGCGGCCGCTCGGGCAGCCGCCAGCTCCCGCCGACCTTGACGTAGGTCGGGTGGTTGGTCGTCGACATGAAGCCGTCGGGCAGCACGGTGTCGGCCGGCGCCGGCTCGAACCGGCACTCGGGCGCCGAGGCAAAGCGCGGCTGGGTCAGGTCGGGCTCACGATACATGGCAGGCGCGCTTCAATCGGATCCCTCGAAGCCGGCGAGGAGCTCGTCGGGAAGCGCAGCGTCGAAGCCGTCCGCGATCCAGATCCGGCCGCGATCCCTGCCGAGCTCGCGCGGGCGCTTCGGCTCCGCGATGGGCACCAGGCGCGCCACCGGCTTGCCCGACCGCGAGATCACGACTTCTTCGCCTGCCTCCACCCGGCGGAGCAGACGCGAAAGATGGGTCTTTGCTTCGTGGACGTTGACCTTGCTCATCCGGGCGAGTCTAGACTAAGACCAAGTCCAGGACTAAGTCTGTTGCCCGGAGCGGACCGCGGCCTGCTGGTGGCGGTGAGAATGAAACCGTTGCCGCTTGCCAATGTGGAGAAATCGGAGGAATTGCGAGCCAGGCTACTTTCGGCCCACTTCCGATAGGATTCGGCCCGATCGAGACTGACCTGGCGAGCGGCTGCGGCCGCCGCCGCCGCCCCTGACTGCGGTCACCGAGGAGGAAACGGCGATGGCGAAATCGAAGGTGTCCCGTGTTGCAGCTCTCATCGTGGCGCTGCTCTCCTGCCTGTCGCTGGCGGCCGCCGGTGTCCAGCCGCTCGGCACGGTCGCAGCCGGTGCCCCGCCGTCCGGCGCCGCTGCCGCTGCCGCCCCGTCCGCCGCCGCCGTTGCCCCGGCCGCCACCTCCTCCTCCCCGCCTACCGGGGTGAACCTGGAGGCCATGGACCCCAAGGTCGACCCTTGCGTCGACTTCTACCGCTACGCCTGCAGCGGCTGGATGGCCAAGCACCCAATTCCCCCCGACCGCTCGACCTGGGGCCGTTTCGCCGAGCTCGCCGAGCGCAATCGCGCGCAGCTGCGCAAGATCCTCGAGGCCGCCGCGGCCGAGCAGTCGCCAGGCAACGCCTCGCCTCCAGCCACCTCCGGCGGCAGCCCCGCCGCCTCGGGTGCGGCCCCTCCGACCTCGGTGTTTAGCGCCAGCGGTGCCCCCGCCGCCCCGCCAGAGATCGCCGACCGGCGCAAGCTCGGCGACTTCTATGCCACTTGCATGGACGAGGCCGGCATCGAAGCGCGCGGCATCTCGCCGCTCGCCCCTGATCTCGACCGCATCGCGGCGCTCAAGTCCGCCGCCGAGCTGCCGGCGCTCCTAGCTCACCTGCGCTCCTCGGGAGTCAACGCCCTCTTCGCCCTGCGCTCCGGCCAGGACCAGAAAGACGCCACCGCGGTCATCGCCATCGCCGACCAGAGCGGCCTCGGCCTCCCCGACCGCGACTACTACCTGAAAACCGATGCCAAGTCGGTCGAGCAGCGCGACCAGTACGCCGCGCACGTCCAGCGCATGTTCTCCCTCCTTGGGGAGCCCGCCGAGCGCGCGGCGGCCGACGCAGCGGCCGTGCTCGAGATCGAGACCGCGCTGGCCAAGGCGTCGCTCGACCGGGTCAGCCGGCGCGATCCTTACAAGCTCTACCACAAGCTCTCGCGCCAGGAGCTCGCCGCGCTCACCCCCTCGTTCGGCTGGGATGCCTTCCTCAGCGGCATCGAGGCCCCGCCTTTCTCCAGCCTCAACGTCACCGAGCCCGGCTTCTTCAAGGAGGTCGATGCGCTGCTGCGCGCCCAGGGGATCGAGGCGTGGAAGGCCTATCTCCGCTGGCACCTGATCCACGCCGCCGCCCCGTACCTGCAGGCCTCCTTCGTCAACGAGAACTTCTCCTTCTATGGCAAGACCCTTGCCGGCACCAAGCAGCTGCAGCAGCGCTGGGAGCGCTGCGTCGAGGCCGCCGACCGCACGCTCGGCGACGCCCTGGGGCGCGAGTACGTCGCCGCCGCGTTCGACCCTCAAGCCAAGGAGCGCACTCGCGCCATGGTGGCCGCGCTCGAGAGCTCCATGGCGCGCGACATCTCGGCATTGCCCTGGATGGGTGAAGTGACCAGGCGGCAGGCGCTGGCGAAGCTTTCGGCGATCGCCAACCGGATCGCCTATCCCGACGTCTGGCGGGACTACAGCCGGCTCGCCATCGTGCGCGGCGACCTCCTCGGCAACGTCCAGCGCGGCTCCGCCTTCGAGCTCAAGCGGCGCCTCGATAAGATCGGCAAGCCGGTCGATCGCCACGACTGGAACATGACGCCGCCGACCGTCAACGCCTACTACAACGCGTCGATGAACGACATCAACTTCCCGGCCGGCATCTTGCAGACGCCGTTCTACGACCCGCGGCGCGACGACGCGGTGAACTACGGCGGCATCGGCGCGGTGATCGGCCACGAGATGACCCACGGCTTCGACGATTCCGGCCGCAAGTACGACGGCCGCGGCAACCTCGCCGACTGGTGGACGCCGATCGATGGCAAGGAGTTCGAGCAGCGCGCCGGCTGCGTCGCCGACGAATACTCTTCCTTCCAAGTGGCCGACGGCCTGAAGGTCAATGGCCGCCTCACCCTGGGCGAGAACGTCGCCGACAACGGCGGGCTGCGGATCTCGTACATGGCCTACACGGCGAGCATGGCCGGCAAGCCGCGCACCATTCTGGACGGCCTCACTCCCGAGCAGCGCTTCTTTCTTGGCTTTGCCCAGGTCTGGTGCAGCAACACCAGCCCCGAAGCCGAGCGCCTGCAGGTGCTCACCAACCCGCACTCGCCGGCGCGCTTCCGCGTCGACGGCGTGGTGGTCAACATGCCGGAGTTCCAGGAGGCCTTCCAGTGCAAGCCCGGCGCGCCGATGGCGCCCGAGAAGCGCTGCCGCGTCTGGTGAGCGCGGGACGTCACTCCTTGAGCAGGCTGTCGATCAGATTGCGCAGGTAGCTCTCGCTCTCCAGATTCACTTCGCCGGACGGCCGGCTCTGAGCGCGAATGACGCCGGTGCGGTCGATCACCACGATCTGGGGAACCTGGAAGCGCTCCCTTCCTTCGCGCCCCAGGTAGCCGTCCACTTTTTCCGCGGTGCTGTAGCCGACCGGGTAGGTGACCCCGGAGCGCGCGACGAAGTCGGTCACCGCCGGCGCCAGGAGATGGTTGTCGAAGGCGATGCCGATCGGCTGGAAGCCGCGCGGGCCCAGCTCCTTGCCGAGCTTGGCGAGGGTTGCCGCCAGGCGCCAGCAGCGCGGACAGGTGGTGAGGAAGAACTCGACGGCGACCACCTTCGCCTTGAGGCTCGAGAGTTGGGTCTGCTTGCCCGCAGGCTCGACGATGGTGAATTCGGGCGACTTGCGGGGCACCGGCGCCGCCGCCAGCGCCAGGACCCCGAGCGCCAGGATGACCGCCGAGGCAGGAGGTCTTCGCACGCGCGTCGTTCGCATCGTCAACCCTGTTTCCATTTCTCCGCGATCCGCGTCACTTCTGTCTCGGCCGCCCGCGCCGCGTCCTCCGGGGAGAGCTCGCCCTTGGCGACGCGCACGAACATCCGCGGCACCACGGAAGTGGTGAAGACCTCCATGGCCGCCGGGCTGGCGTAGCCGGGAAAGCCGAGGTTTGCGCTCCAGTGCAGCGCGTCCTTCAGCTCCTTGTACTTATAAGGAGGATCGCCGCGCGCATCGTTCTCGAGCCTGACGATCAGGTCCGGAACCGTCTTCTGGAAAATGGGAAAATTGCAGCCCAGGCTTTTCTCGTAGGCGGTCTTGGAATTGTCGACCAGGTCGCCGAGGAACTGTTTGGCCCCTTCCCCGTTCTCGGCAAAGCTCCAGACCGCTGAGCAGTTCGTGATGTGGGGGACCGCGATCACGCCGGCGGAGCCGACCAGCGGCGGGCTGAGCCTGATCTTTTTCGCCGCGTCGGGATTGTCCCTCTCCGCCGCGCGCAAGAGACTGATCGCATTGATCGTGCAAGAGGTCTTGCGGGCCAGCATGGCCCGCAGATTGCCCGCCGAGCTCCAGGCGAGCTGCTCGGGCGCGCCCGCATCCGCAACCAGGGCCTTGACGTACTGCAAGGCCGCGATGGTGCGCGCGCCCTTGTTGATGACCACGCCCCCGTCCGCATCCAGGACCCCGCCGCCGAACGCGTAGAGGAGAGTGTGCAGCGTGACGTTGCTCTCCAGGCTCGGCGCGAGCGCCAGGCCGCAGGGGATGCCCAGCTTGGCACGCAGCCTCTGCCCGCCGCTGCGCAGGCTGCCGTAGTGAATCGGGCCGAGCGGCATGTTGACCTCGCCCCAGTAGTCCTCGAAGTAATGCAGCGGCGCCGGCATCCAGGAATCCGCGAACGCGAAGTATCTCTTGGCCTTGGGATCGAACGTCGATCGGTGTCCGAGCCGATCGACGTTGCCGTGCCGGAAGCTCACCGCCTGGTAGACCTCGGTATGATCGATCACATGCTGCTGGTATTCCGCCGGCGGCCACGGGAACATGAAGAGATCATGGCCCTTGCGCGCCGCCACCTCGGCCGCGGCGAGCGCGCCCACCTCGGGCACCGGGATGCGGTCGACGATGACCTTGGTATCGTGCTGCTGGCCCCATTCCTTGGCCAGCACGTTCTCGAACCACGCATCATACTCGGGGAGGAAATGCTCCCACTTGGCGATCTTGAGCGTCCTTTGCCGGGCGCCGGCGCGGTCGGAGAAACGAAAGAAAGGTCCCGCCGCGGCCGAGGAGGCCGCCAGCCGCAGGAAATCCCGCCGCGAGACGCTCTGTACCCTCACGCTGGACGTCTTGCCGCCCTCGCGATCCTGAGAGGCACGGCGCCCCTGCCCCGGGACAACAGGGCGCCGGCCCTGGAGGTTCAGCGACGACCTCTAATCATCTAATCATCGCGCCATCATCGAGCCGTCATCGCGCCATCGTCGCGATTACCGAGCTCCCGAAGTGCCCGCCCGCCGCTGCGCGGTGGCGGTGACCTGGGCCGGCGACAGCTCGCTGCAGAACGCTCCGAAATCCTCCAGGCAATCGAAGTTGGCAGTGAATGCCGGATCGAGCGGCGAGCCGTCCGGCTCGCGCACCTGGTCCAGGAACGCATCCTCGGCGATCCCCCCGTTGCGGGGGTCCGGGATCGCGGGGCAGATGACCCACACCGCGCCGTGGTCGTGGCCACCCACGTCTTCCTTGCCCTCGGCCGTGCAAGGCGGGCTCGGCGGGTTGGTGCCCAGGAAGCCGGGGATCGGATTCGACTTGACGACCGTGCCCTCGAGGAAGTTGAGCTCGTCGGCGGTCTTGATGATCGGAGTCCCGTCCAGGCTCAGTCCATTCTTGTGGCCGAGGGAAGCCAGCATCTGGCCGCACTGCTGGGTCTGGTGGGGACCAAAGCCGGTGTCCACGTACCAGAAGTAGGTGATGATCCACATGCCCAGGATGTCGTCGCAGAAGTAGCCGAAAGGCGCGCTGCCGTCGATCGGGCTGCGGTTGGTGGAGAACCTCCAGTCCTGCCGGAGGGCGGGCGTGGCGACGCTGGTCACCGGGAAGCAGTTCGTGCTCCCATTGCCCATGGTGCCGCAGGGCGTGCCCCTGAAGACGCCGTGGGCGTCGACCTGCTTCAGCGCGGCGTAGGCCTCGAAGTTGCTGACGATATCCGTCATCATCTGGAGCCCGCGGGCGTTCGCGACGTGGGTGAAGAAGGTCTGGTCGAGCACGAAGGCGATGATCGAGATGAACTGCGTCGGGGCGCCGGTGCCGTCGTCGATGTAGCCTGCCGTGGTCGCCAGGATGCGCACGTCATTGCGGTCGGGATCGGTGCCCGTGTGGTCGATCACCCAGTTGACCTGGCCGTCTCGCGCCGGCGGACCTGTCCTCCGGAAGATCCCGAAGCGCGCCGCTCCCGCGCTGTCCAGCTGCGTCACGCTGATGCCGTTCGCGGTGTAGAACGCGTCGTTGAAGTCGAAGGGCGGAGGGTTGAAGCGCGTAAAATCATCAGCCAAGAGCCGCGTGGACGGCGCGGTGAACAGCAGGAGGGCCAACGCCCCCAGTGTGAAGAGCGAAACTCGAGGAGCGAGCAGCGTGTCTTTCCTTGTGCCTTTCACGACTGTATCCTCCCCCGGGGTCCCGGTGCCAAGCGGCGCGGACCCCGGAATCAAGACGTTCTCGTCTCCGGCCGGATCACCCAGGAGATCGATTCGACGATCCATTCGGCGCGCGCCTGCCCCGGACACGCGGCCCACAGCATCAGCGGCTCGTTGCCATAGCGGACGTTGCCGATGTGCTGGTTGACGTCCTTGTCCACCCGCGGGTCCGGGTTGGTGAAGCCCAGGCTCCGGCGGAGCAGCTCGATGTCGCCGTGGTTTCCGGTCAAGAATGTCCAGCCCGGTTGCGCGCCGTGCATTTCCGCATAGTTCTTGAGCACGGCCGGAGTGTCCTGTTCGGGCTTCAGCGTGATCGAGTTCATGAAGAGGTCCCGGCCCACTCGGCCGCCGAACAGCTTCTGGACCCTGGCCAGGTTGGCCATCACCACCGGACAGACCTCCTCGCACTGCGCGAAGAAGAAGTTGATGGTGACGACCTTGTCCTTGATCAGGTCGTCATAGAAGCGCACTTCCTTGCCGTCCTGAGTGCGCAGGGCGATGTTGGGAAAATACAGCTGGCGGATCCTGGCGCGCGGCGAGGGCGGCGCGGTCTCCGTCCCGGCGGCGCCCTCCGGTGCCTGCGACGGCAGCCTGCCTGCGAAGGGGGCCATCGCCGCCAGGCTCAAGAGGTTCCTTCTCGATGGCTCGCGCATGACGGACCTCTCTCCTTTCTGCATCTGTCCTTCATCCTTCAAGCGCCCGGCCGCGTCCGCTGAGGCGGCCGGGCGTCTCCGCCTACGGCACCAGCACGTCGTCGCCCACCGCTTGCACGTGCCAGAGCCCCATCATGGCGTGGTCTTCGTGCACCACGTTGTGGCAGTGAATCGGGTACTTGCCGAGCCAGTCGCGGAAGCGGAAGAAGAGCAGCACGCGCTCGTTCGGGTGCAACTGCGTGACGTCCTTGCGCGAGCGCTCGACCGCCAGGGGCGGCGGCAGCCGGTTGCGCGACAGGATCTGGTGTTCCTCGAGGTGAATGTGGATGGGATGTGTCCAGTCGCCGGTGGCGTTGGCCAGGATCCAGTTCTCCACGCTGTTCTGCTGCACCTGGAAGCGGAAGGTATGGCAGTCCATGAACTGGCCGTTGACGGACCACTGGCCATTCAACCGGTCGAACTTGAACGTGCGGGTGATCCTGGGCTCCTCCTCGGTGCTCGGCAGCTGGTAGAAAGTCTGCGTCCTGGGATCCGCGCTGTCGTCGTCGACCGGCGTGCCGCTCACCCGGAATTGCAGCAGCAGATTGCCCTGTCCCGGCGCTAACAGCGTCGGCTGGGGGTTGCCGAGGCTATCCGTGCATTGGCCCGCGTTCACCGGACCCATGCCGTTCAGCTGGTTCAGGCGGTTCTCGAGATAGATGGTCTTGCCCGCGAACTGCCTGAAGTCGATGACCACGTCGACGCGCTCGGCCACTCCGATGCGGACGCTCTGCACCTGCACCGGGGCCGGCAAGAGGTTGCCGTCATTGGCAACCACGAAGAACTGGTTGTTGGCGTTCAGGTTGTTCAGGTCGGTGAGGAAGAACTCGTAGAACCGCGAAGGGCCGGTGTCGAGCAGGCGGAAGCGGTACCGCCGCGGCTGCACCTCGAAGAAGGGCTGGATCTTGCCGTTCACCAGGAACTTGTCGCCCAGGATGCCGTCGAGGCTGAACATGTCGAAGGCCAGCTCTTTGCTGGTCGGGTCATAGACCTTGTCGGCGAACGCCAGCGGGACGTCGAAGTGCGGGAAGCTCGGCAGCCGGAAGCCGGTGTGCTCGTCGCCGGTGTCGAGCTCGTTGAACAGGAGGTAGAACCCCAGCAGCCCCTTGTAGGTGTTCTGCGCGGTGAAGTCCACGCGATGGTCGTGATACCAGAGCGTGCTCAGCGATTCGTTGATGTCGCCGTGGGGCTTGTGGGTAGAGTTGAATCCGGCCAGCACGTTGGGGTAGTACTGGTCGCAGAAATGCCCGATCTCGTAGAAGTCGCAGGGGTTGCCGTCGCTCTCCGAAGGCGTGTGCCCGTTGTGCAGATGGGTGGTGACCGAAGGCAGCCCGAAGCCGCCGTTCTGGGTCACCGGAGGGAGCCCGTTGATGTTGCGCGTCAGCTGGGGCACTCCATAGTGAGCGGCGTAGGTGGGCCCCGGGCTGATCGCGTGAGGGCCAGAGCCGTCGTTGAAGCCCCAGACCTTTTGCAGGGGAAGGTCCGGCGACTGGGAGACCAGGGTGGCCTGCTGGGTGAATCGATAGAGCTTGGGCGGCGGGAACGGGAAGCCCAGCCCCGGCGCCTGGTGGGCCGCCGCACGAACCTCTCCGGCGGTCGTGTGAGGGGCGATCGTCGGCGCCGGGTTCAGCGCGCCAACCGGCTGCGCGATCGGCATGATCGGGAGGGGCTCGATGAATCTCCTGGTCGCCGGGCTGGCCGGCAGGCCCGCCCCGGCGCACAGGTTTGGCACTCCTTGCTGGAACTGCGGACTCTGAGCCCACGCCCGGGCGCTCAGGCCGTTCTTGGCCGCCAGCATCCCGGTCGCGGTCAACAGCCCCATCTTCAAGAGGTCTCGCCGGCTGGTCAGGCCGGCCGCGATCAGCTCCCGCCGGTTTTTCGCCGCGTTGAGCATCTCCCGGTAACGCCTTCTCGAAACCCTCTCGCCCAATGAGTTGAAGTACATCATCCTACCTCCATTCCTCGTGGCGCTGCGTCATGGCACATTGCCGCCTTCCACCCGGAGAAGGTGAGACTTACCCTGAATCGGTCTTTCAGGAAAGCCCGAAGTTAACCCTACAACATGTCGCTACTAGATAAAGTGCTGGTCACGATTAAAGCGTGACAGCTGTTTGCGGCGCCGCGAGGTCTAGTGCTGGAAGGCGTAGGAGGTCTTGGAGAAGAGGGTGCGGCTGGCGGGCAGCAGGCGCCCGCTGGCGTCGAGGATCGCCCGCTCGTCGTCGTAGCCGAGATAGAGCACCGTCTGCCAGTTGAGGCGGTAGCCGAACAGCGCCGACAGCGACAGCGCCTCGTCGCGCGCATTGACCGTGGCGAGATAGAAGCTGGGGCGGCGATCGACCCGCACGTCCTGGGCGACGAGGCGCAAGAACGTCCTGGCGTCGAAGCTGTAGACTACCCGCACCCTTCCCACGTCCGCCGCGAACAGGCGGCCGCTCCGCCCGCCCGCGGTCACGTTCAGCCAGGCGTACGTGCCGTAGAGATCGACCGCGAGGTGATCGGTCGGCCGCAGCGTGAGCTGGCTCGACAGGCTGCCCCCGCGGCCCAGGCGCAGGTTGTCGAAGTCGACCTCCTGGCCGGCGAAGCCGTTGAGCGCCACCAGCGACAGCAGGCGCGATGGGGTCACGCGAAGGGTGTACAGGAGCTGCCGGCGGCTGAACAGCTGTTGCCCCGCCCGCACCCTGTCGTCGTTGAAGTCGAGCTCGCCATAGCCGCTCCAGAAGCCGTCCATCCCGATGCCGGGCTGCAGCCGGCGCAGCAGCAGGGCGCCGCTCTGATCGGCGACGTACTCGCCGAACACGAAAGGCCGGAGGTGGTTGGCGAGAGCGTGCTCGGGGTAGAGGTTATAGCCCAGCGAGCCGCGCACGTCGCGCATCCCGACCTGCGGCACGAAACCGTCGTCGGCCCGGAAGCCGTTGCCGAAGTCCTTGACCTCGACGTAGTTGTCCCAGGTGCGGGTCGAGCGGTTCCAGTTCAGGTCGAAGGCGTGGGAGAAGAAGTGCTGCCCGGTCCAGGCCGCGGACAGGTCGGGGCGGTTGGGGTTCTGCGTGTCGGAGAGCAGAAGCTGCCCGGTCACGATGTTGGTGTCGTCGGGCCGCCACTGGAAGTCGGGCCCGAAGACCCGGTTGTGCCCCCCACCCGCGTCCTCGCGGTCGGTCGCCAGCACGCTGGCGAACGAGCGCCCGATCTCGTAGCGCGCCCGGCCGATCGCCACCCGCGATCCGAGGTCCTGGTTGACCAGCGACGACGACTGCGGTCCGGGCTCGATGACGCTGCCGCCGCCGCGGTCCTCGGTCACCAGGACCGTGTAGCTGGTCTGCCCGAGCTCGCCGGTGGCCCGGCCGCCCCAGCGCGGCGAGGTGATGCTGCGCGTGTAGACGGCCTGGATCGGGGTCGAGTAGAGCTGCAGCCCCTCGAGGAAGAAGGGGCGCTTCTCGGGGTAGAAGAGGGCGAAGCGCTGATTGGTCGAGATCTGCGCCACGTCCGACTCGATCTGCGAGAAATCGGGGTTGATGGTGGCGTCGACGGCGTTGTTGGCGTTGGGCGTCCACTTGACGTCGAGCCCGGCGTCGGGACGCGTCCGCGCCGCCCCGAGTGCGGTGGCTGTGCCCGCGCCACCCTTGGGCAGCCGCTCATCCTTGCCGCTGCCGTAGGGCGCCGCCACCAGGTGCCCGCCCTTAGGCAGCCCGGCGAGGCCGGTGAGCGGATTCGAGTGGCAGATGAAGCAGTTCGAGCCGCGCGGCAGCTTGGCGCTGAACATCTGCACCCTGAAGTTGCGCGGCCGGTTGCGGTAGAGCAGGATGCCCCAGGTCTGCGGGTCGGCCGCGGTGTAGCGCAGCGACGAGAACGGCACCCGCATCTCGAGCACCCAGCCCTGGGCGTTGATCCGCGTCGCCGAGTCCCAGTAGAGGTCGTAGGAGGAGTCCTCGTTGCCGGTCACGTCGTCGGTGAGCGCGTCGTACTGGACGTTGCTCGGGTTGGCGACCAGCAGGACCGCGGTCTTGCCGTCGTGCTTGCTGTCGATGATCACCCCGCCGTAGTCGGTGTAGCTGGGCACGTTGTCGCGCACCCCGAGCGGCGCCCGGATGCTCGCCGGCTCCGGGTCGAAGAACTCGAAGGCGGCGTAGAAGTAGCGGTCGTCATAGGTGAGGTAGGCGACGGTCTTGACGCTGGCCGGGATGTTGTCGCCCGGGTTGGTCTCGTAGAAAGTCTCGACCCGCGTCGCCCCCTGCCATCCCGGGTCGGAGAGGTCGCCGTCGATGGCGATCGGGCCGGCCGCCCGTGTGAGGTGGATTGCCGGCGGCGCCTCGTCCGCCGCCCGGTCGGCCGCCGCCATGGCGGGCATCGTCACGGCGGTCATCGCCACCGCGGTCATCACCGCGGCTGGCCACCCTGCCCACACGGCGAGCAACGCGAGCGCCGCCAGCCTTCCTGAGAGTGAGCGATCTCCGTGGCGCCTCAGCCGGCGGATCTTGGGGCTCATGTGCCCCTACATACTTCCGCTCAAAAGAGAAAGTTTCGCCGGCGCGTCAGGGTGTGGGCATGGAGTACGCTGGCGCCCCGCTCGGCGTGCTATCATGCCAGGATCTTTCGTCCTGGCTTGGAAAGGTGTTTGCCATGGGATGTCTTGCGGGGAGAGGCGAGGGGCCGCGCCAGCTGGCCGCTCTCACCCTCTGCATGCTCTGTCTGGGCGCCTGCGGCGGCCCGACGCTCCCGACCGCCCCGGCGGCGCCGCCGGCCCAGATCGGCGGCATCTGGGCCGGCGACTTCACCCTTCCCGGCTCCGGCTTTGGATCGAAGATGAACCTCGACCAGACCGGGGCCTCCGTGCGCGGCAGCCTGTTCCTGTCCCCCGGCCTCTTCGACTCCATCGAAGGCACCGTCTCGGCCACCACTTTCACCTTCAAGGTAGTGCCAGGCACCGCCTGCCGCGACGCTCACGGCGAGCTCACGCTCACCATCGCCGGCGGCGTGGTGACCGCCATGACCGGCCCCACCACCATCGACTTCTCGTCCTGCCTCTCGGCCGCGAACCCCACCGACGGCACCCTGCGCCTGCGCCGCTGAGCGGCCGCCGGCTCCGCGCCGCCGCCCCCCGGAGCGGTGACGATCGTGTGGCGCCGGTGCGCCGCAACCTGAGACCTTATATAGTTGTCCCGGGAACGAGCTTCTCTCCCGATGCGGCCACGACGAGACCGCGACGCCGGTCGCGGGCAGCTGGCCACAGTCTTGACCAAGCGCGGCTAGGCGCCTGCGCGCCCGGCTGCGGCACAGGCAGCGAAGATCGAGGGTCGAAGCGCGCGCGGATGCGGCGGCAACGCCTCCAGCGTGCGCCGCGTCCCCTGGAGCCGGCCCAGCCCAGCCGCCGCTGTGCGGCACTGTCGTGCCGCAGCTGCGGCGACTGGCTGTGCGGCAGCAAGCTGCCGCAGCTGCGGCGACTGGCCGGCGGCGAGGCGGGAGCATCCCGAGCATGGCGATGACGGCGTTTGCACCCATGGAGCCCAACATGAACCCGCGATCTCGAGCCCAATCCCGGTTCTTCGCCAACCCGCTCCTGGCGGGCCTTCTGGGGGTTGCCACCCTCTCGGGGTGCGGCGGTGGCCAGCCCGGCGCGGCCGGCGGCGGCGGCCAGCCCGGCGCCGGCGGTCCCGGCGGCGCCCCTCCCGCCATGCCGGTGCCGATCACCACCGTCGCCCTGACCCAGCTGCGCGACGCGACCGAGTACGTGGCGACGCTCAAGTCGCGCCACACGACCAATGTCCAGCCGCAGGTCGAGGGCGTCCTCACCCGCATCCTGGTGAAGTCGGGCGACCGGGTGGCGGCGGGCGCGCCGCTGATGCAGATCGACCCGGAAAGGCAGCGTGCGGCGGTGCGCAGCCAGGAGGCGACGCGGGCGGCCAAGCTGGCGGCGCTCAACTACGCCCGCGAGCAGCGCCAGCGCGCGGAGACCCTCTACAAGGGCGGCGCAGTCAGCAAGCAGCAGCTCGACGAGGCGCAGTCGGCGCTCGCCCAGGCGCAGGCCGACTACGACGCGCTGGGCGCGCAGGTCAAGGAGCAGCAGGTGCAGCTTGCCTACTACCGCGTGACGGCGCCGTCCGCGGGAGTGATCGGCGACATCCCGGTGCGCAGCGGCGACCGCGTGACGACCTCGACCCTGCTCACCACCATCGACAAGAACGACGCGCTCGAGCTCTACGTCTCGGTGCCGATCGAGCGCGCCCAGGACCTCAAGCTCGGCCTGCCCGTCGAGCTGCTGGGCGCGGGCGGCGAGCTGCTGGCCAAGACCCGGATCGACTTCGTCTCGCCGCTGGTCGACGACCAGACCCAGGAGGTGCTGGTCAAGGCGCAGGTGACCAACGGCCCGCGCGGCCTGCGTGCCGCCCAGTTCGTGCGCGCGCGGCTGATCTGGAACACCCATCCCGGCGTGGTGGTGCCGGTGCTGGCGGTGTCGCGCATCAACGGCCAGTACTTCATCTTCGCCGCCGAGCCCGGCGGCGGTCCCGGCGCTGCTGGTGGTGCAGGCGTCCCCGGCGGCGGGGGCGGACCCCCGGGCGGACCCCGCGGCGGCGGTCTGGTCGCCCGCCAGCGGCCGGTCAAGGTGGGCGACCTGGTGGGCAACGACTACGTGGTCCTCGCCGGGCTGCAGCCGGGCGATCGCATCGTCGCCGCGGGCGTGCAGAAGCTCTTCGACGGCATGCCGATCGCTCCGCTGCCCGAAGGTCCCCCCGGCGCGGCGCCCGGCGGAGCCCCCGTGCCGCGAGGCGCCTGACCTGAGCCGGCTGGAGAGCCCGTCATGGCCGAATTCTTCCTCAGGCGACCCGTCTTCGCGACGGTCTGCGCCCTGCTCATCATCCTGGCCGGCGCGGTCAGCATCCCGACCCTGCCGGTCGAGTGGTACCCGACCCTGGCGCCGCCGCAGGTCTCGGTGATCAGCGCCTACACCGGCGCCAACGCCCAGACCGTCGAAACTGCGGTCACCATCCCGCTCGAGCAGCAGATCAACGGCGCCGAGGGCATGCGTTACCTGACCTCGACCAGCGGCAACAACGGCCTGAGCAACATCACCGCCGTCTTCGAGCTCGACCGCAACATCGACCTTGCGGCGGTGGACGTGCAGAACCGCGTCTCGATCGCCCTCGGACGCCTCCCCAACGAGGTCAAGGCGACCGGCGTCAGCGTCGCCAAGGCCTCGAACGCCATCGTGCTGGTGGTTGGCGTCTACTGTGAGCACAACGAATACGACACGCAGTTCATGAGCAACTACGTGGACGTCTACATGCGCGACTCGCTCAAGCGCATCAAGGGCGTTTCCGACGTGCAGATCTTCGCCGAGCGCAGGTATGCGATGCGCGTCTGGCTCGACCCGGTGCTGCTCGCCAGCCGCAGCCTGACCGCGACCGACGTGCTCGCCGCGCTGCGCGAGCAGAACGTCGAGGTGGCGGCGGGCCAGGTCGGGCAGCCGCCGGTGCCGAGCGGCCAGGGCTTCGAGATCAGCGTGCGCGTCGTCGGCCGGCTCTCCGAGCCCGCCGAGTTCGGCAACATCATCGTCAAGGCGCAAAAAGACGGCGGGCTGGTCAAGCTGCGGGACCTCGGCACGGTGGAGCTCGGCTCCGAGTCCTACGACAGCAACTTGAGCTTCGGTGACCTGCCGGCGGTCGGCTTCGGCGTCTTCCAGCTGCCCAGCGCCAACGCTCTCGAGGTCGACAGGGCGGTCAAGGAGGAGCTGCTGCGTCTCAGGCAGCGCTTCCCGCCTGGGCTCAAGGGCACCATCGCCTTCGACACCACGACGGTGGTCGGCGAGTCGATCCGCGAAGTGCTGATCACTCTCGTGCAGGCGATCTTCTTCGTCATCCTGGTGATCTTCGTCTTCCTGCAGGACTGGCGCACCACGCTGATCCCGGCGATCACCATCCCGGTGTCGCTCGTTGGCACCTTTGCCCTGGTCAAGGTGCTCGGCTTCTCGATCAACACGCTGACCCTGTTCGGCCTCACCCTGGCGACCGGGCTGGTGGTCGACGACGCGATCGTGGTGATCGAGAACATCCAGCGCCACATCCGCGACAGCGATCTGTCGGTGATGGCGGCGGCGTCGGTGGCGATGCGCGAGATCACTGGCGCGGTCGTCGCCACCTCGCTGGTGCTGGTGTCGGTGTTCGTGCCGGTGGCCTTCTTCCCCGGCACCACCGGCCTGCTCTACAAGCAGTTTTCGCTCACCATCGCCTGCTCGGTGGCGATCTCGATGTTCAACGCCCTGACCCTGACGCCGGCCCTCTCCGCCCTCTGGCTGCGGCGCGAAGAGGTCGCGCACCGCGGGTTCTTCGGCCTCTTCAACCGCGGCGTCACCCGGCTCAACGCCTGGTACCGGCGGACGCTCGAGCGGCTGGAGCGCCGCCGCTGGTGGGTGGTGGCGGCCTTCCTGTGCGGCCTCGCGCTCACCTTCTGGATCTTCATCAAGGTGCCGACCTCCTTCGTGCCCGACGAGGACCAGGACTACCTGATCGTCGTCATCCAGGCGCCGCCCGGCGCCTCGCTCGACTACACCACCGGCATCGCCAAGCACGCGATCGCGGTGCTCAGGGGGACCCCCGAAGTGCAGAGCGTCTTCGCGGTCACCGGCTTCAGCTTCACCGGCAGCGCGCCCAACGCCGGCCTGATGTTCGCCGGCCTCAAGCCGCTCAAGGAGCGGCCGGGGCCGGAGCACTCGGCGCAGGCCGTGGTCGGACGCCTGTTCGGCCCGCTGATGGGCGGCATCTCGGGCGCCCTGGTGCTGCCGCTGCTGCCGCCCTCGATCAACGGCCTCGGCATCTATGGCGGCTTCGCGTTCGAGGTCCTCGACCAGAGCGGCTCCTCGGTGCAGGCGCTTGCCGACGCCACCCAGGCCATGCTTGCCCAGGGCCGTGCCGACCCCAAGCTGCAGAGCATGTATTCGAGCTACACCGCCAACGACCCGCAGCTGCTGGTGACCATCGACCGCGAGAAGGCGAAGAGCCTGGGGGTGCCGCTGTCGCAGATCGACGACACCTTGCAGGTGCTGCTCGGCTCGTCCTACGTCAACGACTTCAACTTCAACAACCGCTCCTACCGCGTCTACGTCCAGGCCGCCGGCCGCTTCCGCACCCGCCCCGGCGACGTGCGCCAGTTCTACGTGCGCTCCGACCGCGGCGGCATGGTGGCGCTCGACAACCTGGTCGCGATCACCGAGACCACGGGGCCGCAGCTGATCAACCATTTCAACCTCTTCCGCTCGGCCACGATCACCGGCGCGGCGGCGCCGGGTTACGGCTCGGGCGAGGCGATCGCCGAGATGGAGAAGGTGGCCAAGAAGGCGATGCCGCAGGGCTTCGGCTACCAGTGGTCGGGCCTGTCGCTCGAGGAGATCCGCTCCGGCGGCCAGTCGGCGCTGCTCTTCGGCCTCGGTCTGCTGGTGGTCTACCTGACGCTCTCGGCGCAGTACGAGAGCTTCACGCTGCCGTTCATCATCCTGCTCGCGGTGCCGCTCGCCATCTTCGGCGCGCTCTCCGCGGCGGCGTTGCGCGGTATCCAGGACAACGTCTACGTCCAGATCGGCCTGGTGATGCTGATCGGGCTGGCGGCCAAGAACTCGATCCTGATCGTCGAGTTCGCCGAGCAGCTGCGCGGGCGCGGCCACGGCCTGATCGAGGCGGCGATCGAGGCGGCGCGCATCCGGCTGCGCCCCATCCTGATGACCTCCTTCGCCTTCATCCTCGGCGTGCTGCCGCTGGTCTTCGCCACCGGCGCCGGCAAGGAGGGCCGCCACTCGGTCGGCACCGCGGTGTTCGGCGGCATGCTGGTGTCGACCGTGCTCAACCTCGTCATCATCCCGGTGCTCTACGTCATCATCCGCAGCATCTTCCCGGGTGGCGGCCGGCCCATAGAGGCGGCGGCGGGGGAGCCCGGGCCGGCGCCCGCGCCCGCGGGGGAGTCGGCGGGAGCGGCGGGAGGCAACCATGTCTGAGCCGGCGCCGATGTCGATCTCCGCGCGACGCCCACTGCCGGGCGGAATCGGCGGCGCGGTGCGCAAGGTCCGCAGCAGTCACCGCAGTGTTCGCGGTGGCGGCGGTGCTAGCGGCGGTGCCCAGGCGCTGGCGGTCGTCGTCCTGGCGATGGCGCTGGCGGCGGCCCAGGGGCCGGCGGGCGCCCAGCCGCCGGCGCCGGCCTCCACCCCGACGGTGGCCCTCACCCCGACGACTCCGCCGCCGGCCCCTCTAGGCGCTCCTGCAGCGCCAGTGGAGGGGGCGGGAGCCGCCGCGGCCGCGCCGGACGGCGAGGCCGAGCCCATCACCTTCCGCGCCGCGATCGACCGCGCGCTGACCAGCAACACCACCGTGCAGCAGGCGGTGGCCGAGGTGCTGCGCGCCGAGGGGCTGGTGTTGCAGACGCGGGCGGGTGCGCTGCCCCAGGTCAACGCCGCCGCGGCTTACACGCGCTATGGCACCGCGATCAAGTTCGGCGGCGCGGTCTTCCAGCCGCACGACGTCAAGACCGAGAGCGGCACGGTCTCGGTGCCGCTGGTCAACCTGGCGACCTGGGCGCAGTGGGCCCACGCCATCGACAACAAGACCATCGCCGAGCTCTCGGTCGCCGAAGCCAAGCGGCGCGTGGCGACGGCCACGGCCAACGCCTACCTGACGGTGATCGCGCGCCGGCGCGCCATCGACGCCAACCAGCGGGCGCTCGACACCGCCAGGGCGCACTTCGACGTCTCCCACCGGCGGCAGGTGGCCGGCGCCGCCAGCCGCCTCGAGGAGGTGCAGGCGGCCCAGGACGTCTCGAACGACGAAGTGCTGGTCGAGCAGGCGACGCTCGAGCTGCGCCGCGCCCAGGAGGCGCTCGGGGTGCTGCTCTCGGCCGATGGGCCGTTCGACGCCGCCGACGAGCCGGTCTTCGAGCAGCTCGGCCCGGTCGGCGACACGATGGCCGGCCTCGGCGGGCGGCGCCCCGACGTGCAGGTGCTGGCGATGCGGCAGACCGCGGCCGAGCACCTGCTGCGCGACACCTGGCGCGAATGGGTCCCGAGCCTCGGCCTGACCTTCCAGGAGCTGCTGCAGCAGCCCAAGACCGGCTTCACCCTGTCGCACAGCTGGCAGGCGGTGCTGCAGCTGAAAGTGCCGATCTACGACGGCGGCCTGCGGCGAGGTGAGAGGCACGAGCGCAAGGCGCTCGTCGACGAGGCGCAGGCGGGCCTGACCGGCGGCCTGGTGCAGGCGCGCTCGGAGGTGCGCATCGCCAGCGCCGCCATCCGCCTGGCCGACCAGGGGCTCGCCAGCGCCCGCAACGCCGCCGCCCAGGCCCACGAGGCGCTCGACATCGTCAACCTGAGCTACGGCGCCGGCGCCTCGACCAGCCTCGACGTCCTGGACGCCCAGCGCCGCGCCCGCGACGCCGACACCGCGGTGGCCGCCGCCGAGGACGCCGCCCGCCAGGCCCGCCTCGACTACCTGGTGGGCAGCGGCCGCTTACCGTAATTCCCACCGCCTGTGGCGACCCCGAGGGATGAAACGGCGCTGCGATGTTGCGGTGGTGGCCTACTCGAAGCATCGATCGGATCGCCCCCCGCAACCCCTCGATCCCCTTCCCACCCCTCCGGGGGGGAAGGGGACGCCCCCACCCTCTTGCTCCGGAGAGTTTCGTCTTAGCGCCGCGGCCTCGATGTTGAGCGGGTCACCGAAGCGGCCGCTCTGGCAATGCCCGAAATGCGGCCACCGGTTCGTCACCAGGAACCTGTGGCACTCCTGTGGCCGCTATCGGCTGGCTGACCACTTCGCGGGCAAGCCGCGGTCGATCAAGCAGACCTTCGACCGCTTCGTCGCCGTGGCCAGGAGCTGCGGCCCAGTCACGGTCTACGCGCAGAAGACGCGCATCGTCCTCCAGGTCCGGGTCCGCTTTGCCAGCGCGGTGGTCCACCGCGAGTGGCTGGACGCGGGCATGTGGCTCAAGCGGCGCGCCGAGCATCCGCGCCTGCATCGCGTCGAGGATTTCGGCCGGCTCGGCTTCGGCCTCCATTTCCGGCTGCGCGAGCCCGGCGACGTCGACGAGGCGCTGACGGAGCTGATCCGGGAAGCCTATCGCATCGGCCAGCAAGAGCCGGCAAGGACGCTCCCGTCCTCGCCACCCGCCGCGACGTGAAACCAAGGGGCCGGCGACCCACGAGAGGAGACCTCATGCGCCACCGTTCGAGCAGCCTTGCCGTCGTGCTGGCAGCCTTGCTGGCGAGCGCCGCCCGCCCGGCCGCCCCGCCGGTCGAAGATCCCCGGGCCGACCCGCGGACCGTCAAGGCGGACGCGGTCTTCGCGCGCTTCGATCATCGCGATTCGCCAGGCTGCGCTCTGGCGGTGGTCCGCGACGGCCGGGTGGCCTATGCCAGGGGCTATGGCATGGCGAGCCTGGAGCTCGCGGTGCCGATCACCCCGCTGACCGTCTTCGACATCGGCTCGACCTCGAAGCAGTTCACCGCGGCCAGCGTGCTGCTGCTCGCCCAGGAAGGCAAGCTCTCGCTCGACGACGAGGTGCGCAAGTTCCTGCCCGAGCTGCCCGCGCTCTACGCCATTCCCGGATCTGCCGCCGGCGCCAGCCCTGCCGGCATCACTTTGCGCCACCTCCTCCACCACACGAGCGGGCTGCGCGACTACATCAACCTGATGATCCTGGCCGGCGCACGCGTCGAGGACGTCACCACCGACGAGGACGCGCTCGCCATGCTGGCACGCCAGAAGGCGCTCAACTTTTCTCCCGGCCGGCAATTCAGCTACAGCAACACGGGGTACTTCCTGCTCTCCCAGGTGGTCAAGCGGGTGAGCGGCAAGACGCTCGCCGAGTTTGCGGCGGAGCGCCTCTTCAGGCCGCTCGCCATGAACGACACCCTGTTCCTGGACGACCACGCGCGGGTGGTGCCGCGGCGCGCCTCCGCCTATGCGCCGGCCGCGGCCGGCGGCTACCGCACCGACCTGTCGAACTGGGAGCAGACCGGCGACGGCGCCGTCAACACCACCGTGCTCGACCTCGCGAAATGGGACCAGAACTTCTACCAGCCGCGAGTCGGGGGCGAGGCGCTGATCGCGCAGCTGACCACCACCGGCTCGCTGGCCGGCGGCGAGAAGATCGACTACGCCCGGGGGCTGGTCGTCGATCAGTACCGCGGGTCGCGGCGGGTGCGTCACGGCGGCTCCTGGGCCGGCTATCGGGCCGAGCTGCTCCGTTTCCCCGAGCAGCGGTTCTCGGTGATCACGCTCTGCAACCTGGCGACAGCCGATCCCGCGCAGCTCGCCGACCAGGTCGCCGATATCTATCTGGCCGAGCGGCTGGCTGCGCCTCCTGCCGCCGCGGTCTCCGGTGCGGCCGGGCCGGGGAGCGGGCCGGGTCAGTCTGGATCGCCGGCCGGAGCGGCCGGGGAGGGTCCCGCGGCGAGCCGGCCCGCCCCGCCGCTCGCCGAGGCCGAGGCGGCCCGCTTCACCGGGCTCTACTGGGAGCAGCGAGGCGACCGCGTCCGGCGCGTGCTGTGGCGAGAAGGCAAGCTCCTCTATGTCCGGGGGGAGGGCGGGGGCAGCGAGCTGCTGCGCATCGAGGGGAGCCGCTTCACCATGATGGCCGGCGCCGCCAGCGCCGAAGTCACCTTCCCGCCCGCCTCCGACGATGCGCGGTGGATGCGGGTGGTGGTGCCTGGCGAGCAGGTGGTGTTCACCGGGGTGGTACCGGTCGCGCCGTCGCCGTCCGAGCTGGCGGCCTTCGCCGGGAGCTTCTACTGCCCCGAGCTCGATGCCACCTACAAGCTGACCTCCGAAGACGGGGCCCTCCGCCTGCACGCGCGAGGTCGCCCCGCGCGGAGCCTCGAGCCGCTGTTCGCCGACGCCTTCCGCGGCCCGGGTCTGGACCTGCTCAGGTTCGAGCGCCGCGAGCAGGGCCGGGTATTCGGCTTTGCGCTGAGCGCCGGGGGTGCCCTGCGGCTGCAGTGCAAGCGCTCCCGGGTCCCTACCCGCGGGGAGAGTGACCAAGGAGGTGTACGATGAATCGCCCTCTCTCCGACCGCGGCGCGCGAGCTCGGGACGAGACGATCGCGACCGATCGGCAACCGCCGTCCAGGCTCTGGTGGATCTACTTTCTCTGCCTTCTGGCCCTGGCAGCTCTGGGGGCCAAGTCGTATCTTGCGCTGCTGCTCAGACCTGACCGGCAAGAGCACGATCTGCTCATCGGCGCCGCAGCGTCGGCGCTCAATGCCTGGGGTCTCCTCGGCCTCTGGTGCTACATTCGATCGAAGCCGCTCGGCTTTTCGTGGATCTGGAAGCTCTGCCTGGTGCTCACCGCCGATCAACTCGCATTTGCGGCGTACCTGTTTGGGAAGACCTTCATGATGGTGGCGCCATACGAGTCGCTGTTCCCGGTCAGGGGCGAGAGGGTGGTCTCATTGCTCGGGCTGTGCGGCATACTGTTCGCCATACCGCTCTTGATCGCACTCTGGCGCTACGCCTTTCGCTCGCCCGAGCTCTGGCGCTCCTGAGCCTGAGCCGATGACCGGCGGCAAGTCGCGAAAGAAAGCCGCCTGATCAGACGTGGCTGTCCACCGCCCAGACCTCTCGAGGAGTGCGCCTACCATGACCGATAAGAGGATCTTGGCCGCTCCCTTGCGCCTGCTTCTCGGCCTCGCGTTCTTGCTGGTGGCAGTCGTCGCGCGGGAGATTCTTCTCCTTCCCGTGCGATGGCTGCTCTCCTTGCGCGACCCACCGGCGATCTGGCTGGGGCCTGAGGGGGGGAACTACGGGCCGCGAGGGATTCTCTACGCTCTGGTGGCAGCCGCTTTCATGGTCTTTCTCGGTTACTGGTCTTACAGGCTCTACGTGAAGTGGGTCGAGCGGCGAGCGCTCGACGAGCTCGCGCTGCAAGGCGCACTACGGGAGGGGGCTCTCGGAGCTCTTCTTGGAGCCGCCTTCGTCCTCTTCCTGGCGGCCGTCCTCTGGATGGGCGGACACTACAGTCTCCTGGGCAGCAACCCGTGGCCGTGGGCCCTTCCGCTCAGCGCAGCGGCAGCTACGGCAGCCTTCATCGAAGAGCTGGCGGTCCGTGGCCTCCTTTTCCGCATCACGGAGGAGCGCCTGGGAACCTGGGCGGCCTTGTTCTTGACCTCCTTGATCTTCGGTCTGATGCACGCGGCGAATGCCCATGCCAACTGGCTGAGCATGGTGTGCATCGCTCTCTCGGCCGGACCCGTGGCTGCGTCCGCGTATGTCCTCACCCGCCGTCTCTGGCTGCCCATTGGGCTGCACTTCGGAGTGAACCTGACGGAAGGTGCCGTCCTTGGTCTGGCGGTATCCGGCGCGCAGGCGCGGGGTCTTCTGCGCTCGCAGCTCACGGGACCGGCCTATCTCACCGGAGGTGCCTTCGGCCTCGAGGCTTCAATGATCGTTCCCGCACTCGGTGTCGGTATGGCAGCAGTTTTTCTGGTCATGGCCGCACACCGGGGCCAGATTCGACCGCCGCGGTGGCGAAGACGTGAAGCCGCCTGAGTCGCGGGCGGGTGGCTTGTGCGCCATTCGCTTCACAATACCGTGAAGACCCTTCTGCATATTCACACTAGTCTGTTGTCTTCTTGGTTAACGCCTTGCTATCATATATGTGGAGAAATCGGATCCCGGTCGCAGCGCGGCTCACAGGTCTCCGCTCTCTTCTACTCCCTCATCGGCACCGCGAGACTCTGCGGCGCGGATCCGGCCGGCTATCTGCGGCAGGCCATCGAAGCTGCCGTTCGCCAGTCGGGCGCGGTCACTCTCCCGTTCTAATTCCGGCCAGGTCTACCAGTATTGGCCGCCGGCACTCGCGCCCACGGGCAGCGGCTAGGAGTTACGATGAACCGCCGCACCGCGGGGCAACGGCCGCGTCGGCCGCGGCGCCCGAGACCATGGGGACGGTTCGTGCCAGCCGGCCGCTCCGCCTCCCGCCGGGTCCGAAGATTGCAAGAGTTACGGCTTTGGCTTGAAAACGAGCGGTCAAGGAGAGAGGCATGAGCTGGATCGTCATTCTCGGAATCGTCGTCGTGGCCATCGGCCTGGTGGCCGTATCCGGC
>DASZZP010000042.1:0-36274 GCA_035544875.1 Thermoanaerobaculia bacterium | reverse complement strand
CTCGGCCGCCACCTACGAGCTGCTGGTGATGCTCCGCGACTTCGACGAGCGCGGCGGCTGGAACGAGGGCTTCCGCTCCTGCGCGCACTGGCTGGTGTGGCGGGTGGGGCTCGACCTGGGCGCGGCGCGCGAGAAGGTGCGTGTGGCCCGCGCGCTCGCCGCGTTGCCGCGGCTGTCCGAGTCGATGCGCCGCGGCGAGATCTCCTACTCCAAGGTGCGCGCCCTCACCCGCATCGCCACGCCGGCCAACGAGGGCGACCTGCTGAGCTTCGCGCGGGCGGGTACGGCCGCCCACGTCGAGAGGCTGGTGCGCAGCATGCGGCGGGTCGACCGCAGCGCCGAGCGGGACGGTGAGCAGCGAATCCACGAGGCGCGGTATCTGCGCGCCTATACCGACGAGGACGGCATGGTGGTGGTCACCGCCCGCCTCGCGCCCGAGGCCGGCGCGGCCTTGCTGCGCGCCCTTGATGCCGGCGTCGAAAAGCTCTACGGACCCCGCCGCGGCCAGGGCTCCGGCGGCGGGCACGAGACCGCAGGGGACAGCCCGGCCGAACAGCGCCGCGCCGACGCCCTAGGCCTGGTGGCCGAGAGCGCCCTGGTCGCCGGCCTCGATCCCGGCAGCCGTGGCGACCGCTACCAGGTGGTGGTGCACGTGGACGCCGAGGCGCTGCCGGCCGCCAGCGAGGGCGGCTCCGCGGCGCTCGCGGACGGGTCACACGTTTCCGCTGAAACGTCCCGCCGTCTGGCCTGCGATGCCGCGCTGGTGGTGATGCGGCACGCCGCCTCAGGCCGGATGCTCGACGTCGGCCGCCGCACGCGCGTCATCTCGCCGGGCCTGCGCCGCGCCCTCGAGCATCGCGACGGCGGCTGCCGCTTCCCGGGCTGCGGCCTCAAGCTCTGCGATGCCCATCACGTCGAGCACTGGGCCGACGGCGGCGAGACCCGCCTCGCTAACACGCTGCTTCTCTGCCGGCGCCACCATCGCGCCGTGCACGAGGAGGGGTTTTCGGTAGAGCTGGCCGCGGACGGCGAAGCGCACTTCTATCGGCCCGATGGGCGGCCGCTGCCGGCGGCGCCGGCGCTGGCTCAGGTGGCAGGGCAGCCGGTGAATGCTCTGGTTTCGCGACTCGCGGACTGCGGGGTGGCCGTCGACGGCAGGCAAACGCGACCCGACTGGTGGGGCGGGCGGGTCGACTACGCCTGGGAGGTCGACTGGCTGAGGTCGGGCGACCGCCAGCTCTCGGCATCCGCCGTGGCGTGACGCGCCGAGGGTTCCACGCAGCGCGGCGATGGCCCAGCCACAGGGCGTGACGCTCGCGGCCGACCAGATCCGCCGATCACCAACCGGCACTCGGTGCTCGGATCCCCGCGCGCCGAGCACGCGTTTCGCATTCATACCGCCGAGACGCCCAAGCCGCGTAGCGGCACTGACTCACTGACGCTCGGTCTTGACACGCATGGACAATGTATATACGGTCGGTCGGCATGGATCTCGTCTACGAGCTCCAGGACTTTGAGTGGGACGCCGAGAAGGCCGCCGCAAACCTCCGCAAGCACCGCCTCTCCTTAGAGAAGGCCTGTGAGGTGTTCTTCGACCCCTTCGTAAGGCTGGTGGATGCCGGCGAGGGTCACGAGACCCGGGAAGCGGCTATCGGGCTGACGGAGGACTGGAACCTTCTCACCGTGGTCCACATCCTGCGTCAGGGAGACATCCTTCGCATCATTTCGGCCCGACCGGCCACGCCCTCAGAGAGGACGGACTATGAGAATGAATGAGCGTGTTCAGAAGCGACTTCGCAGAGACCGCCCCATGACGACCATCAGCATTCGGGTGCCCGAGGACGTGATCGAGGATCTGAAGCTCCTTGCCCCGGTGCTCGGCTTCTCGGGGTACCAGCCGCTCATTCGCGCCTATATCGGACAGGGGCTCAGAAAAGACTTGGCCAAGCTCGAGAACGACCAATTGAAGGTTGTCGTGGACAGTCTGCGCCGCCGCGGCGTGACCGAGCAGGTCATTGCCGAAGCCATCGCCGAGGCAAAGGCCAAGACCTCCTGATCGACACAGGAGAGGAGTCGCGCGGCGACTCTGCCGCCTCACCCCAGCGGACACGCTACCCGCCGACGGGTTCAGAGTCCCACGGCGCCCGGGCCTACCACCGCCCGTCCCGCGAAAAAGAAAGGAAGCCAATCAGCCAGGGGCCAGTCGACGGCGGGTTTTGACCCGAGCGTCCTGATCGATTCGTCGCACCGGCTCGCCGCGGGGCGGCTCAGACCCGCAGGTGGTCTGCCTCCTCCCCGCCGCCGGTTGCTGATCTCCAGCCGTTGCCGGCTCTTGCGCGGCCCCCGCCCCCCTCCGCTACCGACCAGCGCCACACCCTTCTCGACGGCGGCCGGCCGTCTAACTCTAACGGCAGCTGGGAATCTCCTCGCTCTTCGAAGCGGGGAGCCTCTGGTGCCGGAAACAGAGCCACATCAGCTCGCTCGGAAAGCCCCTCCACCTTCCTCTCTCCCTGTTGTAGAGTGTCCACGGTGGGCGACCGCCATCCCAAGAAGGAGATCGAGAGGGCGCTCGCCTATGCTCGCAGGAACGGCTGGATGGTGATCAAGAGCACTGGTGGTTCTGCGCACGCGTGGGGCGTCATGCGCTGTCCGGGTGATTGCCCGCAGGTGTCGATCTACTCGACGCCGAAAGTTCACGAGAACCACGCGCGGGCGCTGCGCAGGGCGGTCGATCGCTGTCCGCATTCGACAGGAGGCTGACGACGATGGCTGAGCACCACTTCGAGCTGACCATCCGCGGTGCGCTCACCAGCGCCCGCCAGGACGCCCTCTTCGATGCCGGGTGTGACGACGCCACGTTCTCGAGCAAGGGTGAGCTGACCTTTGGTGAGTTCGACCGAGAAGCGCCGACGTTGCCGGCGGCGATCCTGTCGGCAATCGCTGCGGTCGAGTCGGTCGAGGGTCTCGAGGTGCTGCACATCGACCCGGACGAGCTGGTCTGGGCGTCCGAGATCGCTGAGAGGACCGGTCGCACCCGCCAATCAGTGGACATGCTTATCAAGGGGCAACGCGGGCCGGGCAGCTTCCCGGCGCCGGCCTCGCACGCCACCCGCAACCCTCTGTGGCGCTGGTCCGACGTGGAGGCATGGTTTGCCCGCTACGAGGGTCGGTCTGCCGAAACGGAACGGTCGGCGGCGATCGGAGCGATCAACGGCGCCCTCGAAGCGCGGCACGGGCTGCGAAGCTCGGCCCACAAGGGGCCTCTTCGCCAGGTTCTGCGTCAACTCCTAGCTTCCTGAAGGAAGAGTGCGATCCGGCCACGGCGCTAGGAGCATATTGCCAGCGGAGGATGAACCGCCCGTCCCGCGAAAGCATCTGACCCGAGCGCCCTGATCGATTCGTCGCACAGGGTCGCCGCCGGGCGGCGCCCGCCACGACCCCTTGAGGCCGCCGCGGGGCGGCTCAGACCCGCAGGTCGTCGGCCTGCCAGTCCTTGATCAGCTTCTTGATCTGGTCGCGGCTCTGGATGCGCTGCTCGAGGACTTGGCGCGTCAGATCGGGGAGCTCGGCGTCGCTCGCGAAGCGGAGCGCGATGAGCTGGCCCGCCCCGAGCTCGCCGATGCGCGGCCGCAGGTCGACCGGCAGCACCTGCTCCAGTCGGTGCCGCATCTCGAACCGGATGAGGCGGTCCTGGGCGGTGAGCGGGAACAGGCGCAGGTAGAACCACATGAGGAGCAGCGCGAAGGCGACGAGCAGATAGAAGATGCTGTCGACGAGATTGAAGCGGCCACCGTCGCGATAGGCGTGCCAGATCCGGTAGAACGCCCAGAGCAGGTTGAGCAGCAGGATCAAGGCGGCGACGAAGTGGTGCAGCGGGACGAAGCGGCGGTGCGTCTGAAAGTTCTGCGCAGCGGGCTCGGGCATGGCTTGCTTTCTCTCCTTATCGGGTCTCCCGCTGCCGCATCGCCGGCGATCGGCGGGGGGCAGCGGGGCAGAGTCGAACGCGGATCCTGCTCCGATGGTATCGCATCCGGCCCGCGGCACCGCCTGGCGCTTCGAAGCGGCAGCCCTGCGCCGCGCGGGCGCCCTCGAGCGGCCGGCGACCAGGATCTCGGACCGCGATCTTCCCAGCGCCCGAGAATCCGCTCGATGACGCTCGGGAATCGTCCATTGAGGTAGTCGACGCAGACATTCGTGTCGAGGAGATACCTCATTCGAGGTCAGGCCCCCGGCTCAGCGGCGGGCGGCTCCTCGGGATAGGGGAAGTCCTGCGCCGAGCCAGCCAGCGTGAGGAACCCGCGGCTCCAGCTCCGCCTGATCGGTTCCAGGATGACCCGGCGTCCCTGGCGATAGATCAACACTTCCTCGGCATCCTGGAAGCGGTACTCCTTGGGCAGCCGGACCGCCTGGCTGCCGCCGCTCTTGAACAGCTTGGCGCGATCCGCCATCCGCCATCACCTCCTGGTTCTCACCTGCGCATCGACCAATTGTACCCGCGCTACTTCAGGCCCAGCTTCTTGTTCTGGGCCAGCAGGGTGACCGCTTCCGCGAGCCGCCGGGCCCGAGTCTCCGGCCGCTTGGCCGCTTCGATCCAGCGCACGTAGAGGCGGCGGTAGGAGGGAGCGAGCTTCGCGAAGTGGACCCAGGCCGCGCCATCGGCGCGTAAGGCGGACTCGATGTCGGCTGGCACGGCGACCGGCTCGTCGCGCCGCGGGCGAGGCCGGCGGGCGGCGGCCGCGCGGCGAGGGCCGGCGGCCCCTTGGCAAGCCCCGCCTCGGTCATCCGTCCCTCCTCGACCATCCGCGCGAAGCGGCGCAAGTTGTGGGCCGACCAGTTGCTCCGCGGTTGGCGCGGCGTGAACTTCTGCGCGTAACGGTCGTCGTCGAGGCGCCGCACGATGCTGTCGATCCAGCCGAAGCAGATCGCTTCTTGGACGGCGTCCTCGTAGGCGACCCTCGGCTTGCCGGTGTGCTTCTTGTGGAAGACGAGCCAGATCTCGAAGTCGGCGTCGTGATGGCTCGCGAGCCAGGCCCGCCACTCCGCGCGGCTGGTGACGTGCAGCAGATCCAGATCGCGGTCTTTCCTGGTCATGGGCGCGATGATAAAGCGGCTGATGAGCACCAGAAGGGCGCGCTCGCCTAGCACGGCGCACCGGTTCTCAGCTCCGCGTCGGGGCGGGAACGCTGCGCCGGGAGAGCTGATCCTCGATCGCGGGTGAAACGCTGACCGAACGGTGGCTCCCAGGACCCGGCGTGCGGCTGCGCCGGCGCGCAGCCCCGCAGGTCCGCCACAGTCCTCGGACTCCTCCGGGCAACCAGCTTTTGCAACCCTGGCCCTGGAAGGACCCGCGATTTGCCAGGTAAACGGGCTAGACTCTGGGCGTGCCGACCGACCTCGACGACCTCGAGCATGCGCCCGAGGGCACACCCGGCAGGGACGGTCCGCCCGCCGCCGGCGCCGCTTTCGACCTCGAGCTGGCCGCCGCCTGGGACCAGTTCGTCACCTCCTTCATCGCCGACTACTTCGCGGCCCATCCGACCTTCGCCGTGGCGGTGGGTCGCCACGAGCTCGACGGCCGCTTGCCCGATTGGAGCCGGGGCGGCATCGAGGGCGAGGTCGCCCGCCTGCGCGCCGAGCGCCATCGGGTGGGGGCGGTGCCTGCCGAGCTGCTCGACGAGGGCCGGCGTTTCGAGCGCGCGGCGCTGCTGGCGCAGATCGACGCCGACCTCTTCTGGATGGCCGACGCCGACTGGCCCGCCCGAAATCCGATCTATTACTCGGCCCCGCTCGACCCCAGCATCTATCTGAGCCGCCCCTATGCGCCGGTGGAGGAGCGGATGCGCGCCTACATCGGGTACGCCCGGGCGCTCCCGGAGGCGGTGGCCCAGATCCAGGCGGTCCTCACGCCCCCATTGCCGCAGACTTACTACCAGCTCGGTCTCCAGACCTTTGCCGGACTGGTGGAGTACTGCGAATCGCAGGTGCCGTCCCTGTTCGCCCAGGCGGCCGGGGTGAGCAAGGCGGCGGAAGGGGAGACGACGGCAAAGGCCGGCCGCCGCCGCGGCGGGCCCGACCTGCGCCACCTGCTCGCCGAGCTGCGCGCCGCCAACGCCCCGGCGGTCGCGGCGCTGCGCCGGCTCAAAGACCAGTTCCAGGTCGGCCTCCACTCCGGCCCGCGCAGCGACTTCCGGCTCGGCGCCGAGCGCCTGCAGGGGATGCTGGTGGCGACCGAGCGGGTCGAGGTGCCGCTCGCCGACCTCGCCGCCGCCGGCCGCCGCGAGCTGGCCCGCAACCTCGAGGCCCTGCGCGAAGCGTGCGCCGCCTATGCTCCGGGGGAGTCGGTCGAGACCTGCATGGCTCGGGTCCAGGCCGCCAAGCCGCCCGAGGGGCCGGTGGCCGCCGCCCGCCGCCAGCTCGCAGTGCTGCGGCGCTTCGTCGAGGAGCGCCAGCTGGTCTCGATCCCGGGCGACGAAGAGGCGCTGATCGCAGAGGCGCCGCCGCATCAGCGCTGGAACTCGGCCTACATCGACATTCCCGGCCCCTTCGACCGCCACCTGCCGGCGATCTACTACATCACCCCGCCCGACCCTTCGTGGTCGGAATCCGAAAGGCACGCCTATCTGCCCGGCGAGGCCGACCTGTTGTTCGTCACCGCCCACGAGGTCTGGCCAGGTCACTTCCTGCAGTTCCTGCACTCGAACCGCGCCTCCTCGCGGGTGGGACAGCTCTTCGTCAGCTATGCCTTTGCCGAGGGCTGGGCTCACTACTCCGAGGAGATGATCTGGGAGGCCGGGTTCGGCGACGGCAGGGCCGAGGTCCACATCGGCCAGCTGCAGAACGCTTTGCTGCGCAACGTCCGCCTGCTGGTGGCGATCGATCTCCATGCCGGCGACATGACGATCGAGCAAGCGGAGGACGAGTTCCGCCGCCACGCCTTCCAGGACCCGGCGAGCGCCCGCCAGCAGGCGGCGCGCGGCACCTTCGATCCGGCCTACCTCAACTACACCCTGGGCAAGCTGATGGTGCGCAAGCTGCGCCAGGACTGGCTCGCCCGGCCCGCGGACCCGTCGGAGGCCGCGACGGTGCGCCAGGAGAGCGGCGCCCTCGCTCCCGGCGGCCGCCGCCAGAGCTCGGCCGCCGCCCAGGCCGCCGAGAATGGGCGTTCATGGCGCGCCTTCCACGACCGGCTGCTCTCCTTCGGCGGCCCGCCGCTGCCCCTGGTCCGCGCCGCCATGCTCCCCGGCGACCGCGGCACCCTGCTCTGAACGGCGGCTGATATTCTCTCGGCCGGAACCGGGCACGGCTCGACGGCTCGGCGGGAAACGACATGGAATCGATCCTCGACGACAGCGCCATCCCTGCCCAGGGCCAGCCACCGCCGCTGTCGCGGGAGAGTGCCGCGCAGCCGCGGCCCGAGGCCGCCGCCGCACGCACGGCGATCCTCGGCCTCCCCTGGCCCCTGATCGCCTCGGTGCTCGGCTCGACCAGCGCCATCGTCGGGCTGCTGTGGGACATCTCCTGGCACGCGACGATCGGCCGCGACTCTTTCTGGACGCCCGCCCACATGGCGGTCTACCTCGGCGGCATCCTGGCCGGGCTGTCGGCCGGCTGGCTGGCGCTGAAGACGACTCTCGGCGGCGGCGCCGCCGAGCGCGCCGTGGCGGTCCGCTTCTGGGGTTTTCGCGCGCCGCTCGGCGCCTGGGTGTCGATCTGGGGCGCGATCGCGATGCTCACCTCGGCGCCCTTCGACGACTGGTGGCATAACGCCTACGGGCTCGACGTCAAGATCATCTCGCCGCCCCACATCGTGCTCGCCGCCGGCATCCTCGCCATCCAGCTCGGCGCCATACTGCAAGCCCTGGCGCTGCAGAACCGCTCGGCGGCTGCGGCGACGACGATGGCGAACCGCGGCGCGCGGCTGCTCGGCCTGGTCTACGCCTATGCGTCAGGCCTGCTGCTGGTGGCCATCTCGACGCTCTTCCTCGAGTACAGCGAGCCCAACCTGCAGCACGGCGCGCTGTTCTACATCATCTCGGCGGCTGCCTATCCGCTCTTCCTGGCGGCCGCGGCGCGCGGCGCGCGGCTCCCCTGGCCGGCGACCACCGTCGCCGCCTTCTACACCGCGGTGCGGCTGCCGATGACCTGGATCCTGCCGCTCTTTCCGGCCACCCCGCGGTTGGCGCCGATCTACAACCCGGTCGACCACATGTGGCCGCTCTTCTTCCCCGTGGTGCTGATCGTGCCGGCCTTCGTCTGCGACCTGGTGCTGCGCCGCGCCGGGCGTCGCGGCGGGCGCGCCGGCGGCTGGACGCTCGCCCTGGCTCTCGGGGGCGCCTTCCTGGCCGTCTTGCTCGCCGTCCAGTGGCCGCTTGCCGATTTCATGATGACGCCGCACGCCCGCAACTGGTTTTTCGCCGCCGACCAGTGGACCTACCGTACGCGGCCGGGGCCATGGCATCACGAGTTCTGGAATGCAGGCGATCCGTTCACCCCGGCGGCGCTCGGCCTCTGCCTCCTGCTCTCGACCCTCTCCGCCCGCCTCGGGCTCGGCTGGGGCGCCTGGATGGCGCGCCTTCAGCGGTGAGGCGCGCTGTGCGCCTTCGGCCAACGGACAGTCGGCGGTTGGATGGTCGTGCGGCGGTGCGTCGGCCGGCGAACCAACCTACGGGTCTCTGGAATGCCGCCCGGCGGCGGATGAAAACTCTCGCACTGCTCGGCGCCGCCCTGGTCTGTTGGGGCCACGTCGGCAGCCCGAACGTCTTCTTCGAGGGCATGGCGGGGCCTTACCCGGTCCACGTCGTCATCCGGCCGCCTGTCGTCATTCCCGGTCTCGCACAGATCGCCATCCGCCTCGACAAGAATGACGCCCGGCGCGCACGCGTCTCGGTGCAGCCGATGCAATGGGACGCCGGCCCGGAAGGGGCCCCGCCGCCCGACGTCGCCGAGCCGGTGCGCGGCGACCGCACCCTGTTCAGCGCCCAGCTCTGGCTGATGACCGCCAACTCCTACCAGATCCGGGTGCGGGTCGCCGGAGCGCACGGCGACGGGACCGCGATCGTCCCGCTCTCCACCGCCGCGACTCACCGGCTGCCGATGAGGAGCGCCACCGCGCTGCTGCTGGTCGGGCTGGGTGCCCTGCTCTTCGCAGGCGTTCTCACGATCATCGGCGCCAGCATCCGCGAGAGCACCCTGGCGCCCGGCGACGCCCCCGGCGCCCAGCACCGCCGACGTGCCCGCCTGGTCACGGTCTTGACCGCGGTGCTTCTCGCCCTCGCCCTGGTTGGCGGCAGGCGCTGGTGGACCAGCATCGACAGCGCGTACCGCGGCACCCTCTACCACCCTTACCAGATCGACGCCACGGCGCATCTCGAGGGACCGCTGCGCGTTCTCGATCTGCGCTTCACCGACCCGCGCTGGCGTGGCCGCGACTGGACTCCGCTGGTCCCCGACCACGGTAAGATCATGCACCTCTTTCTCATCCGCCAGCCGGGCCTCGACGTCTTCGCTCACCTCCACCCGGTGCCCGCTGGGCCAGGCCAAGAGGACAACTTCCGCACCGCCCTGCCGCCGCTCCCGGCCGGCAACTATCGCCTCTATGCCGACATCACCCAGCTCAGCGGCTTCTCGGAAACGGTCACCGCGGCGATCGCCCTACCTGCCCCGCCGCCCGCCTCCGCTCCCTTCGAAGTCATCCCGTCGTCCCTCGCCCCCGACCCGGACGACTCTCTGCGTCTCGCGCCCCCCCTCGCCGTCCGCCCCCAAGTCGTCGCCGCCGTCAGTCCCCTCGACGGCGGCCTGACCATGACCTGGGAAAAGAGCCTGCAGCCCCGCACCGCCGGCCGCGAGCTCATGCTTCGCTTTGCCGTGCGCACCCCCGACGGCCAGCCCGTCTCGCTGGAGCCCTACATGGGCATGCCCGCCCACGCCGTCATCCTGCGCGACGACGGCAACGTCTTCATCCACCTCCACCCCATGGGCACCATCTCCATGTCCGCCCAGCGCCTTCTTGCCCGCCCCGTCCGCCGTCTGCTCGTCCCCAACTCACCTTTCTGGCGACCCGACCTTCGCCTCGCCGAGCGCAACGCCGCTTTGCAGAAGATCGCCGGCACCGTGCCCGAAAGCGCCGCCGCCGGGCCCGGAGAAATGGAGATGGGAATGGCCATGAACGCACCGCCCGCAGCCGCCCCGGCCGGCGAGGTCTCCTTCCCCTACGAGTTCCCCCAACCCGGCCGCTACCGCCTATGGGTTCAGGTCAAGAGCGCCGGCCAAGTCATCACCGGCGTCTTCGACACCGCCGTCGGAAGGCAGTGATGGCCCTGATCGCCTGGAGGGTCATTGCAGGCTAGATCGGCTAAGATGGGCGCGAATCCAACGAGCACCCCTTCCAAGGAGTCGGTCAACCCCAGCCCCGGCTCAAGAACCGATGGACGAGCCTGAAACAGTGCCTATCTTGAACACTTCATCTCCGCCGCAGCGGCCCGAGGGTCTCGCTCCCAGCTCCGAGATCTCTCCGGAGGGAGTAGACCTTTCCCTGATCCGGTGGATGTTGAGCCTTACGCCACGCGAAAGGCTGGATGTCCTCCAGGGATTCCTCAACAGCGTCTCGGCCCTCCGTCGTGGAACCCGTCCCTGAGTTCCTGTCGGCGCTTGCAATCCTCACCCGGCACAAGGCCGACTTCATCGTAGTCGGCGGTGTCGCGGCGGTGCTCTGGGGAGCCCCCGTTTCGACCTTCGACCTCGATATCTTGTACCGCCAGGCTTCCGACAACGTGGAGCGCCTTGGCCTGGCCCTGCGTGAGATGGGCGCAGTCTACCGAGATCCCGCTGGCCGCCTAATAGAACCTGACTCTGCTCGGTTGGCCATGGGTGGCCACCACCTCTTGACCACTCGCTTCGGACCTCTCGACGTTCTGGCGACCATCGGTAAGAGTCTGTCTTACGACGACCTCGTGCCGCGGACATGCAGGCTCGACCTCCGAGAAGCGATGGTCCTCGTCCTCGATCTCAGAACCATCATCGAGACCAAGGAGCAGGCTGGCAGAAGCAAGGATCTTCTGATGCTTCCCATTCTGCGCCAGACTCTGCAGATGTCGGAAAGCTGAAAACTCGATTCGCGACGCCCGTTAGGCTCAATAGAGGGGCCGAAGGTGAATCCCCGAGAGAAAGGCCGACTATGATTCAGGAGGTCCTGACCAGGCACCAGCGGCGGTTGATGGGCATTCCAGGAGTCGTCGGGGTCGGGGTTGGAGAGCGGGCCGGACTGCCGACCCTGAAAGTCATGCTGAACCGGCCGCTGGCCGATCTTCCGACGACCTTGCCGACAGTTCTGGAGGGCATTCCCCTGGAGGTCGAGGTCGTGGGAGAGATCTCCGCTCTCTAAAGACTCGTTCGCCTTTCCCCCGTTGCAATCGCGTCGGCTAAGATGAGGCAAGCATCGCTGTCTTCTTCGAGTCGCCCATGACCAGGCAGAACGAGATCCAATACGTCACCGATGAGGACGGTAACCCGACCGGGGTCATCGTCCCGATCGACCTCTGGCGGGAGATCGTCTCGGAGGGCGAGACGGCCTATCTCCTCAAGAGCGAGTCCATGAGGAGGCGTCTCCTTGAAGCAAGGCGGCGCCAGGACGGTATCCCCTGGCAGGTGGTCCGTGAAAAGCTTGGAGTTTGATCCAGCTGCCTTCGATGACCTAGCATTGTCAAAAAAGTCTCCGAGGTGAAGATCAGAATCCCGCCCTCTCGTTAGCACTATTGAGAGAAAGGAAGCGCTCTATGCCTTCGATCGTTGCGCAGCGCCGCAGCCGTCGAGCTCCCCTGTTCGCAATCTGCGCCTTCGCGCTGCTCTGGGCCGCGGCGGTGCCGCCCACGCCAGCGGCAAGACAGATCGAGGCATTCAACCAGAAGTTCATGGAGGCCGGGATACGCATGGACAACGCGGCAGTCATGGCGCTGTATGGCGAGGACAGCGTCAGCCTGTTGCCGGGCATGGCTCCGATGGTGGGTAAGAAGACCATCGCCGCATGGCTCGACGGCGTCGTCGCCCAGATGCCCGGCTACCGCGCCACCAAGAACGACCTCGACTGCCGCGACATCCAGGTTTGCGGCGACTGGGCCACAGAGTGGTGTCTCACGCATCAGGTTGTGCAGCCGCCGGACGGCAAGCCCCCGATCGAGACCCACGGCAAGATGCTGCTCGTCCTGCACCGCGAAAACGCCGGCGAGTGGCGAATCGAGCGGGAGATGTGGAACAACGCCCCGGCCGCGACGAGCCGGTAACAGCAGGCCCACGGACAATATGGCGGAGCCCTACCAGTGCCGGCAGGTGGCCGACGCGATCGCGGCTGAGCGTCGCGCCGGCCAGAGCTCGATCTCGGAAAGGCAGCACAGCAAGCTGCCCTTGCCTAGTCTCTCAGGACCCGGGAATGATACAAGCCTGGTCTTGCTGTGACCAATAGGACTGTACGGTGACGCCGTTGACCACGCCCGTGCTAGAGCACACGTCGCCGATTTCGCACCACCCCTCTTGTTGACAGGTCCCCGCCACTCCCAGGATTGCGGTGCCCTCGGGATCGGTGGCCGATTCGACGATCTCATGCGAGAGAATGGTCGTCAGATTGTCGATAGTGCCGTCGTGTGTGACCCATCCATAGTGTGCGCGGACGCCGCCGGCGCCGGGCGAGAAAAAGCTGTGCTCGCCGACGAAAGACCCCGCTGACTGGACCCCTGATGGCATGACCACCAGATAAAGGAGCTGGTCATCCGTCTCCGGTCCCGGCAGCGAACCGTTCGCAATCTGCTCGGAAATCATACCCTCCACGTCGGTGTCCGAGAACGGGCTAGGAGGCTCGGTTGCCGCCACGACGAGGTTTCCCACGAGAGACCCCATTCCAACGCCTCGATACTGCGCGAGGCCGGTCATGTAAGGACCGGTGAGGATTTGTCCGGCGGCCACCACGACGCCATCCTTCGTGGAGCTCGCCTCCCCGTTCCAGGCCGAACCCCAGAAGATCAGCTGCAAATGGAGCCCAGCAAGAACGGTCCCCCCATTGTCCTCGAAGCTCGGTCCGCCTCCCCCAGCCGGTCCGCCACCTGCTGCTGAACTGTCTGCCGCAGCGCCGGAGCGCACACCTCCGCAGGATCTCAAAGGCACTTCCATGGTCGATCTCCTTTCTCCCGGCTTCAGCGACTGCGGAGTTCGCAGCCTCGGCCCGGTTTAACGACTCGGTCGTCAGTTACTTGCCGCCGATGGTCCGGTGCGTTCCGGCGAGGAACCGCGCCACCTTTCACAGCCGACATGCTGAGCGAGAGTGAGGTCGGAACTATCCACCCGCGCTCGTCCAGTCTTCAGTAGACGGACGCGCCCGCGCACTTTCTCCGGCGAGGCGACCGAGGAGGGTGGTTGCGCTTCACGACCTTCGAGGTCTGGCGTGATGCTTTGGGTCTCAGCCGGCCCAGCCGCAAGGAGAGACGACACCCGCTGTGCCGGACGTGCCACCTCGAGAAGCTCGGTGTTCATCAGGATGGCGTCGAGGTCGCGGCGGGAGGCGGCGAGAGGGCGCGGCCGCTGTCGCCGGCGCGCCTCCCCTTTCCCGTCGATTTCTAGTGCCGGTCAGTCACGGCTATTCGACTTCCACGCCCAGGCGGGAATCTCTCCTTCGAGTCCGTCCAATCAACTGGGTCGCCATTCAAAGAGGGCCCATTCAGGAGTTCGGCGTCAGGCTCAAGGAGAGATCCATGACACTACGACACTACGCAGTCATCGCTTTCGCAGCCTTGATCGCGCCGGCCGGTTGGGCGCGGGTAACCCCGGCGGCAGGCAGCTCAGCGGGCCCGACAAGCCCAGCGATCATCTGGCCCTCGTGCGGAACAGGCCAAGAGGGGGACGAGCGCGCCGACTTCAGCATCGATGGTACTCGGGGTGCTGGCTCTGGCAAGTTCTGCTACGGGAAGCACGACGTAGCGCGTGTAAAGCTCTTCAACAAGAACCCTTTCTCCTTTGAGTACGTTGTCAAGAAGGATGAAAAAGTCGTCTCAGGCACGGCGGTCAGCGACTTCTTGAAGGAGGCGGTCACGCTAGGCTTCCTCAAGCTGCCCGAAACCAAGCCCGCGGCCGGAGGGGCCGACGACAAAAAGGCGCTTGCGAAGAAGTGTCCCGGACTCGCCGACTTCAACAGCCGATTCGTACAACTCAGCAGCCGGGTCAAGAATCTAGGAGCAGATATTGAGCGTGCCCATGAACAACAGGAGGCCGCTGCTCTCCTCTACCAACACATCAAGCCGACCCTGGAAAGCCCGGTCTCCGCGTGCGCCGAGCTGCGGAATGCCGCCGAAACGTTCGTATTCCAGCCCACCACCCTGGCGCTGCAGGAGCAGAACCGGGAGCTTGACGACATCGACCGGAAGCTCAAGGATCTCGACGGCGAGATCGAGAAGGCGCGGAAGAATATACCTGAGTGCCAAACTAACGAGGTTTCCAACCTTCAACTCGCCGTCCAAAGCCATCTCCTGCAGGTCCCGGACTACCAAAAGGCGATCAAAACCCTTCTCGATGGTAACAAGCCATTCGACACTCTGAGAGCGCAGATTGCCAAGATCGCGGCCGACCCTCACGCCTTCTACGAGATCGTCAGCATCGGACCGCTCGATCAGGACACCGACGTAACGTTGACCGTTGAGCGCAAGGGGCCCACCGCAAAAGACAAGACAGAGAAGATCGGCGACCCTTTCAAGCTCGAGTTTCGCGGCGATCCGCGACTCGTGCTCGCCGCTGGCGCTGCTGCGACACGGATGCGTACCCGCTCATTCTCGATCGTCAAGGGCTTTGCCCTCAACCGGGACGGCTCGCGAGTCAATCCCGGCTCGACGACTCCGGAGAACATTGTCTCCGTTGACGAAAGTTCTCCGTCTCGAGTGACGCCCATGCTCGTGCTGCACGGACGCCTTGCAAACTTAGGGAGGCCCTGGTGCCGGACGTGCAAGACCTGCACTACAACCGCTGCCGCCGGCGCGACTGGCTGCCGCCGGCCTGCGCACGGCATCTGGGCGTCGGTAGGGATGACCGCGAACAGTACCGACAAGGGGACCGATCTCGAGTTCCTGGCTGGACTCTCGGCGGACCTGATCGAGAACACTCTCTTCCTCACCGTCGGTCGATACTGGGGCAAGGTACAGGATATCCAGGATACGCTCTATCCCGGTGCCAAGGTACCCGATGGCGTCACCTCGCTGCCGCTCCAAAAGATTCGCCGATGGGCCTGGGGCGTGGCGCTGTCGTACAAGTTCAAGTGAGCCGAGAACAGCGGTACGCTTTCGTCTGGTCCATACAAGAAGTGGCGATCAAGACGGGATTCTTTCCAGATTAGAAGGAGTCAGCCATGAGCAACGATGCACCGAAACGCGTCCTTTCTCCCCGCCGCCGCTCCAGAATGGCGCGCCTCCAATCTACCCTCGGCGCGAATCTCGCGCTCGAGTTCCCTAGCGACCTTGTTGGACAGACAGAGCATTTCGATGTTTACGCGGCCACCTCCCTGGGTGCGGGAGGGCTCCAGGTTGCGCACGGAGTCCTCGGGAGGTGTGAACGGGACTACGCGACATTGGCTGGGTGGTTTGGTCTTCAACCATCTCACTTTAACGCCGTCGTCGCTCCTGTAGAGGGCGGCGGGGCATACCACCGCGGTTGCTCGGGCCTCGAGCTCTACTGTGCCGCAGAATTGTCGCCAGTGATCAATGAGGACTTCACCTCGGCACTGGTCGTGGCGGAGGTGGTCGAGGTCTTTCAGGCCCTGCAAGGGGGTGGTTGGAACTGTGGTGCTTCGAATGGGGAGGGGCTTTCCCGGGTTCTAGCGGAGGAGCTGTATCCCGGTGTGCTCGACGGTTTCTCCACTGCCAGCGACTGGCTCGACACGGATCGGCCGGACTGGGTCAACCAGAATGCGGGTTCGGATGGCGATACCGGCGCCAACGGATGCTCGGTCCTCTTTCTTTTCTGGCTTCATTATCAGCTCGGATACACGTGGCAGCAGATTTGCCAAGCTCCCGGCTCGACTCTGGCAGAAACCTATCGCCAGCTCGCCGGAGTGAACACGGACCCGTTCCCCGACTTCTCGCGCCTACTTGGGCAGAATTACTCCCCAGGCGCACCGTCGAACCTTACTCACGACAATCCCTTTCCCCTGGGAGCCAGGCAGTTCGCGACTGCGATCCCATCGAAAGGAACGCGGCTGATACCGAGGGCTAGTCTGGTCAGAAGCTGAGTGATACAGCGATTGAGCCCCCGAAAGGAGGGATGACATGCAGCACCTCTACCCCGAGCATCGGGTAACCAGCCCGGCCACCGCCCACCGGGCAGTCCGGCTTGGCGGGAAGCTCGCGCCCGCCCTCCTCCTACCCCTGCTGCTTTTGCAGCCGGGCCGGGGAATGGCGACGATTCTATCTCTGGTGGATCCGATCGTCAGCCTGCCGAGCAGCTTGAGCGACGGGCAATCCACCCTCCGACTGAGGGCGGAGGCCATCTCCGGGCCTGTCAGCGCGAAGGGCTTACCTCCAGCCCTCGCCGACAACGGACCCGTAGTTACCGTCAAATTCACGGTTCTCCAGGAGGTCGCCACTTCGATTCCTCAGACGCGTGAGTGGTACGTCCGGACTGATGTCTCCCACCTGCCACCCAAGACCACCCAGGCCCGGGTCGCAGAGGTCGAATTCGCCGGCGTCCATACTACTCTGTCGTACACTCTGACCAATCAGCTTGTGGCGCCGTTCACCTGGAGCCCGAAACCAACTCTGGCGACCTGGAGCTTGTCGACCCGTCGGATCGGATTGGGCATCGTTCAGGGACCGGCAAACGACGTGAAAATCCGCTTCTGCCAGTTGGTCGAGCAGAGCACCAAGGAACTGTTGGACTGCCGGCGCTTCCATCTATGCCGGGAGGTCGGCGGGAAGTGTGGCGGGGAGCTACGCCTCGGCTACGGCCCGAATTCCATTTTTCTGAAAATGGACGACGACTTCCATCCGGTCGGCAACTTCCGGGGCAGCGTGCAGGTGACCGCCCTGGAGAAACCCGACGGCGAATCGCTCGCGCTCGATATCTACGGCACGACACGTTGGCGGGCGGTATATGGGGTTGTGGTGGTGGCGTTCGGAGTAGGTCTCGCCTGGGCGATAAGTGTCTTCGCGCGCGCGCGCATTGACCGCGACCAAGCGCTTATCCCGGCCGTGCTGCTCAGTGCTACCCTCGATAAGCTCCTCGCCACCCTCCGCCAAGTCCCGCCGCAATGGTCCGCGAACGTTGCCAGCACGGCGGACGCAGTCCACAAGTTGCAAGACGGTCTCACCGAACAGTATCTGGACGGTCAGGGATGGCTTCCACCGCGCGTCCCGAGCCCCTACCCATCCATCTACAGCAACACTAACTACAACCAGTATTTGCAGAAAGTGACCGAGCACGCGAACATGCTCGGAGTGATCATCAACAATGGCATGGCGAAGGCATGGGGCCTCTATAAGCCCGGCATGTCGGCGGCTCAGGGACAGACCATAGCAAACGAGTTAAAAGCGCTGGATGGTCTTGATGCAAGGATCACGCCGCCTTCACAAGCTCAAGCGCAACAAGAGGTCGAAAAGGTAATGGCGCAGCTCGCGGCAGCTCTCGCGGGGCCGCCCAATGCCTTGGCGAAGCCATCTTCCGGGCAACCGGCAATGCAGCCGCCCACGTACAGGACGCTCAGCTTCCAGGTCGCACGACTGACATGGATGATATGGCTCGTGCTGTTCCTGATCACTGTCGTCACTGGCTATGCGGCGCTGATCCAGTCCAAGGCAGGATTCGGGCTGGCACGGGACTACCTCGTGTGCTTCCTTTGGGGACTCGGCCTGCCTGTCGCCAGCCTGCAGCTAAGCGCGCTGGTTCCCAGTTCAGTGAGCACGGCACTCCACCTGTCGATTCTAAAATGACCCGCCGAGAACACTCCTGACTGACGTGATCTGCGAGAATCTCGCCGACGCTAGGGCGCATGGCCAATCTTCTCTTCTTGGCAGATGTTGGAGGTACCATCTCTGCCCTACCGTCGCTCTACTCCTCCACCCTCGTTGGTTTGAGGCGAAGCTTCGCTAGCGGATCTAGATTTAGCGAGGACTCGCCGCCCACTCTCACCTTCTCCGTCTGCGCCGACGCCGCCCCGTTGAGGATCCCCGTCGCCTTGTCCACCTCGGCGGCGAAGGCGTTGAGGGCTTTGGCGGTGGCGACGACCTGGTCTTCGACTTCGGGGTAGTTGCGGGCTTCTAGGGCTTCGCGGACGCCGGGGAGGGTCTTGACGTCGTAGCCGGTGTAGAAGCCTGGGGCGTAGATTTGATGGATGTACCAGGGGCGGCGGGGGAGGCCGGGGCCGGTGAGGGCGCGCTCGGTCTTCATCAGGATCTGGTCGAGGCTGCGCCTGGCGTCGGCGGCGAGGGTGGGGGCGCCGCTGCCGGCGCGCTCGGCGGCCTTCTGGTAGGCCTTGGCGCTCTGGGTCAGGCGGTCGCGGGCGTTCTCCAGCGGGGCGAAGTTGAGGTGCGGCACCGGGTCGCGCCGCTTGGGGGTCACCCAGGTCTGGGTGGGGTCGGCGACCGCCTCGTAGTACTTCTCGTCGATCGCCTGGTTGCGGTCTTCGGTTTCCTCGCGCAGGTGGTCGGCGAGCTCCTCGACCTCCTTGACGTAGCGGGCGATGGTGTCGGCGAAGTGGGGAAACTCGAAAGGCAGGACGTCGGCGTTGGCGACGCGCAGCACGACGCGGCCGGCGGTCTGGGCGAGGGCGATGCCGTACTGGAAAGTCGGGTCCATGAAGCGGGTGTAGTGGTCGAAGCTGTCGTAGATCGAGTGGTACTGGCCGTAGTCGCCCTCGCCGCCGTAGCCGACGTTGAGCGCGGCGATGCCCAGGTGCTGCAGGAAGGGGGTGAAGTCCGAGCCCGAGCCGAGGGCGTCGAGGCGCAGGTCGCCGCCCTTCTTCGCCTCCTTTTTCTGCTCCGGGTTGCCGTCGAGCACGAGAGCGGCGTGCAGGCGCGCCGCGACGCTGATCTTCTTCTCCGGGTCGGTCACGTCGGCGGCCACCTGGTTGAAGAACTTCTCCAGGGTGTGCGAGCCGCCGGCGCCCAGGAAGCCGCGGTCGTTGGAGTCGCAGTTGAGATAGATCACCGCCTTCTCCCGCAGCTCGCGGTCGTGGGTCTCCGCCCACTCGGTCGAGCCGAGGAGGCCGGGCTCCTCGCCGTCCCAGGAAGCGAAGACGATGGTGCGCTTCGGACGCCAGCCGCCCTTGACCAGCTCGGCGATCGCCCGCGCTTCCTCCAGCATGTCGATCTCGCTCGACAGCGGATCGGTCGCGCCGTTGACCCAGCCGTCGTAGTGGTTGCCCTGCACGATCCACTCGTCGGGCCGCTCGGCGCCGGCCAGACGGGCGATCACGTCGTAGGCCGGCACCATCTTCCAGTCAAATGCCAGCTTCAGGTGGACCCGCGCCGGGCCGGGACCGAGGTGGTAGGGCAGCGGCAGCGAGCCGCGCCAGCCCTCCGGCGCGATGGGGCCGCCGAGCGCGCGCAGCAGCGGCAGGGCGTCGCCGTAGGAGATCGGCAGCACCGGGATCTTGGTCAGCGTCTTGGCGTCTTTGATGTCCAGGCGCTTGGCGCCAACCGTGGCGCCGACTCCCGGCGTCAGCGGGTCGCCGGCGTAGAGCGGCATGTCCGCCACCGAGCCGCGCTGCACGGCGTTCTCGTTGCGGTAGCCGCCCTTGGGGTAGACGTCGCCCTGGAAGTAGCCGTCCTCGTGGGGATCGGAGTAGATGATGCAGCCGACGGCGCCGTGCTCGGCCGCCACCTTGGGCTTGATCCCACGCCAGGAGCCGAAATAGCGGGCGATCACGATCTTGCCCTTGACGTCGATGCCGCGCCGTTCGAGCTCTTCGTAGTCCTTGGGCACCCCGAAATTGACGTAGACCAGGTCGCCGGTCACGTCGCCGTCGATCGAATAGGCGTTGTAGGTCGGCAGCTGCTCGGCGGTCTGGCCGGAGGTCGAATCCTCGGGCAGCGGCGGCTCGGCGAGCACGGCTTTCCAAGGCGGCCCCCCGACCATCTCGAGCAGGCGCTCCTTGGGCGTCGGGAAAAGAACCTGGAACTCCTCGATCCGCGTCTCATACCCCCAGGAGCGGAAAAGTCCGGCGACGAATTCGGAGTTCTCCTTCTGGTAGGGCGACCCGATGTGGTGCGGCCGCGCCGCCAGCCGCTGCAGCCATGGCCGCAGGTTTTTTACGTCCAGCGCGGCGTCGAAGCGCGCCTCGAGCGCCCGCTGCTCGGCCGCATGGGCGTCGCTGAAGCCGAGCAGGGGCCCGCCGGCGACTGGCCCGGCAGTCCCCTGCCGCGGCTGCGCCGTCTGGCCGGAGCTCACGGCGGCGACGGCGAAGAGTGCGGCGGCAGCGGCGGCGACAGCGGCGATCGGTGCGCGGCGGCGGCTCACGACAATCTGCATAGGAAGCTCCTCAGGGGCGGCTTTCACCCGGGTAGACACGGATGGATCTGACCGGCTAGCGCAGGGCGACGCCCAGGACGCGGCCCTCGTTGCCGGCGGGCTGGAGGACGCCGAGGAGATCGGCAAGGGTCGGCGCGATGTCGAGCGTCGAGACGCGGTCGCGATAGCGGCCGGGGCGGATCCCGGCGCCGGCCAGCAGCAGCGGGACGGAGGTGTCGTAGGCGTACGGGGTGCCATGAGCGGTGCCGGTCAACTTGCCGGGCACCCAGAACGGATCGCTGACCAGCACCAGATCGCCGCTCACCTTGGGGTGGAAGCTGCGCTCGACGCGCCGGCCGATGTCGGTGCGGGGCAGGTTGCCGGCGACGATCTGGCTGCGCGTGTAGGCGGCGTAGATCCCCGGCAGGCCGGCAACCGCGGCGGCCGCGATCTCTTCGGCGCGGATCCTGGGCACGCCCTTGGTCTTGAGGCTGGCGAGATTGAGATAGAGGTTCGACTCGACCAGGTCTTCGACCCACTCGCCCTTGCCCAGGACATCGGCCAGCGCCTTGGCGGCGGCGCTCTTCACCTCGTCCTCGGAGTAGCTGCCGGCCGGGAAGTTGGCCTCCTTGAGCGCGCCGGGCAGCGCCACGACTCCGTGATCGGCGGTGACCACCAGGGTGACGCTCGCCAGACCGCCGGGCACGGCGTGGTCGAGGAAGTTGAAGAAGGCGCTGAGCAGGCGGTCGGTGCGGACCGAGACGTCGAGGACTTCAGCGCTATCGGGACCGAAGGCGTGGCCGATGTAGTCGTTGCTCGACAGATTGATCGCCAGCAGGTCGGGCGCCGCGCCCTGCCCGAGCTTTTCGTTGGCAACGAGCTCGCGCGCGGTGTCGAGTACGAGCTCGTTGCCAAAGGGAGTGGTGGCGAAGGCGGTGTAGAAGTCCTTGCCGGACTGGCGGCTGCCGCCATTGACGAGGTGGGGGAAACCGGTGCCGAGCGCCGAGGGGGCGTTGGCGTATCGGCTGGCCGGCGTCCACAGGCGGGCGAGCGCCGCCTCGGGAACCGCCGGCAGCCACTTCTTGCCGAAGTACGCGTCGACGGGGTGCTGGGCGTTGAGCTTCGCAACCCATTCCGGAAGCGTCCCTTGCGGCCGGTAGAACTTGCTGCTGATCCAGGCGCCGGTCTCGTCGTCGAACCAGAGCACACCGTCGGCGAGCCGTCCGGCCATGAGCACGGCGGCGCGGTCCTTGAGCGCCAATCCCCAGACCTTGGCGCGCCCGCCGGTCGCCATCTTGAGCTCGTCACCCAGAGTGCTGACCTTGAGCGTCGCCGGGGAGATGCTCGGGCGCGGCGGGCCGGTGCGCTGCGCGGCGACCCCCACCAGCGGGCTGTCCGGGTCCTCGACGCAGTACCGCCGCCGGCCGAGTGTGCGGTCGAACCAGCTGTTGCCGACGATCCCTGACTTGTAGGGAGGAGCGCCGGTGAGCAAGACGGAGTGGCCGGGCCCGGTAAATAGAGGGTAGTGATCGTGGTGGGCATCCGAGAAGTAGGCCCCCCGCTCCATGAGGTAGCGGAACCCCCCTACACCTGCCGGAGCGCCGCCGCCGCGGCTCGCCGGCGGGCTCGCCGGCGGCAGGTAGAGGTCGACGAAGCGGCTCAGGTAGTCGGCGCGGAACTGATCGATCGAGATGAGGACGACCAGGCGCGGGCGCGGCTCAGCGACTCCGGCCAGCCGCAAAGTGGCAGCCGGCGCTCCCGGCGCCGCCCGCGGCTTGCCGGCGGCCTGACGCTTCGCCGGCTCGACCCCGGCGCCGGCAGCAGCCGCGGCGATCGAGGCAACGAGAGCGCCCAGTGCAGCGAGCCCTGAAAGGTAGACGGCGAAGCGCGATCTGAGCGGCCGCATCACGGTTTCTCCGGCTGCGGCGCGGGGGCCGCCGCCTTGAGGATGGCGGTGGCGCGGTCGACCTCGGCGGCGAAGGCCTCGAGCGCCTTGGCAGTGGCGGCGACCTGCTCGTCGAACTCCTGCCACTTGCGCTCCTCGATCGCCTCGCGCACGCCGGGAAGGGTCTTGACGCCGTAACCGGTGTAGTAACCGGGCGCGTACACCTGGTGCACGTACCAGGGGCGCCGCGGCAGGCCGGCGCCGGTCAGGGTGCGCTCGGTCCTGATGAGCACGGCATCGAGGCTGCGCCGCGCCTCGGCGGAGAGCGCGCCGCCGCCGCCGGCCCCGGCACGGTCGAGGGCCTGCTGGTAGGCCTTGGCGCTCGCGCTCAGCCGGTCGCGGGCATTCTCGAGCGGCGCGAAGTTGAGGCGCGGGACGGGCTCCTTCCACCTGGGCGTCGCCCACCACTTCTGCGTCGGGTCGGAGACCGCGTCGAAGACCTTGTCGTCGATCTGCTGGTTGTGCTCCTCGGTCTCCTCGCGCAGGCGGTCGGCGAGCTCCTCGACCTCCTTGACGTAGCGCCCGACGGTGTCGGCGAAGCTCGGGAACTCGAACGGCAGGACGTCGGCCCCGGCCGTCCGCAGCACCACGCGCCCGGCGGTCCTGGCCAGCGCGATGCCGTACTGGAAGGTCGGGTCCATGAAGCGGACGAAGTGATCGAAGCTGTCGTAAGCCGAGTGGTATTGCCCGTACTCTCCCTCGCCGCCGTAGCCCAGGTTGAGCGAGGCGATGCCCAGGTGCTGCAGGAAGGGGGTGTAATCCGAGCCCGAGCCCAGCGCGTTGATGCGCAACTCGCCGCCGCTCCTGGCCTCCTTGCGCTCAGTGCGCTCAGCCAGGTCGCCGCCGCCGCCTTCCAGCAGGCGAGCCCGGCGGCGTTTGGCGACGCTGATCTTCTTTTCCGGATCGGGCACGTCGGCGGCGACCTGGTTCATGAGCTTCTGCAGGGTGTGCGAGCCGCCCACCTCCAGGTAGCCCCGGCCGTTGGTGTCGGAGTTGACGTAGAGCACCGCCTTGGCCTGCAGCTCGCGGTCGTGGGTCTCGGCCCACTCGGTCGAGCCGAGCAGCCCGGGCTCCTCGCCGTCCCACGCCGCGTAGATGATGGTGCGCTTCGGGCGCCAGCCCCCCTTCGCCAGCTCGGCCACGGCACGCGCCTCCTCGAGCATCGCGACCTGGCCGGAGAGCGGGTCGGTGGCGCCGTTGACCCAGCCGTCGTAGTGATTGCCGCGCACGATCCACTCGTCGGGCCGCTCGGCGCCGGCGAGCCGGGCGATCACGTCATAGGCCGTCACCATCTTCCAGTCGAAGGCCACCTTGAGGTGGACCCGCGCCGGGCCGGGGCCGAGGTGGTAGGAGAGCGGCAGCGAGCCGCGCCACGAAGCCGGCGCCATCGGGCCCCCCAGCTCGCGCAGCAGCGGCTCGGCGTCGCCATAGGAGATCGGCAGCACCGGGATCTTGGTCAGCGTCTTGGCCTCTTTGATGTCGAGGCGCTTCGCCTCCCTGGTGGCGCCGACTCCCGGGGTCAGCGGATCGCCCGAGTAGAGCGGCATGTCGGCCACCGAGCCGCGCTGCACGGCGTGCTCGTTGCGGTAACCGCCCCGGGGGTAGACGTCGCCCGCGAAGTAGCCGTCTTCGTGGGGATCGGAATAGATGACGCAGCCGATGGCGCCGTGCTCGGCCGCCACCTTGGGCTTGATGCCGCGCCACGAGCCGCCATAGCGCGAGATCACGATCTTTCCCTTGACGTCGATGCCACGCCGTTCCAGCTCTTCGTAGTCCTTGGGCACTCCGAAGTTGACGTAGACCAGCTCGCCGCTCACGTCGCCGTCGATCGAGTAGGCGTTGTACGGCGGCAGCTGCTCGGCGGTCTGGCCGGAGGTCGAGTCTTCCGGAATCGGCGGCTCGGTGAGCGACGCCTTCCAGGTTTGACCGGCACTCCCCGACCCGGCCCTTTGGTTGGCACGGCCGGCTCCCGCCCGCGGCTGGGCAGGCGCGACCATCTCGAGCAGGCGCTCCTTCGGCGTTGGGAAGAGCACCAGGAACTCCTCGATCCGGGTGTCGTAACCCCACGAGCGGAAGAGTCCGGCGACGAATTCGGAGTTTTCCTTCTGGTAGGGTGACCCGACATGGTGCGGCCGCGCCGCCAACCGCTGCAGCCACGGCCGCAGGTTCTTCACGTCGAGCGCGGCGTCGAACCGCGCCTCGAGCGCCCGCTGCTCGGCCGCATGGGCGTCGGTGAAACCGAGCAGCGAGCCGGAAGCAGTGGGCGCCGCCAGGCCCGCCGGGTTGCCCGGAGCAGCCGCGGCCGCCAAGCCGGCCGGATCGGACAAATCGGCCGGATCGGCCTCCTTGCCGCTGCCGGCAGCCGCACCCCCGGCAAGCAGAGCGGCGGCGACCAAGGTGGCGGGAAACGGCGCGGGGCGGCGGCGGCTCACGACTATCGGCATAGGCCCTCCTCGGAGGCGGCTCCCGCCCGAGATGGCGCCAGGTCGTCCGTCAGCGCGGTGAGCGTCGAGCGCTCGCCGGTCCGGAATCCCTTTGCGCCTGGCGCGCGGCGCGGCGGCAGTGATTGTACCTGTCTACCCGCTGCCGCGCCGAGCGAAGTTCGCTATCCTTGTGCGCGGTCCGCACGCCGGCCGCGCTCCTCCGCGCCGGGACTGTCACAGCATGCTCTCTCGACCCTCTCCATCGAGCCAGGCGGTGCCGGCCGCGGCCACTCGTCAAGGCCTGCGCGAGCGGCTGCTCGGTCTCGCGGTTACCAGCCTGCGCTGGGCCATCGGCCTGTATTGCGTGGTCGTCGGCGCTTTCATGCTGGTGGCGCCGCATCGCTTCGGCGGTGTCGCTTACGCCGCCTTGGCACCCTTTCGCGCCTGGTGGGGTACCGCCGCGCTGGCCGCCGGCGCCGCCCTGCTCGCCCTCGCCGTGCTGCACCAGCGCAGCTGGCTGCGCGTCGCGGCGCACGGCGCGGCCGGCGTCGTGCTGCTGGCGCTCGCCTTCGGTTTCGTCCTGTCGCACGCCTGGACCGGCGTCGCCGCCTACTCGGTGCTCGGCTTCGGCCTGCTCGGCAGCGCGCCGCCGCGCCGGCGGCCGCCGGGCCCCCGCACCGGCGGCGACCTGCTCGCCTTTCTCATGGGCGTCGCCACCACCCTGGCCGGAGCCGGGCTGGTCGCCCTGCCGCAGTTCTACGCCGGCCTCGCCTTCGCTCCTGCCGCCCCCCGCCTGCTGGGCCTTGGGCTCCTCCTGACCGGACCAGGGCTGGCCTACGTACAGCTGCGGCGTTGCGCGCCCTGGCTCACCCGCGCCGCCCACCTCGCGGCGGGGGGCGCGCAGGTGGCCTTCGGCGGCCTCGCCGCGGCCGCCCCGATCAAGGCATGGACAGGCATTGCCCTCTACTGGGGCATCGGCATCGCCGTCGCCCTCCTGCCCTGGCTGCGCGTCCGGCTCGCCAGGTTGGACACTGCGGCGCTGCGCGCCCGGCTCGCGCTGGCGCTCGCTTCCGCCACTTCCGTGCCGCTCATCCTCGCGGTCGCGGTGGTCACCTCCCAGGAGGAGCGCCTCGCCACGGTCCAGGCGATCACCACCCTCGCGGTCGAGGCCTCCTCGTGCGCCCAGAACGTGCGCGACGACGTAGAGCTCAATGGCGCCCGCGCCACAGCGGTCGCCGCCCTCGCGGGCCGCCTGCGGCCAGAGCCGCCGCTCTGGCGCCGCCTGCTGGCGCTCAGCCGGCCGCGCTACCCGGACGTCTCGGCGCTGCTGATCGTCGACCGTGAGGGCCGGCCGCTGGCGAGCGACGGCAGCGCCGAGATCGGCGAGAACACGCTGCGCGGCGCCGTTGCCGGCCTCGGGCGGCGGGCCATGCCGGTGCAGCTCGGCCTCGACCGCCGCACGGCGCGTCCCCTGCTGCTCCTCTCCGCTCGTATCGTCGATGCGGCGGACCGGCCGCTCGGCGCGCTGGTCATGGCTCTCGACTCGGCGGCGCTCGACCGCCGCATCCTGCGCGCCGGGTCGATCGTCTCGCTCGCCGACGGTTACGGCAACCTGATCGCCCGCAGCAACGGCGCGCCGGGCGAGATCTCGCGGATCCCCCGCGGCTGGGACCGCATGGTGCGCGCCGGCGCTCCGCCGTCGCCGGCCGGCCAGCTGGTCTCCTACGGAACCGTGCCCGACTTTGGCTGGGTGGTGGCGGTCGAACGGCCGAGCTCCGACGCCCTGGCGGGCGTCGAACGGGGCCGCGACCTGGCCTTCACCCTTCTCCTGCTGGTGATCCCGCTGGCGGTCGTCGGAGGGAGCCTGGCGGCGCGGCTGATCGCCCGCCCGCTCGGGACGCTCGCCGACGCGGTCGACGAGCTGACCGCGGGCAACCCCAGGGCGCCGGTCGAGAGCAGCGGCATCAGCGAGGTCGAGCGCCTCTCCGCCGCCTTCCGCGACATGCGCGACCGCCTCGCCCTGCGCACCGCCGAGGGCGAACGCCTGGCCGCCGAGCTACGCGCCCGGGCCGAAGCGCTCGCCGATGCCGATCGCCGCAAGAACGAGTTCCTGGCCATGCTGGCGCACGAGCTGCGCAACCCGCTGGGCGCGATCGCCACCGCCTCCTATGTGCTCGGCGAAGCGGGCTCGCCGGAGCCGCCGATCGACCGCGCGACCGCGGTCATTCAGCGCCAGGTCCAGCACCTGGTGCGGCTGGTCGACGACCTGCTCGACGTCTCCCGGATCACCCGCGGCAAGGTCGAGCTGCGCCGCGAGCCGCTCGACCTGGTGGCGGTCGTGCAGCAAGCGGTCGAGACCATCCGCCCGCTGGCCGAGGTCCGCCGCCACCGGCTCGAGCTCCTCCTGCCCGAGACCCCGCTGCCGCTGCTGGCCGATGCGACGCGCCTCGAGCAGATCCTCGTCAACCTGATGCGCAACGCCATCAAGTTCACCGAGACCGGCGGCACGATCGCCATCGCCGCGGACCGCGACGGCGCCGGCGCCGCGGTGCGCATCCGCGACACCGGCGTCGGCATCGCGCCCGATTTCCTGCCCCGCATCTTCGACCTATTCACCCAGGGCCAGCAGGGGCTCGACCGCTCGACCGGCGGCCTGGGCATCGGCCTCACCCTGGTGCGCAGCCTCATCGAGATGCACGGCGGCCGCGTTGAAGCGCGCAGCGAGGGCCGCCCGGGCCAGGGGAGCGAGTTCATCGTCTGGCTGCCGCTGGCCGGCGACCCGCCGCCGGCTCACACCGAGGCTGCGGAGGTCGTCGCTCCGCTGGCTGGCAGCCGCGGAAGCTGCGACCACCGCGACCACCGCGAACACCGCGAAGGGTAGTGCTCCAAGAGCACTACCCCGCGAAGACAGCGCTTGACAGGAAGGACCTGCTTCTCTATTCTTTGCGCGACATCTGCTTGATTGCCTGGAAGGCACAGCTGAAAGACTTACCGAGTTCCCCGGCGCCGTTGCTCGCAAGCGCTTCCCATGGCGGACCAGCAGGATGCTCGGTGTGAGCGATCCGGCCGCAGGGCGGCGAGACTGTTAACACCTTATTCTGGAGGGTCAGGCATGAGGATTCGAGGACTGAGGGCGGGGTTGGCGCTGACATGCGGGCTGGTCGCGGTATCGGCCGGCGCGGCAGTCGTGACGCAGGACTCTGGAGGCGACCTGAAGCCCACGGGCAAGGGGTGGGGAGTTCACCAAGGTTCGGCTGTAGCCATCGACCGGCTGGTGCGCGGCAACGGCATCAACTATCACGGCGGCCCGGTGATGCTCGGCACCACCCACATCTACAACATCTGGTACGGCAACTGGAGCAGCAACTCGGCGACCACGATCCTGACCGATCTTGCCAACCACATCGGAGGCTCCGCCTACTTCAACATCAACACCACCTACTACGACGGCTCGAATCGCCACGTCAGCAACTCGGTCACCTATAACGGCGATACCTTCGACAGCTACTCCCAGGGCAGCAACATCGACGACAACGGCGTCTTTGCGATCGTCGTCAACGCCATCAACTCCGGCGCGCTGCCGCTCGACTCGCACGGGGTCTACTTCGTCCTGACCTCGGCCGACGTCAACGAGACCACCGGCTTCTGTACTGTGTACTGCGGCTGGCACACCGACGGCACCGTCAACGGCACCGACGTCAAGTTCTCGTTCGTCGGCAACCCGGATGCGTGCCCAAGCGCCTGTGAAGGGATCCCGGGGAACCATCCGAACAACAACGCCGGCGCCGACGGCATGGCCTCGATCATCGCGCACGAGCTCGAGGAATCGGTCACCGATCCGGACCTCAATGCCTGGTACGACTCGCGAGGCAACGAGAACGGCGACAAATGCGCTTACAACTACGGCTCGGAGTACACGACTTCCAACGGCTCCAAGGCCAACATCCACCTCGGCACCCGCGACTACCTCATCCAGCGCAACTGGGTGAACGCCAAGGGCGGCTACTGCTCGATCAAGTATCCGTAGCTTCCCCGCCCGCAGCAGTCGCCGCGGCATGGAGCCCCCGCCCTGGCGGGGGCTCTCGTTTTTCAGTTGACCGCGCCGGTGCCGGCTGGCGGCGGAGCGCCAGGGCGGCCGTGCGGCGCGGCCGGAGGCCGGATGGGCGAGGCGGAGCGCGGGCCGCCGCTGCCGCCGGCCTGCTGGCCGCCGACCAGATGGGCGCGGACCACGAAGCGTTCGGGCGCAGACCCGATGTAGGAGAAGGGATAGCAGGTCACGAGCGTCAGCTGCGACGCGCTCGAGGATTCCAGCACCTCGACGTCCTCGGGCGCGACGATGCGGGTCCAGTCGACCATGTAGGGGTATACGCCGTCGGCGGTCTGCAGGGTGATGAGGTCGTCCGGCTGGATCTCCTGCAGGGCGCGGAAGGCGGTGTCGCGATGCCCGGCCAGGCCGACATTGCCGGCCTGCCGCGGCAGCGCGGTTTCGGGAATGTGACCGACGCCGCGCCGCAGGGTGCGGGCTCCGGTCCCCTCGAGGACCAGATCCGAGAGGCCGAGGCGCGGAATGTCGATGCGGCCGATGACCGAGCCGTCGAGCAAGGGGGCGGCCGGAGGGGGCGAAGGAGCGGCGGGACGGAACGTCTCCAGCCGGTCGGTCTGGGCGGCGGGCGGCCGCCCCGCGGGCGCCCACGCCGCCGGATGCCGCCGTGCCGCCGCCAGCGTCCGGTCGAAGTCTCGTCCCTCCCGAAAGGCGAACCAGCGTGCGTCTATGACGGCGTATGCGACCAAGCTCAGGCAGAGCAGCCCCACGGCCAGTAGCAGGCGCTCGAGCCAGAGCAGCAGCCTCTGCCGCTTCTGGAGCGGGTCTTTCGGGTAGCGCGACATACGAAAAACCTAGTCCTGCCCGCCGCCTCCTGTCTCCCCCGGGTCAAGGTGCAACCACGATGCCAGAAATCCTTCGCAGTCCGCGGGCTCCTCCGGGGCCACCAGCTCTTGCCGCGGCGGGAGCCCGGCGGCGCCGCTCACGCCTTGGTGAGGCGCTTGTACCTGATGCGGTGCGGCTGCTCGGCCTCGGCGCCCAGGCGGCGCCGGCGGTCGGCCTCGTAAGCCTCGTAGTTGCCCTCGAACCAGACCACCGCCGACTCCCCTTCGAAGGCCAGGATGTGGGTGGCGATGCGGTCCAGGAACCAGCGGTCGTGGCTGATCACCACGGCGCAGCCGGCGAAGGCGAGCAGCGCCTCCTCGAGGGCGCGCAAGGTATCGACGTCGAGGTCGTTGGTCGGCTCGTCGAGCAGTAGCAGGTTGGCGCCCGACTTCAGGGTGCGGGCGAGGTGCAGGCGGTTGCGCTCGCCGCCCGACAGGTCCTTGACCCGCTTCTGCTGATCGGAGCCCTTGAAGTTGAAGGATGCCGCGTAGGAGCGCGCCGGCACCTCGCGCGTGCCCAGGCTCACCATGTCCCTGCCGTCGGAGATCGCCTCCCAGACCTGCTTCTCGCCGTCGAGCGCGTCGCGGCTCTGATCGACATAGGCGATCTTGACCGTCTCGCCGATGCGCAGGGCGCCCGAGTCGGGCCGCTCCTGGCCGACGATCATGCGGAAGAGCGTGGTCTTGCCGGCGCCGTTGGGGCCGATCACCCCGACGATGCCTCCCGGCGGCAGGGCGAAGGAGAGATCGTCGATCAACAGCAGGTCGCCATAACCCTTGCGCAGCTTGCTGGCCTCGACCACCAGGTCGCCGAGCCGCGGCCCGGCCGGGATGTGGATCTCGTTCTGATCCACCCGTTTGGCGGCGTCGCGGTCCTCGGCCAGCAGCTGCTCGTAGTGGTTGAGCCGCGCCTTGCCCTTGGCCTGGCGGGCGCGCGGGCTCATGCGCACCCACTCGAGCTCGCGCTCCAGGGTGCGCCGGCGCGCCGACTCGTGCTTCTCTTCGAGCGCGAGCCGCGCCCCCTTCTGCTCCAGCCAGGAGGAGTAGTTGCCCTGCCAGGGGATGCCGCTGCCGCGGTCGAGCTCCAGGATCCAGCCGGCGACGTTGTCCAGGAAGTAACGGTCATGGGTGATGGCGACGACGGTCCCCGGGTACTCGGAAAGAAAGCGCTCGAGCCAGGCGACCGACTCGGCATCGAGATGGTTGGTCGGCTCGTCGAGCAGCAGCAGGTCTGGGCGCTGCAGCAGCAGCCGGCAGAGCGCGACCCGCCGCCGCTCGCCGCCCGACAGGTGGCCGACCTCGGCGTCGGCGGCGGGCAGGCGCAGCGCGTCCATTGCGATCTCGAGGGTGCGGTCGAGCTCCCAGGCGTTGGCGGCATCGATCGCGTCCTGCACCCGCGCCTGTTCGGCCAGCAGCTTGTCCATCTCCTCGGCCGCGAGCTCCTCGCCGAAGCGGGCGTTGATCTCGTCGAAGCGGGTGAGCAGCGCACGCACCTCCGCCACGCCCTCCTCGACGTTGCCGAGCACGTCCTTCGCCGGATCGAGCTGTGGCTCCTGCGGCAGGAAGCCGACCCTGATGCCCTTGGCGGCCCACGCCTCGCCGCCGAAATCGGTGACGGTGCCGGCCATGACCTTGAGCAGAGTGCTCTTGCCCGCGCCGTTGAGCCCCAGGACGCCGATCTTGGCGCCGGGCAGGAACGAGAGCCAGATCCCCTTGAGCACTTCCCGGTTGGGAGGATAGATCTTGCGCAGGTCCTTCATCACGTAGACGTACTGTTCCGCCATGCTCCAGCTCCTCTCCCGATCCTGCGCGTGCTGCCGCGTGCTGCGATGCTGCCGCCAACCGGTTCCCGAGCCTGTTGCGAGCTGAACCTGCGGGGCCGGCGTAGACCGAGGGGCGGATTATAGGCGATAGGAAAAACGGTTCAGCGCGGAGGGCGAGAAAGTCAGATCCCCAGCAGGTTGGCGCTCAACTTCGCGTAGCCGTGCTCCGCCGCCCACAGGTTGAGCGGGATCGCCGCCAGCTCATCCACCACCGGCACCGCCCTGCCATCTTTGGTCAGATCGATCGTCTTGAGGTAGTGACGGCAGGTATCGCAGGCTTCGACGCGAACGTGTTTGAGCTCCTCGGCGACATACACGGGCAGCTTGTCCACGCCCTCCTCGCCGCACGCCGCGCAGACGATGCGCCGATACCCCCACTCCGTCGCGCAGAGCGCGCAGATCAGCGAGCGCTTGGCGCCGTCCCCCTCCGGCCGCAGGACGCCGACCTGCGGCCTGCCCGAGCAGAGCGGGCAAACATTCGGCGTGCCGTCGGCCGCGGGCCGCTCGCTGTGGTCGGCGAGGACCTCGGCGTAGGGTTGCAGGAACGTCCAGGCGATCAACGCCTCGGCGGCCGTGAGGTCAGGGGCAGAATCCGCGCCCGCTTGCCAGAACTCGACCAGCAGGTCCTGCCAGCGCGCCACGCCCGCGGCGCCCAGCTCGGCGGCGGCCTGGGAAAGCGGGGGCGGCGCGCTTTCCGCGATGAGAGAGAGAAAGGGGGCAAACCGGGGAAGGAGGATGGAGAGATCGAATTCCTCGCGCAGCGCGCCCGGCAGGCGCGCCGTCATGACCGTGCCGCGCGCCTCCTCGACGCGCGAGTACAGGGATTTCTGAAAGCCGGCGATGCGCTCGTAAAAGCGCAGGCCTTCAGCGGCAAACGGATGCTTCGAGGCCAGCTCTTGCGCGCGCTGGATCCGCTTGTCCCACTTGCTGCCCTTCATTTCTCTGCCGCGGAACCTCGCACCACCTCGTCATGCCAGAGACGATGATGCTTCCTCGCCCAGGCGCGGGACACCTCCCCGCGGGTCATCGAGCCGAAGGCGCCGCGTTCCACGGCCAGGCCCATGTAAACGTGAATCATGAACAGGCCGATGGTCAGCAGCGCTGCCACCGCGTGGACCAGCACCGCGACGAAGCGGAGGGCGCGCAGGCTCCAGGGAATCCAGTGCGGGAACCAGAGCACCAGGCCGGAGAGCAGCAGGGCGAGTCCGCACCAGACGAAAGCCCAGAAGAGCATTTTCTGGCCGCCGTTGAACCGCTCCACGGGAGGCATGGCCTCATCCTCGTTGCGGGTGTAATGCCCAACCGCACGCCACCATGCCCGGTCGCTGTCCGTGCTGCGCATCTGGGCGCCCCACTTGGCGTACATCCACAGCACCGAGATGAAGAAGATCACGCCGGCCCAGGGGTGAAGCTCGCGCGAGATCGTGGCGCCGCCCAGGATCACGGCGATCCAGAACAGCCATGGAGTCCAGAAAGCGAGCCCGGTCAGCAGCAGGTATACGTACGACACCGCCGAGATCCAGTGCCAGATCCGCTCGTTGAACGAGTAACGCTCAATCCGCCCGTTCGCCAGCAGATGCGAGTCGCTCATGGCTGACCTCCATTGCGCGGCGCTTCCTCATCCTCCTTGACCACCTTCGGCCCGTAGCGCAGATAGTGCACGCCGAGCCCGACCAGGCCGCCGAGCATCGCCAGGTTGCCGAGCCATTTGAGAGGCTGCTTCCACAGCCGGACCGTCCAGGGAATCCGCGGATCCGCCGGCAGACCGCCATAGATTTCGGGCTTGCTGGCATCGTGCAGCACGTAGATCACGTGGGTGCCGCCGACGCCTGCAGGATCGTAGACCCCGGCGTTGGGGAAGCCCGAGTGCTCGCGCAACTGAAGCGCGCGCGTTTCGGCCAGCTCCTTCATGTCGTCCTTGGTGCCGAAGTGCAGGCAGCCGGTGGGACAGGCCTTGATGCACGCCGGCTCGAGACCCTCGCTGACGCGGTCGCCGCAGAGCGTGCATTTGAATACCTTGCGTGAGGTCGGGCTGAATTTCGGGATGTCGAAGGGGCAGCCGGTGATGCAATAGCCGCAGCCGATGCAGTGGTCCTGCTGAAAGTCGACGATGCCGTTGGCGTACTGGACGATGGCGCCGTCGGCTGGACACGCGGCCAGGCAGCCCGGATCCTCGCAGTGCATGCACTGGTCCTTGCGCATCAGCAGCATCATGCTGCCGTTCTCCGGCTCGTACTCGTTGAACTTGATCAGGTTCCAGTAATTCCAGTCCGTCTCGGGCATGGTCTGATAGCTGTTCTGGAAAGTGGTCTCGGCGAAAGAGAGACCATTCCACTCCTGACACGCGACCTCGCACGCCTTGCAGCCGATGCAGGTCGTGGTGTCGACCAGCTTGCAGACCTCGAGCTCGCGCTTGAGGCCGGCGCCGGGGACGGGGCCCGCATGGCCTGAAATCCTGCGGATCTCCAGATTTGCTTGGCTCATGGCGGTTCCCCTATGCCTTCTCGATCTTGACCAGGAAGCCCTTGAATTCGGGCGTGTAGGCGTTGGGATCGTAAACGGTCGGCGTGATGCGGTTGATCAGCGTCTTCGCGTTCTTGCCTTCGTCTTCGGCGATGCCGCGGTAGCCCTGGTGAATGGGGATGCCGATCTGGTAGACCTTCTTGCCGTCGATCATCATCGGCTTGATGCGGCGGGTGACGAAAGCCTTGGCGATGTAGTCGCTCCGGATGCTCGTCACTTTCACCTTGTCGCCGCCCTTGACGCCGATCTCGTCGGCCAGCTCCACCGGGATCTCGACGAACGGCTCGGGAATGAGCTGCACGTTGACCGGATTGTTCTTGGTCCAGTAGTGGTAGTGCTCGGTCAGCCGGTAGGTGGTGCAGATCACGTTGAACTCACCGCCGGTCTTGGCGTACTTGTCCCTGTCCGTCTTGAACCTCTTGATGACCGGGTTGTTCGATTGTCCGGGATGGAAGGGATTGGCCACCGGGCTCTCCAGCGGTTCGTAGTGCTCGGCGAACGGCCCGTCGGCGAGCAGGGCCAGCGGCGCGAAGATGCGCCCGACGCCCTCGGCGGTCATGATGAACGGTCCCATGTGCTCCTTGGGATGGGAATCCACTTTGAAGTCGGGCACGTCGTTGCCCACCCACTTCTGCGCCGCCTCGCTCCACCAGACCTGGCGCCGCTCGGGGTCCCAGGGCTTGCCGGCGGGGTCGCAGGAGGCGCGGTTGTAGAGCACGCGGCGGTTGGCCGGCCACGACCACGCCCAGTTGGGATAGATCCCGAGACCTGACGGATCTTCCGTCCCCCGGCGCTGCAGCTGCGGGCCGGCCTCGGTCCAGCAGCCGCTGTAGATCCAGTTGCCGCACGCGGTCGTGCCGTCGTCCTTGAGCCAGGCAAAGCCGGGCAGCTGCTGACCCGCCTTGATCTGCTGCTTGGTCTTCGGGTCTTCGAGGTCGGCCAGCGCCTTGCCGTTGATCTCCTTGGCCAGCTCCGAGAGCGATGGATGCCTGGGATCGGTGTAGGCCCAGGTCAAGCTCAAGATGGGATCGGGGAACTTCCCGCCGTCCTTCTGATAGAGCGCCTTCACCTTCAAGAAGATCTGCGCCAGGATGTCCTGGTCCAGGCGCGCCTGTCCCGGCGGCGGCAGGGCAGCGTTCTTCCACTGCAGCCAGCGGGAGGAATTGGTCATCGAGCCGTCCTTCTCCGCGAACCCCGCGCAGGGGAGGCGGTAGACCGTCGTCTTGATGTTCTTCATCTCGTCGGCGGTGGTGCCCGGCGCGTTCCAGAACTCGCTGGTCTCGTCGGGATAGATCTCGCCCACCACCAGCCAGTCGGCCTTCTTCAGGGCGTCGATGTTCTTCAGGCTGTCCGGGCCGATGGCGACGCCGTTCATGCCGAAGGCGAACATGCCCTTGACCTTGCCGGCGTACATGTTGTCCCAGATCTCCGTCCAGGAGTAGTTGCGGTCCACCTTCGGCAGGTAGGCGAAGGCCCAGTCGTTCTCCTTCTTCGCCGCGTCGCCGTACATCGCCTTGAGGAAGGAGACGGCGAACTTGGGGGTGTTCGACCAGTAGTTGAACGAATCCCACTCCGACGGCTTCGAGGAGGTCGGCGTGATCCGCTTCGCATAGGCCGCGAAGTCGGCGTCCGCGGGGGCCGGCACCTTCAGATAGCCCGGCAGGTTGTCGAAGATACCGGCCATGTCGGTGGCGCCCTGGATGTTGGAGTGTCCGCGCAGGGCATTGACCCCGCCCCCCGCCCGGCCGACGTTGCCCAGCAGCAGTTGCATGATGGCCGCCGTGCGGATGATTTGCGTGCCGTAGGTATGCTGGGTCCAACCCACCGAATAGATCACCGTTGCGACCTTCTTCATGTCGCCGTCCTTGCGGACGGAGGTGAACAGTTCGGCGGCCTTCAGGAACTGGTCCTTGGGAATGCCGGCGACCTTCTCCACCATCTCCGGCGTGTAGCGCGAGTATTGCTTCTTGAGCAGCTGGAAGACGCAGCGCGGATGTTGCAGCGAGAGGTCGTAAGCGACGTTGGGCGGCAAGGCGGCGGGCGGCGGCGCCGCCGCGGCCGGCTTGCCCGGAGCGCCGGCTGCTGCTGCCGCGGCGGGCTTGGCGGTTGCGGCCGCGGCGGCCGGAGCTGCCGCGGCAGGCTTGGCCGTGGCGGCGGCCGGAGCGGTG
>DASZZP010000041.1:0-33760 GCA_035544875.1 Thermoanaerobaculia bacterium | reverse complement strand
AAGGTGCGACTCCGTACCCACAAGTCCAAAGTCGCTTGCTCATCGGGGCTCAGCACAATGGGCGCCGCGTGCCTGCTCATGAGCACGGAGCCTGACACCCCAACGCTAATAAGTCAATCTATTTCAGACGCACTACACTAGAGGTCGTTCAAGACGGCCAACCTCGGCTTTGAACGCGAGCGGTTGCTGACGCTGCGCTTCACTCTCGCCGGCGCGGACGCCCGGCAGCCCGATCAGGACTTCGCGGCGCTGGAACGCGTGCTCGCCGCGGTCGCCGAGGCGCCCGGCGTGCGCTCGGTAGGGGCGGTGAACTACCTGCCGGTCAGCCGCGACGGTTACGCCCTGGGCCGCTTCGTGCCCGCGGGCAAGGACGTGCCCAAAGGCGAGGAGCTCCTCGCCACCGTCTACAGCGCGACCCGCGGCTACTTCGAGAGCCTCGGCGTGCCGCTGGTCCGCGGCCGCGCCTTCCACCGCGAGGAGATTGCCCAGGGCGCGCCGCTCGCGCTGGTCAACGAGACGCAGGCGAAGAAGCTCTGGGCCGGAACCGACGCCGTCGGCCGGCGCCTCGGCTGGCTGCACGACGGCCGGCAGGAGCAGCTCACCGTGGTGGGCGTGACCGGCGACATCGTCCAGCCCTACCAGATTGGCGGCCTGGACGCCTGGCCGGCCGCGCAAGTCTTCCTGCCGTACAAGCGGCTGCCGGGCAAGACGGTGTCGCTTGCGGTGCGCACCGGCGGCGACCCGCTCGCCGCCGCCCCCGCCGTGCGCGAGCGGATGCGCGCCGCCCTCCCCGGCGTGCCGATCTACAACCTGCTGTCGATGCGGCAGGTGCTGACGCAGGTGCTGTGGCTCCCGCGCTACTGGAGTCAGTTGTTCAACGTCTTCGGCGTGCTCGCCGCGCTGCTCGCCGCCATCGGGCTGTTCGGCGTGGTGGCCTACTCGGTGCACCAGCGCTCGCGGGAGATGGGCATTCGCCTGGCGGTCGGCGCGCGGCGCGGCGAGCTGCTGACGCTGGTGGTCGCCTACGGCCTCCGCTTGGCCGCCTCCGGTCTGGGAATCGGCCTGCTGCTGCTGGTCGCGGCCTCGCGGCTGCTCGCCACCCTGCTCCAGGGCGTGAGCCCGCTCGATCCGCCGATCCTCGCCGGCGTCGGCCTCGCCCTCACCGCCGTCGCCTTCCTCGCCAGCGTCCTGCCGGCCCGCCGCCTCCTCCACCTCGACCCGGTGGACGTCCTGCGGGTGGAGTGAGGACGGGCCGGAGGCCGGGGGGCACCTTCACCAGGACCCTCCACGTCGTCGACCAGCGGCGCAACAGCCGCGAAAGCTGGTTGAGGCGCTCGTAGCTCTTCACCAGCAGCAGCGCCGAGGCCAGCAGCACCAGGGAGAGGGCGAACTCGGCGACGATCAGCGTGCTGCGCAACCGGTTGCGCGAGCGGCTGTCCGGGGTCTCCTTGAGCGCCTGCTGGTAGCTGTCCCGCGCCGCGCCGAGCGCCGGCGTTCGAGGCCGGATTCTCCTTCTCGATGCGGGCGGCTATCGCGGCCAGGTCGCCCGACGCCCGTTCGGCCGTGACGCCGTCGCGCAGCCGGCCGACCGGCTCGAGCCAGCGCTGCTGGCGGTCGCCGTCAGCCGGATCGAGGGCGAGCGGCACCCAGAGCTTGGCCCACTCCGGGTACTCGAAGCGGGGTGGCATTCACGCCGACCACGGTATAGCGCTCGCCGTCGAGGTCGATGGCGGCGCCGACGGCGTCCGTCCGGGCGCCGAAGCGCCGGCGCCACAGCTCGTCGGAAGCAGCACCGCGCGCGGCCCGCCGGGCCGATCCTCCTCGCCGGTGAAACCGCGTCCGAGCGCCGGATGGACACCGAGCAAGGGGAAGAGGTTGGCCGTCACCAGGGCGGCCGCGACCCGCTCCGGCTGGTCCGCGACGCCCAGGTTGAAGCCGCTGCGGGCGCAGCCGCCCAGCGCCGCGAGGCTGCGGTTGTCGCGCCGCAAGTCGAACAGGGTCGGAGTGGCGACCCGGCCCCAGCGCGGGCCGGCGTGCGGTTGCGACTCGAAGACGGCGACCAGGCGCTCCGGCTGGCGGTAGGGCAGGGGGCGCACGAGCATCGAGTTGATGGCGTTGAAGCTGGCGGTGTTGAGGCCGATGCCGATGCCGAGCACGGCCACCACCACCAACGTCAGGCCGGGGCTCTTCGCGAGCAAGCGCACCGAGAAGCGCAGATCGTTCCACAGAGCGTCGATCATGGTCCTTGTATCTCCGGTTGCGGGGGTCCGCGCCGCGCGGCGAGCACGCGGCGCTTCTCGGCCAGCAGCGTCTCGAGCTCCTGGTGGGAGAGCTTGCGCAGCTCCCGGGAGCGCTCGTCTTGGCGGGCCGGCTGGGGCAGACCGAGGACGTCGTCCCCCAGATGGCGGGTCAGCTCGGCCACCGAACGGTACTCGTGGAGCAGGGTCGCGGGCAGCGGCCGGCCGGCGACCTTCTGCAACTGGCTCCTCAGCTCCATGGTCATCAACGAGTCCAGCCCGAGCTCGTGGAGGTCCTGCGCCGGGTCGAGCACCTCGCCGGCCGGCAGCAGCAGCACCTGGGCGGCGGCGCGGCGGATCGCTTCGCCGAGCGCCCTGCGCGCCTCGGCAGGTGGCAGGGGCGAAGCCGCGAGCGCGGACGCCGTGGAGACGGCGTCGTCGGGGCGCGGGCCCAGCTCGCCGAGCAGCGCGGAGCTCATGCCGTCGCCCAGGACGGCCCGGTAGCGGGCCCAGTCGGCGTCCGCCGCGACGACCTGCGCCGCGGGGCCCGAGAGCGCGCGATCGAGCAGGGCGAGGGCGTGCGCCGGTGCGAGGAAGCGCACGCCGCGCTCCTGCCAGCGGCGTTGCGCGCGTTCGTCGAGCGCCGCCGCCATGCCGGCCCCGGCCCAGGGCCCCCAGTCGATCGCCAGCGCCGGTAGCCCTTCTGCGCGGCGCGCCCAAGCGAGGGCGTCGAGCAGGGCGTTGGCGGTCGCGTAAGCGGCCTGGCCGGCCGAGCCGAGCACCGAGGCGATCGAGGAGAAGAGCACGAAGAGGTCGAGAGGGCGGTTGCGGGTGGCGCGATCGAGCAGCTCGGCGCCGAGCGCCTTGGGCGCCAGCACGGCCGCGAAGCGCGCGGCGTCGAGGGCGACGAGGGCGCCGTCGTCGAGCACGCCGGCGGCGTGGAAGACGCCGGCCAGCGGCGCGCCGGTCGCGTCGCAGGCGGCGAGCACGCGCTGCACCTCGCCGGCGTCGGAGACGTCGGCGGCGAGCACGGTCGGCCGTGCGCCGGCGGCCTCGAGCTCGGCCAGGGCGGCGGCGGCCGTCGCGCGGGCGCCGCCACGCCCCACCAGCACCAGGTGGCGCGCGCCGCGGCCGGCCAGCCAGCGCGCCACCTCGAGGCCCACCGCCCCGAGACCGCCGGTGATCAGGTAGCTCGCGTCGGGCCTGGCCTGCCAGGCCGCGCCGGCGCCGCTCGCCGGGGCCGGCGCCAGCACGGCGACGAGCCGCTCGCCCTGCCGCAGGGCCAAAGGCGCCTGGCCCGGTTCGGCCAGCAGCTCGCAGACCGCGCCGTCCAGGTCGGCCTCGCCGGGCATCGCCGCGAGGTCGATCCAGTGCCCCCAGCGCTCGGGATGCTCGAGGGCGAAGGTGCGGGCCAGCCCGCCCAGGGCGGCGGCGCGCGGCAGCGGCGCCTCTTCGGCAAGCGGCTGGGCGCCGCGGGTCAGCAGGGAAAGGCGCGCGGCCGTCCCCGTGCCGCCGGCCGCCAGCGCCTGGGCGGCGGCGAGCAGGTCGGCCCAACCGAAGTCGAGCCCGGCCCCCGCGCCGGCGCTCGGCGCCACCATCAGCAGGCCCAGAGGCTCGCCGCCCGCGGCCAGCTCGCCGAGCCGCCGTGACCGCGCCGCCAGGTCGAAGCCCGGCTCGCCGCTCCGGCAGAGCGGTTCGCGCAGCACCTCGGCGCCCCGCGCGGCGAGGGCGTGCGCGAGCTTGCCGGCGAAGGGTTCCGGGTCGGCGAGGACCAGCCAGCGCCGCGGTGCCGAGGTCGAGCGGGGCCGCGCGGCTCGGCGGCGCCAGGCGAAGTGGAGCAGATCGGTCGCCGGCTCGGCTGCTGCCGCGCGATCGAAGAGGGCGCGCGGCACCCGGCGCAGCTCGAGGTCGCGGATCTCGGCCACCACGGCGCCGTCGTCGTCGAACAGCAGGACGGAAGCGAGCCAGGCGCTGCGCGGGCCGGCCGCCGGCCGCACCCGCAGGTGGCTCCACAGCCGGTCGGGCAACGGCCGCAGCAGCCGCAGGCCGCCCCAGGCCACTGGCAGGAAGCCGCCGTCGCCCGCCGCCGCGGCGAGCAGCAACAACGATCCGTGCTGGCAGGCGTCGAGTAGCGCCGGGTGCGCGGTGTAGGGCCCATCCTCCAAGCCGGCGGGCCGGGCGACGCGCGCCAGGGCCTCGTCCTCGCCGAGCCACAGCGCCTCGATGCCGCGGAAAGCCGGACCACAGGCGAGGCCCTGGCGGGCGAGCAGCTCGTACACCTCGCCGCCGGCCAGGCGGCGCGGGCAGCGCCCGCGCACCTCGGCCGCCGCGGGCGCCGCCGGCGTCGGTTCGGCGCGGCCGTCGAGCCGCAGCATGCCGTGCGCGCGACGCTGCCAGCCGCCGCCCTCGGCCGCGGTCTTGCTCCACAGCTCGAAACCGGCCTCGCCCGAGGCGGTGGCGGGGGAGAGCAGGAGCTGCAGCCGCAGGGAGCCCTCGGCCGGGAGCTCCACCGCCTCCTCGAGCGCCAGCGAGGCGATGCCGGCGGCCGGGGCGCCCCGGGCGACGCGGGCCGCGGCAAGGGCCAGCTCGGCGATCGCGGTCGCGGGGAGTACGAGGCGGTCGAACACGCGGTGGTCCGCGAGATAGGGAAGCCGGGAGAGCGAGAGCGAGCACTCGAACGCCTGCTGTGCCGCCGGGGAATCGAAGCGGTCGCCGAGCAAGGGGTGGCCGCTCGCCCGCAGCGCGGCCGCGGCCGCCTGGGAGCGCGGGCGAGCGCCGCCGCCGTCCGCCCAGTAGCGCTGGCGCTCGAACGGATAGGCCGGCAGCTCGACCCGCCGCGGCCGGTGGCGGTCGAACAGCGCCGGCCAGGCCGGCTCGAGGCCGCGGACGAACAGCTCGCCGAGGCTCGAGAGGAGGGTCGCGAGCTCGTCCCGGCCCTGGCGCAACGAGGGCAGCCAGCTCGCCTCGAGGCCCGGCAGGCAGCCGCGGCCGAGCGCGATCAGCGTGGGCTGCGGGCCGAGCTCGAGGAAGGCCTGGGCCCCCAGGTCCGCGAGCGTCGCGAAGGAGCGCGTGAGCTGCACCGGCTCGCGCGCCTGGCGTCCCCAGTAGCCGGGGTCGGCGAGCGCCTCGCCCGAGGCGGCGCGCCCGGTCAGGTTCGAGATCAGCGGCACGCGCGGCGCGCCGAAGCGGATGCGCGACGCCGCCTCGGCGAGCGGCGCCATTATCGGGTCGATGCGCGGGGAGTGGAAGGCGTGGGAGACGCGCAGCGACCGGGTGCGCACGCCTTCGGCCGCGAGCTCCGCGGCCGCGGCGGCCACGGTCTCGGCGTCGCCCGAGATCACCACCTCCGTCGGCCCGTTGATCGCCGCCACGGCCAGTGAGCCCTGCCACCGGGCCACGGTGCGCTCGACGCGGGAGGGCTCGGCGAAGATGGCGGCCATCGCCCCGCCGGTAGGCAGCGCCTGCATCAGCGCGGCGCGGCGGGCGAGCAGCTCGAGCCCCTGCTCGAGGGTGAAGACCCCGGCGACGGCGGCGGCGACGTACTCGCCGACACTGTGGCCGAGCACGAACGACGGCGTCACGCCCCAGGAGCGCCACAGCTCGGCGAGCGACCATTCGAGGGCGAAGAGGGCCGGCTGGGTGTAGGCGGTCTGGTCGAGCAGGGCCGCGGCGGCCCCCGCGGCGCCGGCCGCGGGGTACAGCACCTCGAGCAGCGGGCGCTCGAGGTGAGGCGCGAGGATCGCGGCGCAACGCTCCATCGCCTGCCGGAAGACAGGCTCCTGCTCGAAGAGGGTGCGGCCCATGCCGGCCCGCTGCGAGCCCTGGCCGGTGAACAGGAAGGCGAGGCGCGGAGGCGCGCCGGCGGCGCCGGCGGCGCCGGCGGCGACCTCCGGGGGCGCCTCGCCGGCGGCGAAGGCGGCGAGCGCCGCCTGCAGCGCGGCAGGCTCGCGGGCCGCCGCCGCCAGGCGGTGGGCATAGCGGCCGCGGCCGTGCGCCAGCGTGTAAGCGCGGTCCGCCAGGCCCACGCCCGGCTTGGCGGCCAGATGCTCGGCATGGCGGCGGGCCATCTCGGCGAGCGCGGCCGGCGTCCTGGCCGAGAGGGTGAAGAGCACCGCCGGCGCCTCGCCGCCGTCCTCGACCGGCCGGGCGGGCGCCTCCTCGAGGACGGCGTGGGCATTGATGCCGGAGAGCGCGAAGGCACTCAGGCAGGCAAAGCGTGGGCGCTCGCCGCGGGGCCAGGGCGTGCGCTCGGTGACCGCCGCGACCGGCAGCTCGGCCCAGGGGATCAGCGGGCTGGGGTTCTTCAGGTGGAGGAGCGGCGGGATCTCGCCATGGTGCAGGGTGAGGACCACCTTGATCAGTCCGGCGATGCCGGCGGCGGACTCGAGGTGCCCGATGTTGGTCTTCACCGAGCCGAGCAGCAGGGGGTCGCTCTTGCTGCGCCCCTTGCCCAGCACCGCCGCCAGCGCGTTGACCTCGATCGGATCGCCCAAGGAGGTGCCGGTGCCGTGGGTCTCGACGTAGCCGACCGCGAGCGGGCCGACGCCGGCCTCCGCCAGCGCGGCGCGGATCAGCGCCTGCTGCGCCCGGCCGTTGGGCACGGTCAGGCCGCTGCTCGGGCCGTCGTGGTTGACCGCCGAGCCGCGGATCACCGCCAGGATCGGGTCGCCGGCGGCGAGCGCGTCGGATAGCCGCCTGAGCACCGCCATGCCGCACCCCTCGCCGCGGCCGTAGCCATCCGCCGCCGCGTCGAAAGTCTTCGAGCGCCCGTCCTTGGACAGGGCACGCAGGCGCGACATGGACACCGCGAATCCCGGCGCGAGCATCAGGTTGACGCCGCCGGCGAGCGCCAGGTCCGACTCCCGGCAGCGCAGGCTCTGGCACGCCAGGTGGACGCTGACCAGCGACGCCGAGCAGGCGGTGTCGAGGGCGATCGACGGCCCTTGCAGGCCGAGGTGGTAGGAGACGCGGCCGGCGGAGAAGCTGAAGTCGTTGCCGACCACGGTGTAGGCATTGACCCGTTCGAGGTCGCCGCAGCGCCACTCGGTCTCGGCGTAGTCGCCGGTCATGATGCCGACGAAGACCCCGGTGCGGGAGCCCACCAGCGAGGGGGGCGCGATGCCGGCGTGCTCCAAGGCCTCCCAGCTCACCTCGAGCAACAGGCGATGTTGCGGGTCCATGCTGATGGCGTCGCGCGGCGCGATCCCGAAAAAGGCCGGGTCGAAGGCGTCGACGCGGTCGAGGAAGCCGCCCTCCCGGCTGTAAAGCTTGCCTGCCTTCGCCGGGTCCGGGTCGTAGAGGTCGGCCAACCGCCAGCGGTCGGGCGGCACTTCGCGCACCGCGTCGCGGCCGGCGACCAGGAGCTGCCAGAAGCGGTCGGGATCGTCGGCGCCACCGGGGAAGCGGCAGCCTAGCCCAATGACCGCGATGGGCTCGTGGCGCGCCTGCTCGCTCGCCTCGAGGCGGGCGCGCAGCTCCCGCATCTCGAGCAGGGCGCGCTTGGCGACCGACATGTCGCCCTGGGCCGCGCCGCTCATCCGTCCCTCGTCCCGCCCAGGCTGGCGAGCTCTTCGCGCAGCAGCTGTTCAGCCTCCTCGTCCGAGAGGGAGGCGATCTCCCGTTCGAGGCGGGCGCGGTCCTCGGCGGCCCGATCGCCGCCGGCCGCGGCGGCCGCGGCGGCGGTCAGGCCGAGCACCTCGGCGGCCAGGTGGGCGTCCAGGTCCTGGAGGTTGGGGTAGTCGAAGACCAGGGTGGACGGCAGGGTGTGCCGCGGGCCGAGGTCACGCTCCAGCCGGTTCCGCAGGTCGATCGCCATCAGCGAATCGAGGCCCATGGTGGTGAAGCCGCGGCGCGGCTCGATGGGGGTGCCCGGCGGCAGGCCCAGCACCTCGGCGAGCAGGCCGCGCAGGTGCTCGGCGAGCAACGCCGGCCGGTCCTCGGCGGCGGCGCCGGCGAGCCTGGCGGCCAGCTGCGGCTGCCCCGCCTCGGGGCCGGCGGCGCTCGCCGCCCGCGCCTCGGGTGCCATCTCCCTGAGCAGCGCCGGCGCGCCGCCGAAGGCGAACTGTTCCAGGTACTGCTGCCAGCGCAGCGGCAGCACCGCCGCCCACGGGGTGCCGGCGCGCAGCAGCTCGCCGAAGAGCTTGGCCCCCTGCGCCGGCGCGATGGCGCCGAAGGCGCCGGTCGTCCAGCGCTGCTGGCCGCGCTGCGCCACGCTGGCCGCCAGCCCGACCTGCGACCACGGACCCCAGGCGATCGAGAGCGCCTTGCGGCCCGCCGCATGGCGCCGCTGCGCCCAGGCGTCGAGAAAGCCGTTGGCCGCCGCGTAGTTGCCCTGGCCAGGCGAGCCCAGCAGGGCCGCGGCGGAGGAGAAGACGACGAAGAAGTCGAGATCGAGATCGGCCGTCAGCCGGTCGAGCACGAGGGTGCCGCCGACCTTCGGGCGCAGCGCGCTCTGGAAGCTCGCCCACGTCTGCTGCTGCAGCACGCCGTCGGCGATCACCCCGGCAGCGTGGACGACGCCGGCCAGGGTCAGGCCGCGCCCGGCGAGGCTGCCGAGCACCTCGCGGACCTGCGCCTCGTCGGCGACGTCGGCCTGCGCCAGCGTCACCTCCACCCCGGAGGCCGCGAGCTGCTCGACCTGCGCCAGCGCCGCGGCGCTCCCCTCGCGGCGGCCCACCAGCGTCAGGTGCCGCACCCCCTGCGCGGCGAGCCAGCGGGCGATCTCGAGACCCAACCCACCGAGGCCGCCGGTGATCAGGTAGGCGGCGTCGGGCCGCAGGGTGAGGGGCGGCAGGTTGCGGCTCGGCTTGCGCGGCGCGATGCGCGGCGCCAGCCTGCCGCCGGCGCGCAGCGCGACCTCCGGCTCCCCGCCGGCGGCCAGCTCGGCGAATAGCCGGGCCGCGTCGTCGCCGGCGCGCGCGGGCGGCAGGTCGATCAGCGCCGGGGCGAGCTCCGGCTTCTCCTGAGCGAGCGCCCGCACCAGGCCCCAGAGCGGCGCTTGCGCAAGGCTCGGGCGGTCGTCGCCGCCGCCGGCGTGCTGGGCGCCGCGGGTCACCACCGCGAGCCGGGAGGGCGGTCCGCCGCGGGCGCCGGCACTCAGCGCCTGCACCAGCTTGAGCAGGCCGCCGCAGGCCGTCTCGAGGCTCGCCTCGATCGCCGCCTGGTCGTGGTCCAGCCCGTCGAGCCCCCAGAGGTGCACCAGCCGGCGCGGGCGCGCGGGTCCGCCGGCGGCGAGCTCCCCGAGCACGCGGTCGAAGTCCCGGCGCGAGCGGGGATCGATCGCGAACCACCCCGGCCGCGGGCTCGCGAAGCCGTCGCCGGGGAGGGCGCAGACGACGGACGCGCCGGCGGCCCGCAGGTGTCCCGCGAGGGCCTCGGCGATGCCGCCGCGGTCGGCCAGCAGCAGCCAGGCCTCACCCGCCGCCCCCGCCGTCGGTTCCGCGGCGGCGAGCTCCGCCACGGGGCGGAAGACGAGATCGTAGATCCAGCCCGAGGTGCCCTCCTGCGCGGCACGCACCCGCTGCAGCGCCTCCGGCGTGGCGCGCTTGAAGCGCAGGCCGCTGCCCTCGACGAGCAGGCGGCCGTTGGCGTCGTAGAGGCGGAGCTCCGAGAGCAACGCCTCGGGGTCGCCGCCCTCGCCCAGCCGCACGGCATGCGCCCAGAGCGTCTCGGTCTCGGGCAGCGCGTGCAGCGTCAGGCGCTGGACGTTGAACGGCACGAAGCTCTCCCGAATGGGCTCGCGCGAGCCGTAGATCGCCACCACGAAGAGCTGGAAGCAGGAGTCGAGCATCCCGGGGTAGAGCTGGTAGGCGCCGAGCAGGTCGCGCTCGGGATCGACCGCCGGCGGCAGCGCCCGAAGCTCGCAGAGGATCTCGGCTTCGCGCACCCAGAGGCGCTCGATGCACTGGTAGGTGGGCCCGAAGTAGAAGCCGGCGCGGGGCGCGAAGTCGGCGTAGAAGCGCTCCCCCGAGATCTCCTCGCGGCAGCGGCCGCGGATGGCCTCGAGCTCGGCCGGGCCGAGGGTGCGGCCGCCCGGCGTTCTCTCGCCGACCCGCACGCGTCCGGTCACGTGCAGGCGCCAGGCGCCGGTCTCGCCGGCCTCCTCGTCGCGTGCCGAGAAGATCTCGAAGCTGCCGGAGCCCGGGCCGTCCGGCTCGACCGCCACCTGCACGCGGCGGGGTTCGTCCGGCACCAGGATCAGGGCCTCGCGGATGGTCACGTCTTCCAGGGTGACGGGTCCGCTCCCCAGGTGGCGGCCGGCGTCGAGCGCCATCGACATCTCGGTGGGGCCGGAGACCACCACCAGGTCCTGGACCACGTGGTCGCGCAGGATGCGCGGTTCGTCAACCGCGAAGGTGCCGTCGAACACCGCCGCCGCCCGCGGCGAGGCCAGCCGGCGCCCCAGCAGCGGATGCTGGGCGGACTCGCGGTGCAGGCGCTCGGCGCGGTGGCCCGCCGCGAGGTCGTCGCCCAGCCAGTGCCGCTCGCGGTCGAAGGCGTAGGCGGGCAGCGACAGGCGGCGGCGCTCGGCGCCACGGTAGAACGCCTGCCAGTCGAGCTCGACGCCCGCGAGCGACAGCGCCCCCGCTGACTCCGCGATCTGGGCCCACGCCGGGCGGCCGTTGCGGAGCGACGGCAGCCAGAGGGTGTCCGCCTCGGGCAGGATGCGCCGCCCCATGCCGCACAGCACCGGGTGCGGCCCGATCTCGACGAACACCCGGAAGCCCTGTGCGTAGAGCGTTTCGAGACCGTGGGCGAAGCGCACCGGGTGGCGGGCGTGGCGGCTCCAGTAGCCGGCCTGGCAGAGCTCGTCGCCGGTGGCCCAGGTGCCCGTCAGGTTGGAGATCAGCGGCAGGCGCGGCGCCGCGCTGGCGAGCCCCCGGGCGGCGGCCTCGAGCGCCTCGAGCATAGGGTCCATCTGCGGCGAATGAAAAGCGTGCGAGACGGTGAGGGGGCGGACCTGGATGCCGCGCTCGGCGGCGCGCACCGCCACCGCCTGCACCGCCGGCGCCCACCCGGAGATCACCGTGTTGTCGGGGCCGTTCAGGGCGGCGATCGCCACCTCGCCGGCGAAGGGGGCCATGAGCTCCCGCGCCGCCGCCTCGCCGGCCAGCAGGGCGGTCATCGCTCCCTCGCCCGGCAGCTCCTCCATCAGGCGGCCGCGGCGGGCGGCGAGCGCCAGGCCGTCAGCCAGCTGCAGCACGCCGGCCTCGGTCGCGGCCACGACCTCGCCCAGGCTGTGGCCGATCACGGCGCCGGGCACCACTCCCCAGGAGCGCCAGAGCTCGGCGAGCCCGTGCTCGAGGGCGAACAGGGCCGGCTGAGTGTTGACGGTACGGTCGATGTGCGAGACCTCGCTCGCCGCGAACAGGACGCCCTCGAGCAGGGGCCGGTCGAGCCAGGGCTCGAGCAGGCTCGCGCAGCGGTCGAGGGCGGCGCGGAAGACGGGCTCGGATTCGTAGAGCTCCCGGCCCATCCCGGCATGCTGCGAGCCCTGGCCGGAGAACAGGAAGGCCACCTTCGGCGCCGCGCCGCGGGGCGCGCTGCCGGCGACGACGCCCGGCGCCTCGCCCGCCTGGGCGAAGGCCGCGAGCCGGTCGGCGGCCTCGGCCGCCGTGGCGGCGACCACCGCCAGCCGCTCGTCGAACCGCCGGCGGCCGGCGGCATGCGTCCAGCCGGCGTCGGCAAGCACGGTCCCGGGCCGCTCGCGCAGGAAGTCGGCGTGCTCGCCGGCGAGCGCGCGCAGCGAGGTCCGGGTGCGGGCGGTGAGCACCAGCAGGTGGTGCGAGCGCTGCAGCGAAGCGCCGGGGCGGAGCGCCGCCGCCGGCGCCTCCTCGAGCACCAGATGGGCGTTGGTGCCGCCGATGCCGAGCGAGTTCACCGCCGCACGCCGCGGCCCGGGGAGGTCCGGCCAGGCGATGGCCGCGGTGTTGACGAAGAACGGGCTCGACGCGAAGTCGATGCGCGGGTTGGCGTGGGCGAAGTGGAGGCTGGGGGGCACCTCGCCGTGGGCCAAGGCGAGCGCCGCCTTGATCAGCCCCGCCACTCCGGCGGCGGCCTCGAGGTGGCCGACGTTGGACTTCACCGAGCCCAGGGCGCAGAACTGGCGGCCATCGGTGCTCTGGCGGAAGACGCGGGTGAGCGCGCCGACCTCGAGCGGGTCTCCGAGGTGGGTGGCGGTGCCATGGGCCTCGACGAAGCCGATCGACGCCGGGTCGATGCCGGCGACGGCGTAGGCTTCGGCGATGGCGGCCGCCTGGCCGTCGAGGCTCGACGCCGTGTAGCTCACCTTGGCGGCGCCGTCGTTGTTGATGCTCGAGCCGCGGATCACCGCGTGGATCGGATCGCCGGCGGCGAGGGCCGCCTCGAGCGGCCGGAGCAGCACGACGCCCGCGCCGCTGCCGAAGAGGGTGCCGGCCGCGCCGGCGTCGAAGCTGCGGCAGCGGCCGTCGGGGGAGAAGATGCCCCCCTCGTGGTGCCGGTAGCCCACGCGGTGGGGGACGCGCACCGTCGTGCCACCGGCGAGCGCCATCTCGCACTCCCCGCAGAGGAGGCTCTGGCAGGCGAGGTGCACCGCCACCAGCGAGGTCGAGCAGGCGGTCTGGACCGTCAGGCTCGGCCCCCTGAGGCCGAGCTTGAAAGAGACGCGGGTGGCGAGGAAGTCCTTGTCGTTGCCCAGGTGCTCGAAGCCGCCCGTCTCGCCGAGCGCGCCCACGAACGCCGGGGCAAAGGCCAGCAGGTAGCTGCTGATCTCGCCGCCGGCGCCGCCGAAGACCCCGATCGCCCCGGGGAAGCGCGCCGGGTCGTAGGCGGCGTCTTCGAGCGCCTGCCAGCAGCACTCGAGGAAGAGGCGCTGCTGAGGATCCATCAGGCGCGCCTCCTTGGGCGAGTACTCGAAGAGCGCGGCGTCGAACCCCTCGACGTCGTCGAGCACGGGCGCCGCCTTGACGTAGTGCGGGTCGGCGAGCACCTCCGGCGGCACACCGGCCCGGGTCAGCTCGGCGTCGGTGAACGACGTGATGCAGTCGTCGCCGTCGCGCAACCGCTGCCAGAAGCGGCGGACGTCGGGCGCGCCCGGGAAGCGCCCGGCCATGCCGATGATGGCGATGGCGTTGGCGGGAACGGGGGCGTCCGTGGCTGTCATGATCGCGGTCCCCCTCGCAGCGCGCTGCTGGCGCCCGCGGGCGGGGCCTCGGGCCGCGGCCGTGCCAGGCGGCGCAGGGCTGCCTGGCGCCGCGCCTCGGCCCGGCTGGCGCCGGCGGCGACGCCGGCTGACGGCGCGGGCGCCTCTCCTGCCAGGCAGCGGCGGTAGGCGTCGTAGAGATCGGCGACGGTGCGCACGCTGGTGATCGCCACCAGCTCGGCGAACGGGTCGATGGCGAGCTCCATCTCGAGGCTCGCCACGAGCTGGGCGAGGTCCAGGGACTTGAGACCGAGCTCGCCGGTCAGCCGCTGCGCGGACTGGACCTCGGCGATCGTGGGGTTGCTCCGCCGGGCAATGGCCAGGACGGCGGCACGGATGGTCTCTTCCAGGTCGGGGGTCTGCGCGTTGCTCATGGCTTTTGCTCTCTCGTGGGAGGTTGGCCGCGCTCAACAGGTCAGGCCGCCGTCGACGACGAGGGTCTGCCCGGTGATGAAGGCGGCGTCCGCGGACAGCAGGAAGCGGGCTGCGGCCACCAGATCGGCCGTGTTCGCCAGACGGCCCAGGGGGGTGCGACGGGCGATGCTCGCTTTCTGCTCCGCCGTGAGGCCGCCGACCATCTCGCTCTCGAAATAGCCTGGAGCCAGCGAGTTGACGCGGATGCCCTTCGGCCCCACCTCGCGCGCCAGACTGCGGGTGAGCCCGTCGAGGGCCGCCTTGGTGGCGCTGTAGACCGGCACGCCGGCGTGCCCCCGCAGGGCGTTGACGGAGGACACATTGAGGATCGCTCCCGAGCCTTGGTGCAGCATCACCCGGCAGCACCTCTGGGTCAGCAGCAGCGCCGCTTCCAGGTTCAGCGCCAGGGTGCCGTGGATCTCGTCCGGCCGGGCAAGCGCCAGCAGGCCGCTCGTGGCCACCGCGACGTTGTTCACCAGGCCGTCGATGCGGCCGAAGCGCTTGCGGGCCGCGAGCACGAAGGCGCGCTGCGCGTCCCCGGCGGTCGCGTCCAGGGCCTGCCAGAAGAAGCGGTCTCGGGTCTCGGGCTCGCTCTGCGCGCGCTCGGTAAAGGGGGTCGGCGAGCGGCTGAAGGTGGCCACCGCGGCGCCCCGGGCGAGGAAGTCCTCGCAGATGGCCTGGCCCAGGCCGCGGCTGCCGCCGCTCAGCAGCAAGACGTAGGGGGGGCTCATCATGCGCCTCCCGCCGGCGCCGCGGCGGCCTGGGCCCGGATCTTCTTGAACCGCTCGTTGTGGACAGGGGCGCCGGCGAGCTCGAGGAAGACCGGGACCTGATAGGCGGGCAGCCGGCCGCGGCAGTGCTCCTGCAGCCGCGCCAGCAGGGCGGTGCGCTCCTCCGGCACCGCGAGGCGGAGCGTCGCCGCGACCACCTGGCCGGTCACCGGGCTGGGCTTGCCCCACGCCGTCGCTTCCAGCACGTTGGGCAGCTCGAGCAGCACGCATTCCACCTGCGCCGGATAGACCTTCTCGCCGCCGACGTTGATGAGCTCGGAGGTGCGGCCGAGGATCCGCAGCTGGTCGCCCTTGACCTCGACCGCGTCCTGGGTGTTGAACCACCCGTCCCGGTCGAAGGGCGAAGGCGCGTTGAGATAGCCCAGCATGGCCGTCTGCGAGCGGATCCACAGCACGCCGTCGACGATCTTGGTCTCGTACCCCGCGCCGCCGACCTGGACCCACAGGGAGCCCGAGTCGGCAGAGCGGGTGGAGAGGATGCCGAGCTCGGTGAGGCCGTAGGTCTGCTTGAGACGAACCGCGGGGAAGCTCTCGTGGAGCTCGCGCAGCGTGCTCTCCGGCATCGGCTCGGTGCCGTAGGTGATCAGCTCGAGGCTCGACAGGTCGTAGCTCCGGAACGCCTGCGAGATCAGCAACATCCGGAGGAACGTCGGCGTCGTGGGCAGGAGCTGCACACGGTGCCGCTCGATGGCGGCGCACACCGCCTCCGGGCTGCGCTCGCCTGCGGCGCTGACCAGGCAGCCGCCGCTCGAGAGCACCGAGAGCAGGGTGTTGAGGCCCCCGATGTGGTCGACCAGCAGGAAGCCGAGCGTGACGAAGGGGCGTCGCGGCTCGGCAAAGCGGCCCATCAGCCGCTCGAGATCGAGCAGCGAGGCCTTGCTCGCCCCCGTCGAGCCCGAGCTGAAGAGCACCAGGCCCGCCCGTCCGGTGGCGCGGAGCGTCGCAAGCAGCGGGTGAGGAGCGGGTCCCGCCGGCTTTTCGAGGCGCCGCCAGGGAGCCCCCTCGCGGTCGAGCTCGAAGAGGGAATCCACCGCGGCGATCCGGCAGTGCTCCGCCAAGCGCGGTGCGGCGGCGCGTGAGAACGGCACGCAGACGTTGCCATTGCGCGTCAGAGCAAAGAGCAGGGCGCAGGTCGAGGGCGAGTGGTCGCCGACGAAGGCCACCAGCTCCCCGCGAGAGATCCCGTGGCCGGCCAGCCGCCGCTGCCACAGCTCGATGCTCCGGCCGAGCTGCGCGTAGGTCCAGGCTGTCCCGGCGTGCACCACGGCGGCGTGCGCGGCGGAGACGGAGAGTTGGTAGTCGAGCCAGGAGGGCGTCATGGCGCGGGCCGCGAGCTGATGAAGATGAAACGGTGCGAAGTCGCGGCGGCGCGCTGATGAAAAGCTGCGAAGTCGAGTTGGACTCTCAACATGACCCTACACCCAATGCCTAGGTGATCGATTAAGCAATCAGAATGCCATGGGCTGACCCGCCGCGGGCCCGGCGCGTTGGCTGCCGCGGCACCGGCTGGCCGGGTAAGTAGTTGCCCGGCGATGGGTCAGCGACTCCCCGCAAGCGACTCCCCGGTTCCCGACTCCGCTGGCGCCCGCCGCACCGCCAGCGCGCGCCGGCGCAGGCCATCGAGTGGAGGCAGTGGGTGGTTGTGCGCTTGTCGGCGGGTGAGTCTGGTGATACAGTCCGTACCAGTGTAACTACATACTGAATACTGAAAAAACAGTGGGAGCTGCCACGAATAAGCAACAGCATTAGCAGTAAACAGCGGGCGCGGTCTAGCTGCAGCGGAGTGGACCGCTGCGAAGGCAGGGTAGGCTCGGCAAGGCAATGGTTCCGGTGACCAGCTCATGGAAGCTCGCTGTCAAGAGAGTTGTCGGTCGTCTTGGTAGGCGACGCTCGAACCACCGCGCTGTCCTGGAGTTCAGCCGCTCCCTGGGTCTGATCGTCGACCGCGAAGCGCTCGAAGCCAGCGTCGGAGCGCGCATCCGAGAGCTCTTCGACCCCGACCGGTTGATCATCCTGAAGCCCGATGCGGTCACCGCAAGCTTCCTCTCCGGCTTCTCGGCCGGGGTGGACGAGGCCGAGCTTGGGAATCTCCGGATATCCTCGCGGGGAAAGCTCGTGCGCTGGCTCTCGGCGAACGAGACCTGCCTGGTCGTGGATCGCCAGCCGGAAGTCCACGAGTATCTCGATCCGGTGGAGCGGGAGCTGCTCGACCGGCTGGGGGTGCGAGTCTGCGTGCCGATGATCTCCTTGAACCGGGTCACGGGCATTATCCTCTTGGGCTCGGACCGGCCCATGTGGGCGGTCGACAGGAGCCAGGTCGAGCTCTTGAATCTCGTGGCTTCCCAAGCCAGCCTGGCGTTCGAAAACGCGGCACTCTATCGCGCCCAGGGCGAGCGCCTCGACCGCCTCAACCGCGCCGAACGCCTGGCCGCCCTGGGGCAGCTTGCGGCGGGGGTCGCGCATGAGATCAGGAACCCGCTGACCGCGATCCGCTCGACGATGCAGTACCTCCAGCGCGGCTTCGATGCGGGCGAGCCGAGCCACCACCTGGTCACGGAGATCCTGGGCGAGGTGGATCGCATCAACACCACCTTGCGAGATCTCTTGCGCCTGAGCCAGCCGCGAGAGCTCCAGAAATCGGAGGTGGACCTCCGCGGGCTTCTCCGCAGCGCCGTAGAGCTCCTCGGAGCGCAGGCCAGCGAGCAAGAGGTCGGGGTGGAGACCGTCTTCGGCAGCGCGGGCAGCGCTCCCTTGGCCGTGCACGGCGACGCCGCGCACCTCAAGCAGGTCTTCTTGAACCTCCTCTTGAACGCCCTGCAATCCATGCCGAATGGCGGGCGGCTGGCGGTCAAGATTGTGCCGTGGCTGCCGCCACCCGAGAACCCCAACCCCCGCTGGGTGGAAGTCCGCATCGAGGATACCGGGCCGGGGATTCCTCCCGATCAGCTGCGCAAGGTCTTCGATCCTTTCTTCACCACCAAGCGGGACGGTACCGGTCTGGGGCTCCCCATCTGCCATGGCATCGTCGAACAGCACGGGGGAGAGATCCACCTCGAGCCTGGAGCCGGCAAGGGCACCACGGCGCTGGTCCGCCTGCCGCTGATCTAGGAAAAGCCATGGCGAACATCCTGATCGTGGACGACGAGAAGCCGATCCGCCGGATCCTCTCCGTGCTGCTGGGGGAGCGGTGCCACCGGGTCGTGGACGTGGACTCCGGCGAGCAGGCGCTGGCCGCCGTTGCCGAGGCCAGCCCCGACCTGGTGCTGCTCGACCTCAAACTCCCGGGCATCGACGGGATGGAGGCGCTCATGCGGCTCCAGACCATCAATCCGCGGCTGGACGTCATCGTGATGACCGCCCATGGCACCATCTCCTCCGCCGTCGAGGCCATGCGCCGGGGCGCTTTCGACTACGTCACCAAGCCGTTCGACAACGACGAGCTGCTGATTACCATCGACCGGGCGCTCGAGATGCGGCGGCTCAACGCCGAGGTCGAGGCGCTGCGCCAGGACCTCGAGGCGCGTTACGGTTTCACCGAGATCGTCGGCATCAGCCGGGAGATCCAGGAGGTCTTCAGCTTGATGGCCAAGGTCGTCCGCGTCGACGTAACGGTCATGATCACCGGCGAATCAGGTACCGGCAAGGAGCTGGTGGCGCGGGCCATCCATCGTCGCAGTCAACGCGCGGCAGGCCCCTTCGTGGCCGTCAACTGCAGCGCGATACCGCAGACGCTCATCGAGTCGGAGTTCTTCGGCCACGAAAAGGGTGCCTTCACCGATGCGCGAGAGTCGCGGCCCGGCAAGTTCGAGCAGGCGGATGGCGGCAGCCTCTTTCTCGACGAGGTAGGGGACCTGGCTCTGGACGCTCAGGCGAAATTGCTGCGCGGTCTCCAGGAACGACAGATCCAGCGCGTCGGCTCCCGCGCCTCGCGACCGGTCAACGTGCGGGTCATCGCCGCCACCAACAAGGATCTCGAAGGCGAGTCGCGAGCCGGTCGCTTCCGCGAGGACCTCTTCTGGCGCCTCAACGTCATCCATATCCGTCTGCCCCCCCTTCGCGAGCGGCGAGCCGACCTGCCCCTCCTGATTGATCATCTGGTCGATCGCTTCAACCGCGAGCTGGGTTTCGCCGTCCAGTTCATCACGCCCGAGGCGCGCCGGGTCCTCGGCGAGTACGAGTGGCCGGGCAACGTGCGAGAGCTGGAGAACACCATCTGCCGGGCGATGATTCTGTGCGAGGGAGAGACTCTGCGGCTCTCCGACCTTCCCGGGCGAGTGCGTGGCGAGCCGGCCGAGGGGAGAGCGCCGGCTCCGCAGTCCGATCTTTCCCGCTTGAGCCTGACGCAGGCGGTGGCTGAAGCCACCGAACGGCTGGAAAGAATCATGATCGTCTCGCGCCTTGCCGAGCACGGCGGCGGCCGCTCCACCACGGCCCAGAGCCTGGGTATCTCCCGCAAGACCCTGTTCAACAAGATGCGTCAGTACGGACTGTCGGGCGACGAGAGCGACGACTGGGCCCAATGAGGCGCCACGTCGGGACCCGGCGCCTTCAGGAACAACTGCAACTTCCTCACGGCCGCACCGGCTCCGTTCGTTCGCCGGGCTGCGGCCCTCCACGCATGTAGTCGAGATAGAGCTTTTCCAGGTTCTCGTAGCGCAGCTCATCGCGGGTGCGCGTCAAGGCCTGACGCCCCTCCTGGAGGATTCCCACCCGGTCGGCAAGCTGGCGGGCCCAGAAGAGATCCTGCATAGTGATCAGCAGAGCTTTGCCCTGCTCGCGCACCTGCTCGAGCAGCTCCACCACCTCGGCCGCCGCCTTGGGATCGAGCCCGGAGAGCGGCTCGTCGAGGAGGAGTGCGGGCGCTCCTTTCATCCGTGCCGCGGCGAGGCCGAGCTTGCGGACGCCGCCCGGGCCAAGCTCGGAGACTCGCTGGTTGAACACCGACTCGGGCAGGCCAACCTCGCGCAGGGCCATCTCGAGATCGTGCCGCGAGGCCTGCCGGCCGCTCAGGCGGGCGAAGAACTTGAGGTTCTGCAGCACGGTGAGCCGGTGGTAAAACGCTGTCGTAGCCGCCAGGTAGGCGACCCGGGCCTTCGCCGCCAACGGTTCCTGCGCGACGTCGATGCCGTCGATCCTGGCGCGGCCGGCAGTGGGCTGCAGGAAACCGAGGAAGAGATTGATGGCAGTCGTCTTGCCGGCGCCCTTGGCACCGAGCAGGCAGTAGATCTCGCCCGGCCCGACCCGTAGATTGAGCGCGTCCAGGGCCAGCTTGCCGTTTGGATAGCGCTTGCTGAGATCGACCGCCTCGATCATCGGTTACCCCGTGTCCTGCTTGGCGAAGGCGAGGAGACAGGCCAGGACGACCGCCACGGTCTCCAGGGCGAAGGCGGTCAGATAGGGGCGCGCTGCCGCGAAGCCCAGGCCGATCGGCCGTTCGTGGAAGACGAAGCCAGGCAGGGCACCCACCGCGACCGGCCGCTGCGAGAGATAGCCACTGAAGAACAGGATGTGCGGGCTCTCGGAGTCGACGGCGTCGAGCTCCCGGACCCGTTCGGCGAGAGTCGCGCGAAAGGCGCGGGCTTGCGCGATGAAGCTCTCGTCGCGCTGGGGCCCGGAGCCGGTGAGCAGCTCCGCGAGGACTTCGGCGAGAGGTGCCGGGGAGACCGCGGCGATCTGTCTCTGAAGCTCCGCCTGGGCAAGCTTGCGCGCCAACGCCTCCCGGCGGATCTCGTCTTGCAGGGCGAGGCGCCGCTCTTCGACCTGTGCCGAGACCCGCTCCCAGGCGAAGCCGTCGGCTCTGGCCCACTCGCGCTTCCGCCAGTTCCCCGCCCTCCCCGCGTACTCGTGGGCGATCCGCTGCGCGACGATCTCCAGCCGTTGGGCGACCTCGCCATCGGAGGCGACGGGGAGCAGCCGGTGAGCCAATAGCCCGCTCATCGCCGGCACGGCGATGGCCGCTGTCACCCAGAGCCACGCCAGCAGACTCAGGCTGGTCGAGTCCTCGCGGGAGAGCGCCGACACCAGAAGGGCAAGCAGGACAAAAAACGCCGTGCTCCATAGGCCCAGGAGAACCACCAGCCCGACCCTTGCCACATCGTCGGCCGATTGAGGGAGGCCGCTCGGGCCGATGGCGACGAGCAGGGAGAGGAGAGCTCCCAGCAGCAGCGGGGCCGCGAGACAGCTCCAGAGGGCGAGGAACCTGCCGGCCAGCACCTTGGAGCGAGGGACCGGGTAGGACAAGAGGAGCTTAAGGGTGCCCGACCGGCGCTCGCCGCAGACCGCATCGTAGCCCAGGATGAACGCGCACAGAGGAAGCACGACACGGATGACGAACATCCAGTCGATCGGCTCCTGGATGGGGAGGAGGTGGTTGCCGGCCTGGGTCCTGTGGATCTCGGGAGGTATCCAGGGACTCAGCGCCTGGCTGTAGACGTCCGGGGTCGACACTTGGCCTTGGTTCACCAGCAGAGTCAGGCGCAGGGGGGGCTTGATCGCCGGCTGAAGCATCTCGGCGAGCTGGTCGACGGTGGCACCTGCGAGCTCCCTGCGATGGCTGTCCATGACCGCTGCCTGCTCGAGGGCCGTGCTTCGGTAGCTGGCCCCGGCGGTCACTGCCGCGGCCATCATGGTGGCGATCAGCAGCCAGGCGGTGGCGTGATAGCGCCAGCTGCCGGCCAGGCGTCGGACCTGGTTCACGAAGATGCTGAACACGGGGCTCCGGTCTGGCGCCCGCGACAGGCGCGACGACCGGGCGGGCTCGCCGGCCGCGGCGGAAGCTGCTGGCGCAGGTCTGGTCATCGTCTCAATCCAGCTCGTAGCGCCGGAATCGCGCCACGGCGGCGGTCACTGCCAGCGCATCGAGGAGCAGGAAGGCCACGGCGTTGGCCGCCCCGCGGCGCAAAGAACCGGAGAAACTGTCGGGCCGATAGGAAAAGGGGGGCAGGTCCCGGAGGGCCAGCGGCCGCGAGCGGTCGTTCGCGATCGTCTCCTGGTCGCGCATGGCGCGGGCCGCCACCGCCGGTTCGGTCAGCCGGCTGAAGAGCAGGCTCACCTGCTGCGGGCTCACCTGCTCGGGTGTCAGACCGAAGTAGCCAGGCCAGGGGTGGAGCTGCCCCGGCGAATCGTCGGTGAACCAGCGCCAGGACTGGAAGGCTCCCTTGGTTTCCAGGTAGGCGACGAACTGCAGCCGGTAGCCCTGGCAGGCCGTGATGAAGCGGTCGTACTCCGCGATCGAGGTGCCGGCGAACGGCTCCGAGAGTCCGTAAAGGATGGTCGCGGGCGAGAGCGCGCCGAGCGCCGCTCCGAGCCGCTCCCCGGATCGCAGCTGTCCGAGGTCGTGCCGCCGGAGGGCGAGAGCCTCGGCTGCATATCTGATACCGGAGGCCGCTTCGAACCGATAGTAGGCGGCGAGAGCGTCATAGTAGGCGGCGGCGCCGTTGCGGTAGCGGACAGCCCGGTTCGGGCCGCTGGCGAAGGAGCTGGCTCTGTAACCGCTGGGCACGGAGCGCAATCCGGAGCGCTTGAATTCCTCGGCCAGGCGCCGTTCGTACTCGACGGTCAGCGCCTCGATCCTCTGCTCGGTGAGACGCTCTGCCCGGCTCTTCGTGGACAGGCCGTTGGCCGCTGCCCAAGCCGCGCCCGGGATGATGATCGTCAGCCCGAAGCCGAGAAGGACCGACACCCCGAGCGCCTGCGAGGTGCCGGGGGCGTAGAGCGAGATCAACAAGCCGCACAGCAGCATCAGGGAGAGGTAGGCGACGTAGGAACCCGCGAGGCCGGCGACGCGCAACCACTGGTCGAGGGTGAGCGGCTGCTGGACGACGAGGTTCGAGATCGCGAGGCTCACCAGCAATGCGCCGCCCAGGGGAAGGGCGATCGTCGCGAGGTTGCCGGCGAGCTTGCCCACCAGGACCGCCCACCGTGGCATGCCGTTGGCGAGGATCGCCCGCAAGGTGCCTTCCTCTTTTTCGCTGGTGATCGAATCACAGGTCAAGAGCAGCGCCAGCAAGCCGAGGACGAGGCTCACCACCAGCGTCAGATCCAGGGCCGGCAGAGAGGCCAGGAACTCGTTGCCGCGCGGCTCTCCAGTCGCCTCGACGGGGATGGAGAAGAGATTGATCGCCACCTCCGTGCCAAGGCGCGGCTCGAGACCCTGATCGAGGATGCTCAAGCGCTCGGGAGGACGGACCAGCAGGGGCTGCAAGTAGGAATACGTGGATACCGAGCGGAGCTCTCGCCGCTCGCCGGCGACCCGCTCCTCGTAGCTTCTCAATCTGAGGTTGTAATCGGGCGCGGTGATCACTGTCGAAAGGGCCGCGAGCAGGATGCTGAGGAGCGCCCCCGCCCAGAAGCGGAAGCTTCTCAGATGATTCAGCATCTCCTTTTTAGCGATCGCCCGCAGCATCTCGAACTCCTCGCCGTGAATCGTGCCTCGCGCCCCGTGCTGCAGTCTTGATGGGTCGTCCCCAGTCTATAGCCGGATGCAGCCAGCGTGCCAGGCCGCCGGCAAACATTTTCCACCGGCGGCGCGAGCGAAGAGTACGCGGTTACCCCGGCTCGGGTAAGCACCTACTCGCAAATCGCCCTCGGCCTGCGCGCCGGAGCCGCTTTGGAATGGTTTTCCGGCCTGGCCCATGCCTTGCACAGCCTCGCGGTACCAGGCCGAACGCCAGGCAGACCCCATGGAGCGAGACAGGGGCAGGAGCGAGGGGCGACGATGTTTCGTACCAGCAGCTACATGATCTTGGTGCCCTTGCCGGATGATGAATCGAACGTCCTGTTGGTTCATGGTTATACCGGCGCCTACGATCTGGTCTCGCGCGGCGTCGCGGACCTGCTGCGCTCCCGGCAGGCAGCGCGCCCGCCGAAACCGCTGTATGGCGAGTGGCGGCCTGAGCCCGGCATCGCGGCGGAAGTGACCGTCGCGGACGCCACCCTCGACTTGCTGGCCGAGCAGGGATATCTCACCGACCTGTCGCCGGAAGAAGAAGAAGCCCTTTTCGCCAAGCTCGCCGTAAAGCTCCACGAGCGCGCGGTGCGACAGGCGCCCAGCTACATATTCATTCCCACGTACGACTGTAATCTTCGTTGCCCTTATTGCTACCAGGACCACATGCGGAGCGACTGCTCGTTCGAGCATCTGTTGCGCACCATGCGCCGGCCGATGGTCGACCGGATCTTCGCCGCCCTGCCGCGGATCGAAGAGCGGCACGGGCTGGATCCGACCGCGCCGCGGCGGCGCAGCATTGGGTTCTTCGGCGGTGAACCACTGCTGGCAGGCAACCGGCCGATCGTGGAATGGGTGCTGGGCAAGGCGTTCGAGGCCGGTGGCGCAGATCTCTGGGCGGTGACCAACGGCACCGAGCTCGAGGCCTATCGAGACTTGCTCGGCCCGGCCGGAATCGCCCGCCTGCAGATCACCTTGGACGGCCCGCCCGAGGCGCACGACCAGCGTCGAGTTTACGCCGACGGCGCCGGCTCCTACGCGCGGATCGCGGCGAACATCGCGATGGCGCTCGAGCTGGGCGCCGCGGTCAGCGTGCGGGTCAACATCGATCGCGGCAACCTCGCACAGCTGCCGGCGTTCGCCGACGAGATCGTCGCACGAGGTTGGAATCGCCATCGGGGTTTCTCCGCGTACACCTCGCCGGTGAGACCCGGCAACGGCAAGACCGATGCTGCCGCCACGCTGAGCTCGTGGGAGCTCGATCGAACTCTGACCGAAATGCGCGATCAGCACCCGCAGCTGCGAGTGCTGGCCCGCCCCGACGAGGAGATGCGCGCGCGTGCCCAGCGCATTTTCGATGCCGGGAGAGACCTGGTTCCCAGCCTGCGGCCGAGCTTCTGCGGCGCCCACGATCGCATGTACATCTTCGATCCTTTCGGCGACATCTACGCCTGTTGGGAGAAGACCGGCGATCCCAGCGTCCGCTTGGGCCGAGTGACGCCCGAGGGAGAGGTCGAGCTGCGCGAAGATCAGACGCAGGTCTGGCGCACTCGCACGGTGGCCAGCAACCCGGTCTGCCGGCGGTGCCGCTTCGCCCTGCACTGCGGCGGTGGCTGCGCCGTCTTGGCCCTCGGTCAGAACGGGCGGTACGACTCGAATTACTGCGACGGCTTCGGCGCGCGCTTCAAGGCAAGCCTCGCCGACGCCTACCGCGCAAGCGTTGCCGGGAGCGGCCCGGCCCCGGTGGCAGGACGGATCTGCGACCTTTGAAACTCGCTGGCGGCGGCTCGTGGCCGCATGCCGAGAAGAGGAAAGGAGGGGAGGACATGAACAAATCGCGCAAATCCCACCAAATCACCCGGCGTGGCAAGGCCGCGTTCCGGGTCGGCGCGGAAGATCTCCGCGGCGGTCGCGCGGACCTGCTGCTGGACGAGACCTTGGCACGGGTGTTCGGCGGGTCTCTGCCAATCTCGACGGTTCCGGCAGCCTGCACGGCGTACAGTTGCAGCCAATACGCACCACCCCCGTGAACGCGCAACGATCAGGCCGGGAACGAGGCAACCGCAAGGAGGACCGTGATGGATCCGGACAGGGAAGACACCGTTCGCTACAGAGTGGTTCTCAATCACGAAGAGCAGTACTCGATCTGGCCGGAAGACCGCGCCAATGCAGCAGGCTGGAGGGACGGCGGCAAGGCGGGCAGCAAGACGGAGTGTCTCGAGTACATCCGGGGAATCTGGACCGACATGCGCCCGCTAAGCCTGCGCCGCCGGATGGCGGAGCAGCAGGCTGCCGGCACCGAGGCCCGCAACTGACGAGGAGCTGCGCACGTCCTCGCGCGACCCGCAGAGTCGAGATGTGAACATGGAACCGATCGCGATCGTCGGCATCGGTTGCCGGTTGCCAGGCGGGGCGAGCTCGCCCGAGGGCCTCTGGCGGCTGCTCGCGGACGGCGTCGACGCCATCCGCGAAGTGCCGCCGGACCGGTGGAACGCGGCGGCCTTCTTCGACGCCGATGCCGGCCGGGCCGGCAAGTCGATCTCGCGCTGGGGTGGTTTCGTCGAGCAGGCGATCGCGGACTTCGACGCCCTCTTCTTCGGCATCGCGCCGCGGGAGGCGGTCCAGCTCTCGCCGATGCAGCGCTGGCTGCTCGAGGTGACCTGGGAGGCGCTGGAGGACGCCGGCATCCCTCCCGAACGGCTCGCCGGCTCGGCCACCGGGGTCTTCGTCGGCGCCTTCACCGACGACATGCCGCTGCTCAAGCTGAGCGCGGACAACCGGGCGTTGATCGACGCCTACACCGGCGCCGGCAGCGCGATGACCCTGGTAGCCGGCCGGCTGTCCTACGTCTTCGATCTGCGCGGCCCCTCGTTCGCCGTCGACACTGCCTGCTCGTCGTCGCTGGTGGCCACCCACCTCGCCTGCCAGAGCCTGTGGCATGGCGAGGTCTCGCTGGCGCTGGTGGGCGGGGTCAACGCCATGTTCCGCCCCGACTACATGATCGCCGAGTCGAAGGCCGGCATGCTGTCCCCCGATGGCCGCAGCCGCGGCTTCGACGCGCGCGCCAACGGCTACGTGCGGGGTGAGGGCGCGGCAGTGGTGGTGCTCAAGCCGCTCGCCGCGGCGCGCCGCGACGGCGACCGGATCTACGCCCTGATCCGCGGCACGGCCAGTAACCATGATGGGCGCTCCCCGGGGCTCACGGTGCCGAGCCGGCAGGCCCAGGAGGCGGTGGTGCGCGAGGCGAGCGCCCGCGCCGGGATCGATCCCGCGGAAATTCAATACGTCGAGGCCCACGGCACCGGCACGCCGGTCGGGGACCCCATCGAGGCGCAGGCGCTGGGGGCGGTGCTGGGGGCCGGCCGGGGACCGGAGGACGCCTGCTGGATCGGCTCGATCAAGAGCAATGTCGGACACCTCGAGGCGGCCGCCGGCGTGGCCGGTTTGATCAAGGCGGCGCTGGCGCTCGCGCACCGGCAGATCCCGCCGCAGCTGCACTTCGAGCGGCCCAATCCGGCGATCCAGCTGGACGCGCTCAAACTGCGCGTCCCGCGGCGGCTCGAGCCGTGGCCCGCGGACGGGCGGCCGGCGCGGGCCGGCGTCAACTCCTTCGGCTTCGGCGGCAGCAACGCCCACGTGGTGCTCGAAGAGGCGCCGGCCGCCGCATCACCGGCCGCGCCGCCTGCCGATGGCGGCGGCCGCGCCGAGCTGGTGCCGCTCTCCGCCAAGACGCCCGCGGCGCTGCGCGCGCTCGCCGAGCGTTGGGCGGCAGCACTCGCGGACGGGAGCGAGCCGCTGGCGGACATCGCGTGGTCGGCGGCGAAGCGGCGCAGCCATCTCCCCTGCCGGCAGGCGTTCACCGCCTCGACCCGGGCCGAGCTGGTCGAGAGGCTGCGCGCGGCGGTCGCCGGCGAGGACTTCGCCGCCGCTTCCGCGCCCCTCCCTCCGGCCGAGCGCCCGCCGGTCTTCGTCTGCTCGGGGATGGGCCCGCAACGCTGGGGCATGGGCCGCCAGCTGTTCGCGGAGGAGCCGGTGTACCGGCAGGCGATCGAGCAGTGCGACGCGCTGCTGCGGCCGCTCGCGGGCTTCTCGCTGATCGACGAGCTGCGCGCCGAGGAAGGCGCTTCGCGGATGCGAGAGACCCAGGTCGCGCAGCCGGCCGGCTTCGCCCTCCAAGTCGCCCTGGCGCGCCTCCTCGCCTGGTGGGGGATCGAGCCCGCGGCGCTGGTGGGCCACAGCGCCGGCGAGGTGGCGGCGGCACACCTGGCCGGCGCCCTCGACCTCGAGCAGGCGGTGCGCGTGATCTTCCACCGCAGCCGGCTGCAGCAGCGCACCACCGGCCTCGGCCGCATGCTCGCCGTGGCCCTCGGTCATCGCGAGGCCCATGAGGCGATCGAAGCGATCGAAGCGATCGAGGCGATCGGCAAAGCCGTAGGCGGCAACGCCGCCGCCGGGGGCGGCGGCCACAGCGTCTCGATCGCCGCCATCAACAGCCCGCGGACGGTGACTCTCTCCGGCGACACGGCAACGCTCGCCCAGCTGGCCGAGCGGCTGCAGTCACAGGGCGTCTTCTGCCGCATGCTGGAGGTCGACGTCCCCTACCACAGCCACTACCTCGAGCCGCTCGAGGACGAGCTCCTCGCCTGCCTGAGCGACCTCGCGCCGCGGGCGGCGTGCCGGGTGCTGACCAGCCCGGTGACCGGGCGGCCGATCGCCGGCGGCGAGCTGGTGGCCTCCTTCTGGTGGCGCAACGTCCGCGAGCCGGTTTTCTTCGCCGGCGCGATCGAGTCGCTGCACGCCGCGGGCTTCCGGCTCTTCGTCGAGCTGGGAGCGCACCCGGTGCTCACCGGCTCGATCAACGAGTGCCTGGAGCATGCCGGCACACGCAGCATCGCGCTCGGCACTCTGCAACGCGGCGAGGGTGAGCGGGGCGCCCTGCTCGCCGCCGCGGGCAGGCTCTACGCCGCCGGCTGCGACCTGGCATGGGAACGGATCGCCCCGGCCGACGGCCGCCTGGTGCGGCTGCCCACCTACCCCTGGCAGCGCGAGAGCTACTGGGAGGAGTCGGAGCGGTCGCTCGCCGACCGGTTGGGACAGGGCGGCGCCGGCGACTGGACGCCGGGCGAGGCCGCGGTCCATCCGCTGCTGGGGCGGCGCCTCCGCGGGACGCTGCCGCTGTGGCGCTGCGAGGTCGAGATCGGGTCGCCGCACTACCTCGCCGATCATCGCATCCGGGGCCGCGTGGTCTTCCCCGGCGCCGCCTTCGTCGGGATGGCGGTCGGCGCCATTCAGGAAGCGGCGCAGACCGGCGGCCGGCCGCTGGCTCTGGCCGACGTCCGCTTCGCGCGGGCCCTGTTCCTGAGCGGCGAGGCGGCGCAGCCGCTCGCGGTCTCGCTCGAGCCGGGCAATGGCTGCATCTCCATCCAGAGCGAGCTGGACGGCGGCCGGGGATGGGTGGAGCACATGCGGGGGCGGTGGCTGACGATGCCCAGCCTTGAGCAGGCCGGGCGGATCGAGCGCCGCGAGATCGCAGAGCGGCTGCGGCGCGAGCTGCCGGTCGCCGAGGCCTATCGCCGGTTCGCCGAGTGGGGCTTCGAGTACGGTCCCGCGTTCCGGGGCCTCATCCGGTTGCAGGTGGGGGACGGCGAGGCGCTTGGGCTGGCCGAGGCGCCGGCCGCGGTGGCCACCGAGTGCGACGGCGCCTGGGTGCACCCGGCGCTGCTCGACGTGGCCTTCCAGACCCTCTTCGGCTGCGTGCTGGCGGCGGCCGAGCGCGACGGCGGCACCACCTACCTGCCGGTGGGAGCCGCCGAGGGCTCGTTCTTCGCCCCTCTGGGGCGCCGCTTCTGGATCCATGCCCGGCTCTCGGACTGGAGTGCGGACACCCTTCGCGGCCAGGTCGCGTTATTCGCCGAGGACGGGACGGTGCTGGCCCGCCTCCGCGACCTCGAGGCGGTGGCGCTCGAGGGGCGCGCGCCCGGCTCGCGCCAGGGCGGCGAGGTGCAGCTCTGCGAGGCGGAGTGGCAGGCGGCTCCGCCGGTTGCGAGTCCGGCGGCGGCGGCCGGCGGGGGCCGCTGGCTGGTGCTCGCCGACACGGCCGCAGCGGCCGCGCCGGCGGCGGCGGCGCTCGTGGGCCGCGGCGAGGAGGTGCTGCTCGCCGTCGCGGGCTCGGCGCTGCGCCTGCCCGCGGCCGGGGAGACCGGCACGTTCCGGCCGGCGGAGGGGGAGGACCTGCGCGCCCTGCTGGCTGCCGCCGCGGTCCGCCCGCCGTTGCGCGGCGTGCTCTACGTGACCGCGGGCCTGCAGGGTCCACCCCTCTCCGGGGACCGCCTGGCGGACCGCATCGACGGCGAATGCGTGGGCCTGCTATGCCTGGTGCAGGCCCTCGCGCAGGCGCCCGCCAAGCTCTGGGTGGTCACCCACGGCGCGCACGCGCTCGCGGCCGACCGGGAGGTCGACCCGGTCTCCACCTGCCTGTGGGGTCTCGGCGGTTCTGCCCTGCACCAGGAGCTGTGCCACCTGGCGGGCGGCCTCGTGGACCTGTCGCGGGAGGTCACGCCGGCAGACGCCGAAGCGCTCGCCTCCCTGCTGCTCGCGCCGCCGGCCGAGGAGCTGCTGGCCGTGCGTGGCGGCCAGGTGCTGGTGCGGCGGCTGGCGCGCCGGCCCTGGCAGCCGAATCGGGTCCCCCGTCCCTTCCGCTCCGACGGCGCCTATCTGATCACCGGCGGCCTGGGCGGCCTGGGCCGCACCGTCGCCCGCTGGCTGATCGAGCGCGGCGCCCGCCACCTGATCCTGCTCAACCGCACGCCGCTCCCCCCGCGCACGGAGTGGTCCGCCTGCGCTGCCGCCAGCCCTGAAGAAGCACGGGTCGCGGCGGTGCGCGAGCTCGAGGCGGCCGGGGCCAGCGTGCACCTGGCGGCGCTCGACGTCGCCGACCGCGCCGCGCTCGCCGCCTTCCTCGCCGGCTACCGGCGCGAGGGCTGGCCGCCGATCCGCGGCGTGGTGCACGCCGCCGGCGTCTCGCGCCCCCGGCTGCTGGAACAGATGACGGCTCAGGAGCTGCGCGAGGTGCTGCGGCCCAAGGTGCTCGGCGCCTGGAACCTGCACCAGGCCCTCGCCGCCGAGCCGCTCGAGGTCTTCGTGCTCTTCTCGTCGATCAGCACGGTGCTCTACATGACCGGCCAGGGGGACTACGCCGCGGCCAACGCCTTCCTCGACGGACTGGCGCACGCCCGCCGCTTGCAGGGCCTGGCGGCCCAGTCGATCTGCTGGGGCGCCTGGAGCGAGGTCGGCATGGCAACGCTGCTCGACGGCGAGGCCTACCTCGACGGGCGCGGCTTCCCCGCGATGACGCCCCGCGAGGGCATCGAAGCGCTGGCGGCGGTGCTGACCGCCGACCCTGTCCAGCCCTTGCTGACCAAGGCCGACTGGGCGACCGTCGCCCGGCGCCACTATCCGGACGGCATCGCCCGCGCGCTGATCCGTCCGCTGCTCGCGGCGGACGAGGCCCCTCCGGCTGCCGCGGTCGAGAGCTCGGTGCTCGGCGAGCTGTTGGCTGCCGCGGACCCGGCGGCGCGGCGGGCGCGGCTCGCGGACCACCTGGCCGAGACCGCCGGCCGGGTGATGCGGCTGCCCAAGGCCAGTCTCGGCCACAGCCAGCCGCTGATCGGCCTGGGGCTCGAGTCGATGATGGCGATCGAGCTGCAGGTGCGGCTCAAGGCCACGCTGCAGGCGGCGCCGCTGGTGGTCGACCTGCTCCAGGGCGCGTCCGTCGCCTCGCTGGTCGACCAGCTGCTGCCGCAGATCGAGAGCCAGGCCGACCCGGAGCTCGCCGCCATCCTGAGCGAGATCTCCGAGATCTCCTCCGAGCTCGACCAGCGTTCGGTCGCCGAGATCCGAGCCATGCTCGAGGGAGCGGCGGTATGAGCGGCCTTGCCGACCGCATCGCCGGCCTCTCGCCCGACAAGCGCCGCGCGCTCGCCCGCATGCTGCGCGAGCAGGCCGCGCCCGGCGCCGGCGCGGGGCCGCGCCGCTACGAGCGCTTCCACCCGCTGTCGCCGGGCCAGTGGATCATGTGGTTCGCCCACCAGCTCGCGCCGGAGAGCCCGGCCTACAACGTGGCCCTGGCGCTCGCGGTCGAGGGGCCCCTCGACCTGCCGAGCTTCGAGCGCGCCGCCGCGTGCCTGGTGGAGCGCCACGCCGCCCTGCGCACCACCTACGGCATGCGCGACGGCCAGCCGGTGCAAGAGATCCATGCCCGGCTGCCCATCGCCTTCTCCGTAGCGGACGCGCGGGGCCTCGACGAGGCCGGGCTCGCCCAGGCCTTCCGGCGCGCCTACGAGCGACCCTTCGACCTCGAGCGAGGGCCGCAGCTGCGCCTCGCGCTCTTCCGCCGCGGCGTCGCCCGGCATGCGCTGCTGGTCGTGGCGCATCATGCGGTGCTCGACCTCTGGTCGATCGGCGTGCTGCTGGAAGATCTGACGGAGCTCTATGGCGCCGAGCGGCAGGGCCGGCCTGCCAGCCTGCCGCCGCAGGTGGCGGACAACCCCGACTTCGTGCGCTGGCAGGGCGAGATGCTTGCCGGGCCGCGGGGCGAGGAGCTCGCCGCCTGGTGGCGGCAGGCGCTCGCGCCCCCGCTGCCGGTGCTCAACCTGGCAACCGACCGCCAGCGGCCGCCGGTGCAGAGCCTGCGCGGGGCCACGCTCGAGCTCGAGGTGGGCGCCGAGCTGACCGCGGCGCTGCGCCGGCTGGCAAGGTGCGAGGGCGCCACCCTGTACGGCGTGCTGCTCGCCGCCTGGATGTGCGTGCTGGCGCGTCACTCGGGCGACCGCGACCTCCTGGTCGGCTCGCCGATGGCCGGCCGCGGCACGCCGGAGCTGTCGCGGGTCGTGGGCTGCCTGATGAACTTCGTGGTCGTGCGGGGTGACCTGAGCGGCGATCCGACGTTCCGCGAGCTTGTGGGGAGGATCTCGCGGCGGGTCGCCGAGGCCGTCGCACACCAGGACTTCCCCTTTGCGCGCCTGACCGCGATGCTCGGCGTGGCGCGGGACGCGGCGCGCCAGCCGCTCACCGGTGTCGCCTTCTCGCTCGACAAGGCGCCGGTCCTGCCCGCGGGCGGCGGCCCGGCAGGTGGCGCCGAGATCGTCCTCTCGCCGCTCCCCTTCCTCGCCCAGCAAGAGGGGCAGTTCGACCTCTACCTCGAGATGGCCGAGGCTTTCGGCCGCATCGTGGGCGCGCTGCGCTACAGCACCGATCTCTTCGACCGCGCCACGGCGGAGCGCTTCGGCGGCCAGCTGCTGGGTTTGCTGGCGAGCGTGGCGCAGGACGCCGGCGCCTCGCTGTCGCGGCTCGCGATCCTGAGCGCGGCGGAGCGGCGGCAGCTGCTCTCGGAGTGGAACCGGGCGGAGGAGGCGGAGCTGCCGGCCGAGATGCTGCCGGCGCGCTTCGCCTGGGTGGCGGCGGAGCAGGGCGACCGGGTGGCGCTGCGGACGCGGCACGGCGAGGTGAGCTACCGCGAGCTGGCACGGCGCAGCCGGGCTGTGGGCGAGGCGCTGGCGGGCCGCGGCGCCGGCGCCGAAACCGTGGTGGCGGTGCTGGCGGAGCGCGACGGCGAGCTGCCGGCGGCGATGCTGGGCATCTGGTGGGCGGGAGGCGCGTACCTGCCGCTCGACCCGGAGCATCCGGCGCCGCGCTGGCGCCAGGTGCTGGCGTCGAGCCGCGCGGCGGTGGTGCTGGTGGCGGCAAGCCACCGGGAGCGGCTGGCGGCGGCGCTCGCCGGCCTGCCGGCGGCGCAACGGCCGGAGGTCGTCGAGCTGGAGCCGGCGCTGGCACCGGGTCTCGGGGCGCCGGCCGGCGGGCGCGCGGGCACGGCCGCGCTGCCGGCGCCGGTGGTGGCGGACCCACAGGGGTTGGCCTACGTGATCTACACCTCGGGCTCGACGGGCCAGCCGAAGGGGGCGATGGTCACGCACCGCGGCATGCTCAACCACCTGCGGGCGAAGATCGAGGCCCTGTCGCTCGGCGAGGCGGACGTGGTGGCCGCGACGGCGTCGCAGTGCTTCGACATCTCGCTCTGGCAGGTGCTGGCGGCGCTGCTGGTGGGGGGCCAGGTGTGGGTGGCGAGCGCGGAGGAGGCGCAGGACCCGGCGCTGCTGTGGCGGTCGGTGCGGCGGCAGGGGGTGACGGTGCTCGAGACGGTGCCGTCGCTGCTGGCGATGCTGCTGGCGGAGGCGGAGCGGCAGGGCGAGGCGGACGGAGGGGGCAGGGTGGACGGAGCGGACGGAGGGGTGGGAGGCGACGGAGGACAGTTGCGTTGGATGATCGCGACCGGCGAGGCGCTGCCTCCGGCGCTTGCCGAGCGGTGGCTCCGCCGCTTCGCCGCGGTGCCGCTGGTCAACGCCTACGGCCCGACCGAGTGCGCGGACGACGTGACGCACGAGGTGCTGCGGGAGTGGGCGGGGGAATCGAGCGTCGCGATCGGCCGGCCGGTGCTGAACCTGCGGCTCTACGTGCTGGGGAGCGAAGGAGAGCTGCTGCCGGTGGGTGCGATGGGCGAGCTGCAGGTGGGAGGCATCGCGGTGGGGCGCGGGTACCTGGGCGAGCCGGAGCGCACGGCGGAGGCGTTCGTGCCGGACCCGTGGTCGGCGCGCGGCGGCGAGCGGCTGTACCGCACGGGCGACCTGGCGCGCTG
>DASZZP010000040.1:0-18609 GCA_035544875.1 Thermoanaerobaculia bacterium | reverse complement strand
CTTCGAGCGCCACTACGAGTCCCTCGCCCGGCCCTTCCAATGGACCTTCACGCGCGACGACCTTCTCATCCTCCTCAACCGACTCCAGCTGGCGGCCTAACCCGACGCGAATACGTTAGGGAACTTATGACCCAGAGCACTTAGCATCCCGCAACGGCCCGCGATGCGGCCGTAGCCTCGAAAAGTGTATAAATGGGAGCCCATGACCCTCGTCGCGGTCGGCTCGCCGCCGGCCGGCGACCACCTGGAGATCGATCCATGCCGATGGTCAGCTCGCGTCGCTACCTTCGTGCCTGTCTCCTCCTGACCACGCTCTTCGCCGCCCTCTCACTGGCGCCGCCGGCGGCGGCGGCCAGCGCGCGGGCCGCCGATGCCGTGCGCCTGATGGAGACCCTGCTCTCCGGCGCCTATCCACCGCACGGCCCCGGCGCCGCGGTGGTCGTGATGAAGGACCGCAAGCCGCTGCTGCGCAAGGGCTATGGCCTCGCCAATCTCGAGCTGGGCGTGCCGATCCGGCCCGAGATGGTCTTCCGGCTGGGCTCCATCACCAAGCAGTTTACGGCGGTGGGCATCCTGATGCTGGTCGCCGAGGGCAAGGTCGCGTTCGACGACGAGATCACCAAGTTCCTGCCCGACTTCCCGAGCCACGGCCAGAGGATCACGGTCGAGCACCTGCTCACCCACACCTCCGGCGTCAAGAGCTACACCGATATGCCGGCGTGGCTTCCGCTCTGGCGCAAAGACTTCACCCTGCCCGAGCTGATCAACTTCTTCAAGAACGAACCGCCGCAGTTCAGTCCCGGCGAGAAGTGGGAGTACGACAACTCGGGCTACATCCTGCTCGGCGCCATCCTGGAGAAGGCCTCGGGCAAGACCTACGCCGAGTTCCTGCGCCAGCGCATCTTCGAGCCGCTCGGCATGATGCACTCCTTCTACGGCGCCGACCAGCCGATCATCCCGGGCCGCGTCTCAGGCTACGAGAAGCGCGACGCCGGCTGGGTGAACGCTCCTTACCTCAGCATGACGCAACCTTACGCCGCGGGCGCGCTGGTCTCCTCCGTCGACGACCTGGCGCTATGGGACGCCGCGCTCTACACCGACAAGCTGGTGCCGCAGGCGCTGCTCGCCAGGGCCTGGACGCCCTTTCGCCTGAAGAACGGCAGCCTCACCGGCTACGGCTACGGCTGGGCCCTCTGGCAATACGAGGACCACCGCGTGATCGAGCACGGCGGCGGCATCAACGGCTTCTCGACCTCAGCGCTGCGCCTGCCCGAGGACCACGTCTACGTGGCGGTGCTCACCAACTGCAGCGGCAAGAAGCCCGGTCCCGCAGAGCTCGCCGGGAAGCTGGCAGCGCTGGCGATCGGACAGCCGCCGCGCGAGCCTGTGCCCGCGAAGGTCGCCGCCGAGGTGCTCGACCGCTACGTCGGGGTCTATCGGATCGACGAAAAGGAGACGCGCGCCGTCGTGCGCGAGGGCGACCACCTCGTCACGCAGCGCAGCGGCGGCTCCAAGTCGGCCGCCTATCCGCTCTCGGAGACCGAGTTCTTCTACAAGGAGAACCCCGACCGCATCCGCTTTGTGCGCGACGCCAAAGGCGAGACGACCGGCATGGTGGCGATTCGCCGCTACGGCGGCGAGGAGCCGGCCACCAGGATCAGCAAGGAGGCGCCGAGGGAACGCCAGGCGGTCGAGCTCGATCCCGCGATCTACGACCGCTACGTCGGCGAGTACGAGCTGTCGCCGACCTTCCACCTGGTTGTGACCCGCGACGGCGGCCGCCTCTTCACGCAGGCCACCGGCCAGGAGCGCATCGAGATCTTCCCGTCGAGCGAGAGCGAGTTCTTCCTCCGCGTGGTCGACGCCCAGATCACCTTCGTCCGCGACGCCGCCGGCACCGTCACCAGCCTCGTCCTTCACCAAGGCGGGCAGGACTTCCCGGGAAGGAAGGTGCAGTAGGCGAGGCGGCGCCCCGCCCAGCGCGGCCCGGCCAGCCCGGTGCGCAGTCCGCTACTCAGAGCGCAGCGCCGTGAGCGGATCGACGCGCGTCGCCCGTCGCGCCGGCAGCCAGTTGGCGAGCAGGGCGACCGCGGCGAGGACGAGCGCCACGCCCAGGTAGGTGAAAGGCTCGGCGGCGTCGACCTTGTACAGTTGGGCGGCGAGCAGCCGGCTTGCGGCGTAAGCCCCGCCGAGACCGGCGGCGAGGCCGATGGCGACCGGCGTCATCCCCTGGCGGACGATCATCCGCAGAACCTCGGCGCGGCGGGCGCCCAGGGCGACGCGGATGCCGATCTCGTGCACCCGCCGCGTGACCGAGTAGCTGACCACGCCATAGACGCCGACCGCCGCCAGCACCAGCGCCAAGGCGGCAAAGATGCCGAGCAGCACGGTCTTTACCCGGCGCTCCCCGAGCGCCCCCGAGACCACCTGCTCGAGAGTCTGCACGTTGTCGAGCGGCAGGCCGGCGTCGAGCTGCCGAATCGCGCGGCGGATCGGCGCCACCACGGTCTGCGGATCAACGGCGGTGCGCACCACCAGTGCGGCGCCCGCCAGCGGGATCTGGAAGAACGGCGTGTAGCCCTCCATCTCCCGCTCGCGCTCGAGATTGTCGACGCGCACGTCACCCACGACCCCGACGACCAGCCATCTCTTGTCATGTTTCTCGTCGCCGAAGATCAGGCGCTGGCCGACCGGGCTCCGCCCTGGCCACAACCTCGCAGCCAGGGTGCGGTTGACGATCACCACCCGCGAGCTCTTGGCATCGTCCTGGGGGCCGAAGAGACGTCCTTGAAGGAGGGGAATCCTCATGACGCGAAAGTAATCGGGGCTAACGAAGTGGCCGTAGGCGCCCCGCTCCTCGCCCGGCTTGGGTAGCGGACCTCCCTCGGCCGCGACGTAGCCGACCTCGCAGCAGTCGATGAGCGGCAGCCGATCGATCAGCGCCGCGTGCCGGACTCCCGGCAGGGCGCCGACGCGCTCGAGCGCCTGCTGGAAGAACGCCCACCGGCGGGCGGGTTCAGGGTATCTCGAATCGGGCAGCGACAGCCGCGCGGTGATCACCCCCTCCGGCTTGAACCCCGGATCGGCCGCCTGCAGACGCGCGAAGCTCTCGATCAGCAGCACCGCGCCGACCAGCAGCACCAGCGCCAGCGCCACTTCCCCGAGCACCAGGAGGTTGCGCGCCAGCCGTCCGCGCCGGTCGCTCGCCACCGCGCCGCCCGCCCCGCGCAGCGCCTCGGCCAGACGGCCGCCGGTCGCCGCCAGCGCGGGCAGCAGGCCGCAGAACACTCCCGTCCCCACCGCGACGAGCAGCGTGTAGACGAGGACGCGGCCGTCGAGGCCGATCCCTTCGGCCCGCGGGATGGCGTGCGGGTTGAGGGCGATCAGCGCGCGCGTTCCCCAGAGGGCCATCAGCAGCCCGAGCGCGCCGGCGGCGGCGAACAGGATCACGCTCTCGGCGACGATCTGCCGGCCGAGGCGCAGGCGCCCCGCGCCGAGCGCGGCGCGCATCGCGATCTCTCCCTCCCTCTGTCCCATCCTCGCGAGCAGCAGGTTCGCCACGTTGGCGCAAGCGATGAGCAGCACCAGGGAAACCGCGAGCTGCAGCATGACGAGCGCCGGCCGGATGTCACCGACCAGGAGATCGCGCAGGCCGGCCAGCGCCACCCCCCACCCTGTGTTGTGATCCGGGTACTGCCGTTCGAGCCGCCCGGCGATGGCCGACATGTCGGTCCGCGCGCGCCCCAGGCTCACCCCGGGCTTCAAGCGCCCGATCACGAAAAGATAGTGCATGCCCCGGCTCTCTTTCGCGTAGTCGAGCCCGAGCGGCACCCACAGCAGGATCTCGCGCGGGAAGTCGAAGGCGCGCGGCGCCACGCCGACCACGGTACAGGAGCGCCCGTCGAGAGTGATCTGGCGGTTGACGATCCCAGGGTCGCCGCCGAACCTCTGATGCCAGAGAGTGGGGCCAAGGACCACCACCCGCTCGCCGCCGGGCCGGTCGTCGTGCGGCGCCAGCAGCCGTCCGGCGAGCGGCCGGACGCCAAGGACGCGGAAGAAGTCGCCGGTCACCGCCATTCCGGCGAGCGCCGCCGGCTCCTGTCCCCTGCCGGTCAGCGTGAGGCTGCGCCTGCGGATAGCGGCGAGGCTGGCAAAGACCTGGTTCTGCTCGCGCCAGTCCTTGAAGTTGAGCGGCGAGACGCCGAACTCGGGAAACCCGAGCTTGGGAGCGCTCTCGGCCACCCGCACGATCTGCTCCGGCTGGGGGAAGGGGAGAGGCTCGAGCAGCACGCCGCTGATGACGCTGAAGATCGCGGTGTTGGCGCCGATGCCGAGCGCCAGGGTGAGCAGCCCGAGCGCCGCGACTCCCGGATGGCGCCGCCACAAGCGGGCGCCGAACCGCAGGTCCTGCCACCAGCTATCCATGCGGATCGGGCGCAGGAGCTCCTACCGGTTTTCTGGCTGCCAGGGGTTCGATAGCCGCGGGTTTGTCAGGAGCTCCGGATCCGTGAGGCTCTCGAGAAAAGCGATCAGGTCGCGCCGCTCCAGCGGACTGATCGAGAAGCCCCTGAGGAGCGGGCTGCGGTGGGGCGAGGGAGTCCCCCCGCGAGCGTAGTGGTCCACCACCTCGCCGAGCGTGGAGAAGCGGCCGTCGTGCATATAGGGAGCGGTGACGGCGATGTTGCGGAGCGTAGGAGCTCGAAAACGCCCACGATCACCGCGGCGGTGCGAGACGAGGAAGAGACCCGGGTCGAGCCCGCTCGCACCGCTCTCGAGGCCGTTGTTGTGGAATGTGGGCTTGACCGGGGGAGCGCCCTCCCACTCCGCGGGTCCGGAGAAAGTGAAGCCTGCATGGCACTGGCTGCAGCTCAGGCGTTGCGAAAAGAAGAGGCTCATGCCTCGTAAGGCGGATTCGGACAGCGCGCTTGGATCGTCCTTCCACACCAGTCTGTCATAAGGGGAGCTGCCCGACAGGATGGTCCGCTCGAAGCAGGCGATCGCTTTGCGGACGTTCTGGAGCGTGATCGGAGCCTTCTCGCCTGGGAACGACCGGGGGAACAGCCCTTGGTAGAGCGGCTCGGCTGCCAGCCGTGCCACGATCTCCCGCTCGTGGCCTTTCACCCCCATCTCGACCGGATGCTGGTTGAACATTGGCACGAGAGCCTGTTCCTCCAGCGTGCGCTGTCGAGGGTCGGCCCAGGTCAAGGAAGCGCCATAAGCGGCGTTCGCGAGGCTCATCGCGCTCCGCGGGTGATTCTGGCCCGTGGATCCCAAAGCGTGGGCCCGCCCATCGGTGAAGGCATGTGCCTGTTGATGGCACGAGGCGCACGATTGCGTACCGTTGCCCGAAAGCCTCCGGTCGTAGAACAGGCGGCGTCCCAGGTCGACCTTTTCGGCCGACATCAAATTGTCCGCTGGCACTCGCGGAACGGGAAGCCCCGGCGGCAGGTTCCATTGCCACCCGGCGGCCAGGAGGAGAACCCGGGCAAGAGCCGCGGCTCTACCAACGCTCATCTCTTCATTTGGACCTCCCGCAGCGAAAGTACCAGACGAGTGCGAGACGGAACGTCAGCAAGTCGTCATGAAGGAGTCAGGGTTCCAGCCTATAGCCCATCTTGCGCACCGTGAGGATATGACGCGGCATTGCCGGGTCGTCCTCGAGCTTTCGCCGGAGCTCGCCGACGTGCGTATCGACGGTGCGGGTGACCGTGGCGTCCGAGTAGGCCCAAACGTTGCGCAGGAGCTCCAGCCGAGAGACGACCGCTCCGTGGCGGCGCCAGAGGGCGATCAGGAGATCGAACTCCTTAGGGGAAAGCTCGACGTTCCTGCCTCTCTTGGTGACCGCCCGGGATCCCGACCGGATCTCGACGTCGCCGAACCGAATGAGCTCCTCGCCTGGCGATCCGTTCCGGGCCGCGGTGCGGCGAAGGAGCGCCTCGACGCGCGCCAGGAGCTCGAGCAGGCCGAACGGCTTGGTGACGTAGTCATCGGCGCCGAGTCTCAGACCGCGCACCTTGTCGGACTCTTCGCCGCGCGCCGTGAGGATGAGGATTGGCAAATCGAGACGGTCGTCGCGAATTGCCCGCAGAACGCGGAAACCGTCGAGGCCGGGAAGCATGAGGTCGAGAATGACCAGGTCGGGCTTGGTCTCGCGAACCTGTGCCAGACCGAGCTGTCCGTCGGCCGCCACATCTACCATGTAGCCTTCGATCTCGAGGTTGTTGCGGAGGCCAAGGGCCAGGTCGGCGTTGTCCTCGATGACCAGGACGCGGCTCATCCGGGAGCGACCTCCTCTGGCCGCCCGGCGCGCAGCTCGACGACGAATCGAGCGCCTTGTCCATTCCCATCCGCGATGAAAGCGCGTCCTCCCAGGAGGTCGACGAGGTCGCGGACGACGGCGAGGCCGATTCCCGTTCCGGCGATTGCCGACTCCAGGTCGCGGGGCAGGCGATAGAAGCGCTGCCAGACGAGCTCTCGCTTCTGCAGCGGGATCCCAGGGCCCTGGTCCTCCACCGAGATCTGGACTCCTTGCCGGCCTGGTCTCAGCTCGAGACGGATCTCCTGACCCTCCGGGCCGTACTTGACGGCGTTGTCAAGCAGGTTCAGGAGGATCTGGTGGAGGGCGGACTCGTCCACCTGCGCAATCGCTTGCTCGGGGAGAGCCACCAGGAGCCGCGCCCTGTCGCGAGCGAAGGGCTCGAAATCGAGGAGCATCTGCCGGACGAGGGGAACCACGTCCCGCGCTCGAACCTCGACGTAGTCCTCTCCCCGCTCGCCGCGCGAAAAGCGCAACACGTTCTCGACCAGATTGGTGAGCCGGCGGGATTCGCGATCGATGATCTCGAGGGAGCGCCGGCGCTCCTCGTCGGAGCGGACACGGTCGAGCAGCAGCGTCTCGGTGAACATGCGGATCTGCGTGAGCGGAGTGCGCAACTCGTGTGAGACCCGTGAGACGAAGTCCGAACGGAGATTCGAGAGCGCCTGCTCGCGGCGAAGCTGTAGAACGGCGGTCAGAGAAAGTCCCGCGGTGAGGGCGAGGAGCACCACGAGGAACGGTAGGCGCGAGCGCGGAAGGCCGCCGATGACGAGGGCTGGCGCCGCCGCCGGGTCAACCGCCGCGCGGATGACGAACCCGTCCAGGATGCCGTTGTAGTCCGCGCCGAAGGGTCTCTCGACCCCGAGGTAGGGCTCCTTGGGCGAGCCCGCGCTGAAGACCTCGCGGCCAGTCGGGTCGAGAAGCCGGAGGAAGAGCGAGTCGTTCCGTACCGCCCCGTGCAGGAGGGATTTGGGAAAGAGAGGGCCGCGCTCGAGGGCGTTCCGAAAACGGGCCACGAAGGCGCTGCCTTCGGCCTCGAACCCGACGAGCGGGGCGCCGGCTCCGAGCTCGGCCGCAACGAAGACGATCGAATGAAGCTTCCCACGGACTGCGCCATGCACCGTCACAAAGGGTCGGTCTGGCTGCGGAGTCGCGGCACCTGCGGCAAGGCGCGCCGAGATCCAGGTTCGGGTCGCGGCATCAGGCTCCGAACCAAACGAATCGAGGCGCGTGGACGACGGGTCATAGCGAAACGTGGTCCGCACGAGGTCGCTCGCGAGACGGACGGCCTCGTCGCCATCCGTCCTGAGCTTTGCGGGTGTCGGCAGCCTTCCTTGGCCCGCCGCTTGTCGCACGGCGGTCACGATAGGGTAGAAACCATAAAAGCCCAGCTCGTTCACACTGCGCCGGGCGAGCTCGTCGGCAGCCAGCATGGCATAGTCGCGCAGGACCTTTTCTGCCGCCGCCCGCTGCGAGATCATGCTCAGCTGCGCCTGCCAGGTGAGCACCCCGGCGAGCACGATGCTGGACAGGAGGAGCCCGGCGATGAGCCCCGAACGCGACGTCTCGCCCCCGCGCCGTCCCGCCTTCATGACGTGAAGCATCGCCAAACGCGCCGACCTCGCGCAAGGCCCCGACGCGCTTCTGACAGGTTCCTGACACGATGCCGGCAGCGTGCAGGGCTCCTCGAGCCGGCGAGTGGCCGCCGCGGCCTATACTGGGCCGGTGATTCCGCCCGGCGAGCCAGCGGCCTACGAGAAAGAGACGGGGCGGCTGGAGGCATTCAGCGACGGGGTTTTCGCGATCGCCATGACGCTGCTGGTGCTCGACCTCAAGGTGCCCAAGGCGGCGGAGCTCCACGGGCCCGGCGGGCTGCTCGGCGCGCTGGCGGATCAGTGGCCGACCTTCCTCGCCTACCTGACGAGCTTCCTGACCATCCTGGTGATGTGGGTGAACCACCACATCTTGTTCGACAACATCCGGCGCATCAGCCGCCGGTTCCTGTTCATCAACGGGATGCTGTTGCTGTTCGTGACCTTCGTGCCCTTCCCCACCGCGCTGCTCGCCGAGTACATCCGCCAGCCGCAAGCCCGGGTGGCCGCCGTGGTCTATGCGGGCACCTACTTCGTCCTCGCCATCTGGTTCAACCTCCTCTGGCGCCACGCCTCGGCCGGCCACCGCCTGCTCGACCCGCAGGCCAGCCCGGCGGTGGTGGCCACGATCACCCGCCAGTATTCGTTCGGTCCGCCGCTCTACCTGGCGGCGCTCGGGCTCGCCTTCGTCTCGGTGCCGGCCAGCGTCGCCTTGTGCCTGCTCCTTGCCGTCTACTTCGCCTTCACCGGCGCCTTCGGACGCAGCCAGGGCGCTGACCCTGACCGCCCGGCGGCCGGAACCTAGCGCGGTACGGACAGGGTGATGGCGGGCAGCCGGCGCTCGCCGAGCTGCCGGTTGAGGGCCGCGAGGTCATCGCGCTCGAGCGCGGCCCAGGCGGCGAGCTGTTCGTCGAGCCGGCCGCGGAAGAAGTCGTAGGCGGCCAGGGCCTGCGCGGTGGGAGCGGCGTCGGCGCCGCCGACCGCGACCGCAAGCGCGGCGAGCTCGGCGTTGGTGGTGCCGAGCGTGAGCTCGGGAGGGCGGTTGTCGAGCGGCGGCGGCGGCGGCGGCACGCCGGGCAGTCCGGCCAGGCCGAAGCGTCCCGCCAGGGCCAGGGCCTTGCTCTGCAGCGCCGCCACCGCGCCGGCGAGCGCCCGCTCCGGTCGCCCATCAGGCGGGGCGGCCGCCAGGCGTGCGGCGAGCGCGACGAGCTGGCGATGCAGATCGCGGAGCTGCCGGACCGCCTCGTGGCTCTGCGCCAGCGCGGCGCCGATCTTCATCTCCAGCGCGTGCTGCTCGGCGAGCGCGGCCAGGCCGACGGGGACCCGTGAATCCTGCTTGACCTCGAGGGGCGCGATGACGGTCTGGCCGCCGGCCGACAACCTGACCTGGTAGCTGCCCGGCAAGACCAGGGCCCCCTCGGGCTCATAGACCGGCTCCTCGCCGTAGATCGCGGCGATGCTCGCGTTGCGGCGCAGGGCGAGCGGCGGCGGGTAGCGCAGGTCCCAGACAAGGCGGTTGTGACCCGCTCGCTTGGGCAGGCGCGACGCCGGACCGCCGGCGCTTGCAGGTCGGTGCCAGTAGGCGGGAAAGTTCTCGGGCTCCTGGATCAGCTCGGGATGCTGCTCGACCGGAAGGCCGCTCGAGAACTTCCGCACCGGCTCGCCGGCAGGGTCGACGATCTCGAGCGTCACCTCGCCTTGCGGCTCGGCGGCGAACGAGTAGTCGAGGACCGCGCCGGCCGGCGGGTTGGCGCCGACCGGAGTCTCGGGAGGCAGCGGCGTGTCGCGGTTCTCGCTGCGCCGGCGGCGGATGGCAGGCGCCGGGGAGAAGAGATGGACCGCTTCCGCCGCGGTCTCGGCCGCGAGCTGGCGCAGCGGCGTGATGTCGTCGAGGATCCAGAAGGAGCGGCCGTGGGTGGCAGCCACCAGGTCGTCGCCCTTGACCGCCAGGTCGCGCACCGAGGCCGCCGGCAGGTTGAGCTGCAGCGTCTGCCAGCCGGCGCCGTCGTCGAACGAAACGTAGACGCCGGTCTCGGTGCCGGCAAAGAGCAGGCCCCGGCGCACCGGATCGGGGCGGATCGCGTGCGCGTAGGCGTTGGCGGCGATGCCGCTGTCGATCCGGCTCCAGCTCCTGCCGAGATCGCGGGTGCGATAGAGATAGGGGCGGAGGTCGTCCACCTGATGGCGGTCGACGGCGACATAGGCGGTGCCGGGGTCGAACGGCGAAGCCGCGATCGAGCTGATCATGCTCCACTCGGGCAGTCCCGGCGGCGTGACCTCCTGCCAGCTCCTGCCTTCGTCGCGCGTCAGCCAGATCAGGCCGTTGTCGGTCCCGACCCAGATCTGTCCTGAGGCGAGCGGCGACGGTGCGATGCTGTAGATGACCCCCTTGCCCGCGCGCCGCGCGGCCGCGCTGCGCTCCGTGAGGTCGGGGCTGATCACCGACCAGCTCATCCCCCTGTCCGTCGACCGGTACAGAAACTGGGAGCCCTGGTAGAGGGCATATGGAGGGCTGGGAGAGAGCGCGAGCGCCGCGGTCCAGGGATAGCGGTCGACGATGGTCTCGGACGGCGCCGCCGCCGGCCGCGCGGCGGGCGCGGCGCGAGGCGCCAAGTTGGGGGTGATGTCCAGGACCTGGCCGCTGCGGCGGCTGAAGCGGAAGAGCTGGCCGAAGGTGTTGCCGCCGAAGACGACGTCGGGATCGGCGGGGTCGGGCAGGATGTAACCGCTCTCGCCGGTGCCGACCGAGTACCAGTCGCGAAACGTGATGACGCCGTAGTCGCTGCGGCTGGCGACCGCCGCCGTGCCGCTGTCCTGCTGCGCGCCGAAGACGAAGTAGGGCGACCCGTAGTCGGTGGCGACGTGATAGATCTGAGCGGTCGGCTGGTTGTACCAGCTGCTCCAGCTCGAGGCCCCGTCGACCGAAACGGCCGCGCCCTGATCGCAGCCCAGGATCATCCGTTCCGGCCGCGCCGGATCGATCCACAGCGAGTGGTAGTCGTCGCCTCCCGGCGCTCCCTTGATCGCCTCGAAGCCGTGGCCGCCGTCGGTCGAGCGGTAGATCGACACGTTGGAGACGTAGACCGTATCCGGCGCGCGCGGATCTACGGTGACGCCGCCGAAATACCAGGGCCGGCCGGTGATCCGCCGATCGCCGCTGGCCAGGGTCCAGCTCTCTCCGGCATCGTCGGAGCGGTAGAGACCTGCCTGGCGCGCCTCGATCAGCGCGTAGACCCGCCGCCCAACCTGGCCCGCCGCGACCGCCACGCCGATCCGCCCCAGCTGCCCTTCCGGCAGGCCGTGCCCGGCGAGCTCGCGCCAGCTCCGGCCGCCGTCGGTCGACTTGTAGAGGCCGCCGCCCGGGCCGCCGACCGGCGGGTAGATGCTCCAGGGTGTCCGGCGCACGTTCCATAGCGCCGCATAGACAGTGCGAGCGTCGTCGGGGTCGTAGGCCAGGTCGATGGCGCCGGTGTTGTCGTCCTTGTAGAGGACCTTCCTCCAGCTCCGGCCGCCGTCCGCCGAGCGGAAAACCCCGCGCTCGGCGTTGGGGCCGAAGCCATGGCCGAGCGCGGCCACCAGGACCACCTCGGCATCGTGCGGGTCGACGAGGATGCGGCCGATCTGGCGCGTGTCGGGGAGGCCGGCGTGGCTCCAGCTGCGGCCGCCGTCGGTCGACTTGTAGACCCCGTCGCCGAAGCTGATGTCCGAGCGCATGTCCGCTTCGCCGGTGCCGGCGTAGAGGACGTCCGGATTGGAAGGAGCGACGGCGATAGCGCCGATCGAGCCTGCCGGGCCGCCGTCGAAGACCGGGGTCCAGACGCGTCCGGCGTCGACGGTCTTCCACACGCCGCCGCCCACCGCCCCGAAGTAGAACTCCTCGGGCCGGCCCGGTACGCCGGCGACCGCCAGCACGCGGCCACCGCGGAACGGCCCGATCAGCCGCCAGCGCAGGGCGGCGTACAGCCGCTCGGGGACGGCTGCCGCAGCGGCCGCCGTCGCCGCGGAGGAGGGAGTGGAGGAGGAGGAGGAGGACGGAGCGGAGGCGGCGGCCGCTGGTTGAGCTGACGCCACCGCCGGGGGTGGCGCCGGCACCCCGGCCGGCACCGGCGCCGGGGCCGACTGGCGCGCGACACCCGGCGCGAGCAGGGTCGCCAACGCACAGAGTGGGCCGGCAAGCCGAGGCATCATCACATCTCCTCCTGGCCGCGCACGGCGCGTAGGTTATCAGTCTCGCGGCGGATGCGCCGGCCGCCGGAGGGTCGCCTCGAGCTCCGCCGCCGCACCGGCCCGGCGAGGAGCGCCGGCACGGTCCGCGACGTCAGCCGATCGAGGATTCCGCGAGGGTATGCTTGCATGGCGATGGCTGATCTCTTCGTCCTGGCGCTGCTGGGCCATCTGGCGGGTGACTACCTCCTGCAGACCAAGAGGATGGCGCTCGGCAAGTCGAGGCCGGGGTGGAGCGGCGCGCTCCTCTGCACGGCGCACGTGCTGATCTACACGGCGGCAGTTTGCGTCATGCTGAGCTGGACCCGGCCCATGGCGTGGTTGCTGGTGTTCGCTCCGCATTGGGTGATCGACCGCTGGTCTCTTGCCGGCGCGTGGCTGAAGCTGATCCGCGGCCGCACGTTCGAATCGGCATACCTCTCCAAAGAGCCCTACCGCGAATTCGACATCGCCTTCACCAGCCTGGTGTACACGGCCGTGGACAACACGTTCCATCTCTTCTGCCTCTGGCTCGTCATCCTCTTCGTTCCACTCTGAGGTGCTTCAGCCGGGCTCGCCCGTCAGCTCCGCGGTCAGTTGCGCGACCGAAGTGATCGTCGCGAATCGTCTGCGCAGTGCGTACTCCGTGCGAGACACGATCTCTTCGACGCCCAGCTCCTCACCCGGCCGGTCATGATTCGGGATCGGAAAGGTCAGGGTGGCTTCGGTGACGAAGTCCACCGCGTAGCCCAGGTCCGCGGCGACTCGCGCCGTGGTCTCGCAGCACTGCTCCATCTGGATCCCGGTGATAGCCACGCGTCGAACCCCTTTCTGCAGCAGAAGCGAACCAAGGCTCGTGCTCGTGAAACAATTACGGGTGGTCTTTACAAACAGTGCCTCGTCTGGACGGCGGGCGATGAAGTCCATGAGCTTGAAGTGCGGGCTGTCGACGGCAAATCCCTCGTCTTCGTCCGTGTGCAGGAAGAAGATGACCGGTAGACCGGCCGCCCGGTAGGCCTTGATCAGGGCATCGACGTTGTTCTCGAACTCGCGATTGTTCCTGCGCTCCCAGCGCGGCGTGGCCTTGAACGAATCTTGGGCGTCGACGACGAGCAGAGCGGATTGACGAATGGGGACTTCGGGCGAATGCAGCATGGTTGTTTGTGTTCCTCCTGGCCACAGCCTAGATCTGCGCCACCGCCCGAGTAAAGCCCCGGACCGGCCGTCGAGCGGACATTTTCGGCCATCTTCGCGCAAGCGTGATAGCTTAGCGCGCGCGGTGAGAGAGGTCCACGACTCCCCTCGCGGCGGGCCTCCGGCCGGACCGGGCGCTTCCTGCGGGACTCGTCCTGGCGGCCCTCGCCACCCTGCCGCTTGCCGCCCAGGACAACTACGAGATCCAGGTCTACGGCGCCGGCACCGTCGAACCCGGCCGCACAATGGTGGAGCTGCACAGCAACTACACCTTCCGGGGCTCGACCGGGATCGTCAACGGCGTCCGCCCTACCGAGCACACTTTTCACGAAACGATCGAGATCACTCGAGGCTTCACCTCGTGGTTCGAGACCGGCTTCTACATCTTCACCAGCGCCGGCAACGCCCACGGACTGCATTGGGTCGGCGACCACATCAGGCCGCGAGTCCGCGTCCCCGAGAGCTGGCACTGGCCGGTGGGAGCGAGCCTCTCGACCGAGATCGGCTACCAGCGGCGCTCCTCCTCAGCCGACACCTGGACTTGGGAGATCCGCCCGATTGGTCGACAAGCAGCTGGGGCCTGGTATCTCTCCTTAAACCCCACCGTCGACCGCTCCTTCCACGGCCCCAGCACCAGGCAGGGCCTCGTCTTTTCACCCAATCTCAAGGCGGGCTTCGACCTCACGCCGAAGATCAGCGCCGGTCTCGAGTACTACGGCTCGCTCGGCCCCTTGAGCGGCTTCGATCCGCTCAGCGAGCAGCAGCAGCAGATCGTCCCCGCTCTCGATCTCAACCTCGGCCCCGACTTGGAATTCAACCTCGGCATCGCGATCGGTCTCACTCACAGCACCGACCGCCTCCTGGTCAAGATGATCCTTGGCCGCCGCTTCGGCTCGAGCGCGCGCTCTGCCGCTGGCCTGGCCGCGCAGAACTGACGCGGCCGCCGATGCTCCGCGCCGCCCGACCTGCCAGATACCCCGGCCTAGCGGCCCCGGCGGCCCCCGGCCGGCGGCCGGCACTTCCAGCGCTGCCCCCGGCAGCCGGCACTCCTACATGACCCGCGCCTGGCAGCTCGTCGATGGCGCCGCGAGCCCGGAAGGCCGCCTCGAGCTCCGCCGCCGCGCCAATCCGAGCAGGATACGCGCCGGCGCCGCTGGGAATTGCGCGGCCCAGCCGATCGCCGGCGGACCGGCGGCGGCAATCAGGAAGCCGCGGTCTGCGGGCAGCCGCAAGGCGCGAGCGCCGGCGAGCAGCACCGCCGATTCCCGCACGGATGCCGAAGGCGACGAGTACGTGATCACCCTCGGCGGCCGGGTGCTGATGAGCAGCATCGCTCACCGCTCCGAGAGCGCCCTCGCCGATCTGGCCTGCCGCCGGCTGGCCCGGAGCGAAAGGCCGCGCGTGCTGATCGGCGGCCTGGGCATGGGCTTCACCCTGCGCGCCACCCTCGACGTCGTGCCCAAGAGCGCCACCATCCTGGTGGCCGAGATCGATCCCACGATCGTCCGCTGGTGCCGCGGCCCGCTCGCCACTCTCACCGCCCGGGCCACCGACGATCCCCGAGTCAACATCCAGCTCGCCGACGTCGCCACGTTGATTGCCGCCGCCGCCGAAGCCGCCACCAAACCCATCCACGCCGCCGCCAGATCCGTTCGCCCCGACACCCGTCCCGATCCCCGCTTCGATGCCATCATCCTCGATCTCTACGAAGGCCCCCGCCACGCCACCCAGCGCGACGCCGACCCCTTCTACGGCCGCGCCGCTCTCGCTCGAACCCGCAACGCCCTGACCCCATCCGGCCTCTTCGCCGTCTGGTCCGAGGAGCCCGACCCCGCCTTCGAGACCCGCCTCACCGCCGCCGCCTTCACCTGGCAGCGCCACCGCCCCGGCCGAGGAGGCCCCCGCCACGTCGTCTACCTGGCCCATCCCCAGGCCCGCCGTTCATAGCAGACCCCGACTGCCGGCATGGAGCAGTCTCTCGGCAACCGACCAGCCTGTTTCGTAATCAGCAGGTCGTCAGTTCAATCCTGACCGTCGGCTCCAGGTTAAAGCACACGTAACACGCAACTTATAGGAACAGACAGATGTAGGCTTGAGAGCCCGATTTTCAGCTGCGTAAGCCATGCGTAAGTTTTCTGATAGGGCAGGCACTCCCCTGTCCGCTGGGCCTCCCGGCCCTGTCGGCCTCTACGCGCAATCGAGACGAGCGAAGTAGGCAAGCCAGTCTAATCGGCGCAGGGCGGCACCTTCGTAGTTCCCGCTTCACACACGCCTTGCCAGCACCGAGGCCAAAATGCGGCTTGCCGCCCGGGCCGGGTGCCAAAGTGGCTCCAGACCGCGTCAGCAGGCTCTCCGAGGTAACCGACGCCCTCAAAACATTTGACAGTCACGGAAGCAAGTCTCGGGGTGCGTCACTCGCAGCGTCACCGCGTTGGCGTCGCATCCTAGCTTCCACCCACATCCGAGAGCACAAGATTAGCCTTTACGCGCACAATCTGATAAGCTTCATTCCCCATCATCCTCACAGGCGGGCGAGGCACAATCTTGCACTTGCTGGCGAGGTGGTGGAGGAGAACCCATCATGCAAGCCTGAAGGCCGCGTCAAGCGGCTCCAGGGCTTCGGAGGAGCACTTGGCATGTCCGAACTTGAGCAACTTCCATACTTCCCTACTGAGTTCGCCGAGAATCCTGAGCCGCGATGCCCATGCCTTCTTTTGCTCGACACATCTGGCTCTATGGCCGGAGCCCCAATACGTGAGCTCACCGATGGGTTGTCGCTATTCAAAAGCTCACTAATGGCCGATAGCATGGCAATGAAGCGCGTCGAAATCGCAGTGATAGCCTTTGGCCCCGTTCGGATAATCTCCGACTTCCAAACCGCGGATATCTTTCAGACACCTGATCTGACAGCCTCCGGCGATACGCCAATGGGCGCGGCCATTGAGAAGGGCCTTGAGTATCTTAGCCAGCGGAAACAAGTCTATAAACAGAATGGTATCTCCTACTATCGCCCTTGGGTGTTCCTCATAACCGATGGAGCGCCGACCGACGCCTGGGCCGTCGCAGCGCAGCGCGTTCGCGAGGGCGAGGCCTCGAAGGCCCACATGTTCTTCGCCGTCGGTGTTGAAAACGCGAGTATGGACACCTTGAAGCAGATCTCGACCAGAGAACCGTTGAAGCTCAAAGCACTTCGCTTCAGTGATCTCTTCCTATGGCTCTCGAACTCTCTAGGCTCTGTCTCTCGCTCCAGCACATCTGATCAAGTACCTCTCGAGAATCCAGCGGCTCCGAATGGTTGGGCTACGACGGGATGAACCAGTTCACTTGGCGCTTCGTTCTTGCTTCGGAGATCGGTACTGCCCACGCCAGGCTCACGACACCATGTCAGGATGCAAGCATCTGTGATGTCGTTCCTCATGAAGCCGATGGCCCAGTCCTTGTTGCGCTCATCTCCGACGGTGCGGGAAGCGCCGATAAATCTGACATAGGTTCACAGCTTGCCTGCCGCATCGCCTGGCGTGAAATCTCGGCACGCCTTGAGAGCATCGCTTCTGTCGCGCATCTCGATAGAGGCTTTGCAGACCACCTATTGCAGACAATAAAGGATGAACTTGACGCAAAGGCGGCCTTAGACGGACTCGAAACCCGCGAGTATGCTTGCACCCTTCTAGCTGCCATCGTGGGTGCCCACAGCGCAACCTTCATCCAGGTTGGCGATGGCGCCATCGTTGTTTCGGCCGAGGGTGAAGACGGCGAGTACAGCTGGGTATTCTGGCCCTCAACGATCGAGTACGAAAACGTCACGGTTTTTGTCACCGACGTCCGCGCCGCATATTATCTCGCTTTCGTCAATGCACCACAAGCGATAACGGAATTGGCACTTTTCTCCGATGGACTTCAGCGCCTGACTCTCAACTATGCTACGCGCTCGGCACATCTTCCGTTCTTCAGGTCCATGATGGCAGTACTGAAGGTTACGCCAGATGGCTCAATCGCTACGCTTTATCCTGCTCTTCGTCAGTTTCTCAATTCTCCTCAAGTGAACGAACGTACTGACGACGATAAGTCGCTCATACTTGCAATCCGTACTCAGTGCGCATAGCCGTTATAAGTGTTCCAATGTCCGTGCCGCGCACCTTCGACAACTCTGGCCGGCAGATACATCTAGCCTCGCTGGTAGGAAAGGGCGGCGAAGGCTCTGTTTTCACTGTCCGGGAAGGCGATGACTTACTTGCCAAGATCTACCATTCACCAACGCCCCAACGCGCGAAAAAGATCTGTGCGATGGTCGCGCTCACCTCTCGTCAATTGCTTTCCGTCGCATCCTGGCCCGTGCAGACACTCCATCCAACTCCTACGGCACCAGCTCATGGCTTTCTCATGCGTCGGGCTCCAGGAAACCCAATACACAGCCTCTACTCCCCGAAGAGCCGTCTTGGCCTTTTCCCGCTTGTGACTTGGCCGTTTCTCCTACGAGCAGCCGCCAACCTCGCGCGCGCCGTTGCCACAATTCACGAACGCGGCCATCTGATCGGTGATATCAATCATGCGAATTGCTTCGTCACGCAGCAGGCAACTGTCCATTTAATCGATTGTGACAGTTTCCAGGTCAGTGATAAGGATGGGTTTTTCCTCTGTCCTGTGGGAACAGACGTTTTTACGCCACCAGAGCTTCAAAGTACTAAGCTTGGGCAGATATTACGCACACAGAGTCATGATGCGTTCGGTTTAGCGGTTCTTATTTTTCATCTCCTTTTTAATGGTCGTCACCCCTATGCTGGACGGTTCCTGGGTGCCGGTGAAATGCCGATACAAAGAGCGATCTCTGAGTATAGGTTCGCCTATGGGAGCAAAGCACGCGAGCGACTTATGGAGCCGCCTCCCCATACGCTAGCTCTTGAGGCGCTCTCATCGATCGCTGCTGAGGTATTCAACCGCGCATTCTTGGCCGAGTCTGTGCGCTCCAACGCGCGCCCCACGGCACAGGAATGGATCGCCATCCTCGACGCCCTCTCAAGCCACCTTCGGACCTGCAAGGCTAACCTTGCGCACTTCTTTCCCGATCAACTCTCTACGTGCCCTTGGTGCGATATTGAGAAGGGCGCTGGTGTCCTGCTGTTCTACTTGAGTATCGGAAGCGTGACAGCGCAGGGAAGATTCAACGTATTTGTTTACCGGCGGCGGGGTTGGCGGTCAAGTTGTCCGGCTGCAACCGCGGGGTGGCCGGGTGGCCGAGCTGTGCGGTGGCGTAAGGCGGGTACTTGTGTCGTTTTCCGGAGTGTGGTCTAATCTCCGTATCGATGG
>DASZZP010000039.1:0-22689 GCA_035544875.1 Thermoanaerobaculia bacterium | reverse complement strand
CAACAACGTGACAGAATCCAGAGCCGCCCGAGGTGACCAAGGCGGCCACTTCGATCAACCATGAGCCCTGCTCGTCGCTACGCTCCGACAGGGTGGCCGCCTTCCATCGGAATGGGTGGCCGGATTCGTCGGAATCCGCACCGATTCCTGGCTCGCCGGTTTCTACTCGCCCGAGAGCTTGGTCCAACCGGCTTCCGAGCCGCTGTGCATGAGCCGCGGCGACAGTTTCAGCCAGTCGGGCCTCGGCGATCAAGGATTCGACGGCGATCCGCTGGTGAAAACTGTACACCAGGCGGCCAACCCGAAGTTCATCTACATCGAGTATCCGATACCGGCCGACGAGCTCGATCTTCTCGCCCAGGCCGCCGCCCATAGGGCCCCCTTCAGGCGTCCGGGGGATGGCAAGGCTTCGGAGAAGGCTCCCGAGCTGCCCGTGATCAAGGTCGGCCCGGCGGCGATTCCCCCGATCTTGAACGGCGTCGGCTTCGATGGCGCGCCGTTGGGATACGGGTTTCGAGGCGGAGCGGCGAAGGCCGTGCCCGCTGTGGATTCCGGGTTCGCCCTCCCCGGACCGCCCGCCGCTACCCTCGCCGTACACGCCGAGGACCTATGCATCGAGAGGCATCCAGACAGTGGGTCTGTGATTCTCTCCTGGCGACCGCGTGGCACCGATCGGGAGTTCTCGGCCGCCGAGGAGAGAGACTTCGAAAGGGTCGCGAACGGCTTGCTGGGGGACTTGATCTCTGGTCTCGGGGATCCCGGGCTGCCGCAGGCCAAGGACGATGCGGCAAGAATCGTCATGCGTGACACGGTCGCCATGCAGATGAGAGTCGATCAGACAGCCGCGAACCAGCCGGCTGGAAAAGAGGAGGTCGTCCCCACCGACCGCTGCCTCTATCTGCGCCAGACGATGGCCGTTCGCTACCAAGGCCACGACATTCCCATCCTTGGCGAAGGCGGGGAGAGTTTCTTCGGACGCTGCCCCGCCGGCGGGTCGCCCCGCCCGTCACCCGTTCCTGGGCCAGACGCGGCAAGCAACGTTTGCCAACGGACGGACGAGTCGCTGGTCTCCTTCGTTTACAACGATCGCGCCTACCAGGGAACGAGGGAGTCTGCTACTCAAAAAACGCGAGTGACCGCGGAGAACGAGGCGAAAGCCGAGCTGGAGCGTTCGATTCCACCGCTAGCAGCGGACTATGAGCTCAAGAGTTTCCGCTGGGGTTACCGGGCCGCCCCAGCCCACTGCAAGCAGGAGGAAATGTACCTGGTCTACCAGTTTGACTTCCTTCCCAGGCCCAAGTCCCGATTCAGTGGCTATCCCCCGGTCACCATCGAGGTTCCGGCGCATGATCTCGGTGGAAAGAAGCGAATCGAGGAAACCTGGACCTGCTCCTTGGAAGAGCCGGCACCTTGACGCTCACCGCGGGTAGGGCACTGTCCGTGCCTAGTAGTCCGTCAGCCCCGCTGTGCACAAGACCGGACCGCACGCCTTGACTGCGGGCCCCTTCTGACAACAGCTAGAACTCCGCCGGCACCGCCGCCGCCGCCCGCGGCGCCTGCTCCTGGATTGCCCGATAGACCAGCGCCATCTTCTCGGCGAAGCCCAGCGGCTCGATCCTCGCCAGCAGCTCCCGCGTCTCGACCCCCGCCTCCCGCGCCGCCTCCTCGAAGCCCGGCGACCGTCGCAGCACCTCGGCCAGCTGCTTGACCTCCAGCGGCCGCAACCTCCAAGGCGCCTCCACCACCTCGACCACCACCCGGAACATCGCCTCCGGCAGGCCCGCGGTCTCCCGCGGGTCCGAGAACTCCACGAAGGCATACAGCGCCTGCAGCGACCGCAGCAGCACCGTGTTGCGCGCGAAGTCGCCGCCGCCGCGGTGCGCCCGCGCCCCCCAGCGCTCGAGCTGCGCCAACGTCGCCCGTCCGACCTGGATCGTCGTCACTTTCTCTGGCATCGCCCGATCCTCGCCCCGGTTACTCCGAGATCTTCGCGGCCCGCCGCAGCCGCACCAGCTGGCGCCCGGCGATCTTCCGCACCCCGCTCACCGCCAGCCTGAGCACCGCCGCGATCTCGCGCTCCGAGAGCTCCTGGCCGTAGCGCATCTCGACGATCAGGCCCGCCCGCTCGGGCAGCAGGGCCAGCAGCCGCCGCGCGTCCTCCCGCGCCTCGACCGACCGCGCCGCCGAGCTCACCAGCGCCGCCTCCCCCAGCAGCTCCTCGTCGAGCTCCACCCACTTCTCCCGCAGCCGCCGCCGGATGAGCACCTGAATCAGCCGCCACACCGTCCCGAACAGGTAGCGCTCCGGCTGTTTGATCTCCTCCCACCGCCGCACCATCACCACCATCGCCTCCTGCATGATGTCCTCGGCGTCCGCCAGCGCCACCCTGTGCTTCGAGAACAGCTTCTGCAGCACCGGCCGGGACGCCTTCACCGCCGCCAGCAGACCCGATCCCGTATCGCAAAGATCGACGCGCCTGCCGCTCAGGCGCTCCTTGCCGACCCTGCGCGATGCCGCGCCCTTCCCGTCCTCCAAGCGCCTGACCGGTCGCATCCCAGTTCCTTCACTGACCTTTCGCGGTTCCTTCACTAGACCATACCAACATCAGGCCTGGGAGTCCAGACCGGCAGCGTGGTCGCGCGGGGAATCGTTAGGTACGGCCGCGGCGCCGCCGGCCGTCGGCCTCCCGGATCGGCTCGACGGGCCTCCGGCCCCTCGGCTGACAGGATGGATTCTCTCGACGCCACCGACGGGCGCGTTCACCGGAACTCCTTTCGGACCACTTGGCACGCGTTTGTGGCCCCGGAAACCAAACTCCAGGTCCGTCTCAATACGAGGAGGCCCGACAACACCGGCGAAAAGCCCGGCAGGCCGCAACTACCCTTTGCGCACCGCGCGCAGGAGGATCTGCAATGCGTCTTCCCGTAAGTATCGTGCTCTGCGGCTCGGTGATCTTCGCACCCGCCGCGAACGGCCAGGGCGCCCCTCAGCCCTCCGCTGAACCCCAGCATGCCGCGCCGCAGGCGGCCGCGCCCGGCTGCGGAGTCCACTGCGGCACCGAGCGCTGGTCTCTCAAGACCCTCACCGATGGTGACGCCGGCATCTTCACCTCCGCCCACGCCGTCGACACGAGCGTCCCCCAGTTGATTGCCCAGCCGGCGCCGGCCAAGCTTCCTCCCACGAGCCGCGTGCCCTTCGAGAAGACGCTGGTCAAGGTGCGTGCGCTGCTCATCGGCTGGAAGGTGGAGTCCGGCCCCGGCAAGGACCGGGACTTTCATATCGTCATCGCCGATCCGCAAGATAAGACGAAGCAGATGATCGTCGAAGTCCCTTCTCCGACCTGCAAGGGCGTCTGCAGCTCGACCTTCCTCTCTCATTTCACGCAGAACCAAAGCCTGGTGCTGAAGACGCTGGGCCAGCCGCTTCCCAACTTTCAGCCGCTGGCCAAGCCCTGGTTGGTCGAGATCACCGGACCAGCCTTCTTCGATTTCGACCACGGCCAGATTGGACTTGCGCCGAACTGCATCGAGATCCATCCCGTCATCACGATTCAGTTTCTGAGCCAAACCACGAGTCCCGTCCACGCCAACTCGGCAACGGACCTGCCTCATACCTGCGGCACCCCCTGACATGACCGCTCACCCCTCCTCGCCTGCGAGCAACGCCCGCACTCGAGCTCCAACGCTCCCCTCGGCGCGCTGCGCAGCCAGCTTCCGCACTCGCCGCACACCCTGGTCGCTGACCCGACCTGTTTCATGATAGCGCTTGACATTTCGATCGTCAGGGACTGGTGCTCTTTTGACCCGTTTAACCCTTTAGTTCCAGGAGGCCTGCCATGCCTGAAACCGCCGTTCCAGCTCCGGCGACCCTATCGCCGAAAACAGACTTGACAACTCCAAGACTGACCGAATGGGACCGACGACAAGAGAAACTCGCCAAGGATGCCGACCACACGGTGTGGTTTTACACCATCATCGCGGCGATGCTCCTCGGTCTCGTTGGGATCATTTTCTATTCCATCACCGGAATAGATTTCGTCGCCGCAAAATCCGCCGGCACCGCAAAGTCCGCGGCCATTCCTGTGGGTTTCTTCAGCGTATTCAGCTGTTCCGTCCTCATCGCACTGGCCGCGACCCTTGGCGGCGCCTTTCTAGGCTTCATCTTTGGCATTCCGAAGACGGTCGCGGGCGGCTCAGCTGGTACCACCACCACTACTGGTACTACGGCCACTACCACAACGTATCAAGGCAATACGAACCTGGAGCAGATCTCCGACTGGCTGACGAAGATCCTGGTCGGCGCCGGATTGGTGGAACTCAAACAAATCTTCACTTCGTTCCAGACCTTCGGATCATCATTCAACGGCGGGGCGCTGGGGCCGCGCGGATGGATCGCCGCTCCGGCGCTGGTCATTGCTTACAGCACTTGCGGGTTCCTGCTCGCCTATCTCTGGGCGCGAATCTACATGACCGCCGAGCTCGAGCAACGGGCTGACGCGGCATTGAATAGAGCGGCCGTCGCGGTCCATGTGGCCGCGTTGTCGGACGGATCCTCTCCACCGCCGGCAGCGACGCCAGCCGAATCGCCCGAGGCCGAGGGGACAGTGCCTGCGCCAGCAGCCGAGGGTGCAGTCGATAACTCGTCTCGGGTCGCGGCACAAGGAGCCGAAGAGGCAACTGACCCAGCGGCAGCGGCTGCCGGCGGCGCTCCGTAGCCCCCGGAAACCGAGCCGAGACGAGAAGAGTAGCCGCCGCCGCCGATTCCTCTTTGGCCGGCGACGGTCGTGGTCAGGCTTTCGTTGAGGAAGGCGAGCTGGAGGCGCATCTGGTCGCGAGCGGGCGGGAGTCTCTCGCCGGAGCAGTCGGGCCAGCTCCTGCTTGCGACTGCCGAACTTCCTGAAGGACCTGGCGAGGGCCTTCTCCTCAACCCTGGCCTTGCCGCTCCTTCCGTCGAGTCCCCCGTCGCCCGTCAGGGCGGGAGCGGATGGCGGGCGGCGGCGCCGCGTGGCTGGGCATTAGGGTTGAAAGAAGGCCTGAAAGCTTGGCACTCATTTGGCACTCTGCGAACTGTCCCAGGGTGTTTTCTGGTGTCCCGGTTGTACCATAGTGGCTCTTGGTCCCTTCGTGTAAGTCCTTGTAGGACAGGACATTAGGGGACATCGAGGGACAACAGGGAACAACAGCGGACAGGCCATTCACCTGCCTTCCAAGCTGTTGGTCGCGGGTTCGAATCCCGTCTCCCGCTCCAATCAAATCAACAATTTAGCTGTTTAAGCCACCGCTGCACTTGACAGCTTGGCACTCATTTGGCGCTCTTGTGGCATGGCCATGATCCGTGCACGCAAGGGCGCCGGTGGCAAGCGGTGGCAGTGGCGGGTGACGATCCGGGGGCTTCCGACCCGGATCGGGACCTGCCCGACCAAGGAGTGCGCGCGCGACTGCGCCAAGCAAGCGGAGGCGGAAGTGCGGTCCGGACGCTCGGCCAGCCGCCTGCATTTGGCCGAGCTCATCGACGCCTACGAGACGGCCTTCCTGCCCGGCATCCCGGACTCCGCCGACCTGTATCGGCAGCACCTCGCCTGGTGGCGCCGGGAGCTTGGCCGCTACGAGGTGCGGGCGGTCACACCGCTCCTGGTTTCCCTTTGCAAGACGAAGCTGGCAGGCGAGGTGACCTACCGCGGCAGGCTGCGCAGCGCCGGCACGGTCAGCCGCTACCTCAACACCCTGTCCGCGTCCTTTACCTGGGCGCGCAGCCCCGAGGTGCGGCTCGCCGACCACCATCCAGTGCGCGACGTGCAGCGCCTCAAGGAGCCGCCCGGCCGGGTGCGCTGGCTCAGCCGCCCGGTGGACGAGGACTCCTCCGAGCTCGAGCGGCTGCTGGCGGCCTGCCGCGAGTCGAAGAGCGCAATCCTGTTCGACCTGGTCGTTCTGCTGCTCTCGACCGGTTGCCGCCTCAACGAGATCCTGCGCATCCGAAAGCAGAACGTCCGCCTGGCGGAGAGCGGCTTCACGGTTGCGGCGCCGGACGCCAAGAACGAGGAGGCGCGCTTCGTGCCGCTCGAAGGCCTCGGCCTCGAGATCGTAAAGGCCCGCCTCGCGACACTGCGGCCCGGTAACGATCACCTTTTCCCGGGGGCAGGAGATCAGCCGGCATGGCTGCCGAAGCACGCCTGGTATGGCGCCCTCCGTCGCGCCCGCGTCGAGAACCTGCGACTCCACGACCTGCGCCACACCCACGGCTCGTATCTCGGAATGATGGGTAAGACGCTCCCTGAGATCATGCAGGCGCTGGGTCACAAGAGCCCTGCCGTCGCTCTTCGCTACACCCATCTGGCGGACGCGCACAAGCGGCGCGTGAGCCAGGAGGTCAACACGCGCCTCAGCGAGTGGATCGGGATGCGCCGTCCGGCAGATACATTGGAGCCCGAGCCAGCGCGCTCGAAGTGACTCCCGGAATGGGTGTTGGTGAGCTGGGGAGTTCCCAAAACTGCCTCATCCGCGCTCCTGCCCGCTGAGATCGACCACGACTTCGACGATGTACCTGGGAGAGGTTGCCCGGATCGGTGTAGCGCGCTCGGCTGCCCGGACGGGCGTGGCGCGCATCCCCGAGCGATGGTCACGACGGATCACCCTCGCGGCCGCGGTCGAGGCACCACGCAGCTCTACGACCGCCAGCGCGATCTCGTGGAGTCGGATGAGATTGAGAGGGTGAAGTTCTAGGGGCCGCGAGCAGTGGGGGAGGGGCCGCCGATCACCTTCCGCTAAGGTCCAGCGCGATGGCCAGCGCTTGGTCCAGTTCGAGAAGCTTGCTGAATTGGAGTGAGCCTAAGTAGTCCGTAGGCTGTGATTTCGGAAGGCTCACCAGCTCGTCACAATGGACGCTGCTCTCGTGCTTGAGCCCCTGGTCGATGCCGACATCGACTTGCGTCGCCAAGCCGTCCCTTCGGGTATAGATGGGGGCGCAGACAACCGTCGAGAACGAAGAGTCGATCACGGCTTGCCGGCTGATGACGACAAACACTCGCTGTCGCCTTGGGTCGGTGGCCGTGGGGTGCTTGACCCGGTACAGGTCGCCACGCCTCAAGGCATGACCTGGTACGAGAGTACGTCCTCAGCCTCCTGGTTCAGCTCCGCCGCGTGGGCATTGATGATTTCCAGGTCTCGAGAGGGATCGCGCTGGCGGAGCCGCGGCAAGTATTCCCTCAACGCCGCCTCCACGAGCTCGGAGCGGCCCTGATGGTCCGAAGCCCGGGTGCCAAGGACTGACAGGAGCTCTTCGGAGAGGAACACGGTGGTCTCGACCTTCATAGCTCTTAGTCTACGCTGAACCGGCCCGCGCCGGCGACAGGGAATCGGCGAGCTCTCCCGCGCTCGAGGGAGCCCTAGCCGAGCCACTCGGCAAGCTGCGCGCGGTCGCCTGTGCCCGGGTGCGTCGTTACTTGGAGGAGCGCGCGCCGGTAGAGTGTCGATGGCGCTAGCTGAGTCGCCCTATGCTCCGCAGATAGGCTTCGTTCAGCGCCGCCTCTCGCCGGTCCAGCCTCGCCTGCGCCTCGACCCCGCCGGCGCCGTCACTGCTTGGCGAGAAGACGTCGCCGGTCCGCGGGGTTTCCGTCGTCCTCGCCCCGCTCTCCCCGACCTGCGCGCCGAGCAGCTCCGCCGCCGGCGCCGGCTCGCGGCTCGCCGGCAGCCCGCGCTCCCGCTCGAACCTGCATCCGGCGGATCGAGATCTCTGTGCGCTGCCCATCGCACGTAACGCCAGCCACGCCCGAGCGTTTTCCGTTCAGCCTCCGAGAAGTCCTCGGGTCGCCAGGGCCTCTTGAGGCGACTCAACTCTGAGTACATCCCTTGCCGGCGCTTCTCGGTCCCTTTCACGGCTCGTTGGTTGCACTCCGCTCGGCTCACGGCTTCGCGGCGGCGTAGGCGCCGCTCGCTGCGCAGCCGGCGGCGCCTGCCCCACGGCCGGCGCGCCCCGCGGAGCCGAGGCCACAAGCCGTGGTACCGCGGAGAGTGACCAGAGAAGGAGGATGGCCAACGCGAGGAAGGCAAGCGACGTGGCCGAGAACCAGCCCCAGTAACGACGCGTGACGCTCTTGAACCCCTCGCCCATCGTCTTCTCGACCTCGTCGTCACTCAGACGATGGCGAAAGCTCTCCCGCCGCTCGGCGAGCCCACGTTGCAGCGCCTTGAAGCGCTGCGCGCTCGCGGTGAGACCGGCTAGCCCCGGGAAGACCACGAGATAAAAGACGTAGGCGCCCACTCCCAGGCGGTAGACAGCGGGGTCGAACTTTTCCTTGAACACGGCAGCGAGGAAGGATGCGACGATCACGCCGACGGCGGCGAGCGCGCTGTCGATCAGCGACTTCGTCAGCCCGTCGACCTGCTCGCTCGCTGCTTTGACCGTTGCATCCATGACCTGCTCCAGCTCGTGCACGTGGCCGAAGTACTTATCCAGCTTGCCGTCGATGAATGCGTTCCAGGAGCTCTGGGCGCGATCCCAGAAGGCTGCCGCCTGCCCGACGAGCAGACGGTAGTTGTCGCGCGGATCATTGCCGATCAGGCTGCGCGCGACGACGTCGCGGACGACCGTCAGCCGATCCCCAGATCCGGGCTCGTAGGCCCACCGGGCCAGGTCGCCGAGCGTCGCGGCACCCTCCTCGAGGCCGGCCGTCGCTGCTGCGACGCCGGCGTCGCTCCATGAAACCGTTGCGATCGTTCCCTCGGCCGCGTAGGTCGCCACCCAGTCCCCCGCCGGCCCGCCGGTTGCGGGTTTGGGGTCGTCGGGCGCCGTGACCTGCGATGCCGTGTAGACGATGCTCAGCAGCGCCTCGATCCTGAGAAGGTGGCTGCGAAGGAGGGTGCCCACGCCGGGCGTGGCACTGGACGTCTTTGGATCAAGTGCCAGATGCACCGGGGTCAGTTCCTTCAGCTTGAAGCGGTACCAGTTGACGGCACCGGGTCCGATAGCCGACCGAAAGGCCTGCTCTCTCAGCGCCACGATCCTGGCATCGGAAGGCGTCGCCGGCGGAACGGCGGCGGCCCAGCCCTCTGGCGCCTCGCTGCCCACGACGGCAAGATGCTCGCCGTTCAGGAAGACCGCGCAGCCGCCAACCACCACGATCAGCTTCTTGCGGTCGCTTGCCCACCCCAGGACGCTCCCTTCCAGCTGGTCCAAGGGTTGCTCGAGCTCCCGTGCGAGCGCTTCCGGCGAAAGGAACAGGGCGACCTGCGAATCAGAGTGTGTGAGCCCCAGGTTCTGGATCAGCACCTTCTTGTCGACCAACAGGTCGAGCCGAGCGCGCTGCCCCACGAGATCTGCCTGCGCCTTGGCCACATCCGCTGCCGTCGTCGCATCGCTGATCGTCAGGACCTTCCAGTCCACCGCGAGGACCTTGGCGTGCAGCGCGTCACCGAGGCTCGCGAGAGCCCCGGCGACCCGCGGCACGGCCGTCAATGCCCCGGCGTCGAGCTCCTCGTCGCAGGCGAGCCGGTCTCTGCTCTCGCCGGCGATGAAGGCTTGCTCGAGTCCGAGGGCGCCTCCCAGCTCCTTCAACGCTGCAGCGGCTTTCGCTACCCGCGCGAGATCGGCGGCGCCCGGAGGCGCGGCGGTCATTTCCTCACCCACCTGGGATTGTGGACCTCGAGTCTCAGGCGCAGCACCTTGCCGCCGTCGACCTCCTGTACACTCTGGACCACATCGTCCCAATGCTCGGATTCGATCTCCATGTAGAGCCCGAAGTCGCCGCGCAGCCGGCGTTTTTCGGTGAGCTGCTTTCCCATCTCGACGTCGAGCTTGAACTCCCGATCGGGACCGACCTTTTTCGCCAGCTCTCCACCAATCACCGCCGCGGCTCCTTCGGGCAGCGGCACTCTCTGCAGCCATTCGTCGAGGTTGAAGCTCCTCCCGGTCACGGCTGATTGGATCTCGTTGCGGAACCACTCGGCACGGTCCGGCGGCAGCACCGCCTTCTCGATCATACGGGTGGAGGCGGCTTGCAGGCCGAGATACAGCGCCTTCGTGTGCTGGAGCTCGTCGAGTTTCGGCTGTGCTCCCAGGAAACCGCCGGCGAAGAAGTCGGCCGCCAATTTCTCGGTCTGTCGGTCGAGCAGAATGAGGTCGTAATCGCCCTTGCCGTGCTGGCGCACCAAAGCTGCCTTCTGCAGCCGTTCCCTGGCCGTCGGCATCACGTTCTCGACCACGTCCAACGTGACCTGCTGACCTTGCGCCAGAGGGAGGACCCGTTGCGCCAGCATCTCGGACGGGTCGATCTTGAGCAGCCCGAGGCAAGACTCTCCCGGATACTCCGAGCCCGTATACAGGCAGGCCGCGAGACTGCCAACGCTGATGCGCTGGTCCTTACCCATCGCCTGGAACAGCAGTCGCGCGAGATTCTGCGATAGCTCGACGAACCGCGCGGGGTTGTCGAGCACGGCGGCGCAGAGCTCGCTCGCTCCGGTCCCTTCAGGTTTGAAATCGGCAGCCCCTGCGGCCGGATCGCCCAGCGCATTGCGAACCTGCGCTTCGAAGTAGGCAACGAGCTTGGCGTGGTTCGTCAGCTCCAGCTCGACCTGCGAGAGGACCGGGTCGCCTTGGTGGTGATCGACGATGTGGACGATCGCGCGGGAGATCCTGATGTCGCCTGCGTCCCTCATGCAGTCCTCCTCTCAGGGCTCAAGAAGCGTCTCTGCGGGCGCCGCAAGCGATGTCGGCAGCCAAGCCCCGAAATGCCTGGCCATTCTGACCAGGACCCCAGGATTGCGCCTGGAGGGTTCTGCGTGACGAGGTTGTGCCTTGGCTTGCTGGTCGCCATAAAACTGCTCTTGCGAGCGTACAAAGAGTCTGACATACCGGAGGGGGCCATGCCTAGCCGGGGGTTGAGCAGCTCGCCGCCCGCGAGCCGCGCCACCTTGAGCTGCGCCGCCTCGGCCTCGAAGGCGGCGAGCGCCCCCGCCCACGACCCCTCCTCGCCGCCCTGGCCCCGATCGCCGCCCGCGCCCCCCTCGCCCCCCTCGCCGCCGCCGCCCCCCTCGCGATGAATGAACAGGTTGCCCAGCCGCGAGTAGATCTCCCTCGGCGGCAGGTAGGTCGCGCACAAAAAGCTCTCGCTGACGAAGTGCCGCCGCGAGCTCTCGTAGGCGCTCCGCCGCTCCGCGTCGATCAGCCTGGTGACCGGGTCCGGGAAGGCGCCGGGCGGCGCGTACCCCGCCACCGCCCGCCGCCGCGAATCGAAGTGGAACATCCAGCCGTCGCCGTAGGGCAGCAGCGCGTCGTTCAAGTGCGCCGAGAGCGCGTTGAGCTCCGCCGGCGTCGCCGCCGCGAGGTCCGGCCCGCGGTAGCTCCAGCCGGTCAGGAACGAGCCGTTCTTCTGCAGGATCGTCGACGGTCCGACCAGGTGCAGCCAGCCGACCAGCTCCGACAGCCCCGCCGGCGCCGTCTTGTGCTCCCGCCAGCGCTCGACCCCACGCAGCGCCCCGGCGCCGGCAAAGAACCCCGCGACCGCGGCCCCGATCGCCATTCTCACCGCCCCTCCGGCAGCGCCGGGTCGACCCGCAAGCACCTCGCCCCGAGCGCCGGCGTCGCGCAGTAGAAGTCGCGGCCGCGCAGGCTGCGCACATAGAGGTCCGCGACCAGCGGGTCCTTCGCGCACAGCCAGACCGCCAGCGGATGGAACACCAGGCAGTAGAAGAGGCACAGCCCGACCGTCAGCAGATGCAGCCCCGCCTCGAACAGCAGCAGGAAGACCGCCGAGGCCTCGAACAGCAGCAGCTGCGGCGCCACCCCGCCGTACAGCACCGGCCGGTAGAGCGCCGCATGGATCGGGTTCTTGGCGAGCATCGGCAGGCCCCACCTCAGAACGTCGCGCCCTGGAAGCCGAGAGCGTCGACCAGGTTGACCGCCCCCAGCACGATCGCCACCCCGAACAGCGCCTGCCCGAACCGCTTCGCCCCCTGCTCGTGGCTGGTGAACGCCCACATCGCGCCGCCGATGACGAACGCCAGCGCCGCCACCGTCTTGGCCGTCGGTCCGGTCAGGTTGTCGACCACGATCTGCAGCGGGTGATTCCAAGGCAGGTCCGAGCCCCCCGTCCCGGCCTCGGCCACCCCCGCCCATCCCAGCGCCCCCACCGCGCCGAAAACCGCCAGCCGCACAATCCGTCTCATCGCTCGCATGCCGCTCCTTTCCTTGTCGGCGGACGCGCGGTGGTCACGCGGCCCGCGGTGGTTCGCGGCCGCCCGGCCGGCGATTGGCCGGGCGGCACTTCCCGGAGGTCGGAACCCGTCGACCGCTCTTCCCGCCGCCCGCCGCGCCCGCCAGGCCTGCCCCCGCCGGCTCAAGCGCCACCTCCGGCCGTCAGATCCCGCAGCCGGTAGCCCGCCCCCTCATAGCCCTCGACCGCCACCAGCCCGGTCACCCGCCGGCCGCGGCTGCTGCCGGCGATGACCACCACCAGGTCGATCGCCGAGCCGACCAGGTAGGGCTGCGGCCCGACCCCGTTGCGCTGCGCCAGCCGGTCCAGCCGGTGCAGCGCCCCAAGCACGTCGTCCGCATGCACCGTCGCGCAGCCGCCCGGATGGCCGGTCTCCCAGGCGTCGAGCAGGTCGAGCGCCGCCTCGTCGCGCACCTCGCCGACCACGATCCGGTCGGGGCAGGTGCGCAGCGCCGCCTTGACCAGGTCCTTCAACTTCACCCCGTCGGTCGTGCGCAGCGCCAGGTGATCGCGCGCCGCGCACTGCAGCTCGACCGTGTCTTCCAGGATGACGATCCGTTCGGTGGGGAAGCGCGTCGTGATGCCGAGCAGCAGCGCATTGACCAGCGTCGTCTTGCCCGACGCCGTGCCGCCGGCGACCAGGATGTTGCGCCGCGTGCCGATCGCCCCCTCGAGCACCGCCAGCTGCCCGGCCGTCATCGCGCCGCCCTCGACGTAGGACGCGAGGCTGTAGATCGCGGTCGGCGGCTTGCGCAGGTTGAACGACGGCCCCGCCGCGAGCGGCCACACGAACCCCTGCAGCCGCGCGCCGCGAAAGCCCGCCGCCGGCAGCTCCGCCTGCAGCTGCGGCCGTCCGGGGTTGATCACCGACGGGATGCTGCTCGCCACCAGGTTCAGGAACCGCTGCACCTGCTCGGCCCCGAGCTCCACCCCCGCCGCCACCCGCCCCCCCGACCGCGTGTCGAGGAAGAGCCGCCCGTCCGGGTTGACATAGATCTCGTTGACATCCGGCTCCGCCAGCGCCCGCATCACCGCCGGCCCCAGCGCCCGCGCCAGCGACTCCCGGAAGTGCCGCGCCCGCTCCTCGCCCTGCTCACCCGCCGGTCTCACCCATCCTCCTCCTCGAGACTGGCGGCACTCTAGTGTCTAGTCACTTGTAATGTCAACCTTTCTTCACACGACTATTCGGTTTAGCTGGTCGCGGCAGCCCGCGGGCAAGCGCCGAGGTCGCCGCCGCTGGGACGTTTCCGCTCCGCCGCGCTCGACCGGGGCGCTCGACTTCCGCCGCACTTCCGTCAAACTTTGAGGCGCTAAGATTCCTTATCAGCTGGCGCCGTCGGGGGGACGCGCGCCTCGCCGCCACCCGTTAGCGGCCAACGTCCGACGAAGGCATGTCCTCAGCGATATGGAGATCCAGGGCGATGACCCATCGAATTCCGACAGCCTCCGTCTCCTACTCCTGGGATTCAGAACCGCACAAGCGGTGGGTGAGGGATCTCGCCGCCCGTTTGCGAGGAGCAGCGGGTGTAGAGCTTAACCTCGACGAATGGGAGACTCGACCAGGAGACCAGTTGCCGCACTTCATGGAGAAGGCGATCCGGGAGTCCGACTTCGTGCTGTGTGTCTGTACGCCCCGCTACAAAGAGCGCTTTGACTCCCGCCTAGGCGGCGCTGGCTACGAAGCCAACCTCATGAGTGCCGAGGCTCTTGCCACAGGAAATGAGCGCAAGTTCATCGGCCTGCTGCGAGAAGGAGAGTCACTCGAATCCCTTCCGAGCTGGCTCCTGGGGAAGCGGTTTATCGACTTCCGCGGCGATCCCTACGACGAGGCAAGCTATGAGGCTCTCGTGTCCAATCTACATGGGCTCTTGCCGCAAGCTCCGCCAGTTCGTCCTCCCGGACTGACCCCCGGCCAACTGGCGCCCACCTCGGTGGCGCGACAAGACAGCTATGCGGATTTCCTTAATGCTGCCCTCAAGGTCTTTGAGAGCGCCAATGGCTGTCTTCTCCTTCGCTCGCGAAATGACGACGCTTCCCGACTTCTATTGCCTCCCCTAGAGCACGAGCTTGCGCAGCAAGCCGATCGTGTGACCAAGCTGGTTCACACTTTTCTGCTTCAAAGCTCCGAAGAAGTCAAGAAGGCAGCCGGCGAGATCGCCGCGTGGGCTCTGGCTGCTAGGCCGTGCTCGCTGCACCCCGACCTGACAGCCAAGTTCAAGGAGGCCCACGGCCATTTCCTCAAGGAGTCTCTTCCGAGGTTCATAGAGGCAGCGCGGAGAGAGGGCGGTCTACGATGAGGCCGGGAACCGATTGCTCGACGGCATGCCTCCTCCCGGCACCGCCAGCGGTCGCGAGTTGGCCCGGCGCCTCAGGACCCCGTCCGCCCTCAAGATCCCTCCTCGCCCGGCGCGCGGGCGGTCGTTGATCCGCGCGGAGCTGAACGGGAATGCCGCCGCTTGCGCTCAACTTTCTACTTCTGCTACACGCTCATCAAGGGTGGCGAATGGCACAATCAGAAGAGCGAGAAGAGCGAGCGCCCAAAAGGCCTTGCTCCCGATATCCATGGCGTTGAGGTCTCTGAAGAACTGCGGAACTGTAGTCCCTCGATGAAGGATGACTGCAACCGGAAAGAACAGCAGCAGCAGCGGCCAGAGTAGCCAACCCAGTATCCTCTTGGTCCCGGACGATGACGCCAGGAGATGATTGGCGATCCAGAATCCTATCAAGAGAACGATCCCGGTTATCGCCGCAGCATGGTCTTTCTCGTCACCCAAGCCGTGATGAGCAAGTGTTGCGATTCCTTCGCCGATCAGGCCCACGCTCGCGAGCAGTGCTGGGCTGTGCTTCCTGAACGCTTTCACCTCAGGTGCATACTCACGAGACACCGCCCGCATCCTCTTGGGAGCTTCGTCGGCGAGCCAAAGGACCAAAAGCAGCGCCAGCACCGCAAGAGGGATGAGCAGCACAAGCTGTAAGGCGAGAAACGCCCATCCGGCAATGAGAGCCGTGCCGGTTCGCAATACAACTATGAGCAGGGCGGTGGCGAAGAACAAGGCGGTCACGCCGAGAAGGTACCAGATTTTTTCCATGACTCCCTCTTCCTGCTCAGAGCCCGAGCGACAGCGGCTTCGTGACGAACACCGAGGCGGTTAGGTCGTGCGTGTCGTTGCGCCAGCCGAGGCGAAAGCCGCCGGTCAGCTGGCCATCGGAATTGTGCACCAGATACACTGGCAGCTGCACGCCGAACACTTTCTTCTTGAAATCGTACGAGAGGATCGGGCTCACCGCCCAACCCTGCACATACCACCGTCGGTATTCCGCACTGAGCACAAAGGCACCCGACTTGGCCGGCGCGCCGAAGGGGAGATCTTCGCAGCTCTCCAGCCCGGAACCTGCGCTGGCGCCCGGCAAGGGCTGACACCGGCGCGCATTCTTACCGTCCGTGAACCGCCACTCGTACCGGCCGCGCACGGAAAACCGCGAACTGCCGCCGATGAGCCCATAGGCGGCTGAGAGAGCGTAGGGTAGCTCCGTCTCCTTCTTCTTGTTACCGTCCGCCTGGAAGAACGATGTCTGCTTTCGGGCCAGCTCGCCGGCCACCGCCCACGATCCCGGCGATCGCCACCCACCCCGAAACGACGCAAGGTCAAACTCGTCGAGGGCCTGCTTTTGCCGTGCATCAAGGCAGGTACGAATGGCAAAGCCTGCCGTCGCGCGCAGCTGTAGTACCTTGTTGGGGACTTCAGCGAGAGAGAGACTCGCCACATCGAGCTTACAACTCAGTGCCGCCGCTCTGGTGATGCCGTTCTGATCGCACTCACCCTTACGAACTGAGTATTTGTCACAGACCTTCCTCTGTTCGGTATCGACGACCTCCTGGTTCTGCGCGCTGAAGCGAATGCCCGTATACGCAAGGGAGAGGCTCAGATCGGGAGCCAGTCCGTCGAGACTCGCGAAATCAGTAGAGTCACTGTTCTTGTTCACCGGAGTCGACAGCGTCGCCACCAGAGACTGATTCCCGAGCTTCTTCGCCGTCACGTTGATCGTCGCCTTGCCATTCGCCTGGCCGGCCTCCACCGCGACGCCATCGAGCAGCGCCGGGAGGGTTCCGGCGAGGCCAATCTCCGATGCGTCGGCGGATATCCCTTGGGCTTTCTCTTTCAACGGATCGGAGCCGGTCGGCTGTGAATGGGCAGGCAAGACCGAGCACAGAGGTATGAGGAGAGCGATCGCAAGCCGGGGCCGCTTCATCACGCACCTCCCGCGACCACGCTGAACCTGCGGGTGCCGGCCGACCGTATGTGACCTTGCGCGACCTGCAAGGAGATCGGATGTTGACCCTCGATCTTCAGCTTGCCCGTTTCCGGCTTGAGCGTGATCTTGTAGGTTGTGCCGGGTGTGCCGACGATGCCCCACTGCAAGACGCAGCCTTGACCGAGCTCCACTATAGCGCCACCCGTGCCCGTGCTGGACAGGGGGACCTCTTTGAAGTTGACGAAGGCGATCCGCCCCTCCGCCTTGGTTTCTATGGTCACCTGCAGGTTTACACTCACCTGAAAGCCTCCTTTCTGATGGCGGGGAATCCGAACGCCCTGTGCCGATCGAGCACGACCGCGCTCAGAGCGCGTCTTCCTCCCCTCTCTAGACGGACGTGCTTCCTGCATTCCTTCGATGCGACTTCCCGGTGATCCTGCTGGACGCTCGTCTTGGGTAAGTCCGTTGGTCGTCGCGCCGCGCCTCGGTTCTCGCGGCGGTCTCCACCACTTGGTCAGGCGTTGAGGGATAGCGGACTACAGGCGGATTGTTTGCTGTCGAGGGTCTCCGTGGAGACGCCTGAAGGATCGCCGGCGCCCGCTCGGGCCGCCGCTTTCGTTGGCAAAGAGGGGGATGTAGGGTGAATGCGAGAGGGGGAGCTCGAGGCGGTCCTGCCCGAGCCCGAAGCGCAGCGATGGACTTCCGCTGCATTTCCGTCAAAATCCTGACGCGTCTAGATTTTTCGATGCCGGCCGCCGCCGCAAGCACTGCCGCCGCCGACCCTGAGAGGCTATGAAAGAGCCAGCTCCTCAGGGAACCAAATTCGGACCAGCTCGGCAAGCTTCCCGACGCCAACCTCGCGCGCCAGCTCGGCCTCTCCGTGTCGTGGGTGCGGGGTCTGGCTTGAGGACTTGGCCGACGAGCAGGCGAGACGAGTTGAACAGCTCCTATCAAGGCGATGACAGCGTCACATTTCCAGTGTCGCCTTCATAGACCATCGTGAAGCGCCGGAGGAAGGTTCTGCCGATGAGGGCTCGGTGCACCTGGCCTCCTGCGGCAAGGTCAACGCCGGCGAAGAAACCGTAGATCGTGAAGTTAAGAGTGGGGACGTGCACCTGCGCCAGGTATATGTTCGCGGGCTGGCGTCCGTGGACGCCCGCAATGGGTCGTCGATCAACGATCGGCAATCCCAAGTCGTGCCCTACCAGGTTGTCGATACAACTCTCGGTCGCTCCAGTATCTACAAGTGCTCGAATCCCGGTCAATCCCGGCACGGGTTTCGCCGACGGCCCCGGCCTGTAGTCTTGATCAAATCCAATGTCCACCAACAGCGTGGGACCAATAAGAACGAGCAGTTCCGAGCCCGAGGCGCCGCCCTGGACACTGTCGAAACCGCATCTTGTCTCAGCCATCGTCAGTACATGACCGACACGGGGAGCGTCAGCGCCGGCGCGCCAACCTGACGGATAAGGAAGGGGCCGCGACCAAAACGGCGTACGGCGTCCTCCGCAGCACCCTCGAGCGAATCGTGCTCACTAACGAGCTCGCGATTGTGAACGAGGACCCATCTGCCCATGTGATGAGCCTCCAGATCCTCGCGCATTGCCTCATAGGCTGCGATCTCGTCGTCGAGATCAGGCATTTTTACCATCCCTTCGGTGACTCGGCCCGCTTCTCATGAAGGACAGTTTAGCAGCGAGCTGCCAGTCTGTGCCCATGGCCCCGATGCCCAACCTCCGGCGCACATCGGGATTCTTGCCTCGCCAAGGGCTCCTGGGCCGTCATCGGGCCTCGTTCCACAGCCCGGATCGAGCCGCCGGGCGCCCACGCGAAACTCTGCGAAATTTTAACCCGTTAAAATTTTTCAGCCCTCATCGCTCGGCGGGCCGCCCAGGGATTCTCAGTGGTAAGCCCCCTCCGCCCACCGCAGAGTCACCTGCTCGCCGTCCTTCAGGTTCGTGAGCACGACCTTGACCGCGCACGCGCAAGGGCCAATGTCCTCCATGCGCGGGCACGTTTCTTCGTGCCACACCTCCCAGTCCCAGACCCCGCTCAGCAAGGGGCCATGCTTCTCCTGGAACGCCGCCATGAGGTCCAGGTCCCTGCCCATGCTCGGCCCGGGAGCCTCGCTCAAGATGAGGGTCCGATCCTCCTTCGCCACTGGAGCGGTCCTCGTCCTGCGGCCCGCCGGCCGCCGCCGCACGAACGGCAGCGGCCGCTTCCAGGCCTCGCGGAAATAGCGCTCCATCTCGCGCGCCAGCAGCTGCGCCGCCGCGGCCTCCGTCGCCGCCGCCTCCTGCAGCAGCAGCCACGCCGCCATGCCGAAGGTGTGCATCTTCCACCCTTCGAGGATCGTCCGCACCTTCGCGAGCAGCCGCAGCGCGCGCCGGGTTTCCCCGAGCGCCAGATCGACCTCGGCCAGGTCGAGCGATACCAGCGTCTGGTCGCGGTTGAAGCCCGCCTCCCCGAACTCGTGCCACACCGCCTTGAAGATCCACCGCGCCGAGGCCAGGTCGCCCCGCCCGCGGCTGATGCGCCCTTCGAGCCAGCGCTGGTAGAGCCCCGGCGGCGTGCCCTCGAACTGCCGGTAGAGGTCGCGCGACGCTTCGAGCAGCGCCAGCGCCCGGTCGGGCTCCCCGCCGTCGTTCAGGAACCAGATCAGCGCATGACGCACCGACAGCTCGAGCCGCGGCTCGCGCCAGAGCTCGATCCGGTCGAGCGCCCGCTCCGCGAGCTCGATCCCGACCTTCGGCGCGAGATACCCGGTCGCGAGCGCCAGCTGGAAGAGCGTGCGCCCCTCCTCGTGCGGGTCGTCCACCAGCTGGAAGCAGCGGCGGGCCCGCCGCAGCAGCCGGGCCGCGGTCCTGAAGTCGCCGACCGTGTAATGAAGGCTCGCCTCCAGCCGTAGCAGCCACCCCTCCTCCTGGCGGTCGCCGCTGCCGTCCTCGAGCGCCAGCCACGCTTCCCAGAAGATCCTCTCCGCCTCCGGGTAGCGCTCAGCGAGCGTCAGCGCGCTCGCCAGGTTTCCCAGCGCCGCCGCCCGCAGGTCGCGGGCCAGTCGCGCCGGCCGCGGCGCCGCCTCGAGGCGGTTGCTCAGCACCACTGCCAGCTGGCTCACTTCGAGCGACCGCCGCGGATTGCCGGCGCGCGCCTTGTCGCCGACCTCGATCAGGCGCTCGACCAGCGCCCAGCTCCGGAACGCCGCCTCCCGCTCCACCAGATAGAGCCGCTGCGCCTGCGACTTGCGCTCGAGCTCCCCCCACAGCCCTGTGGCCCGCAGCCGTTCCGCGGCCAGAGCCTCGCTCACTCCGGCGGTTCTCGCCAGGCTGCGGGCGAAAGCGATGTCGTACTCGCTCTCGCTTCCCACCGCCGAGCCGGCGGCGGCGATCCGCCGCGCCTTCGCGTGGCAGCTCGCGCAATGGACCAGCAGGTGGCGGAAAACCGCCGCCGACTCCGCTCCGGCCAGCTCGCCGCTGACCAGCCGGCGCAGGTTCTCGTCTCGCGGGTGCTTTTCCGACATCGCTCTTGACTCCTCGCGACCCCAGTCTGGCTGCCTTCGGCCGGTGAATGCCTATACCTTATAGTTGCCTTGGACCCCGATTAAGTGACACTCGATCTCCGCGCCGTCCATCGCGCCGTTCTTGCTCAATTAAAACGTTTCGATCAGCGCCCCGGCGGCGGCCGCCCCCGCGCCTCCCATGTAACCCGTTACATCACGCGTCGCCGTGAATCAACCGTAGCCGCCTGCAGCCCGTCACGCGTTACGTGACGCGTGACCGTCACGCCCTTGTCACGCGTGACAGTAACGCCTGGTAACGCGTTACGTAACGCGTTACGGTAACGCTCCGTAACGCTCCCCGTAACGCCGAAGTAACGCTCCGTAACGCCCCCCCTCCCCGGACCCCTCCCCCCATACCCGTACCCGGACCCGTCCAGATAAAACCAACGCGCCCGTGCGCGAGCGCGCGCGAGGCGGGAACCTCGAGGCCGACCTCCATACCCGGCTCATCGCAAACCATCGCCCGGTGACCAGAGTCGTGTCGAGCTCTCGCGACCTCTCGCAGGGCCGGTTCTGCTTCCCGCCGGGCCGGGCCGCTCCTCGGCGCGGACGGCGCGGAAAACCATTTCGAGTCGCTTCGATTCAGGCGGGACCGCAACTTTCCGATCACGTTTTTGACAGCTTCGCGACTGACTTGATATGACCTATCCTGTCACTTCGTCGAGGAGCGCCAATGACTCGCAAGATTGCCATTGCCAACCAGAAGGGAGGAGTGGGCAAGACCACGACCTGCCTCACCCTCGCCGCCTGCCTCGCCCGCCAGCAGCGCTCGGTCCTGGTGATCGATTGCGATCCCCAGGCTTCCGCCAGCCGCTGGCTCGGCTTCACCCGCTCGCGTGCCGCGTTCCTCGAGGACGTCTTGGCCGGCCGCACCCGGCTTGCCGCCGCCGTCCATCCGACACGCCTCGCCAACCTGGCGCTCGTCCCGGCCTCCCAGGAGCTCGCCGTCCAGGACCGCTTCCTCGCCGCCCGGCGCGGCGGCGAAACGGTGCTGCGGCAGAAGATCGATCAGCAGCTCGGCGGGAGCTTTCAGTACATCCTCTTCGACTGTCCGCCGCAGCTCGGCATGCTGTCGCTCAACGCGCTGGCCGCCGCCGGCGAGGTCATCGTCCCGGTGGCGCCCGAGCCGATGGCCCTCGACGGCCTGGCGCGCCTCTTCGACACCATCAGCCTGGTGCAGCGGCGCCTCAACCCCGGGCTGCGGATCGCCGGCATCCTGCTCTTCCGCGTCCGTTCCGGCACCGTGCTCTCACGCCAGGTGGCGAACGCCCTGGCGGAGCGCTTTCCCGACCTCCTGTTTCCGACCTGCATCCGCGAGACCGTGCGCGCCGCCGAGGCGCCCTCGCACCACCAGACGCTGATCGACTACGCGCCCCTCTGCTCGGCTTCCGCCGATTATTGGAGCTTCGCGCGCGCCGTGCTCGCCCAGGAGGAGGCCTCGTGAGCCCCTCCCGCGCCGGCGCCTTCAGTTGCCGCCGCCTTGGCCCTCCGAATCGACCGCCGCGAGACCCCGGCCGCCCTGCGCGCCGGCCCTCCGCCCCTGACATCAACCCCATCTCGCCTGTGCTCCGCACTCTCCAAACTCGTGAAAAATTTTAACCCGTTAAAATTTCTCACCGCCGCCGCGGCCGATGGGGCAGGCTGCGCTTGCCGCCGGCCGCTCCTCCGGCGGCGCTTCTCGCCACGACCTTGCCGCACCTCTCGGCGTCGCCGCACCCGGCAGCCGCCGGCTTTCGGCAACCGATTCTACCGCGCCACGCGCGCGCTGACTCTGACTCTCGCTGATCTCGACCGGATTGGTACGGGGAAGGTTGGCTGGTGGGTGCCGGCGTCCCGCGGCTCGTTCTTAGTGTCCGGTGTTGTCGATCTGGTTCTGGATTCGCTCTCCCTTGAGACCGGCCTTGCAATTGCTCTTGATCTTCATGCGCTCACCTCCTTTCCACACTGGAATGTCGCGACGATCGATCCCACGCCGCCACCCACCTTTCTGATCGTAGCCCTGCTCGTCCGCTACGCAAACTTTCGTTGCCGCGGCATGCGCTCACTGCTGAGACTGCAGCGCTTCTCGATACCACCGCGACCGGCCGCGAGCCGCACACCCCATGTGTCACGTTTCACGTGGATCTCAACAGGGCCTTCATGCAGCCGTTTTCTCGCGTGATCGATCTTCTCGCCGCCGACGCTCGGCCCCCGGCCCGGCGCGCCGCCTGGTGCCTGGGCGGCCTGTTGCTCTCCGCCTGGCTGCTCTGGCTGTGCGCGGCGCCGCTGCCGCTCTACGAGGTCAGCCTGCGCGCCCGCTTGGAGGTCGAAGGCGGGCCGAGCCCCGTCGCCGCCCCGGTCGCCGGCCGGGTCGGCGCGCTGCGCCTCCACCTGGGCGAGGAGGTCGCCGCCGGCCAGCTCCTCCTCGAGCTCGAGGAGCCCGACCCCGGCGCCGAGCTGGCGTCGCTCGGTGAGCTCGAGCGCCGGCAGGCGCGCCTCCGGCAGCAGCTTGCGGCGCTCGCGATCGAGGCCGCCGCCGCCGGCAGAGCTTTCGCCGCGCTGCAGGCCGGCAACGGCGCCGCGCTTGCTGCCCGCGCCCAGGCCCAGCGCGAGGCCGCGGCTGCCGGCGACCTCGCCGCCGACCGCGCCCGCCGCGACGCCGCCCTGGTTGCCGCGGGCCTGCTGCCGGCGG
>DASZZP010000038.1:0-350704 GCA_035544875.1 Thermoanaerobaculia bacterium | reverse complement strand
GTCATGAGGTGGGTGCGGCCAGCCGGGCGGCCGCCTTTGACCTTGATGCCGGATACGGCCACCAGGCCGATGGCCACGACGACGATTCCGAGAATGACGATCCAGCTCATGCCTCTCTCCTTGACCGCTCGTTTTCAAGCCCTGCCGAAGCCGTAACTCTTGCAATCTTCGGACCCGGCGGGAGGCGGAGCGGCCCGTCCCTGGGCCATGATATGGTCCAATAAAATCAAAGGTTTGCTGCGCGTTAGGCGAGCGCTTGTGCGTCGCTCGATTGCGACCTGGGCTGTCGCGGGGCTGTCGCGGGACGAACTTCGCGGCGCTCAATTCCTGGCAGCTCGGAAGCGCAGGGATGCGGCACCGGCGCTAGAATCGGCGCTGAGGTACGACGCCATGATCGCCGCGACGCCCACCACCTACGAGCACATCGCCCTGGACGAGCAGGGCATTCCCTGGATCAAGGCCGCCAACACCAAGGTCGTTGAGCTGGTCGCCGACGTGAAGGCCCACGGCTGGAGCCCCGAAGAGCTGACCTTCCAGCATCCCCACCTGACCCTGGGCCAGGTCCATTCCGCGCTGGCCTTCTATTGGGACCACCGCGAGGAGATCGATGCCGATCTGGCCCGCCGGGAAGAGTACGTCGAAAAGCTCCGGGCCGAGCTGGGTGAGTCCCCCGTCATCGCCAAGCTGAGAGCCCGAGGCCAGATCTGACCTCGACGGTTCCGCTCTACTTCGACCACAACGTAACCCTGGTCGTGGCCCATGGCCTGCGGCTCCGCGGGATCGATGTCCTGACCGCCTTCGAGGACGGAGCGCACCGCCTTCCCGACCCGGACCTGCTCGACCGCGCAACCGCGCTCGGCCGCGTGCTGGTTTCCTCCGATTGGGATCTGGTGATCGAGGCCCGCCGAGCAGCGAGAGGGCGTGCCCTTCGCCGGCGTTGTCTTCGTGCCCCAGGCGCTCGCAATCGGCCTGCGCGTCGAACAGCTCGAACTGCTGGCCGGAGCGGGAGAAGCACAAGAATTCATCGGCTCCCTGGTGTTTTTGCCGCTCCGATAGCTGCGCCATCAGCAGCCTCGCGCTTTCTTCTGTCGCCCGAGCTCGACTTCTGGTCTGTCCCGTCCTTCTCGAAGCCGCACTCGCGATTCTGGTTCCTCAACGTTCCCGCGTTACGCTATTAGCCAGAGCGTAGGAGGAGGATTTCATGGAACCGACGAGGCCAAAGCGGCCGGGCCGAAGGCCGAAGGATCGAAGCGAGCGCCTGGGCGAGAGCCTGCTGCGCTCGTCGTGGTCATCGTCGACGAGGCGCACAAGATGAGCGCCTATAGCTCCGACAAAAAGACGCTCGCCTTCCAAATCGCCGAAGCGCTCTCGCAGCGCACCGATCACTTCCTCTTGATGACGGCGACGCCGCACAAGGGCGACCCCGAGAACTTTCGCCTCTTCCTGAGCCTGCTCGACCGCGACTCAGGGTCTACCGTTTCTTTCGCCGGCGGGCCATTCTGGGCCACCGCGGCCTTCACGAGCGCATTGAACGCGCCCGCGTCGACCTTCTCCCCTTCGTGGATGTCGATCGCCCTTCGCGTGTTGCCTTCCAAGCTGGAATTGAAGAGGCGCGATGGGTCTGGGATCCTGGCCCCTCGGGCGAACGTGAGCTTCACGACCTTCGTGTACGCCTCCCCGGTGCAGACAATCCCGTGGTGCGACCAGACCGGAGTGCCCATCCACTTCCACTCCTCGGTCATCTCGGGGTCGGCTTCCAGGATCAGCGCCCGCATGCGGGCCAGGGTCTCCCCGCGCCATCCCCCCAGGTCGCGGATCCGCTGGTCGATGAGCCGGGAAGCGGGTTTCCCGGTCGCTCGCTCACGGCTCCTCATACCCGCTAGGCTTACCGCATCACACGGGCGTGTCAAGTGCATGGCCGATGCAGGGGCTCCCTGTCCACGACCGCTGCGCGCGTCTCTCATGGGCGCCTGCTTGAGGCTCTTGTTCGAAGGCTATCGACCTCCAGCCGCTCAGGAGTCCAACAGTCCGTTGGCGGCGGCGCAGATGCGGCTCCCGAGGTGACAGGCTCGTCAGCTTCGACGCCGGGACCGAGTGCCGCGCTCCCTACTCGCGGTTCGAGCGCGCAGCATCCCGCGCAAGCGTCTCGAGCTCACCCGCTTGCTCCCGCAGGCGGCGCTGATACTTCGGTGGCAGCCGGCGGTAGCTCGCGATGAGCTCGTTCTCGGCGGCCGAGAAACGCTCGCCGCTGTCCTTCCGCGTGATCGCCTTGGGGAGCTCGACGCGCTCGGCCTCGCCGGTGACGAACCGGAAGAACGGGTCGCGCGGCACCTCGAGGATGTCGGCCCAAGCATACGCGCGCTTCGCCGGCCGCCCTTCGATGCCGACCTCGATGTTGCTCACGGATTTTCGGCTCTTGTATCCGAGCGCCTGGATGATGTCGCCCTGCGAGAGCCCGAGTTCCTCGCGCCGCGCGCGCACAACGCCCCGATCCGCTTCCAGAGGGCGATCCGTTCGCGGGCGGTCCGGCGTTTCCGGGCGCCCTGATCCGAAGTCCCGGGCATGTCGTCCATATTCGTCCGCGCCTCGCTCAAGGGCAAGAGTCGCAACTCCGGCGGATGCTGCCATAGTTCATAACGTGCCGACATTGCTCGTCTTTGCCTTGCCTTCACGCGCAGAAGACGCCCTCATGTCCGCGACACGCAGGAGAGCGCCGCGAGGAGACGATCATGGCGAAGAAGCAGAGCGAGACCAAGAAGCAGACCGTCCTTCGTCTTGGCGGCAGCCGGCTTCTTCGCGTCGGCGCGCGTGCTCCGCAAGCCACACCTCTCGGCGAATCCACAGAAGTGGCTGCTGGAAAAGCTTGACAACGAACTCGCGGCGTTTAGGAGCGCGGGCGCTAAGAGAGTGTGGCCGGACGTCTGGGATCGTCGCAACGAATATTGTTCCCTCTGGAACACCAAAGACCGGCTCCTTTGATCGTGCGCAGGAACTCGTCAACGCCGCCAGGCCTGAACGAGTTGCGTGCTTCGCGATCTGGGGTGGGCGCAAGATTCTCTAGGACTGAGCCTCGGAGAGTGCGAGCACTTGACACCGGGGCAGTGGGAGGCCGTGGTCGAGTTCGGGTTCAGCCTCAGGGTCGGCGGTGTCACGCGGCGAAGGTAACCGTGGACGGTGCTTTCGTCGAGCCGTTCCTGACGACCCAGCACGGCCGGGCCTAGAGATGACACACTGGCATCAGTGCTGGGAGTCGATTCGTACTGTCGCGCAGGTGACAGAGCTGGGCCGCGGCGATTTGTGGGACATGCACCCTCTGGCGAAACCAGCCGAGCAACCGCCGCTCTGAGACGCGCCGCGTCATCGGTCGGCCTCTCGCGACACAGAGCATCTTTGGATGCGGAATACACGCTGTCAATCCGCGATTCTGGCGTGTAGGCACTGAGGGCCGTGCTGGCCTGCAACCCATTGGCGGGACGCCCTGTCACAAGCGCACAACAGGGAGGACGCCTGATGAGGCACGAGTGCGAGGCGTACGACAGAATCTCCGCCGAGATGAAGGTCCTTGGGGCGTACGGGACGCTCGGCAGCCTGCCCCTGGTGGTCGTGCTGCGAGGCCTGTCGGCCAATCCACCGAGCGCCCTCGATAAGGCCTCGCGTCAGGCGCAGGAAGCACTCGTGCCGCTTTCCGAGAACAGCGTGCTCGTCGTCGCCGAGCGCAGCGGCCACGTCATTCCGTACGACGAGCCGCAGGTTGTCGCCGACGCCGTGCGGCGCATTCTCGACGCGCATCGGACCGGACGTCCGCTGGCCAACCGCTGACGCCGCAACCGGTTACTCGATGACACTGTCTGAAGCCTATGAGGACCTACGACCCATGCACTACACCATTGCCGACGCCCTGATCGTCATCGCGCTCACCGCCGGATTCCTCGGCTACCAGTACCTGAAGCGGCTCGAGAACCAGCGGCGGCTCGACATCGTCCACGCCGAGCGTCTGGCGGCCATGGACAAGGGCATTCCGCTTCCGGAGGTGCCGATCGACCCGCCCCCGAGTGCATGGCGGCGTCCGCCTGACCCGAAGGTGCCGCTCGCCGTTGGCATCGTGCTCACGGCGTTCGGGGCCGGCGCGATGCTGATGCTCGCCATCGTCGAGGGGCAGCGGTTCTGGGCGCTTCCGCTGCCGATCGCACTGATGGGCCTGGGACTGATTCTCTTCTACCGGCTGTCCGCCGAGTCAGCGCCGTCCGACTCGGCGACGCGTCATGGAGGCTGATGGCGATCTCGTCGCACGCGCCGCGGCTGGTGATGAGCAGGCGTTCGCGGCGCTGCTCGAACGCTATCGCGACCGGGTCTTTCGTCTGGCCGTATCGATTCTCGGCCAGGCGTTCGTCGGTGAGGCTGAAGAGGTAACGCAGGAGGTGTTTCTTCGCGTCCACCATGCGCTCAAGTCGTTTCGCGGCGAGTCGAAGTTCGGCACGTGGCTGTATCGGGTGACGTTCAATCAAACGATCAACCTCAAGTCGCGCGTGCGCTTCAACGCGCCGCACGTCACCGATGATGCCCTGGCTCAACAGGCGGCGGCCGACCCGGACGCGCTGACGCGGCTTGAACGGGCGCGACGCGACGCCGTGGTGGCAGAATGCGTAGCGGAGTTACCCGAAGCCTACCAATCGGCGCTGCGGCTGCACTACTGGATGGGTGAAAGCATCGCCGAGATTGCAACTCTGCTCGACGTACCGGAGAACACGGTGAAGTCCTACTTGTTCCGCGCGCGCCAGCTTCTGCAGTCGATGTTGAAGGACCGAGGATATGACAGTGTCTGAGCCAATCGAGATCGAGGCGCTGCTCCGGGAATCGATGGACGCCGCTGCCCCCCCGACGCTGACGCCAACGTTTACGCAGCGATTGACGATGCGGTTACGGCCACGGCAACTGAGCGCCGGAGCACAACGCGCGCTGCGCTTCTACGCGTTGGCGGCTGCGGTGGTCTCCGTCGCGGTGATGCGGAGCCAGGCTGTAGAGTGGAACCTGATCGCCGTATCGCTGGCGGTCACGGCGGCGATCGGTGCCATCCTGCGACCACGACTTAACGACAATCGCCTAATATAGTGACACTATTCAAAGAGATCCGCCTGTTCCAGAACGCCGTGACCAGTATGGGCCGGCGGCGCATTCGGCGCAGTGCGCGCTTGGCTGCGTCGCTGAGCTGCCACAGCTCGCGGGGGCGGAGATTCGGGATCTCCTGCGACTTGAGGTAGCTCCAGATGTGCTTCGTCCATGCCTACTGGGGAGCCGCCCGGCGCCTGCGCGGCTGGCGGCGGCAGATGGGCTGGCGATGGCGCAAGCTCGCCGGCACCTCCTCGCCGCCGCCGCCGGAAACGATCGTCGTCGGCTGCGTGGCCGAGAACGATCCGCGCTTCCTGGCCCAGGCCCGCCGCCTGACCCTGTCGCTGCGCTGGTTCGGCGGCTCGCTCGCCGGCGCGCGCATGCTGGTCTGTGTGGTCGAAGGCATCTCGGCCCAGGACCGGCGGGCGCTCGAAGAAGCGGGCGCCGAGGTGCGGATCGTTGGCCGGTTCGATGCCCGCAACGGATCGGCAAACAAGCTGCAGTTCTTCCCCGAGGCGCTCGCCGCAGGTGCCCGCGGGCTGCTGCTGCTCGATTGCGACATGGTCGTGGTGCGCGATCCGCTGCCGCTGCTCGAGGGCGGATGCCTGCAGGCGAGGATCGCCGACGTGCCGTCGGTCACCCACGACGCCTTCCGGCGCCTCTTTCGCCATTACGGACTGCCGCTCCCGCGCCGGCGCTACCGCACGACGTTGTCGCCGGAGCGCACGATCCGTTACTGCAACTCGGCCATGGTTTTCTTGCCGCGCCAGCTGGCGGGCGAGTTCGTGCCGGTGTGGCGGGAATGGAACGCCCGCATCCTCGACGCGCTCGAGCTGCTCGGTCCCTGCGCCCACCACTGCCACCAGGCGAGCCTGACCCTCGCCATGGCGGCTCATCCGATCCCCTTCGCGGCAGCGCCCGTGGCGCTCCATTTCCCAATGCACATGGGCCACCTGCCGCCGGTACACGCGCTCTTCGCGGCCGACCCGGTGATCCTTCACTACCACCAGGAGATCGATGGCCGCGGCCGCCTGCTCCCCTCCCGCTATCCGCTGGCGCAGGCGCGCATCGATGCGTTCAACCGCCGGCTCGGCGCCGCGGCGAGCCGCGAGCTCGCGGCGGGGGAGATCTCGCCGCCGGCAAGTCCAGCGCGGGCCTGAGCTCCCGGGCCCCACTTTCAGCGCCGTGCCGCGAGCGGTGTCTCGGGCACCGAGTTCGCGGCGCCGAAGCAGGCAAAGCGCGGATCGGGCGGGTTCGGCGCCGGCGGGATGGGAAAGCTCGCCGCGATGTCGCCGGAGAGGCGCGGCGCCGTGCTCAGGTCGTAGAGGAATGCCTCGGCCGGCAGGCCGAAAGCGCGGCCGTGAGGGCCGGAGCGGAGCGCCAGGCGGCGGGTGCCGAGGTGATCGAGGTAGGCGAGCAGCGCATCCCTCTCGGCAAACCGAGGCTGCGCGTGAGAGATGAGCACCCAGAGCCGCGGACGGCCGCGGAAGCGGTCCAGCTCGTGGAGATAAGCTCGGGTGTCGCCGCGATGGCAGCCGCCGAGCTGATAGCTGCCCGGCGCCAAGCCGTAGCGCGGGCCATAGAAGCTCAGCGCCTGACCGGCGCCATAGTAGACGTAGATCGCGTCGCCAGGCTGGCGCCGGGCCGCCACGGCGCCGAGGATCGGCCTGGTCTCTTCGACGCGGTAGACGGGGGCGTCGGCGCCAAAGCCCGCGAGGGCGGGCCAGAGCGCGGCGAGATAAACGACCGCGCCCGTCGCCGCCGCGAGCCCGGCGCGGCCCCGCTGGAGAATACGCCGGACCAGCGCCAGCGCCAGCGTCTCCGCTCCCGCCGCGATCGCGAGGATCAGGGCCGGCACGATGAAGAGCACCAGCCGGCTGGCGAACGGGTAGAGGCCGAGTCCCGCCGCCCCGAGCGCCACCGCACCCGGGCCGAGGAGCAAGGGTGAAAGCGCCCGCCGGCGGCGCCACAGGGCGACCATGCCCAGGACGGCCAGGCCAGCGTAGAACGCCGGCCAACGGTAGCCCAGGCCGGCCGCGCCGATCTCGCCGCTGATCGCCGCCACCGCCCAGCGCGCATCGCCCGCCACGCTGTGCGGCCACGGCGCGAACGAGGGCGCCCAGAAGTGGTACAGGTAGGCGTGCATCCGCGGCGTCATCGCCCGGGTTGCCAGCAGCAAGGCGGCGCCGCCGCCGACCGCCCAGAGGCTGATCGCGGCGGCGGACGCCGCCAGAGCGCGGCGACGGCGGACTAGGAGGGCGGAGAGGAGGAGCCCGAGCGCGAGCCCGGCCAGCACCAGGACCGCGGCGTGCGAGAGGAAGACCGCGACCACGCCGGCCACGCCGACCTGCAGCGCCAGCCAGGGCGCCGGCGGCGGCGGCGTGCCGAAGAGGCTGCCGGCCAGCAGGGTCAGGGCCAGTGCGGCCGCCAGATCGCCGGCATAGGGCTTGACCTGAGCGGCGTAGCGGACCAGCTCGGGCTGCAGGGCGAAGAGGGCGAGCGCAAAGGCGATGGCCGCTGGCCGCACCAGCAGGCGGACGGCGAGGCGGAGGAACAGCACCAGGGCAATGAGCGACGCTGCGAGCGGCAGCAGGCGTAAGGCGTAATCGCCGGCGCCCGCGAGCGCGACCGCCGCCTTTTCGAGCAACAGGAACCCCGGCGGCGCTACCTGGCCGAAGGGCAGCGGCCCGGAGAGCAGGGCCGCCGGCGAGAGCTCGACGATGGAGCGCGACAGCGCCAGCTCGTCGACCCATTGCGAAGCGTCCGCCCCGAACTGCCACAGGCGTAGAGTGGCCCCCAGGGCGAGCAGCCCGGCCCAGGCCGCCGCGGACCGCGTCGAGACTCGCGGCGGATCACGGTACATCCGCCGACTCTACTGGCGCGCCGCGCGCCGCGGCAAGCTCGCCGGGTGGGGAGGGGGGGAGGCCGGCTCTCGGCGAGCGGGCTGTACGCCTGGCTGCAGGCACTGCCGCCAGCGGCGGGCGGCCGCCACGGCGGCGAGGCGATCGGTGTCCGCCGGGTAGAGGCGCATGCCGATGAGTTTCTGACGGCGCATGGGAGGTGGGAGGAGGCATTCGAGCCGCAGGCGAGAATGCCCCGATGATTAACGAAGTCAAGGTTGGTCTATCTGCTTCGATCGCTTTCCTTGAGAGTGATCGAAACCCGAACGCCGCTCAGAACATCGCGCCCGCATTGTGATTGATCGGTCGCTGGACCCTTCGTTCCTTTCCTTGGAGCGCGGGTGCGTGATGAATCAGTCTGCGGGCGCCGCTCGAGATATGGATCTCGTTCTTAGGTTCACGAATGCCAGCGCTGCGGCTGTGAGAGTTGGAGCTCCGGCGGGAATTTAACATCGGGTGCGGGAAGGTCGGGAAAGAGCCTTCCGCACCCTTCACTTTCCAGAGCAGGCCGATGTAAGATGCCACCTAAAGGACCTGCGCTTCAGCGGCGTCGCCCAATGCCGAGCGCGGCCGGCCCGACTCCTCGGTGAGACGCAGGCCGCTGAAACATTTCCCACCGCAGCGGCGTATGGCAGACAGCAAGCAGCAGCGGGCCGCCCGGCGGGCAAACCGCGCGGAGCAACCGGAGCGGGCGGGAGACCGGAGGAGGTACGGCGCTCATGACAACGATAGGCCAAGCTGAAACTCGCAAGCCGCTCCGGCTGTGGCCCGGCGTCGTCGCCGGGGTGCTGCTGTGCCTGATTAGGTATGTCATGCCCATGTTCGTACCCAGGGCCATGGGTTTCGCGGTGCTTGGCGGACTGGTCGGCGCGCTGGCTGTCGTCGTGTGGTGGGCCTTCTTCAGCCGGGCGCCTTGGCAGGAACGCTGGGGCGCCCTAGCCCTGATGATCGTCGCGGTCGTCGCGACGAAGCTCATCGTCCACGTGTCGATTGCGACCGGGATGATGGGGATGATGTTGGTCGCCTCCGCCATCCCGCCCCTGAGCGTGGCCTTCGTCGCTTGGGCGGTCGCCAGCCGTCGCCTCTCTGACGGGCTCCGGCGCGCCTCGATGGTCGCGACCATCCTGCTCGCGTGCGGAGCGTGGACGCTCCTGCGGACCGACGGCATCACCGGCCGTGGCGGTTCGCTGCTCCACTGGCGTTGGACGAAGACGCCCGAGCAGCGGCTCCTGGCCCAAGCCGGCGACGAACCGGTGGCGGTCCCGTCGGCTGCGGCAGCGACCGTAACCCCTTCGGAGTGGCCCGGTTTTCGCGGACCCGGTCGCGACGGCATCGCTCGCGGCGCGCGGATCGCGACCGACTGGCCTCGGACGCCGCCGGTCGAGCTGTGGCGCCGGCCGATCGGACCGGGCTGGTCGTCCTTCGCGGTCAGCGGCGACCTCCTCTACACCCAGGAGCAACGAGGCGATGACGAGGTTGTCTCTTGCTACAAGGTGACCACCGGCCAACCGGTGTGGCGACACGGCTACGCGGTCCGATTCTGGGAGTCGAATGGCGGTGCCGGTCCGCGCGCCACGCCGACCCTCAGCAACGGCCGCGTCTACACGTTTGGTGCGACAGGAATCCTGAACGCGCTCGACGCCGGGAACGGCGCCGTCGTGTGGTCGCGCAACGTGGCGTCGGACACCGCCAAGAAGGTCCCGATGTGGGGCTTCGCGAGCTCGCCGTTGGTGGTCGACGACGTCGTCATCGTCGCCGCCGCTGGCAAGCTCGCCGCCTACGACCTCGCCACCGGCAAGCCCCGCTGGTCCGGCCCCGCCCACGGCATGAGCTACAGCTCGCCACATCGAGCGACGATCGATGGCGTTGCGCAGGTCCTGCTGCTGAGCGCAGACGGCGCGACGAGCGTCGCGCCGGCCAACGGCACGCTGCTTTGGGAGCACCCGTGGCCAGGCTTTACCATCGTGCAGCCGGCGGTGATGGCGGACGGCGACGTCCTGATCAGCACGAGCGGCGGTACCGGAGGACTCGGCACGCGCCGCATCGGGGTCGCGCACGGACCCGGCGGATGGACCGTCCGAGAGCGCTGGACATCGGACGGGTTGAAGCCCTACTTCAACGACCTCGTGGTGCACAAGGGCCATGCCTTCGGTTTCGATGGCGACATCCTCGCGTGCATCGACCTCAAGGACGGCAAGCGCAAGTGGGAGGGCGGAGAATACGGCAACGGCCAGCTCGTCGTGTTGCCCGATCAGGATTTGCTGCTGGTGGTGTCGGAGGAGGGCGAGCTGGCGCTGGTCAGGGCGACCCCCGACCGGTTCACGGAGGTCGCGCGATTCCCGGCACTCAAGGGCAAGACCTGGAACCACCCGGCGCTGGTCGGCGACGTCCTGCTGGTTCGCAACGACCAGGAGATGGCCGCGTTCCGGCTGGCTCCTGCGCGCCGCTGACGGGAGTTTCCTTGGCGGCGAGCAGGCGATCTGTATGCGAGAAGTCCTCGGAGATCCGCAAGAGGTGCGGGCGGCAGACCTCACGCAGCGGTTAGCAGCCAGGGTCGAAAATCATCCTCACTAACGGACACGTGCGGCACTGTCCGGTGCTGGCCCGAGGCGGCGCTCCGCTAGTGGTGTAGGCGGCGGGGCACCACGACCACCACGTTGGGCACCGGCCAGGCGTGGTCGTTGTCGTCGCGCTCGATGAACCCGGTCTCGTAGCTGCCGATGAACTCCAGGTCGTCGTGGCCGGCGCGGACATAGAGCTGCGCCTCGGGGCCGCCCTCGACGTACATCGCGCGGGCGAGGTCGATGGGCAGCTTCTGCAGCTGCGCGATCAGGTCGTGCACGGAGTAGGGCGAGCGCGAGTGGATGAAGAGCACGCGGCCGGCGCGGTCGACGCCGATCGCCGCCGTCGCCGGCGCGCGCGGCACCCGCCAGCATCAGGAGGGCGAGGAGGACGCGCATGTCGTTGCTCTCTGCAGGTGTGCCAGTATGGCGATCGTGTTCCGCCTAGCTCTCCATCAACTTCAACCCGGCACTCACCAGCAGCCGGGCGTCGGTCGCCCGCTGCACATCCTCCGCCGTCAACCCCAGCGCCACTTCCTCCAGCACTAACCCTTCTTTCGTCACGCGAATGTAGGCCATCTCTGTCACGATCGTGTCGACAACGCCAACGCCGGTGAGCGGCAGGGTGCACTTCTTCATGATCTTCGGCGCGCCGTCGCGCGACGTGTGCTCCATTGCGACGATCACGCGCCGCGCCGCAGCCACAAGGTCCATGGCGCCACCCATCCCCTTCACCATCTTTCCGGGGATCATCCAGTTCGCGATGCTGCCCGATTCATCCACCTCCATCGCGCCCAGCACGCTCAAGTCGATGTGCCCGCCGAGAATCATGGCAAACGAATCGGCACTCGAGAAATAGGACGTCCCTGCCATCTCGCTCACGGTTTCCTTGCTCGCATTGATCAGATCAGAATCTTCTTGCCCCTCGGCCGGATATGGCCCAATGCCCAGCATGCCATTCTCCGATTGAAGAATGACTTCTATTCCGGGTGGCACATGATTGGCTATGAGCGTCGGCATCCCGATGCCCAGGTTCACATAAAAGCCGTCGCGCAACTCGCGCGCAATCCTCCTCACAATACGCTCGCGCTTATCAGTGTCTTTCGCAGGCGTGTTCATCGCGGCGCAGTATGGTTGTTGGTCTGCAGTCGATAGGCGGTGGGCTCGTACACTTGCCGCTGGCTACCTAGCCAGCCACGACCTTCCTCACTGTTCGTCTCTCAATCCTTCTCTCGTAGAGCTCTCCCCGACAAATTCTCTTCACATAGACACTCGGCGTATGAATGTGATCCCCATCCAGCTGCCCTACTTCGACCAAGTGTTCAACTTCTGCAATGGTCACATTGGCCGCCGTCGCCATCATGGGGTTAAAATTTCGCGCCGTCTTGCGATACACTAAATTGCCCATTCGATCGCCCTTCCACGCCTTCACGAAAGCGAAGTCAGCTTTCAGGCAGCGCTCCATCAAGTAGGTGCGACCGTCGAAGTTGCGGGTCTCCTTACCCTCGGCGACGATGGTCCCCACTCCGGTCGGGGTGAAGAACGCGGGAATGCCGGCGCCGCCTGCGCGAATTCGCTCAGAGAACGTGCCTTGCGGCACCAGATCGAGCTTGATGGTGCCGTTCAGCACCTTGTCTTCCAGCAGCTTGTTCTCGCCGACGTAGGTCCCAATGTGGTGCACGATCTGCCCCGCCGCCAGCAACAACCCGTTGCCCACGCCATCGATTCCAACGTTGTTGCTGATGGTCGTTAGGTTGCGCGTACCCTTGCGAACGAGCGCGCGAATCAGATTCTCCGGTATGCCACACAACCCGAAACCGCCGATCATGATGACCGCGCCGTCAAACACATCCCGGATCGCCTCTTCCGCAGTGTCTACGACTTTATTCATAGCGTCAGCATTCTCAATGACAGTCAGCGCGGGGGAGGATGCCTGTAGCCCTCTTCCCCCCGTTTTGTGAAGCGACCGACGTGTTCGCCATTATGGGACATCAGCAGGCAAGAAGCAAGCATGACGATTTGTGCCCAAGCACGCGCGGTGTGCTGCATACCTGGGAATCAGGAGACGTTGCTGCGTCGGCGGAGGACCATCTGGGCTGTCGCCTGGTCATGACCCCGCGCGACTGCGGCGAGCGGCGGGATTACGGGCCGGAGAGGCATGCGGACCACGCCCGAGAGTGGGTCGCGCACCGCGGCCCGCGCGGGCGTCGGGCGCCCACCCCGAAGGATCGACCGCCCACCCTAAAGCACCCGCTTCCATGCGGATCTCGTGGAACCGGCGGGACGCGTGCAAGGCGCGGCTCGCGAGCTCTGGCGGCAGGGCTGTTCCGAGGTGATGGCCGCTTCTCGACGCGGCCGCGGCCGCGGTGCCGGCGACCGACCGACGCCGCGGAAACGCTCCATGCTGTCGCTGCCGAGCTGCGGATGGCCTAGACATTCCTATCGGCCTTGTGCATGCTTTTGCCCTGTACAGGCTCTGCAGCTAGGCTCGCCGGGACTCAGTGGCGTCGGCATGCATGTAAGCGGAAGGCCCTTCTGTACCCGCGAGGACGTCCTGGAGAAGGGTATGATCGAAGAGATGATCCTCGAGACGCGAGGGCTGACCAAGGAGTTCCAGGGGTTCGTCGCGGTCGACGGTATTGACCTGCGTGTCCGCCGCGGCACGATCCACGCGCTGATCGGTCCCAACGGCGCCGGTAAGACGACTGTTTTCAACTTGCTGACCCGGTTCCTTCCTGCGACCTCGGGCGCCATCGTCTACAAGGGCCAGGACGTGACCCGTCTCCGTCCGGCGGAGGTTGCGCGACAGGGGCTCGTCCGCTCGTTTCAGATCTCGGCAGTGTTCCCGAAACTCACGGTACTCGAGAACGTGCGGGTTGCCCTCCAGCGGCCGCTCGGGACTTCATTCCATTTCTGGCGCTCCCAGCGAAGCCTCGAGGTGCTGAACGCGCGGGCCATGGAACTACTCGAGTCGGTCGACCTCGCCGGCCAAGCCCGAGCGAACACCGTCGAGCTCTCTTATGGTCGCAAGCGAGCGCTCGAGCTGGCGACGACCCTGGCGCTCGAGCCCGAGCTGATGCTCCTCGACGAGCCGACCCAGGGGATGGGTCGCGAGGATGTCGGCCGAGTCGTGTCGCTCATTCGCAAGTTGTCAGCGGGGCGCACCGTCCTCATGGTGGAGCACAACCTGTCGGTCGTCGCCGACCTTTCCGACACCATCACCGTGCTGGCGCGTGGCAGCGTGCTCGCCGAGGGCGGCTACGCCGACGTCTCCCGCGATCCGGCCGTTCTCGAGGCCTATATTGGAGCCAAGGGGGCCGAGCCGTGACCAGTGCCTTCGAGCCGCACCAAGTCTCAGGACAGTGCCGCGTGCGATCACCCGCACGCGGCCACGAGCTGCTCCGGGTGACCGACCTGCACGCGTTCTACGGCGAGTCGCACATCCTCCACGGGATCGACCTTCAGGTGCGGAAGGGGGAGATCGTGACGCTGCTCGGCCGCAACGGGTCGGGGCGAACGACCACGCTCAAGTCCGTCCTCGGCCTCGTCCCGCGCCGGACGGGTTCGATCATGATGAACGGTCGCGAGACGATCGGTCTGCCGCCCCACCGCGTCGTTCGCCTCGGCATCGGCTACTGTCCCGAGGAGCGTGGTATATTCGCCAGCCTCTCCACCGAGGAGAACCTGACGTTGCTCCCGAAAGTCGGCTCCGGCGGCATGACCGACGAGGCGATCTACGGCATGTTCCCGAACCTCCTGGAGCGGAAGAAGAGCCAGGGGTCGCGCCTCTCCGGCGGGGAGCAGCAGATGCTCGCCATGGCCCGGATCCTCCGCGTCGGCGCGCGCCTGCTGCTCCTCGACGAGATCACCGAAGGGCTCGCCCCCGTGATCGTTCAGACGCTCGGACGCGTGGTGCGGACGCTCAAGGAGCAGGGTTTCACGATGATCCTGGTCGAGCAGAATTTCCGATTCGTCGCTCCGCTCGCCGACCGGCACTACCTGATCGAGCTCGGCCGCATCGTCGACATGATCCCGAAAGACGGGTTGCAGGGGAGCTTGGAGACGCTCCAGAGATTCCTCGGCGTCTGAGGCCCATTGAAACACCCAACGAAAGGGAGGACCTATGGCACGAACCAACCGGAACCTCGCTCTGACCGCCGCGCTGGCCTTCTGCGCCGCCGGATCCGCCGCCGCGCAGATCACGGACGGCGTCGTGAAGGTGGGGGTGCTGACCGACATGACCGGCGCGTACTCGGACCTCGCCGGGCCCGGCTCGGTCATCGCGGCCCAGATGGCGGCGGAGGACTTCGGCGGCAAGGTGCTCGGAAAGCCGATCGTCATCGTCAGCGCCGATCACCAGAACAAGGCCGACATCGCCTCGAGCATCGCGCGCAAGTGGTTCGACGAGCAGCAGGTGGACGCCATCGCGGACCTGGTCTCGAGCTCCACCGCGCTGGCCGTCATGCCGGTGGCCGCCGAGAAGAAGCGGATCACGTTGCTCTCCGGCCCCGGCTCGACCCCGATCGTAGGTGATAAGTGCACCGCCTACAACGTCCACTACACGTACAACACCTTCGCCATGGCGGCGGGCACGGGTCGCGCGGTGGTGCAGAAGGGCGGCAAGACCTGGTTCTTCATCACCGCCGACTACGTGTTCGGCAAGTCGCTGGAGGCGGACACCTCGAAAGTGGTCGAGGCGGAGGGCGGCAAGATCCTGGGTGGTGTCAAGGCACCGTTCCAAACCACCGACTTTTCCTCTTACCTGCTCCAGGCCCAGGGCTCCGGCGCGAAGATCATCGGCCTCGCCAACGCCGGCGCAGACACGATCAACGCCATTAAGCAGGCGAACGAGTTCGGCATCACCAAGAAGCAGAACCTGGCGGGACTGCTCGTGTTCCTGTCGGACATCCACAGCCTCGGCCTGGCCACGGCGAAGGGAATGTACCTGACCACGGCGTTCTACTGGGACCGCGACGACGCCAGCCGTAAGTGGTCCAAGCGGTTCTTCGAGCGCCACAAGAAGATGCCCACCATGGTCCAGGCCGGCGTCTACTCGGAGCTGATGCACTACTTCGAGGCCATCAAGGCCGCGGGTACCGACGACGCGGACAAGGTGATGGCCAAGATGCGCGAGCTGCCCGTGAACGACTTCTTCGCGAAGAACGGAAAGATCGGCGCCGATGGGCTGCATCGTCACGACATGTACCTCGCACAGGTTAAGTCGCCCGAGGACTCCAAATACCCGTGGGACTACTACAAGATCGTCAAGACCATCCCGGCCGCCGAGGCCTTCCAGCCGCCGGACACAGCCTGCCCGCTCGTGAAGAAGTAAGGGGGAGGCGCCGGCCCGCATGATCCAGGTCCTGAGCGGCCAGCTCCTCATCGGCCTCATCAACGGCTCGTTCTACGCGCTTCTCAGCCTGGGCCTGGCCATCATCTTCGGCCTCTTGAACGTTGTGAACTTCGCGCACGGCGCCCAGTACATGCTGGGCGCCTTCGTCGCTTGGATCGCGCTGCATTACTGCGGGGTTGGCTATTGGTGGGCGCTCATCCTGACGCCGCTCGTCGTGGGCCTTTTCGGTATCGTGTTCGAGAGGCTCTGCCTGCGACGCCTCCACAGCCTCGATCCGCTCTACGGCCTGCTGCTCACGTTCGGGCTCGCCCTCGTCCTAGAGGGTATCTTTCAGAACGCCTTCGGGATCTCCGGAAACTCCTATCCGGTGCCCGCGGCGCTGCAAGGAGGAGCGAACCTGGGCTTCATGTACCTGCCACGGTACCGGGCCTGGGTCGTCATGGTCTCGATGACGGTCTGCTTCGCGAGCTGGTTCGTCATCGAGAAGACACGCGTTGGGGCGTACCTCAGGGCCGGCACCGAGAACCCGGCTTTGCTGCAGGCCTTCGGCGTCAACGTGCCGCTGATGTTCAGTCTCACCTATGGCTACGGCGCGGCGCTGGCGGCCTTCGCCGGCGTCATGGCGGCGCCCATCTACCAGGTGACGCCGCTCATGGGCTCGAGCGTCATCATGGTGGTCTTCGCCGTGGTGGTCATCGGAGGAATGGGGTCGATCGTAGGCTCGATCGTCACCGGCCTCGGGCTGGGGCTGGTGGAGGGGCTCACCAAGTTCGTCTATCCGCCGGCCTCCGACGTCGTGGTGTTCGTCGTCATGGCGTTCGTTCTGCTCCTGCGTCCGGCGGGCCTGTTCGGAAGGCAGCGATGAGGGGCAGGGGGCACGCCTCCACCTGGGCGTACGCCCTTCTCGTCGTTCTCGGGCTATCCGCGCCGCTCTTCGCCTACCCGGTCTTCGCCATGAACGTACTGTGCCTGGCGCTCTTCGCGAGCGCCTTCAACCTCCTCCTCGGATACGCCGGGCTCCTCTCCTTCGGCCACGCAGCGTTCCTGGGCTCGGCGGCCTACTTCACGGGTCAGGCGGTGAAAGTCTGGGGGCTACCTATCGAGCTCGGGATCCTCGCCGGCACCGCGGTGGCCGCGTTACTCGGACTGATCTTCGGCGCCCTCGCGATCCGCCGCTCCGGAATCTACTTTGCGATGATCACGCTGGGCTTCGCACAGATGGTTTACTTCCTCGTGCTGCAGGCGCCCTGGACAGGCGGAGAGGACGGCCTGCAAGGAATTCCGCGCAGCAAGCTGCTCGGCATCTTGGCGCTTTCTGGGAACCTCCCCATGTACTACTTCGTGTTCTCCCTTTTCCTCGTGGGCTTCTGGGTGATCCACCGGACCATTCACTCTCCTTTCGGTCAGGTGCTGCGCGCGATCCGCGAGAATGAACCCCGTGCCGTGTCGCTCGGATACGACGTCGACCGCTACAAACTCCTCGCGTTCGTCATCTCGGCCGGCCTCTCCGGTATGGCAGGATCGATGAAGGCGCTCGTCTTCCAGTCGGCCACGCTCTCCGACGTCCACTGGCACCGATCGGGTCAAGTAGTCTTGATGACCCTGTTGGGGGGGATGGGCACGCCCCTGGGACCCTTTGTGGGCGCGCTCGTCGTTGTCGGCCTCGAGAACTACCTGGCAAGCTACGGCTCGTGGGTCACCGTCATCACCGGAGGCGTCTTCATGGCCTGCGTGCTCTCTTTCCGGCGCGGCATCGTGGGCGAGGTCCTGGCGCTGGTGAAACGCTCGTTCTGAATTGAGCTTCTACCATGGGAGCCGACGCATGCCGAGGATCCTGGAAAACCGCATCGCTTTCGTGACCGGCGCCGCCAGCGGCATCGGCTTGCAGATCGCCGAGGACTTCGCCCGCGAGGGCGCGCGGATCTGCATCGCCGACCTGAACGAACCTGCCGCCGTGGCAGCGGCCGCCGCTATCCGGGGTGCCGGCGGGCAGGCGATCGGGATGCGCTGCGACGTGACCCGTGAGCCGGAGCTCGACGCCGCCATCGACCAGGCGGTCGCCGCCTGGGGGCGGATCGACATCCTCGTCAACAACGCCGGTCTGCAGTTCGTGTCGCCGCTGGAACAGTTCCCCGCCGAGAAGTTCGAATTACTACTTCGCGTGATGCTGATCGCGCCGTTCCTGTTGACCAAGAGGGTCTTTCCACTCATGAAGCGCGAGCGCTATGGCCGCATCCTCAACATGGCTTCGATCAACGGCCTGGTCGGATTCGCCGGCAAGGCGGCCTACAACAGTGCCAAGCACGGCCTGATCGGACTCACCCGGGTCGCCGCCCTCGAAGGCGCAGCCCACGGGATCACGGTCAACGCGCTCTGCCCGGGCTACGTCGACACGCCGCTCGTCAAGAATCAGCTCGGAGACCTCGCCAGAACCCGGGATGTCCCGATCGACCGCGTGCTCGAGGACGTCATCTACCCTCTGGTGCCGATCCGCCGCCTCCTCACGCCGCAGGAAATCGCCGCCTACGCCGTCTTCCTTGCCGGAGAGCAGGCTGGAGGGGTGACGGGGCAGGCGGTCGTGATCGACGGCGGTTACACGTGCCAGTGAGTCGCTTGGATGAGAAGTAGCCAGGGACTCCGGGCGGACGCGGCGCAGCGTGCGTCGTAAGAGGCGAAGGCGCAATCACGGCCGGCGCGGCACCGAGCCCGCGCCGGTGCTTCGCGCCTTGCGTCGTCGTCGAGCTGTCGATTTCGCCCCTGCCCGTTCGACTAAGAGATGAGCGTCGGGAAGCCGGCCTCTGGAGATCCAAACAGCACCGACCCAAAGGAGAGACGACCATGCAATACCTGCTGCTCATCTACGACCGTGAGAGTGACTGGGCCGCCCTGTCGGAGGCCGAGAAGGGGAGGCTGATGAAGGACTATGGCAGCTTCACGAAGGAGATCCGCGAGAGCGGGCACTATGTGGGCGGCAACCCGCTCCAGCCGGTCGCGACCGCCACCACCGTGCGGGTGCGCAACGGCAAGGCGGCGACGACCGACGGCCCCTTCGCCGAGACCCGCGAGCAGCTCGGCGGGTACTACCTGGTCGAGGCGAAGGACCTGGACGACGCGATCGGCATCGCCGCCCGCATTCCCAGCGCCCGATTGGGCTCGATCGAAGTCCGCCCGATCATGTCGCTGGGCTGATATCTGTCCAACCTGCACGCACCTGACGGCCGCTCCACCGGCTCGTCGTCGCCGCCAGCCGCCCTGTGGAATACTTCCCGCCACAGGGCGGCCATGGCGAGCGAAGTCGACGACAAAGCCGCGCCGGCGGCGACTCCAGAAGCCATCGATCGCGCGATTGAGCAGAGCTACCGCGAGGTGTCGCTGCGGGCGCTCGCCACCTTGATCCGTGTCCTCGGCGGCGATTTCGACCTCGCCGAAGAGGCGCTCCAAGAGGCCTGGGCCGCCGCGCTCGCGTCCTGGAGGCGCGCTGGGGTGCCGGCCAACCCGCGCTCCTGGCTGATCTCGACCGCGCGCCACAAGGCGCTCGATCAGCTGCGCCGGCGCTCCCGCTTCGCCGAGAAGGCGCAGGAGCTGGCGCACGGTACGCCGTCGGCCGCGCTTCCTGATCTCTCCAACCTCGATCCCGACGCCGAGCCGGGCGACGATCGCCTGCGGCTCATCTTCACCTGCTGCCACCCGGCGCTCGCCGCCGAGGCGCAGGTGGCGCTCACCCTCCATACCGTCTGCGGCCTCTCGACCGAGGAGATCGCCCGCGCGTTCCTGGTGCCGGCGGCAACCCTCGCGCAGCGGCTGGTGCGCGCCAAACGGAAGATCCGCCAGGCCGTCATCCCCTACCGCGTGCCCGCGCCCGAGCACCTTCCCGAACGGCTCACGGCGGTGCTCTGCGCGATCTACCTCGTCTTCAACGAAGGGTACGCCGCAACCGCGGGTCCGGAGCTGCTCCGCCCCGACCTCTCGGCGGAGGCGATCCGGCTCGGACGGCTGGTGGCCGAGCTGCTGCCGGGGGCGGCCGAGGCCAAGGGTCTCCTTGCCTTGATGCTCCTCCACGACGCGCGGCGTGTCACGCGGGTAGACGGCGCGGGCGAGATTGTCCTGCTCGAGGATCAGGATCGCCGGCGATGGGAACGCGGCAAGATTACCGAAGGGCTCGCCCTGGTCGAGGCGGCACTCGCGTCCCGCCCCAGGAGAAGCGCCGGCCCCTATGCGGTCCAGGCGGCGATTGCCGCCTGCCATGCCGCTGCCCCCACCGCCGCGCTGACCGACTGGCGTCAGATCGCGGCGCTCTATGGCGTGCTGGCCCGCGTGCAGCCCTCGCCGGTCGTCGAGCTCAATCGGGCAGTCGCCATCGCCCAGACCGAGGGTCCCGAGAAGGGGCTCGCGCTCCTCGACGCTCTCGACGCGGACGGGGCGCTCGCCGGATATCACCTGCTGCCCGCGGCGCGCGCCGATCTCCTGCGCCGCCTGGGGCAGAGAGGCGACGCCGGGGCGGCCTACCGGCGCGCCCTCGCGCTCGCCGGCAACCCGGCCGAGCGCCGGTTCCTGGAGCGGCGGCTGGCGGAGGTCGAGACCTGACGAGCCGCGGGACCCGAGAGGCCGCGGTCCAGGCCGCGGCGGCCGATCTAGCTCGAGCCGCCGTTCTTCTTCGGCGGCTCCTTGCGCCGTCCCTTGCGGGAGGCGGCGAGTCGGCGGTCGGCGTAGGCGGCGACCTCGACCAGCTGCTCGAGGGGCGCCTCGAAACGCGGGTCGCTGCTGCGGCGTAGGACGACCTCCTTGGCAAAGAGGAGGGCAAGGTAGCGCAGCTTGAGCGGCGGTCGGTCGGCGATGCCGCGATACTCGGGGTGGCCGGAGTTGACCTGCCAGCGGCCGTCGACGATGCGCGAGCGCCAGGTTGCGCCCGGGAGGTCGAGCAGCTCGGGCTCGGGGATGCCCTCGTTGCGGCCCGCGGCGAGCTGCTCGAGAACCTCGACGCGCGCCTCGGCTTGTGCCTCGATGGAGCCCGACCGGCAGACTACGGTGAGGGTTCCCTCCGCGGGGTGGTCGCCAGCGCGGACGACCACCGCGGGCGCCGCGTCGTCGTCAGTGGCGAGGCCTCCAAGGCCCTCGGTCAGCCGCCAGGCGTAGACCACGACCGTCGCGACCGGGCGCCCGGCAGCGTCGACCGCGACAGCCCGGGCGCGGCGCTCGCCGCCGCACTCGAGGCGCAGCAGGGCAGGCAGGATCCGCACCTCCGCAAGCGGGCCGGGAGGGAACAGAAAGGGCTCAGCCGGCTCGATCTCGGCCTCCGGGAGCGGCTCGTCAGCAACCGGCTCCGGCGTGGCCGCAGGTATTCCCTGGTCCGCCCCGGCGGCCGTGGTTTCGGCGGAGTCCCGGGTCTCCACCGGCAGCGCAGAGTACAGCGGGCGATGGCGGAAGAAGTCGCGGAAAAGGCGCTGCAGGTCGCGTACGAGCCCTCGGTCGAGCTCCTGCGCGCGGCGGCGCTCGTAGCTCTCGAGCACGGCGCGGAGCGTCCGCTCGGCGCGCCCCAGGGCCTGGGCGAAAAGTCCCGCCGCCTCGTCGGGAACGATGCCGCGGCGGCTGCCGGGCGCGACGCGGAGGGCCGGAAAGTCGACGAGGCCGCCGAGACGCCGGTCGGTCCACGGGTCGTGGTCGAGGCCGAGCGCCGCCAGCTCGTGAAATCCCTCGGCGGCGAGGGTGCCGGCGGCGTAGACTGCCACGCCCCCCGCCGTCTCTTCCTCGCCGTCGCCACGCAGGTAGAGCTCGAGCTGGATCGAGGGATGCCCCGGGACCTCGAGCACGCCCAGACCCTCCAGTTTCTCGCCAAGGAAGCGGCGCGGGCGGACATGCACGACCTTCTGCGACGCGCCGCGCGCGATGTGATCTTCGACGACCAGCTTCACCTCGCGCGCGAGGAGCTGGCCGCGCAGCTCCAAGCCCAGGTAGTCGGCGGCGCGGCGGGCGCCGAGAGCCGACATCGCCTCGCGGTGGAGGTCGAGGACGACGACCTCGGTCCAGCGCTCGTCGAGGGGCAGCCTCCCGCGCAGCGGCTCGATCATGTAGTCGCCACGGTCGCGATAGAGGACGAGCCGGTGCGGGCGCTGGCCGGGAAGCGAGGTGCGCATCTCGAGCACCTCACCCACGCTCCAGAAACCGAGGAGGCCAATTCCGTACTGGCCCTGGGTCAGCAGCTCCAGACGCTGCTGGGGGGTCAATGACCGTTTGCGGCTGTGGCCGATGTGGGTGGCGATGTAGCGCAGCGCCTCGGGACGATCGAGCTCCGGGATCACGCCTTCCCCGTCGTCACAGATCAGCAGGCAGGTCCGCCCCTTCTCGCGCCGCCGCACGACGCGGATCGTGCGCGCTCCGGCGTCGAGGCTGTTCTGCACCAGCTCTGCCAGGGCCTTGCGCGGGTCGGGCTGCGAGAGCGCCAGCCAGCGCACCAGCTCGAACGGGTCGTGGACCCGCAGGCGCCCGGTTTCCACGTCCGACCTGCGCCGGCGGCGTGGAGCCGAGTCGGACGAGCCTGAGATTGCCATGAGACGAGTGTAGCAATTTGGCTCGGCAGCTCTTGCAGGGTTCTGGTCAAGCGTTGTGACGCTCTCCATCCTCGGCATGTGACCCCCGTCATAGACGGCGCCGGCGAACCGGTCCACAATCATCGGCAGAGGCCACGCCGAAGATGCCGGGAGAGGAGAGTCACGTGGACCAACCCGCCGCCTGCCGCCCGCCAGTTCGCATCGCCAGCTCCACGCCGCCTCTTCGCGCGTCTCGCCGGCGGCGACGCCGGGCCGCCGCGTTCGCGCTGGCTCTGGCGCTGGCCCTGGCGCTCGGCGGCGCGCCGCTGCTGGCCCAGGGGACGAGCTTCTACACCGTGGTCCCCTGCCGCGTGCTCGATACGCTCGGCGCCGCCGGGCCGCTGGGCGCGCCGTCGCTCGCGGCCGGCGCCAATCGGGACTTTGCGCTCGGCGGACAGTGCGGCATCTCGACTCGCGCCGTCGCGGTCTCGGTCAACGTCACCGTCGTCGGCCCGGCGAGCGCGGGGAGTCTCTCCCTGGTCCCCAGCGGCGCGAACCCGAACCCGACTTCCACGATCAGCTTCGGCCCGGGGCAGACCCGGGCCAACGATGCGGTGCTCGGGCTGGGAACCGCCGGCGCGGTCACCGTCTTGGCCGGCCTTGCCGCCGGCACCGTCGACCTGATCGTGGACGTCAACGGCTACTTCGCCGACCCCACTCTCGAGCAGACGACGACCGCCCCGCCGGCCTTCAACCCGCCGCCCGGCAGCTACACCACGGCCACCGCCGTCCAACTCGTTTCCTCGACGCCCGGGGCTCAGATCTTCTACACCACCGACGGCTCGACGCCGAGCAGCTCGCACGGCACGCTCTACGGCGGCACCGCCGTCTCCCTGACCCGGAGCGCCACCCTGCAAGCGATCGCCACCAAGGCCGGCCTCGCCGACAGCCCGATCACCTCCGGCCAGTACAACCTCGCCCTGGCGCCGACGCTGCTGCTGGCTTCTCTCACGCCGCAGAGCGCGGCGCTGTCGCTCGGCACGGGCTCGGCGAGCCTGCTCCTGGCCGGCAACGCGGCGAGCGCCGTCCTGCATTTCACCTATTCGAACCTGACCGGTCCGATCATCGCCGAGCACATCCATGGCTCCGACACCGGGATCTGGTTCGACATCGACACCGCGACGCCGGACGCGACCGGCGGCCGCCTGTGGACGATCGTGCCGGTGGGCACGCACAGCGTCGCCGACATCGTGGCGGCGTTGCTCGCGGGCCAGTGCTACGTCAATCTGCACACCGCGACCTACCCGAAAGGGGAGATCAAGGGCTTCCTCACTGTCGCGACCGGCAGCCGGACCTTCACCCCGCCGCCACCGCCGCCCGCGCTGCCGCCGCCGCCGGTCACCCAGACCGACGCCGCGCGCTTCTTGATGCAAGCGTCCTACGGGCCGGTGGGGCCCGACGAAGCGACGACCCTTGCGACCGATCCCAAGGGCTTCGACCCGTGGCTGGCCGACCAGCTCGGCAAGCCGCTGGTTTCACACCTCGCCTACGTCGACGCGGCGCGCGCCGCGGGCGAGGCGATCTCCAGCAACCAGGTGATGGAATCGTTCTGGAAGCAGGCGATCACGGGTCCTGACCAGCTGCGGCAGCGGGTGGCTCTGGCGCTGTCCGAAATCGCGGTGGTCTCGGACGTCAACGATCACCTGCAGCCGGACGGCCTGGCCAACTACCTCGACATTCTGGAGCGCGACGCTTTCGGCAACTACCGCCAGCTGCTCGCCGACGTCACGCTCGATCCGACCATGGGCGTCTACCTCAACATGCAGGGCAATGACAAGGGAGACCCTACGCGCGGGCGCAACCCCAACGAGAATTACGCCCGCGAGGTCATGCAGCTGTTCTCGATCGGGCTCTACGCGCTCAACCCCGACGGCACGTTGCAGCTCGACATCAATGGTCTGCCGATTCCGACCTACAGCCAGGACATGATCAAGGGCCTCGCGCAGGTCTTCACCGGCTGGACCTTTGCCGGCGGCGACCACAGCCACCCCGGCAATTTCTACTCCGTGCGGCCGAACTGGCGCGCCCCGATGGAGTCGTGGCCGGAGCACCACACGCCGGGATCGAAGCTGCTGCTGGGCGGCACCGTGCTGCCGGCCGGCCAGGCGCCGGAGCAGGACCTGAACGCCGCGCTCGATCTGATCTTCAATCATCCCAACGTCGGGCCGTTCATCTGCCGCGAGCTGATCCAGCGGCTGGTGACCAGCAACCCCAGCCCGGCTTACGTCTACCGCTGCGGCCAGGCCTTCGCCAACAACGGGCAAGGGGTGCGCGGCGACCTGCAAGCCGTGGTGCGCGCCATCCTCCTCGACTACGAGGCGCGCTCGACCACCTTCCCCGCGCAGCCCGGCTATGGTCACCTGCGCGAGCCCATCGTGCGTCTGGGCGGACTGCTGCGCGCCCTCCACGCGACGCCGCCCGCGGACGGTAAGTTCCGCATCTGGCGCCTGGAGAACCCGGAGTTCGCCCTCGATCAGAATCCGCTGCGCGCGCCGACCGTGTTCAATTTCTTCGCCCCGAGCGACACGCTTCCCGGCCCGGTGGCGCAGGCTGGCCTGGCGGCGCCCGAGTTCAAGATCACCGACGAGACCACGGTCTTCGGCGGCGCCAACTACCTGCGCCTCTTCATCTTCCGTGGCCTGCACTACGCCCCGTCCCTGATCGTCCCCGACTACTCGGCGCTGGTGCCGTTGAGCGACGCCAACCTCGTGGCCGATCTGAACCTGGTGCTGATGGCCAACGGGATGTCGCCGGCGATGCAGGCCGCACTGATGACGGCGCTCGCCAATCCGTCCTTTTCGAGCCGCAGCGACCCGACCGTGCGGGTCAAGAATCTGGTGTGGTTGATCGTGCTGTCGCCGAAGTTCGTGGTGCAGAAATGAGTGGTGCCGAAGCAAGGAAGGAGAAAGGACCCGCGATGAGCGAACTCGACGCCGCCGTCCTCCCCACCCGCCGCCAGTTCATCACCAGGTCGGTCTGCGCCGCGGTGGGCATGACCTCGCTCGCCTCTACGGTCTTCGACCTACGCCGCATGGCCGCCGCCGCGACGCTGCCCGGCGACTACAAGGCGCTGGTCTGCATCTTTCTCTACGGCGGCAACGACAGCAACAACCTGCTGGTGCCGCTCGACACCGCCGACTACAACAGCTACGCCGCCGTGCGCCAGGGGCTGGCGCTGCCCCAGGCCGCGCTGCTGCCGATCAACCCGCTCGCCGGCGGCGACAGCCGCTCTTGGGGCCTCCATCCCAGCGCCCCCGGTTTGCAGACGCTCTTCGGGCAGCAGAAGCTGGCGTTCCTTGCCAACGTCGGGCCGCTGGTGGCGCCGGTGACCCGCTCGGATTACCTCAACCACACCGCCGCGCTACCGCCGCAGCTCTTCTCGCACAGCGACCAGACGGTTCACTGGCAGACCTCGATTCCCGATCTGCCGCCGATGACCGGCTGGGGCGGGCGGGTGGCGGACCTCCTGCGTGCCGCCAACGGGGCGGCGCAGATCTCGATGTGCATGTCGCTCGGCGGGGCCAACACCTTCGAGGTCGGCAACATGGTGACCCCGTTCCAGATCGCGCCGGGCGGCGGCATCGCCCTCAGCGGCTACTCCACCAGCTTGGCCGCGCCGGCGTCGACGGCGCTGCGCACCCTGCTGCAGGAGAGCCTGGGCAACCTTTTCGAGGGCGGCTATCGCGATCTCTTCCAGCGCGCCATCGACAACGACCAGCTGCTGCAAACCACCCTCTCCAGTCTCCCGGCGCTCGCCACCAAGTTCCCGGCCACCGAGCTCGGCCGGCAGCTGCAGACGATCGCGCACCTGATCCAGGCGCGCCAGCCGCTGGCGCAGCAGCGGCAGATCTTCTTCTGCGCCGCCGGCGGCTTCGACACGCACGGCGGCCAGCTGCCGGCGCAAGCGCAGCTGCTGCAGGAGGTGAGCGACGCCGTCTCCGCCTTCTACGCGGCCACGGTCGAGATGCAGGTGGCCAATAGCGTGACCGCCTTCACGGCTTCCGACTTCGGCCGCACTTTCTTGAGCAACGGGGCCGGCTCCGACCACGGCTGGGGCAGCCATCACCTGATCGTCGGCGGCGCCGTCCAGGGCGGCAAGATCTTCGGCCAGGTGCCGACGCTCGCGGTCGGCGGCCCCGACGACACCGCCGAGGGGCGCTGGATCCCCACCGTCTCTGTGGACGAGTACTCCGCCACGCTCGCCAAGTGGTTCGGCGTCGGCGCGAGCGACATGGCGACGGTTTTCCCCAACCTGGGACGCTTCAACACCCCCGACCTCGGCTTCATGGGCTGAGCGCGGGCCGCGACTCGGGTCGCCGGAGGGGCGCCGCGTGAGGGCCTCTCAGAAGCGGCCTCAGTGTCCCTGCTTGGCGGCCGCCAGCTCGGCTTCGGCCCGCGCGAGCCTGGCGACGGCGCGGTTGGAGCGCTCCCGCGCCTGGCGCGCGGCGCTCTCGGCGCCCTCGGCCTGGCGGCGCAGCTCGGCGGCGGCGCGCTCGGTCCGCTCGGCCTCCTCGCGCAGGGAACCGGCTTCCTGGCGGGCGCGTTCGACCCTCGCCGCGGCAGCCGCGACCTGGCGCCGGACGCGCTCCTCTTCGCGCTCGCGGCGCGCCCGCTCGGCGGCCTCCTGCTGCCGGCTCTCCTCTTCGACCCGCGCGGCCTGCTGCAGCTGGCGCCGCTGGCGCCCCTGCTCGATGGGCGGCGGCGCGATGGCTCTCGGCCGCGGCGGCGGGCCGACGGCCGGCGCGGGGCTGGCGTGGGCGCGCGGCGGTGGGGGAGCGGAAGCGGATGGCCGGCTGGCGCGCGGCGGGCTGGCGTGCGGCCGGCCGGCGTCCGGCGGACTGGCGTGTGGCCGGCTGGCGTCCGGCGGGGGAGCGGCGCGCCGGAGAGGACCGGCGCCCGGCGTGGCGGCGGAGGGCGGCGCCTTGCGCCGCTGCTCCTCCTCGCGCTGGGCGCGCCGGGCCGCGAGATCAACGACCGGGGCGCTTGCCAGCTGCAGGCCGGCGAGCACCTCGAAACCGGGAGGATCGAGGTCGCGATCGAGCCATCGCCTGCTCGCCTCGGCGGTGGCGGCAGGACTGAAGGCGAGTGCCTGGAGGTTGGTGCCGAGGCGTTCGATCATCGCGCGGCTGTCCGCGTGACCGCCTTCGGCGAGAATGCCAGCCCCCAGGCGCCGCAGCTCTTCCACCAGGCGGCGCGACTCCGCCAGGCTCTCTCTCAGGCCGCCGCCCCGGCGCGCCAAGGCCTGCCGCTGGCCGGCGCGCGCCCGCGCTCCGGCCGCGAGCAGCGCCTCCATCTTGTCGCGCTCGCGCTCGAACAGCAGGTTGACCGCCCAGGCCGAGGGCGTGGGTTTCGCGAGCGCCGCGGCGCCCGCCGCCTCGCCGCCTCGTCCCGACTTGCGGAGCCGCTTGGCGAGCTCATTGCGGGCCGCAGTGAACTCCTGAAGCGGCCGCCGGTACAGGCGCTCGATCTCGGCGTCCAGGCCGCTGGTCTTCGCAGCCATCAGCCGGTGAGAGCTGCGCGCCCTGCCGCATCCGGCGGCGCCGGCGAGGCGTCGTTGAGGGTGAGCGTCCAGTCGTCTTCGAGCGCGTAGCGCCGGAAGAACAGACGCGTCCGCTCCCGACCGTTGCCCCCTACCGCCACGGCGTGCTCCTTCTCCTGCTCTGTGAAGATCCGGTCGCGGAGCACTGCTCATCCCCCGGGGGCGCCGTGCATGCCTGCTCTCTCGCGGGCGCTCAGCCTGTTCGTGTCGCATCATCCTATCAGAGCCCTCGGCGCCCCTCCGCGGGCCGGCGGCCCGCGCCGCTTGCCGGGCCCCGGGCCGCCCCATATATTCCGTCCCAACTCTCGTCCTTCCAGGAGCCTGGGCTTTCTTTGCCGTTCAGCTGGCGCTGTTGGCCGTCTGCACCGGCTGGGCCGCCTGGCTGGTCAAGTAGCCTCGCCGGCCGCCGTAGCCTGGCCGGCCCGCCTTCAGCAAATCTTCATGAAGGATTCAGCCGGCCTTCATCGGCGCGGCGGCGCGCGGAGGCATAACTGCGGGTGAACGACCAACCAAGGAGCCGCCCCATGCACCGAGCCTTTCCAACCCGCCGTGCCGCCACTCTCGCACTTGCCGTCCTGACCGGCTGGCTCTCTCCGGGCCTCGCCGCCGCCCAGCTCGCTGCCCCCCAGCCCGCCGCCGTCCGGCTCGCGGCCGCCGAGGCCGACCCGCCGGAGCTGCGCCCGCCGGAGCTGGCCGACGGCCTGGCCGTGAGCCCGGCCGCCGCCGCCAACCTCGACACGCGCCTGCTGGCGGCGCTCGCCGGGCAGATCCAGAACGGCAGCTTCCAGCGCATCACCAGCGTGCTGGTCATGGTGGACGGCAAGCTGGCCTACGAAGGCTACTGGAACGGCGCCACCCGCGACACGCAGCACGACATCCGTTCGGCGAGCAAGACGATCGCCAGCATGCTGGTGGGGCAGGCGATCGCCCGCGGCGCCATCCCGGGCGTCGAGGCCAAGGTCTTCGACTTCTTTGCCGGCCGGCGTCCGTGGCAGAACCCCGACCCGCGCAAGCTGCAGATCACGATCGAAGACCTCTTGACGATGAGCTCGCTGCTCGAATGCGACGACGAGAACAATTTCTCCGCCGGCAACGAAGAGCGCATGTACGTGTCGGAGGACTGGCTCGGTTTCTTTCTCGATCTGCCGATCAAAGGGTTCCCGCCCTGGGTGACGAAGCCCAAGGATTCTCCGTTCGGCCGCAGCTTCTCCTATTGCACGGCCGGCGTCTTTGCGCTGGGCAGGGTGCTCGAGAAGGCGACCGGACGCCCAGTACCGGATTTCGCCAACGAGACCCTGTTTGCCCCCCTGGGCATCGAGAAGGTGGGCTGGAAGTTCTCGCCGCTGGGCGAGGCACAGACCGGCGGCGGCACGACTCTTCGCAGCCGCGACCTGGCGAAGCTGGGGCAGCTCTACCTGGACGGCGGCCGCTGGCACGGGCGGCAGGTGGTCCCGGAGGAGTGGGTGCGGCGCTCCACCGCCGCTCACGTCAGGGCCAGCGACAGCGACAGCTATGGCTACCTGTGGTGGCGCCGCGACTGGATCGCCGGCGCGCGGACGTTTCCCGCTTTCTACATGACCGGCAACGGCGGCAACAAGGTGGTGGTGGTGCCGTCGGCGAAGCTGGTGGCGGTGATCACCAGCACGCTCTACAACACCCGCGGCATGCACGAGCAGTCCGCCAAGCTACTCACCGACTACCTCCTGGCGGCGCTGCCGTCGAGGAACCCGGGAGGCAGCCAGCCAGCGCCCACGACGCGCTGACGCTCGGCGTCGACCAGCAGGCGGATCCTCTCGATCCGGCGCACGAACCGCGGGTCGCCGCGCAGCCGCGCGAGCATCGAATCGAGCAGCAGCCACTCGCGGTCGCGGAAACCGAGGCCGATGGCGACGTCGAGCGCCTGGATCGCCGCCTCGCCGTGGCCGCCAGCGGTTTCGAGGAGCGCCTCGTCGAGCGCGAAGTCCGGCCACTCGTCGCCTGTCGCGCGCCCGCGGCGCAAGTCGCCGATCAGCTCGCGGCGCCGGCGCTCGAGATCGGCAGCGCCCGCGCCGTCGGAGCGGCCGTAGCCCCGGGCGCCGCCGGCGCGATCGGGACCGCCGGCGCTGCCGAGCCCGTCCGGGCGCGCGCCCAGCAGCAGCAGGCGGCTCTGGGCGTGAACGTCTCCGGGCTCGATCGCCAGGGCCTCGCGGAAGAAGGCGCCGGCTCGCGGGCGGTCGCCTCCCAGCAGGGCGACGAGGCCGCGGACGTCGGCCAGCTCCGGGCGGCGGATGCCGCGCCGCACGGCCTGGGCGGCAATCTCGTCCGCCTCGCGCAGGCGGGACTCTGACAGGCGCGCCCGGGCGAAGCCGACGGCGGCGAACACGTTGTCCGGCCGCAGCTCCTGGGCGCGCTCGAACCAGACGGTGGCCGCGGCGTCGAAGCCGAGGAGCGCGAGCGTCGCGCCGACCTGCACCTCCAGGTAGATGGGGGTGTCGCCGCCCGCCCTGGCGGCGCGCAGGTCGGTCTCGAGAGCCTCCGCCAGGTGGCCCTGGACCTGCAGCAGGTGGGCGGCGCTGGCCAGCGCCGCGGCCGGCTGCGGCTCCAGGCGGGCGGCGCGCAGATAGGCCGCGAGGGCGGGGCTGACCCGCCCCAGGCTGTCGAGGGCCAAGCCCAGGGCATGGTGCGCCCTGCCCAGCCGCGGATCGAGGGCGACCGCCTGCTGCGCCAGCTCCAGCGCCTGGTCGCTCGCGCCGCCGTGCTGGTTGAACTTGGTGGCCCGCAGCCCGAGCGCCAGGCTGAGGCCCGCCAGGGCCTGCGGGTTCCGCGGCTCCAGCCGCAGCGCCCGCTGATAGAGCTCGACCGCCAGCTCGTTGTTGGCTGCCTGGTGCTGGCCTAGGTAGACGCCCGCGCGCTGCAGCAACTCGGGTACGCTGGGCGAGCGGGTCGCGATCGCCGGCGCCGCGGTCGCGCGCGGCTGGGTCCGGCCGCGCCCGAGGAAGGCGACGAGAGCGAAGACGGCGGCGGCGAGCAGGAGCGCGAGCGCGGCCAGGGCCGCGGCGGCGGCCGCGGTACGGCGGTGCCGCTGCCACGCCGCCGGCTGCCGCTCCCGGTCGGGCGCCCGCCCCTCCTGCTCGGGCGGCTGCTGCTCCCCGGCGGGCAACTGCCGCTCCGGCTCTGGCAGCGCCACGACCTCCGGCACCAGCTGGTAGCCGCGCCCGCGCACTACCCGTAGGTAGCGCGGGTTCTTCGCCTCGTCGCCGAGCGCCCGCCGCAGCAGCGCCACGCGCTGGGTCAGAGTCTCGTCGGAGACCGCGATCCCGGCCCACACCGTGGCGATCAGCTCGTCGGCCCCGACCACAGCCGGCGCCCGGCGCGCGAGGGTCACCAGCAGGTCGAAGGAGAGCCGCGGCAGCTGCACCGGCTGACCATCGCCCGCCTGGGCAGCCGACATCAGCGCGTTCGCGCCCAGCCCGAGGCGGGTGACCGAGGCCGCCTCCACGTCGACCGTCAGGTCAGCGATCCGGAACCGCTCCCGCTGCATCGACCAAGGATAGCCGACCCGCCTCCCGCCGCCCGGACCGTCGCGACCGCCGCCGCCCATCGCTGGAATGATATGCTACAGTAGCATCGAGAAGGAGGACGCCAATGACCGCGCATCGCTCGGCGACGTATCTCGCTCTACCGCTCCTGTTGGTGGTCGGCTCGTCCGGAGCGGGAGCGCAGGTGAGTGCCGTGGCGCTCCTCCCGTCCTCCCCAACGACCATCGATCGCCTGCAGATCACCCTCACAGGCTTCACCAGTTGCGCCCTCTTCTTCGACCAACGACCGCAAGTCTCTGCGCTTACCATTCGCATTGACATCGCGCAAGGTAATTGCACCCTGGCTCCTCCTTCCTTCTGGAGCAAGTCGTACCTCGTCGGTCCCCTGTCTGCCGGCACTTTCGGGCTCTCCGTCTACGTCGACCAGAGGTCCTCCTGGTCGTCGCAGTTTGCGGTCACCCAGGCGACGCTGCCGCCGACCGAGCTGTATCTCAACCAGGGGCGGTTCGAGGTGGACGTCACCTGGCAAGACTCGCAGGGCGGGGGTTCCGGGTACGCGAAGCCGGTCAGCGACGCGTCGGGCTACTTCTGGTTCTTCGATTCCGGGAACGCCGAGATCACGGTCAAGATTCTCGATGGACGCGCGATCAACGGGCACTTCTGGGTGTTCGTCGCCAGCATGACGGATGTGGGCTTCACCGTGGCCGTGCGCGACAGAGGGGATCAGAGTTTCTGTCCGGCGATAGCTTGCCCCACCCGGACCTATGTCAATCCGCTCGGCAGAAACCAGAATTTCATCGACACGAACGCCTTCTAGCGGCAGACCATCAACCGTCCCTGACTGGGGCTCTCGCCCGCGGTGTCCGCAGCACGGGAGGGCGCGGCGGGGGAATCGCCCGCGGCTCGACGCGCTCGTAGATCAGCATCCCTCCCGGTTGCGCCGCATCGGACCAGCGCGCAACCTCGCGATAGGCCAGAGCGAACCATGGGCGAAAGGTGATCGGTCGGGTGCCGCCGCGCTGGTCGTAGGTGTGTTGCACCACGAAGCGGGTCGGGTGCTGGAGGAAGGCGCCCAGCAGGTCGCCGGCGGCGGTATAGGGCAGCGACGAAGGGCTGACCAGGCCGACGAGGTCGAGGATGGGCCGCTCGCTGTAGTAGCCGAGAATGCCCACCTCGTCGTAGGCGATCCAATCGGCGGGGGCCGAGTGGGCGCGAATCCAGCTGCCTGCCCAGCGGTAGGCTCGCAGCCGCCAGTCGCTCGGCTCCTGGGCGAACCACCTGGCGGTCGTCCACCCCAGGACCACGGTGCCGAGCAGGGCGGCCGCTCCTGCTACCAGCCCGAGGCGCCGGCGGAGACAGCCGAGCCGTCGCGGCCCCGGCGCGGCAAGCAAGAAACGGAGGCCGTTGCCGAACGCCAGCGCCGCTCCGGCGAGCACCGCGACCAGGGGGTAGCTCATGTACCAGGCGAAGAACGGCACGCCCGCCAGCGTGTAGAGCGACGCCAGGAGCAGGGCGGAGACGCCGAGCAGCAGCAGCTCGCGGGCGCGTGCGCGGCACAGCAGGACGAGGCCGCCGGCGGACCCGGCAAGCAAGGCCCACCACAGGGGTCCGTAGAGCTGGCGGCCGAGGTCGAACGCGGCGCGCCAGAAGGCGAGGTCCCGAAAGCTGGCCGGCGCCTGACCGGCGAACAGGCGCTTCGCCGCCAGAGTGTTGGGCAGCAAGGTGCCAAAGGCCCACCAGAGCGCGCTGGCAACGACGCCGAGGGCAAGCGCGAGCGCGGCGAAGAAGCGGCTGGGCGCCGCCGCGCGGTTTCTGCGCAAGGAGATGAGCCCGAGCGCCCCCGCGGCCAGCAGCGCATCGGGGCGGCAGGCCACGGCGGCGCCCGCCAGCGCCCCCGCCAATGCGGGCCGGCGGGCGATCGTGCGGCTGGCAAGCAAGATGAGCGCGAGCGACGGTAGCGGCCCGGCTCCCTGGCCGAGCCAGAGGTAGGGGGAGCTCGCGACCAGGACCCCCGCCAGCAGCCCCTCGGCGGCGCGGCCCGCGGTCTTCAGGGCAGACCACAGCTGCAGCGCGATCGCCAGCAGCGCTGCGGCGGTGAGCGCCGTGCCGGCGACCGGTATGGGAATGGCCAGCAGCCGATGAATGCCGCCGAGGAGCACCGCCGCCCCCGGGTCGGAGAGGCCGAAGACGCGCTCGCCTGGATTGAAGATCAGGCCGCGGCCGGCCGCGAAGTTCGCGGCATAGCGGTAGGTAATGTAAATGTCGTCGGCGGCCGCGCCGGCGAAGCGAAGACCGATCACCGCCACCGCCGCCGCGAACAGCCCAACCGCCAGCCGCCAGTCGGCAAGCCACCGGTCGATCCCTGCCGCTGGCCGGGCGACGGCCGGCCGGGTCTCGGTCAAGTCGGCTATATCCCCCGCTGGAGGCCAGCCACGGCGCTACGGCAGCAGCGGCTCGAAACCGGAATCGGTCTCCTGCACCAGCATGAAATGGAAGCCGCGGCGCGGCCCGACGCGCACGAAGCCCTCGTAGCCGGTAAACGTCTCTTCGATGCCGAGTGTCCAGCGGCCGGACGCGGAGGCCGACTCCGGGCGGGCGGCGAGCGCTTCCGCGGTGAAGGCGCGCGCCACCAGCAGTGCGGCGCCGACGTCGCCGCTCTTGCTGCGCGCGGTCTTGGCCTCGACGACGCGGCCGCGGAAGTCCTCGAGATCGGCGAGGGTCGCGCGCTCGAGACGCACGCCAGGCTCAGGCAGCTCAGTCCGTTGGACCGGCGGGGGGCTCTGCGCCCTGCATAGGTAGGGGCCATGGCGCACACTCGCTGGAGGGAGACTCTCGATCTTCGGCGACGCGGTGGCGACCACTGCGGAGGCTAGCTTCTCAGAGGAACCAGTGCCTGCAGCCGCGCCTCGCGCAAGTAAAGCCCTCCCCAGATCAGCAGGCCGACATAGGTCGGAGAGAGAACGTGGCTGAACAGAGGATCGCCGACGCGCACGTGAGTGGCGACGGCGCCGCCGAGATAGCCTGTCAGCAAGATTGCGCCAAGAACGGAGATCCGCGGAATCGCGTAGATGACGACGCATACGAGCAGGACGATCCCGATAGGAACAGCGGCGCTCTCGCGATACCCGAGCTGGGCGAATGACTCCACGACAGGGCGTATCTTCATTAGTTTTATGATGGCGTCGAAGAGCAAGAACAACACGGCCAGTCCGCTGAGAATACGTCCAGCCCAAAGCGGTGCCTTCGAGACGGGAGAAGCTTGAGCACCTGGTTGCATGGTTTTCCTCCAAAGTATCTTGGTAGAATATCCGTCCCAATTACCTGATCTTCGTCAAGGTGGCGTTGCCAGGGCTCCGTGGCGCCGAGGCGCGGCGGGATCGGTGCGCGCAGGAGGTAGACCGCCTTCGGCCCGCCACCGCAGCCGCTCCAGCCAGAGCTGGTGGAAGTGACGCATGCGCCGCGGCAGGAACGGCCCGCCGAGCCGCGGCAGGAGGCCGCGCTGGGTCTCCTCCGTCACCACGCGGCAGCCGCCGGGTTCGCTCTCGATCAGCCAGGCATGATAGGCGCGCAGCCCGGGCCGGAGTGCATCCCAGGCGATGCGCTCGGGCGGCACCAGCTCCAGGACCTGGGAGCGGATCGCCACGCCAAAGGTCCGCCAGCGGAAGCGCATGCCGAGCGCGAGGTCGGGTCCAGCTCGCTCCTCGAAGCGCACGTCGTGCGAGTTCGGATACCAGGCCGGCCAGAGAGCCGCGCGGACGAGCCACGCCCAGACCGCCGCCGGCGCCGCCGCGATGAGCAGCTCGTTGTGCACGTGCAAGGCCGCGCCGCTCGGCGAATAGGGGTCGGGCCAGACGATGCGCGTTGAGCGTTCCATTCCGTTCTTCCGCCCGGTCGGGTCTCCACCGCGGTCGCGGTTCACCGCGGAGCAGCGCGCGCCGCGGTGCCCCGCTGCGTGCGGTCAGCGCACGACCGGGATCTCCAGGGCGCTCGGATGCTCGGGGTCGTGATAGATCGTGACGTGGGCGACCCGGGCATCGGCCCCCGACTCGGTGCCGACCGGCTTGCCGCTGTTGTAGTTCTTCTGCAGAAAGATGCTGTTGGGCGAGCCGAGCACCAGGCGCAGGCGGCTGCCCTTCGACACTCGCCGCGAGAACCAGGTGAAAGCGGAGAAATCGTAGCGCTCGATCCGACCCGGGGTGACCAGCTCCTCGCGGCCCAGCGAGCGGCGGTAGCGGGCGCGCAGGAGCTCGCTGGACAGCAGCACGCTGCCGCCGTCGGGGAGGATCTCGTAAAGGCTCGCCGCCAGATCGGTGTCGGGGACGTCGAGCGCCAGCCAGACGCTGAGCTTGACGTAGCCCGAGACCTCGGTCGCCTCGGCGAAGGGCTCGCCGTGATAGACGACGCCGGCGCCGAACAGATTGAGCGCCGCGGTCTGATCGGTCAGGTAGCTCTCGCTCGGGTGCTCCTCGAGCTCTGCCGGGCGCAGGTCGCGGGGGTCATAGACATAGTGATCGGGTGGCGCGCCCGCCGCCTGCGGCCGCGCTGCAAGCGTCCCCGACTCGAAAACGCTCGGCGCTCCACCGCCGCGCGACCCCAGGTAGAGGGTGCGGCGCTCGTTGGCGACGGCGTCGAGGTCGTCGGCATATTTCCAGCTTTCGGCCCCCGGGCCGACGACGTAGTAGGCGACGCGCTTCTTCAGGAACTCCGGGCGGGAGCCTCCCTTGAGCGTCCAGTCGTACCACTGCTTGTGCAGGCCGTTCATGTCGAGCTGGCTCGCCGCGGCGAACTCGAGTCCGCCCACCTTGAGCTTGGGAGTGCGGGTGCCGGCGTGGTCCCAGGGACCGATGATCAGGTAGTGCCGCCCGCGGGCGGCGGGGCTGGCATGACGCATGAAGTCGCGATAGTAGGCCAGCGCTCCTGGTTGATCGCCGTCGTAGGCGCCGGTGATGGTGAGGATCGGCACTTCCATGCGCGCGAACTGCGCGGGCGAGGGCGACATCGCCAGCCAGTAGTCGTCGAGCGTCGGATGCGCGAGCCAGGTCTGGAAGACCGGGCTCGGGTTGCCGACCAGGCGGTCGAGGGTGTTGAACGGCGCCTGGCTGCGGTAGAGCTCGAGGAACTTCTGCGTCCAGTACGACGAGTCGCCGAACAGGTTGGCGTTGGGTGTCACGCCGCTGGTGAAGGTGAGCCACTGCATGTCGTAGGAGTAGAAGATGCCGTTGGAGAAAGGGAAATCGACGCCGGCGTGCGCCGATGCGGCGGGCACGATGGTGGCGAGATGGGGCGGCGCCTCCTTGAGCGTCGACCACTGATCGAAACCGGCATAGGAGCCGCCCCACATCGTCACTTTGCCATTCGACCACGCCTGGCGCGCCAGGAACTCGACCACGTCGTCGCCGTCGCGGCCTTCGTTGGCGAACGGCAAGAAGCTGCCGCCCGAGCTGCCGCGACCGCGCACGTCCACCAAGACGAACACGTAGCCATGGCGCGCGAAGTACATCGCGCGCTCGTGATAGCTGTCGGCGATGTACGGGGTCAGGGTGAAGATGACCGGCAGCGGCGCGGGCTGCCCCGCGGGCCTGTAGACCGTCCCGTTGAGCTGCACGCCGTCGCGCAGCGGGATCTTGAATCCCCAGGTCAGGTCGACCGGGGCGGCGCTCTCGGCGTCTTTGGCCGCTGAGCCGGCGGCCGGCTCGACCGGCGGCGCCTGCGGCGGCGGCGCGGGCGGCACCGGCGGCGCCGGTGACGGAGTTGCCGGCGGCGGTTGGGGGGTCGGCGCCGGGGGAGGCGGCGAAGGAGCCGGCGCCGATGCCGGCTGCGCGAGAGCGGCCTGCGGCGTCCCCAGGGTCCCCATCGTTCCCATGGGTCCGGCCAGCCAATTTCCGGTCATCTCCAGCAACAGCAGCGCCGCCAGGCACAGCAACATCCGCCGCATCGGCATCTCCTCTTCTCCGCGGAAGAAGGACCCTATCACCGGGCGCCTTCCTTCAGGCTCAAACGACTCATGTACGAGCGAGGCCGCTCCAGGTTTCCGGGGATGCGGCCGCGCTCAACGGTAGTCCTCGCGGCGGTCCGACCTTGACGACGATCACCTCGCGGGCGTCGTCGTCTACCGAGTAGACAACGCGATGGGGTCCCTGCCGGACGCTATGGCGATCGCGATGGCCAGCCACGGCCGGTTCGTGCTCGCGCTCTTCAAAGGCGGCCAGGTCGCCGGCGTCCTCCGAGATCGACAGCCGCACGGCCTCGTTGACGATGGCGGAGATCGAGCGATCAGCGGCCGCGGCCTTCAGCCGCAGGGCCCGGTGGAGATCGGCGTCGAAGTACACGGTAGCTCGCTTGGGGGCGTTCATGTCTCGATGCTAGCGTCATGACGTCAAAACGTCACCGTCGGCAGCGGCCGCCGGCGGCCGCGTGACGAGGCGCCCGACTGAAACTTCGGGCGGGCGGCTGCGTTGAAGTAGCAGGTACTTCGGGATCCCCCTGCCCCGGAAGGAGCGCGTCGAGATGAGCACCATCGCCCAGGACCTTCGCCATGGGCTCCGCTTGCTCGCCAAGCGTCCCGGATTCACGGCCGTCGCCGTCCTCACGCTCGGGCTGGGCATCGGCGCCGCCACCGCCATCTTCTCGGTGGCCAACGCGGTGTTGTTGCGTCCGCTCCCCTTCAAGGAGCCGGGGCGCCTGGTCGTGGTGGAGACGACCAGCCCGCTGTTCAGCAAGGAGTCGGCGTTCCCGCTGTCCGCACCCGACGTGCTCGACTTCCGCGGCCAGAACCAGGTGTTCGAGGATCTGGGGGCCTTCAAGAACCGGTCCTATGATCTCTCCGGCAACGGCGAGCCGCAGCGAGTGCTCGGCGCGCGCATCGCCGCGCAGGCCTTTGCCATACTCGGGGTGCCACCCCTGCTCGGGCGGACGTTCACAGCGCAGGAGGACCGGCCCGGCCGGGCACTGGCGGTGTTGAGCCACGGGCTCTGGCAGAGGCGCTTCGCGGGCGACCACCGGATCGTGGGCAAGATCGTCGACCTCGACCGCCAGCCCTACGTGGTCATCGGCGTGATGCCGGCCGGCTTCGAATTCCCGCTCACCGGGATGCACTTCGCGCAGCCTGCCGAGCTGTGGGTTCCGCTGGCGTTTACCCCGAAGGAGCTCGCGGCGCGCGGCGACGATTTCGACTATGGCGTGGTGGCGCGCTTGAAGGCGGGCGTGAGCCTGGCCGCGGCCAATGCCGATGCCGCGCTCGTCGCCCACCGCGTTCAGGAGACCTATCCTGTTCCCCGGACCGTCCGCGATCAGATCCACCTGGGCGCCGCGGTGACTCCATTGCAGGAGCACGTCACGCGCGGCGTGCGCCGGCTGCTCGTGCTGCTGCTGGGCGCCGTCGGCTTGCTGCTGCTGATCGCTTGCGCCAACGTCGCCAACGTGCTGCTCACCCGCGTCGCCGAGCGGCAGCGGGAGCTTGCGGTGCGTGCCGCCCTGGGGGCGGGGCGCCTGCGGGTGCTGCGCCAGCTGCTCGCGGAAAGCGCGCTGCTCGCGGCGGCGGGGGGCGTCCTCGGCCTGCTGCTGGCGTTCGGCGGCGTGCGCGGGCTGGCCGCGCTGGCGCCGGAGGGTTTCCTGCCGGGGCAGGAGATCGGCGTCGACGCCAGGGCTCTCGCCTTCGCCCTGTCCGCCGCGGGCCTCTCGGCCCTGCTCTTCGGCACCCTGCCGGCGCTGGTGGCCGTGCGGACCGACCTGCACGAGACGCTCAAGGAGGGGGGCCGGAGCGCGTCGGTGGGGCGGCGCCAGAGAATGCTGCGCGGCGCCTTCGGGGTGTCGCAGGTGGCGCTGGCCCTGGTGCTGGTGACCGGCGCGGGCCTGCTCATCCGCAGCCTGGTGCGGGCGCGCGAGGCCGATCCCGGGTTCCGCCCGGAAAACGTGCTGGCGTTCGCGCTCTCCCTTCCCGCCGCGCAGTATCCGCAGGCCTCCCAGACGATCACCTTCTACGAGCGCCTGCTCGCCCGGCTTGCCGCCACGCCCGGCGTCGCGGCGGCCGGGGCCGGCAGCGATCTGCCGACGCAGTCTGCCTGGACCCGCCTCTACATCGTCGATGGCAAGCCCGCGGCGAGCGGCGCGGCGCAGCCGCACGACGCGCACACGCTGGTCCTTGGCGGCTATCTCGACGCCCTCGGCATCCGTCTGATCCGCGGACGCTCCTTCAGCCGGGACGAGATGGAAGGCAAGGCCCACGTCGTCCTGATCAGCGACAGCATCGCGTGCCGCTACTGGGCGGGGGAGGACCCGGTCGGCAAGCGCCTGGCCTGGGGCAGCGCCCCGGCGGCCGACACCGCGTGGCTGACGGTGGTCGGCGTGGTGACCGACGTCAAGGACGGCGCCCTGGACCTGGCGCCCCACGACCATACCTTCGAGCCCTATCGCCAGTCCTGCGGCGGCGCCAACGAGTTCCTGTGCGGTTCGCTCGATGTCGTGCTGCGCACCCGCGTGGAGCCGGCCAGCCTGGCCGCCGCCGTGCGGCGCGAGGTGGGCGCCCTCGACCCGCTGCTGCCGGTCGCCGGCCTGCGCACGATGGAGCGCATCGTCAGCGGGTCCATCGCCCCGCGGCGCTTCCACACCTTCCTGCTGGGCCTGTTCGCCGCCGCCGCGCTGCTGCTGGCGGCGCTCGGCGTGTACGGCGTGCTGGCCTACAACGTTACCCAGCAGACCCACGACATCGGCGTCCGCATGGCGCTCGGCGCGCGGCGCGGCGACGTGCTGAGGATGGTGCTCGGCCACGGCATGAGCCTGGCGCTGTGGGGCGCCGGGCTCGGTTTCTGCGCAGCCCTCGCCCTCACCCGGCTGCTGGCGAGCTTTCTCTACGGCGTCGCGGCCACCGATCCGCCGACCTTCGCCGGCGTGGCCGTGCTGCTCGCCGCGGTGGCCCTGCTGGCCTGCTACGTCCCCGCCCACCGCGCCACCCGCGTAGAGCCGACGGTGGCTCTGCGCCACGAGTAGGGCGTTCGCGTCAGCGGCTCAGCCTGCTCGAGGTCCGTAGTTTGGTCGCTGCATTCGCTGCTCTTGACGCAGACGACCCCGTTCGCTAAATTCGGAGCTCAAGCACTACAGGGTGCTGCCAGCTCGCGGAAAGGGCCAAGCCCGCCTGAACCGATAAACTGATTCTTGGACGTACGACTGTCCTTTTAGCCTGTCGATGCGAGCAATCGGGCGCCATGGGGCCAAGAGACCCATGAAAGGAGGTCGTCATGACCAAGTCGCTACCAGCAAACCCGTCTCTCGAAAACCTCAAGAAACAGGCCAAGACTTTGCGGAAGGCGTGGTACGTCGGCGGGGCCGAAGCGATCGCACGAATTGGCGCCGCTCACCCGCAATACGGCGGACTTTCCGATGAGCAGCTCCGAGCGATCAAGCCACGGCTGACCGATTGCCAGCTCGTGCTGGCGCGTGAAGCCGGTTTCGACAGCTGGCCGCAACTGAAGGTCGCAGTCCAAGCGGCGAACCGGGAACTGCCTGACGAATTTGCGGAGCTCGCATGCCTGTGCTACGACGATCCGCATTACGACCACCGCTCGTTCCACGCCCGTGCACATGAGATGCTGCGCGATAAGCCGTGGCTGTCCGAGGTCAACATCTGGTGCGCGGCGACCGCGGGCAACTCTGGCGCCGTTAGGACGTCTCTCGATGCGCAACCGGAGTTGGTGAACCGTCCTGGCCCGCATGGTTGGGTGCCGCTGATTTTCGCCTGCTATTCCCGCGTGAAACCGGTGGACCCCGCCCACTCCACGTTCGAGGTCGCCAAACTCCTGCTGGACCGCGGTGCCGACCCGAACGCTTACACGATGAAAGGCAACGCCGATGATCGATTGGACCAGACGCCTCGCCGCTTCACGGCGCTGACCGGCCTGTTTGGAGGCGGCTCGACCGGCCTCGCGAATCAACCGCCGCATCCGCGTTGGCGCGAGCTGGCCGAGCTGCTGCTCGCGCGCGGAGCCAACCCCGCCGACGAGGTGGCACTATCAATCAATCAAGGCGCCTGCCTGGAAATGCTGCTGCGACACGGGCTGGAGCCGGATGCAATGGGGCCGGTCGGCATCACTCTCATGGGACGTGCACTCTCTCGGGCCGCTCGCCATGGTCACGCGGACCGTGTGCAGCTGCTGCTGGCTCACAATGCCCGGACCGATGAGAAATTTCAGGGCAAGATACCCTGGGAGCGCGCGATGGAGGACGGTCATTTGGAAGTCGCGCGGCTACTCGAAGAAGCTGGCGCACCTGTTTCGGAGCTGAACGAGGTAGGACGATTCGTGTCGCTGTGCATGGGGGGTGATGAGCGCGGTGCGCGCGCGATGCTGGAGAGCGCTCCAGACCTTCTGGTTCGCGCCCCGAAAGACATGGTGCACCGGGCTGTCGGGACAAGACGAAAAGAGGCCGTCGAGCTCGTGCTCGATCTGGGCTTCGATCCCAACTATCAGGAGGACAACCCGCCTATCACCCAGGCCGAGGTCCTTGCCGAAAGCGAAGCGATCCTCCGAATTCTTCTGGCCCGCGGAGCATCCCTGACGCTACGCGACCCGTGGTACGACGGCACGGCGATCGGATGGGCTAATTTCTACGACTGCGCCGATCTGCGCGACAGGCTGCTTGGCGAACCAGGGATCTGCTTGTTCGATGCGCTCGATTACGACCGGCTCGATCGCGTTCCCGAGATTCTGGCGCGCGATCCCGCGGCGCTGGAGCGGCAGTTTGCCAGTTGTCTTTCACGGGTGCCCAAACCCGAGGACCGGCAGACGGCTCTGGTCCGCATGGTCGTTCGCGGGGAAACAGAGGCAGTGCGGGTATTGCTGGACCACGGCGCGAATGTCACCGCCCGCCATCCCGACGGCCGCTCCCTCTTGCAGATCGCCCGTGATCAAGGCTTCGACGAAATCGCCAGTTTGCTTGCAGCTCGGGGGAGCTCGGAGTAGGACTGCGACCACGACTGGAGACCGGCAGGTCCTGACGAGGAGAGGCGCACGACGGCCCGGCCGGCGGCGTCAGCCGGCGAGGTTGGCGCCGTTGCTCTTGATCACTTCGCGATAGAAGTAGGCGCTCTTCTTCGGCGTCCGCTGCTGGGTCGAGAAGTCGACGTGGACGATGCCGAAGCGCTTGCTGAACCCCAGGCTCCACTCCAGGTTGTCGAGCAGCGACCAGACGAAGTAGCCGCGCACGTCGACGCCCTTGGCGAGCGCCCGGCCGACGGCGCGGATGTGCTCGCGCAGGTAGTGGACGCGCAGCGGATCGTCGACCTCGCCGCGGATCGCCGACGGCGGGTCGTAGAACGCGGCGCCGTTCTCGGTGATGTAGACCGGCGTCGAGCCGTAGCGGTCGCGGAACCAGAGCAGGAGATCGGTCAGCGCCTGCGGATAGACCTCCCACCCGGTCTCGGAATAGATCGCCTCCGGCTGGCGGACGCGCGCGGCGCGCTCGACGAGCTTCGCCGGGTCGGCCCTGGTGACGGCGCGGGTGTAGTAGTTGATGCCGACGAAGTCGATCGGCGCGGCGATGGCGGCGAAGTCGGCGGCCGGGAAGTCCGGCCAGGCTTCGCCGAATAGCTCCTTCATCTCAACCGGATACGAGCGCCGGTAGACGGCGTCGAGGTACTGCCGGTTCATGTAGCCGTCGGCCCGCCGGCTGGCCGCGAGGTCGTCCGCGCTCGCCGAGGCGGGGACCTTCGGCTCGAGGTTGACGACCAGCCCTACCGCGTGCCGCCCGAGGTTGCGATAGGCCTCGACCGCGCGGCCGTGGGCGCGCAGGAGGTTGTGCGAGGCGAGCGGCGCTTCGTAGAGGTTGCGGTGTCCGGGCGCGAGATGGCCGTGGAGGTAGGAGCCGTCGCTGATCACCCAGGGCTCGTTGATCGTCGCCCAGAGCTCGACCCGGTCGTCGAGCGCGCGGTAGAGGACCGAGGCATAGTCGGCGAACCAATCGGCGACGTCGCGGTTCAGCCAGCCGCCGCGGTCGTCGAGCGCTGCCGGCAGGTCCCAGTGGTAGAGGGTCGCGAGCGGCCGGATGCCGGCGGCGCAGAGGGCGTCGACGAGGCGGCGGTAGAAGTCGAGCCCGGCCTGGTTCACCCGGCCCGTGCCCTCGGGGAGGATGCGGCTCCAGGAGATGCTGAAGCGATAGGCGCCGAGGCCGAGGTCGCGCATCAGGGCGACGTCCTCGGCGTAGCGATGGTAGTGGTCGCAGGCGACGTCGCCGGTGTCGCCGGTCGCCATCCTGCCGGGAGTGTGGCTGAAGCGCTGCCAGATGCTGGCGCCGGCGCCGTCGGCGAGCGGCGCGCCCTCGATCTGGTAGGCCGACGTGGCGGCGCCCCACAGAAAGCTGGGCGGGAAACGAATGTCGGTCGTCATCGCGGATCTCCAGCGCAGAGCGGGAGCGTTGACAGGCAAAGAAGACGGGAGTAGTGTACCCTGTAAGCGGTTACATCCGGATGAGGCAAAGTCGGCCGCACTCGCGCAGACCCCGAAGCCTTCGCCACGGCCGCGTGGCCGTGACGATCCGCGACGTCGCGGCTCATGCGGGGGTGTCGGTGGCGACCGTATCGCGGGTGCTCAACGGCAAAGAGGTGGTGCGCGAGGCGACGCTGCGCCAGGTGCTGGCCGCGGCCAAGCTGCTGCGCTACGTGCCGAACGTCGCCGCCCGCTCGCTCTCCAGCCGGCGCAGCCAGACGATCGGCATCGTCCTCCCGGACGTGCACGGCGAATTCTTCTCCGAGGTGATCCGCGGCATCGACGTCGCGGCGCGCCGCGCGGGATACCACATCCTGGTCTCCGGCTCGCACAGCGACGTCGGCGAGATGCTCGAGGTGCTGGAAGCGATGCGCGGGCGGGTCGACGGGCTGGTGGTCATGGCCCCCGACCTGGCGCTCGCCGCGCTGCACCAATCGCTGCCGACCGACCTGCCGCTGGTGCTGCTCAACTCCACCGACGAGGGGCGCGACGCGATCACCATCGACAACTACGGCGGCGCGCGGACGATGATCCGCCATCTGGGTGAATTGGGACACCTGCGCATTGCCTTCATCAAGGGTCCGGCGCAGAACGCGGACGCGCGCGAGCGGCTGCGCGGCTTCCGCGATGCTATGCGCGGCCTCGGCGTGACGGCGCCGGGACGCCTGGAGCTGGCGGGCGATTTCACCGAGGAGTCGGGACACGCGGCGGTGCTGCAGATCCTCGCGGCGGCGGAGCGGCCGACGGCGATCTTCGCCGCCAACGACTCGATGGCGGTCGGCGTGCTGGCGGCGCTCGCCGGGGCCGGTGTGGCGGTACCTGAGGAGATGTCGGTGGCCGGCTTCGACGACATCCCGATCGCCCGCTACGTCGCGCCGCCGCTCACCACCATCCGGGTCGACATCGCCGACCTGGGGCGCCGCGCCTTCGTCCTGCTGCAGGCCGCCATCGACCAGCCGGCCGACGTCCTGGTCTTGCCACCCGCCGGCGGCGGCGCCCGTGGCGGCGCGCCGGCACTGGGCGCCGCGGCGGACCAGGGCGCTCCGGCCCCCGCCGCCCCCTCCGGGCGCCGCGACTGTATCGCCACGACCCTGGTAATTCGCAAATCATGTCGTAGCCCTGCATCTCATACGAGGACCAGCATGCGACCCGACCGGAAGCTGCGGGACCGAAGAAAAGGAGAGGACTCATGAGACGAACGTTGAAGTGGTGTCTGTGCGCACTGGTCGCCGGCGCTCTGGCGGTCTCGGCGGTCGCCCAATCGTCGACGGCAACCATCCGTGGCAAGGTGGCGAACGAGCAGGGGGCGGCGCTCGGCGGCGCCCAGATCGAGGCCGTCGGCACGGCGTCGGGATTCAAGCAGGCCGTCACCGCCGGCGCCGACGGCTCCTTCCAGCTCGGCGGCTTGACCCCGGGCGAATACAAGATCCAGGTGTCGGCGACCGGGTTCGAGGCGCGCTCGGACACGGTTACCGTCCTGGTCGGCCAGAATCTGAGCGTCACTTTCGTGCTGACGCCGACCGCGGTCCTCGCCGAGTCGATCACCGTCTCGGGCGAGCAGCTGATCGAGACCAAGACCCCGGAGGCGGCGACCAACGTCACCACGCAGCAGATCGAGAACCTGCCGCAGGACGGCCGCAACTTCCTCAACTTCGCGGCGCTGGCACCCGGCATCCGGCTGTCGAAAGACCCGCAGCGCAAGACCATCGCCGCCGACGCCCAGCCGGCCGAGCAGACCAACGTCTACATCGACGGCGTGAGCCAGAAGAACGACGTGCTGCAGGGCGGCCTGGTGGGGCAGGACTCGAGCCGCGGCAATCCGTTCCCGCAGATCGCGGTGCAGGAGTTCCGCGTCATCACGCAGAACTACGGCGCCCAGTACGAGAAGGCGTCGAGCGCGATCATCACGGCGGTCACCAAATCGGGCGGCAACGACTGGAAGGGGCAGGCCTTCGAGTACTACCAGCCGAAGGGGTGGGTCGCGCCGCTGCCGCAGGGCTTCCAGTTTTCGACCCTGACCGGGAACAAGTCCTACCACCGCAGTCAGCCCGGCATCGGCGTCGGCGGGCCGATTACCGCCGACAAGCTGCATTTCTTCGTCGCCTACGAGGGCGTCGACGAGCATGCCACGACCCCGGTCGCGATCGGCAACGGCAACTTCTTGAACCAGTTCGGCCAGTTCCAGGGCGTCTTCCCCAGCCCGTTCAAGTCGAACCTGGGGTTCGGCAAGCTCTCCTGGCAGCCGCAGGAGAACCAGCTCGTCGACTGGAGCGGCACCTACCGCAAGGAGCATGAGACGCGCGATTTCGGCGGGACGACGTCGTTCCAGTCGGCCACCGACCTCAAGAACTGGGTGTACGGCTCGACGCTGCGCCACCAGTGGAACAACGCCAGGGCCTTGAACCAGGCGGCGCTCAGCTGGCAGGACTACGCCTGGAACCCGACGCCGCTCAATCCCAACCTGGTCGGGCTCGACTACCAGGGCGTCATCCGGGTGGGCGGCAACAGCACCACCCAGAAGTTCGACCAGCGGCGCATCGAGCTGCGCGACGACTTCAACCCCGGCCTCTACAGCTGGCACGGCGACCACGCCGTCCAGGCCGGCGGCAACCTCGACTACCTGCGCTACAGCGTCAACAAGAGCCTGACCGGCAATCCGGTCTACCATTTCAGGATCGATCCGGCCAACGGCCTGTCGTTCGCCTCGCCGTTCGAGGCAGAGTTCGGTTTCGGCAATCCGAATCTCAAGGCCAACAACAGCGAGTACGGCGTCTACGGCCAGGACAACTGGGCGGTCAGTCAGCACCTGACCGTGAACGTGGGCCTGCGCTGGGACTACGAGTCGCGGGGGCTGGACACGGGCTACGTGACCCCGGCCAACATCGCCGCGGCGCTGGCCGGCAAGGTGGATCCGAGCTACTTCTCGACCGGCTCCCAGCGCTCGCAGTACGCGGGCGAGTTCCAGCCGCGCCTCGGCTTCTCCTACGACCTGCGCGGCGACAGCAAGTCGGTCATCTTCGGCGGCGCCGGGCGCTACTATGACCGCAACTTCCTCAATGCCACGCTCGACGAGCGCTATCGCTTGCAGTTCCCCGTCTTCCGCATCGAGTTCTCGCCCGACGGCCGCGGGGGGACGATCCCCTGGAACCCGAGCTACTTGACGCCCGACGGCTTGCACGCGCTCATCGCCTCGGGCAAGACCAGCCCCGACATCTTTCTCCTCAACAACAACACCAAGCCGCCCTACTCGAACCAGTGGAACCTCGGGTTCCGGCAGGTGCTCGGCTCGTGGGTCGGCTCGGTCTCCTACAACGGCGTCCGCGGCTACCGCGGCTTCACCTGGCTGTCGGCGAGCGGTCTGTGCTGCGCCGCGCTGGTGCCGGGCTTCGGCAACGTGATCATCTCCGATCGAGCTGGCAAGAAGTACTGGTATGACGCCCTCTTCCTGTCGGCCGACCGGCCCTACCGGAACAACTGGGGAGCACACCTCGCCTGGACGCATGCCAAGGCGACGCAGACCGGCAACGATCTGTTCAGCCTCGACTGGCCGAGCGCGGCCTCCTACCCGCGCCACGAGGTGGAGGGGACCGAGCGCGACCGCATCGTCGCCAACACCCTCGTCGGGCTGCCGTGGGACCTGCACTTCGGCGCCAATCTCTCGTTCGGCACCGGCGCCGCGACCAACGTCCTCGACTTCTCGCACGGTTTCGGCCTCCAGGATCGTCTGATCACGCGCCCGTTCTCGCAATCGATCCGCCCGCCGAAGACCTGGGGCTTCGCCGACCGCTCGATCGATTTCCGCCTGGAGAAGGACATCCGCGCCTTCGGCAGCGTCACGGTCGGCGTGGTCGGCGAGATCTTCAACGCCTTCAACTGGGCGAGCTACGGCTGCCTCAACAATTTCATCCCGCCGGGGGGGAACCCGACCTTCGGCCAGGCGAATTGCACGATCAACCTCGGACGCCGCGAGCAGGCCGGGCTCAGGGTGAGCTTCTGATCAACTCTTAGGTCCCACCGGCGGTGCCGATCCCGGGGGATGCCGCAGCTTTCGCCTGTTGCGGCAGCCGCCCGTCCGGTGATGGACGGGCGGCATTCCCCTCAGGGCTCTTCCGGCAGGTCGGAAACGGTGCTGAGATGTGGCGGTGGAGGCCTACTCGAAGCATCGATCGGATCGCCCCCCGCAACCCCGAGATCCCCTTCCCGGTTGTCCGAAGCCGCCGGGTCCCGGCCCGGCGGCGCCGGGGGGAAGGGGACGCCCCCTCCCCTGACGCGCGGGGGAGTCTCGTTGCAGAGCCGGCCGGGAGTGAGGCCCCCCAATGTCACCAACCTCGAGCAGATCAGGAAGACCACTCGTCGCGTTCCTGCTCGCCGCCATCCTGCTCGCTTGCGCCGGCGCCGCGGCGCCGCGGCGCAACGGCGGAGGCAGGGCGGGCGCGACGGCGGAAGACGAGAGGCTCCTCGACGACGTCGAGAGCCGCAGCTTTCATTTCTTCTGGGACCTTGCCGAGCCGCATACGCTGCTGGTCCCCGACCGCGCGCCGACGCCGTCGTTCTCGAGCATCGCCGCCGTCGGCTTCGGCCTTACCGCCTACGGCATCGGCGCCGAGCGCGGCTACGTCACGCGCCAGCAGGCCGCGGCGCGGACCCTGGCCACGCTGCGCTCGCTGCTGGCGATGAAGCAGGGCGCCGGAGCGCGCGGGGTCTCCGGATACCAGGGCTTCTTCTATCATTTCCTCGACATGCGGACCGGCGAGCGCTTCGAGACCGTCGAGCTGTCGACCATCGATACCTCGCTGCTCATGGCCGGCGCGCTCTTCGCGCAGTCGTACTTCGGCCGCTCCGACGCCACCGAATCGGCGATCCGCTCGACCGCCGAGGAGCTCTACGAGCGCATCGACTGGCCGTGGGAGCAGGCGCGGCCGCCGGCGATCAGCATGGGCTGGACGCCCGAGGAGGGTTTCCACACCTACGACTGGCGCGGCTACAACGAGGCGATGATCGTGATCGTCCTCGCTCTCGGCTCGCCGACCCATCCGGTCGCGACGACCGCCTGGGGCGAGTACACGAAGACCGAGCGCTGGGGGACCTTCTACGGCCAGGACCACGTCCTCTTCGCGCCGCTGTTCGGGCACCAGTACTCGCACGTCTGGATCGATTTCCGCGGCATCCGGGACGAGGTAATGCGCGCCCACGGCATCGACTATTTCGAGAACTCGCGCCGCGCCACGCTCGCGCAGCATGCCTACGCCGTCGAGAACCCGAGCCGCTACCGCGACTACGGCCCGCTCATCTGGGGCCTCTCGGCCTGCGACGGGCCGCTCGACGCGACGCTCACGATCGACGGCCGCGCGCGCGCCTTCCACGGCTACACTGCGCGCGGCGCGACCGCCGGCGACGTGCGCGACGACGGCACGATCACGCCCACCGCCGCCGCCTCGTCGATCGTCTTCACGCCGGAGCTGTCGATCCCGGCGATCCGCGAGATGAGCCGCCGCTACGGCAGCCATCTCTATTCGACCTACGGGTTTCTCGACGCCTTCAACCCGACGCTGCGGACGGGCGCCGGGGTCGGCAAGGGGCGCGTCGATCCGCGTCAGGGCTGGTTCGACGCCGACTACCTGGGGATCGACGAAGGTCCGATCGTGGCGATGATCGAAAACTACCGCAGCGGCCTGGTCTGGAAGACCATGCGCAGCAACGAGCACGTCGTGCAGGGGCTGAAGCGCGCCGGCTTCACCGGCGGGTGGCTGGAAGGGAGGTGAAGGCCCTGCGCACGCTCGCCGTGCTGCTCGCGCTCGGCTGCGCCGACAGCGGCAGCGATCGGCAGCACGGTGTCCAGCGCATACAGCGCATCGAGCGCATCGAGCTCTGGGGCATGGGCCGCGAGGGGGAAGTGGTGGCCTACATGATCCCCGAGTTCGAGCGCCGCAACCCGGGCATTCGCGTCACCGTGCAGCAGATCCCCTGGCTCTCGGCGCACGAGAAGCTGCTGACCGCCTACGTCGGCGACGCGGTGCCGGACGTCGCGCAGATCGGCAACACCTGGATCCCGGAGTTCGTCGCCGTGCGCGGCCTCGCCGAGCTGACGCCGCTGACCAGGAGGTCGCGGACCATCGACGGCCACGACGACTTCCCCGGCATCTGGGCCACCAACCAGGTCGACGGCGCGCTCTACGGCATCCCCTGGTACGTCGACACGCGCGTCCTCTTCTACCGCAGCGACGTCCTGGCCGCCGTCGGCTACCCGCATGCGCCGCGCACCTGGAGCGAGTGGCTGGAGGCGATGACGCGCATCCAGCGCGAGCGCCGGTGCCGCTTCGCGATTCTCATGCCGACCAACGAGTTCGAGCCGATCGAGATGCTCGCGCTGTCGAACGGCTCGTCGTTCCTGCGCGACAACGGCACGCGCGGCGCCTTCGAGGAGCCGCCGTTCCGCGAGGCCTTCCTCTTCTACGTCAATGCTTTCCGCCGCGGCTTCGCCCCGCCGGTGAGCAACTTCCAGGTCGCGAACCTCTATCAGCAGTTCGCCCAGGGCGACTTCGCGATGCACATCACCGGGCCATGGAACGTCGGCGAATTCCGGCGCCGCCTGCCGCCGTCGATGCAGGGTAAATGGGCCACCGCGCCGCTGCCGGCGCGCGACGCACGGGCGCCGACCGGCATCTCGATGGCCGGCGGCTCGAGCCTGGTCATTTTCGCCGCCTCGCGCCACCAGGAAGCCGCGCGCCGGCTGATCGAGTTCCTCTCCCAGACGGCGCAGCAGCTCCGTCTCTTCGAGCTTCTCGGCGACCTGCCGGCGCGGCGCAGCGCCTGGGCGGCGCCGGCGCTGGCGCGCGATCCGTACTTCGCGGCCTTTCGCCAGCAGCTCGAGCGCGTCGAGCCGCTGCCGCGGGTGCCGGAGTGGGAGCAGATCGCAACGGTCATCTTCGAGCAGGGCGAAGCGGCGGTGCGCGGCGCCGCGACGCCCGCCGCGGCGCTCGCCGCCCTCGACCGCACGGCCGACGACATCCTCGCCAAGCGCCGCTGGGTGCTGGCGCGGCAGGCGGCGGGGCGGTGAAGAGCGAGGCGCGCGCCGCCGCGCTCTTCCTGGCGCCGGCGCTCGCCGTCCTCGCCGTCTTCTTCTTCCTGCCGGTCGCCGCCGGCTTCGCCCTGAGCCTCACCGATTTCGACATCTACACGCTTGGCGACGTGCACAACCTTCGCTTCGTCGCGCTGCACAACTACGCCGCGGTGCTGCGCAGCGGCATCTTCTGGACGGCGGTCGGCAATACGCTCTATTTCTCGCTGGTCGGCGGCCCGCTCACGGTGGCCGTCTCGCTCGCCGCGGCACTGCTGGTCAATGCTCGGGCGGCGCGCTGGAAGCCGCTCTTCCGCACCGTCTACTTCGCGCCGGTCGTCACCACGCTGGTCGCGGTCGCCGTCATCTTTCGCTTCATCTACCACCCGCGCTACGGGGCGATCAATCGCGCCCTGGGCAGCATCGGGCTGCCGCAGATCGACTGGCTCGGCGATCCGCGCTGGGCGCTGCCGGCGATCATCCTGCTGGCCGTGTGGAAGAACTTCGGCTACAACATGATCATCTTCATCGCCGGCCTGCAGGCGATTCCGGAGGAGCTGTACGAGGCGGCGCGCATCGACGGCGCGGGCGCCTGGCGGCAGTTCCGCTCGGTCACGCTGCCGATGCTCGGACCGACTTTCCTGTTCGTCGGCATCGTCACCGCGATCGGCTACCTGCAGCTGTTCGCCGAGCCGTACGTGATGACCCGCGGCGGTCCGCTCAACAAGACGCTCTCGGCCGTGATGCTGATGTACCAGGAAGGTTTCCGCTGGTGGCGCATGGGCTACGGCGCGGCGGTGGCCTTCCTGCTCTGCCTGGTGATCGCTCTGGCGACGGCGTTGCAGATGCGCTTCGGAGAGCGGAATTGAGAGGGGGAGGGGGGGAGCAGGGGCGCGGGGGGAGAGGGGGAGCGTGGTGAGCGGTCCGAGCAGGGGGAGCGCGGGGAGGCGGCGCGGCGGGACGCTCCTGCTGCACGCCGCGCTCGCCGCCGGCGGCGCGGCGACCCTGTTCCCGCTCCTCTGGATGGCGTCAGCCTCGTTCATGAGCGCCGGCGAGGCGACGCTCTACCCGCCGCACATGCTGCCGCACGCCGCGACCTTCGAGCAGTACCGCCAGCTCTGGAGCCGCCTCAATCTCGGCCGCGCCTTCCTCTCCTCGACGACGATCGCGGTCACGACCACGCTCTGCTCGCTGCTGCTCAACTCGATGGCCGGCTATGCCTTTGCCCGGCTGCGCTTCGACGGCCGCGAACGGCTGTTCGGCCTGCTGCTCGCGGCGCTGGTCATTCCGGCGCAGGTCGGGATGCTGCCGCTGTTCCTGATGATGAAGGCGATGCATCTGGTCAACAGCTACTGGGGCGCCATCCTGCCGTCGCTGGCGACCGTGTTCGGCATCTTCCTGATCCGCCAGTTCATGCAATCGATCCCGCAGGAGCTGCTCGAAGCGGCGCGCATCGAGGGCGCCGGCGAGCTGCGGATCTACTGGTCGGTGGTCATGCCGCTGGCGCGGCCGATCCTGGCGACGCTGGCCATCTTCACCTTCATGACGATATGGAACGATTTCATGTGGCCGCTGATCGTGCTGACCGATCAGACGCACTACACGCTGCCGGTGGCGCTCGCCAGCCTGGTCAACGAACATGCGCTCGACGTCGAGCTCATGATGGCCGGCTCGGTGGTCACGGTGCTGCCGGTGCTGGTGCTCTTCCTCGTGCTGCAGCGCTATTACATCGCCGGGCTGATGGCCGGGAGCGTCAAGGGTTGAGGCGAGCGCCGGCGTGGGCCGCGCTGCTGGCGGCTGTCCTGGCTGGAAATCTCTTACCCGGCAGCGGGGCGGGCGGCGCGGCGGCGGCGCACCTTGCTTCCGGTGCCGAGGCAGGCGGCGCGCAGGGCAGGGTGCTCGATGATTTCGCTTCGATCGCCGCCTGGTCGGCGCATCCTTCGGACGGCGTGACGCTGGCCATCAGCCGGGACTCCGGGCGCCGGCCGGAGGGCGGCGGCGCCATGCGGCTCGACTTCGACTTCCGCGGCCATGCCGGCTATGCCATCGCGCGACGCCAGCTCGATCTGGAGCTGCCGGCCAACTACGAGGTCAGCTTCGGTTTGCGCGGCGCGGCGCCGGTCGAGAACCTCGAGCTGAAGCTGCTCGACGCGACTGGCGACAACGTCTGGTGGATGAACCGCCGCAACTTCTCCTTTCCGCCATCCTGGCGGCGGATCAGCACGAGAAAGCGGCAGATCTCGTTTGCCTGGGGGCCGGCGGGGGGCGGCGAGATCCATCGCCTGGCGGCGATCGAGATCGTGGTCACGGCGGCGACCGGGGGCAAGGGGACGGTGTGGATCGACGAGCTCGCGCTGACCGAGCTGCCGCCCGCCGCCGGTCCGGTGACGCGCGGCGCCTGGCGCGGCGGCGAGGGCGCGCTGGCGCTGACCATCGACCTCGGCGGGCTGCGCGAGGTGGGCGGCCTGCACATCCGCTGGGACCCGAGCGACTTTGCCCGCGACTTCGCGGTCGACCTGTCGCGCGACGGCGAGCGCTACTCGACGGCGCGCGAGGTGGTTGCCAACGGACGCCGCGACGAGCTGCTCTTCCTGCCCGACGAGGAGGCGCGGCTGGTCCGGCTGACGATGCGCAGGAGCAGCCGCGGCGAGGGATTCGCGATCGAGCTGGTCGAGGTGGAGCCGCCGGAGTGGGCGCAGACGGCGAACGAGTTCTTCGCCGCGGTGGCGAAAGCCGCGCCGCGCGGCGACTATCCGCGATATCTCGCCGGCGAGCAGCCGTACTGGACGGTGGTGGGCGCCGACGGCGGCCAGGCGAAGGCGCTGGTGGGAGAGGACGGTAACGTCGAGCCGTATCAGGCGGGATTCTCGATCGAGCCATTCGTGGTGGCCGGCGGCCGCGTCTTCAGCTGGAGGGACGCCGAGCCGCGGCAGTCGCTCGCCGAAGGCGATCTGCCGATCCCGACCGTCACCTGGACGCTGCCGGGTATGACGCTCGAGATCACCGCGGCGGTCACCGATTCTTCCATGCTGCTGCTGCGCTACCGGGCCCGCGGGGCCGGCGGCACCCGCCGGACAGCCGGTGCCGCAGCGGCCGCGGCAGCCGCGGCATCCGCGGCAGACACCAGCCGCCAGGCGGCGGCAAGCTGGCGCCAGGCACTGCTCTGCCTTGCCGTGCGTCCTTTTCAGGTGAACCCCGCCACGCAGTTCCTCAACACGCCGGGCGGCGTGGCGCCGATCCACGCCATCGAGCTCGACCTCTCGGACAGGCGCAGCGTCATCGTCGACGGCGCGCGGCGGGTGCGGGCGCTGCAGCGACCGCGGTCCTTCATCGCCGCCGCCTACGACGAGGGAGAGATCGCGGACCTCTTGCGCCGCGAGGGGGACAACGGCGCTCCCAGCGCAGCCGGCCGCGCCGGCGCCCCCGGCAGCCAGCGAGGTGCGGCGCGGCGGCGCGACCCGTTCGGCTACGCCTCGGGCGCGCTGATCTATCGCCTCGGGGCGACGCGGGAGATCGATCTCGAGGTAGCCCTCGAGCCCGGCGCCCGGCCGGTCGCGGACGTAGCCGCCGAAATGCGCCGGATCGCCAGGCAATGGCGCGCGAAGCTCGACCGGGTGGCGATCGTCATTCCCGGCGCGCCGCAGATCGCCGCCACGGTTCGCAGCAGCCTCGCCTGGACGCTGATCCACCGCCGCGGCGCCGCGCTCGAGCCGGGATCGCGCGCCTACGACCGCGCCTGGATCCGCGACGGCGCGCTGATCTCATCGATTCTGCTCCGCCTCGGCCATGCCAGCGCCGCGCGGCGGTTCGCCGCCTGGTTCGCGCCCTACCAATATGAGGACGGCAAGGTGCCGTGCTGCGTCGACCGCCGCGGCGCCGATCCGGTGCCGGAGAACGACAGCCACGGCGAGCTGATCTATCTGGTCGCCGAGATCGAGCGCCTCACCCACGACCTGGCGTTCGTCCGCAGGCTCTGGCCGCACGTCGACGCTGCGGCGCGCTACATCGGCGAGCTGTCACGCCGCAACCACGGACCGTTCGAAGGTCTGGTGACCGAGTCGATCAGCCACGAAGGCTACTCGGCGAAGCCGGTGCACTCGTTCTGGGACGATCTCTTTGCCTTGAAGGGGCTCGACGATGCGGCCTATCTCGCCGGCAGGCTGCGGCTGGGGGAGCGCCGCCGCGAGCTCGCCGCTCAGGCCGCCGCCTTCCGCCGCGACTTCGAGGCCGCGCTTCGCCGCACCATCGCCCTACACCGCCTCGACTTCGTTCCGGGCTCGGCCGAGCTGGGCGATTTCGACGCCACCTCGACCGCCATCGGCATCTCGCCGCTCGGCCTGGGCGCGGTCTTTCCGCCGGCCGAGCTGCGGCGGACGTTCGACCGCTACCTCGAGTCGCTGGCCGCGCCGCGCGCCGAATACACACCCTATGAGATGCGCATCATCGGCGCGCTCTTCCGGCGCGGCGAGAGAGAGCGCGCCCTGCCGCTGCTCGACCGCTTCCTGGCCGATCGGCGGCCGGCGCCGTGGAACGAATGGGCCGAGGTCGTCGGGGCGGAGGCGCGCCAGCCGCGCTTCATCGGCGACATGCCGCATGCCTGGGTCGCCTCGGACTTCATCCGCTCGGTCCTCGACGCCGTGGCCTATGACCGCGAAGATGGGGCGCTGGTGGTCGGCGCGGGGGTGCCCCGGAGCTGGCTGGGCGGCGGCACGCTGCACGTCGGCCCGCTGCCGACCTACGGCGGGACGATCGACCTGCGGATGCGGACCGTGGGCGGGCGGCCCGATCAGCCTGATCAATCCGATCAGTCCGGTCAGGCGGACCAGGCCGGTCAGCCCGCTCAAATCATCGTCGAGCTACGCGGCAGCGACCTGCCGGGAGTGCCGGCAATGGTGAAACTGCCGGCCGCGCGGCCGGCGTGGCTCATCGTCTGCTCGCCGGACGAACGGCCGCTGCGCGCCGCCCGAGTCAACGGCCGGGCCGTCGCGCACGCCGGCCGCGAGGTGGTGGTTGCCCGGCTGCCGGCGCGCGTCGTCTTCGAGTACTGAGGCTTGTCGCGCGGCTGACGCACGCTGTCGCTGCGGCGGGGGCGCGGCAGGTATTCCACTGTCGGTTGGCGCCATACCGGCTGCGGATAAAGGGCCATCAGCTCGAGGAACTCAGGCGGAATATCGCACCGGCAGGGCCGGGGCCGGCGACCTTCGGCGCTTCTCACGGCCAGGCGTCGGAGGGAGAGGGACCAGCCCATGGCCGCGCCGGGGCGGCAAACACTCCTCACGAACCAGCTGTCACGCCGGGCGCGGTTGACGCCTATCCTTCGCGGGGCGATTTGGCGCTCCGGACAGCCGTCACTGATCCAAGATCTAACAGCGTTCAAGCAAGCTCAGATCACAGATCCGCGTCCAGAGAGGACTACCCATGATCGCGACCGCCCTGCAAGACCTCCGCTTCGGCTTCCGGATGCTCCGGCGCAGCCCGGGGTTTTCTATCCTGGCGATCCTTTGCCTGACCTTGGGGATCGGCGCCAATACCGCCGTTTTCAGCTGGATCGAGGGGATCCTGTTTCGTCCGTTCCCGGCCGTAGCCCACCAGGAGAGGCTGCTTGCCTTGAGCGGCACGGCGCGCGGCACGCCCGGCTCGGACGATCTCTCGTGGCCTGATTTCGTCGATTTTCAGAAGAGCTGCAAGCTGATCGACTTCATCGAGGACAAGATCATGGGGACCACGCTCAGCATCGGCGACCGGGCCGAGCGCGCGACCGGGAGCATCGTATCGCCGAACTATTTCGCTGCGCTCGGGGTCCATCCGGCTCTCGGGCGCGGTTTCGCCGCCGCCGAAGCCTTCGGGCGCAACGCCCATCCGGTGACCGTGATCAGTTACCGAACATGGAAAGAGCGCTACAACGCCGATCCGGGAATCATCGGCAAGACACAGATCCTCAACGGCCTGCAGCACACGATCATCGGGGTCGCGCCGGAGGGGTTCTCTGGGACCTTCGTGGGCTATGCGATGCAGTTCTGGGTCCCGACGTCGATGCAGGAAAGGTTCGACGCAGGCGGATACAAGCTGGAGGATCGCGGCGCGCGCTGGATCGAGGGCTTCGCGCTGCTCAAGCCCGGCGCGACCCGCGAGCAGGCGCAGGAGGAGATTTCGGCCGTGGCGAAACGACTGGAGGCCGATTATCCGGCGACGAACCGCGGTCGCGGCATCAAGCTCCTGCCGCTGTGGCAAACTCCATTCAACAAGGCGCACGAGATGCTGCCAACGCTCGGCATCACGCTCGCCGTGGTGTTTCTCGTGCTCCTGATCGCCTGTGCGAACGTCAGCAATCTGTTGCTCGTCAGGTCTTTCGCGCGACGGCGTGAAGTGACGGTTCGGCTCGCCGTCGGCTGCGGGCGCGGCAGACTGTTGAGGCAGCTCCTCACCGAAGGACTGATCCTTTCGACTCTCGCCGCGGCCGGCGGACTGATCGTCGCGTACCTGTGCCGCAACCTGCTCGTGATGTTTTTCCCGGCGCCGAGCGGCATCGTGTTGAATCTGGGCGGCGAGCTCGATTGGCGGGTGCTCGCATTCAGTGCCGGCGTTTGCCTGACCTCAACGCTGCTGTTCGGGCTGTTTCCGGCGGTTCAGACCGGCAAGATCGATCTTGCCGACGCGCTCAGATCCGAATCGGGGGGTGTCGTCGGGGGCGGCGCAAGATCGCGCGTCCGCTCGAGCCTGGTCCTGGTCCAGGTGTCGCTGAGCTTCGTCTTGCTGGTCGGCGCGGGCCTGCTCATCCGCAGCATGCAGGGGATTCGCACCGCCAGCCCGGGCTTTTCGACGCAGGACGTGCTGACGACGGGGCTCGATCTGTTCGCGGCTGGATACGATGCGCAGCGCGCGAAGAATTTTCACGACGCGCTGATCGATCGCGTAAGAGGGCTCGGCGGCGTCAAGTCGGTTGCGGTGGCGCGAATCAGGCCGTTCAGCTATCTTCCTTATTCTTCGGCGCCGATCGCCGTTGACGGGTATCAATCGGCGCCCAACGAGCAGCCTACGGCGGAGTACAACGAGGTGGGACCCGCGTATTTCGCGACCATGGGAATCCCGCTGGTGTCCGGCCGCGAGTTCACCCGCGCCGATGACGAAACGGCCGCGCCCGTCGCCGTGGTGAATGAAACGATGGCCGTGCAGTACTGGCGCGGCGGGGATCCGGTCGGCAAGCGCTTGCAGGTAAAGGGCAGATGGATGCGGGTGGTCGGCGTCGCCAAGGCTGCGAAGTACGAGACGTTCCTGGAGACGCCGAAGGCGTTTTTCTATGTGCCTCTGCGGCAGAATTTCTCGCTGCGAGCGGTGCTGCATATCCGCACGGCGCAGGCTCCCGGGACGATGGCGGCGGCGCTGGTGCGCGAGATCCAGGCGCTCGATGCAGGCCTGGCGCCGCAAGAGGTAATCACGATGCGGGAACATGTCAACCGCTCGACGGCGTCGCAACGGATCGCGGTCACGCTGCTCAGCATTTTCGGAGGATTGGCGCTGCTGCTCGCCGCGGTCGGACTATACGGCGTGATGTCGTACGCGGTGTCGCAGAGGAGGCGCGAGCTGGGGCTGCGGATGGCGCTCGGCGCGAGCGCCGCAGATCTGTTGCGGCTCGTGATGTCGCACGGCCTGGCATTGACGGCGGGCGGCGTCGTCCTCGGCGCAGCGGCGGCGCTGGGATTGACGCGGCTGCTCGGCTACGTGCTATACAAAGTGAGCCCACGCGACCCGCTGGCGTTCGGGTCGGCCTTCGTGGTGATGACGGTCGCCTCGTTGGCAGCGTGTCTCTTGCCCGCCTGGCGCGCGCCACGGATCGATCCGGTGCGGGCGTTGCGGGACTGATTCTCTACACTATCGGCGGCGCCCCCGCCCTCAGGAGGCATCAGGTGTCACGCCGGGCGGGGTTCGCGCCTATCTCTGGCGACGGGGCGAATGAACGCTCCGGAAAGGAGATCGAGATGTCGAGGAAGCTGAGTTGGCTGGCCCTGGTCGCGGCGCTCGCGGTGCCGGCGGCGATAGCGGCGGCCGGGGACACCAAGGCCGGCGGCGCCGGCAAGGCCGATGCGCCGTCGTGTTGCTCCCACTGCTGCGACCACCACGGCGAGAAGGCGTGCCCCAGGTCAGGGCACGGGTAGGCTCCAGCGGGTGGAGCGCGCCGAGCGGGAAGCGCTGCAACGCCATCTGGAGCAGCTGGCGGACGGGGACCGCGACGCGTTCCACCCGGTGTTCCTCGGTCTCTGGCCGCTGCTGCGCGGCTTTGCCGCGCGCTGCCTGCCGCGGGAGGAGGCCGAGGATGCGGCGCAGGAGGCGCTGCTCCGCGTCTTCGCCCGCGCCGCCGAGTTCGATCGCCAGCGCGACGCGCTTTCCTGGGTGCTGGGCATTGCCGCATACGAGATCCGCAGCGCGCGCAAGCGGCGCCAGCGGCGGCGGGAGCAGCCAGCGGACGACCTCGCCGACCGCCCCGACCGCGGCTGCTCGCCGGAAGAAAACGCGGTGGCGGGCGACCTCGAACGGGCGCTCGGGGCAGTGTTGGCGACGCTGCGCCCCGGCGACGCCGAGACGCTGCTCGCTTATGCCCGCGGCGAGCGCCCTGATCTTCCTGGTCCCACCTTCCGCAAACGCGTCGAGCGCGCTCTCGCCCGCCTGCGCGGCGCCTGGAGGCTGAGCCATGATCGCCGCTGAAGCAGCATTGACCATGCGCGCCCGCCGGGCCTACGAGCACGGCCGGTTGCGCTGGGCGCTCCGGCGCGCCACGCTGGCGGCCGCGGTCAGCATGGTCGCCTTGGCAGGCTGTCCAGCGTACCGCTGGCCCGTCGTGTGTGCCACGGCGCTGGGCGCCGCCGTCGCCGCCTTCCTTTGGCGGGGCGGCGCCTGGGCACGCGGCGCTCGCCTCGGCTTTCTCGCCGGCCTCGCCCCCTGCCTGCTGCCGGCCGCGCTACGCTGCGCTCATGCCTACGGCCGGGGTTTCTGCCTCACCCTGCCGGTCGTCTGCCTGGCTGCCGGTGCCGTGACGGGTCTCGTCCTGGGCTCTCTGGGCTCGCGGGTCGATAGCGACCGCCGCTTCTGGGCGGCGGCGGCGAGCGTGGCGGTCCTCGCCGGCACCATCGGCGCCGTCCCGGCGGGGCTCGCCGGCCTGGCCGGCCTTGCCGCGGGCATCCTCGGCGGCGCCGCCGCGCCGGTGCTAGCCAGCCGCGCCGCCTGAGCCGGCCAGCCCCTTTTTCCACACCCGCGCCGCAAATTGGCAAGAACACCGGCAGGCCAAGGCCGCCGCCACTGTCCACCGACCTCCGAAGGCCAAGAGCCCCTCCGGGCCAGACATATTCGCTTTTAGCTATCAATCCGGTCCCCGGCGCCGGCCCTTACGTCCTTGGCCCTGCTTTTGCAAGCAGTTACAGTGCCTCGTCTGCCCCATGAGGGATGTGAGTGCCAACAGAGCCAAAGATTCCGACCCCGCCCGCGGGCGACGCCCGAGAGCCCATGCGGCGCGAGCTGGTGGAGATTCGCAAGGCCGGGAAGGCTCTGGAGCGCGCCCTGGCGGAGCTGCGCGGGACCGTGGCGGCCGTCGTGGAATGGGAAGTGGGTGCAGGGCTGACGCTGCGCCGGCGCGGTTCCGCGGAGGGGCCCAAGACCAACCAACCCTCCTCCCGCGCGGCGACCAGCCCGGCGCGAAAACGGCGCGGTGGAGGCCGCGGACAGGGGAGTGCCAACAACCATGGGCCGGCGGAGGGGTCTGCGGCGTCCAAGTCAGCGCCCGTGGCGGAGCCTGCGCTGCAGAGCCTGGAGGTCCCAGTGGCACTGGCCGCCGCGGTCGCCGATGTTTCGTTCTCGACTCCGGACTCCGCGGCCTCGACCCTCACTCTCTCGGAGCCGAATTCCTCGGCCGTGGATCCCGCTGCGCTGATCCCCACTTCTGAGACGGGACACTAGGCTGCTTCTCCAGCCGGGGCGGGCCTGGTGGGGACCGAGGTGCTCGCCACGGGCTCGTTTTTGGCCTTGACCTGCACCTATACATGAACGGGGTGTCCCGGTTCCGTGGCCTGAACCCGGGCTGTGCCCACTCAGGCACGGGTCGACGGCTGCAAAAGACCCCATCTTGGAAGCGGTCTGCGGCTCCTCCCGGTGCCGGCAGGGCCGATCGAGCTCTGCCGCTGCGGAGGGGCGTGCGCCGCTGGCGCGCGCCGGCCTCGCGTGAGGCTCGAGCGGTCCCCGGTGAGTTTCTGATCTGGTGCAAGGAGAATCGAAGATGGAGAGGAAGAGATCAAGCAGGCGACGGAGGGTCCTGGTGCGCGTCGCCGCGCCCCTGGCGCTCCTGGTCGCGCCGGTGCTGGTCATTGCCGCGGTTACCGCGACTGATGCGCCCAGCGGGTTCGACAACCAGACCAACGGCTTCGAGCCGCAGGCGAACATGGATTCCGACCGCGCGCTGTTCGAGCAGGTCAAGCAGCCTTCGGACGGCCTGGGTCCGGTCTACAACGCGCAGGCGTGCAGGGAGTGCCATCAGAACCCGGTGAGCGGAGGGATCGGCCAGATCGCGGTGCTGCGGTCGGGCATCTTCGACGGCACCACCTTCACCGAACACCCGGGGGGGTCGATCATCCACGACCGTGCCGTCGACCCCTTGATCCAGGAACGGGTCTTCGCCTTCGAGAACGTCCGCACGCTGCGCACCACCAACAACGCGCTCGGCGACGGTTTCGTCGAGGCCGTCGACGACAGCACGCTGCTCGCGATCCAGGGGTCCCAGCAGGTGGCGTTGCGCGGCACCGCGATCCAGGTGCCGGTCCTGGAGGCTCCCGGCACCACGCGGATCGGCCGCTTCGGCTGGAAGGATCAGCATGCCAGCCTGCTCTCGTTCTCGGCGGACGCCTTCTTGAACGAGATGGGCCCCACCAGCCCGCTCTTCCCAACCAAGAACACCTCGAACGGCAACGACGTGTCGTTCTTCGAACAGATTCCCGATCCCGACGACCCGGCGACCCCGACGGCGCCCTTCGGCCGCCAGGTCGAGGCCTTCACGCGCTTCGTGCGCTCGACCAAGGTCCCGCCCCGCCTCCCGACGACCGACGCGAACATCCTGGCCGGCGAGCAGATCTTCTCCAACATCGGCTGCAACATCTGCCATGTGGTCACGATGACCACCGTGCCGGCCGGGACCTCGCTCAACGGCGGCACCTTCATCGTCCCCGACGCTCTGGGAAGCAAGGTCATCCACCCCTACAGCGACTTCCTGCTGCACGACGTGGGGACGGGCGACGGCATCGTCCAGAATGGCGGCCTGCAGACGATGAACATGCTGCGCACGCCGCCGCTCTGGGGCCTGCGCACCCGCACGCGCCTGATGCACGACGGCCTGAACCTGACCATCAACGAAGCCATCCAGCGCCACGGCAACCAGGCGGAGCAGATCACCGGCATCTGGTTCCTCCTCACCCACCGGCAGAAGAACCAGCTGGTCCGCTTCCTCAACACGCTGTAGCGCGCCAAGCGCGGGCACCAGATCAAGGACCGGTCCGGCCGCGGGCCGGCCGGTCCTGTCCCTCCCCCCACCTCACCATCCCCCGACAGCCGCCGGCGGCGCACGGCGCAGCCGTCTCGGCGTCGCGATCCTCGTCCGGCCAGACTTTATCCGGAGTACAGGAACAGCTCGTGGGCTCGCCGCCCCGTGCTCACAACTGGCGGGTTGCGAGGTCTAATTGAGGCAGGAGGGGAGCGTGCCGCCCACCGATGAGCAGCTTGCCGCCGCCAGCGTGGCCGGAGACCTCGCGGCCTATGACGCGCTGATGCAGCGCCACGAGGGGCTGGCGTTCAAGGTCGCCTACGGCTTCGCCGGCAGCCGCGACGGCGCCCTCGACATCGTCCAGGCGGCCTTTCTCAAGGCCTTCCGCGAGCGCGCGCGGTTTCGCGGCCAGAGCGCCTGGAAGACCTGGCTGCTGCGCATCCTGCTCAACGAGGGGCGCGACTGGCGGCGCCGGAACTGGCGGCGCGAGGCACGCCAGGGGCCGCTGGAGCTGGCCGCCGAGCAGGCGGCGCCCGGCCCCAGCCCCGAGGATGCCGCCCTGCGGCGCGAGAAGCGCGCGCGCCTGCTCAGGGGGCTGCGGGCGCTCAACCGCCGGCACTGCCTGGCCCTGGTGCTGCGCTACTTCGAGGGGCTGCGGATCCCGGAGATCGCCGAGATCCTGGGCTGCACCGAGATGACCGCGCGCAACATTCTGTTTCGCAGCCTGCGGCGCCTGCGCGCCGAGCTCGGCGGCGAGCTGGCTGGAGAGAACGAGGGGACGCCATGAGCGACTGTGACCGCTTGCAACAGGTGATCGAGCGCCACTGGACCGGCGAGGCGGCCGCGGCCGAGCTCGCGGCGCTGGCCGAGCACTGCCGCTCTTGCCCGGACTGCCGCGCGCTCTGCGCGCTCGACGAGGGCCTGCGGGCCGCTGCCGCCTCGGTCGAGCCGGATGCCGCGGGTCTCGCCGAGGTGCGCCGCGCGGTCCTGCGCGAGGCTCGCCGCGAAGCCGGCCTGGGAGCCGAGCGCGGGCGGTGGGCACTCATGGATGGGCGGGGCTGGCGGCGGGCGTCAGGTCTGCTGGGCTCGAAGGCGCTGCGCTACGCGGCGGCGGCGGCGTTCTTGACCGGGCTCGGTTATTTAGCGGGGCTAGCGGGGCCAGCGGGGCTGGCCGGGCGGACCGCCGGGCGGGCGCCCTTGGCGGAGGGAGGAGCGATCGTGCGGCTGCTCAATAGTGCGGCGTCGGCGGCCGGCGCCGATAGCGGCGGCGGTCGCCGCGGCGAGGGCCGCGAGGGCGGCGATCCGCTGGACTCGCCATTCATCTACTCCAATGTGCGCTTCGAGCCGGGGCAGGGAGAGCGGCTGCACCTGGGCTTCGACGTTTCGGCCCACCTCGAGCTCGACCGTCCGGCGGACGATCCGCTGGTGGCCGAGGTGGTGGCGCAGACGCTGCTCGCCGGCACCTCGCCGGTCGGCAGCCGCCTCAAGGCCACCGCCATCGCCTCGCGGCTGCTGTCCGACCCCCGGGCGCGCGGCGCGCTGCTGCGCGCTCTCCGCGACGATCCAAGCCCGGCGGTGCGCGCCAGCGCTCTCGCCGGCCTCGGCCGCGAGCGCGGCGATCCGGCGATCCGGGCAGCGGTCCTCAAAGCGCTCGCCAGCGAGCCCTCGGTGGCGATCCGGCTGCTCGCCATCGACGTCCTGGCCGGCGGCGGCATCGATCGCCAGACTCTCGAACAGGCGGTCGATTCCGCCGCCGGCCCGATGCGCGCCGCTCTCGAGGTGAGGACGGCGAAGGACTTCCATCGCGATGCTCCCGAGGGGCCCGGCGGGCTCAGCGGGCGCAACGGCAAACGAAGTGAAAGCAACGGTTCATCCAGGAGGATTCCATGAGACGAATTGCCTTCTTCATCCTGGCCGCCTGCCTGGCCCTGCCGCCCGCGGCGCGTGCCGACCGCATCGAGAAGCAGGTATCGGTGACCGCGGGCCAGCAGCTCGACATCGACCTCGAAAGCGGTGGCGCGATCACCATCCGGGGAGGCGATGACCGCACGGCGTCCTTCACCGTCGACCGCGAAGGGCGCGACGCGGCGGAGACCGAGGTCACCATCGAAGCGACGAGCGGCGGCGGGGCGCGGATCGCCACCCGCCACGTTGGCCGGCGCGACAGCTACTCGACCAACCTGCGGATCGACATCCGCCTGCCCCAGCGCTTCAGCGTGCACCTGAAGTCGATGGGCGGCAGCGTGCACCTCGCCGGGCTGGACGGCAAGTTCGAGGGCACGACCATGGGCGGCGATCTGGAGCTGTCGGAGCTCAACGGCGAGGCCCACCTCAAGACGATGGGCGGCGACGTCCGGGTCAGCAAGTCGAAGCTCGACGGGCGCATCACGACCATGGGCGGCAAGGTCCAGCTCGAGGACATCGAGGGCAATCTGCAAGGGCACTCGATGGGAGGTACGGTGACCTACCAGAACGTGCGCGGCGGCAAAGAGGGGTCGCGCGGCGACAGCTCGCGCGGCGCCGTGGTGATGTCTTCGATGGGCGGCGACCTGCGGGTGGAAGACGCGCCGGCGGGCGCCGAGCTCAGGACGATGGGCGGCAACGTGCGGGTGCGCTCGGCCGCCAAGTACGTCAAGGCGACGACCATGGGCGGCGATATCGAGATCGATCGCGTCGACGGGCGGGTCGACGCCACTTCCATGGCGGGCGACATCAAGGTCACCCTGGTCGAGGGCAGCGGCGGCAGCGCTGCGGAGCCCCATGACGTGAAGCTCGACTCGAAGTCCGGTGAGCTGCACCTCGCCGTCCCGGCGGACCTCGCGATGGACATCGACATCCAGCTCTTCTATACCCGCGCCAGCCGGCGCAACTATCGCGTGCACAGCGACTTTCCGCTCAAGATCGAGGAGTCGAGCGAGTGGGACACGACTCACGGGTCGCCGCGCAAGCTGATCCACGCAACCGGCCGCCAGGGCGCCGCCACGCACCGCATCGAGCTGAGCTGTATCAACGGCGACGTCTACCTGACCCGGGCGCAATGAGGAGCGGCGGATGCTTGAGTCGCCTTGACAGACGGCTGGCGGGCTCATATAGTAAACCACGTGGTTGAGCGTTCTTTGGGCGAGCTGGAGCTGACCCGGACCTTCTCGGCGCTGGGGGACGCAACCCGCAGGGCGGTGCTGATGGATCTGGCGGCCGCGGGCGAGGCCACCGTCTCCGAGCTGGCCGCCGGCTATCCCATGTCGCTCGCCGCGGTCTCCAAGCACCTCAAGGTGCTCGAGAGGGCCGGCTTGATCGAGCGCGAGGTCCGCGGCCGCCGGCACTTCTGCCGGCTGCGGCCGGTGCCGCTGACCGACGCCGCGGGCTGGGTCGAGCAATGCCGGCAGTACTGGGAGCGGCGCCTCGACGCCCTGGCGCCGCAGGCGGTGGCAGCTAGAACCGATCGCTGACAAAAGGAGACGCGCCATGCCCACCCAGGAGACGCCGGCCGTGAGCCCCATGCTGATGCCAGGCGAGAGCGCCGAGTACCGCCGCCGGCGCGACGAGCTGCTCGCCGCGGAGATCGCGCTCAAGGATCAGCGGGAGCGCGTAGCGGCGCTGCGCCGAAGCTTGCCGCACGGCGGGCCGGTGCCGCAGGACTACCGCTTCCGGGAAGGGTCCGCCGACCTCGAAGACGACTCGCCGTCCGGGTGCCGCGAAACCCGGCTGTCCGAGCTCTTCGCCCCGGGCAAGGACGAGCTGATCTTGATCCACTACATGTTCGCCGCCGACCAGGCGCTGCCGTGCCCGATGTGCACGATGTGGGCCGATAGCTACAACGCGGTCGCGCCGCACCTCCGCGACAAGGTGAGCTTCGCGCTGGTCGCCAAGGCCGACCTCGCCAAGCTCAGGGCCTGGGCGCGGGGCCGCGGCTGGACGAACCTTCGCCTGCTATCGAGCCATGACAACGAGTTCAACCGCGACTACCACGTGGAGGAAGCGTCGGGAGGGCAGAGGCCGGGGGTGAGCGTCTTCGTCCGCCGGCCCGGAGGCGAGATCCGCCACTTCTATAGCACCGAGGCCAGCCTCGGCCCCGGCCATCACCGCGGCATCGACCTCTACACCCCGGTCTGGAACCTGCTCGACCTGCTTCCCAGCGGCAGAGGCAGCTGGATGCCCCGTCTCTCCTACGATCCGGCCGCCGCCCGGTAAGACGAGACTGTTCCGCGCGCCTGGGGAGGGGGCGTCCCCTTCCCCCTCCGGCGCCGCCGGGTCGGGACCCGGCGGCTTCCGACAACCGGGAAGGGGACTCGCGGGGGTTGCGGGAGGCGATCCGATCGATGCTTTGAGGAGGCCTCCACCGCCACATCGCAGCGCCGTTTCATGCCTCGGGGTCGCCGCAGGCTAGAACGAGCCGCAGGGCTGTAGTGAAAGGGCCGATTCCGGGCGGATATACTCGGGATGCCGCGGCTGAGCGGCCGCTGCCGCCGAAGTTGGGCGGTCGAGGAGGGCGGCGCCGAGTGATGCAGGAGCGTGCGAGTGGCCGGGACGTGATCCTGGCCGTTGCCGAGAACATGCGGTCGAGCCTGGAGCCGCTGGTCACCAAGACGGTGGCGCCCAGCCTCTACCAGGTCTACCTGCACGCGACCGACTACGAGCGGCTGCGGACCATCTTCGGCGAGCTCGAGGCCGAGGCCAAGGAGCTGCTCGGGCGCGAGCTCGCGGCGCTCAACCGCCGCTCTTCTCCGCGCCTCGGCCGCCTCCTCGATCGACTGAGCCGCGGGCGCCCCCGCGATCCGGGCGAGGACGGCCGCCCGCCGAAAGCGGCGCCGCAGTTCGTCGCGGCCGAGGGACGCTGGTTCATCCGCTTTCAGGAAGACCCCAACGGACTCTTGCAGCCGGGCGACGTCCAGGTGGTTTCGGAGTTCGCGCAGCAGCCCGCCGCCGGCTACGGATCGGGCGCCCCCACGCACCGCATCTCGACCACCCGGCGGCTCGGCCGGGCGACCAGCCAGCGCGAGAGCGCCGAGCCCGGGGCCGCCTTCGCCCGCATCAGCTACAAGGACGACGCCGGCAGCCGCGAGTTCTGGATGGTCAAGGACGAGATCGTGATCGGGCGCGACGCGCCGGACGTCTGGGTCGACGTGCGGCTCGAGACCTCGCTCGACGTCTCGCGCGAGCACGCGCGGCTGCGCCGGCTGCCCGAGAGCGGCGCCTTCCAGATCAAGGACCTCTCGAAGCTCGGCACCACGGTGAACGGCAAGCCCCTGCCGCCGAGCCTCGAGGCAGCCGGCGAAGGCGCACGCGACCTCGACCGCTGGATCGACCTGCCAGACCGCGCCCGCCTCGGCCTCGCCGGCATCGTCTTTCTCGACTTCGAGAGGACGGCCAGGCTTTGAGCGGCCTCTTCTATGCTCGCCTGCCGCTGCTCGCTGCCCTGGGCGCCGCGGTGGCGGCCCTCGCCTGGGCTGCCGTCCGCGAGACGCGGCGGCGGCCTTAGCCGGTCATGGGCAGGGCGCGCTCCTTCCAGGCGGCCGCGGCGACCGACCCGGGCCGCGAGCGCTCGCACAACGAAGACCGGGTGCTGTGCGAGCCCGAGCTCGGCATCTTCGGGGTGATCGACGGGGTCGGCGGAGAGTCGGCCGGCGAGGTCGCCGCCGAGACCGCGCTCGAGGTCCTGCGCGCTCGCCTCTCCCGCCGCACCACCGGCGCCGCGCGCCTGGTGCGCGAAGCGATCGCGCTGGCCAACCGCAGGATCTACGAGCGCGCCCGGGCCGACGCCAAGCTCAGCGGCATGTCGTGCGTCGTCACCGTGGTGGTCCTCGACGGCGCCCAGGCGACGGTCGGCCACGTCGGCGACAGCCGCCTCTATGCCGTCACCCCCGGGGAGATCAGGAAGGTCACTCCCGACCACTCGCCGGTGGGAGCGCGGGAGGACGCCGGCGACCTCTCGGAGATCGAGGCCATGCGCCACCCGCGGCGCAACGAGATCTTCCGCGACGTCGGCTCGGGTCCGCACGAGCCGGACGAGCCCAGCTGGATCGACGTCCTCGAGCTGCCGTTCGACCCTGGCGGAGCGTTCCTGCTGTGCAGCGACGGCCTCTCCGACATGGTTCCCTCGCAGGAGATCCTGGAATCGGTGGAGAGCCATGCCGCCTCGCCGCGGGCCGCTGTCCGCGCCCTGATCGAGCGCGCCAACGCGGCCGGCGGCAAGGACAACGTCTCGGCGGTCCTGGTGGCGGGCGAGCGCTTCGCGGAGGCGGTGCGCCGCCGCCGTGAAGGCGCCGGTGCCCGCCCGCCGGGCTCCCCTCCCGATGCCCGGCGCACGGAGCAGAGCCAGCGCGGCGCGGCGTGGGTCCGTCCGACGACGGGGGAGCGCCTGCGCGAGTCGATGTCGGGAGCTCTCCTCAGGTGGCTGGTGGTGGTCGCGCTGCTGGCGGCGGCGCTGGCCTTCTTCCGTGCGCCGCTCTACCGCTGGGCAGAGGGCCTCTTGGGGCTGGGCGGCGACGATCCTCAGGATGGCCCGGCGGTGCTCGTCGTGGGGATCGGCGACGGCGGCTTCGCCACCATCGGCGAGGCGCTGGCGCGAGCGCGGCCGGGGCAGACGATCGCGGTCGGCCCCGGCCGCTACCACGAACGCCTCACGCTGCGCGACGGGGTGGCCCTGGTCGCTCGCACGCCGCGCGGGGCCGTCCTGCTGCCGCCGCCGGGCCGCGGCGGCGGTCCCGCGGTGGTGGCGGCGGGGGTACACGGGGCGAGCCTGGCCGGCTTCCGGGTGGCGGCGGAGCCCCCGGCCTCCTGGAGCGCCGGGGTGCGCCTCGACGGCTCCGAGGTCGTGCTCGACGACGTCGAAGTCAGCGGCGCGGCGGGCGCGGGCATCGACATCCGCGGCGCTGACCGCTCGACCGTGCGCTACTGCTACGTGCATCAGAACGCCGGCGCCGGGATCGCCGTCGCCGCCCAGGCCGCGCCGCGGCTGCTGTCGAACCTGATCGCCGGCAACGGCATGCGGCCGGCCGCCGCGGCGCCGGGGGCGCCGGGGATCGACATCCGCGAGTCGGCGGCGCCGCTGGTCGCCGGCAACCGGATCGAGGGCAACGGCGGCCCCGGTGTGTCGCTGGCGGCGCCGGACCGGGCCGAGGAGATCTGGCGCTGGAACGCTTTCGGCGCGCTGCCGCGCGAGCAGGCGGTGCGCCTGGCCGGGGCTGCCGCGGCGGGGCAGGCAGGCGCGGCCGGCCGCCCGCCGATCGCCGCCCGCCCGCCGATCACCGCCGCCCGCCCGCCAGCTGCCGCCCTTCCGCCGGCGGCCGCGCCGGCCCGCACCCCGCGGAGACATCCGTGATCTCCCCTCTCGTGGGACAGGAGACGGTAGGCCGGTTCGCGATCAAGGACTTCCTGGGCCGCGGCGCGATCGGCGACGTGCTGCTCGCCTGGGACCCGCGGGAGGAGCGCCTGGTCGCGCTCAAGGTGGTGAGGGTCGCCAGGACCGACCCGGAGATGCTGGAGGCGGAGAAGAACGGCCTCTCTCTGCAGGCCAAGCTCGCCGGAGTCGCGCCCCAGGTGGCGGCGGTCTTCGAGCAAGGGCAGGACGGCGATCTCTTCTGGGTCGCCATGGAATACGTCGCCGGGAGCGACCTCTCGCAGCTGCTGGCGAAGGGTCCGCTGGCGGAGGAACGTGCGACCGGCATCACGCTCGAGCTGGTCTCCATGCTCGAGGTCTGCCATGGCTTCGTGGCCGAAGTGGGGGGGCGGCCGGTCTACGGCATCGTCCACGGCGACATCAAGCCCGAGAACATCCGCCTCCAGCAGGGAGACCGGGTGCGGGTCCTCGACTTCGGGATCGCCAAGCACCTCTCTCAGACCCGGCGTTTCACCGTCAACCTCTTCGGCAGCCTGCCCTACACGCCGCCCGAGCGCCTGGAGCGCGGCGTGGTCGACCGCCACTCCGACCTCTGGGCGGCCGGCGTGGTGCTGGCGGCCATGGTGTCGGGCCGGCGCCCCTTCCCCGGCAACACGCCCGAGGAGCTGGAGCAGGCCATCCGCCATGGCCTGCCCCGCCTGCCGCTCCCCGCCGGTTGCTCGCCGGGGCTGGCCCACGTCGTCGACAGAGCGCTCGCTTTCGAGGTCGGCCGCCGCTACCAGACCGCGGCCGAGCTCAAGAGCGACCTCGCGGCGCTGCGCGAAGGCCGGCCGCTCCCCTCGGCGGCGCCTGCCCCGGCCCGGGGCGCCGCCGCCGCCGCCGACCTCCACGCCACCCGGCGCACGACGCGGCCGCTCTCGGCCGAGGAGATGCGACCCCCCCCTCCCCCCGCTCCACCCCCGCCAAACAACGCCGCCGACCCACTACTTGCGGCCTCCGCCTCCGCCGGCAACGCCGCCGATGACCGGCTCGCCGAGGGCGCCGCGGAGGCCGCTGATGGCCGGCTCGCCGGCCGCGCCGCCGACGCCACCGAATCGGCAGGCGCTGCGGGCGCTGCCGCCGTCATGGTCGCCGGTGCGGCGGATGCCCTGGAGGCCACCCGGCGCACCGAGCGCGGTCTTCTGGAGGGGGCGGAAGGGGCGGAAGGACCTGCCTCTGCCCTGGCGCTCCACGAGACCCGCCGGACTGGTCCTGCCCCCGCCCTCGCCACTGCCACTGCCTCTGACTGGGCCTTCACCCCGATCGGCGTTCCCCCCGGCGGCGGCGCGCCGGAGCCTGCGGCCGCGGCGCCGGCAGCGCTCTCCGCGGCGCCAGCAGCGCTCTCCGCGGTGCGTCAGAGGCGCCGCCTGCGGCGGGCGGTGCTGGTGCTCGCCGGCGCCTCCCTGATCGTCTTCGGCGCCAGCCAGCTGCGGGCCTGGAACCAGGCGCAGCAGCTGCGGCACGACCTGGCCGAGGTCCACCCCGACCTCGATGCGATCGTCCAGCGCTACGGGGATGCCGCGCGCTGGTGCTGGCTCACGCCCGACCTCTTCGGGGTCGGCGACGATCTCCGGCGGTCGCTCGCCGCCGCCGCCGGGCGGATCCTCGACAGCTATCACGGCGACGACCCGACGACCACGCTGCGCGGGTGGGAAACGGCCTACCGCTACCTCCACGCTGCCGCGCAGATCGCGCCGCGCGACCGCAGCCTGCGGGCGCGGATGCTCTATGCCCGCGCCCACATTGACCGGATCGCGGCGCTCACCCTGCGCAACCAGGGCGAGCGCAAGAAGTCGCTGGATGGGAGCCGGGAGGCCGCGGCGGAGTTCCAGGAGGCGGCACGTCTCGACCCGGCCTGGGCCGACCCCTATCTCGGGCTCGCCCGCATCTACGCCTACGACACTTTCGACCTGGACGCCCTGCAAAAGACCATGGGCGAGCTCGGCCGGCGCGGTTACCGGCTCGGCCGGCGCGAAACCGCGATGCTCGCCGACGGCCTCCGCATGCAGGGTCTGGCGCTCGAAGCGCGCGCCCAGCGGGCGCGAGGGCGCGAGGGCGAGATCGACCTCCTGAAACAGGCCCGCGACGCGCTCGATCAGGCGGTCCGCGACTACGACGAGATCTCCGGCTATGCCTTCGCCGCCAGCAACCGCGCGGAGGCCGCGGCACATCTCGCGGCGGTCGAGTCGCGGCTGGGTGTGATCCACCAGGCCGGCTTCTGGGAGCGCGTCAGCCGAGCGCTGTCGCGCGAGTTCCGCCGGCCGGGCGGCGCCTGAGGCGCCCGGCGCCAGCCGCCGCCGCAGCCGCGGCGGCCGGGCGGCTGGCCCGGCCCGCCGGAACCGCGGGAGCGGGGAATGCGTAAGGAGTAGTCCATGGGGGTCACCATCAGCCGTGCCGCGGAGCGCCAGGGCCGCCCCTCTCCGGGCGCCGGCCTCGGGCTGCCGCTGCGGCTTCCCGGCGAGGGGCGGCGCGGGCGCGAGGCGGGCCTGCTGGCGCTGGCCGGCGGGGTCGTCCTCTTAGCCATGGTGCTCACCTGGCTCGCCGTCGCCCGGCCGCTCGCCGGAGTCGAGCAGCGGCTCGCCCAGGGCGAGCTGGTCAACCTCAACACGGTATCCGGGGCGGGCGACCTCCTGCCGCTGCTGTCGTTCCTGCCTAATCCGCAGGAGCGTGCTTTCGTGGCCGACCGGATCCGGCAGCGGTTGGCAGCGGCGCCGGTCGGCAACGTTGGCGAGCTGGGGCGCCTGCGGGTCGCGGCGGGCGAGGTCGACCCCCGCCGCCTGCCCGGGCTGGCGCAGAGGCTGGCCGCTGCCGGCCGCGACACGGTGGCGCTCCTCGCCCCGGCCGAGCTGCGCCAGCTCAAACCCCGCCTGGTGGTGCGCACCGCGATGCAGTACCGCACGTCGTTCTTGCTCGGCGCGGCCCTGCTGGTCGCCGGCTTCGTGCTGACCCATGCCGTGCTGCGCGCCCGGCGTTTCCAGGGCGATGAGCTGCTGCTGCCGACGCTGCTGCTGTTCTGCGGCCTGGGGTTCGTCCTCATGGCGAGCCTGCGCGACCCGCTGCGCGACCTGCCGCTCCACGCCCGCTTCGCCCAGGGGGTCCTGGCCGGCTGCGGCGTCTTCCTGCTGGGCGCCCTGATCGACCTCGAGCGCACGGCGCTCCCCAGGCGCGGCGTCTGGGCGCTGGCCCTGGCGGCGCTGTTCTCGGCCCTGCTCATCCTCTTCGGCGGCGGCCCGGGCACCAGCGACGCCAAGGTCAACTTCCTGGGCTTTCAACCTGTCGAGCTGATCAAGGTCCTGATCGCGCTGTTCCTGGCCGGCTACTTCGCCGACCGCTGGGAGCTGCTGCGCGAGGTCCCGGAGCGGCGGCTGCGGCTGGGACCCGCGGCGCGCCTCCTCACTCCGCCGCGGCTCGAGTACGTCCTGCCGCCGCTGGTGGCGATCGGCGTCGTCCTGTTCTTCTTCTTCCTGCAAAAAGACCTCGGCCCGGCCCTCGTCCTCGCCTGTCTCTTCTTGATCCTCTTCTCGGTCGCCCGCGGCCGGCCCGGCATGGCGCTCTTCGGGTTGGCGCTCGTCGCCATGGCCTTTTACACCGGCTACAAACTGGGCTACCCGCGCACCGTCGGACAGCGGATCGGCATGTGGCTCGCCCCCTGGGACACCTGGTTCCGCGGCGGCGACCACCTGGCGCAGGCCATCTGGTCGCTGGCGGCGGGCGGCGCCACCGGGACCGGCCTGGGGCTCGGCGAGCCGGGTCTGGTGCCCGAGGCGCACACCGACATGGTCATGTCGGCGGTCGGGGAAGAGCTCGGCTTCTGCGGCTTGCTGGCGGTGGCCGCCCTGTATGCGCTGCTCATCCAGCGCGGCCTGCGGGCGGCGCGGCGGGCGGGAAGCGCCTACGGCTTTTTCCTCGCCCTGGGGCTCACTCTCCTCCTCGCTCTGGAGACGGCGCTCATCGCCGGCGGCGTCCTCGACCTGCTGCCGCTGTCGGGCGTGACCTCGCCCTTCCTCTCTTCCGGCCGCTCGGCGATGCTCGCCAATTTCCTCATCGCCGGGGTCCTGGCCGGCGTCTCCGCGCGCCGCGCCGCGCCTGCCGCGGTGCGGCCGTTCCTGGGCGGCGCGCGCTGGGTGGGTGCCGGCCTCGCCTGTTTCCTCGTGCTCGCCCTGCTGCGCCTGGTCGACTTCCAGCTGCTCCGCGCCGACGCTTTCTTGACCCGCGGCGCCGCGGTCCTGCAGGGCGACGGCGTCCGCCGCTTCGTCTACAACCCGCGCCTCGCCGCCATCGCCGCGACCATTCCCCGCGGCTCGATCGTCGACCGCGGCGGCGTGTTGCTCGCGACCAGCGACCCGGCCGAGCTCGAACAGCGGCGGCAAGAGCTGGCGCAGCTCGGCGCCAGCGACTTCGCAGGCGCCACGCCTGACCGCCGCGGCCGCGTCTACCCCTTCGGGGGGCGGACCTTCCACCTCCTCGGCGACCTGCGCAATCGGGTGAACTGGCGGGCGCGCAACACCTCCTTCGTAGAGCGCGACGCCCGCGTCCGGCTGCAGGGCTACGACGACTATGCCGGGGTCGTGCGGGTGCGCCAGGCCGACGGCACCGAGACGCCGCAGGTGATCGTCGACTACCGCGAGCTGGTGCCTTTGCTCCGCCACCGTTACCAGCCGGACCACCCACAGGTGCGCAAGGTGCTGGCGCGCGACCGCACGGTGCGGCTCACCGTGGACGTGCGGCTCGAGGTCGCGGCCGAGGAGATCCTCCGCAAGTACGCCGCTCAGGCCGGCTTCGGCGCCGCCGCGGTGGTGCTCGACGCCGAGAGCGGCGATCTCCTCGCCGCCGCCTCCTACCCGCTGCCGGCCCGCCTGCCGGCCGAGCCGGAAGCGGGTGACGGCGGGGCGCTGCTCGACCGCGCCCGTTACGGCATCTACCCGCCCGGCTCGACCTTCAAAGTGGTGACGGCGCTCGCCGCGCTGCGCAAGGACCCCGGCCTCGCGCGCCGCAGCTTCGAATGCAAGCTGCTGCCCGACGGCCGCGCCGGCAACAGGGTGCGCGGCCGCCTGGTGCACGACGACCCCACGGTCACCTCCGCCCACGGCGCGGTCGACCTCGACAAGGGGATCCGGAGGTCGTGCAACGCCTACTTCGCGCAGCTCGCGACTTTCGGCGTGGGGGCCAGGCCGCTGCTCGAGACGGCGCAGGTATTCGGCATCGCGGTCGCTCGCCCCAACACCCCGGAGCAGCTCGAGAAAGCCTTGCCCCAGGCCGCCTATGGCCAGGGGCAAGTCATCGCGACTCCCTTCCAGATGGCGCGCGTGGCGGCGACGGTGGCGGCCGAGGGCAGGATGCCGGAGGGGCGGTGGATCGTGGGCGAGGGGAACCCGCGCTCGGGCGCGCCGGTGCCGGTGCTCGACGCCGCCGCGACCGCAATCGTCGCCCGCGCCATGCGCGGCGTGGTGACGGAGGGGACGGCCGCCGCCTTTCTCTCCGGGGTGCGGCCGGCGATGGCCGGCAAGACCGGGACCGCCGAAGTTCAGGACAAGAAATCGCACTCCTGGTTCATCGGCTTCGCCCCCGCCGACGCTCCGGCGCCGCGCCTGGCGGTCGCGGTGGTCGTCGAGCATGGCGGCTATGGCGGACGGCTCGCGGTGCCGGCGGCCGGCGAGATCGTGCGCCGCGCCGCGGCGCTCGGGCTGCTGCAGAAGAATGGCAAGGGGAGGAGCTCTGGATGACGTTCGACCGCTTCTTCGACCGGCTGCGGCAATGGGGGCGGCCGTGGACGGCCGGCGCCGAGCCGCTCGAGATCCACCGCGCCCTGCTGGAAGACATCGAGGCGCAGGTGGTGGCGGTGGGAGGCGGCCGTCGGCTCTTCCCCTTCGATCGGGTGGAGGTGAAGCTCTTCGCCGCGGCCCCCGAGGAGCGGACGCGGCTCGAGGCGATCGCCCAGGCGGGCTGGGACCTGGAGCGCGAGGTCCGCGAGCGGCTCGAGGCCCGCGGCGCCCGCGTGCCGGAAGGACTCTCGCTCACCGTCGAGGTGACGGGGGAAGGCGGACCCGAGTTCGGCGGCCGGCGCTACGCTCTGGCCTTCAGCGCGGCGGCCGCGGGCGCGGGCGCGGCCGAGCGACGCCCGGCCCAGGAAGCCGCGGCCCGGCCGCTCCTTCGCCTCGCGGTCGTCAAAGGCACGGCGACCCGCGATTGCTACGACTTCGCCGCCGCCCACGTCTACCTCGGTCGCCTGGAGGAGGTCCTGGACGCCGCCGGCCGGGTCAAGCGCCGCAATCACGTCGCCTTCGTGGAGGAAGGGGAGCTCAATCAGACCGTCTCGCGCGAGCACGCCCGTATCGCCTGGGACCCCGACAGCCACAGCTTCTGGCTGCGCGACGAGGGCAGCGCCTCGGGCACCCTCCTGTTCCGCGCCGGCCGCTCGTTCGAGGTCAGCCGCCACGACCGCCGCGGCGTGCGGCTGCTCTCCGGCGACGAGATCTACCTCGGCCGCGCGGCGGTGCGAGTGGAGATCGGAGAGCCCGCCGGCTGAGGCGCTGGTCACCCTGCCTCGGGCAAGGGTCGCCGGGGAGCAGCTAGCCGGCGGTCACGGTCAGCTTCTGGCCGGTTTCGATCTGCGGGGGCGTCGAGCCAGCGGTCAGAAGGATGATCTGGTACGACCTCTCCGTCTGGGTGTCCTTGGGGACCGTGAACGTGATTGCGCCCGTTCCCTTCTGCGCGTTCTCTGCCTGGACGATCACCTCGGGCTTGTCGCCGGCGGCCGCCGACTTCAGAGACACCCCTGTCACTTTCGCGGCATCGAGGTTGTCGAGCTGGGCGGTAACCGTGCCGCCTGGCTTCACCGAAGGGATACCGAGCGGCTTGATTCCAGGCGTACCGGAAGCGTCCGCCGAGGGTTGGGCCGGCGGTTTGGTCAGGGGGGTCTTCTGCGCATCCGCCTTCTTCTTGTCGATGGTCTCTTCCAGCTGCGAGACCAGCCCGTCGAACAGCCTTTCGGAGAAGCCCAATACGAAGGCGGCGGCCAGGGTGGCGGCGCTGGTCGCATCGTTCCAGTCGATGTCGATCAGTTGACCCAACACCTGGAGATGATGCAGCCACACAATCAAGGCGACCCCGAACCATCCTGAGATGGCCCCGGCCACGGGACTCAAGAAGAGCGTCGACCAGGACGCTCCATAGTCAGTCGGAACGTCCGCACGCTTCAGCTGCCGGTTGAGGCGGCTCAAGAAACCACCGACCGCGCCGGCGATGAAAAGGAAGACATGGCCCATCGACGTCGCGACCGCCCAGATCAGGATCACACCGACCAGGGTCAACCAGAAAGCCTTGTTTTGCCAACTCGTCAGGGAGGCGTATTCCGTGTCCTTGTAGTCATAGATGTAACTCGTGGCCTCGGTCAGCAGCTGCCTTTTCGTCTCGCTGTCAACTCCGTTCTGCTGCTTCAGCTCCTCGTCGATCCGGCCGGCCAAGCTCTTCGCCGCGGATTTGTCGATCTCGAGCAGATGCTGTTGCGCCGTCGCCAATCGTGCATTGATCTCGGCCAGAGAGATGCCTTTTATCAAGGCAATCTCGGCTTTGTGAACGAGGTTCCAGCAGGTCATTTCTAGGCCACGCGACCAGAAGAGCCACTCCCAGGTCGTGGCTCGTCTTTGGAGGTTGTCCTGAGCGCCCTTCAGCTCTTGGGTGAAGATGTCGTCCTTTGGAAACTGTCCTTTGAGGTCCTGAAGTTGTGCGATGACCCCGACCCGGCTCGGCTTCGCGATATTGTTCCACCTGACGAACAAGATGCTGAGAATGTAGAGAAGAGGAAGCAAGAAAGCGAAGTCGAAGCCCTTCTTCTTCAAGGCAAAGTCCAGCCGCCGTACCTCCTTGGCGGCGAGCGCCAGCGGAACCACCGCTTCGCCGCGGTAGTCCGGGCCCGAAAGGCTCACTTCATACGTTCCGGGCTGCACTTCGATCGCGTAGACGAAGCGTCCGCCGGATTTCCCATCCTCTTCTTTGCAGCTCTCGAGTCGGTTCACGATCAAACGGTCCGAGGTCTTCTTGTTCTTTAGCGTGAGCACGATGCCGGGGGGCTGCTCGTTCGGCGCGAGAACCACACCTTGCACTCTGGCGAGCTTCGGGTTCGCAGGCGAGGCCTCGGCGTTCCCGAGACAGGAATCCTGGCTCTTTGGCTGCGCCGCTGCGTCGATCGCCGGTTTTTCCGCCGGTGCCGGCGGAGTAGCCCCCACGGTCGCCGCCGCGGCTGGCTTGGAGGCCGGGTTTGCGGCCGCGGGAGGCTGCCCGGTTGGGTTCTTGCTCTGGGCCGCGGCGAGCTGCGCCCCCCCGGCCAGTTGCAACAACACCACTGCTGCCGGCAATGCGAGGTGATGGAGCAGGAGCAACTTCGACTTTTTCATCATGGGTTCCCAGTGCTGCGGTTCAGGACGGAGCCGATTTCAATGGATCGACGAAGCCCGAATCGCCGTTCGCCGTCCGGTCGTTGACAGAGTATTTCGCGATGACGATCGTACCATGAGACGCAAAGATCTCGCTTCAACCATTGGCGGCGTCGTCGCGGAACTGCGCATGCCAGCGGGTCAGGCCGCCCTCGTGGTTCAAGAATTTTTCGAGCCCGGGAAGCGTTCCGATGCGCTCCTGGATCGCCTCGCCGCGCGCGCCGGGGACGGGCGCGACGTCGAAGGCCTCCCCCGAGAGGTGCTTGGATAAGCGGCGCAGCTGGTCGTCGCCGAAGCCGTCGAGCACCGTGAGCAGGCCGGCTGCGAGGTCGTCGATGTTGTCGGCCTCGGGATGGGAGTCCACCCATGCCTGGCAGGCGCTGGCCGGCTCGCTGGGCCGGTAGGTTTGCGCGATCCAGTCGCGGCCCGCCTTCAGCACGTTCGTGGCCATGGCGTGGGCCTGGGCCGCGGTGTCGCGGCGGCCGCTGGTGAAGACGACATCCGGAAAATCGGCCTCCAGAAGAGCCGCGGCGGCGGCGGCGGGGCCTATCAGGTCGAGCTCTGCGGCTTTCATAGCCTTCCTCCCTGGCGGCGTAGACGGACGCGCCGGCGCTTTTCGCGGCGGCTCGGGAACCGCCGGCCTGTCGGGGCAGTCTAGTGGTAAAGGAAAGGTGGACCGGCCCACCCGCGGTGCGTTGTATGCTCGCGCAGGTTTTCTCGGCCAGGAGGAGGACACGGCGATGTCGCGCAAGATCTTCGCGTTTCTGCTGCTCACCGGTTTCGCGGCGGCAGCCGTTTTGGCACAGACTGCCGACGAGCTGGTCGAGAAGAACATCCAGGCCCAGGGCGGCCGGAAAAGGCTCAAGTCGGTGCAGACGATCCGCCTGACCGGCAGGATCGTCCGGGGGTCCAACGACGAGCTGCCGATCGTGACGGAGTGGGCGCCCCCAGGCCACAAGATGCGATTGGACTTTACCGCCGATGGCAAGACCAACACCCGCGTCTTTGACGGCTCGAACGGCTGGGAGGTCATGCCGGTCAAGGGCAAGGCCTCGCCTCAGAAGGTGACCGGCGCGAAGCTCAAGGATCTCCAGGATGAGGCCGACTTCTATGGCAAGCTGTCCGACTACAAGGCCAAGGGCAGCGAGGTCGAGGCGCTGGGCAAGGACGAGCTCGACGGCACCCCGGTCTACAAGCTGAAGCTCACCAAGCGAGACGGCAGCGAGATCACCATCTACCTCGACGCCGGGAACTTCCTCAAGTTGAAGGAAGAAGAGACCCGCACCGAACGGGGCGAGGTGACCGACTGGGAGACCCGCTACGCCGACTACAAGACGGTCGAAGGGCTGACCCAGGCCTTCACGATCAAGGTCAAGTCGACGCAGGTCACGGGCGGTGGGATGGTCCGCACGGAGGGGTCGCTGACCTACTCGTTCGACAAGCTCGAGGTGAACGTCGACATCCCGGCGAGCCGCTTCGAGTGGCCCAAGGCGGAGACCAAGAAGAAGTAGGGCGCCGAAAGAGGCGGCCCCGCCCAGGCCCTGATGCCGCGGCGGCCGAAAGCTGCGCCGGCGGAGGCCGTTCGATGGGCATCGTTCGCGCCGCGAGGCCGCGGCGCCAACCTTGAAATACCCGCGGCGGGCAAGGTGTTGTGATCGGCAACAACGCCTTCTCCATGGGAGCCCGAGTCAACTATCTGAAGACGCTTGAGCTTTGCGCCGGACTCAGGTAGGATCGCGCGCACTCGCGGCTCGACTTAGCAGATGTTCGAACACACTAGGCCCTTCGCGGCGGGCACTTTGGTCCGCGCTCCTCGTTGTGGCGCCTCCGCCCGGAGGCTGTTTCTCTTCCTTTTCACCCTGGTTCTATCGCCCATCCTGCCGGCGGCAGCTTCTGCCCAAGGGCCTCTAGCCGCCGCTGCCGTCACCCCCTCGGGGCCGGCTAAGGCGGTCTGGCGCGACGTGCAGGGACTGTCGCCGCGCGCCCTCACCTTGGCTCTCGATGCGGTGCAGTCCGCCCGGGCGCAGGGGGCCTCGGGGCGAGACGACCTGCTGACCCTCATCGACTACTCGCTCCCCTCGACCCAGCCGCGCCTCTGGGTGCTCGACCTCGAACACGGCAAGGTGCTGTACCACGAGCTGGTGGCGCACGGGGCCGGGAGCGGCGAGAACTACGCGGTGCGCTTCTCCAACGCCATGAACAGCCGGCAGACGAGCCTCGGCCTTTTCCTGACGGGCGACACCTACGAGGGGGGAAACGGCTACTCGCTGCGGCTGCGCGGCCTGGACGCGGGTGTCAACGATCTCGCCGCGGAGCGCAGCATCGTGATCCACGGCGCCTGGTACGTGAGCTCCGAACAGGCGCAGCGCTACGGGCGGCTGGGGCGGAGCTGGGGCTGCCCCGCCCTGCCGCCGGGCATCGCGCACACCCTGATCGACACCATCAAGCGCGGCAGCTTCGTCTACGCCTACGCCGCCCATGCCGCCAATACCGCGGCTACCGCCAGCTCGCCGCGTGCGCTCCTGGCCCGCGCGGGTGCCGGCTCATCGGCCGCCCGTCCCGTTTCGGCACCGTCCCCGGCCGTGGCCGGCACCAACTGATCCAGCCCCGCGCCGCGCCGGGGGGCCTCGCTGCTCTCATCCTATCCCGGCAACAAACCTGGCTCGTCGCCGTATGCTTGGGGCGGAGCCGCGCGGACTCGCAATGCGCCGCGGCCGCGCCGAGGAGACGCCGATGCTGGAGACGCTCGGAAAGGACCTGCGCTTCGCGCTGCGCATGATGGGCAAGAGCGGGGCGGTCACCGCCGTGGCCGTGCTGTCGCTTGCTCTCGGGCTGGGCGGGGTGACCGCTCTTTTCAGCCTGATCGATGCGGTGATGCTGCGGCGCCTGCCGGTATCCGAGCCGCGGCGGCTGGTCGTCTTCGGCCTGGCGGACGGGCCGAACGACAGCCGCTTTTCCTATCCGCTGTACGACCAGGCGCGGCGCCGCGGCCAGACCTTCTCGGATCTGATTGCGTTTACTCGTGACACACGGCTGATGGTGCGGGCGGCAGATGCAGTCCCTGGCGCGAGCGGTCACGGCGGGCCAGCCGAGCCCGCGACGGGGCAGCTCGTCTCCGGAAGCTTCTTTGCCGGCCTCGGGGTCGGCGCGGCGGCGGGGCGGACCCTGACGCCCGGCGACGACCGCGTGCCTGGCGGCCATCCGGTGGCGGTGTTGAGCTATGGCTACTGGCAGCGCCGCTTCGGCTCCGACCCGGCGGCAGTGGGGCGCGGCGTCACCATCAACGGCTCCCCGTTCACCATCGTCGGGGTCGCCCGGCGCGGCTTCTTCGGCGTCCAGGTGGGCAGCTCGCCGGACTTCTTCCTGCCGATCATGATGCAGAAGGACATCAGGTATCGGGGCAACGCCTTGACCGACGGCGACTCCGACCCGGACAAGCCCTGGGTCGGCCAGGCGCACATCGCCTGGCTCAACCTCGTCGCGCGCCTGAAGCCCGGAGTCGAGGCGCGGCGGGCACGCGCCGAATTCGAGGTTCTCTTCCATCAGTCCTCGCGCGCGCTCTTCGGCGGGGAGCCGGACAAGGATCCGCTGAACGACTCGCTGCGCGCCCGGATCACGGTCGCTCCGGCCGACCGCGGGCTCTCGGACTTCCGCCGCGGGCGCGCCCAGCAGCTGCTCATCTTGATGTGCGGGGCGACCCTGGTGTTGCTGATTGCCTGCGCCAACGTCGCCAACCTGCTGCTGGCGCGCGCCGCCGGCCGGCGCAAGGAGGTCGCGATACGCCTGTCGATCGGCGCCGCCCGCGGCCGCCTCGTCCGGCAGCTGCTGACCGAGAGCGTGCTGCTGGCTGGCGCCGGCGCCACCTGCGGCTTGCTCCTCGCCTTCTGGGGGCGTCGATTGCTGCTCAGGCTGGCGGCAATCGGAGCGAACGCGCTGTCGCTCGACGCGGGCCTGGATCTGCGGATGCTGGCCTTTGCCGCCGGCGCCTGCCTGGCCACCGCCCTGCTGTTCGGCCTCGTCCCCGCGCTGCAGGCAACCCGGGTAGAGCTCAGCTCGACCCTGAAAGAAGGCGGCCGCGGCTTCCACGGCGGCGGCGCGACCGAGCGCTCGCGCCTTCCCCTGGGCAAGGCCCTGGTGATCGTCCAGGTGGGGCTTTCGCTGCTCCTGCTGATCGGCACCGGGCTCTTCCTGCGCAGCATCGACAACCTCGAGCGCCTGAACACCGGCTTCGCCCGCGACCACCTGACGCTGGTGAGAATCAATCCCCGGCTGCTGGGCCTGACCGACCCGCAGCTCACCAGCCTCTACCAGCGGCTGCTCGAGCGCGTGACCGCGCTGCCCGGCGTCCGCTCGGCGAGCCTCTCGCTGGACGCCCCGCTGAGCGGCAGCCGCCGCAGCAGCTCGGCCCTGGTGGCAGGCTACACGCCGGGCCGCAATCAGGAGCCGGCGGTACAGGAAGAGACGGTGACGCCGCGCTACTTCGAGACCGTCGGCATCCAGCTGCTCGAGGGGCGCGGGATCGGCCCCCAGGATCAGGCCGCGACGGCGAAGGTGGCGGTGATCAACGAGACCATGGCGCGCCACTACTTCGCCGGCCGCTCGGCGGTCGGCCGGCGTTTCGGCTATGGCAAGAGGGCAGACGAGATCGAGATCGTCGGAGTGGTGCGCGACGCGAGGTTCATCAGCCTCCGGGGCGCGACGCCTATGATGGCTTTCCGGCCGGTCGCCCAGGCCGTCGAAGCGCTGGGCGATCTCGAGGTACGCACCTGGACCGGACCTGGCGCGTTCGCCGAGCAGCTCCGCCACGCGCTCCGGGAGGTGGAGCCCAACCTGCCGATCGACCGGATCGGCACCGCCGAGGAGCAGATCGGCCGCTCGCTCTCCGGGGAGCTCGCCGTCGCCCGACTGACCAGCATCTTCGGCATCCTCGCCCTGCTGCTCGCCGCCATCGGCCTCTACGGCGTCATGTCCTACGGCGTCGCCCGCCGGACCAACGAGATCGGCCTGCGAATGGCCCTTGGCGCGAAGCGCGGCACCGTCCTCGGCCTCATCTTTCGCGAGGCCATGCTGCTGACCGCCGCCGGAATCGTCATCGGGCTGGCATTTGCCATGGCCGCCGCCCCGCTGGCCAAGAGCCAGCTTTTCGGCCTTGCCGCCGGGGATCCCCCCACCCTCGGGCTTGCCACGCTCGTCCTCCTCGTCATCGCCGGGCTGACCGGCCTCCTTCCCGCCCAGCGCGCGGCCTCGGTCAACCCGATGGTGGCTTTGCGCTCGGAGTGAGGCGGGGGGTAAAAGGGGGCGCACGTTCAGACGATGAGGCGAAACGAACGCTACGTCCTGTTCGTGCTGGGGGTCGCTGTCGCGGTCGCCGTTGCGGGCGCACTCTTGTTGCCCGGGTTCTACTTCGTCGGGCTCACGCTCGTGCCCGAGAAACCGCAGGCGACCACCTTTTTGAGCATCCCGGAAGTCGTCAGGGCCGCGCTGTGGGCCGATTTGAGCGGGGACGGACCCATTCGGCTCAAGCCGATCACGCCGTGGAGTTTCGTTCAGTTGCGAATCTGTCGTGCATTGGCGAGTCGGTCCGGGCAAGCGAAGCGGGAGGCCAAAGAGGCTTGCCTGCGGCAACATGCCGGTATTGTTGCGGCAGACGATCTGGCGAAAATCCATGTTGCCAAATACGGCTTCGCCGTTGGCGGACTCGCGCAAGTGGCGACTGCAGCATGGGTCACCCGGAACTGGACTGGCAAGATGACCCTCGACGAGCTTGCGTCGCAAGGTGATTTTGGCCATGGTTGGCGCGGCATCGACCAGGCCGCCCTCGGGTACCTTGGCAAGCATGCGGACATACTCGCGGCAGCCGACGCGGCTCTTCTCGCAGCACTCATTCGCCGTCCGCAGGCGGCCGACCACGATCCATGGTGTCGTCCGACGGAGGCACTGGACCTGCGGAACCACGTCTTGCGCCGCATGGAGGAAAACGGCGCACTCACCAAGGAAGCATTGTCGAGCGCTCTCCAGGCGCCGTTGGGAATCCTCGATCGTCGTTGCGCGCAGGCTGCCCCAGCGCGTGACTAGCGGGCACCCGCTCCCAGGCAGTGGGGATACTAGCCCCAGCCAGCGCGGAGGCGCGCCTTGAGGAGTGGCTCGTCGGCGGGTAGGCGCTCGCGGCGCAGGGGACGGTCGAGGAGCGCGGCGAGCCGGGGAGGAAGGGCGGGCCGGAGGCCGAGAGGGGCGAGCGCTTCCTGGAACTTGGCCGGGTGGGCGGTGGCGAGGAAGATGCCGGTCTCGCCCGGCTGCAGGGCGGCCTGGAGGACGCCGAAGGCCACCGCCCCGTGGGGGTCTGCCTGGTAGCCCGCCGCCCACAGGCGGCGCAGCACCTCGACGGTGGCCAGATCGTCGAGGGAGCCCCAACGCAGGGCGCGGCGCAGCGCTTGCCAGTCGCCGCCGTGCAGGTGGACGATGCGCTCCCAGTTGCTCGGGTCGCCGACGTCCATGGCGTTGCTGAGCGTGGCGACGCTCGGCCGCTGGGCGTAGCGGCCGCTGTCGAGGAAGTCCGGCACCGTGCGGTTGGCGTTGGTGGCGGCGACGAAGGTGCGCACCGGCAGGCCGAGCTTCCGGGCATAGAGGCCGGCGCAGAGGTTGCCGAAGTTGCCGCTGGGCACGGCGATGACCGGCGGCTCGTCCAGCCGCCGGCCGCCCCGCGCGTGCAGCTCGGCCACCGCGCCGGTCATGTTGAGCCGCCGCAGCTGGGCCACGGTCTCGAAGAAGTAGAGGACCTGGGCGAGCAGACGGGCGACGTTGATCGAATTGGCCGAGATGAGGGCCAGCTCGGCCGCCAGCGCCGGATCGGCGAAGCAGGCTCTGACCAGGCGCTGGCAGTCGTCGAAGGTGCCTTGCACCGCGAGCGCCAGCACGTTCTCCCCCAGGCAGGCGAGCTGGCGCTCCTGCAGCGCGGCGATCCGCCCTTCCGGGTAGAGCACCACCACCCGCACCCCGGGCCGGCGCCAGAAGGCCGCCGCCACCGCCGCGCCGGTGTCGCCGCTGGTGGCGGTGAGGACGGTCCGCGCGTCCGCCGCGAGCCGCTCCAGGACCGCCGCCAGGAAGCGGGCGCCGAAGTCCTTGAAGGCCAGCGAGGGGCCGTGAAAGAGCTCGAGGGCGAAGCTGCCCTCCGCTGCCGCCACCAGCGGCGCGGGAAAGTCGAAGGCCTCGCGCACGATCTCGTCGAGCTCCCCGGGCTGGTACTCGCTCCCCAGCAGGCGGCGCAGGATCTCGGCCGAGCGTTCCTGCCAGGCCAGGGCCAGCAGCGCCGGCACGTCAGGCCAGGGCGCCAGCTCGGCCGGCACGAAGAGGCCGCCGTCGCCGGGAACGTTCTGCAGCACGGCCTGCTTGAAGCCGACCCGCAGCCGAGAATCGCGGGTGCTGGTCAGCTGCATGGGTCTTTCGCCTCGCGGTTGTCTTGAGCAGCTCGAGCAGCTCGAGCAGCTCGAGCAGTCGGGGCCGCGGGTGCTTCGGGGGCCGCGGGTCCCGCTCCCGGCGGGCGCGTCTCGTCCGGCTGGCGCTCCTCTCGGACCAGGCGCGCTCCCACGCGGTCGAGACCGCAGATCTTGATCTCGGAAGCGATCCCGGCGGCCGACCACGCCTGCCGCATATCCTCGCCGATCGCCTCCGCCGCGCCCGGCTCCGCCACGGCAAAGACCGACGGTCCGGACCCCGAGAGGCTGCAGCCGAGGGCGCCGCCGGCGAGGGCGGCTGCCTGCACCGCCCGGAAGCCCGGCACCAGCGCCGCCCGGTGCGGCTCGGCCAGCAGGTCGACCAGGCAGGCGCGCAGCAGCTCGCGATTGCCGGTGTGGAGGGCGTGCACCAGCGCCGCCAGGTTCTGGGCGTGCTCCACCGCGAGCCGCCGCGAGACGCCGTGCGGCAGGGCGGCGCGCGCCGCGCGGGTGGTCAGGGTCAGCGCGGGGACCGCCAGCACGAAGCGCAGCTCCTCCGGGAAGGGGAGGAGGCAGGCGCGGCCGTCCGGCGCCAGCAGGCGCAGCCCCCCGAGCAGAGCCGCGGCCACGTTGTCGAGGTGCACCGCGCCCGAGGCATGGGCCTCGGCCTCGCCGGCCGCCGCCAGCAGCTCGGCGTCTCCCAGGGGGCCCGCGGCGCCCAGCGGATGGTCAAACAGCGCGTCCAGGGCGCGCAACGTGGCCACCACCGTGGCGCTGGAGGAGCCCAGGCCGCTCGCCACGGGCAGCCCTTTGTGGAGGCGCAGGGCGCAGGGCGGCAGGCGCCGCCCGAGGCGGCGCTCGAACGCCTGGCAGGCCTTGAGCGCCAGATTCTCGGCCGGCTCCCGCGGCAGCGCGCCGGCGAAGGGGCCTTCCGCAACCAGGCTCCAGGAGGCGGCTTCGCGCAGCTCCACCAGGTCGCCCCAGGGGCCGTCGAGCGGCGCCACCGCCGCCCCCAGCACGTCGAAGCCCGCCGCCACGTTGCCGATGCAGGCCGGGCCGAAGGCCGCCACCACCCGGCTCATGCGGCCACCCCGCGCGCCAGGCGCATCACGTCGGCCAGCACGGCGGCGGCGGTGACCTCGGCGCCGGCGCCATAGCCGCGCACCACCAGCGGCCGTGGGCTGTAGGCGTCGCTGCTGAAGCTGACCGCGCTCTCGCCGTCGCGGATGGGAAAGAGCGGATGCTCGGGACCTAGCTCGAGCGGCCCGACGCTGCAGCCGGCCTCGTCCACCGTGGCGGCGAGGCGCAGCGCCAGCCCGCGGGCACGCAACCTCGCGACCCGCGCGGCGAGCGGCGCATCGAGCTCCTCGAGCCTGTCGAGGAAGAGCTCGACCGGGCCGCTCCAGTCGAAGTCCGGCGGCAGCAGCGACTCGACCCCCACCTGGTCCAGCTCGAGCTCGCCGCCCAGCTCCCTGTGCAGGATGAGCGCCTTGCGCGCCATGTCCAGGCACGACAGGTCGTCGCGCGGATCGGGCTCGGTGAAGCCGGCCTCGCGCGCCTGGCGCACCGCCTGGCTGAGCGGCACCCCGTCCTCCAGCCGGCCGGCGATGAAGGAGAGCGAGCCGCTCCAGATGCCCTCGATCGAGCGCACCCGGTCGCCTCCCGCCAGCAGGTCGCGCAGGGTGTGGATGACCGGCAGGCCGGCGCCGACGTTGGTCTCGTAGTGGAAGCGGCGGCGGTGCCGGGCGAGCAGGCCGCGCAGGGCGCGGTAGGAAGGGAGCGGGCCGCTGTTGAGCTGTTTGTTGGCGGCCACCAGATGGAAGCCGGCGGCGGCAAACTCGCCGTAGTCCTCGGCCAGCGCGAGCGAGCCGGTGCAGTCGACCAGGACCGGGCAGGCGGGCCGGCGGCCGCGCACCACGGCGCGCAGCGCCGGCGGGTCGAGCGGCTCGCCGGCCGCGGCCAGGGCGGCGACGGCGGCCGCGGGGTCGAGGCCCGCGGGAGCGTGCAGCATGCGGCGCGAATCGGCCAGGGCGCAGAGGCGGAGCTCGACGCCGCGCTCGCGCAGCTGGCGCTGTTGGCGGCGGAGCTGGACCAGGAACTGCTTGCCGACCAGGCCTACCCCCATCAGGTAGAGCTCGAGGCGCTCGCCGCCGTCGAAGAAGCGGCCGTGCACCGCCTCGAGGGCGCGAGGAGCGTCCTCGCGCGCCAGGACGGCCGAGATCGAGCGCTCGCTGCCGCCTTGGGCGATGGCCGCCACGTTGGAGCCGAGGTCGCCCAGGGTGCCGAAGAAGGTGCCGGAGAGGCCGCAGCGGTCGCGCATGCCGTCGCCCACCAGGCTGAGGACCGCGAGGCCCCGGCGCAGCGTGACGGCATCCATCAGCCCGGCAAGGCGCTCGGCGACGAAGGCGCGCTCCAGGGTCGAAACGGCGGCGCCCGCGCTGGCTTCGGCGACGCCGATCGAGAGGGCGCATTCGCTGCCGCTCTGGGTGATCAGCGCCACGGCGATCTCCTGCGCCGCCAGGGCCGCGAAGACCCGGGCGGCCATCGCCGGCACGCCGCGCATGCCGGGGCCGGCGACGCGCAGCATGGCGACGTCTTCGAGCAGCGACACGCCGCGCGCGTGCTGGGCCGCCGGCCGCGGGTTGGCGTGCACCAGGGTACCCGGGTGCTCGGGATTGAAGCTGTTGCAGATCCGCAGCTTGATGCCCTCGGCGCGCAGCGGGGCGATGGTCAAGGGATGCAGCACCTTGGCCCCGAAATGCGCCAGCTCGGTCGCCTCCTCGAAGCTGAGCTCGGGCAGGCACGCGGCGCCGGGCACCAGCCGGGGATCGGCAGTGAAGATGCCGTCGACGTCGGTCCAGATCTCGAGCAGGCCGGCCGAGAGCGCCGCGGCGGCGAGGGCGGCGGAGAGGTCCGAGCCGCCGCGCCCGAGCAGCATCGCCTCGCCGCGCTCGTTGCCGCCGAAGAAACCGGGCATCAGGGCGAGCGGCGCGCTGCCCTCGCGAAAGGCGGCCATGCGCTCGCGGATCCGCGGCTCGCTCGGCGTGGCCGCGAGCGGATCGCCTTCGCAGGGCAGCGCCACGCAGGGATCGATCTCCAGGCAGTCGAGGCCGCCGGCGCGCAGCAGGCCGGCGAGCAGGGCGCAGGCGGCGCGCTCGCCGAAGGAGCAGATCCGGGCGCGGGCGGCGGGCGGGCAGCTGCGCAGGATGGCGGTCCCCTGCAGCAGCTGCTCGAGCTCGGCTTCGAGGGCCGCGAGGCTTCGCTCCACCGCCGCGGCCAGCGCCGGACTCAGCTCGGAGCGGAGCTGCGCCAGGACCTCGCGATGCACGGCGCTGAAGCGCGCCAGCGTGGGGCGCCGCTCTTCGCCGCGCTCGGCAGCGGCGATGCCGGCGAGCAGCAGATCGGTGACTCCGGCCATGGCCGAGGAGACGACCAGCACGCGCACCTGCCCGAGCGCGCCACGCACCTGGCGCACCGCGGCGCGCAGGCGCTCGGTGCCGGCGACCGAGGTGCCGCCGAACTTCATGACGCGCAGCTCGCGGCCTTCCGGGCAGGGCCGGAGGGCGGCCGCGGCGCCGACGCTGGCGGCGGGGGCGGGGGAAGGGGAGGCAGGCATCGGCAAAGGCATGCTCATCGTGCACCTCGGGGCAAACAAAAAGGCCCCGCCTCTTTCTGGGGCGGGGCCGTCGTGCGTCGCGGTGGTCGGTGTCGGTTCTAACAGGTCCGCGGTGGCCTCGCCCGGATCGAGCCGGTGGTCGTGGTCGTGGTAGTCACCCTAGTGGCGGCGAAGCCCGCGCGGCGGCGGGCGCCGGCGCGCTCTCCGGCCTGCAGACTCTTGGTGTGCTGCGGGCGACAGTACGACATGATGAGCGAGCTTAACACCGGCACATGAAATTCCAAAGACGGTGGGAGGACTGGCCCCCCGCCGGTCTGAGCGGTGAAGGTCGCAGGACCCCGCCTTCCCGGCCCCGCCTGCCGCCCCGAGGCGCGGCGAGTGTGCCAGAATAGCCCCACCTTGCAACGGAGAATGACCTCCGGTCCTTTGCAGAGAGGGCTCGAAAAAATGCGTAAAGCTCTGATCGCTTCGATCGCTTTGCTCGCCGTAGTGGTCTTCGGTATCGCCGGTGGCGCGGCGTACGCGGCCGGTTCGGCCCAGGCCGCGGGCCCGGCAAGCGCGGGCGGCCAGGCCGGATCAGCGCCGGCGCTCGCCAAGGATGCCGTCATCGTGAAGGCCCGGGGCATCGTGACCACCGTCGACGAGACCGCAAAGACCTTCAGTTGTCACTGGAAGGCCAAGGACTGGACCTTCAAGACCAACGACAAGACGACCTACACTGTCGGCGACAAGCCAGGCGCATGGTCCGACCTGAAGGTGAAGTCGATGGTGAGCGTCACCGGTCACGACGAGGGGAGCGACCACGTCGCGGACAAGGTCGCGATCCGGGCCCCCAGGTCTGCCGGCGCGGCTCCCAAGAGCAATTGAGCAGGGCAAACCTGCCCTGCGCTCAAAAATGATTGCAGGGCAATTCGGCATGGCGAGCGACCGCTACGCGGGTGCCGCCCTTTCTGCACTAAGTCGCAGGACGGGGACTTGCCTCTGATCCTCTGCAAGGAGAGCTCGAGATGCGCGGCATGTGGAGCCTCACCCTGGTCCTCTGCGTTGCCGCGTTTGGCGCTGCGTCCGACCAGAGCGCAGGCGCCGGCGGCAGTCAGGCCGGGTCGCCGGCGCCTGCTCCGGCGAAGGAGACCACAGGGGCCAAGCGGGTGGGCGCGGTGACCGCGGTCGACGACACCGCCAAGACCTTCACCTGTCACTGGCACGACAAGGACTGGACCTTCAAGACCACCGACAAGACCACCTACTGGCTGGGCACGAAGGCGGCCACCTGGTCGGACGTCAAGGTGGGGATCGGGGTCAGCGTCGTCTCTCACGGGGAGGGGGGCGGCCAGGTCGCCGACAAGGTCACCATCAAACCCCCCAAGGCTCCCAGGACGGTGCCGCCCTGACTTAACTAAACTAAACCGGCTGCCTTGACGGCCTGGCCCGGTCCCCGGCGTTCATCGGCGCCTCCGCTTAGCCCCGCAGGTCCTTTGCGGTCCTCGGGCTCCTCCGGGCCAACGAGAAAAAGAGTTTAGCGGCTGCTGCCGGCCTTGGGCTTCCGCGCCTTGGCGAAGTCGCCGGCCTGGACGACCGAGAGCTGGGCCGGCTGCAAGTGGCGGCGCAGCGCGCTCGCGATCTCGTCGGGTGACAGGGCCGCGACCTTTTGCTCCAGCTCGGCGTCCCAGGAGAGGGTGCGACCCTGGAAGGCGCGGCCGGCCAGGTTGCGCGCCAGCTCGCGCTCCTGGCCGCGCCCGAGCTGCCGTGCCTGCAACCAGCCCGCCTTGGCCTCGGTCACTTCCTGCGGCGCGAAGCCGCCCGCCAGGGTGCGCTGCAACTCGTCGCGCAGCGAGGCGAGAAGCTTCTCGGAGTTCTGCGGCGCCGAGCTGGCGAAGGCGATGAACGAGGCGTCCCGCTCCCAGGCGCTGGCGTTGAAACCCGAGGAGACCGCATAGGAGAGGCCCTCCTTCTGCCGCAGGCGCGTGCCGAGCCGCGAGTTGAGGAAGCCGCCGCCGAAGAGGAAGTTCCCCAGCACCAGGGCCGGGTAATCGGGGTCGCTGTCCTGCAGGTCGAGGCGCTCGCCGGCCACCGTCACGCTGCTCTCCTTGTCCGGCGCCTCCAGCGCCTGTTCGACCGCCGGGCGCGGCTGGTAGGGCGTCGGGAGGCGGGTGAAGGGCTGGGCGCTGCGCCAGCCGCCGAGGATCTCGGCGAGCAAGGCCTTGACTTCCGCCGGGTCGAAGTCGCCCACCAGCGCCAGCTCCCCCGCCGAGGCGCCATAGAAGTCGGCGTAGAACCGGCGCACATCCTCGAGCGTTGCGCCGCGGAGCCACGCCTCCTGGTCCTCCGGGGTCGGGGTGTAACGCGGGTCGTCCTTCGGCCAGGGCTGGAGGTGGCGGTTGAAGGCGGTGAAGGCGAGCTGGAAGGGCTCGTGTTTCGCCTCTTCGAGCTGGGCGAGCCGCTCCTGCCGGAGCAGCTCGAGCTCGCTCGGCGGGAAGGCCGGCTCGCGCAAGACCTCTCCCAGCAGGCGCAGGGCCGGCGCCAGGTTGGGACGGGCGACCTCGAGCGACGCGAGGACGGCCGAGGCGCCGCCGAAGATCTGCAGCTGCGCCTGCAGGTGGTCGAGGTCGTCGCGGATCTGTTGCCGCGTCCGCTGCCGCGTGCCGCGCAGCAGCATCGCGGGGGCCAGCGCGCCGGCCGCGGCATGGCCGCGCAGGCTCGCCGCGTCGCCCAGGTGGAGGGTCAAGGCGAGCGCGACGTTGGCGCCGCGCGCCTTCTTCGGCAGCAGCACGAGCTTGAGGCCCGCGGGGAGGGCGGCGCGCTCGACCCGCCCCTCGATCGCCAGCGGCGCGGTGTCCCAGGCCTCGCCGGCGGCGAGCGATTCGCCCCCCTTGTAGGCGGCGACCAGCTGCGCGATCTCGGGGGTGGTGGCGGCGGGCGGGATCTCGGCCCGCCGCGGCTCGTCGGTTGGGAGGTAGAGGCCGACCGTGCGGTTGACCGGCCGCAAGTAGCGCTCCGCCACCCGCTGCACGTCGCCGGGAGTGACCTCTTTGATCCGATCGCGGTACAAGAACAGCAGGCGCCAGTCGCCCATCGCGGCCCATTCCGAGAGCCCGATCGCGGCGCGTTGAGAGTCGCGCATCCGGGTCTGCCACTGCCGGAGGAAGCTGTCGCGGGCCCGCTGCACCTCGGCCGCGGTCGGCGGATCGGCGGGTATGCCCTCCACGATCCCGAGCATGGCGTCGCGCACCTTGTCGAGCCGATGGTCCTTGCGTACGTCGGCGACCAGGTAGAGCAGTCCCGGCTCGCGCATCAAGGACGGGCCGCCGTCCACCGACACCGCTTCGTGGGTCTCGACCAGCGCCTTGTGCAGGCGGCCGGAAGGAGTGTCGGTCAAGATGAAACCGAGGACCTCGATGGCCGCGGCGTCGGGATGCGAGCCCGATGGGATGTGGTAGGCGAGCCCCACCAGCTGCACGTCGCCCACCCGGCGCAGGACGACCGAACGCTCGCCGTCCTGGGGCGGCTCGACGGTATAGGTGTCGGGAAGGGTGCGGGCGGGGCGCGGCAGGCGCCCGAACTTCTCGCCGATCAGTGCCAGCGTCCGGGCCTCGTCGATGCGGCCGGCCACCACCAGCAGCGCGTTGTCGGGCTGATACCAGCGGTGGTAGAACTCCTGCAGGTTCTGGATCGGCACCCGCTCGATGTCGGAGCGCGATCCGATCACCGCCTTGCCGTAGTGGTGCCAGAGGTAGGCCGCCGAGAAGATTCGCTCGCTGAGCACCTCGCGGGGCTGGTTCTCGCCGAGCTCGAACTCGTTGCGCACCACCGTCATCTCGGAATCGAGGTCGGTCCTGGCCACGAAGCTGTTGACCATGCGGTCGGCCTCGAGGTCGAGCGCCCAGACCAGGTTAACGTCCGAGGCCGGGCAGGTTTCGAAGTAGTTGGTGCGGTCGTAGTCGGTCGAACCGTTGGGCCGGCAGCCGTGACTGGTGAGCTCCTGCGGAATGTTGCGGTGGCTCGGGCTGCCCTTGAACAGCATGTGCTCGAGCAGGTGGGCCATGCCGGTCTCGCCATAGCCCTCGTGCCGCGAGCCGACCAGGTAGGTGACGGCGACGGTCACCGTCGACTTCGACGGATCGGGAAAGAGCAGGACGCGCAGTCCGTTGGCCATCCGGTACTCGGTGATCCCCTCGACCGTGGTGATGAGCTCGAGGAGCGACGCCGGGGCGGCGGCGGCCGGAGCGGGCGGAGCGGCGGCGGCCGGAGCGGCAGCGGCCGGAGCAAAAGGGCCAGCGGCCGCCGGTGGGGGCGTGGCCGCCGCCGCCGGCCGGAGCGACGCGGCGGCCGCGAGCACGACCGCCAAGGCGGCCAGGCTGCTACGTACTCGGAACAGGAACTTCATTGGTTCGCTCTCCTTGGCCAGGGGGATGGCGCTGCCCGGCCCTGCCGGCTCGGCATGCATCCTACGCCGAAACACTTCCTCAGAACCGGTGCTTCGCCTTGATGAGGACGCGGATCTCGTCGGGCCGGGGGTTGACGAAGTCGAGCCGGATGCGGTCGTCGGAAGCCTCGGAGATGGTGGCTGGAATGGAGCTGGCGGCGAGCATCCAGCCGGCGGGCAGCAACACCGCATTGCGCAGGCGGCCGAAGCTGCGGTCGAAGACCAGCTCCGCGCCGTCCAGACGGTAGCTGCGGGGGTCGGTGTAGGTCTCCGTGATGCGCAGCCGCAAGGTGTGGCTTGGCGCGAGGGGCGGAAAGTGGGCCACCACCACCTGGCTGTCGGCGCCGGGCTGTCCCTCGGGGAGCACGATGCCGGCCTTGGCGATGGCGGGGCCGCGCAGCACCTCGACCGCGAGCGCCTCGCCGCTGTCGAGGTTGCGCGCCGCGGGCTCGGAGACCGTGCTCCCGGGGCGCACTACGTTGACGTAGCGGTCGACGCCGGCCCTGGTCTCGGTGTAGTCGTGGTAGAGGTCGAAGGCATGGCTTTCGGGCTGGCGCAGGAAATAGACGATCTCGCGGTCCTGGTGGGCGCGCTCGGCAAGCCGCTCGCCATCGGAGCTTGGAGCGGAGCTTGGAGCGGAGCCTGGAGCGTTCGGGGCGATCGGCGCGGCGGCGGCAGGTGGCGCCGGACGGGTGGCGGCCCTAGCCCGGATCAGCACCGGCGGCGCGCCGGGGCCGGTCGTGACGAAGCTCACCTTGATGCGGCCGTCCGGCTCGGTCAGGACCTGGGCCGGGACGTTGGCGGCGACCACCTCATAGCCGGCGGGCAGCACGACCGCGTTGCGGCGAATGCCCAGCGAGCGGGAGAAGACGATGCGGTCGTCCCCTTCGCGGTAGTAGCTCTTCGGGTCGAGGTAAGTCTTTTCGATCAGCAGCCGCACGCCTCCCGTTGCCGGCACCGGGTGGGGCAGCGCGGCGCGGATGTAGCTGGTCGCCGGATCGGCGTCGTCGAGGCCGGCGGCCTTGGCCTCGGCGCCGCTCACCACGGTGAAAGGGAGCGGCGCCGAGGTGGCCTGGTCAAAGACCGCCTCGCCGCTCGCCTCGCTCCCCTTGCGGATCGGGTTATAGAAGGCCGCGGCGCCCGGCGTGGTGGCGGTCACCTCGTAGAGGATGTGGAACTTCGAGCTCGCCGGCTCGAGCAGCTCGTAGCGGGTGTATTCGTCGGCCTCGCTCTGGCCGGCGGGCGCGCTCTTGCCTGGAGCGGCAGGGGGGTCCGTTTTGTTGTAGACCAGAGCCGGGGGCGGCGCCTGAGCGCAAGCGCCCAAGGCGAGCGCTCCCGCGAGCGAAGCGCCGAGACGGCGCACCCCGGTCCGCACTGGATGCACGCGCATAAGTATACCCGCCATCCGCTTCTCATCGCCGGGCACAATGCCGCGGACCAGGCAAAGACGAGATTGGTCCGTGCGCAGGGGAGGGGGCGTCCCCTTCCCCCCCGGAGGGGTGGGAAGGGGATCGAGGGGTTGCGGGGGGAGACCCGATCGATGCTTCGAGTAGGCCTCCACCGCCATATCGCAGCGCCTTTCATCCCTCGGTAACGGCACCGTCGGTGGGACCTCAGTTGATGTCTTTGCCCCCCTTGAGCGTCTCGATCAGCTGCTCGAGCTGCTTGCGGCTGGGCGAGTTCGGCGCCTGCGGCAGGGCGAGCTGGGCCTCCGCCAGCGCTTCCTTGTAGTGGCCGAGGGCCGAGTGACCGCGGGCGAGCCCGACGTGGACAGGCCAGGCGTTGGGGTGGAGCTTGGCGTTGAGCTGGAAGACCTCCATCGCGTCGGCCGCGCGCTTCTGGCCGATGAGCTGGCGGCCGTACTGGTGGAGATCGGCAGGGTTGGCCGTCGGGTGGCGCAACGCCTTGTCGCGCGCCTTCTTGGACTCCGCGGCATGGCCGTTGGCCTGCTCGAGCTCGGCCAGAGTGATGAGGGTGGTGAAGTTCTCCTGCCCGGGGCCGGCCGGGTCGGCCGCCTTCTTGGCCCACTCCAGACCCTGGTCGACGTGGGTCTTGTTCAGGAGGCAGAAGCCGGCGGCGATGTTCCAGCCCTCCCAGCTAAAGCCGGCGGCCGACTGCAGCTCGCGGCGCATGTTGTCGACATAGAGGTCGTTGGCGTTGTCGACCGTGATCGCCCAGGGCAACTCGAGCTCTTCCCAGCGCAGCACTGCGGTCGCATGGTCGAGCTTGCGGTCGCGGAACTCGTAGGTCACGTCCTCGTAGTACTCGCTCTTGGCCGGCTTGGCCTTGACGCGCAGGGCATCTTCCTTCGCGTCATAGAAGAAGCTTCCCCAAGCGGTGTGGTTCTTGGAGAAGATGATCGTCCACTCGTCCGGGCCGGGGATGAAGTGGAGGCCGTAGGATCCGGCGGGCAGTGTCTGCCCCTGCACCTTGACGTCGTTCGTCGTGGTGAAGACGGTGTTCTCGTTGGCGCCGCCCCGCCAGGGGCACTCGTCGCCGCAGGTGCCGAAGCCCAGGTTGGCCATGCCGTAGGGCACCAGATTCCCCTTGCCCCAGATCTTGCCGCGGCGGTCGACGCCGGCGGGGCTGTGCACGTGGGGGCTGCTGTAGTCGATGGTGACCTTGACCAGGCCGATTTGCTGGGTGATGGCTTGCCGCTGGGCGCCGCCGGAGGGCGGTGTGGTGGGGCCGGTGAACTGGGCGGCGGCGGGGGCCGCCAGGGCCATGACCGCCAGCAGGGCGATCGGAGCGGGGCTGACGAGGCCGATGATCAGAGCAGGCAGAGCGGGCAGCGACCGCACCGACGGCAGCGACCGCAGCGACCGCAGCAGGGCGCGTGCTCTGAACGCCTCGGGATGACGAGATTTCCTTGCCATGAGCTTTTCCTCCAATGAGGTGAGTTGGGACCGCGCCGCTGCGCTGGCGCCGCGGCCCTCGGCGGAGGACCGCTGGCGCCCGAGCCCGGGGCGCCTGCGAGCGGCACCGCGGGGAGACCGGCACGGGACTTCCAGCTGCTAGGTACGGAGGAGAGCGGGAAAAGTTGAGCGCCCGTCCTCGCGCGCTTGCTGCGGCTCGGAGCGAACACGGTGTCTCGCTGGGAAGCGGGGCGGAACGTGCAAGCTGCCGCAATGGACATGCTGCTTCGACTCATTCGGGATCTGCCCGGCAGCATCGATTGTCTGCGCGGGCATGCGGCCTAGCCGACTTGGGCATTCATGCCGAAGCACGACCATGACGTGCATTGCTCGAGAAGTGCGATGAGTTTAGTTGGCTCATCGGAGAGTGCCCCGAAGTAGTCAAGGGTCCGACCTCCAGCCAGATCGTGATCCGCTTCTTCAACCGCTTTGCGTAGGGATTTCGCCGAGCCTCGAAAGAGAGGCTTTCTCAAACCGGTTGGTAGGCGGGCTCGCCGCCGATCAGCGGGCGAGGGCCATGCCGGCTAGGGCGCCGGCCAGCACCAGCCAGGCGGAGTTGACGTTGCGCCAGAGCAGGAGCGCCGCGGCGGCGGCGGCGATCAGGAGCGCGGGGAGGTCGATCAGCGCCGCCCGCGGCGCAGAGCGCCGCGAGGAGGAGCACGATCACCAGGTTGGCGCCGAGCGCCGCGGCAACCAGGGCGGCGATGCCGATGCCGGCAAGGAGCCGGCCCTTGACCGCCTTCGTGCCCAGCCGCCAGAGGGCCTGCAACACGATCGCGATGACCACCGGCTTGATCCCGTAGAGCGCGCCGCGCGCCGCCGGCGAAGCGCTCGCGGTTGAGCCAGCCGCGGCGGCGGACCACCTCGTCCTCCATCATGGCGATGTGCGCCGCCGGGCCGCCAAAGGCGATGGTGCCCAGCTTCAGATAGAGCCACGCCAGCTCGCGCAGCGGCCGGCCGGTGGCGGGACTGTCTCTCGGCAAGGTTTGCCGACCTCCGCTCGAATGAGGCGCGGGCAAGGCCGCGCAAGGCCCGCGCGTTCAGAGAAAGGCTTCACGCTCGGCAGCAGTATACGGGCGGCAACCGGGCTCGAGCCGCAACGAGTTGACTGAAGATTTCCCGCATCACGATCTTCAATCGTCTTGACCGCCCGCCGATCATGCTGGGATGTGCGCAAACACTGCCGCGTGCTATGCGCAAACACTGGCTGGCTGCGGTACGAAAATCGCCGCGTTATGATCAAAGATCGCGGAGAAGTGCTATCCTACGCGCTAACGACGAGGGAGGATCTGATGAGACAGCAGCTTGCACCATGTGAATGCGGGGGCAAAGCCGAAGCGAAGAGTGTTTCATACATTAGGGGGCGCTGGTTCTGGATCCAGTGCGCATCCTGCCTGGGCCGGTCGAGCGACCGGAACAGTCTCGACGAAGCGGTGGAAGAGTGGAACAAGCGCGGCAAGAAAGAGCAGAAGACAGCCACCAAGCGCGCGCGCAAAGCTTGAAGAGAGCCTCCCTCTGGCCTTGCCGCGCCGTCGGCGAGCGCTCGAGGGCCCAGGTCGCTGAGCGGCGCGTGGTCCGCTGATCGCCGTAGCCGCGTGCCGCCGTCCCAATTCGCAAGGTGATGTCCGCCGTGTCTTCAGCCGCGATCGCGCAGCTGTAACGCAAACCTCTTCACCGCGATGCCGGCTCCAGACGGATAACCTGCCTCTTTCACATTCCGCTAGTAATATCAGTTCAACACCTTCTTTCTGATCTTAGGTCCCACCGGCGGTGCCGATCCCGAGGGATGAAAGATCGCTGCCGGAGCGGCGAGGCTCTCCATGAGGCGGGCGAAGGCGTCCAGGGGGAGCGACTGGGCACCGTCGGAGAGGGCGCGGTCGGGATCGGGATGGACTTCGATCATCAGGCCGTCGGCGCCGACGGCCAGGGCGGCGCGGGCGGCGGCGGGGACCAGCGATCGGCGGCCGGTGGCATGCGAGGGGTCGACGATGACCGGCAGGTGGGAGAGCTCACGCACCCGGGCCACGGCGGCGATGTCCAAGGTGTTGCGCATCTCGGTGTCGAAGGAGCGGATGCCGCGCTCGCAGAGCACCACCTGGGAGTTGCCGCCGGCCAGGAGGTACTCGGCGGCGAGCAGCCACTCCTTGATGGTGGCCGAGGGAGCGCGCTTGAGCAGGACGGGGCGGTCGATGCGCGCCAGGCAGCGCAGCAGAGGGAAGTTCTGCATGTTGCGGGCACCGACCTGCAGCATGTCGGCATGATCCGCCACGATGTCGACGTCCTCGGTGCCCATCACCTCGGTGACCACGGGGAGCCCGGTCTCGGCGCTCGCTTCGCGCAGCAGCCCCAGCGCCTCGAGCCCCAGCCCCTGGAAGTCATAGGGCGAGGTGCGGGGCTTGTAGGCGCCGCCGCGCAGCATCGAGGCGCCGGCGGCGCGTACCGCGCGCGCCGTGGCCAGGAGCTGGGGGCGCGACTCGACGGAGCACGGACCGGCGATCACCGCGACGGCGCCGCCGCCGATCGCGACTCCTCGCATCCGCACCACGGTCGGTTGCTGCCTGGCTTGCCGGCTGGAGAGCAGGCAGGCGGGCGCCGGCAGGCAGGCGGGCGGCGGGTCGGGGCGGGTCTCAGTTCGCATCTTTTCCTCTTTCCTGGTAGCCGGCCGGAGGAAAAAAAACCAGCCGCGATCCCTTGCGGGAGTCGCGGCTGGTTCGGGTTGCAATCTGCTGCGCCGGTTTAGCTTGTCTGGTCTTGGATCACTCTCACCCTTCAGGGCCAGCAGAGCCAGGGCCCGCGCACGGTCCCGCTCCTACCGCTCCTCCCGCAAAGGAGAAGCGCCAGATGTAGGTGGCGTAGGTAAATCGGCGGCCGTGCATTGAAGTCGGTTTCTGCGCTCAGCTGCAGAAGAACGACACTCTACCCGAAGCTCCCGGGCGGCTGTCAAGTGGAGTGGAGGCGCCGGCTACGGCGGCGGCGGCGTGAAGGAGAAGAGGCCGCCCGCGCGCTCGGTGCCCGCATAGAGGGTGCCGGTCGCCGGATCGACGGCCAGGGAGTGGACGGTCAGATCCTCGAGCCCCTCGGCGAGCGGCTGCCAGCTCTGGCCGGGCTCGGCGGTGAAGACGCCCTGATCGGTGGACAGATAGAGCGCCAACGAGGGACGGGCTTGAGTGCCCGTGGCGGCGGCAGGAGGCGCGGTGACCAGGTCTCCGATGTGGATGGGCACGGGCAGGCCCGCTCCTGCAGCGCTCCAGCTGCGGCCGCCGTCGCGGCTGCCGAAGAGCGCCTCGAACTGGCCAAAGCCCGGCGCGGTTGGGACCACAGCGTAGAGCTCGCGCGCCGCCGTTCTGGCGCCGGCGGCGGCGGAGGGAGCCGCTTCATCCGCGGTTCCGAGCCCTGCCGTCTTGCTCGCCGCGGGCGGCGGGGGCGCGAGGAAGAGGCGTGCGATGGGCGTCGCGCTCGTCGTTGCCGGCGGCGGGTGGATGGGCTGCCAGGTGATGCCGCCGTCGAGGCTCGACACGAGCTGTGAGCCGGCGACATAGACGAAGCCTTCCGGGGTGACGGCGATGGAGGTCCAGGTGGCGCCGTTGCCGGCGCCGACGCCGGGCGGCCCGAAGGGACCGCCTGAGACGATGGTCCAGTGGGCGCCGCCGTCGCGGCTGCGCGCCGCGTGGTAGACCGTGATCGTATGATGAAGGCAGATATCTGGCTCGGTGGATGGACAGTAGAAAGTGAGGCCGGACCAGGTAGATCCAGTTCGGGTTGCGCGGATCGAAAGCCATGTCGAGCATCCAGTCGAGGTGACCGGCGAGGCTCTCCGCTCGACGCTGCCAGCTCGCGCCGCCGTCGCCGCTCGCGAACAGCCCGGAGATGGTGAGCGCATAGAGAGCGCCGGCCCGGCGGGGATCGACGACGATCCGGCTGACTTGCAGAGGGTCACCGCCGGCGAGGGCGGGCCCGCCGCTTGCGGCGCTCCAGCTCACCCCGCCATCGCGGCTCGTCCGCACGCCCAGGCTCTCGTGGTTCTGGCCGCTCTCGTCGGCGACGTAGAGGCTTCCCGAGACATGCGGGTCTGCCGCCACCAGGGTGACCGTCGTGGCCCGCAGCCCGCGGTTGGCGGGCCGCCAGCTGTGTCCGCCATCCAGGCTTCGCCAGACGCCCAGGCCGTCGAGCCCAATCTCGACGTGGCCGGGGTCGGCGGGATCGGCCGCGACGGACAGGATCATCGCGGGCAGGTGCTGCCGGGTCCAGGTGGTTCCTCCGTTCAGGCTGCCGAAGAGGAACCGGCCCGCCGCCGCGTAGAGGATCGCCCCAGGTGAAGAGGGTGCCGCCGGGGAGTGTGCGAGGGCGAGCGGTCCGTAGCCGAAATTCGGGTCGGGGGTGATGTCGGTCCAGCTCGCGCCGCCATCGGCGCTCCTCAGGATCTGCTGCCGGCCCGCCACGTACACCGTGTCGGGGTCCGCGGCATCGATCGTCAAGCTCGCCACGTCGAGCGATCTCGGCATGGGACCGGCTGGAGTCCAGTGTCCGCCGCCGTCCGTGGTCTTGAAGACGATGCCGAAGCCGGCCACGTAGGCCGTGTCCGCGCTGCGTGGATCGACCGCGATCGCATTGAACAAGTACGGGAACGTCAGGCCCTGGGTCGAGAACTGCCAGCTGGCTCCGCCGTCGGTACTCTTTCCGATGCCGACGCTTTCGGCAATTACGTAAACCGTCGCCGGGTCTCGTGGGGCGACCGCCACGGGGAAGAACTCTCCGCCGAGAATGCGCGACCAGCTGGCGCCGCCGTCGGCGGAGCGCGAGAGCGCGGTCGCGGTGCTCGCATAGAGCACGTCGGGAGTGACCGGCGCCAGGGCCAGGGCAAGCACCGCGTTGTAGAAATTCGTGGGCAGCCCGGCGCGCGCCGGGACCCAGGGGCCGCCGCGGCTGGTTGCTCGTTTGAAGACGCCGCCATTGGCGGTCGCCGCGTAGATCGTCCCCGTGGACGGCGACATCGCCAGGGCGGTCACCGAACCGCCGGTGGGACCGACCGGTGTCCAGACACCATCCCCCGCCGCCAGCGGGAGCTCTGCGAGCACCGCCAGGAGGAAGGCGAATGCGGCAAGCGCCAGTCGGCGGAGGGCCAGGCGCGCCGCGCGAATCCAAGCTTCTCTATGCATAGAACATCTCCATAACAATCATAACACACCTTGCGCGCCTTGACGCTCGCGGCTCGGCCTCAGCGCGCCCCTGGCGCAAGCGACCAAGCGACCCCTGACACTTGACAGGGTGTCGGAGCATGCCTTAGGGTGCGCTGCCAATGAGCACTAGCCGGCCAAGCTTCCGCAGCTCGGGATTCGCCGCCGCGACGCCGGCGCCGCTGGGCCTCTCTGCCCAGTCGCTGGCGCTGCTGGCTCTTACCCTCTCCATCTCGGGGGGGCCGGCGGCCCGCTAAGCAACGACGCTCAAGCCGCTCCGCCGAGAACCCCCGAGACCGATCGGGGGTTTTCGCTTTTATGGACAGCTTGCGAGGAGGATCCGATGAACGTCGAAACCGCTGACGACGGACCAGAACGACCGCGGCGCATTGCCTTCTTCGATACCACGCTGCGCGACGGCGAGCAGTCGCCCGGCTGCAGCATGCACCGCGCCGAGAAGCTGCGCCTCGCCCACCAGCTGGAGCGGCTGGGGGTCGACGTCATCGAAGCGGGATTTCCGGTCGCCTCGCCCGGCGAGGCCGATGCCGTGGCGGCCATCGCCACGGAGGTCCGCGGCGTCACGGTCGCCGCCCTCTGCCGCACCCGCGACGCCGACGTCGAGTGCGCGGCGCGCGCGCTGCGCCCGGCGGCCCGCCCGCGCCTCCACCTGTTCATCGCCACCTCGGCGATCCATCTCGAGCACAAGCTGAAGATCTCGGCGGCCGCCGCGCTGCGCCAGGCGGTCGAGGCGGTCGAGCACGCCCGCAGCTTCGGCGCCGAGGTCGAGTTCTCGGCCGAGGACGCCTCGCGCTCCGACTACGGTTTCCTGCGCGAGATCCTGCAGGCCGCGCACGAGGCGGGGGCGTCAGTGCTCAACGTGCCCGACACCGTCGGCTATGCTCTGCCCGAGGAGTACGGCGCTCTCTTTGCCCGCCTGCGCGGCGACATTCCGGCGGCGGTGCTGTCGGCGCACTGCCACGACGACCTCGGATTCGCAGTGGCAAACTCGCTCGCGGCGCTCGCCGCCGGCGCCGCGCAGGTCGAGGCGACGATCAACGGCATCGGCGAGCGCGCCGGCAACGCGGCGATCGAAGAGCTGGCGATGGCGCTTTACGTGCGGCGCGAGCGGCTCGGCCTCGAGTGCGGCATCGAGACGGCGCAAATCGCCGCCACCAGCCAGCTGCTGTCGTCGATCACCGGCGTCTGGCCGCAGCCCAACAAGGCGGTGGTCGGACGCAACGCCTTCGCGCATGAGGCCGGCATCCACCAACACGGAATGCTCAACAACCCGCTCACCTACGAGATCATGACGCCGGCCAGCGTCGGCCTGCGCGATTCCCAGCTGGTGCTCGGCAAGCATTCGGGCCACCACGCGGTGGCGGCGCGACTGCGCGGGCTCGGCCTCGAGCTGGCGGCGCCGGAGGTCGAGGAGATCACGGCGGGGGTCAAGGAGCTCGCCGACCGCAAGAAGTTCGTCTACGACGAAGACCTCCTGGCCCTGGCGGCGCGGGCGCCCGAGCTGTCGACGCGCCTGGTGCGCTATCAGTCGATCTCCGGCCGCCACGTGCTGCCCACCGCCAGCCTGGAGATCGAGATCGACGGCGAGGTGCGCTCGGCCTCGGCGGTCGGCAACGGTCCGCTCGACGCGGCGCTCGAGGCCGCCGATACCGCTCTCGGGCTCGAAGTCGAGCTGCTCGAGCTGCACACCCGGGCGCTGGCCAGCGGCAAGGACGCGATGGCGGAGGTGGTGGTGCGGGTGCGCCACGACGGCTGCGAGAGCACCGGCCAGGCGGCGTCGACCGACACGCTCGAGGCCACCCTCAAGGCTTACCTGTCGGCGGTCTCCTCGGCGCGGCGTGCCCGTGCGGGGCGGGAGGCCGCGGCGTGACGGGCGGACAGAGCCGGGCGGAAGGCGGTGGAATGATGGACGGCAGCGGAGCGCCGCGCACGCTGTTTGCCAAGATCTGGGACGCTCACCTGGTCCGCGCGGCCTCTGCCGAGACGCCGGCGGTGGTCTACGTCGATCTCCACCTGGTGCACGAGGTGACCTCGCCGCAGGCCTTTGCCCAGCTGCGCGAGCGCGGCCTGCCGGTGCGCCGGCCGGAGCGCACCGTGGCGACAGTCGACCATGCGATCCCCACCACGCCGCGCCCGGCCGGCGGCCGGCTGGTGGTGCACGACCCGCAGGCGGCGGCGCAGGTGGCGGCGCTGGAGAGCAACTGCGCCGAGCTCGGGATCCGCCTGTATGGCGTGGAGAGCGGGAGGCAGGGGATCGTGCACGTCATCGGCCCCGAGCTCGGGCTCACCCAGCCGGGAATGACCATCGTCTGCGGCGACAGCCACACCAGCACTCATGGCGCTTTCGGCGCGCTGGCCTTCGGCATCGGCACCAGCGAAGTCGCCCAGGTGCTGGCCACGCAATGCCTGCTGCTCGGCCGTCCGCGCACCATGGCGGTCGAGATCGACGGCCGCCTGCAGCCGGGAGTGACCGCCAAGGACCTGATCCTGGGGGTGATCGCCCAGATCGGCGTCGGCGGCGCCACCGGCCTCGCTGTCGAGTACCGCGGCGAGTGCGCCGGCGCCCTGTCGATGGAGGAGCGGATGACGGTGTGCAACATGTCGATCGAGGCCGGGGCGCGGGCCGGCATGATCGCTCCCGACGACCATACCTATCAGTACCTGAGCGGCCGCCCGGGCGCGCCGCAGGGGCGGGAGTGGGAGGCAGCGCTCGGCCGCTGGCGGGCGCTCCCCTCCGACGAGGGTGCGCGCTTCGACCGCACGGTGCGGATCGACGCCGCGGCGCTCGAGCCGATGATCACCTATGGCACCAACCCCGGCATGGGGATCCCGATCGGCGGGGTCATCCCCGACCCGGCCGGCGACGCCGGGCAGGAGAAGGCGCTGCGCTACATGGGGCTGGCGCCCGGTCAGCCGCTGCTGGGGTGGCCGATCGACGTCGTGTTTATCGGCAGCTGCACCAACTCGCGGCTGTCGGACCTGCGCCTGGCCGCAAGCATCTTCGCCGGCCGCCGCGTCGCAGCCGGCGTGCGGGCGCTGGTCGTCCCCGGCTCGCAGCAGATCAAGCGCCAGGCGGAGGCCGAGGGGCTCGACCGGATCTTTCGCGAGGCGGGCGCCGAGTGGCGGGAGGCGGGCTGCTCGATGTGTCTGGCGATGAACGACGACCGGCTGGCGGCGGGCGAGTATGCGGTGTCGACCAGCAACCGCAACTTCGAGGGGCGGCAGGGGTCGGGCGGCCGCACCTTCCTGGCCAGCCCGCTGACCGCGGCGGCGGCGGCGGTGGCGGGCAAGATCGCCGACCCGCGGCAGGTGCTGCGGTGAGCGCGGACCGCATCCAACCCTCGCCGCGGGATGGGACCCGCGGCATCCAACCCTCGCCGCGGGTTGGGACCCGCGGCATGCAATCAATCGTGCGGCGCGAGCCGCTCCACACCCTGCGCTCGCGCACCCTGGTGCTGGCGGCCGACAACGTGGATACCGATCAGATCATCCCGGCCCGCTTCCTGACGGTCACCACCCGCGACGGGCTGGGGACGAAGCTCTTTGCCGACTGGCGCTACGACGCCCAGGGCGGGCCGCGCCCCGACTCGCCGCTCGACCAGCCGGGGGCGGCCGGGGCGCGCATCCTGATCGCCGGGCGCAACTTCGGCTGCGGCTCGTCGCGGGAGCACGCGGTCTGGGCGCTGCAGGACTTCGGCTTCGCCGCGGTGCTCGCCCGATCGCTGGCCGACATCTTCCGCCGCAACGCCCTCCAGAACGGTCTGCTGGCGGTCGAGGTGGATGCCGCGGCCCATGCCCGCCTGCTCGCCGAGCCCGGCGGCGAGGTGACGCTCGATCTGGCGGCGCAGACCCTCACCCTCGGCGGCGGCGCGCCGGCCGCCTTCGCGATCGATAGCTTCGCCCGCCACTGCCTGCTGTCGGGGCTCGACGAGCTCGAGTTCCTGCTCGGCCAAGAGGCGGCGATCGCTGCCTTCGAGGCGGAGCGAAGGGGGGCCGGAGATCCGGCCGCGGGGCCGGCGGCGGAGCGGTGAGCGGCGGGCCGATCCTGGCGATCCTGCCGGGCGACGGCATCGGACCGGAGGTGACGGAAGCGGCGCTGTCGGTGCTGGGCGCCGTGATGCCGTCGGCGGTGCGGCGGCTGCGGCGCGGCCTGATCGGCGGCGCGGCGATCGACGCGGCCGGCGAGCCCCTGCCGCGGGCGACGCTCGAGCTGTGCGCCGGCTGCGACGCCGTCTTCCTGGGGGCGGTGGGCGGGCCGCGCTGGGACGGGGCGCCGCGGCGGCCGGAGGAGGGGCTGCTCGGCCTGCGCCGCGCGCTCGGGGTCTACGCCAACCTGCGGCCGGCGCGCGATCTGGGGCTGCCGACGCCGCTGCGCCCCGAGCTGGCGCGCGGCGCCGACCTGCTGGTGGTGCGCGAGCTCCAGGGCGGCGTCTACTTCGGCGAGCCGCGCGGCGCCAACGCCGAGGAGGCATGGAACAGCTGGCGGCAGACGGCGGCCGAGGTGCGGGCAGTGGCGAAGGTGGCGTTCAGCCTCGCCCGCGGCCGGCGGCGCCGCGTCGCCTCGGTCGACAAGGCCAACGTGCTCGAGGCGTCGCGGCTCTGGCGGCGGGTGGTGACCGAGGTCGGCCGCGACTTCCCCGAGGTGACCTTGGAGCACCTGTACGTCGACGCCGCGAGCTTCGAGCTGTTGCGCAACCCGCGGCGCTTCGACGTGCTGCTGACCGAGAACCTGTTCGGCGACATCCTGAGCGACGAAGCCGCCGCTCTCGCGGGCTCGATCGGCGTCCTCCCTTCCGCCTCGCTGGGGCCGGGGCCCGGCCTTTTCGAGCCGGTGCACGGCTCCGCGCCCGACCTCGCCGGCCGCGGCACCGCCAATCCCACCGGGGCCATCCTGACCGCCGCCCTCCTCCTGACCCACGCTCTGGGCAGGGCCGACCTCGGCGAGCGGGTCGAGCGCGCGGTGACCGCCGCCCTCGCCAACCATCGCACCCCCGATCTGGGCGGCAGCGCTCGCACCGAAGATGTCACCGGTGCCGTGCTGCTCGAGCTCGGGCGCGTGGCTGGCTGACCTCTCCAGGCACGGCGAGGCTTCGTTTGGCCGTATACTTCGGCTGTGAGGTTCGAATGGGACCCGGCAAAAGCGTTTCGGAACATAGCAAAGCATGGGCTCTCGTTCGAGGAGGCGAGCACCGTCTTCGGCGATGCGCTTGCGGCGACGATACGTGATCTAAAGCATTCCGAACTTGAGCCACGCTATGTCACGATGGGTCGGCGCGGAGCCGACTGTTAGTGGTTGCGCATTCCGAAGCAGGGAAGAGCAGTAGGATCATCAGTGCCAGAGTGGCCACCGCACACGAGAGAAAGCGCTATGAGTCAGGAACCTGAAGACGACGACGATCTGCAGCCTGAGTATGACTTTTCGAATGCGGTTCGAGGAAAGTACTACCAGAGCTACAAGCAGGGTACGAATGTCACTCTGCTCGAGGAAGAGTTTGAGATTGGAGACTGGCTCTCTTCCCCCGCACCACCAACTCAGTCTTAGACGCTACTTACCGCCTGCCGGAGCTCGCCGCGGGCGCACTGACCGCTGGCTGGGGTGGACGGTCGCGATAGGTGAATGTCAGCTCCACCGGCGTGTGGGGCTTGCCGTCCACTTCGACATAGGGATAGACGAAGTAGTTCAGCGGCTGGCCTTTCTGCGGCGGCTCGAGGACCAGGTCCCTGCCCTCGGAGAACTTGACGCGGTCCTCGTCGAGGGCGCCGAAGAAGTACTCCTTCTTCTCCTTGTGCTTCCAGGCTTCGGAAGCGTCGACCGGCACCCAGCCGTAGCCGTCGAGATAGAACTGCGACCAGCAGTGATAGCCGCCGATCTTGCCTTCTCCGCGCTCGGGCGGAATCGGAAAGCCGATCTCGAACTTGGCCGGGATCCCCGACGCCCGGGCTAGCCCGGTGAATAGGGCGTGAAAATCGGTGCAGTTGCCCCGCTTGGCGTCGCACGCCCAGTAGATGTCGCCCTTGCCCCAGCCGGTGCCTGACTTGTCATAGCTCATCGTCGCGACGACGTAGTCGTAGATCGCTCGCGCCTTCTCGAGGTCGGTCTTCTTGCCCGCGGTCACCTCGCGGGCGAGGCCGCGGATACGCTCGTCGAGCGGCACCAGCCGGTCGGGCTCGAGCCAGGGCGCCACCGCCGGGTCGAGGTGTCCCTGCCAGTGATCCCGCGCCGTGCCGAAGGCCCGGCGGATACGCTCGCTCCTCGTGACCCGCGCGATCATGCTGATCTCGATCTCGGTCCGCCCTGGGTGTTCGGCTGCAATGTGCAGGACCCCGTTGCCGAGCTTCGACTCCTTGCGGATCTCCTTGGGGTAGGGCGAGGAGACTGCCGTCACCTCCACCTGCTGCGTGTCGTCGCTCTGCGGATACGGCAGCCAGATGTCGATCTTGCCGGCCTCTGCCGGAAGCTCTCGCACGACCGCCTTGTAAGACAGCTCGAACACCCGCACCCTGGGTGCCTCGTCCGCGGTCTTGACGTTGCCGGCGGCCAGGGTGGCGGCCGCCGTGGCGACCAGAAGCGCAATGGTTCCGATTCCGATTTCTTTTCTCATGGTCGGCTCCCTCCGCTGGGCTGGCAACGATGCGTGATCGGGGCAAGGTGCCGGAGCTATTGCAGCAGCATAGACGAAAAGGGCGAGCTTCACGATGCGGCCGCTACGGTGAAGGTGAACCGATAGTCCTCGGCCATCGGCTGGCCGAAGTGGTCGTCGGAGATCTGCGGCGCCGCCACCGTGAGCAGGCAATTGGCGCCCGCCGGAAGGCCGTGGTCCGCGCGTACCAAGAATGACGTGCCATCGCCTGGCGTCTCGGGCGTCGCGGTCGCGGGGATCGGAGAGCCAGCCGGACACTCCAGCTTGAAGGCTGAGCCGGAAGCATTCACCGCCGGGCTGAAGTGGACCGCGATCGGGCTGTCAGGCGGCACGCTGCGCGACGGCGCGACGGCCCAGGCAGCGCTCACCTTCGGCACCTGGGCCTGCCACTTCTGAGCGATCACCCGCTTCCAACCGGTGGCGTCGCGCGCGAAGACCATGGTGAAGAGCGCTCGGCCCGCTTCGGTCTTACCCATCTGGTCCACGGTCTTGGCGGTGGCCCAGCCGGTGAAGACCGCCGCGCTGTCGCCCAGCGGCGAAGCCTCCCATCGGTCCCAGCGGAAGTCGAGCGTCTTGAGCGACGCGTAGTACTTGCCCAGGGTCTCGACATACTGCCGTCCGGTGACTGGATTGCCGTTGCTCACATAGACCACCCGATCGGTTTGCGGGATGAGCTTGCCGTTGCTGGCGGCGTCCCGGCGCGAGGCCGAGACAGCCATCTCTTGCGCCAAACGGACGGCCATCTCGCCGGCGCCCGGTTGGGCGCCTCTGGACACCCGACCGATCACCACCCCGCCGGCCGCCACCGCCGCGATCATGAGCCAGCTTCCGAGACGCATGCGCATCGGGAATCCTCCTCACCCAGCTTCCGGCCGGCTGAATCGCCGGTGAGTCCGAAACCAGCAGTCTACGCGCTCGTGGTCGCGCTGCAGGGGGAGGGGTACGGGGTCACTTTAGAATGACCCAGTGCCAGGGGAGGACATTCTTGGCAGCGCTTCCTTCAACACCATTGCTGAAGGGGGAGGGTGATAGCCGATTCCGGCAGGTCGATGTATGCTCAGCCGCAGGCTGGCGTGCGCCGGGGGAGGCAGGATGGCGCGGCGTGCGGTAAGACGAAACTCCCCGCTGTGAGGGGGAGGGGGCGTCCCCTTCCCCCCCGGCGCCCCCGGGCAGGCCGCCCGTCCGGCTATGGCCGGGCGGCACTCCTCGGAAGTCGGCCGCACGTCCGGTGATGGACGTGCGGCACTTCCCGGAGGTCGGGACCCGGCGGCTTCCGACAACCGGGAAGGGGACTCGCGGGGGATGCGGGTGGCGATCCGATGGATGCTTCGAGTAGGCCTCCACTGCCGCATCGCAGTGCCGTTCATCCCTCGGGATCAGCACTGGCGGTGAGGACTCGAACGATGAATGGAGCGAGAGCGATGCCGTGGCGGCGCTTGCTGATCGGGTTGGGATGCATCCTGCTGGCGGGCGGGCTCGGGGCACGGCGCGTCCGGGCTGACTGGCCTTCCTGGCGCGGGCCGCAGCAGAACGGCGTCGCGAGCGACGTCCAGCTGATCTCGAAGTGGAGCCCCGCGGGCGAGAACCTGGTCTGGCGGGCCGATCTGAGCGGCCGCTCGACGCCGGTGGTGGTCGGCGGCCGGGTCTGTGCCAACGGCCGCGTCGGCAACGGTCCAACTCGCCAGGAGAGCGTGGCCTGCTTCGACGCGGCCAGCGGCCGCAAGCTCTGGGAGCGTTTTCTCGACGTTTATCTCACGGCGGTGCCGTTCAGCCGCGTCGGCTGGGGCAGCCTGGCTGCCGACCGCGAGACCGGCAACGTCTACGCGCTCGGCGTCGGCGGGCTGCTGTATTGCTTCGACCGCGACGGCAAGATCGCGTGGTGGCGGTCGCTGACCGAGGAGTTCGGACTCATCTCCGGGGTCGGCGGCCGCACGCACTCGCCGCTGGTGGACGAGGACCGGCTGATCGTCAGCTTCGTCAACGCCGGCTGGGGCGACCAGGGTCCCCCCCGCCACCGCGTCTTCGCCTTTGACAAGCGCACCGGCGAGCTGCGCTGGGTGTCGACCCCCGGCGAGCTGCCGCAGGATTTCAACATCCAGACGACGCCGGTGGTGGCCGAGATCGGCGGCCAGCGGCTGCTCATCGAAGGTCAGGGCGACGGCTGGATCTACGCGCTCAAGGCGCGCACCGGCGAGAAGGTCTGGAGCTTTCACCTGAGCAAGGGCGCGTTCAACAACACGGTGGTCGTGCACGACAAGGTGGTCTTCGCCGCCCACGGCGAGGAGAACCTCGACACCGGGCTGCAGGGCAGGGTGGTAGCGATCGACGCCACCGGCACCGGCGACGTGACGCGCACGCACGAGCTCTGGCGCAATGACGAGGTGGTGTCGGGCTTCCCGTCGCCGCTCTACCACGACGGGCTGCTCTACGTCGTGGACAACGCGGCCGCCCTCGCCGCCCTCGACGCAACGACCGGCAAGATCCTCTGGAGGCACAAGCTCGGCACCATCGGCAAGGCGTCGCCGGTGTGGGCCGACGGCAAGCTCTACGTCGCCGAGGTCAACGGCCGGTTCGACATCCTGAAGCCCAGCCGCGGCAGCGTGGAGGTGCTCGACGAGCAGCGCCTGCGCACCGCCGACGGCAGCCGCTTCGCCGAGATCTACGGCTCGCCGGCGGTGGCCTACGGGCGGATCTACTTCGCCGCCGAGAGCGGGCTCTACTGCCTGGGCGAAAAGTCGCAGCCGCTGCGGGCCGAGAGCGCGGCCGAGCCGGCAGGCAGGGCGGCCGGGGCGGGCACGCCGGCCGCCGGGGGCGCGCGCCTGCTGCAGGTGGTGCCTGCCGAGGTGCTGATCCGGCCGGGCGAGCCGGCGCGCTTCCGCGGCGTGGCCTTCGACGAGCAGGGCCTGGCGGTGGCGCCGCCGCCCGGAGCGTCCTCAGCAGTGAGCTGGTCGCTGGCGGGGCTGGCCGGCCGCCTCGACGCGGACGGCACGTTTGTCGCCGACCCCGGCCGCGGATTCCAGACCGGAGAGATCAACGCACGCTGGGGCGAGCTCGCCGCCAAGGCGCGGGTGCGCGTGGTGCCCGATCTCCCCTGGAAAGAGGACTTCGCGGCGCTGGCGCCCAGCTCGCCGCCCGGCTGGGTGGGCGCTCCCGGCAAGTTCGTGGTCAAGGAGACCCGTTACGGCAGGGTCCTGGCCAAGCCCCCGGCGCCGCGCGGCCTCCACCGCGCGAACACCTATATCGGCCCGCCGACGCTGCGCGACTACACGGTGCAGGCCGACCTGCTCGGCACCCAGGCCGGCCAGGTGCTGCCGGACATGGGGCTGATCGCCAGCGGCTACGTCCTCGACCTGATGGGGGCGAGCCAGCGCCTGCAGCTGCGCGCCTGGGACACCGAGCTGCGGCTGATGGAGCAGGTCGATTTCAAGTGGACGCCGGACGTCTGGTACACGATGAAGCTGCGGGCCGAAGTGCAAGGCGACCAGGGGCTGATCCGCGGCAAGGTGTGGCCGCGCGGCGAGCCGGAGCCCGCCGGCTGGACGGTCACCGCGCGCGACCCGCGCCCGGTGCGCAACGGCAGCCCGGGACTCTACGGCTACTCGCCGGCGGAGATCCTGTTCACCAACCTGAGCGTGACAAGGAACCGGTGACGCGGTGATGGCAAGGATGATCGGTAAAGGTCAGCTGCTGGCGCTCGCGGCGCTGTTCGCCGCCGGCCGCCTCGAGCCGGCGCCCATGTCTCCGACAGCGCCGACCGCGCCGTCCGCGCCGGCAGCGGCGCCAGCTTCTCCGGCACCGCCTGGCGGATCGGCGGCCCGGCCGGCGCCGGCAACCGCGGCGGCGCAGGCACTGCCGGCGGCATCGGCGCCGGGCGGCGCGGCCGACCGGGCGATGTACGGCGGCACTCCGGCGCGCAACATGGTCTCGGACGCGACCCACCTGCCCAGCCGCTGGGACCCCGCGACCGGCCTCAATGTCAAGTGGGCCGCCGACCTGGGGTCGCAGAGCTATGGCGGGCCGCTGGTGGCCGGCGGCAAGGTCTTCGTCGGCACCAACAACCAGGGCAAGCGCAATCCGAAGATCACCGGCGACCGCGGTGTGATCATGGCTTTCCGCGCCGCCGACGGCCAGTTCCTCTGGCAGGCCGCACACGACAAGCTGAGCCAGGGCAAGGTCAACGACTGGCCGCTGCAAGGCATCTGCTCGACGCCGGCGGTCGAGGGCAACCGGCTCTATTACGTCTCGAACCGCGCCGAGCTGGTGTGCGCCGACACCGAGGGGTTCCGCGACGGCAAGAACGACGGCCCCTTCACCGCCGAGACCGAGACCAGCGAGATCGACGCCGATTTCGTCTGGAAGCTCGACATGATCGGCGAGCTCGGCGTCTACCCGCACAACCAAGCGGCGAGCAGCCCGCTGGTCATCGACGACCTGGTCTACGTGGTCACCGGCAACGGCGTCGACGAAGGGCATATCAACATCCCGGCGCCGCGGGCGCCCAGCTTCCTCGCCGTCGACAAGCACACCGGCAAGGTCGTCTGGCAGAGCTCGCTGCCGGGCGAGAAGATCCTGCACGGGCAGTGGTCGAGCCCCTCCTATGGCGTCCTCGACGGCAAGCCGCAGGTGCTCTTCGCCGGCGGCGACGGCTGGCTCTACGCCCTCGAGCCGAAGACCGGCAAGGTCATCTGGCGCTTCGACTGCAACCCCAAGGACTCGGTCTACACCATCGGTCCCGGCTCGACGCGCAACGGCATCCTAGCGATGCCGGTGATCGCCGGCGACATGGTCTACGTCGCGGTCGGCGAGGACCCCGAACACGGCGAAGGCATCGGCCACCTGTGGGCGCTGCGGCCGCGCGGCGAGGGCGACCTGACCGGCAAGGCGGTGGTCTGGCAACGCGGCGGCGAGGACTTCCATCGCAGCCTGTCGACGGTTGCGGTGCGCGACGGACTGCTGTTCACGGCCGATTTCTCGGGCTACGTCTACTGCCTCGACGCCCAGACCGGCAAGCCGTACTGGGTCTACAACTCCTACGGCGCGATCTGGGGCTCGCCGCTCCTCGCCGACGGCAAGGTCTATATCGGCAACGAGGACGGCGACGTCGCGGTGCTGCGGGCGGCCCGCCAGCTCGAAGTGCTGAGCAAGATCAATCTGGGGAGCGCCGTGTTCAGCACCCCGGTGGCGCGCGACGGCGTGCTCTACGTCACCTCCCGCTCGAAGCTGTTCGCGATCGCCGAAGGCATTCCGGAGCACAAGGCGGCGGCCTCAGCGGACCCGGCATCAGCCGCTCCCGTCAGGCCTCCGCGGTAGCGGAGGCTCTTGGCAGGACGACCGGGCAGGACGAGCGGGCAGGACGAGCGGGCTACGACGCCGGAGAGAAGATCTTGACCGCCATCCTCGAGAGCTCGTTGGCCGCGGCGGTGAGGGCTGCCCGCGAGCGGCTCGACGAGCACGTGCGCGAGGTCGTGCGCTGGCACTTCGACCCCGCGACCGGCTCGCCGTTCTGGCTCGACTACGCCCGACGCCTCGACTTCGATCCGCGGCGCGAGATCGGCGGCTACGACGACCTGCGGCGGCTGGGCCACTTCGAGGACGAGTGGCTGCGCGGCGGTCCGATCCGGCGCTGGGTGCCGCGCGCCCTGGCCGACCGCCCGATCGCGGTGTTCGAGACCGGCGGCTCGACCGGCCTGCCGAAGTCGCGCATCAACATCGAGGACTTCCGCATCGACTACGAGCAGCTGAGCGAGCGCCTCCCGGAGGACGGCTTCCCGCGCGGCGCCGACTGGCTGATGCTGGGGCCGACCGGGCCGCGCCGCTTGCGCCTGGCGATCGAGCACCTGGCCCAGCACCGCGGCGGCATCTGCTTCCTGGTCGACCTCGATCCGCGCTGGGTCAACGAGCTGATCAGGGACGGCCGGCCGCGGGAGCTCGAGGCCTACAAGCGCCACGTCGTCGAGCAGGGGCTCAAGCTGCTGCGGGCGCACGAGAGCATCCGCTGCCTGTTCACCACGCCGAAGCTGCTCGCCGCGCTTGCCGAGCGGGTCGCGCTGCCGCGGCTGGGCATCCGCGGCGTCTTCTGCGGCGGCACCGAGATGAGCCCGCAGTTCCACCGCTTCGCGCGCGAGGAGCTGATCCCGGGCGTCGTCTTCTACCCGGTCTACGGCAACACGTTGATGGGGCTCGCCTGTCCCGCCCCCGGGGGGGCGGGCGCGGCGGACGGCGCCGGCGGCGGCGTCTCCGAGTCGCCCGAGCCGCCCGAGTCGCGCTGGGCCATCACCTACTACGCGCCGCAACCGCGCGCCGTGCTCGAGCTGGTGGATCCCGACGATCCCGAGCGGCGGGTGGAGTACGGCGAAACCGGACAGGTGATGCTCACCACCCTGACGCGCGAGTTTTTCATGCCGCGCTTCCTCGAGCGCGACCAGGCCGAGCGCGCCGCCCCGGTCGCCGGGTTCCCGTGGGACGGGGTGCGCAACGTGCGCCTGCTCGAGGCGCTCGCCAGCTCGGTGGTGGTCGGGGTGTACTGATGGCGCGGCGGCCGGTGGCCTTGCACCTGCCGGTGCTGCGCGGCGGCGCCGCCTATCGCAGCGCCGAGGTGGCGCGGCTGCGCGATCTGCGCAGCGGCGAGCTGGTGGCCGAGGTGAGCCAGGCCAATGCCGCCCTGATCGCCCGCGATCTGGGCGCGAGCCTTGCTCCGGCCGCCGCGGCGGCGCGCGTACCCGAGAGCCGCGAGAGCCGGCTGGCGGCGCCCCTGGGTGCGCTGCCGCTCGGCGAGCGGCTGGCGATCTGCCGCCGGGCGGCGGCGCTGTTCGCCGAAGGCGAGCTGGCGGTCGGCTTTGACGGCGAGACGCAGGCGCCCGCCGACTACCTGCGCGACGTCTCGGCCACCACCGGCCTGCCGCTGACCCTGGCGCGCGCCAACCTCGAGAAGCTGCGCGCCACGCTCGCCGGGATGGAAGAGGTGGTTGCCGGGCTGACGCGCGGCCTGCCGGCCGCCGCCCTCGATTCCTCGGCTCCGGAGCGCGACGCCGGCGGCGCGCACTTCCAGCGCCTCGCCGACACCCTGGGCGCCGTGCTGCCGAGCAACTCGCCGGGGGTGCATGGGCTGTGGCTGGCCGCGCCGGCGCTGGGTGTCGGGTTGGCGCTCAAGCCGGGGCGCGACGAGCCCTGGACCCCACTGCGCCTGCTGCGCGCCCTGGCGGCGGCGGGCTGCCCGCCGGCGGCGCTCTCGTTCTATCCCACCGACCACGCCGGCGCCGCCGAGATCCTGCTGCGCTGCGGCCGCTCGCTGCTATTTGGCGACGCGGCGACGGTCAGCCCGTGGCGCGGCGACCGGCGGATCGAGGTCCATGGGCCGGGTTTCAGCAAGGTGATCATGGGTGCCGACCAGCTCGCCGAGTGGCCTTCCCACCTCGAGCTGGTGGCGAGCTCGCTGCTCGCCAATGGCGGCCGCTCGTGCATCAACGCCTCGGGGGTCTGGCTGGAAGCCGTTGACGGCGCCCAGGCCGCCAGCGGCGCCGGCCCGGCGCGCGGTGGCCGCTCCACGCCGGCGCGCGAATTCGCCGAGGCGCTGGCGCGGCGCCTGGCCGCGGTCGAGGCGCGTCCGCTCGACGACCCGCGCGCAGAGCTGGCGGCGTGGCCCGACCCCGCGGCGGCGCGCCGCATCTCGGAGTGGATCGATCGCCGGCTGGCCCCGGGGGAGGCCGAAGACCTGACCGCCGCGGCGCGCGGCGATCGGAGTGGCGGGCGCGTGGTTGAGGTCGACGGCTGCACCTTCTTGCTGCCGACCCTGATCTGGGTGCGCGATGCCGACCACCCGCTGGCCCGCGCCGAGCTGCTCTTCCCGTTCGGCGCGGTGGTCGAAGTACCGCGCGCCGAGCTGCCGGCGCGCCTCGGTCCGACGCTAGTGGCGACCGTCCTGACCGCGGACGAGGAGCTGCGCGGCGAGCTGCTCGCCTGCCGCGACGTCGATCACCTGCACCTGGGCGCCGTGCCGACCTGGCAGGTCTCCTTTGCCCAGCCGCACGAAGGCAACCTCTTCGACCTGCTCTACCGCCGCCGCGCGCTGCGCGTGGCCGGCCTGGGCCCCGGCCTGGCGGCGCCCCCGGCGCCGCTGCCTCAGCCGCCGGCGCTCGTGTCGGCGCCGGAGGGCGAGGGCCGATGAGCGCGGTGTTCAGAGGCAGCGTAGCCAGTGGAGCCGGCGGCGCCAGCGACGCCGGCGCAGCCAGCGAACCCAGCACCGATCCCGGCTCCCGGACGCCGCCCGCGGCGGCGGAGTGGCGGGCAGCCGAGTGGCGGGCCGAGGTGGGCGGCATCGACGTGCTCTTCGGCCACGGCGCGGTGGCGGCCCTGGGCGAGCTGGCGCGCGAGCTCGGCGGCCGCCGTGCGCTGCTGGTCAGCGACCCCGGGGTGCGCGCCGCGGGCCACGTCGAGCGCGCCGCGGTCGTCCTGGGCGCGGCGGAGGTGGCGGCGCGGGTCTTCGACGGGGTGGGCGAGAACCCCACGACGCGGCAGGTGGAGGCCGGCCGCGACGCCGCAGCAGAGTGGGGCGCCGACCTGCTGGTGGGCCTCGGCGGCGGCAGCGCCATGGACTGCGCCAAGGGGATCAACTTCCTGCTCACCAACGGCGGCCGCATGGAGGACTACCAGGGCTTTGGCCGCGCCCGGCGGCCGATGCTGCCGGCGATCGGCGTTCCCACCACTGCCGGCACCGGCAGCGAGGCGCAGTCCTACGCCCTGATCTCGCAGGAGGAGAGCCACCAGAAGATGGCCTGCGGCGACCGCAAGGCGCGTTTCCGCATCGTGGTCCTGGATCCGGCCTTGGTCGGGAGCGCACCGCGCCGGGTGGCGGCGGCAGCCGGGCTCGACGCCCTCTCGCATGCCGTCGAGAGTCTGGTATGCCGGCGCGCCAACCCGGTGTCGCGGATGCTGTCGCGCGAGGCCTGGCGGCTGCTCGAGCCGAGCCTCGAGCGCGCGTTCGCGGCGCCGGAGGATGCCGGCGCCAGCGGCGCCATGCTGCTCGGCGCCCATCTCGCCGGCGCGGCAATCGAGGTCTCGATGCTGGGGGCGGCGCACGCCTGCGCCAACCCGCTCACCGCCCGCTACGGCATCGTGCACGGCGCCGCGGTCGCCCTGCTGCTGCCGCACGTGGTGCGCTTCAACAGCGCCCGGCCGCCGGCCACGACTCTGACACCGCCGACTCCCCCGACTCCGCCGACTCCGCCGACTCTAGACACCGGCGGCTACCCCGGGCTCGGCCCATACGCCGGGGGAGAGGAGCTGGCGGCGAGGATCGAGGCGCTGCGCGCCGCCGCCGGTCTACCGGCGCGCCTGCGCGAGGTCGGCGTCGAGGCGGCGGCCCTGGAGGAGCTGGCGTGCGAGGCGGCGCGGCAGTGGACCGCCCGCTTCAACCCGCGGCTGGTCGGCGAAGCCGATTTGCTGTGGCTCTACCAGCAGGCCTACTGAATCCCGTGACGACGGCAAGACCCGCACGCCAGACCCATTGCGCCATGCGACCTCGCCCACGTCCCGCAACCGCCGCGCTGCTCGCGCTGGCCTGCCTGCGGCTGGCGGCGACAGGGGTCGATGCCGCGGCGGGTGTTGGAGGCAAAGCGTCTTCCAAAACGGCAGGCAAGGCGGCTTGCACAGCGGCAGGCAAAGCAGCGGGCGAGGCGGCCGGCGCCGCCTGGGCCCTGTTCCGCGGCGATCCCGAGCTCACCGGGCGCGCCGCTGGCGCTCTCGGCCGGGAGCTCGCCCCCGTGTGGACGTTCAAGGCGGGCGCCGGCATCGCCTCGACGGCGGCGATCTGGCACGGCAGCGCCTACGTCGGTTCGCTCGACGGCAATCTATACGCCCTCAGCCTGGACAGCGGCGCGCTGCGTTTCAAGTATCGCGCCGAGGGTCCTATTCGCTCCTCGCCGGCGGTGCGCGACGGCGTCGTCTACTTCGGCGACGGGCATGGAGTCTTCCACGCCATCGACGCCGCCACCGGGCGGCGCCGCTGGAGCTTCCGCACCGGCGCCGAGATCGTCTCGGCGGCCAATTTTGCCGCCGGCTGCGTGCTCTTCGGCTCCTACGACCGCAGCGTCTACTGCCTGTCCGCGGCCGACGGCGCGCGGCGCTGGAGCCGGGAGACCGGGGGCTACGTCAATGCCACGCCCGCGGTCTCAGGCGACGCGGTGCTGATCGCCGGCTGCGACGGCAACCTGCGGCGGCTGCGGGCGCGCAACGGCGCCGAGGTCTGGAAGGTCGCCCTCGGCGGCTATCTCGGCGCCAGCCCGGCGGTCGCCCTGGGGCGGGCGTTCGTCGGCACTTTCGAGAACCAGCTGGTGGCGGTCGACCTGCGTTCCGGCAGGGTGGCGTGGCGCTACGAGAACTCGCGGCTCAAGTTTCCGTACTACTCCTCAGCGGCGGTGCGCGACGACCTGCTGGTGGTGGGCGGCCGCGATAAGCTGGTGCACGCGCTGTCGCCGCGCACCGGCGAGGAGCTCTGGACCTTCGCCGCCCGCGCCGCGGTCGACTCCTCGCCCGTGCTGGTCGGTGGCCTCGCGGTCGCGGCGGCGCGCAGCGGCGACATCTTCGCCCTCGACGACCGCACCGGCAAGCCGGTCTGGCAGTTCGCCGCCGGCGCGGCGATCGAGGCCTCGCCGGCGATCGCCGGCGGCCGGCTGGTGGTCGGCACGCTCGACGGCACGCTCTACTGCTTTGCGGCGAGACCGGGAAAGGGAGACGGCGCATCATGATCGAGCCCGCGAGTCCAGCACGGAGGCAGGAGGGCGCTGAGCTCGCCTCCTCGCTGCTGGCCGATCCGCCCCCGGTGGGCAACCTGTTCGTGGCCAACTATCCGCCGTTCTCGTTCTGGAGCGGCGAGGAGTTGCCGCGCGTCGAGGCGGCGCTCGCCTCCCCGCCGCGCCCGGGCACCGATTTCGGCCTCTACCTGCACCTGCCTTTCTGCCGTAAGCGCTGCAAGTTCTGCTATTTCCGGGTCTTCACCGAGATGGACAGCGCAGCCATCAACCGCTACCTGGAGGCGCTCGGCAGGGAGATCGAGCACTATGGCGAGCTGCCCGCGACCGCCGGCCGCCCGCTGCGCTTCGTCTATTTCGGCGGCGGCACGCCGTCGCTGCTCAGCGTGCGCCAGCTGACCGGCCTGGTCGAGCGGATGCGCCGCGTCATGCCGTGGGACGGCGTCGAGGAAGTGACCTTCGAGTGCGAGCCCGGCACCCTGACCCGCTCCAAGCTCGAGGCGGTCCGCGCCTTCGGCGTCACCCGCCTGTCGCTGGGCGTCGAGAACTTCGACGACGAGATCCTGAGCGCCAACGGACGGGCCCATCTCTCGGCGGAGATCTACCGGGTGATGCCGTGGATCAAGGAGCTGGCGTTCGATCAGCTCAACATCGACCTGATCGCCGGCATGCTCGGCGAGTCGTGGCCGGCGTGGCGCGAGACGGTCAAGAAGACGCTCGACCTGGCGCCGGACAGCGTCACCATCTATCAGCTCGAGCTGCCCTACAACACGGATTTCTCGAAGAGCGTGCTGGGCGGCTCGCTCGACTCCCCGGCGATGACCTTCGCCGGCTGGCAGACCCGGCGCGCCTGGCAGGAATACGCCTTCGAGCAGCTCACCGCCGCCGGCTACGAGCAGTCGAGCGCCTACACCCTGGTGCGCCGCGACAAGAGCTGCCGCTTCGTCTATCGCGACGCCGTCTGGCACGGCTGTGACATGCTCGGCACCGGCATCTCGTCGTTCTCGCACGTCAACGGCTGCCACTTCCAGAACACCGCCACCTGGAGCGACTACCTGGGGGCGGTGGAGGGCGGCCGGCTGCCGCTCGAGCGTGGCCTGGTGCCGAGCCCGCACGAGCTGCTGACCCGCGAGGCGGCGTTGCAGCTCAAGCTCGGGCGGCTCGACGGCGCCTATTTCCAGGACAAGTTCGGGGTCGACGTGCGCGCCGAGTTCGCGCCGGCCTGGGAGCGGCTGCGGCAGCGCGGCATGCTGCAGCCGTTCGCCGACCGCATCGAGCTCACCCACGCCGGGCTGCTGCGCGTCGATCAGCTGTTGCCCGAGCTCTACGACGAGCGTTACCGCAATGCGCGCTACACCTAACCGCCAGGGAGGGCCGACCACCATGACCATCAACAGACACCGTGCAGCCGTTCCCCGCCGTACCCTGCTCACTGCGCTCACCGACCGGCGGAAGCTGCGGCCCGCTCCGGTCCTGCTCGGAGCGATGGCGGCGGTGCTCCTCGCCGCCGCGGCAACCTCCGGCGCCGCCCCTGCTGCGAACAACGCAAGCAGCGCGAGCGCCGCGACTGCGGCGACTGCCGCGGGCAGCGAATGGCCGCAGTTTCGCGGCCCGCACCGCGACGGTATCGCGCCCCAGGCGCACCTGCTGCACAGCTGGCCGGCCGGCGGCCCGCGGCAGCTCTGGCAGGTGCCGATCGGCGAGGGCTACTCGCATCTGACGGTCGCCGGCGGGCGCATCTTCACGCTGTATGGCGCGAACAACGCCGAGAACCTGGCGGCCTACGACGCCGCCAACGGGCACCAGCTATGGGTGCGGCGCACCGACTCGGAGCTGATGAACGATCAGGGCAACGGCCCGCGCTCGACGCCCACTTTCGACGATGGCAATCTTTACGTCCAGAGCGCCCAGGGCAAGTTGCTCGCCGTGGCGGCAGCGAGCGGCAAGGTCGAGTGGAGCCACGACCTGGCGCAGGAGTTCGGAGCCCAGATGCCGACCTGGGGCAGCTCCAGCTCGCCGCTGGTCGAAGGCGACCTGCTGCTGGTGGCGGCCGGCGGCAGCGGCGGCCGCGCGGCGATGGCGTTCGACAAGCACAGCGGGCGGGTGGTGTGGAAGGCGCTCGACGACCGGCCGGGCTACGCCTCCCCTATTGCTCTCACCGCCGCCGGGGTGCGCCAGGCGATCTTCTTCACCGGCGGGTACGTCTCCGGCCTCGCGGTGGCGGACGGGCGTCTGCTCTGGCGGGTTCCCTGGGAGACCAGCTACGACGTCAACGCGGCGACGCCGCTCTTCGTGGCCCCCGACAAACTCTTTGTCTCATCCGGCTACGACACCGGCTCGGCGCTCTTCCAGATCCGCGGCGACGCCCGCCAGATGACTGCCGAGCCACTGTGGAAGAGCCGCGGGCTCAAGAATCAGTTCAGCTCGTCGGTGCTCGCCGGCGACTATCTCTACGGCTTCGACAACGGCACCTTCAAGTGCATCAAGGCGCAGAACGGGGAGGAGCGCTGGAAGGAGCGCGGGCTCGGCCACGGCTCGGTGATCCTCGCCGACGGCCTTCTGCTGGTGCTTTCGGAGAGCGGCAAGCTGGTGCTGGCCGACGCCGCCCCGGAGGCCTACCACGAGCGGGGGAGCTTCCAGCCGCTCTCCGGCCGCTGCTGGACCGGGCCGAGCCTGGCTGGCGGCAAGCTCTTCCTGCGCAACCGCGAGGCGATGGCGGCCTACGACGTCGCCGCGGCCCGGCCTTGAAAACGCGGCGGTTCCAAGCGCGGGCAGGCATGGCCCTGGCCATCGTGGCGACCGCCGTGCTCGCCGCCTGCCCTCCGGCCGTGCTGGCCCAGGCGTCTGGCGGACCGGCGCAGGCGCCCGCCGCCGCCGCGGCGCCGCAAGAGCCCGCCGCCGGGCCGCCGCTGCTGCAACATCACGAGGAGCTGGTGGTCAAGGAGACCGCGGAGCTGGTGCCGGCGGTCACCGCGATCGCCCGGCTGCCGCTCCCCACCCGGCTGCTGCCGGCGAGCGTCGACGTGATCGGCGCGCCGCTGCTCGAGCAGCAGGACGCGCGGGTGCTCGGGGACGCGCTCAAGAACGCCAGCGGCGTGGGCGTTCACACCGAATCCGGGGTGGCCGACCTGTTCGTGGTGCGCGGCCTCGACTCGGAGACCAGCGCCCTGGTGATGACCGACGGCGCGCCCGAGCCGGTGACCACCTTCTACCAGCTCTACAACGCCGAGCGGGTCGAGCTGCTCAAGGGGCCGGCGAGCTTTCTCTACGGCGGCAACCCGCTTGCCGGCGCGGTCAACATCGTGCGCAAGCAGCCGCTGTCCGATCCCTTCGTGCAGCTGTCGGGGCTGGGCGGCTCCTTCGGCACCCGCCAGGGCGCCGTCGACGGCAACTGGAGCGGCCAGGACGGACGGCTCGGATTGCGCCTCAACGGCCTCTGGCAGGCGACCGACGGCTGGCGCGACGGCCGCTCCGGCCGCGCCTGGGGCGCCAATCCCACCTTCGCCTGGCGCCGCGACGCCGACAGCTCGCTGATCCTGAGCGTCGAGCGGGTCGAGGATTCCTTCCACCCCGACGCCGGGCTGCCGCTGGTGGGCAACCGGGTCGCCGGCGTCCCCGTCCGCCGCTCCTACCAGTCGCCGTTCGATCGCTCGGACCAGCGGCTCAGCCGGTTGCAGCTCGACTGGCAGGGCAAGGCCGGCGGCTTCACCCTGCACGACAAGGCGTACTACAGGGAGCTCTCCTGGCGGTCGGACGGCACCCTGCTCGCCGGCGTTTTTCCCGATTTCACTGGCCGCCTCGAGCTGGCGCGCGCGCTGGTGCTGCTCGACGACCGGCAGCGCTTCTGGGGCAACCAGCTCGAGGGGAGCGTCGAGGCCAGGACCGGCCGCCTCACCCACCAACTCATGGCCGGAGTCGAGCTGGCGCGCCGCGGCGACAACTTCACGCTCGACGTCGGAGGGCTGCCGCCGATCGACCTGCTGGCGCCGGTGGAGACGGCGCGGCGCCCGGTGGTTCCCCTGCCCGGGCAGTCGGCGGCCGCCAACACGCGGATGCTGATCGCCGCTCCCTACGTGCTCGACCGCGTGCTGGTGTCGGAGCGCTTCCAGCTGCTGCTCGGCGGGCGCTTCGACCATCTCGACTACCGCGACCGGGCGACGGCGACCGCGCGGCGCGACTCGCAGCTCTCGCCGATGGCCGGCGCCGTCTTCTCGCCGGCCGCCGGCTGGTCGATCTACGCCAACGCCGGGCGCGGCTTCGCGCCGCCCTCGACCCGCGTCGCCGGGCCGCGCCGGCCGGAGACCGGCACCCAGGCCGAGGCGGGGCTCAAGAGCGAGCTGCTGGGCGGCCGGCTGCGCGGCACGCTCGCGGTCTACGATCTGCGGCGCCGGAACCAGGCGATCCCGGATGCCAACGGCTTCACCGAGCAGAGCGGCAGCGAGCGCTCGCGCGGCGTCGAGCTCGAGCTGGTGGCGCACCGGCTGGCGGGCCTCGACGTGGTGTTCAGCTACGCCTACGACCGCGCCGTCTTCACCCGCTTTGCCGAGAGCGTGCTGGTCAGCTTCGCGCCGCCCACCTTCGCCACCATCGACCGCAGCGGCAAGACGCCGCCGCTGGCGCCGGCCCACATCGCCAACCTGTGGCTCACCCGCCGCCTGCCGGGCGGCCTCGAGCTCGCCGCCGGCGGACGCTACGTGTCGCGGCAGTTCATCGCGGCCGACGACGCCTTCGCCATTCCCGGCGCCTTCACCGCCGACGCCGCCCTGTCGCTGCCGCTCGGACCGCTGCGGGGCAGGATCGAGGTCAAGAACTTGACCGGCGAGCGCACTTACACGCGCGGGCTCGGCACCACCTCGGTCATTCCGGCCAGCGGGCGGGCGGTCTACGCCGGGTTCGAGGCGCGCTGGACCGCGCCCAGCCTCGCCCCCCAGGCGCCGGCCCCGAGGCAGCCTTGACGAGGACCGCGACGCCATGCTGAGAGCGCTGAGAGTGGCGAGAGCGCCGAGAGTGGCGAGAGCGCCGAGCGCGGACTCCCCGGACTATGACGTCATCGTGATGGGCGGCGGACCTGCCGGGTCGACCGTCGCCACCCTGGTCGCGGATGCCGGCCATCGGGTGGCGCTGCTCGAGCGCCTGCCCGAAACCGGGTTCAAGATCGGCGAGTCGCTGATGCCGGAGACCTACCGCACCTTCGCCCGGCTCGGCCTGCTCGAGCGGCTCTACGCCAGCCCGTTCCCGCGCAAGTACAGCGTTCAGTTCTACTCCAAGAGCGGCCGCGCCTCGGCCCCCTTCTATTTCCAGGAGACCGACCCGGGCGAGGGCTCGATCACTTGGCAGGTGCCGCGCCGCGACTTCGATCGCCTGCTGCTCGAAAACGCGCGCGACCACGGCGTCGAAGTGCGCCAGGGAGCCACTGTGCGCGAGGTGCTCTTTGCCGGCGAGCGGGCGGCCGGCGTCCTCGCCGACCTGCCGGGCGAGGGCCGCCGCGAGCTCGCCGCCAAGGTGGTGGTGGACGCGACAGGCCAGAGCGCGGTGCTGGGGCGCCGCCTGGGTCTGCGCGAGATCGATCCGCGGCTCAAGAAGGCCGCCATCTTCTCCCACTTCGAGGGCGCCCTGCGCGACCCCGGGATCGACGAGGGGGCCACGCTGGTGCTGCACACCGAGCAGCAGGAGTCGTGGTTCTGGTACATCCCGCTGCCGCACGACCGGGTGAGCGTCGGCGTCGTCGGCTCGGTCGAGTACCTGGTCACCGGCCGCGGCGGCGACCTGCAGCGGGTGTTCGACGAGGAGGTGGCACGCTGCCCGCCGCTGCAGCCGCGCCTGGCCGGGGCGCGGCGGGTGATGGATTTCCTCGCCACCCGCGACTTCTCCTACCGCTCGCGCCAGATCGCCGGCGACGGCTGGGTGCTGGTCGGCGACGCCTTCGGCTTCCTCGACCCGATCTACTCCTCTGGAGTGCTGCTCGCCTTCAGCTCGGGCGAGTTCGCCGCCGACGCGATCCTGGGCGCGCTCGCCACGGGCGACTTCTCGGCCGCCCGCCTCGGCGCTTTCGGGCCGCGCTTCAGTGCCGGTATGGACGCCATGCGCCGCCTGGTCTACACCTTCTACGATCCGAACTTCCGCTTTTCGAAATTCATCCGCCGCTTCCCCGACTGCCGCCTGGACCTCATTCGGGTGTTGCGCGGCGACGTCTTCGATCACGATTTCTCGCGCCTGTTCGCGGCGCTGGCCGCGACCGCCGTGCCCGACGCGCCGGCGGCTACGGATGCGGCGCCGGCCGAAGGGGGCCTCGCCCTCGCCAGCAACGCCGTCACGGGAGACCGGACATGAGACGCCGTGGATGGGCCGCGCTGCTCTACAGCGCGCTCGCGGTGCTCTACCTGCTGCACAACGATCTCTGGTTGTGGAACGACCGCCGGCTGTGGCTCGGCCTGCCGGCCGGCCTGCTCTATCACATCGGCTTCTGCGTCGCGGCCTCGGCGCTGCTCGGGCTGCTGGTCGTTTTCGCCTGGCCACCCTGGGGCGAGGGCGCGCTGCCGGCGGCGCGCGATGAACGAGAGCAGGGAGAGCGCCGGTGATCATCTTCGTCATTGCGCTCTACCTGACCGCCGTCCTGGTGATCGGCGGCTTCAGCCACCGCCTGTTCCACGGCACCAGCGAGGACTTCTTCGTCGCCACCCGCAGCCTGGGCCCGGCGCTGCTGCTGCTCAACCTGTTCGGCGCCAACATGACGGCTTTTGCCGTGCTCGGCGCGAGCGGCGAGGCCTATACCACGGGGATCGGCGTCTTCGCCTTGATGGCCTCGTCGTCGGCGCTGGTCATCCCGCTGGTCTTTTACTTCGTCGGCACCCGGGTGTGGGAGATCGGCAAGCGGCGCGGCTACGTGTCGCCGATCGAGTTTTTCCGCGAGCGCTACCAATCGGACGGCCTGGGACTGCTGCTCTTCGTCGTGGTCACCGGCCTGCTGATCCCGTACCTGCTGATCGGTCTGGGGGGAGGCGGCATCGCCCTCGCCCAGATCACCCACGGGCTGATTCCGAAGTGGCTGGGGAGCCTGATCATCGTCGCGGTCGTGCTGAGCTATGTTGCCTACGGCGGCATGCGCGGCGCGATCCTGGTCAACGCCTTCCAGGCGCTGCTGCTGCTGGTCCTGGGCGGGATCTCCTGCTGGGTCATCGTCCACCAGCTGGGCGGCCTCGAGAGCGCCATGACCCGGGTCGGCGCGACGCACCCCGACCTGCTGGCGCGCGCCGGCCACATCCGTCCCCTGCAGCTGCTCACCTATACCTTCATCCCGCTCTCGGTCGGGATGTTCCCGCACATCTTCATCCAGTGGCTGACGGCGCGCAGCGCCCGCGCCTTCCGCCTGCCGGTCGCCGTCTATCCGCTGTGCATCGCCGTCGTCTGGGTGCCGACCGTGGTCCTCGGAGTGCTGTCGCGGATCGATTTTCCCCGCCTGCCGCCGGCGGCCGCCAACTCGCTGCTGGTCAGGATCGTCGAGCACCATGCCCCCGGGGTGCTGGTCGGCCTGCTCGCCGCCACCCTGCTGTCGGCGATCATGAACTCCTTCGATCACCAGGTGCTGGCGGTGAGCACGATGTTCACCCAGGACATCGTGCACCACTACGGCTACCGCGACCGCCTGAGCGAGCGCCAGCGGGTGTGGGTCGGACGCCTGTTCGTGATCGGCGTCCTGTTCGTCACCTACCTGCTGTCGCTGGTCTTCGATCCCAGCCTGTTCAAGCTCGGCGTCTGGTGCTTCACCGCCTTCGCGGCGCTCTTCCCGGTCTTGCTGGCGGCGCTCTTCTGGCGGCGCAGCACGAAGCAGGGGATCGCCGCCGCCGTGCTGAGCGTGGTCGCCCTGTGGAGCTACCTGGTGGTCGCCGGGTGGCGCTCGCCCGACTACACCCTGGGCGGCACCGGCATCCTGCCGGTGGCCCTGCTGCTAGCGGTGTCGGCGGCGGCGCTGGTCGTGGTGTCGCTGCTCACCCGCCCGCCCGACGCCGCGACGCTGGCGCTGTTCTTCCCCGCGGCGCCCGGGCCGGGGGAGGAGGGAACGCCGCCTGTCGCGCCGGGGGTGGTGGGGGCGCCGGCTGCCGCGCCGCCGCTGGCCGGCGGCCACCCGCGGCGGGACCGTCCCGGGCCAGCCTGAGGCAGCGGTGAGAATCGCCTATATCTCGGCCGGCGCGGCCCACATGTACTGCGGCAGCTGCCTGCACGACAACACGCTGGTGGCGGCGCTGCAGCGGCTGGGCCATGACGCGGTGCTGGTGCCGACCTACACCCGCCTGCGCACCGACGAGCCGGACGTGAGCATCGACCGGGTGTTCTTCGGCGCCCTCAACGTCTACCTCAAGCAGATCGCGCCGCTGCTGCGCCGCGCTCCGGCGCGCCTCGAGCGGCTGCTCGACCGCCCGCGGCTGCTTGCGCTGGTGTCGCGGCTCGGCTCGTCGACCGATCCGCGGCGCCTGGGCGAGCTGACGCTGTCGATTCTGCGCGGCGAGGAGGGCCACCAGGCGGGCGAGCTCGACAAGCTCCTCGGCTGGCTGCGCGACACCTTTCAGCCCGAGGTCGTCCACCTGACGAACTCGATGTTCGCCGGCTTCGCGCGCCGCCTGAAGGCCGAGCTCGGCGTGCCGGTGCTGTGCTCGGTGCAGGGCGAGGAGCTGTTCCTGGACTCGCTGCCCGAGCCGAGCCGCGGCGAGGTGCGCGCGGCGCTCGCCGAGCGCGCCCGCGACATCGACCTGTTCGTCGCCCCGAACCGCTTCTACGCCGACTTCATGGCGTCCTATCTGGGAGTGGAGCGCACCCGCCTGGCGGTGGTGCCGCTGGGCATCCAGCTCTCCGGCCATGGCTCCGCTGGCTCCACGGGGTCCTCTGACTCCTCTGGCGCTGACCTCGCCGGCTACCGCCCGCCGCCGGCCGCAGCCCCGGAGGCCGGCCGGCCGTGGGTGATCGGCTACCTGGCCCGCATCGCGCCGGAGAAGGGGCTGCAGCTGCTCGCCGACGCCTTCCGCCAGGTGGCGTTGTCGCTGGGCGCCGGGCGCGTGCGGCTGCACGTCGCCGGCTACCTGCCGGCGCAGCACCGGGGCTACCTGCGCGGCATCGAGCGCCAGCTCGCCGGCTGGGGCCTCGCCGGCGCCTACCGCTACTTCGGCGAGGTGACGCGCGAGGAGAAGCTGCGCTTCCTCGCCGGCCTCGACGTGCTGGCGGCGCCGGCCCTCTTCGCCGAGCCGAAAGGGCTGTACGTGCTCGAGGCGCTCGCCAGCGGCGTGCCGGTGGTGGCGCCGCGCCGCGGCGCTTTTCCCGAGCTGCTCGAGGAGACCGGCGGCGGCGTCCTGGTGGCGCCCGATGCTCCCGCCGAGCTGGCCGCGGCGCTCGGCGAGCTGCTCGCGGACCCCGAGCGGCGCGAGCGCCTGGGCCGCGCCGGGCGCGCCGCGGTGCACGGCCGCTTCAGCGCCGAGGCGATGGCCGCCGCCACCCTGGCGCTCTACGAGCGCTGTCTAGACGGCGCTGGCGGGGAGCGGACGGCGCGCGCAGCGGGCGCAGCAACCGCAGCAGTGGGCGGCGGCCGGGGCTGAGCATGGCGCCCGGCGCACCTGGCGACTCCACAACCGGCGCCGCCGCCGAGCCTGCCGCGGCCGCCGTTGCCGGCGGTCCCGGCGAGCACGCGGGCTCCGGAGATCCAGGCGATCCGGGCGAGTCGGCCGAGTCCACTGGCTCCGGCAATCGCCAGCCGGAGCCGGCCCGCCTGCTGACCGTCCACGAGCTGCGCAAGAGCTTCACCCTGGGAGGACGGGAGCTGCCGGTGCTGCGCGGCGTCGGCTTCCGCCTGGCGGCGGGGGAGACGCTCGCCATCATCGGGCCGTCGGGGTCGGGAAAGAGCACGCTGCTGCACATCCTGGGGACCCTCGAGCGGCCGACCGGCGGCACGGTGACGCTCGCCGGCCGCGACCTCTACACGCTGCCCGAGCGGGTCCTGGCGCGGCTGCGCAACGAGCGCATCGGCTTCGTCTTCCAGGACCACTATCTGCTGCCCCAGTACTCGGTGCTCGAGAACGTCTTGTTGCCCGCGCTGGCCTTTCAGCGCCGCTGGGGGAGCGCGCGGCCGCGGGCCGAGGAGCTGCTGGCGCGGGTCGGGCTCGCCGATCGCCTGCGCCACCGGCCGGCCGAGCTGTCGGGCGGCGAGCGCCAGCGCGCCGCCATCGCCCGCGCCCTGCTGCACCGGCCGGCGCTGCTGCTGTGCGACGAGCCGACCGGCAGCCTCGACCACGCCACGGCCGAGGCGGCCACCGAGCTGCTCTTCGAGCTGCAGCGGCAGGAAGGGACGATGCTGGTCATCGCCACCCATAGTCGTCCGCTCGCCGCCCGCTGCGCGCGCCGGCTCGAGCTGCGAGACGGGCTGTGCTTCGCAGCCTGACCCACTTCTGGCGCCTCCACCTCGCGGTGCTGCTCGGCGCGGCGGTCACCACCAGCGTGCTGACCGGCGCGCTGGCGGTGGGCGACTCGGTGCGCGACAGCCTGCGGCGGCTGTGGCTCGAACGGCTCGGCGACATCGAGCTGGCGGCGGTGGCGCCGCACTTCTTCCGCGAGGAGCTGGCGGAGGAGATGGCGCGCCGGCTGGCCCGGCCGGCGGCGGCCACGGCCGTGGCGCAGGCGACGGCGGGCGGGGCACCCGCGGCACCCATGCCGCCCACGCTGCCCACGCCGCCCACGCCAATTGTCGCCCCGCTGATCGTGCTGCGCGGCACCGCCGTGCACGCCGCCCTCAACCGCCGTGCCGCCCGGGTCGCCGTCCTCGGCGTCGATCGGCGCTTCGCCGCGCTCTACCCCGGCGCGCCGGCGCCGCTGCCGGCGGGCTCGGCAGGCCCGGCGGGCACCGGGCTGCTGCCCCCTCTGACGGTCAACGAGACGCTGGCGCGGCAGCTCGGAGCGCGGCCCGGCGACGACGTCCTGCTGTCCTGGGAGCAGCCGAGCGCCATCCCACGCGAGATGCTGCTGGCCGCCAAGGACCCCGAGGGGCAGCTCGCGACGCATCGCTTCACCGTCGCCGGCGTGGTCCCCGACCGCGGTTCGGGGAGCTTCGACCTGGCGGCCGGGCAGGCGACCCCGCCCAACGCCTTCGTGCCGCTCGCCGAGCTCCAGCGCGAGCTGGGGCAGGCAGGGCGCGCCAACGCTCTGCTGATCGGCCAGCTGCCTGAGGACGGCCGTGCGCCGTCGGCGATGAGGGCGCAGGGGGCGATGAGGGCGCAGGGGGCGGAGAAGGCGCTTGCCGCTGGCCTGCGGCTCGACGACATCGGCCTTGCCCTGCGCCCGCTCGGCGCGGCCGGCGGCGCCGCCTGCCTCGCGCTCGAGAGCGGCGAGTTCTTCCTGCCGCCGGCGGTGGCGGAGGGCGCCGCGGCGGCCGCCGTCGAGCTGGGCTCGGCGGCGCAGCCGGTCCTGACCTACCTGGCGATCGAGCTCGCCGCCCACGGGCGCGCCGTTCCCTACTCGATGGTGAGCGCAGTGGGACCCCTCCGTCCCGGGCTCGCGAATGGCCGGGGGGCGCCTCGCGGGTCGCCTTCCGACCGAGGTCCGCTCGCTGGTGGGGCGGGTGAGGCAAGACGCTATGGGGGTTTGGAGTGGCGGCTCGCGGACCTCGGTCGGAAGGCGACCCGCCAGGCGCTGACTCGCCAGGGAGGCCGGGACTCCTCCCACCGGCTTGAATGGAGCGAAGAGGATCGCCGCCGTTCTGGGACCTCGGTCGGAAGGCGGCCTGCCAGGCGCTGGCTCGCCGGGGGGGCCGGGACTCCTCCCACCGGCTTGAAGGCTGTGAAAACCACCCCTGACGTACCTCGGTCGAAAGCCGACCTGGGCGCCGGCGAGCTGCTCCTGGCGAGCGGTGAGCCGGCGGCGCTGCCCGAGGGCGACGACATCCTGCTCGACAGCTGGGCGGCGGAGGATCTCGCGGCGCGGCCCGGCGACAGGGTCGCGATGAGCTACTTCCTGCCCGACAGCGGCAGCGCCGGAGCGCCGCTCGCCACCGCCAGCGCCAGCTTCAGGGTGCGCGGCGTGGTGGCTCTCGCCGGACTGGCGGCGGACCGCGGCCTGACCCCTGCCTTCCCCGGCATCGACCAGGCGCGCGACATGGCCTCGTGGTCGCCGCCCTTTCCGGTCGATCTCCACCGGGTGCGGCCGCGCGACGAGGCATACTGGCAGCGCTTCGGGCCCACTCCCAAGGCCTTCGTGAGCCTCGCCGCCGGCCGCCGGCTTTGGCACACCCGCTTCGGCGACCTCACCTCGCTGCGCCTCAGCTGCCCGGCGGGTGAAAGCGCCGCCGCCTTCGCCGCGCGTTTCGAGCCGCTCCTCCTGGCGCGCCTGCGGCCCGCGGCGTTCGGCCTCGCCCTGCGCCCGGTGCGCGCCGAGGGGCTGCGGTCGGCCGCCGAGGGCACCGACTTCAGCTCGCTGTTCGTCAGCTTCAGCTCGTTCCTGATCGTCTCCGCGGCGCTGGTGACCGGTCTGCTCTTCACTCTCGGGCTCGAGCGCCGGGCGCGCGAGGTCGGCCTGCTGCTGGCCCTGGGCTACCCGGCCGGCGCGGTGCGGCGCCGCTTCCTGGGCGAAGGGCTGGTGCTAGCCGGCGCCGGCGCGCTGCTCGGTCTCCCAGGCGCGGGCGCCTTCGCCTTGCCGCTGCTCGGCGGTTTGCAAGCGGGGGCGGGCGCGCCGCGGCTCGCGTTTGCGGCCAGCCCCTCGACCTTCGTCTGGGGCTGGCTGGGGAGCGTCGTCACGGTGCTCGTCTTCCTCGCCGCCGGCGTGCGCCGGATGGGCCGGCTGCCGGTGGCGCAACTGCTGGCCGGCGCCGTGACGGCGGGGCGCGGCGAGCGCCGCCGGCCCTGGTGGCGGGCGGTTGGCCTCGCCGCGGGCGCCGCCGGCGTCGTGCTGGCCGTGGCTCTCCGTGCCGCTGGGGGCGGCGCGCCGGCCCTCGCCTTCGGCAGCGGCGCCAGTCTGCTCGCGGCCGGCGTCAGCGCCTTCGCGCTCTGGTGCCTGGCGGTCGGCGAGCGGGAGTCGCCCGGCGGCGGCCTGATGATCCTGGGGGTCCGCAACACCGCCGCCAACCCGGGCCGCAGCGTGCTCGCGGTCGCCCTGGTGGCCTGCGCCTGCTTCGTGCTGGTGCTGGTGGCGGCCAACCGCCGCGCTGGCGCGGCGGGGGAGGGGCGGGAGTGGGGAGGATTCACACTGCTCGCCGAGTCCGCGACCCCTCTCTACCACGACCTCGGCCGGAGCGACGGGCGCCGCGCGCTCGGCTTTCCCGAGCCGGCCGAGCGGCTGCTCGCCGGCGGCGAGATCGTCGGCCTGCCGGCGGTGCCGGGCGACGACGCGAGCTGTCTCAACCTCTACCAGCCGCGGCGGCCGCGGCTGCTGGGCGTGCCGCCTCTCCTGGCGCGCCGAACCTTCGCGATGGCCGCGGGGGAGGGGAGCCTGGCGGACCTCTTCGCCAAGGCGCGCTCCGCGGCGCGCGCTGGCGGAGCGGGGTCCGAGGTGGTACCGGCGCTCGGCGACGAGCAGTCGGTGCGCTGGATCCTCCATCTCGGGGTCGGCGACGAGCTGAGCCTGGCCGGCGAGCGCGGCGAGCCGGTGCGGCTGCGCATCGTCGGCCTGCTCGCCGGCAGCCCCTTGCAGGACGCGCTGCTGATCCCGGAGAAAGAGCTGGCGCGCCACTTCCCGCGCCATGGCGGGCGCAGCTTTTTCCTGGTGCGCACGGCTCGCGGGCGGGAAAACGCCGTCGCCGGCCTGCTCGGCGACCAGCTGCGCGACTTCGGATTCGAGGTGGTGCCGGTTGCCGAGCGGCTGCGCCTCTACGCCAAGGTGGAGGAGACCTACCTCGCGAGCTTCCAGGCCCTGGGCAGCCTCGGCCTGCTGCTCGGCACCTGCGGTCTCGCGGTGGTGCTGCTGCGCAACGTGGTCGAGCGGCGCTGGGAGCTCGCGGCGCTTCGCGCCTTCGGTTTCCGCAGGCACCAGCTGGCCGGCCTGCTGCTGCTCGAGAACGCGGCCCTGCTCGCACTCGGGGTGGCGCTGGGAACCGCCGCCGGACTGCTGCCGGAGGCGCTCGGCGCGGGACTGGCCGGGGGATTGCCATGGCGCTCCCTGACCGCGACCCTGGCCGCCGTGCTGCTGGCCGGCATGCTGGCGAGCGCCGTCGCCGCGGCCAGCGCGCTCCGGGTGCCGCTGGTGCCGGCGCTCAAGGCAGAGCGTTGAGGCGGGCAGGGGCCAGGCCGGGGAATCAATCAGATAATCAGATCTAAGAGGACAAAGGCCATGACCAGCGGAGAAGGTGCAGGGGCGGGTCTCGCGTGGTTGCTGTTCGCGCTGTCGTCGGTGGTCGCGTGGGGGCTCTACGGCATCCTCTTGCACAGCGGGCAGGTCGGCATGGCCGACCCGGTGAACGGCCGCTACAAGGCCTTCCTGTTCGTCGGCGTGGCTTACTTCTTCACCGCCGTGCTGGCCCCGCTCGGCTGGCTGGCGGCGCGCGGCGGGACCTCCTGGAGCTTTCCGGGCACCGGCATGCTCTGGTCGCTCGCCGCCGGCGTGGCCGGGGCGGTGGGAGCATTCGGCGTCCTCCTCGCCTTCGGCGCCCGCGGCACGCCGCCGGTGGTGATGTCGATCGTCTTCGCCGGCGCGCCGATCGTCAACGCGGTGGTCGCGCTGCTCCTGCAGCCGCCGGCCGGCGGCTGGCGCGGCATCCGCTGGCCCTTCTTCGCCGGCATCGTGCTGGCCGCGCTCGGCGGCTGCCTGGTCACCCTCTACAAGCCCAATCCGGCGCCGCCGGCCTCCCGGGCCGCGCGCCCCGCAGCATCCGCAACGTCGTCGCCGTCGGCGGCCGCCCGGCCGTAGCCCTGACCGACCGCCGGTTCGGGCGGGCCGGAGCCGCCTTTCGATCGAATAGCGCCTCGCCCTGACACCGCGAGCCCTCGCGGCGGCGGCCACTTGTGCGGATAACCCTCGCCGTAGCCGGCGACCATGGCAAGCGCCTCGGTGGGCTTCATCCCCTCGGACGTGCCGAGGCACGCCAGCGCCACCGGTGAGGCGAGCATAGGGGCGGCGGTTTTCCTGGCCGTCGGACGCGCAACGAGCAACCCCGGCGGCGGCCGGCCACTCGACAACCAGAAACGGCTAACCTTGCCTTCTTGCTCCCAGCTATGCTATGATTTCTTCACTTCGATCGAGATTGTGCTATATCCAAGAGAGAGGAACCCGCATATGTACCGTTCGATCATGATTCTCCGGCTCTTGCCCCTTCTTCTCCTGCTACCCGCCGACTCCTTGGCTCAGAGCAATGACGAGATCAGCACCGGTATCCAGTTCAACTTCTCAACGCCCGGTGCAAGGAGCCTAGCGATGGGCGGCGCCTTTCTCGGACTTGCTGACGACGCCACAACTGCCTTTACCAACCCTGCGGGTCTCGCGGCTACGACCTTTGACCATCAGGAAGTGTCCACGGAAGGCAAGCACTTCACTTACCGGACGCAGTTTACCGACAGCGGCCATGCTCCCAGTACATTTACCTCAACCCTCGGTGCCGACACCGTGTCGGGCGTCCGCAATGGCAGCAACACGGACACCACGAACGCGCTCACCTATCTTTCTTACGTAGTTCCGCACAAGTCAACATTTCCGCACAAATCATGGACCTTTGCTCTCTACCGCCATAAGCTTGCTGACTCGCTCGCGAGCATCCAGAGTCAAGGACCGTTCATTAGATTTGTAGCCGTCCACACCAATATATAGCTTCGGCAGATGCGTCTGAGCGGGTGCGTACAGCGTGAAGAGAAAGTGATTCTCCTTGATGACTAGGGTTGGCGGTAAGAAATAAATACTGTCGTACAGTAGTGTGCCCCGCTGGTCATCGAACGAGACAGTACCTTCAACCGTCCATTTCTGGAAGGCGCTTGGGTTTGGTGGTATTGTAAACCTGGAATTGTTAAAGAGCACAATTAAGAGAAGAGCAGCATACCCGGCGATTGCCCCGCCAAGCTTAATAGTGAAGCCGGGAACCTTTCCATCAACGCTTGCCCTAGGCTGCGGCAGGTACTTGAACAGAAGGAAGGCCGGGATCAGAGGCAGAAGCACCATGAGGATGAGTATCAAGATTCCCACGATAAGTTCTCCTTCGAGTGTGTCTGATAGCCCATTTCTTGGTCATTCTGCGGGGCAAGAGAAACCGACGTAGTTCAACGATTCCTCCGAGCAGGCCGATCAGACCCCAATGCCCTACTTCGACCTCTTCGCGATTACCTTGCTACTGATTATAGCACGCCCTTGCTCCTTGTGCGCGTCCCGTGGGGGCTCCGGCTGCTGTCCGGGGGGCGGGCCGGGAGGCTGGCCGGGGCGAGAGCCTCGCTTGAGAGCCCCGCCCGCGACATCTTTCAAGCGAAATCTACCTCTGGGCGTGCATTTCGCTACCCGGAGGAGGCACGGGGGAGCGTGCTATAGTAACTTCCCTATCATGCAGCTCACTGCCGTGTGCCCGTCGCGCCTCCCGGCTGATCGCGGAGCGGCGGCAAAGGGTTCGCGCCGCCCCCGGCGGGGCGGGCCGACTGCCCGTCCGCGCACCCTTCCGCGACCTCGGCGCGACGTCCGCCACCGGAGCTCGGGCGGTGAGCGCGGAGCACCCGGCCGCGGCGCCGGAGCCGGGGTCGAGGGCCCCCGCCGGCAGCATCGAGGACAACCGGCGGCGGCTACTGGCAGCGATCGGCGACCCTTCGGACCTGACATTCGTGCGCGGCGCCGGCAATCTGGGCGACGAGCTGATCTACGCCGGCGCCCGCCGGCGGCATCGACCTCTCCGTCCGCTGCTGCTCTCTCGACGAGTGGCTGTGGGCTACGGTGGCATACCGCATCTCGTCCTATCACAAGCTGCCGGCGATCGCCGAGTACGTCTTGGGCGGTTTTGACGTCCGGCGGCTCGCCCGGCCGCTGCCGGCGGGGATGGCGGTGCCGCCGGCGCCGTCTCCGCCGCTTCCCCCGGCACCGACGCCGCCGCGCGAACGGCTGCTCGCCCGCGCGCGGCGCAACCTGGAGCTGTTGAGGCCAGAACTGCTGTCGGGCGGCGGCGAACCGCGTTTGACCTTAGTCGTGCTGACGCGCGATCGGCCGCAGCACTGTCTGCGGCGGCGATTTCTGGGAGCAGCCCGACGGGGTGCTGCATTTCGAGCCCCTGGGACGGGGGCTGGACGTCAAAGGGCCCCCTGAGGTTGCGGCCGAGGTCAGCCGATCGCTCCCTACCTGTAGGCGATTGCCCCACTTCTACCGCGTGCACGGGCGCGTGCTCGAAGGGGTCTTCGTGTTCGCTCCCGAGCTCTCGGCGGGTGGCGGCCGCGACGCGGCCGGGGCGCGGCTACTGCTCAAGCTGCTCGCCGCCCGCGGCCCAGCGTGGCTGGCGACGGAGTGGACGCGCGGCGGCCTGGCGCCGCTGTTTCGGAGCGGGCTGCTGGCCGAGCTCCACGAGGCGCGCGGGGCGCTCGGCCCGGCTCGAGGTGAGCTGGCGACGGCGCAGGGCGAGCTCGCCGCGACGCAGCAAGAGCGGGCGGCGGCGCAGGCCGAGTTGGCGGCCCTGCGGCGGGAGCTGGCCGCCGACCACGGCTCGCTGTAGTGGCGGGTCGCCGACCTCTACTGGCGCTCGCGCCGTGCCGCCGCGCGGCTGGGCGGCCGCGCGCGACGGCCGCCCGGGTGACGCCGACCATGCACCGGATCGTTCTCCATCCGCCGGAGGTGAGCTGCGCGGGCGCCTGGTTTCGCTGGCAGATCGAGCCTGCGACACCGCTCTACAGCGCGCACTCCTTCGGCTTGCGTTTGCCTGCCGGCCTCGACGGCCGCCGGTTGCCTGAAGGCTTCTGGTGGACCGTGGCGCTGCTCTGCCTGCACTCGCACTGGACGCTCCTGCGCCCCTGCTCCGTGCGGCTGCCGGTCGGTCTCGAGCCCGGGCACCGCGAGTTTTGGCTCCGGCTGCTGGCGCGCGAGCTGACGACGCTCGGGGCCTACCGTCGAGGCGGCGGCGCGGAGCGGCCCGCGGGCGGCGCCGCGAGTGAGCCCGGTGGCGGCCTAGCGGAGGCGCCGGCCGGCGCCTCCGGGCGCGGCCCCGGCGGCGCGAGCTCGATCGAGCTGCTGGACGACGGGCCGCCGCTGCTCGGGCCGGCGCCGCTGGCCGAGGCGGGGCGCTGTGCGGCGGCCTTCAGCGGTGGCAAGGACAGCCTGCTCCAGGCCGCGCTGCTCGCCGAGCTGGGACTGCCGGCGGTGCTGGTGACCACCACCTCGCCGATGCACCCGCTCAGCGACCACGTGACGCCGCGCCGCCGGCAGGTGCTGGCGGAGATCGCTCCCCGCCGCGACCTCGAGGTGGTCGTCCTCAGCTCATGGTAGAGCAGCGCCCTTTCGCCCAAGACTTGCGGTTCCCCCGGGTAGCCGGGGCGGGATTTCCGTCCTCTCAAGGTGACATGGCAAGAGATCCCCACACCCCTGGGCTGTGTTGCCATTTTGCCGAACGAGGAGACGATCGGACAAGAGACAGCGACCTCTTGCGAAGTGAGAAGCCGAGTGGTACTTTCCCACTGTGGGATGAAGGGACGATGGCGAGCGCAGTTTCGTACTTGAGCGTCGACCGGAAGGGGCGCGCGACCCTGCCCGAGGAGGTGCGCGCTTCGCTTGGCCTCAAACCTGGAGACTTCGTGCTTCTCGAGCGAACGGAGCGGGGGACCTACGAACTGGTGCCGGCGGCGCTTGTGCCGCGCGACCAGCTCTGGTTTCACCATCCCGAGATGCAGCGCCGAATCCGCAAGGCCGAGGCAGACCTTGCCGAGGGCCGGGCCAAGGTTACGCATTCGGCCGAAGAAGCTCGGGCAATCCTCGATAGCTTCAAGGGCAAGGGCCGGCGCGGGCATCGGTAGGCAGGTTTGGCTCTCCGTCCGGCTGTTGCATCCGCCACCTGGACGGAACAGTGGTGGAACAGTTACGCGCGGCTCCCTGCGGAACGGCAAGCTTCCTGTGATCGGGTTGCAATGGCGCTCATCAAAGGGACTGATACTCCCGGCCTCAACGTGAAGCCGATCCTGCCGGACAAGTACTATCTCGAGGCGCGGATTAGCAGCGGCGACCGCATTGTGTTTCGTGTGGAGCAGGGCGCAATCTTCTTCGTAGACGTGATCAAGCATGACGACATCGGTCGCTACGGCCGCCGATCACGACAAGCCCGCTAGGAACCCTGTCGAGCCACCGCCGTCACGTCCTCGCCCAAGGTGCAAGACTCTTCCGGCTACCCCTCGGCTTGGTGTCGAGATGCGGAAGGCGACAAGCCATGAACGAGCCATGGTACGCGCGAGCGCGTGCTATACTGCGCCGCCAAGCCTGGAAAACCCAGTTCGTCAAGTGCTCCCGGTCCGCGTCGCCATCCGTGCATCTGCCCAGTCCTCCCGGCCAGCGTCTCCCGACCGGGCGAGGTTGAGGCGGTGAGGGTGAGCCGGGGCGAGGCGTCACCCGCCGCCGCCGAGCCGCAGCCCTTCGCGCCGCCGTCCAGCCATCGGCGGCGCCTCGAGCGGAGCCGGCGCCAGCTGCTGGCGGCGATCGGCGGCGCCGCCGGCTTCACCTATGTCCGCGGCGTCGGCAATCGCGGCGACGAGCTGATCCAGGCCGGCACCAGACGGCTGCTCGCCGGCCTCGACTACCGGGAGATCGGCTTCGAGGAGGTCGCCGGGGCAAGCGGCGAGCTGGCGGTGATCTCGGGCGGAGGCGCCTGGTGCCGCGTCTACCACGAAATCATGCCGCGCGTGCTGGCGCTGGCCGAGATGCGTTTCGCCCGCGTCGTGATCTTGCCTTCCTCCTTCGAGCCCGCCGAAGAGGCCGTGCGCGACGCGCTGTCGCGCAGCCGCGCCCTGGTCTTCGCACGCGAGCGGGAGTCCTGGCGCCAGATCCGCGGCCTCTGCGACGCGCGCCTCGCACACGACTGCGCGTTCTTCTTCGATTTCACCCCCTTCGCACGGGCCGGCGACGGAGTGCTGCACGCCTATCGCACCGACCGCGAGTCGAGCTCGAGCTTCGCCCTGCCGCCTGACAACGTGGATATCTCGGACGTCTGCGAGGCTCTGCCGGAGTGGCTGGCGCGCATCGCGGGCGCCGCGCTGGTGCGCACCGACCGCGCTCACGTGATGATCGCCGCGGCACTGCTGGGGAAGGCCGTGCAGTATCGCGCCTCCGCCTACCACAAACTGCCGGCCATCGCCGAGTTCGCGCTCGCCGACTTCGAGGTGTCCGCCGCGCCGCCCGAACGCGAGGTGCGACGACCCGGGGTGCGGGAGGCGGCGCCCGCGGCCGGCGCCGCACTCGAAGAAGGATCGCTGGACGCCCTGCGCCGCGAGCTGGTCGCCCATGCCGAGGCGAACCTCGCCCCGCTGCCGGCCAGCCTGCTCGCGGGCGGCGGCGAGCCCCGGGTCACGGTGGTGATGTTGTCGTGGAACCGAGCCTCGCACACGGAGGCCGCGCTGGCCGCGCTGCGCCGCTTCGCGCGCCTTCCCTGTCATCTGCTGGTGATCGACAACAACTCGCCCGCGGCGGCCAGGGATGCCGTGCGCCGGTCCTGCCGGGCTCACGGCGCCGAGCTCGTCGAGCTCGACCGCAACCTGGGTTGTGCCGGCGGCCGGCAGCTCGGCGTCGAACGGGCCACGACCGAGTACGTATTGTTCATCGACAACGACATCGAGGTCCTTCCCGGCACGCTCGAGCACCTCGCGCAGGTCCTCGACAGCGACTCCGCCGCCATCGCCTGCGGCGGCACCATCGTCCTCCCCGACGGGCGGGTACAGCTTTGCGGGGGCGACTACCGCGAGGACGGCGCTGTCCTCACCCTCGCGCCGCTCGGCCGCGGCCTGCGCTTCGACGACCCCGGGCTGGGGAGCTCCGGCCCGTGCCGGTGGGTGAGCGGGGCGCTGCTCCTGGCGCGCTGGTCGGCGTTCGCCACCTTGCCGCTGGAAGTGGAGATGGCCTACTTCGAAGACAACGAGTGGTGCTACCGGCTCGATGCCTGGCGGCCGGGTTCGCTGCGCCGCTCGGTCGAGGCGCTGGCGCTGCATCAGCAGCAGGAGAAGGGGCGCCTCGGTTGCGGACTGGTGGGCGTCGGCGACGCGCTCCCTTTCCTCGCCGCGGCCGCCCGCTTCCATCAGCTGCATGGCCGCGTCCTCGACACCGTCTTCGCCTTCGCGCCGGAGCTGGCCAGCGGCGGACGGCAGGACGTTGCCGCAGCGCGGCTGCTGCTCGAGCTGATCGCGGCCAAAGGCACCGACTGGGCGCTGCTCAACTGGCTCAACGGCGGCCTCGCGCCGCTGTTGCGGGCCGGCGTCGGACCTGAGGCCGAGCTGGCCGCCGCCGAAGAGCGGTTGCGGCAGGCCGGCCGGGAGCTCGCGGCGACCGGTGCCGAGCTGGCCGCCGCCGAAGAGCGGCTGCGGCAGGCCCGCCGGGAGCTCGCCGCCATCCACGACTCCCGCTGGTGGCGGGGCGCCCATGCTTACTGGTCCGCGCGCCGCGCCCTGGGCGCCGCCCTCTCTCGCCTGCCGGGTAGGAGCCGATGAACGTCATCACGCTCGCCCCGCCGGCGCTCGACGCGGAGCGGCGGACGGCAACCTTCCGCTGGCGCGTCGAGCCGGAGACGGACCTCTATCACCGCACCAGCTTCACGCTCAGGTTCCCTGCGGAGGTCGAGCTGGCGCGCTTGCCACAGCCGCTCTGGTGGACGGTGGCGCTGCTCTGCCTGCACTCGCACTGGAACCTGCTGCGCCCTTGCCGCGTCGAGCTGCCTGTCGAGCTGCCGCCGGGTGAGGCGGAGTTCTGGTGCCGCCTGCTCGAGACCGAGGCGGCGACGCTCGAGGCCTATCGCAGCGGGAGATCCGCGGCGTCGCCCTGGCCCCCACTGGCGGCGTTCGAGCTCCATGCGCGCGGTCCCCGCCTGCCGTCGCCCCAGCGCCTGGCCGCCGGCCGGCGCTGCGCCGCCGCCTTCAGCGGTGGCAAGGACAGCCTGCTGCAGGCGGCGCTCCTGTGCGACTTCACGGCGGCGCCGCTGCTGGTCACCACCACCTCGCCGATGCCGCCGCTGCACGACCATCAGACCGCCCGCCGCCGCCAGGTGCTGGCGGCGATGGCGGCGCGCCGCGACGTCACGCTGGTCGAGGTCGAGTCCGATCTGCGCACGAGCTGGAAGAACGATTTCCCGCCGCTCGTCGGCTATCCGGTGGCGGTCAACGAGATCACCGACACGTTCCTCTATTTCGCGGCGCTGCTGGTGTGTGCGGTTGCGCTCGGCGCCACCCGCCTGTTCCTGGCCGCGGAGGCGGAGGTGCAGGAGAACGTCGAGCTCGACGGGCGCATCGTCCAGCACCCGCACTTCATGTACTCGCGCGCCACGCAGCAGTCGATCGAGTCGCTGCTCGCGCCGCTTGGCCTGCGCTACGGCTCGCTGATCAGCGCCTTGCACAGCGAGCAGGTGCAGCTGCTGCTGTGGACCCGCTATACCGATCTCTGCGACCTCCAGTACTCCTGCTGGCGGGTGGGGGCGAACGAGGCGGCGTGCAGTCGCTGCTCTCAGTGCCTGCGCGTGGCGCTTTCGCTGCTGGCCCTGGGCGAGCGACCGGAGCGCATGGGGATCGATCTGGTGACGCTGTTCCCCGCCTTGGCCGACTGGCGGCCGCGGGAGATCGCGAACGGCGCCCTGCCGGCCGCGATCGTGGCCGCCCGGCTGCATGCCCAGGTGGTGCGCGCGCTCGCCGCCACGGCCCCCAGCCGGGTGCTGGCGGCCCTGGCCGCGGGAGGTCCGGCGCGGCTGCTGCAGCCCAGCGGCTGGCGCGCGTTCGCCGCCTACGTGCGCCTGCGGCGGCGCGTCGCCGCGGTCGCGACGGCGCCGCCGGCTCCGGGCTACCGTGCGGATTTCCTGCGCGGGCTCGACCCGTCGATCGCGGAGCCGGTCGGGGCGGTCTTCGCCGAGCACTTCGAGCTCGCCGCGAGCGGCGCCGATGCCGCCGTGCTGGAGCGCGGCGAGCGGCTGGCGAGCTTCGTCGCCGCGCCGCTCGCCTGCCGGAAGCAACAGAGGAACTCCGCGCCATGATCCGGGGGACGGTGCTCGAGCTCGAGTTGAGCGACGAGGAGATGGGTCCCTGGCGGCAGCTGATTCCCGGCCCGGAGCCCGAGCCGACGCTGCCGCCGGGCAGCGGCGAAGGCGATGGCGGGCGCGGCGGCGCGGCGCGGCGCATCCTGCCGGTCTGCGACACGCTGCTCGACGGCAACGAGCTGCGCTACGTGACCGAGTGCATCGAGTCGAACTGGATCTCCTCGGCGGGGCGCTTCGTCCCCGCCTTCGAAGAACGCTTTGCCGCAGCGATGGGCTGCGCCCACGGCGTCGCCTGCGCCAGCGGCACCACCGCCCTCCACCTCGCCCTGGCGACGCTCGGCATCGGCCCTGGCGACGAGGTCATCGTACCCACCTTCACCATGATCGCCACCGCCAACGCGGTGACCTACACCGGGGCGCGGGTGGTGCTGGTAGATGCCGAGGCGGAGAGCTGGAATCTGGACGTGGCGCAGGTCGAGGCCAAGGTCACGCCGCGCACTCGCGCCATCGTCGCGGTGCACACCTATGGCCATCCGGCGGAGATGCGGCCGCTCGACGAGATCGCCCGCCGCCACCGGCTCGCCCTGCTGGAAGATGCGGCCGAGGCGCACGGCGCCGTCTATCGCGGCGCGCCCGTGGGCAGCCTGGGTGACGCGGCCGTCTTCTCGTTTTACGGCAACAAGATCGTCACCACCGGCGAGGGCGGGATGGTGACCACCAACGATGCGCGCGTCGCGGCCACCGCCCGCCGGCTGCGCGATCACGCCTTTTCGCCAGACCGCCACTTCTGGCACTCGTATCTCGGCTTCAACTACCGCATGAGCAACCTCCAGGCGGCGGTGGGGCTCGCCCAGACCGAGCGCCTGCCGCAGCTGGTCGAGACGCGGCGGCGCAACGCCCGGCGCTATGGCGAGCGCCTGGCCGCGGTGCACGGCCTCACCCTTCCCGGCGAGCGCCCGGAAGTCGAAAGCGTCTTCTGGATGTACGGCTTGCTGGTCGAGGACGACTTCGGCTGCTCGCGGGACGAGCTGCGCCGCCGTCTGGCGCGACAGGGCATCGAGACGCGGACCTTCTTCATTCCGGTGCACCTGCAACCGATCTATTTCCGGCGCCACCGCGGCGAGCGCTATCCGGTGGCCGAAGAGCTTTGCCGCAAGGGGCTGTATCTCCCCTCCGGCCCGACGCTGAGCGAGTCGGAGATCGATTTCGTGGCGTGCGAGGTGGCGCGCGCGGCGGGCGACCCCTAGGAAGTGCCGGCGCCTGACGTCGTCCTGGTGGCGGGCCGCGACCCGCTCGACGAGCCGGGAGGAGGCCATTCGAGCTATGTCCGTTCCCATGCCCGGGCGGTCCTCCGGCTCGGCTTTACGCCGCACCTGTTCTGCGCCGGCCGCGACGATGCGGAGGTGGTCACCGACTTCGGGGTCATTCACCGCAGCGCCGCCCAGGTGCGTCCAGTGCGCCAGCTTCTCGCCGGGCTGCACGCGCCGCGTATCGCGGCAGCCATCGCGCGCTTCGCCGCCGGGCGCCGCGGGCCGCTCCTGGTGCATGGCTTCGGGGTCTGGGGGTATGCCGGGGTGCTGGCCTGCGCGCGGCTGCGCGCGGCGGGGTGCGAGGCGATTCCGATCGTGAGCTCCTACACCACCTACGAGAGCGAGTCGCGCTCCCTGCTGTGCTCCCCCGCGGGCTACGGCTGGCGCGCGCGCCTGCGCTATGGCGCTGCTCACCTCTGGATCCGTCTGGCGGTGGCAGGCTGGGAACGGCGCGCCTACTGCGAGTCGGAGCGGGTGCTGCTCAACTACGAATCGGTGCGGCGCCTGGTCGCCGCCAGGTATGGCGCCGCGGCGCGCTGCGTCAAGCTCACCTACGCCTCAGAGGCTGCCTTCTTGCACGAGGGTCAGCCGGCGCCCCACCCACGGGCCGCGGAGTGGACGTGGCAGGGGATCGCCGAGCTGGCGGAGCAGCTCGGGCCGCCAGGCGCGCCGCTGATCGTCGCGGTCTCCCGCCACGACCCGCGCAAGGGTTGGGACGTGCTGCTCGCCGCCCTCGACCGCCTGCGCCGGCAGGGGGTGCCGTTCCGCACCTTCCTGGCAGGCGGCGGGCCGCACCTCGCGGCGGACCGGGCTCTCGCCCACCGGCTCGGGCTCGGCGGCAGCTCGGTGGCGCTCGTGGGGGAGGTGCCTGATCCCTATCCCTATTTGCAGCGCGCGGACGTGTTCGTGCTGCCCTCGCGTAGTGAGCAGAGCGGCTCGCTGTCGCTGCTCGAGGCGCTACAGGCCGGCTGTGCCGTGGTCGCGTCTCGGGTCGACGGCATCCCCGAGGACGTGGTCGACGGCGCCAGCGCCCTGCTGGTCGAGCCCGGAGATCCCGAGGCGCTCGCCGGCGCCCTGGCGCGGCTGCTCGGCGACGCGAGCCTCCGTCGCCGCCTCGCGACCGGCGCCCGCATGGTCTTCGAGGAGCGCTTCTCGGCGTGCGCCTTCGCCGCGGCACTGGGCCGGGTGTACGCGGAGCTGGGGGTCGTGGCCGAGGCGCAGGAGCCGCAGCGGAGCGATGGCGTGAGCCGGTGATCGTGCGGGGTCGAGTCGGCGCCTGCCCTGCCGGCGGCAACCCCCCGGAGGGCGGCGCATCTCCGCTTACCCGGCGCGCTGATCGGCGCGCGGCGCTCGCGCTGGCGGTGCTCGCGCTCGCCGTCTACAACCTGAATTTTCGCGTCATCCAGGACGGCGACACAGTGCCGGCCCGCCTTCTGCCGTTTGCGCTGTGGCAGACCGGGAGCGTGAGCCTCGACGCGGTGGCGGGGCCGGCCACCCAGGTGCCGCCCGGCAAGCCCTACCACGAGGCGTACTGGCTGTTTCGCTCCCCCGACGGCCATCTCTTCACGAGATACCCGATCGTGACGCCGGTCCTGATCTCCCCGCTCTACGCCCCCGCCGTGGCGTACCTCGCCTGGCGAGGGTGGGAGCCGTGGCGGCTCGAGAACACCTCGCTGCGCATGGAGAAGCTCGCGGCCTCGCTGCTGGCCGCCCTGTCGGTGGGCCTGTTCTTCCTCCTGGCGAGACGGCAGGCGGAGCGCCCCCGCGCCGTGCTCGCGGCGGTGGCCTACGGCTTCGCGACCAGCACCTGGGTGATCTCGAGTCAGGCGCTTTGGCTGCACGGGACGGGCGAGCTGCTGGCGGTCTGCGCGCTGCTGGCGGCGACCGCCGAGCCGACGGCTTGGAGTCTCGCCGCCGCCGGCATGGCAGCCGGCCTGCTGGCCGGCAACCGACCGCCCGACGCGGCGTTGGGAGTGGCGGTGCTGGTCTACCTCGCGGTGCGCCACGGCCGGCGGGCGCTCTGGGCGCTCGGGGCGGCCGCCGCGGCCCTCGCGCCGGTCGTCGTCTACAACCTCGCGGTCTTCCGGCATCTGGCCGGCGGCTATGGTGCGTTGGGTCTCGCCGGCCCGCACCCTTACTATGCCCACCCCCTGCTGCCGGGGGTCGCCGGACTGCTGGTCAGCCCAGCCAAGGGGCTGCTGGTCTTCTCCCCCTTCCTCCTTTTCCTGGCGCGCAGGATGGTGCCGGCGGGCCGAACGGCGGGGCCGGTGCTCGAGACGCCGCGAGCCGCGCGCGGACAGGCCGACCGGCTGCTCGAGCTGTGCGCTGCGGCGGCTTGCCTGGCGCAGCTCCTCTTCTATGCCCAGACCGACTTCCGGGCCGGCGCGTGCTACGGGCCGCGCTTCCTCACGGACGCCGTGCCTTTCGTGGTCTGGCTGCTGGTGCCGGTCGTCGCTCGGCTGCGCGGGTGGGGGCTGCGGGGCTTCGTCCTGACGGTGGCAGCCGGGATCGCGATCCAGGCGGTCGGCGCTTTCTGCTATCCGAGAGGCAAGAGCGACGAGCTCTACTACCCGCCGGCGCTGGATCGCCTCACGATCGCCCCAAGCGTGTGGTCGCCCGGCGACGCGCCGTTCTTGGTCGAAGCCCGCGCCGGGCTGGCGCCGCCCGAGCTGCTGCCTCACCGGCGCGGCAAGTGATCTCGCTTCCACGACGGCGATCACTGGTGGATCGTCTCCATCCTCTCGAATAACGAGTGGGAGGGGAACCCACCGCCGCCAGAGTTACAGCAGCTGAGGAAAGAGCATCAGGAGTGCTTACCCGGCGCGGCGAACACGAAGGGGATCTGGCGGGCTGAAGTCGGGGTGAGTTGGAGGAGAGCTCGGAAAGTGGCGAAGTGCTGGTCCGGATGCAGATCGGGGCTGACGTACATCTCTGCGATGAGGTCCCGCCAGCGGAGAAGCTCACGGCGCAGACCGTAGCCAGTCTGGACCTCGACCGTGAGGTCCACCAGCCGCAGGACCCTCTCGTAGGCTAGGAGGAGGCCCGGCCGATCGGCGAGCCGAAGCAGGCGAGTGGCGCGGTTCATTTCATTGCCGATCATCAGGATCTGTTGGTCGCGAGGGAAGGACGCCCAGCGCTCGGCGGACAGGGAGGCGTGCTGGGTCATGGGAGCGGCTCACCAACGCCGATCAGGGCAAGCGTGATCTCGCGGACGCGCAGACGGAGGCCGGGGTCCGCAATGAGCATGCTGCGATTCCCCTGGGCGGGCCGGATGTTGATGAGCGAGGTGTATTCGATGCACTCCTCCGGTCCTCTGCCGGGATAGTAGTTCGCTCCCCAGAGGTCCGCCTGCCGGCTCCCGGACTGAAGGAGGAGCTGCTCGGCATCCGCGTGCAGCTCGCCACCGACGGCGGCGAGCCGACGCTCGACGTCGACCACGTACTTCACCATGTCCTCGAAGTGGAGAAGGACGAGCCGGGCGAGCTCGGCTGGCTCTATCCTGCGTTCGACGATGACGATGTCGGGGGTGGTCTCATCCATGTCAATGGACGACGTCAACTCCATATTGCGTAAGCACTCCGAGGGGTGGACACGTCCGTAGTGTACCTTCGCGGCCCTCGAGCTGGAAAGGGGTTGAAATGCGGTCCTTCTGCGGCCGTGTGGTTCATAAGCGCTGGCTGCTCTCCGTGGGGCCGACCGGCGGGCGGCCTTCTCGGGAGCTACCGTCCTGCGTAGTGAAACAAAGGCAGTGCCTCGCCCGTAGGAGCATGTAGACACGCTACTGCCATGGGTGTAGGATGTCTACATGGCCAAGAAGGAGCGCTATCAGAACCGGATCGAGCTGCTGCAGGGGACGCTCGATCTGCTCATCCTGCAGACGCTGCGCTGGGGTCCCCGGCATGGCTACGGCATCAGCCAGGCGATCCGGGCCAGCTCCGGCGAGCTGCTGCAGGTCGACACCGGGTCGCTGTATCCGGCGCTGCACCGGCTGGAGAAGCAGCGCTGGATCAGCGCCGCGTGGAAGGTCTCCGAGAACAAGCAGCGGGTCAAGATCTATCGTCTGACGCTGGCGGGCCGCAAGCAGCTGGCGGCCGAGCGTTCGCGCTGGCGGCAACTGCTGGCGGCGATGGCCGGGGTCCTGGACCGGCGGCCGCAGGAGAGCTAGACATGAGCCTTGGATTCTGGCGCCGGAAGCGACGGGAACAGGACCTAGAGCAGGAGATTCAGAGCCATCTGCAGATGGCGGTGCGCGAGCGCATCGAGCGCGGCGAGAGCGCCGAGGAGGCGCGCCACGCGGCGCACCGCGAGCTGGGCAACGTCGGCCTGATCAAGGAGGCGACGCGCGAGGCGTGGGGATGGACGTGGTGGGAGCGCCTGGTCCAGGACCTGGGCTACGGCGCACGCCTGCTGCGCAAGAACCGCGCCTTCTCCCTGGTCGCCATCTTGACGCTCGCCCTGGGCATCGGCGCCGCCACCGCCATCTTCAGCGTCGTCTACGGAGTTCTCCTGCGCCCCTTGCCTTACGCCAGACCCGAGCGGATCGTCCGGCTTTGGGAGGTCAGCGCCCAGGGCCACCAAATGTCCTTCGCCGACCCCAACTTCGCGGACATTCATGCCCAGAGCCATTCGTTGCGGGGTCTGGCGGAGTATGCGTCCTGGGTGCAATCGGTCTCGGGTGGCTCCGAGCCGACCCGTACGCCGGTAGCCACGGTCTCCCGCGACTTCTTCCTGGTCATGGGAATCGAGCCCGTGCTGGGCCGCGGCTTTGCGGTCGAGGACCAGCGCTTCGGCGCAGCCCCCGTGGCCCTGGTGAGTGACGCCTTCTGGAGACGGTACCTGGGAAGCTCGACCGATCTGACCCGGACCAGGTTGACGATCGAGAATCACGCCACCGCCGTGGTCGGGGTGTTGCCACGTGGCTTCAGCTTCCCGGAGGACGCCGAGATCTGGACGCCGCGCGAGCTCGAGGCGCCGTATCCTAGCCGCACCGCGCACAACTGGCGGGTCGTCGGCCGGCTGCGCGATGGCATCGCGCTCTCCCAGGCCCGCGCCGAGATCGCGGGCATCGCTCAGCAGCTCAAGCGGCAGTATGGCAAGGACATCGAAATGGCCGATGCCGCGGTTGTGCCGCTGCGTGAGGCGCTGACCGGCGACGTCCGAGGGGCGCTGCTCATCCTGCTCGGCGGCGTCGGCTTCCTGCTGCTGATCGCCTGTGCGAACGTGGTGAACCTGCTGCTCGCCCAGCTCACGGTGCGCGAGGGGGAGCTGGCGATCCGGGCGGCGCTCGGCGCCGGGCGCCGCCGACTCATCCGCCAGTTCCTCACCGAATCGCTCCTGCTCTCTTTGAGCGGCGGAGCGCTGGGCGTGCTGGCGGCGGTCTGGGGGGTCGAGGCGCTGGTGGCCAAGGCGCCGCGCGACCTGCCGCGCCTTGGCGAAGTGGCGGTGAGCTTGCCGGTGCTCTTCTTCGCCTTGGGCCTGACGGTGGCGGTGGCGGCCGGACTGGGGATCCTGACCGCGCGGCGTGCCACCTCGGGGGAGCTGCAGGGCGCCCTGGTCGAGGGCGGTCGCGCGCAGGCGGGCACGGTGCGCGGCCAGCGGCTCGGCCGGGTGATCGTTGCCGCGCAGCTCGCCATGACCCTGGTATTGCTGGTCGGCGCAGGACTTCTTGGCCGGAGCCTGCTGTCAGTGCTGGCCGTCGACCCCGGCTTCCGCACCGAGCAGGTCGCGACTATGAATCTGGCGCTGCCGGGCGTCGATTCGGAGGCGGATGGACACCGCCGGGTGCGGTTCCTCGACGAGCTGTTCGCCCGCCTGCGCGGCATTCCCGGGGTCGGGGAGGTGGGGGGTAGCGCCGCCCTGCCGCTGGTCGAAGCCCCGCCCAACGGCACGTTTCTGCTGCTGAACCCAGGGGAGGTGTTGCCGCGGATGAAGGACCTGGAGCGCCTCTTCCATGACTCGACCCGCACCGGCGATGCGGACTTTTGCGTCGCCAGCGCCGGCTACTTCCCGACTCTCGGCATCCCCCTGCTGCGCGGCCGGCTGTTCGACGATCGCGACACCATGGAAGCGCCGCACGCCGCTGTCATCAGCCAGGCGCTGGCACGCGAGAAGTGGCCCAATCAGGATCCGCTCGGTCGTGCGATCGAGTTCGGCAACATGGACGGCGACCTGCGCGTGCTCACCGTCGTGGGGGTCGTCGGCGACATCCGCGCCAAGAGCCTCGAAGCGCTGCCACGCCCCACCGTCTATGTGAACTATCGCCAGCGGCCGCGCAAGACCTGGAGCTTCGACGTGGTGATGCGCGCCAAGGCAGACCCCGCGGCGGTGCTGGCGGCGGCGCGGTCGATCGTCCGCAACCTCGACCCCACCGTGCCGCCGAGCTTGAACACCTTCAGGCAGGTTTTCGCCCGCTCGCTGCAGACCCGGCGCTTCCATCTGATCCTGCTGGGCAGCTTCGCCGGCACCGCGCTGCTGCTCGCGCTGATCGGCATCTACGGCGTGATGGGTTATGCGGTCGAGCGGCGCACCCGCGAGGTCGGAGTGCGCATGGCGCTTGGAGCTCGCGCCGGCGACGTCTTGCGCCTCATTCTCGGTCAGGGTGTCTTGGCGGCCGCCGTCGGGGTGGCGCTCGGAGTCGGCGGCGCGGTCGTGCTCACCCGTACCATGCAGTCGCTGCTCTTCGGGGTGAGCGCGACCGACCCGGTAACCTTCGCCGCGGTGGCGCTGCTGCTGGCCGCGGTGGCGCTGCTCGCGTCTTACATCCCGGCCCGGCGGGCGACCCGGGTCGACCCGCTGGTCGCCCTGCGCTCCGAATAGAAGCGTATTGCCGGTGGGGCCGGAAATGACCGCGCAGCCGAGAGTGCTCTCGTTCGACATCTTCGGCACGGTGGTCGACTGGCGGCGCGGGCTGCTGTCGGCGCTGGCGCGCCAAGGGGCCGACGTGGACGAGTCGACCTTCGACCGCATCGTCGATGCCCAGGGCGCCGAGGAGGGGCGGGCGTACCTGAGCTATCGCGAGATCACGGCGCGCAGCCTGGAGGCGGTGGTGGGACTGCCGCGCGCGGCGGCGGAGGAGATCGCCGCCGGCCTCGGCCACTGGCCGCTCTTTCCCGACTCTGCGGCGGCGCTGCGCCGGCTGCTGGGCAAGGCCGCCTGCGTGGCCACGACCAACAGCGATCGGGTGAACCGGGAGGAAGTGGAGGCTCAGCTCGGGGTCCGGCTGAGCGCCTGGGTATGCGCCGAGGAGCTGCGGCTCTACAAGCCCGACGAGCGTTTCTGGCGCCGCACCGCGGAGCGGATCGGCGAGCAGCTGTCCGCCGCCTGGTGGCACGTCTCGGCCTATACCGACTACGACCTCGAGGCGGCGCGCCGTCTCGGCCTCACGACCGTCTTCGTCGAGCGCCCGCACGCGCGCCCGGGTCCCGCCGACCACCGGGTCCGCGATCTGCTGGCGCTCGCCGATCTTGTCGACCGCGCCGCGGGCTGACTGCCTCGCGATCTGACCACGCTGCGGACTGACCGCTCCGCAATTTGACCGAAGGGGAACTGGCTGGGCTAGCTGTGCGCCCGCGGGCTGACGCCGCCGCGGCCGCACGTCCGGCTATGGACGTGCGGCACTTCCCGGAGGTCGGCCGCACGGCCGGTGGTGGCCGTGCGGCACTTCCCGGAGGTCGGTCCTCAGCGCTCCCCGGAGCCGCGCTTGCGCAGGTACATCAGGCTGTCGGCCTTTTCGGCGGCCTGCTCGATCGTCGCGCCGGCGCCGAAGGGGGCGATGCCGAAGGAGACCGAGAGCGGGAGCTGCTCAGCCGCGGCGGGCCGCTGGCGGGAGTCGGCGAGGATGGCGTTGACGGACTCGAAGCGGCGGCGAGTCTCCTCGGGGTCGAGGCTCCGCAAGACCACCAGGAACTCGTCCCCACCCCAGCGGAAGAGCAGGTCGTCGGCGCGGATCACCGAGCGGATCGCGGTCGCGACCTGACGGATCGCGACGTCGCCGGCCAGGTGCCCGTCGCGGTCGTTGATCTGCTTGAGCTCATTGACGTCGACCACGGCGACGCTGCCGGCGAGATCCGCCGGATCGTGGCTGCCCAGCAAGCTGTGGTAGGCGTGGCGGTTGAGGGCGCTGGTCAGGGGATCGGTCCTGGCGAGGACCTCCAGGCGCCCAAGCGCGTCCTGCAGCTCGCGGTTGGCCTGCTCGGACTGCTGGCGCAAGCTTTCCATGGTGAGCATGACCATGCCGAAACCGAGGACGGTCTCGAAGATCAGGTCGACGACCGAGGTGTAATTCAGATAGGCGAAACGCCGCGTCCTGCCAAGATAGGTCGCGAGCAGGAACACCGGCGTGTTGTGGGCGAGGTCGATCGCCAGCAGGAGGAGCCCCGCCGACATGACGGTGAAGCCGGGGCCGCGCTGCAGGCGGCGCGCCGGGCGCAGGGCGGCGAAGGCGGCAACGCAGAGGGCGGCCACGATCGGCGCGTGGATGGCGAACTCGACGTTGAGATCGGGCGTCAGCCAGATGAGCAGGAGCGCCGCGGCCAGGCCGGCCGGCACCCATCGCAAGGACCGCCAGGTCAAAACCGGCCCGGAGGCGAAGTTGCGGCAGCCGGCGACCAGCAGGAAGCCAAAGCCGTACTCGCCGAGGAAATAGGGGACGCGCAGGAGATGGGACTGCGGCTGGAACTCCACATCGACGTACAGCGCGGCGAGCGCGAGCGCCAGGCAACACCAGGCCGCGGCCCAGTAGTCGAGCGAAGGGCGCCGGATCGACTGGGTCAGGAAGAGCAGCAAACCCAGGATGACCAGGATGCCGACCCACTGGATCAGCAGGCTGACGGTCGAAAAATCCACCATTGCCGGGCTTCCTCGAGCGAGAACAGCTTCAACTTATGCCGGAAAGCACGGCTTCACAAGTAGCGCCGGTGGCGTCGGCGGCGGGGGCAGCGCGGCGCCGCGACGGCGTATTGACATAGATTGGATGGCTTTATAGCATATCCGCCGTCACTACTTGTCCCGATCGCAGGAGGAAGCGATGCATCGAGCTGCCGGGAGCATTCTCCCCGCCGGCCGCGGGCCAGCGGCGGAACCGAGGATGGGGGAGGCGAGGGTGGAGGAGGCGGGCTCGAGAGCAGGGCGGCGCGCGGCGGCAGGAGCCGCGGCCACCGTTCTCCTCTGCGGCTGTGCGCTGGCAGCCGGTGGCCGTGCCGAGGCCAAGATCTGTACGATGGACACGGTCCCCGCGGCGACGCTCCTGTTGCCCTATTTCGAGGTCAATCTCGACGACCCCAACGGCCTGACGACGCTCTTCTCGATCAACAACTCTGCCGCGGCGGCGGTCCTCGCCCATGCGGTGATCTGGTCCGATCTCGCGGTGCCGCTATTCAACTTCGACGTCTATCTGACCGGCTACGACGTGCAGACGATCAACCTGCGCGACATCCTCTTCTACGGCCGTCTGCCGCAGACCGCCGACGCCGCGGAGGACCCCAACGACACCATCAGCCCGCGGGGCAGACTCTCGCAGGATGTCGCCTTTCCCGGCTGTCAGGGACAGCTTCCCCCTCCTCCGCTCGCGCCGGCGGCTCTCGCGCACCTGCAGAGCGCTCTCACCGGCAAGCCATCGCCGTTGCTGGGCAACCGATGCGCGGGCCAGGCGCTCGGCGACAACGTCGCCCGCGGCTACATCACCGTGGACACGGTGGGCAAGTGCACGCCGCGCTTTCCGGGAGAGCCGGGCTACCTTGGGCCGGGCGGCGACCTCACCGATCAGAACGTGCTCTGGGGAGCATGGACCATCGTCGACGCCGCGCACAACTTTGCGCAGGGCTCGGACCTGGCGGCGATCGAGGCCGACGGCGCCGATCCAGCCACCTCGATCGCCGGGCGCTACAGCTTCTATGGCCGCTACGACGGCTGGAGCGCCGCCGACCACCGCGAGCCGCTGGCGACCCTCTTCGCGGCGCAGTTCTCTAACGGCGGTGCCTTCGAGGGGGGCACGGACCTGATCGTCTGGCGCGATCCGAAGGTGGCGCAGGGTGCCTTTCCCTGTCCCGCGGGCATCGCCAATCCGGCCTGGTATCCGCGGCCGCAGGAAAACATCGTGCTCTTCGACGAGCAGGAACACCCGTTCACTTCGGAGGTAATAAGGATTCCCGAGCCGCCAGCGGGTTCGGATCTGCTGCCGTTCCCGGCGGCGACGCAGCGCGTTCACGTGAACAGTGCGCAATTCCCGGTGCCGTTCAATTTCGGCTGGCTGTACCTCGATCTCAACGCGCCGACAGTTCCGGGAAGCCCCCCGAACCCGCCGATCGATCCGCTGGCGGCGCAAGCGTGGGTGGTCGCCGTGCAGTCGTCGCACGGTCACTTCGCCGTCGCGCTTGACGCCTTCCGCCTCGACAGCGGCTGCGCTGCCGGCCACTCCAGTCCGTGATGGCCCGGCGGCCCGCGGTGCCCGGTGGCAAGCCGAGGCCGCAGGCGCGCGGGGCGAGGGCGGCAGATGGGGCGGCCTGCCGCTCAGCTTCTGCGGCGGGTCAGCAAGAGGGCGAGCCCGAAGCCGGCAGCCAGGGCAGCCAGCAGCCGCTTGCCTTCGTCGAAGCGGACGAAGCGCGTGCACTCGCCGTCGATCTCGAGAAAGCCGACCGGCGCGGCGACGACGCCGCCACCGCCGCCGTAGGCTCCGGGGCGTGAACTCTTGTCGGCCGCGCCGGCCACGCTCCGCGCGCCGCTCGGACCGGTGCCGCCGCCGCCGCCGAAGGCGATCCGCGCCACCGGGATGACCGTCCTGCCATGCGCCGACACCGGCTCCCCGAAAACGGCCCGAACGCCGACCGCTTCGCGGAAGAGATGCGCCAGGTGGCGGAACCACTCCTCGTTCTCAGCCATTTTCTCAGCCATTCTCACTGACCTCCTGGGCCGCTGCGCTAGCCGCCGGTCATTGCCGGGCGAGCGGCAGCCATAGATCGAAGGCGGCGCCGGCCCCGGGGCCGGGGTCGGCATAGCACAGGTCGCCGCCGCCGGCGCGCGCCAGGCGACGCGAGAGGGCCAGGCCGAGACCGATGCCGGGGGCGCCGCCTGCCGCGGCCTGCCGCGCCGAGCGGTGGAACGGGCGGAAAAGCCGCCGCCGCTGGCGCGCCGGGATCCCAGGCCCCTGGTCGCGCAGACGCACGACGGCATGCCGGCCCCGGCCGTCGAGGCGCCCCGCGAGGCGCAAGTGGCGCCGCGCCGGCTCGGCGCCGGCGTACTTGCCATACTTGCAAGCATTATCGACGAGATTCATCAGGATGCGCTCGACCCCGACCCGGTCGGCGAGCACCCGGGCGGCGCCGGCCTCCGGATCGAAGCTCAGCTCGAGCGCGAGGCCGCCGCGCTGGGCGCGCTCGGCGAGGCGCGGCGCGAGCTCGTCGAGCAGCAGGCCGAGAGTCATTGCCTCGCCGGCGGCGGCCCGCGGGCCGTGCGCTTCGAGCCGGGCAAAGGAGAGCACGTTCTCGACCAGGTGGCCGAGGCGGCCGGCCTCGTCGCGCAGGGTGGCGAGATAGTCGGCCGCTGCCTGGGGTGGCAGCATGCCGCCGGCGAGCATGTCGGTATAGAGCCGAAAGGTGGTGAGCGGAGTGCGCAGCTCGTGCGTCACCGCGGAGGCGAAGTCGGAGCGCCGCCGGCTCAGCCGCAGGCTCGCCGCCAGCAGGCCGGCCGCCGCGGCGACCAGCAGGAGAGCGGTCAGGAAGGCGACGGCGAGGCCCAGGCGCGCCGGCGACCAGCCTTCCCGCGGTGCCGCCGGCAGGGGTCCGGGCGCCAGGCGAAGCGGCAGCAGGGCGAGCTGGCGGCCGGGTTCGGCCGGCTCGCCGGCGTGCCGCGGCTCGAGGCTCGCCGCCGGCAGCAGGTCGGCGATCATGGCGAGCAGCCAGCGGCGCAGGCCCGCCCCCTCGACCCAGCTCCCCTGCAGATGCTCGGTGCCGTCCTTGACCACGCGCCGGGCGAGCACCAGGTCGCCGCCAACCCAGACTGGCAGGAGCGGCGTCTCGACCCGGGTCTCGCCCGGCGGCTGGGGTTGGCGCACCGGCGGTCCTGGCCGCGGGGCGGCGCGGCTCGAGTGCGGCAGCGGCAGGGGCGGCGCCGGCGGCGGCGACTGCGCACTGGCCGCCGCCGCGTTGCGCTGCTCGAGCTCGGTGCGGTTGAGCGCCGGCTGGGTGAGCACCTCCTGGCGGCCCATGGGGTCGTCGCGCGCTGCCGGGTGCGGTGCGGCCGGCGGAGTAGCCGGCGGAGTCGCCCGCGCCTCGACCCCTGCGGCCGGACGGGCTGCCCGCGCCTCAACCTTGGCGGCGGACGGACCTCGAGCCGCGCCCGCTGCCTCTGCGGCAGGGGGAACTGCCGGCGCGGGCGGGTTCGCCGAGGGCAGCGGCAGCGGCGACTGGGCGCTAGCCGCGGCGGCGTTGCGGCGCTCGAACTCGGCGCTGTTGAGCGCCGACTGGGTGATCATTTCCTGGCGGACCACGGGGTTCTCGCGCGGGGCCGGGGGCGGTGCGGGCGACGGCGCTGAAGGTGGGGTTGACGGGGGGGCTGCCTGCGCCGGGACCCCCGTGGCCGGCGGAGCTGCCGCCGGGGCCGATCTCGCCTGGACCTTCGCGGTCAGCCGACCCCCGCGTGCGCCGGCTGCCTGCCGCACGGTGATTGTCGTGATGGGCACCGCCGGAGCGGGCGGGGGAGCGGCCAGGGGCTGCTGCGCCAGGAGGGCGAGCAGCGAGTCGCGGTCGAGGGCGCGCGCCACCTGGGGGTCGTCGCTGGCCTGCGGCGGCAACGGTCCGGGTGGGGCGGTTCGGCGGTGCCCGGCCGGATCGATCTCGAACTGGATCTCGCGAAAGGGCGAGACCCGCGCCGCGGCGTCGAGGCCAGGGGGGCCAGAGAGGCCGGGAGGGCCCGAGAAGCCAGGAGAGCCGCGGGCGCCGCCAGGAGAGGAGCCGGCGGCGCTCCCCGCCGCCAGCCAGGGATTCGCCACCGGCAACGCGTTGCGCTGCGCGAGGTAGGTCGCGAGCTGTGAATCCATGCGCCAGAGCGCCAGGCGGACCTTCTCCTCCCGCGCCGCACGGACCTGCGCGTCGGCCTCGCCGCGGGTGAGCTCGAGCGCCAGGTGCGAGATCCAGGCCAGCGCCCCGAGCAGCGCGGCGCAGATCAGAGCGAAGCCGCCGACGAGCGCACCCGGGCGCGTCATATCTTCAGCCGGTAGCCCTTGCCGCGGGCCGTCTCGATGACCCGCCCGGGATTGCCATCGTCGCGCAGCTTGCGGCGCAGGCGGGCGATCGTCATGTCGACCGAGCGCGTGCGCACGCGCCGGGCATCGACCTGCCAGACGCGCAGCAGTAGCTCGCCGCGCGACAGCAGGCGGTCGGGGCACGAGGCGAGATAGCGCAGCAGACGGGCCTCGAGCTCGGTCAAGCTCTGGCGGCAGCCGTCGTCGAAGCGCACCTCCTGGCGCAGCAGATCGACCTCGCCGTCGGCCAGGCGGATCGAATCCACGCCCTCCGTGCGTTCCACGGAGCGCCGCAGCACCGCCTCGACACGCGCCAGCAGCTCGCGCACGCTGAACGGTTTGACCACGTAGTCGTCGGCGCCCAGGCGCAGACCGCGCACCCGCTCCTCCTCGCTGCCGAGCGCGGTGAGGAGAATCACCGGCAGGCCGGGCTTGGCCCGCCGCAGCTCGGCCAGCACCTCGAGGCCGCCGCGCAACGGCAGCACGAGATCGAGCAGGACCAGGCTGAGCTCGCGCTCGATGGCGAGCCTCAGCCCGCCGGCGCCGTCGCCGGCTTCGAGGCACTCATGGCCGGCATGGCGCAGCGCATCGGCGACGCCGCGCCGGATCGGCAGGTCGTCCTCGATCACCAGCACGACCCTGCGCTGCACCTCTCACCTCCCAGGGCGGGCTCTCCCCGCAGTTCCCGATCAGTTTAACCGGACGGGCCTGGTCCGCCGGGCGAGCCGGCCCACGACGTTACAGAACGGTTACCGCAAGCCCCCTTCGGCCGGCCTACTCTGGTTGCTGGTCGCCGTCGCAATGAGCGGCCCGAGCGACGCAACTCGGTTGTCGGGGGACGGGCGGTGGTAGAGCGGAGCGCCGTGGTTCGCGGAACCCGTCAGCGGGTGGTCGTTTCTCGAAGGCTTGCGCCGCCGGCGCGGCCGCTGCGCTCTGGCGCCCGATGAGAAAGGGGCACGACATGAATCGGCAAAGAAACTTCGTTCTGGGTATCGTCCTGCTGCTCTCCCTGCGCTCCGCATGGCGCGCGCCGCGGCTGGAGGGTGCGACCGGCGGACTCGCTCTCGGGGCGCTGGCCGATCAGGCGCTGCGCGGCGGTCCCGAAGTCTCGCGCGCCGCGGTCGCCGCGCTCAGAGCGGCCGGACCGCCGGGCATGGAGGCGCTGCTGGCCGCGCGGCCGGGAGCGCCGGCAGAGCGGGCGGCCGAAGAGGCGCGCTGGCGGCGGGCGCTCGACGCGGTGTGCGCGCAGCGCGACTGCGCCGCCTCGCGACTGTACTGGTACACGGATTTCGGGCTGGCGAAGGCGGCGGCGCTGGCGAGCGGCAAGCCGATCCTGTCGCTGCGCCTGCTCGGCCGCCTCGACGAGGAGATGAGCTGCGCCAACAGCCGCTTCTTCCGCACCGTCCTCTATCCCGACGCCGGAGTGTCGCGGCTGCTGCGCGACCGCTTCATCTTGCACTGGCGCTCGGTCCGTCCGGTGCCGCGGCTGACCATCGACTTCGGCGACGGGCGCCGGCTCGAAGGAACCATCACCGGCAACAGCATCCACTATGTGCTCGATCCGCGCGGCCGCCTGGTCGACGCGATTCCCGGTCTCTACGGCGCGCCGGCGTTCCAGCGCCTGCTGGAAGCGGACGCGGCGGCGGTTAAGGAAGTTGCGGCGCTGCCGGACGCCGCTTTCGGGGTCCGGCGCGGGCAGCTCGTCGCGGCGCGCCGCCAAGCGCGTGCCTTCGCATGGCTTGCCGACGGCGGGCGGCTCGATCGCCTTTCTGCCCCTAGATCCTCAGGGCAGCCCGGGGCGCCGGGGGGGCTGGCGGCGCCGGCTCCGTCGGCGAAGGTTGCGAGCCGGCTCGCGTTGAGCAAGAGCGCGGCCGAGGTGCCCTCATTGCGCGCCCTGGCGCTGGCCCCGGCCCCGGGCGACGGCCGCGACTGGCCGGGCCTGGCCGCGCTGCACCCTGGTGACGGCGTCCTCGACGAGGCGAGCCGGGCGCAGCTGCGGCGCACCTACGGGCCGGCCGGCCAGGCGGAGCTCGAGAGGGTGACCAGGAAGTTCGAGCGCGTGCTCGCGATCGACAGCATCCGCAACGAGTACACCCTGCACGACGAGCTCGACCGCTGGCTGCTCGAGAAGAGGGAGAACGGCTTGCTCGGTCCCGACCTCGAACGCTTCAACGAGCGGGTCTACGCCGAGCTCTTCCTGACCCCGAGCGGGGATCCTTGGCTGGGCCTGGCGCCTGCCGACACTTTCACCGGACTGGCGGCAGTCGGAGCTCCCGAGCGCGGGTCGGAGGGGGTGACGGGAGCCCCGGAGCGCGGGGCTGAGGGGGCAGCGGGAGTGCCGGTGCGCGGGGCGGAGGGGGCGGCGGGGGCCCCGGAGCGCGGGGCGGCGGCGAGACCAGCGGGCGGGGGTCCGTCGTCACTCTGAATACGTTGAGGGCGGCCCCGCGCTCTTCCGCTTCGGCTCGCGCCGAAGGGCTGGAGCGCGGCGAGCCGCCTGCGGCGCGTGTCGCGGCCTGACCAGCGCGCCCGGCCGGCAGCCGGCAACCGGAGCCAGCCGGTCCGAGGCGGCCTCCGCTGCCGCCAGTCGATGTGACGCGGCTGCGATGGCGCGGGAAGCGGGTAGACTAGGCGGCGGCTCGCCTCCCCGGCTCGGCTGCCCGCTTCCGGGTTCCCCGCCCGCGCGCCTGGTCGGCGACGCGCAGCCACGGCGACGGACATGACCGCTCAAGCTGATGCCCCGGCACGCCGGCCGCTCCGGTCACGCGGCGCGCCATGGGCCTCGGCGCTCGCCCGCCGGCTCACCGCCTGGAGAGTCCCGCCTAACCTCATCTCCGCGCTGAGCGTGGTCTTCGCGGCAGCTGCCGGACTCTGCCTGTGGCTGGCGCCTAGCGCCGCCAGTCCGCTGGGCGCCGTGGCCTGCTACCTGGGGGCGGCGGCTGGAGTGCAGCTGCGCCTGCTCGCCAACCTCATGGACGGCATGGTCGCGGTCGAGGGCGGACTGGGGAGCAAGACGGGCGAGTTGTGGAACGATCTGCCGGACCGCTTCGCGGATGCCGCGGTGCTCGCCCTCGCCGGCTACGGGCTGCCGGGGATTCCGCACGGCGCCGCGCTGGGCTGGACGGCGGCGATGGCGGCGGTCATCACCGCGTATGTGCGAGTGCTGGGCGCCGCGGCCGGGGCCGGCCAGCACTTCCTCGGGCCGATGGCAAAGCCACACCGCATGGCGGCGATGACCGTCGCGTCGCTGCTCGCGGCGGGGCTGGCGGCCTGGAACCGCTTCTGGCCGCTGCGCCTGCTGATGGCGACGCTCGCGCTCATCGTCCTGGGCTGCGCCGTGACGATAGCCCGCCGGCTGCGGCGCATCGCGGCCGAGCTGCATGCGGCGTGAGACGCGCGAAAGAGGGAGTATCAACATGACCAGGGGGAAGTCTGAAGAACGCCTTACGGGGGAAGGGGTGATGATCGCAGAGGGGAAAGAGGGCAGAGTTGTGCGCTACACAGTGACCATTCGGCGCTGGCGGGGACGCGCCACTCACACTGAAAGGATAGATCCGAAAAAATATACCGTCAAGGTAGGCTCCATGTCAGGAGCGGCGATCCCGCGGTGCTCACAGCGCCGGCGTGGCGGGCGGGCGGCGGGCGGCTGCGAGGCGCCAGAGGAAGTAGACCGGGATGCCGAGCAGGAAGATGGCGACGCCGGCCAAGGCGTTGGCGATGTCGGTGAAGAAGATGTTGCCGACGATGCCGGCGCCGACGAGGATGAAGAGCGCCGGTATCCACGGGTAGCCGGGGGTGGGGTAGGGGCGGGCCGCTTGCGGCAGCTTGTGACGGAAGACCAGCAGCGCAGCCCCGGCGAGGGCGAAGAAGATCCAGTCGGCGAAGACGACGAAAGAGAGCAGGCGGTCGTAGGTGCCGGTAAAGGCGTAGACGGCGGCGAGCCCGCCCTGCAGCAGGATGGCCGCGGTCGGCGCGCGGAAGCGCCGCGACAGGCGGGCGAAGGAGCGGAAGAAAAGGCCGTCGGCGGCCATCGCGTAGTAGACGCGCGGCGCCGAGAGCAGCGACAGGTTGAGGAAGCCGAAGGCCGAGATGACGATCAGCAGACTGATCGCTTTCGCGCCGCCCTCGCCGACCAGGCGGGCCGCCATGTCCGCGGCCGGGGTCTGGGTGGCGGCGAGGACCGGGGCCGACAAGACGTGGATGTAGGCGACGTTGGCGCCGAGATAGACCGCGATCACGCAGCAGACGCCGATCAGGATCGCCCGCGGCAGGTTGCGCTCCGGCTGGCTGACCTCCTCGGCCACGTAGTTGAGGTTCTGCCAGCCGCCGTAGGCGAACATCGCCGGCACCAGGCCGGCAAAGAAGGCCGAGAGCAGCGACAGTCCGTGCAGCCCCGGGGGCGTGGCGGGAGTCAGGGAGAGGCCGGTGTGGCGGGTCAAGACGAAGGCGCCGGCAATCAGCGCCGCGATGGCCAGCGTCTTGGCGAAGGTGACGACGTTGATCAGGATGGCCCCGGGCTTGATGCCCAGGGCGTGGAACCCGGCGAGCGCCAGCAGCAGCAGGGCGGCGAGCCACCTGCCGGCGCCGGCGGGAAGGTCGATCAGGCGCGCCACGTACTGGGCGAAGGCGACCGCCACCGCCGCCGTGGCGCCGCACTGCACGATGAGCAGCAGCCCCCAGCCATGGAGGAAGGCGACCAAGGGATGAAACGCCTCGCGGAAGAAGGCGTACTGGCCGCCCACCCGCGGCATCACGGTCGCCAGCTCGGCGAAGACGAAGGCCCCGCACAGCGCGATGGCGCCGCCGGTCCCCCATACCGCGAGGATCAGCATCGGGGTGTGCACCGCGCGCGCCACGACGTACGGATTGATGAAGATCCCCGAGCCGATGATGCCGCTCACCACGATCATGGTGGCGTCGAAGAGGTTCAGGTGCCGTGCGAAGGTCGGGCTTCCGGGCTCCGGCATGGTCGCTCGCTGGCCGCTCGTCGGGGCGCCCCCGGGGCGCGGTTCTGGGCGCCGGGGGAGGGGTCCGTCGTCAGATCGTTCCGGCGCCACCCGCCGGGCGGGCGGCCCTGCGCTGGATCGAGGACCGAGAGTGTAGCGCAGTCACCGCACCCCGGCCGCCCGAGCAGCGCCTCAGCGCAGCGGGTCGAGATCGTCGTCGAGCCGGGAGAGCGATAGTGCCCGCACACGCTCGGCGAGCGGGAATGTGTGGTTGCCGGCATGCACGACATCGAGGCGATCGAGGTTCAGGTCGGCCAAGGCGGAGCGGATCGACGGCGACAGCCGTGGGGCGTCGGTGCGCTTGAACTCGAAGCCCAAGCGTCGACCCGCGCGTACGACCAGCAGATCGAGCTTCGCGCCAGAATGCGTGGCCCAGAAGAAGGACTCCTCCGCACGGGCTCCCAGGCGTATGAGCACCTCACCCAGCGCAAAGCCCTCCCACGAGGCGCCGACTTTCGGGTGCCCTTCGAGGTCGTGCAGGGTCTCCAGGTTGAGGAGCGAGTGGAGCAAGCCGCTATCGGCGAGGTAAACCTTGGGCGAGCGAACCTGGCGCTTGGCGATGTTCGCGAACCAGGGCTGGAGCTGGCGTAGAACGAGAGCGGCGGTCAAGATATCGAGATAGCGGCGCACGGTCGTGCTCGCGATGCCGAAGGCGCGCGCCATCTCCGCCCCGTTCCACACCTGCCCGTGGTAATGGGCGAGCATGGTCCAGAAACGTCGCAGCGTCTCGGCCGGGATGGTGACTCCAAGCTGCGGCAAGTCCCGTTCCAGGAACGTACGGATGAAGCCCCGGCGCCATTCGGCGCTTTCGGCGTCTGAGCCGCCCAGGAAAGAGCGCGGGAACCCTCCCCGAACCCATAGACGATCGCGGGCGCCGATCCCGACCTCGTCCAGGGCGAAGCCCTCCAGCTCGTAGTAGAAGATCCTGCCCGCGAGCGACTCGGAGGTCTGCTTGAGGAGGTCCGGCGAAGCGCTTCCCAGAACCAGGAATCGAGCCGCGGCTCCGGGCCGGTCGGCGAGCACCCGGAGAGCCGGAAACAACTCGGGGCGCCGTTGCACCTCGTCGATGATGATGAGGCCGTCGAGCTCCCGCAAGGCCAAGATCGGCTCGGCCAACCGGGCGAGATCGGCAGGGTCTTCGAGATCGAAGAAAGCAACCTGTCCATCGCGGCGCCGTGCGAGGTCCCGTGCCAACGTCGTCTTGCCTACCTGCCGGGCGCCCAGTAGTCCCACGACCGGGAACCGATCGAGCAGGCCTGCGAGAGATTCGAGATGCCGGCGGCGTTCCAGATATCTATCCACCTTGAAATTGTAGCACACAGCGCTACCTATTCAAGGTCCACGATGGCTGATGGGGCGACGGCACCTTGCTGGAGGAGTTTTTTCAAGAGCTAGTGACGGCCTGTAGACTGTGCGGACCAAGAGGGGGAGAGAACGAATGGGACACGGGGAGCACGATCACGAGGGGCATGGGTCGCCGGACGCCGGCCACGGCGGCACGATCACGGCCAGATGGTGACGGAGTTTCGGCGGCGGTTCTGGATCGGGCTGGCGTTGACGGTGCCGGTGCTGGCCCTGGCCCCGGCGATCCAATCGTTCCTGGGCGTGGGCTCGAGGTGGCGCTTTGCGGGCGACACCTACCTCGAGCTCGGGTTCGCCTCGGCGGTCTTCTTCTATTGCGGGTGGCCGTTCCTGACCGGGGCGGCGTCAGAGCTGCGCCGGCGCCTGCCGGGAATGATGACCCTGATCGCGCTGGCCGTGTCGGTGGCCTACGTCTACAGCAGCCTGGTCGTCTTCGGCCTCCCCGGCCAGGTCTTTTTCTGGGAGCTCGCCACTCTCATCGACATCATGCTGCTCGGACACTGGATCGAGATGCGCTCGGTCCTCGGGGCGTCGCAGGCGCTCGACAGGCTGGTGCGCCTCATGCCCGCCACGGCCCACCGCTTGCGGCCGGACGGCAGCACGGAAGAGGTCGCGCTCGGCGCGCTGGCGCCAGGCGACCGGGTGCTGGTCAAGCCCGGCGAGAAGGTCCCGACCGACGGTGTGATCGTCAAGGGTCAGACCACGATCGACCAGGCGCTGCTCACCGGCGAGAGCCAGCCGGTCGCCAAGGGCGAGGGCGAGGAAGTGATCGGCGGGTCGGTCAACGGCGAGGCGGCCATCACTCTCGAGGTGCGCAAGACCGGGGCCGCCACCTACCTGGCACAGGTCGTCGAGCTGGTGCGGCGCGCCCAGGAATCGCGCTCGCGCTCGCAGGACCTGGCAAACCGGGCGGCGCTCTGGTTGACCCTGATCGCGCTGAGCGCCGGCGTGGCGACCCTGGCGGCCTGGCTGTTCGCCGGCCGCGACTTCGCCTTCGCCGTCGAGCGCATGGTGACGGTGATGGTCATCACCTGCCCGCATGCGCTGGGCCTTGCGGTGCCGCTGGTGGTCGCCGTGTCGACGGCGGCGGCGGCTTCCGCAGGGCTGCTGATCCGTGACCGCGCGGCGTTCGAGCGCGCGCGCGGCATCGGTGCGGTGGTGTTCGACAAGACGGGCACCTTGACCGAGGGGCGCTTCGGCGTCACCGACGTGGTCGCCGTGGGCAGCCTTGGGGACTCCGAGCTGCTGCGCCTGGCGGCCAGCCTGGAGAGCCAATCCGAGCATCCGATCGCCGCCGGCATCCTGGCCGAGGCCAGGCGCCGGCGGCTGGAGGTGCCGGCGCCCGAGGAGTTCAGGGCGCTCCCCGGCAAGGGCGCCCGAGCGCGGGTCGAGGGCCGCGAGGTGAGGGTCATGAGCCCGGCTGCCCTGGCGGCGGAGGGGATCGCGGTTGCCGACCCGCGGCTCGCGGCCTTGGCCCAGGCCAGCAAGACGGTCGTCTACGTGCAAGTAGAAGGCGCAGTGGCCGGCGCCGTCGCGCTGGCCGACGTCATCCGGCCGGAGTCGCGGGCGGCGCTGCAGCGGCTGCATGCGATGGGAGTGAAGACCATGATGCTCACCGGCGACGCCGAAGGCGTGGCGCGTGCGGTCGCGGCGGAGCTCGGTCTCGACGAGTACTTCGCGCAGGTGCTGCCGCACGAGAAGTCGGAGAGGATCGAGCAGGTTAAGCGGCGAGGCCTGACGGTGGCGATGGTCGGCGACGGGGTCAACGATGCCCCTGCCCTGGCGGCGGCCGATGTCGGGATCGCCATCGGCGCCGGCACCGACGTCGCGATCGAGTCGGCCGACATCGTTCTCGTGCGCTCCGATCCCCGCGACGTCGCAACGGTCATCGAGCTCGCTCGCGCAACCTACCGCAAGATGGTGCAGAACCTCTGGTGGGCGACGGGCTACAACATCCTTGCCATTCCGCTCGCCGCCGGCGTCGCGGCGCCGGCGGGCTTGCTGCTGTCGCCGGCCGCGGGCGCCGTCCTGATGTCGCTTTCCACGGTCATCGTCGCCATCAATGCCCGGCGCCTCGGACGGCCGGTCCGGCGCGCCGCCCCCCAACCCGCGGGCCGGTCAGCTCGGGAGAGCGCTCAGAGATAGAGGCGGCCAACCCCTTCTCAAACGCCTCCCGCCAGTCGCGGCGGCCGGCGCTGGTGACCAAAGCAGGAACCTCGTCGGTCATTCAAAAAACCGAATCCGCGTTGTCCATTCGCGTGGAACTGCTGTGGTTCCAGTGACAACGGCCACCTTCCCAAAATGATGTAAGTCATTGAAGAGCCTAAGGATGCATCATCGATGCCGAATATTGTAGAAGTGGCATCCTAATTGCTGACTACTGTTGAATGTGGGATGAAACATGACAAAAGTACTGTAGAAAGGTGAAAGGAGGTGGCAGAACACCTGTATAGCCACTAAATTCAACAACGCGATTCAGGTTTCAGTCGCAGCCGATCCGTTCAAGCTGGGGCGGAGTCTTGAAGAGCTAGATAGTGACCAAAAACCAAAACCACAAGGAGGCTGTTCCATATGAAGAACGCGAAACCTTGGCGGCAGATCCTGGCCGCCTTCACCCTGATCCTCCTGGCGGCGGGCGGCTACGCTCTGGCCCAGGAATCGACCGGCAACCTCTACGGCAAGGTCAAGGACCAGGGCGGTGCCCCTCTGCCGGGAGTGACCTTGACCCTCACCGGGCCGGGCGCACCGCAGGTGCAGGTCTCCGACAACGACGGCCAGTTCCGCTTCCCAAGCTTGTCGCCGGGCAAATACAAGCTGACGTCCCAGCTCGATGGCTTCTCGCCGCTGGAGTACCCCAGCGTTGTCATCAGCTTGGGCCGCAACACCGACGTCGAGCTCTCGATGTCGGCGGGGATCAAGGACACGATCACGGTCTCCGCCGAGAGCCCGCTGCTCGATAACCGCAAGGTCGCGCTCGGCACCAGCATCTCGCAGACCGAGCTCGAGAAGATCCCGACCGCGCGCGACCCGTGGTCGCTCATGAGCCAGACCCCGGGCGTTCAGGTCGACCGCATCAACGTTGGCGGCAACGAGAGCGGCCAGCAGTCGGTGTTCGTCGGCAAGGGCGCCAACTCCAAGGCCAACCAGTGGCAGGTCGACGGCGTCGACATCACCGATATGGCTTCTCAGGGATCGTCGCCGACCTACTACGATTTCGACGCTTTCCAGGAATTCCAGCTCACAACCGGCGGCAGCGACGTCTCGACCTCCGCCAGCGGCGTCACCGTCAACGTCGTCACCAAGCGCGGAACCGACGCGTGGCGAGGCTCCGGCCGCTTCTTCGACACCGAGGGCAAGTGGCAGTCGACTCCTAGCATCAGCAACAGTCAGGCCGGCGTCACCGCGCGCGGCGTGGTCCAGGACCTCTCCACCTTCACGCCGAACAAGATCGGCCACGTCAAGGACTACGGAGCGGAAGCCGGCGGCGCCATCGTCAAGGACCACCTCTGGGTCTGGGGCGCCTACGGCAAGGACGACGTCCTCGAGCTCGCCGGCGGCGGCACTCCCGACGCGACCCAGCTCAAGAACTACAACGGCAAGCTGAACGCGCAAGTGACAGGCTCGAACTCGGCCACGGGCCAATTCAGCGACGGCGAGAAAATCAAGAGCGGCCGCGGCGCCGGTCCGGGTCGGGCGCCTGAAACGACCGAGAACCAGGGCGGTCCGACCAAGGTCTACAAGGTCGACGACACCCAGATCTTCAACCCAAACTTCTATGCAACCGGCCTCTACTCGCTGGTCCGCGGCGGCTTCACCTTGACCCCCAAGGGCGGGTTGAATGCCGACGTTTTCGAGCTCTCGGACGGGATCTACCGTGGCAGCTACTACTACCTGGTCAACAAGCGCAACTCCGACCAGGGCCGGCTCGACGCAGCCAACTTCTTCAACGCCGGCAGCATGTCGCACGAGCTGAAGTATGGCGCCGGCTACCGCACCGCGACCACCTCTTCGCTGTTTGGCTACTCGAAGCAGCGGATATCGTACGACTGCGCCATCAAGGGCTGCGACGGCGGGCCGAACAACACCACCCACTTTGTCAACTTCATCCGTGACAGCAACGTCGTCGTCGAAACCAAGTACACCACGGGCTGGATCCAGGATACGGCGACCGCCGGTAATCTCACCGCCAACCTGGGCTTGCGCTTCGAGCGTGCGAACGGCGCCAACAAGGCGAGCGCCGCCAGCGCGGTCGTGCTCGGCGGTACGACCTTCCTGCCGGCGCTTAGCTACCCGGGCGCTGCGGGTGGCTTCACCTTCAACACCATCCTGCCCAGGCTCGGCCTGACCTACGCCCTGGGAGCGGAGCACAAGAGCCTGCTGCGCTTGAGCTACGCGCGGTATGCCGAGCAGCTCGGGCAGGGCTTTATCACCGGCGCCAACCCGATCGGGTTGTCGCAGAATCTCGGCACCTTCCAGGACCTCAATCACAACGGCATCATGGACGCCAGCGAGGTCGGCACCTTCCACAACCTAGCGTACGCCAACTTCGATCCCAACCATCCGAACTCTCTCGTCTCGCCCAGCCGCATCGCTTCGAACCTCAGTCCGGCGAAGACCGACGAGCTCAACGCCGGCATCGACCACGCGCTGCTGCCGGAGTTCGTGGTCGGCCTCGCCGCCACCTACCGGCGCATCTCGAACATCGAAGAGACCCAGGAACTGGTCAACGACGGCGCCACGGTCCGCGTGGTCAACGCTTCCGACTTCGTGCCGGAGTCGAAAGTCCGCGACGGCCGGACGATCAACTACTTCGTCCTCCGGCCGGGCATCTCGGATGCCGGCGGCACCTTGCTCATCAATGGCGACCGGAAGCAGAAGTACGTTGGCGGCGCCTTCACCTTCACCAAGCGGTTGGCAAACCACTGGATGGCGCGCGGCAACCTCTCCTTCACCAACTGGACCTGGCAGGTGCCGAAGAGCTACTTCAACCACCAGGACCCGACACTCTTCGGTCTCGGTCAGGGGATCTACAATTTCGGCGGCACTCCAACCACCGCCGCCACCGGCGACATCAATGGCGACGTCGTTGCCGAACAGTCGTCGGGCTCCGGCAGCAAGAACAGCGTGTTCCTCAACAGCAAGTACTCGTTCAACCTGAACGGTCTCTATCAGGTTGCGCAGGGCCAGCCCTGGGCCTTCAACGTCTCCACCAACGTCAGCGGGCGGCAAGGCTTCCCGGCCCCGCTCTACTACTCCATCACCGGCTCGGACGGCATCTCGCGGCAGGTCCTCGTGTCGGCAAACTGCCCCGCATCCGCTGCGTCGTGCGCGGCTGGCAAGCTCGACAGCCACCGCTTCTCGAACATCTACACCGTCGACGGTCGCATCGACAAGGAGTTCACCTTCAGCGACTTCGGCCTGACCATCAGCGCCGACGTGTTCAACATCCTCAACAACAACTCCGTGCTGCAGCGCCAGCTCAACCAGGGTGTGAACTCTGGCGTGGCGAGGTCCAACTTCGTCACCGAGACGATCAGTCCCCGTATCTTCCGCCTCGGCGCCCGCTTCAGCTTCAAGTAGCTCCGGCGCTTCCTGGTAGTCTAGTCCCGGGGGGAGCATCTCCCCCCGGTTTCCCTTCACGCCCATGAAACATGTCCTCTACGCTTCACAGGCGGCGCTCTTGGCGCTCGCGGCGCTGCTGCCGGCGAGCTGCGGCCGAGTCCGGACCGCCGCTCTCCGTCTACCCCCCGGCACTCCCGTCGTCCTCATCTCGATCGACACCTTGCGCTCTGACCACCTGCCGATCTACGGCTATCGCGGCGTCCAGACACCGGCGATCGACGCTCTCCGCGGCGACTCGTTGCTCTTCGTGCGGGCCTATTCTCACGTGCCGCTCACCCTTCCCTCTCATCTGACGATCCTGACCGGCCGCCTGCCGGGTGATCTCGGCGTGCGCGACAACACCGGCTACCGTATGGGCAATGAGGCGGCGCCGTTGCTGCCGGTGGAGCTCAAGCGTCGCGGCTACGCGACCGGCGCGGTGGTCTCGGCCTTCGTGCTCAAGGCGACGAGCGGAATTGCCCGCGGATTCGACTTCTACGACGACGACATCGCCTTCCAGCCGGACATCGCGCTGGGCGGCATCGGCCGTTCGGGGAGCGAGAGCTTGGCCCTGGCCAGCCATTGGCTCCAGGGGGTCGCCGGCCGGCCCTTCTTCCTCTTCTTTCATATCTATGAACCGCATGCCCCCTACCGCTCGCCGGAGCCGTTCGCCAGCCGTTACCGCGCGCAGCCCTACGACGGCGGCATCGCCGCCGCGGATCAGGTGGTTGGCGGGCTGCTCGCCGAGCTCCAGCGGCTCGGGGTGTACCGGCGCGCGCTGGTGGTCTTGCTCTCCGATCACGGCGAAGGGCTGGGCGACCACGGGGAGGAGGAGCACGGCTTGCTGCTCTACCGCGAGGCGCTGCAGGTGCCGCTCCTGGTCAAGCTCCCCGATTCTGGCCATGCCGGCGCCACGGTCGGCGCGCCGGCGGAGCTGATCGACGTCTATCCGACGGTCGCCAAGCTGCTCGACCTGCCAGTGCCGGCCGATCTGCAAGGCAGGTCGTTGCTCGACCTGGCACTAACGGCGAGCCCACCGGCCGAGCGCCTTATCTACGCCGAGACCTACCACGCTCGCCTGCACTACGGCGCGAGCGAGCTGCTGTCGCTGATCGGCGAGCGCCACCAGTACATTCGCTCGCCGGCCCCCGAGCTCTACGACCTGCTGGCCGACCCTGCCGAGCGGCAGGACCTGGCCGGCGCCGAGCGCCGGACCGCCGCCGCCCTCAGGGCCGACCTGGCGCCCCTCGAGCGGCCGCTGACATCACCGTCAGCCGTGGATACCGAGACGCGCCGGCGGCTCGCCGCGCTCGGCTACCTGTCGGGTGCGCCGGCCGCCGCAGCGGCACCGCGCGGCGCGCTGCCCGACCCGAAAAGCCAGCTACCGGTGCTGCGCCAGCTCCGCGAGGCGTTCAACTTCTACAACCGCCGCGACTTCGCCGCGGCCGTTCCGGCCTTTCGCCGGGTGCTCGCCGAGAATCCGCGCATCCTGGATGCATGGGAGTACCTGGCGCGGGCGCTGCACGCGACGGGCCGGCTGGCCGAGGCACTCGGGGCCGCCCAGCAGGCGGTCGAGCTGTCCGCCGGAGATCCCGACGACGTCCTGGCCGTAGCGTTGCTCGAGCTGCGACTCGGTCGCCCCGAGCAGGCGATCGCCGCCGCGCGCGCGGCGGTGCGCTCTGGTAGGGCGTCGCCCGAGGCGCTGGCCGAGCTCGCCCGCCGGTTGACCGAAGGCGGCCGCGCCGGCGCCGCCATCGAGCTCCTGCGGCCGCTCTCCGGTCGCCACGACCGGGAAGCTACGGAGGCGAAGAATGCGCTGTTCCTCGCCTACTGGGCCGCCGGCCGGCCGCAGGAGGCCCGGCTCGAGGCGCAGAGCGTGCTGGCGATCGATGCGCGCAATGCCGAGGCTGAGGAGAATCTGAGCCTGGTCGATCTTCGCCTGGCGCTGTGGAGCGAAGCCCGCGACAGCGCCCGGCGGGCGGTCGCTCTCGATCCGCGGCGCGGCAACGCCTGGAACAACCTGGGCGTCGCCCTCTATCACCTCGGCCAGCCGGCGGCCGCGCTCGACGCCTGGCAGCGGGCGGTGGAGGTCGACCCCCAGCAGTACGACACTCTGTACAACATCGGCGTCAAGGCAGTCGAGCTGGGCCGCTTCGATCTCGCCACTCGGGCGCTGGCGCAGTTCGTCGCCACCGCTCCGGCCGAGCGCTTCGCGGCCGATCTACCGGCGAGTCGGGAGCTGCTGCGCCGGCTGCGGGCAAGGCGCCAGCAGGCGCCCAGCCGATGAGGGCTGGCAAAGACCGGCGGGAGGTATGCTTGGCGCCTCGTCCAAGGACGCGAAGGAGCGCAAGACGTTGACAAGACTCGGTGGCTTTGCAGTCCTGCTCCTCGCTGGCGCGGCCGCCTGCCAGCGCCACCCGGCGGCGCCGGGGCGGCCCGCGGTCGCGGCCGCGCCTTCGATCGTCCTGATCTCGATCGACACCCTGCGCTCGGATCACCTGCCGATCTATGGCTACAGCAAGGTGGAAACTCCTGGCATCGACGCCTTGCGGCGCGACTCGATCCTCTTCGAGCGGGCGTATTGCCAGGTGCCGGAGACCTTCCCGTCCCACTGCTCGGCGCTGACCGGCCTGCTGCCCGCCCAGACCGGCGTGCGCGACAACGTCGGCTACGATCTGGACAGCGCGCACCTGCCGTACCTGCCCCGGCTGCTCCACGACAAGGGCTATGCGACCGGTGCGGCGGTCTCCGCCTTCGTCATGCGCGGCGAAACCGGCCTGGCCAAGGGCTTCGATTTTTACGACGACGGTATTCACACCCGCGTCGGCAGAGGCCTCGGAGGCATCCGGCGTGCGGGCGCCGAGACTCTCGCCAAAGCCAGCGCCTGGTTGCGGACGGTTGCCGGCAAGCGGCCGTTTTTCCTCTTCCTCCATCTCTACGAGCCGCATGCGCCGTACCAACCTCCGGAACCGTTCAACTCGCGCTATCCATTCGCCTACGACGGCGAGATCGCCGCCGCCGATCAGGTGGTCGGCGACCTGCTGGCTCTGACCAGGCGTCTGGGGGTCTACGATCAGTCGCTCATCGCGCTCATGTCGGACCACGGCGAAGGGTTGGGGGAGCACGGCGAGGACGGACATGGGATCTTTCTCTACCGCAACGACCTGCAGGTGCCGCTCCTGCTCAAGCTGCCAGGCGGCGAGCGGGCGGGCGCCAGCGTCGCGAGTCCGGTCCGGTTGCTCGACCTCGCGCCGACGCTGCTCGGCGCCGCGGGCATCGCGACCGAGCGGCCGCTCGCCGGGCGCTCGCTGCTCGAGGCGCCGGCAACCGGCGCGCCGCGCCCGGTCTATGCGGAGAGCTACGTGCCGCGGATCCACTTCGGGTGGAGCGAGCTGACGTCGCTGATTGAGGGCAACTTCCACTTCATCGACGGCCCGGACCCAGAGCTCTTTGACCTCGCCGCCGATCCCGGCGAAACCGCCTCGGTCTTGACGCGGGAGCGGCGAGCCTACTTCGCCTTGAGCCAGGCCCTGCGGCCGTTCAAGTCGCCGCTGCGGCCGCCGCAGCCGGTCGACGCCGAAACCAAGCAGAAGCTTGCCGCCCTCGGCTACATCGGGACTGCAGCACCCGGCCTGGAGGGGCCCCTTCCCGACCCGAAGAAGATGATCCGCACGCTCGATGCGCTGCAAGACGGCCTCCGGCAGTTCGCCCAGCGCCAGCCGGCAGCGGCGGTGGCGAGCCTGCGCCACGCGGTTGAGCAGAATCCGCAGATGGTCGATGGCTGGGACTACCTGGGGCGTTCGTATCAAAGGCTGCGGCAGTACGACAAGGCGCTCGCCGCCTACAAAGAGGCGATGAGGCTCTCCGGCGGCCTGCCCGACCTTGCCCTGGCGACGGCGACGGTGCTGGTCCAGGTGGGGCGGCCCGACGAGGCGCTGCTGGTTCTGCACCACCAGAGCGAGAAGTCGCCCGAGGACCGCAGACTCGGGTTCCTGGAGGTGCGGCTGCTGCTGACCTTGGGCCGCATCGAGGAGGCGCGCCAAAAGGCGGAGGCGATCCTGGCCGGCGCGCCGAACAACGCGGACGCGATCTATCAGCACGGCGCCGTCGCGATGGCGCGGCGCGATCTGCCCGCCGCCGAGAGAGACTTCCGCCGCGCTCTCGCGGTGTCGCCCGGCCACCCGGCCGCGATGAGCGACCTCGCCGTGCTGCTGGCGACGGAAGGGCGCCTGGCTGAGGCTCGCGGTCTGCTCGAAGAGTTCGTGGCGCAGCACCCCGAGGACAAGGCGGCGGCCGCCAACCTCGAACAGCTCAAGCGGCAGATGGGCGGTTGATGCCGCGCCGAGCGCAGCGGGCCACGCTGGCAGCCGCGGCGGCCCGCGGCGGCCTGCGGCGCCGGCGCCCGGGTTTCTCACGCCGACGCCGCGCCGTGCTGGCCGGCTGCGCACTGGCCGCCGTCGTGCTGGCCGCCTTCCTCCTCGTCCGTGCGCCCATGCCGCGGTCCGCAAGCAGTGGATCGCCGGCGGCCGCATCCGGAGCGTTCGCGGCCGGCGCCGACCTGCTGCTGGTCACCATCGACACGCTGCGCGCCGACAGCTTGGGCTTCGCCGGCAACCGCACGGTCGCGACGCCGACACTCGATCGGCTGGCCGCCGCGGGCCGCGTTTTTACCGACGCCCACGCTCACTGCGTCGTCACTCTCCCGTCCCACACCAATATCCTGACTGGCCTCTACCCATATCAGCACGAGGTGCGCGACAACAGCGGCTTCGTGCTCTCGCCCCGCATCCCGACGCTGGCGACGGTGTTGTCGCAAGCCGGCTATGCGACGGCGGCGTTCGTCGGCGCCTTTCCGCTCGACTCGCGCTTCGGCCTCAATCGCGGCTTCGACCTCTACGACGACCGCTTCGTCCGCGGCGCCAGGCCGGCCGAATTCGGGATGGACCGCCGCCCCGGCGATCAGGTGATCGGGCCGGCTCGCCGCTGGTGGGAGGCGCACCGCGGCCGCCGCCGCTTCCTCTGGGTCCACCTCTACGATCCGCATGCCCCCTACTCCGCGCCGGAGCCTTTCGCCAGCCGCTTTGCAGGGCATCCCTACCTGGGCGCGGTGTCGGCCACCGACGCCTACCTGGCGCCGTTGCTGCTGCCCTTTCTCGAGGGCCGCGAGCCGCGGGCCCTCATCGCGGTGACCGCCGACCATGGCGAGGCGCTGGGCGAGCACGGCGAGCTGACCCATGGCCTCTTTGCCTACGAGGCCACGCTCAAGGTGCCACTCCTGCTCTGGGGAGCCGGGATCAGCCCTGGCCGCGACGACCGCGCCGCCCGCCACATCGACCTCGCGCCGACGCTGCTCGGGGCGGTGGGAGTGGCGGCGCCGCCCGGCCTGCCGGGAGCCTCGCTGCTCGCGTCCTGGACGGGGCCGGCCGACTGCTACTTCGAGTCTCTGACCCCCAACCTGACCCGCGGCTGGGCGCCGCTCACCGGCATCCTTGCCGCGCGTCAGAAGCTGATCGACTTGCCCGTGCCCGAGCTCTACGATCTCGCCCGCGACCCAGGCGAAAGCAACAACCTGTGGCACAGCGAGCGGCGGCGGGCGGCGGAGCTCGCGCGGCGCCTGCCGCGGGGCGCGCTGGCGCCGGTGGCCCGCGATGCCACGCCCGCGCCCGAAGTGCAGGCCAAGTTGCGCAGCCTCGGCTATGCCGTAGGCGCCGCGCCGGCCAAGAGCGTCTACACGCCGGCGGACGACCCGAAGAACCTGATCGGGATCGACCGTGCCCTGCAAGCGATCGTGCAAGCCTACGAGGGCGGCGACTTCGCCCGGGCGGCAGGCCTCTCGATGGAGGTGCGGGAGAAGCAGCCACAGCTCGCCGAGGCTTCCCAGCACCTGGCCTTGGCGCTTTCTCAGCTCGAGCGGCCCGCGGAGGCGGTCGCCGTGTTGCAGAGCGCACGCAGTCGCGGCCTGGGCGGCGAGGCGTTGTTGCGCCAGCTGGCGCTGGCGCTCGCCGAGGCCGGCCGGCCAGCCGAGGCTGTTGCCCTGCTCCAGCCCCTGGCCGCGGGTGGGGATGCCGCGACCCTCAACGCGCTGGGGGTCGCCCTGTCCGACAGCGGCCGTCACGCGGAGGCGATCGCTCTCCTTGAGCGGGCGCTGGCGCGCGAGCCGATGCGCGCCGAGACCTACGAGCATCTGGGCATCGCGGAGCTGGCGCGCGGCCGTCCTGCCGCCGCCCGGGCGCAGCTCCGCCGGGCCTTGGCGCTCGACGAGCGCCTGCCGATTTCATGGAACACCTTGGGTGTGGCGCTATACAAGGTCGAGGGGCCCGGACCGGCGGTGGCGGCCTGGGAGCGCGCCGCCGCCATCGATCCTCGCCAATACGATGCCCTCTACAACATCGGCCTGGTCGGCGCGGAGACCGGCCGGCGGGGAGAGGCGCGGCGGGCGCTCGACCGCTTCATCGCCACCGCGCCGGCTGGGCGTTTCCGCGCCGAGATCGCCAGGGCAAGAGCGCTGCTCGCTCGGCTGCCCGCCGAATCCAGCGACGTGCGGCGGTCGCCAGGGGCTGGCGCAGGGCAGGGATCGTCGATCGAGCAGGGCGCTCCACCTACCTGACAGCCGCGCAAGGCGGCAAGAACTGCCGGGAGCTTCTCCGACAGTTCTTTTTTTTGGGTGATGAATGAAGGCCAGACCACTTGCGAATCAAAAAGGACAATCAGACTGGCCGGAATGAAACTTTTCGGCTGGCGGGCAGTACCTATGGGTGTGACGCCTGCTGGTCCAGCTGCGGAGAATGGGAAGGCCGCCAGCGCGGGCCGGCACATCTACAAAACGTAGAGAGGAGCGCAGCCGATGCGAGCCCGGTCAAAGGTCCAGCTTTCCGACGTGAAATCGATTGCGACGTCTGCCATGGCTAGCGGGGTCCTGGACAACGAGCGGCGTCCAGCTCCGCGCCAGCGTCCTCACCCGGTGTCGGCGCCTGCCGCTGCGCGTGGCAATCCGGTGGCCGGAGGCGGCGCCGGTGGAACGCCGATCGAGGAGGGCGGACACACGGCGCTGCGACCGTCGGTGGAGATCATCGCAATCCAGCGCGGCCAATCCGCGCAAGAATGGTCGAGGCCGGCGCCGCCAAGCTGGGGGGAGGCGGGCGCGAACGGCCACGAGGAGCGCGGCGGCGGCGCCGCTGCCCCCGCGAGCTGGCCGGCACGGCTGATCCTCCGCCCCAGAGGACGCATGATCATCCTCAAGGAGATCGACATCGGCTGGATCGAGGCGGCGGGCAACTACGTCAAGTTCAACGCCGGGCACGAGGTCCATCAGGTGCGCGGCGCCATCGGCGACATCGAGCAGCTGCTCGATCCCGCCAAGTTCGTGCGCGTCCATCGCTCGGTGATCGTCAACGTCGAGGCGGTCGCGGAGGTGATCCGCGGTCCGTTCGGCGACTTCGTGGCGGTTCTGCGCGGCGGCGCCCGGGTCAAGGTGAGCCGCAGCCACCGGCGCAACCTGGAGGCTGCGATCCGCGGCGGCGGCGGGCGGTAGAACCCATCCGCCTCTGGCCTTGACCTGGGGGAGACGGAGGTTGCCCCCGGCGTGGCTGGCGGGCGGCGCTTGGGCCTGCGGATATGCTGGCAGCTCTCCGGGCCCAGACGCCGGCCGCGGCCGTCTGCCGTCCAGTCATGCCCGGAGGCGAGGGAGCTTGATCAGGAGGAGAAGCGTAGGCCACGACAGGGTCGCCGGGCTGGCGCTCGCCGTCGCGGCGACCGGCGCACTAGCCGAGCTCAACCTGCGCCGCGATCGGCGGCGGCGCTTGGCGCTCGGCGATTGCCTGTACGTGGAGAACCGCGGCCGCGGCGCGCCGGTGGTCTTTCTGCCCGGGCTGCAGGGGTCGACCCGCTACTGGCGGAGGGCGTTCGACGACCTGGCGGCCGGGCGGCGGCTGCTCTTCGTCGATCTGCTCGGGTTCGGCCGCTCGCCCTGGCCCGCCGCCGGCTATACGCTCGACGACCAGCTGGCGGCGCTGCGGCGGACGCTGGTGGCGGTCGGCGCGACGCGGCAGGTGACGCTGGTCGGGCACTCGACGGGCGCGGTGCTGGCCGCCTACTACGCGGCCCGCCACCCGGCGGAGGTGAGCAGGCTGGTCCTGCTCGGGACGCCGGTCTTCGACAATCCGCGGGAAGCCCGGCGGCGGCTCTGGAAGTTGGGCCCGCTGGCGGGGATCTTCTCGCAGAGCCGCCCTCTCGCCTGGGCGGCCTGCACCCTGCTCTGCGCCCTGCGCCCGCTGCTGGTGCGGACGCTGCCGGGTCTGGGGCGCGAGCTGCCCGCGGCGGTGGTCCGCGACGCGACGCTCCACGTCTGGCCGGCGGTCGACGGCACCATCCGCCACCTCCTCCTGGGCAGCCCGATCAGCGCGGCGCTGGCGCAGCTCGCGGCGCACGGCGGCCTCGGCGGCCCCGGCTCCGCGGGTGCCCCGGGCGCGCCGGACGGCATGGCGCACGGGCCGTGGCCGCCGGCGCCGGACCCCGGGATCGTCTTCGTCCACGGGGTCGCCGATCCGATCACCCCGCTGGCGAGGATCCGCCGCCTGGCCGCGGCGACCGGCGCCGCGGTGGCGGCGGCCCCCGGCGGACACCTCTCCTACGTGACCGTCGCGCGGGAGATCACGCGCGCGGCGATCTTGGGGAGCCACCCCGGCTAGAAACGAAACTGGTACGTGCGTCAGGGGAGGGGGCGTCCCCTTCCCCCCCGGAGGGGTGGGAAGGGGAGCGAGGGGATGCGGGGGGCGATCCGATCGATGCTTCGAGTAGGCCTCGCAGCGCCGTTTCATGCGGCGGGATCGCCGCAGGCGGTAGGGACTAACCCGACTATGGGCCGGGAAAGGCGTTGGTGTCGGCGAAGCTGGCGAGGTGGCCGGACGGGTTGGAGTAGGTCCGCACCAGGCCGGTCGCCGTGTCGGTGATCGTGATGTGGTACTCGACGGTCGACATCGCGCCATAGAAGACCCAGAACGCGTTGTTGAGGTCGCGCTTGTCGAGGATCTTCACCACCAGCTCCACGTTGGCGGCGTCGAAGAACCAGAAATAGCCGCTGTCGGAGGTGAACGGCACAGCCTGCCCGGCGCCGGTGTTGCCCTGGAAGTCGCGCCAGGCGACCTCGACCTTGAAACGGTTGGCGGTCAGGCAGAGCGCGGTCGCCGAGGCGTCACAGCCGGAGGCGGCGGGCAGGGTCAGCTCCTCGATGCCGCCGCCGTTGACGGCGGCGTAGAGGTGCTGCGGATCGCGCGGGTCGGGGCTGATGCCTCGGACGTCCCAGTGTGGCAGCCCGGCATTGGCCGGGGTGAAGTGGCCGCCGCCGTCGAGCGAGAGCACGACCCCCAGCCTAGCGGAGAGCCCGAGAAGCGTGGTCGGGTGAGTGGGCGTGAGGACGAGCGACGAGATACCCAAGCCGGCAGCTCCCGTCAGGGCGGTCCAGGTGAGGCCGCCGTCGGCGCTCGACCAGAGGTTGGCGCTGCGATCCGCGGCGTACGCCACGTCGGGGCTCGTCGGGTCTGGGAAGATGAAGGCGACCCCTGCGTCGGCCAGCGACTGCGCGATGCGGTGCCAGGACAGTCCTCCGTCAATGCTCTTCCAGATCGCATGCTGGAAGGAACTCGGACCGAGCGCCACCAGGCCCACCGCATAGGCGTCGTCGGGTCTGGCCGGTGAGAAGCGAAGGTCGTTGCCGAGAGTGTTCGCCACCTCGCCGCTGGCCGGCTTCCAGGTAGCGCCGCCGTCGTCGCTGTAGAAGAAGGAGCCGGCCATCCCGGTGACTGCACGCTGCGGATTGGTGGGGTGGAACGCGAAGGCGACCGTTGCCGGAGCGAACGAGGTCCAGGTGAGACCGCCGTCGGTGCTGCGAAAGAGGAGGAAGGTAGGGCCGGAGTGGCTGAGGTAGAGCGCTCTCGCCACGAAGACGGGCGCCGGACCGGCGGACTGGTCGAGCGAGTCGATGTGCACCGCCGAGAGGTGCTCGGGCTGGAAAGCGAAGCCGGTCGAACCCCGCCAGGTGGCTCCACCATCGGAGCTGCTCGCGACGCCATAGCCCTCGATGCCCTGCAGGACGTGGGAGGGATTGGCGCGATCGATCAGGACGGCGGTGGCCGAGCCGGCCACGAGACCGCCGGCGCTGATCGTCCAGGTCGACCCGAAGTCGGTGGAGCGGAAAGGTCCGCAGCTGTCGAGGCAGCTCCCGCCGGAGCCGGCCCAGACGGCGTTGCCGTCGCTGGTCGAGCTGACGCTGACCAAGGGCGCGGCGGCCAGCGATTTGACTCGCGACCAGACCCGTCCGCTGCTCGTCGAGCGGTACAGTCCGTCCGAACACACCGCATACATGAGGCGAGGCTGGGACCGGTCGATGGCGAAACCCGGGCAGCCGACTCCTTCGAGGCCGCGGCCGATTTGCCGGAGAGTGGTCCAGGTCTGACCGCCGTCGTTCGTCCGCCAGAGATTGCCGTCGTAGGCGAACAGGACTCCCGCTAACCTGGGATGAAACACGAATTGGGTGAAACAGGCTGAGCCGATCACGCTCCAGTGGTCGCCGCCATCAACCGATTTCGCCACGCTGCACTGCGTTGCGAAGATCTCGGCATAGATCGTCCCGGCATTGAGTGGATCGAGCCCGAGCCCCTCGACCGCCGCTCGCCTGGGCAGGCCAACATTGATTGCCGTCCAGGTCGCTCCGCCGTCAGCGGACTTGAACGCGCCCCGGTCGCTGCCGAGGTAGACGGTCTGCGAGCGGAAAGGATCGACCGCGAGCGCGTGCAGGAAACCGGGATCGACGTTGATAACGAGGCGGCCCCAGTGCCCGCCGGCATCGAACGTCTTGAACACCTCGCCGTCATAGAACCCGGTGTAGGCGGTATCGGGGTCGTGTGCGTCGAGAGCCAGGACAGCCCCACCTAGGGCCAGCGGCAAGCCGGTGCTGCGCAGCTGCCAGCTTTGACCGCCGTCCGAGCTGGCATACACCCCGCCGGAGCTGGCATACCCCCCGGAGCCCAGAGCCCACAGGCGTTGCGGGTCGGCAGGGCTGGTGTAGACGGCGACGCCGCCTCCCGGCGGACCGATGGGTGTCCAGGCGCCCGGTGCGGCGCGCATCGGCAGTGCGGCCGATAGGGCGGCGGCGCAGGCAATGAACGTGATCAAACAGCGGTGCTTCATGGTGACCTCACAATCGTGCCAGTCTCCGGGTGCTCTGGCAGTATACGGACCCGCCGGCGCGTCCGTCCTCGCGGCGCGGGCGGCCGGGTGGGCGGGTTTCTAGCGGGCGGCGGCGAAGAGGGCGCGCACGGTATCGATGGTGTCGGCTTCGGCGGCGGTCTTGTCCTCGCGGTAGCGCTTGACGCGGGCAAAGCGCAGGGCCATCCCCGCCGGGTAGTGAGGGCTCTCCTGCACGCCGCCGAAGGCGATTTCGACCACCAGCTCGGGACGCAGGTGAACGGTCCAGCCGTCGGTGACCAGGGCGATCTCCTGGAACTTCCGGGTCTGCCAGGCGAGCAGCTCGTCGGAGAGTCCCTTGAAGGTCTTGCCGAGCATGACGAAGCCGCCTCCTACCGGGTCGCGGGCTCCCAGGTGGAGGTTCGACATCCAGCCGCGGCGCCGGCCATGGCCCCACTCGGCGGCGAGGACCACGAGGTCGAGAGTGTGCGCCGGCTTGACCTTGAGCCAGCTCGCGCCGCGCCGGCCCGCCTCGTAGGAGGCGCCGGTCGCCTTGGCCATGATCCCCTCGTGGCCGCGGCGCAAGGCGTCGGCGAAGAAAGCATCGGCCTCGTCTTCGGCGGCGGTGATCAGCCGCGGCACGGTCAGGCCCGGGGCCGCGTCGGCCAGGGCGGCGAAGCGCTCGCTGGCCGGGCGGTCGATCAGGTCGTCGCCGTCGCGGTGCAGGAGGTCGAAGAAGAAAGGAGTCAGCGGCAGCTCGCCGCGCAGGCGCGCGACCTCGAGCTTGCGGCCGAAGCGGCGCATGGTGACCTGGAAGGGGAGAGGAGCGCCGTCGCGCCGCAAGGCGATCACCTCGCCGTCCAGGACGAGCTGGCGGGCCGGCAGGGCGCCGACGGTCTCGACGAGCTCGGGCACCGCCGCCGTGACCTCCTTGCCGGTGCGGGAGAACACCCGCACCTGGCCGCCGTCCTTGTGCACCTGGACGCGGGCGCCGTCGAGCTTGAGCTCGAAGGCCGCTTCGCCGAACCGCGCCAGCGCTTCGGCGACGTCCTCGACCGGCTGGGCGAGCATCGGCTGCAGCGGGCGGAAGAGCTCGAGACGGAAGCGGGCCAGGCCGGCACGCCCTTCGAAGAGGGCGGACCGCGCTACCGCTGGCAGGTCGCCGGCCAGCATCAGCGCCCGCCGCACGAACTCGGACGGCAGCTCGGCGGCGGCGGCCAGCGCCTCGGCCGCGAGCCCGGCCAGGGCGCCTTGCCGCAGCTCGCCGAAAAGCAGGCGGACCAGGAATTCCTGCTCGTCGCGCGACGCGCTCGAGAGCAGCGCGGCGAGCAGGCGGGCGCGCTCGGCGGCGGAACCCGGACCGCCGGCCGCGGCGATGCGCCCGAAGGCGTCATCGACGGCGCTCACGGTGAGCGACGGCTCCGCCGCGGCGGCGCTGCCCTGGCGGGCGCCGGCGATGGCGGCCGGACCGAGGCCGATCCGCCCCTGCCGGAGCTGGCCCGAGAGAAATGCCGCCGCGGCCTCGCTCTCGTCGGGCGCAAGCTGCCGCAGCAGGGCGGCGAGCAGGCGGATCTTCTCAGCGCGCGAGCGGGTCTCGGCGACGCGCCGCGAGGTGGCGACCAGCTCGTTCAGGAGCATCGGCGTCCTGGAAGGACGTTGGCGCGCTCCGTCATCGCGCCTAGCCTACCGCGCGTGGAGCGGGGGCGGCGCGGCGGACGCGGGCGCGCCGCCGCCATGGAAGTGATCGACCGGGGATGTGCGGCCGGCAAATAAAGCTCTATCCGTCAGAAAGTAGCCGGCCAGATATTTGTGGCCGCCAGCGTCAGGCCAGCAGGAGGTCGGTTTTCGCGAAGTCCTCGCCGGTCGAGAGTAGAGGGCGCCCCGCCACGCGCGCCGAGGCGTAGGCCATACAGTCGCCGAAATTGAGCGCCGCCGGATGAAATCCTTTGCCAAAGCGCCGGCTGGCCTCGATGGCCTGCCGCCAGTGGCGCTCTTCGAAGGGCAGGACGTCGACCGCCAGCTCGCCCAGGAACCGCTCGATCAGACTCGCCGCGATCGGCCCCAAGCGGTGAGAGAGCACGATCGTCGCCTCGACGAGGGTGGGTGCGCCGATCGCCACCTCAGCCGTCGCCGAGAGCCTGGAAAGCAGACGCTCCGCCTCCGGCCCGCCGAGAATCAAGGCGACGACGGCCGAAGAGTCGAGGATCAAACGCCCTTCTCCCCGTAGCCGAGGATCCGTTCTCTCTCCCGCTTCGACAGCGGCCTGCCCCGTTCCTTCGGCGGCAGAGCCGGCCAGATCTCCTCCGCGAAGAAGCCCCGCAGGCGGTCGGCGCGCGCCAGCGGGCCGAGCTCTTGGAGAAGGCGCTCGTGGCGCTCGGCAAGGGCCTTGCGGATGGCCTCCGTCTTGGTCTCGCCGGCCATCCTGGCGACCTCGGTCGCCAGCTGCTCCACCTCGCGACTCTTGATATTGAGGGCCAGAATAGACTCCTCTTCCAGTGGGCTGGGTAGATTCTACCATAGCAGACAGAACTATACCCGGGCATCCCAGCGCGCCCCCACGCCGCGCGCAGGACCGGCGCGGGTACCCGGTAGCAGATCGGCGCCAGCTATTGGAAGTAGCCGTTGACGTCGAGGATGAAGTGCACTGCACCGGCGGCGGCGTCCACGGCCGTAACGCTGCCGGTGCCGTCGCCACTGAGGGCGAGGACAGCGATGTTGGCCCGGGTCTGTCCACTGTCGAAGCTGATCACGCTGGTCGGGGGCGCCGGCTGATCGGCGGCGAAGAGGGTCAGGGACCCCGCGCCGGCGGGCTGGGTCACGGTCACCATAACCGACAGCGCGCCGGCCGTCGCCGGGATGCCGCAGCGGCCGGCCAGCGCGAAGGTGCGCGGTGATCCCGGCTGCAGGGCGGGGCCGCCGGCCGGACCGGCGGGGTCCCGGGTATCGATCAGCCGGCACGGCGGAACGGTGTAGAAGCGCGAGCCGTAGGCGATGGCGCAGGCGCCGCCGTTGGCGTTGATCCAGTCGCGCTGAACGAGGAAGTCGCGGGCGCCGAAGCGGACGTTGGCGGCCGAGCCGTTGACGGTGGTGTAGGTGCCGCCGTAGTCGAAATTGCACTTGTCGCCGACTTCGTTGCCGTTGCTGTCGTACCAGGCGTTGCCGTCCGGATCGGTGACCGACTCGTCCAGCTCGTGGGTGATGATCGAGACCATGCCGTCGGCGCCGGCGTTGCCGTTGGGGGCGCTGCCCGGGAAACCCTCGCAGCTTCCGGGGCAGCGCGCCGGATTGCCCACGAAGGCGAACTTCACGTCGGTGCCGCTGATCGTGCCGTTGCTGTGCCAGCCGCAGTACAGGGAGCAGAACCCGGTGACCTCGGAGACGTCGGCCGAGGTCAGCACGTAGTAGACGCCGTGCGAGTCGAGCGGCAAGGAACCGCCGGCGATGGCCGCCTGCACGATGGCGAAGACCATGTTGTCGTCGATCGAGCTTCCTTGCGAGTACGAGTTGAAGAGCGCGCCGCCGAAGTGGACGGAGTTGCCGACCGGCTGGCCGCCGCCGTCGGTGTAGGTGGTGTTGATCGCGAAGTAGGGGGTGCCGCCGATGCTGTTCGCCCAGTCTTTCATGATGGCGGGCGCGGTGTTGCCGCCCCAGCTGCCGTACCAGATGAAATAGAGATTGGTGGTGCCGAGCATCACTGGTCCGCCATGGTAGAGGATGCCGTTGCCGCCGCTCGCCAACACCGCGCCGCGCGGCGCCACGACGCCGGGCGCGCCGGGCCGGTACACCCCCCACCCCTTGCCCGTCGGCACCTTCCCCACACCGCCGGGCGCGTCCGGCGCCAGCGTCGCCGGCGTCCCGACACCGTTCGCCGGGATCGTCAGGCCGGCAACGCTGGCGGCGTGCGCAGCGGTCGTGAGCTTGGCCGCCAACGCCAGACATGACGCCAGGTGCACGGCCCCGCGCCGCCGATTCTTCATCGCTGGAGCAAAAGCTCTTGATCTGTCATGACTCACGCCTCAAGCGGCCGCGGCGCGGGCGCCGGGATTGATGCGCTGGCGCACGGTGGCGAGCAGGTTGAGGGCGAGGGCGAGGGCAATCGGACCGATGAAGATGCCGAGCACGCCAAAGGCGGGCAGGCCGCCGAAGACGCCAAAGAAGACGACCAGGGTGCTGAGCTCTTCGGCGCCGCGCACCAGCCGCGGCCGCAAGACGCTGTCGGAGAACAGCGAGACGGCGAGGAAACCCCAGAGCAAGAGGAAGATGCCGGCGCCGTGACGGCCCTGGGTGAAGGCCCAGATGCCGCCCGGGAGCCAGACGATCGCGGTGCCGCCGATCGGCAGCAGCGAAAAGATCGCCATCGCCGCCCCCGCCAGCGCGGGATTGGGGAGGCCCGCGATCCACCAGCCGGCGCCGCCGATCACTCCCTGGACGACGGCACAGAGAAACGAGCCGCGGAAGATCGCCACCAGCATGTTGCGCAGCGAGCCGCTCAGCGCCGTCCGCGCCTCGTCGTCCATCGGCAGCAGCTCGAGGGCTGCCCTGGCGACCAGCCGGCCGTCGCGGAACAGGAAGAAGAGGACGAATGACGCGATGGCGAAAGTGACCAGGGCGTCGAAGGCGCCGAGCAGCAGCGCGCCGCTGGCCACGGCGAGAAACGCCGAGGCGCTGCTGGCAAAGCTCTCCGCGATCTTCTGGAACTCCTCCCGGGAGATGCCGGCCTGCGCCTTGAGGCCGTCGAGGAAATGACCGACCCGCGGCAGCGCCACGAAGTCGGAGAACGAGGAGATCTTCTGCTCCTTGAGCAGGGAGAGCCCGCGGCTGGCGACGGTGTTGGCCTCGTTGGCCAGCATGCCTACGAAGAGCGCCGCCGGGAGAAGGACCAGCAGGGCCAGCGCCAGGGTGAGCAGCACCGCGGCGAGGCCGCGGCGGCCCATCATCCGCCGCTCCAGAGCCCGCCACGGGGCCCAGAAGGCCACCGCGAACACCACCGCCCACGCGATACCGCTCAAGAAGGGGAGAAGCACCCGCCAGCAGACGAAGCCGATGGCGAGCGCCGCGGCGATCAGGAAGACCGCATCGTAGATCCGGGCCGAGCCCTTCTCTTCCTTCGCGCGCATCGCATTCTCCTGGCCGCTCGCCACCTGACACCTCCGGAGCTCGGCCGGCCGTCAGCCCCCCACACGTGTACAGGCGGTCTTCACGATTGTCAAGCGCGGCGCGCGGCCGCGGGCCGCGGACAACCGGGCGATCCGGGGCAGCCGGGCCGTCCGGCGGGCGGACCCCGGCGTCGTAAGGGAGGAAGAACGAGAGGGAGGGCGGAGGAGCTGAACGAGGAGATGAAAAAGAGGGGGGAGGAGTCGAGGCGCCCCCTCCCCCCGCCGCGGCCAGCGACGCGGGTTGCGCTGGCCTAGAAGCGGAAGCCGACCGAGAAGCGGAAGGTACGCGGAGTCTGGAAGTCGGCGGGGCCCAGCGGCTGGCCGAACTTCGGATCCTTGCGCCAGTTGACGCCTTCGACCGGCGTGGCAGTGAACGGATTGAACGGCCTGAGATTCGGGTCGCTCTGGTCGGTGAACGTGGCCGAGCTCACCTGGAACGGGTGATGCGCGTTGAGGACGTTTTGCACCAGCGGCTGCATGAAGACTTCGATGTCCTTGCCCAGCACACCCCAATGGAAGCCGTAGTTGAGGTTGAGGTCCAGCGCGTTGACGCTGGGGGTATGGAAGGCGTCGCGCGCCGTGAAGTAGTAGTTCACCTGGGAAGGCGGATTCAGATAGCCGGGATTGTGTACGAACGGCCGGTCGTCGATCGGGCCGACGGCGCCGTAGGGCGTGCCGGAGAAGTGGCTCCCGATGAACCCCAAGTCGAGCGTGTTCGTCCCGTGCAGGATATTGAAGATGCCATAGAGCCTCACGCGGTGGCGCTGGTCGCTTGCCAGGTCGCCGGTTGGATTGTTCCACCTCGGGTCCTTGTACTCGGGGTACTGCAGGGCGCCGGTGGCGACCGGGCCGGTGCCGGGTAACTCGCCGTCGAAGTTGCCGCGCGTCTCGGTGAGCGCCCAGCTCGCGCCCAGGCTCAGGCGATCGAGCACACGGTACTGGAGCTGGGTGTGCAGGCCGTTATAGCTGCGGGCCGTGCCGGTGCTGGTGTTGGTGAGCACAGTGAGGTCCGTGGGCCCGTTGGCGGTGTTCACGTGACCGGTCGCCGTGGTGGTCACCTGGGCGTAGAAGTCCGCGCTCTTGCGGTGAACGTAATCGGTGCGGAAGAAGCCCCGGTTGCCCAACCGCTTGCTCACCCCGGCGCTCCACTCGTCGGTCGACGGCGACTTCAGCGAGCCGCGAATGATCTCGTTGCCGCCGGGAAGGATGGCGAACACGAGGTTGCTCACGTTGTTGACGCCGCCGATGCTGTTGAACCAGTCGAAGACCTGCTGCAGAGCCTGCTGCGGGGTGACGAACGGGCCGTTGGCGTCGCCGTTGATCACCGGACCGGTGTACTGCCAGAGGAAATTGGAAGGCGTGCCGCCGCGCGAGGTGCTGTCGGCCTGGCTGTTGGCGATGGCCGTCACGTAGCGCCCGTAATTCGCATTGAAGATCCAGTTGCCGTCCTTCAGCAGGTCGTAGATGAGGCCGAGCCGCGGCGAGACCTTGCTGTCCTTGGCGACCTTGGCCCCGTCGGCGTTGCTGCCGTCGTTCTTGTCGAAGCGGACGCCGGCGTTGAAGCTGAGATGATCGTTGAGGCGCCAGCGGTCGTTGGCGTAGAAGGAGTTGGTGCGGAAATTGGTCCCTTTGCTCAACACCGAGATCGGAAACCACTGAATGAACTCGTTGCCCTGGCTCACGTAGTTCGTGGTATACGACTGCCCCAGCGGGATCGTGTTGTTATAGAAGACGCGGAAGTTGCTGCCCGACTGGAAGTTGTTCGCCTTGCGAATGTCGTTGAAGGTGTCGTAGCCGAAGACCACGTCGTGCGAGCCCAGGCTCGGCGTCGATAGGAACCAAGAGCCCTTGGCAAGGATGTTCTCGTTGTTCCGGTCCTCGGCGCCGCAGACGCCGCAGAAGGGCGGCGAGTTGCCGATATAGCCGTTGGTATCGTCGACGATGTAGGTGCCCTTGATCAGGTCCTGGGAGGTGGCGCCGGCTTTCTGGAAGGCGAACTTGCGCCGCGAGTACTGGGCCTCGGCGTAGAAGTTGGAGGAGAAGACCCCGTTGTAGTTGAAGGAGAGCAGCTCCTGGGGCTCCAGCGGGTTGTTGAGCGTCGCCAGGTCGAGGGGCGGTTGGTTGGCGTTGAAGAGGGCCTGGAAGTCGCCGACGATCTCGCGATTGATCTTGGAGTAAGAAGCGACGAGGCGCTGGCCGTCGCTGGGCGACAGCGTGAATTTCCCCTCGGCGCGGGCCTCCTTGTCGATCACCGGGAAGGTGATGTTGGTCAACACCGTCTGGTTGCTGGTCGACCGGTCGGCATCCCGGCCGGCGCCGAAGAACCAGAGGCGGTCCTTCCACAGGAAGCCGCCGAGCGTGGCCTCGTAGCGGTCGTTGGTCTTGTCGAGCTGGGCGTTGGAGAGCGGCGTCCTGGACTTCCAGGACTCGTTGTCGAGGCTGTCGCGGAACGAGCCGTGCACGGCATTGCCGCCCGACTTGGTGATGACGCTTACCACGCCGCCGCCGAAGCGGCCGTACTCGGCGGAGGCGCCCGAGGTGGTGGTGGTCGTCTCCTCGACCGCGTCCTCGATGAAGAGATCGAGCGGCTGGCCGCGTAAGTTCTCGTTGACCACCACGCCGTTGATCAGGAAGAGGTTCTCGTACGATTGCGAGCCCGAGATGGTGATGGCCTGGTTAGGCCCGTTGTCGTTGATCCCGGGGCTCATCAGCGCGGTCACGAACGGATCTCGGCGCAGCGGCAGCTTCTCCGTCGTGCCGAAGTCATACGTGGTCGAGGCCTGCGAGTCCTTCGAGATTTCCACCCTCTCCGCCTGGGCGGTGACCGTGACCACTTCGGCCACCCCGGTCACGTCCAGCTCGATCACCGCCTGGGCGGTCTGTCCCGCGGCCACGACGACCTTGCGCTCGGCCTTCTGGAAGCCGTCGAGCTCGAAACTCACCTGGTAGCTGCCGGGCGGCAACAGGGCCACCAAGTAGTCGCCATTACTGTTGGTAGTAACGGCGCGCGACCCCTGCAGGCTGGGGGAGGAGATACTGACGGTCACTCCCGGCAGCGGCTGCTGGTTGGCGCCGGCGACGTGCCCGGCAAGGGCGCCCGTGGGAAGGCCTTGCGGCCAGACCGGCAGGGCCGCCAGGAGGGCCCAACCCAACCCTCCGGCAAAGCTGCTCTTGAATCGCATCGTGTGCACCCCTTTTCTCGGAAAACAACGACCTTGCAATGGGGTGCATCAATGGTGCCACTGAGACGACCAAACTGCAGCAGAGTTGCCGTTTGATTGTCTTTTGTGACCGATGGAGTGTCTACAGTGATGAAAGTCTTGTGGACGGAGGACGGGATCTTTGCGGCCTATTCAAAAGAATGAATGAGCTCATCCAAGAATTTGGGGTGGCGAGGCGGCGCTGACCCCTCGTTTTCACAGCGTTTTGCAGTGGGAGGAGTCCTGGCCTCCCCGGGGAGATCGCCGCCGCCGAGGCGCCGATCGAATGGCGCTGCGGAGCCCGGCGTACATCCGCGCCCTCGCGGAGCCCCGGAGGTCCCTCGCACTTCAAGATCTCCTCCGGGCCAAGCAGCTTTGGACGCTTGCCCTCGGAAGACTGGGCTGGCCGAGCACCAGCCAGAGCTCGCGCAGGGTCAGCCAGCCCGATCCAGTAGCCGGTATTGTCGCCCAGGATCGCGGCGAGGATCGCCCAGGCGATCAGCGGCACGATGCCGAGCGCGCCCTGGCGCGCGAAGAATCCGCCGGCCAGCAGGACCGTCTCGCCGGGGACCGGCACGCCCAGGCTCTCCGATAGATGCCCAGCACGACCACCGCGTAGCCGTACCTGTCGAACGCCTCGACCAGCCAGTGGGCCATGCCCGATCTCGCCCCCCGATGCCGAGGCGCTTATGTCATTCTCTGGTATTCTGCTTTTTGGAGATCACAGTCCATGGACGGTAGGGGCCTGCAGCATCAGCTGCGCCGAGCCCTAGCTGGCGACGAGGCCGAGCTCAACCGGCTGGTGGGAGCCCTGGCGCCCGTCGTCCAGGCGCGCGTGGCCCGCTGCTTGCTGCGGTGGCGTATCGGGCCGGCCGCTGGGCGCAGCGTCCGCCAGGAGGTCGAGGATCTGACCCAGGAGGTCTTCCTCCAGCTCTTCGCCGACCAGGGCAGGGTGCTGCGCAGCTGGCAGCCGGAGCGCGGGCTGACGCTCCCTAATTTCGTGGGCCTGGTCGCCGAGCGGCAGACCACCTCGGTCCTGCGCAGCGGCCGGCGCAGCCCCTGGAAGGAGGACCCGACCCTCCCCGAACGGCTCGACGCGCCGGCCGAGGACGGCGGGCCGGAGCGGGTAGCGGCCTCGCGCGAGGAGCTCCGTCTCTTGCTGCAACGACTGACCGAGGAGCTGAGCCCCCTGGGCCGCAACCTCTTCGACCTGCTGTTCCTGCAGGAGCTTTCCTTGACTGAGGTCGCGCGCCGGACCGGGCTGTCGAACGACGCCGTCTACGCCTGGCGCAGCCGCCTGCGCCGCCTGGCGCGCCGGCTGCAGACGGAGCTCGCGATGTCAGAGTCGGGCGGAAAGCGCGAAAACCCATCATGGACGACATGAGCGACGACGAACTCTTACGCGCCTTGGGGCAGATGGCACGGCAAGAACGCGATCGCGAGACAGCTCGGCTCGACGAGCGCTGGGACCGCCTCGCGGCCGGGGACCTTTCCGCCGCCGAGGAGGCCGAGCTGCGAAGCCTGGCCGCTGCCTCGGAGGAGGCGCGCCAGGCCTACGAGGCCTTCCGGCCGCTGGGAGCGGACTTCCAGGCTCGGGTCGTCCAGGCGATCCGGGACGAGGCCGGCGCCGCCGCGGCCACGGCCGCGCCGCCGGTCAGGGTGCTGCCTTTCCGCCCGCGGGCCGGATGGCTCGCCGGTGCGCTGGGCGCGGCGGCGGCGGTCGCGGCATCGCTGGTCTTCCTCGTGCGGGCGCCGGCACCGCTGCCCGGCTACGTGCTCGCGGTGGCTGGCGGCGACCAGCCGCTGCGCGGGGCGCCTGCCGCCGCACCCGAGGCGCGGGTGCTCCACCCGGGCAGCTCGCTGACCGTCCTCGCCCGGCCGAGCACCGAGGTCCCGGACTCGGACCGGCTCGAGGCGCGCTGGTTCGTGGCGCGCGGGGCGGAGATTCGCGAGCTCGTGGCGCCGCGCAAGGAGGTGGCGCCCGGCGGCGCGGTGCGCCTGTCCGGCACTCTGGGCGAGGATCTCGCGATCGAACTGGGGGAGTGGTCGCTCTGGGTGGTGGTCGGGCGGCAAGGGAGACTCCCCGGCGCCTCTCTGCTGCGCGCCCATCGCGGCGCCCTCACGTTGCGAGGCGCCGGCTGGATCGCTCTCCGGGACCCGGTGACGCTGCGCATCGTGGCGGACCGTTAGCGCCGGCGCGGCGGGGCCCGCCCGGAGGACCGGCATTGATCAAGCGTGGTAGGACGGAGCTCGGCTGGTGGGTCGCCCACACCCTGGGCCGCGGCGCCCTGCTCGCCGCGGCGGCGGCGTGGGTGGTCTGTACCCCGCGCCTCGCCGCGCTGGCGGTCGAGGTCGCCAACTGCGAGGAGTGGCGGCGCGACGGGCCGGTCTGCGTGCCGGGCGAGAAGGCGGGGCAGCGCTCCTTGCGCCTGTGGCCTCACCCCTCCCATGCCACACGGCGGTTGGAGCTCTTTTTCGGCAGCCGACGGATCTCCGCCAACGCGCCGGCCGATCGGTTGCTCACGGTCGTGATCCCGCGCGGCACCCCCTGGATCGAGCTGCGGGCGCTCGCACCCAAGGCGCTCGCGGTGTGGAGCCTTCGTCTCGCCGAGCCCTGTCCTTCGCGGTGGCTGGCCGCGGCAGAACGATGGATCGGGAGCGATGGGGTGCGCTCTCCCCGCGCTCGGCGGCTCCTGGCGGAGAACCTGCCGCGCGCCGCCGCGGCAGACCGGGGAGCCGCCCTCGATCTGCTGGCGCTCCCCTTGAACGGAGTGGCAAAGGGGGAGTTGTTGCGCCCGGCGGCGCGCGCCCACCACGACGCCGGACTGCTCCTCGGCGAGATCCGGGACGTCACCCAGATCGTCCACCAGGAAATCGAGGATCACCACTTCCTTGCCGCCCGAAGGCTGCTGGCCGAGCTTCCTCTCCCCGAGCATGCGGACGCCGAGGCTACGCTGGCCAGCGCCTATTACGGTGGACTTCTGGCCCGCTGCTTCGGCGACCTGCGCTCGGCGCTCGACCAGCTGCGGAGCGCCGCGGAGCTGGCAGCGCGTCTGAAATTCAGCGAGCGCTGGCGGAGCGCGATCGAACAGGAACAGGCGCTGGCGCTGCAGGACATGGGGCGGCTGCCCGAAGCGATCGCGCTCCTCGAGGATTGGGCGCGACGGACGCCGGCCTCCGCGAACTGCAATCAGGTGAACGTGCTGGTGAACTATGGCTGGGCGCTCCTCATGGCGCGCCAGGCCGGCGGCGGCAGCGCGCCGGCCGCCGATCTCTTTGCTCTCCTCGAGCGGGCGAAGAAGGCTCTCGATGACCACAAATGCGAACCACCCAATCGGCGGCTCAATGCGCGCATCAACCTGGCGCTGGCGTTTCTGCAGAGCGGCGATGTGCGGCAGGCCCGGATCCAACTCGCCGAAGCCAGCCGTTGGGACGCTGAGGCGAAACCCGACCAGCGGCTGTGGCGGCTCGAGATCGAAGGGCGCCTCGCCCTGCTCGCGGAGCGGCCGCTCGAGGCGCTGGGGCACTACACCCGCCTCCAGGAGCTCGCGGCGAGCGCTCTGTCTCCCTATGGGCTCTGGCTGGCGGCCTACGGCAGGGCGCGGGCACTGGCCGGGCTCGGCAGGGTCGAAGAGGCCCTGCTCGCCTACCGCGCGGCCTCGCGGCTGGTCGACAGTCAGAGTCTCGCCATCCCGGTCTTCGACGGCCGCGAGAGCTTCGCGGTGCTGCGCGAGGAGGGGACCCGTTCCTATCTCGATCTCCTGGTGCGCAGCGGCAGGGTGGAGGAAGCCTTGGCGGTGGCGCGCCGTGCCCGTTCGCGGGTGCTGCGCCAGCTCGAGCGCGCCGATCGACTGGCCCACCTTGCACCGGCCTCACGGGAGCGATGGGACCTACAGCTCGCGGAATATTGGCGCCGGCGCGACGAGCTCGACGGCAAGGCCGCCAACGACTGGCGGCTGGCGGCCGACAAGCTCGACCGGGCGCGGAAGGAGCGGGCCGAGCTGTTCGGGAAGGTGCGGGCGGCGCTCGACTCCGCCTTCACGCTGCTCGGCAGCGGCGGCGACGGCGAGCTGGCGCCGCCCGGCCAGGGAGAGGTGATCCTCGCCTACTACCGTCTGCGTGCCGGCGACTGGGTGGGCTTCGCCGCCGACGCGCGGCGGGTAAGGTGCGCCTCGTTCCAGCTGCCGGAGGGCGGCAACCTGCCCGCCCCGGGAGAGCTGGCGCAGCGCCTGCTCGAGCCGTTTCACGAGGCGATCGAGCAGGCGCGCCGGGTGCGAGTGCTGCCGTATGGCGTCTTGCAGGAGGTCGACTTTCACGCCTTGCCGTTTGCGGGCGACCTCCTGCTCGCCGCGCGCCCGGTGGTCTACGGCCTCGACCTGCAGACGCTGGCTGGCGCGCCGCCGGGCGGCCCTCAGCGGGCGGCGCTGGTGGTCGCCGACCCGCGCGGCGACCTCCCTTACGCGCGCCGCGAAGGCGAGGCGGTAGCGGCGGCCCTCGGCCCCCGGGGCGCGGGCTGGCGCGTCGACCTCCTGGCCCAGGGCGCCGCCGACTCCGCTGCCGTGGCCCGGTCGCTCGAGCGGGTCGATCTGCTGCACTATGCCGGCCACGCCAGAGTCTCCGGGTTCGCCGGCTGGGAGAGCGAGCTGCCGTTGGGCCAGGGCACCCGGCTCACCGTGGGCGATCTGCTGGCCTTGCGCAGGGCGCCGGCCTGGGTCGTGCTGTCGGGCTGCGAGACCGGGCGCACGGCGGCGGGCGTCCCGGTCGAGACGCTGGGCCTGGCGCACGCCTTCCTGCTGGCCGGGGCGCGAAGCGTCGTCGCGGCGCCGCGGCCGGTGGACGACCGCGCGGCCCGGGAGCTCTTCGCCGAGCTCTACCGCGGCTGGAGCGCCGAGCCCGACCTGGCGGGCGAGCTGCGGCGGGCCCAGCTCGCCCTGCGGCGCCGCGATGCCGCCGGCGACTGGCGAAGCTTCCGCGTCTACGAGCCCTAGCTGCACAGGCCGGCGCGCGGGGCTTGCTGTCAGAAGGGGCGATCCGAGCGCGAAGAAACCTCACGATTCCGCGATCTCCTCTTCGAGAGCGCGGCGACGCAAAGGAGCACTGCCATGAGATGGCTTTCCGCAGGGATGAGAATCGGATTGGCGTGCGGGCTCGGCGCCTGTTGTGCCTACCAGCCTCCCAACGGCGCTCCCAGCAAGGCGGAGCGGCGCCTGCCGCTGCCGCTGACTCTGCAGGCCGCCGCTGCTCGGGCCTGCGCGACCGGCCGCTGGGTCGGAGTGCCGCGGCCGGGGAGCCGCGAATGCCCGCAGCTCGGCGAAGGCTGGATCGGCCGCCCACTCTACGATCTGCCCATGCCCGATCGCTACGGCGACGCGGCGGGCGAGGCGGCCCAAGCGCAAAGTGCGGGTCCCGAACTGATCTGTCTCTACCAGCATCAGGGAGACGGCGGACCCACGCCCCCGCCTCCCCCCAGCCCCGATCTGATCCGGCTCGATCAGGACTGCGCGGCGATGGTGCCGACCAGCGCTCAGGACGACTTGGAAGAGATGAGCTTTCAGCTGCTCCACAGCCACTTCAAGAAGCAGGTGGGTTACGTCGATCAGCTGCCCGAGGTGCCGACGCCGCCCGTCCGCCTCAGCTTCCTGGATACCCAACCGACCGGCGTGGGAGCGCCCATCACCGACGAGAAGAACCAGCACCGCGAGGAGCACGGCTACACCCTTGCCCATCTCGGCCGCGAGCTGGTCTGCGGAGGAAGGCCGCCCGGCGACGAGAAGATTGGCAAGTGCGCCGCCCAGATCACCACCCGACTCGCGCTGCCGGTCGTCGCCTACGATCCGAAGCACAACGTGATCGAAAAAGACGAGGTGAAAGGAGGCTACTTCGGCACCATCGGTGACCTGGCAAAGGCGATCGTGGACGAGGTCCGGGACTGGGACGACTGCCGCCGGAGTCCCGGCCGGAAGGGCTGCTTCGGCAAGGAGCAACATCTGGTTCTCAACCTCTCGGTGGGCTGGGACGGCGAGCTCTTCGGCGGCCGGGACGAAGCGAAGGCGTGCGAGCTGAAGGCGCCGATGCAGGCGGTCTACGGAGCACTAAGGTACGCCCGGGCGCGCGGCGTCCTGGTGATCGCGGCGGCAGGCAACAATCGAGCTGGCAGCCGCAGGGCGGCGGGACCTCTCCTGCCGGCCGCCTGGGAAAGCAAACTGGAGTTCGGGGAACCGCTCGTTTACGCGGCGGGCGGCCTGCAGGCCGATGGCCGGCAGCTGGTGAGCTCGCGCCCCCAGAGCATGCCGCTGCGCGGCGCCTTCGCCGATCACGTGGTCGCCGAGGACGGCGGGGGGGCGCACCTGCGCGCGCTCACCGGCACCTCGGTGGCCGCAGCCGTGGTCTCTTCGGTGGCGGCCGTGGTCTGGCACTATAGGCCCGAGCTCAATCGGGCCGATGTCATGAGCCTGCTGAGCCGCCCCAAAGCCGGCCTGCAGCTCGGCGCCCCCGACTTTCCTCTCGGGAGCGCGGGTGCGCATGCGGAGCGAGTCATGCTTTGCAATGCCCTGTGTGAGGCCTGCAGGCCGGGCAACTGCCCGGCCCCCTGGTCCGTCGAGAAGACCTGCCTCGACAATTGCGCATACGCAGCCGAGGAGAGCAACTTCGCCGCGGACCTGTACCGGGCTATCGCGCCGTTCACCCCCAACCATGCCCCGCTGGACGCTTCGACCTTCAGGGCGCTGCAACCGGTGCCCCTCGTCTGCTCGTCCAGCGACATCCGCTATGACGGCGGGCGGGCGCCGGACGACCCGTGCCCAGGCGACGAGGTCCTGTCGATTGCCGACGTGCCCTGGGTCTACCCCCAGCCCGAGTGCAACCCCTGCCCGACCTGCACCGGAGGGGGAGGCAGACCTCCTGGTGGGGTCGCCTTGGCGTCGCTGAGCAGTGCGCCGCCGCAAGCTTCGCCGCCGTGGCTACGCGTCAAGATCCGCGAGGACCTGCAATACTGTCTCGAGGCGGTGACCCTGCAGGTCGAAGGCACGGACGCCCAGGACAACCCCCGGACGTTCAGCTATGCGCTGAGCCAGAGCCTGTGCAGGGGAGACTCCCTCGAGCTCACGGCCCCGCCGGAGCTTGCCCAGATCCATCAGGTCAACGCCTGGATGAGCTATATCGATGATAAGAGCCATTTGTCGGTGCTGAGTCCGGTCCTGATCCCCTACCCGTAGCTTCACTCCCACCCTTCCGCTGGCCCGCGCCCCGGTGGAGCTCGCCGCTCCACCGGGGCCGGCCGCATTCAAAGCGCGGGTAGGCCGTCCGTCCGGCCAGTCGCGGCAGCTGCGGCAGCTTGTTGCCGCACAGCGACGGCCGGGCCGGGCGGCAGCCGCACGTCCTGTGATGGACGCGCGGCATTCCCCGGAGGGCTCTTCCCGGAGGTCGGGACCCGCACGCCTGATTTGTTTCCAGTGCCTCTCGACGATTCCCGCTCATCCGGTCAGAAATCTTCTGCCGCCGGCAAAGAACATTTGAAAGATGCGGTCGCATCTCGCGGGAGCGTGGCGGCGCAGCCACGGTCCGGTTCGAATCACGGGAGCCGCAGACGCTCCCTGACGATGAAAGGAGTCAACGATCATGAATAGAAGAGGATGTTCCGTGAGCCCAGCGCCTTGATCTGCCGATGAGCGCCGCCTGACCCTCCACAACCACATACCCGCAGGCCGCGGCGGGACCGGCGGCCAGGCAGCGGAGCCGGGCAGCGTGAGCAAGTAGAGCAACTCGCCGGAAACCACGCCGCGAGGGTCGCAATGGAGGAGGGGGGCGGCCGCAGCCGCCCCCCTCCTCATCACGCCCGGCGCGGGCGTCGACGCCGTGAAACCCGGACGGGTGCCTGCTCGTCTTGGGGGTAGAACAGGAGGGAGGCGAAGATGACTGCGAGCGACAGACAGTTCGAGAGAGCGGCGGGCTGGCGATTGAGGAGGCTCGTCGCATTCGGCGCCATGATTGCGGCCGGCGCGGCCGGCGTGGCACAGGCCGAGACCCGGATCGAGAAGCAGCTGGCCCTCGATCCGGGCGGCCATTTCACTCTCGATTCCGACGTCGGACGAGTGATCGTCCACGGCGATTCGAGCGCGGGAGCGAGGATCGTGGTGACGGCGGACCGCGATGACCTCGAGCGGCGCTACGACCTCCGCTTCGAGGCGATCCCCGGCGGCGCGCGGGTGACTGCCAGGCGGCATAGAGCGGAGGGCTGGAGCTGGTTCGGCTGGTCGGGCGGGTTTCGGGGCAGGGTGCGCTTCGAAGTCAGCGTGCCGAAGTCGACCGCGGTCACGGTGCGCACGAGCGGCGGCGGTATCGAGGTCGCCGGCCTGGATGGCGACACCGACCTTCGGAGCTCGGGCGGCGCGGTGGCGGTCGAGCAGGTGGCCGGCAAGGTGAACGCGCGGTCGAGCGGCGGCGGCGTGTCGGTGCGCGACATCCGCGGCGACGTCCGCATGGAGAGCTCCGGCGGCGGGCTGCACGGAATCGCGGTCGCGGGGGCGCTCACCGGGGAGACGAGCGGCGGCCGCATCGAGCTCGACCGGATCACCGGCGACATCGACGTCGATACCAGCGGCGGCGGCATCCGCATCGAGGAGGCCGGCGCCAGGGTCAAGGCGGTCTCCTCGGGCGGCGGCGTGCGGGTGCGCTTCGCCGCCGGCAACGCCAAGGGGGGTAGGCTGTCGTCGAGCGGCGGCGGGATCGACGTCTGGCTCGACCCCGCGATTGGCCTCGATCTCGACGCTTCCTCGTCCGGGGGCTCGGTCGTCTGCGACCTGCCGGTGACCATCCAGGGACGGGTGTCGCGCAGCTCGCTCCATGGAGTGCTGCGGGGCGGCGGCGAGCGGCTGAGCGTCGGCACCAGCGGCGGCGGCGTCCGGATCGCCGCCCGCTGAGGCGGCAAGCTCGCGCTGGTCACGCTGGCTCCTGCCGCGGGCTGCCGCGGGCCGCGGGCGGTGAGCGGCGCCAACCGCGAGCCCTACGGCTTGAAGGCTTGGACGCGCCCGTCGAGACCCGCGAAGTAGACGAGTCCCGCCCCGAGAACGGGTGAGCCCGCGAAGCCATAGGCGGCGAGCTCTCGCGGGGCCGCGGCGGGCGCGGCGACGGGATAGCGCCACGACGGGAGCCCCGTCGCGCGGTCCACTGCCAGGACCATGGCGCGGTGTTCGGCGATGTAGTGCTGCGTTCCGACGGTACCGATGTACACCCTGCGTTCGTTGACGGCGGGCCGTCCCCAGGCACAGCCGCCGGCGTCGAGATCCCACAGCCGGCGTCCGCTGCGGGCGTCGAACGCGAAGAGCTTGGCGGCGTCCGAGGAACCGACGTAAGCCGAGCCGCCGAGGATCGTGGCAGAGGACTCGACCCAGGAGAACCAGTAGTAGCGGGTCCAGGCCGGTTTGCCGCTGGCGCCGTCGAGCGCCATCAGGTCGTAGCTCCGGCTGCCGATGATCACCCGGCCTTCGTGGAGAGCCGGGCTCGAGGAAACGGGCGCACCGGTGTCATGTTTCCAGAGGAGCGCGCCGGAGGCGGCTGCGAGCGCGTAGACGTTGCCGTCGAAGCTGCCGAAGTAGACCCTTCCCGAGTCCACGGCAGGCGTCGAGAGTACGCTGCCAGCCGTCGCGAAATCCCAGAGGCGGGAACCGTCTGCTGGATCGAGGGCAAGAAGATGACCGTCGTGGGTGCCGACGAAGAGCCGGCGGTCGGCAATGGTCACGCCGGAGGCCCGATAGTCGTAGTTGGAATCCTCCTTGTCGAGGGGATGGCGCACCACCGGTGGCTCGAGGCGGGCCCGCCAGCGCTGTTCCCCGCTGGCAGCGTTCAACCGGTAGAGGTAGCCATCGTCAGCCTGGACGAAGAGGTCGCCGCCGGCAGGGCGAGGGCATGCCCGGATGGCGCCGCCGGCGTGGAAGTTCCATGACGGCTTTCCTGTCCCCGCGTCGAGGGCGTGGAGCTGGCCGTCATCGGCGCCCACGAAGAGAACGCCCTTGGCGAAGGCGAGATCCGCCCAGACCGCTGCTTTCGCGTCGAACGTCCAGACGGGCGCGGCGATTGGCGCGGCCGGCTCGGGCCGCTGCGGGCGGGAGCGGCGAAAGGTCACCTGCATGGGATAGACCGGAACCCAGAAGGCCGGAAGGGTTCCGGTGAGCGTGCCGGCGGCGCGATCGTAGTGAAGAACGATGACATTCTCGATCTTCACCTCGTCGCCCTGAACGCTCACCGGCGGAAGGCCAACTTCCCACACATGGATGGCGGGGGTCGACCATCGGCCCCGGAGCGCGCCTCCCTCGGCCGTATCCAGGTGGAGGATGAGGGGCGAGCTCTCGCCGTCGTGGGACGCATACGCGACCCAGATCCCGGCCAGATCGGCTGCCGAGGGTCCAGCTGCCGTTGCGTGCGCCTCGTTCTGAGCCGCGGCCTTTCCGAACCATGCGGTCACGGTCAGCAGGAGAACGACGAAGACGAGCGCCCATCTGCTCGCCACCCCGGAAATGCTCATACAGGCTTGTTACGACAATCCCGCTCCGAAGTTGCTCGGCTCGCTGGGGCTACTCGCGGTCTCGGCGGCGTAGCATGCCGATACGCTCCAGGGTCGAGAGGTACTCGGCGACCGGGGCGAGCGGCAGCGGGCCGTAGATCGCCGCCAGGTCGTCGTGCACCTGGCTCACGCTGCGCTGCCCGTCGACCAGGTTGAGCGCCTCGTAGGCATAGTCGGCGCCGCCCCCCCAGAGTCCGGTCTGGTCGAGGAGGGCGGGCGCGGAGAGCTTCAGCCTGGCGAGCTGGTCGCCAAGGTAATCGTAGCCGAAGCCGCCGCTTGCCGGCCCTTTCGGCTGTGGGTTGCGCAGATAGACGAGGCCGCCGGCGGGGGCGGCGGCACTGGCGGCGCGGCGCGAGGGCTGGCGGCCCGCGCCCGCGTCGGCCGGGGCGCCGAGCAGGCGGCCCAGATCGGCCAGGAAGTCACCGGCGGCGCGCTCGGTGCCGGCGGGCAGCGCGGCAAAGGCGCGCACGGAGCGCACGACCCCCGCCTCGTAGGCGAGGTGAAAGCGCAGCAGGTTGGCAGCCTCGCGCTCGCCGCCGGGCGCGCTCGTGCGCAGCTGATCACAGCGCGCGAGGGCCGCCGCGGCGCGGCCCAGGGCCTGCCGGCGGATCACCTCCCAGAGCGCTGGCACCTGCGTCGAGTCGAGCTGGGCGAGGTAATAGCCGCTCGCCGCGGCGATGAAAGCGGCGCGCAGGAGCTTGGTCGCGTCGATGTTGGCGATGGTGTCGGCGCTGGTGTGGATGTAGCGGTCCGGCCAGTCGTTGAGGTAGATCGCAGGCACGCGCCAGGAGCCCTCGGTCCAGATCTGGTGGTCGCTGCCTTCGGTGAAGTCGACGAGCTCCGCCTGCAGCGCGCTCTTGCTCCCCTGCGGGTCGATCAGCGGATAGGCGGCCGAGCCGGTGCCGGCGTAGGCGTTCGACTGCGCGTTGACGAAGCGGCCGAACGCCTCGCCGACGTCGTTGACGAAGGTGGGCAGGCTGCGCGGGCCGCGGGTAACGTGGAACACCGCCTTGGTCGCATGTGCCTCGCCGCCCACCATGTCGAGATGGATGACGGCGCGGGCGCGGGCGGCCTCCTCCGGACGCGCGTTGAGCAGCGCGAGGGTGCCCTCGATCTCGGACGGCCAGATGAACCGCAGAGTGCGGCGCGGCGCCGGCAGCTTTCGTTCCGCGATCAACTTGTGCAACGTCCGGGCGACCTCGAGGATGGTGGCGCAGCCGCTGGCGTTGTCGTTGGCGCCCGGACGCAGATGGTCGAGGTGGCAGGAGAAGACGATCTCCTGATCGCGCAGCGCCGGGTCGCGCCCCGGGATCACGGCGGTCGTGATGAGATAGCTGCTCGGGCGCTGCCCAGCCCGCACGCTGGCGCGCAGGCGCACCACGCCGCCGTGAGCCAGGCGCTCCTGCCAGGCGCGCGCCTGCCCGAGCGAGACCATGAAGGCGAAGGTGCTCGGGGCCGGGAAGGTCTGCAGGTGGCCCCAGCGGACCAAGGTGTCGTCCTCGCGCCACCACGCCGTCACCTGGTTCTGGGCGTAGGAAACGATCGCCGCCGCTCCGAAGCGATCGACCGCCAGCGGGTAGACGGCGCCCGGCTGGCTCGCCGCGAGCACGATCTTGCCGTGCACGTCCTTGCCCTGGTAGTCGCGCTCGGCGGTGCCGTCGCCGACGTCGACCAAGTCGGCGGTGACCTCGCCGCCGGCGCTGTCCTCAGCCAGGGTCACCGGTCGGTCGTCCCACGAGGCGATGCGCAGGGCGTCGTTCCACGGCGCCGTGGCGCCGCCGCCGACTGCGCCTGGGGCTGCAGCTGCAGATCCACCGGCGTCGTCGCCTGCGCCGGCACCGGGCACCGCGGCCGGCCGCTGCTCCCAGAGCTCTGCGAAGTCGGCATCCCAACCCGGCCGCGAACGCTGGGTGCCGTAGAAGGTGACACCGTCGGCCGGGAGCTCGATGATCGCGGCCTGGGCGAGACCGGCCTCCAGGAGGTGAGCCCTGATCCGTTCCGCCACCGCCTGGAAGGCGCGCGAGCCGCGCATGCGGTGGAACAAGGTGATCTCCTGGACCGTCTGCTTGGCGGCAGTGCCGGAGAGCTCGGCGGCCAGAGCCTCGACCACCGGGCCAGGCAGCAGGGTCGGCTTTGCCTGTGGGGTGGTGTGAGCGGCCTGGGCCGTGGCGCCGCGGGCGGCGGCTGCGGCCGCGAGCAGCGCGATGGCCATGAGGTGGCGGGTCGTCCGGCGGCGGTGGCATAGGCAGCAAGGCATCGCGCGTTCCTCCGAGAAGACGCGCCGCAGCATACAAGCGGCGCCGCAGGTAGACCAGCGCTCCAGTCAAGAGCTGTCCGATGGGGGCAAGAGCCATCGGCTGGAGCGGAGAGCAAGCGGCGAGGAGCGCTGCTTGACGGGGGCAAGGCCGTGCTTCATCATCCTCGAAATCGGCCAAGTAGCACGGTGGGCGACAACGGTTGGTCGGGTTCTTTGCGCGGCAATCCGCGCCGAGGAGGGACGAAATGCCACTGGTCGTGCGAGCGTTTCCACTGCTGGCTGGGAAAGAGCAGGACCTGAGGGACTTTGCGCGCCAGGTAGCGGTTGGGCGCAGTGCGGAGGCCGCCGAGTTCTATCGCGGCTTCGGCGTGGCCCGCGAAAGCTGGCATCTGCAGCAGAGCGTCGCGGGTCCGCTGGTGATCGCGGTCACCGACCTCAAGGAGATCGATGAGACGGCGAGGGCCTATGCCACCTCAGAGCGGTCGTTCGACCGCTGGTTCAAGGACCAGGTGCAGCGATTGACCGGCGTCAGCCCCGACCAGGACCCGCTGGGGCCGCCGACCGAGCAGATCTTCGAGTGGCGCGAGCGCGGCTGAGCCGCGAATGCCGCCCGTCCTCAGCTCGCCAGGTCGATGCGGCGCAGGGCGATGGCCTGGCAGGCGGTGCGGCCGAGCGCCCGCACCGGCTCGAGCAGGCGCGCGAACCGCTCGTCGTGCGTGAGGCCCTGCCGGTAGCGGAAATAGATCTGTTGCGCGATGACCGCGATCTTGAGCAGTCCGAAAACGAAATAGAAGAGCACCTCGCCGACCTCCCGGCCGCTGCGCCGCGCGTAATGCTCGACCACCTCGGTGCGCGACAGGTTCCCCGGCAGCGCCGTCGGGCCTGCCGGCAGGCCGCAGCTCTCGACCTCCTCGCGGTCGAGCCAGTAGGCGAGCGTCGTCCCGAGATCCATCAGCGGATCGCCGACGGTCGCCATTTCCCAGTCCAGTACGGCCACGATGCGCGACAGGTCGGGGGCGAAGACGAGGTTGTCGTACTTGTAGTCGTTGTGGAGGATGGCTGGCCCACCACCGCCGCCCTGGGCGGCGGCGCGCGGCAGGTGCGCGGCGAGCCAGGCGGCCGCGTCGTCGATCTCGGGCACCGGGTCGGTGCGCGCCCGCTGCCAGCGCCCGGTCCAGCCGCCGACCTGGCGCTCGACATAGCCTTCCGGCCGGCCCAGCTCGGCGAGCCCGGCGGCGGCGAAGTCGACGCCGTGCAGCTCGGCCAGGCCGTCGATCGCCGCCTCGCTCAGGGCGCGCATCCGTGCCGGCGGCAGCTCGATCCCCGCGGGCGGCCGCGGCGAGCGCAGGATGATGCCGCGCACCCGCTCCATCAGATAAAAGGGGGCTCCGAGGACCGCCGGGTCGTCGCACCAGGCCAGGGCGCGCGGCGCCTTGGGATAGTGATCGGCGAGGCGCGACAGGACGCGGAACTCGCGCCCCATGTCATGGGCGGTCTTGACGCTCGAGCCGAACGGCGGCCGGCGGAGCACCAGCTCGCGGCCGGCGGCGCGCAGCAGGTAGGTGAGGTTGGAGTGCCCGCCAGGGAACTGCTCGACCGCGAGCGGCCCGGCCAGCTCCGGCAGCTGCTCCTCGAGCCAGCGGGCGAGCGCCGCCAGGGCGAGATCTTCGCCGGCCCGCACCGGGCCCGGCAGGTCGAGTGGCGCGGCGTTCGCGCTCCCGCCCCCGGGCGCCGCGCCGTCGCTCACCGCTTGAGATCCTCGCCTTGGCTGTCGCGCTTGTCGTGCATGCCGTAGCTCGCCAGGATGCGCCGGGCGACCGCCGTCTTGTGCACCTCGTCGGGCCCGTCGTAGATGCGCGCCCCGCGCTCGTGCCGCCACCAGAAGGCGAGCGGCGTCTCGTCGGTCAGGCCAAGCGCGCCGTGGGTCTGGATGGCGCGGTCGAGGACCGCCTGGAGGACAGCCGCGACGTGGAACTTGATCAGCGAGATCTCGTCGCGCGCCGCGGCCGGGCCGTCGCGGTCGATGCGCCAGGCGGTCGCCAGCACCAGCAGGCGGGAGGCGTCGATGGCCGCCCGGCTCTCGGCGATCCACGACTGGACGATCTGGCGGCTGCCGAGCGGCTGGCCGGGCGCGAGCTCACGCGCCACCGCCCGCCGGCACATCAGATCGAACGCGCGCTCGCAGATCCCGATCCAGCGCATGCAATGGTGGATGCGGCCGGGTCCCAGCCGCTCCTGGGCGAGCTTGAAGCCGTCGCCCTCGGCGCCGATGCGGTACGACAGCGGCACCCGCACGCCGCGCAGGCGGACCTCGGCGTGGCTCGCCCACCCCTCCCCCGGCTCGCCCATGACGGCGAGGTTGCGGACGACCTCGAACCCGGGCGTGTCGGCCGGCACGACGATCTGGCTCGCCCGGGCGTGCGGTGCGGCCGTGGGATCGGTCACCGCCATCACCACGCAGAAGGCCGCGCCCTCGGCCGCCGAGGTGAACCACTTGTGGCCGTCGAGCAGGTAGGTGGCGGCGCCGGCGTTGCCGTCATCGTCGCGCCGCGCCGTGGTCCCCAGCCAGACCGGGTTCGAGCCCGCGAACTCGGGCTCGGTCATGCCGAAGCAGCTGCGGATCTCGCCGCGCACCAGCGGCCCGAGCCAGCGCTGCCGCTGCTCGTCCGTGCCGTGGTGAAGCAGCAGCTCCATGTTGCCGGCGTCCGGCGCCTGGCAGTTGCAGACATAGTGGCCGAGCGGGCTGCGCCCGAGGACCTCCCCGAGGTGCGCGAACTCGAGCAGCGACAACCCGCCGCCGCCCCACTGCCGCGGCATGTGCGGCGCGCACAGGCCGAGCTCGCCCGCCCGCCGCCGCAGGCCGAGCAGCCGCGCCGCGCCGGCGCCAAAGCCGCGGGCCAGAACCTCCCGCTCGGCCGGCTCGACCTCGCTCTCGATGAAGCGCCGCGCCGCGGCGATCATCTCGCTCACCGCGGCCGGCACGCTCAAGTCCACGCCCTTATCCCTCCGATTTCTTTTCCATCCCTTGGCGCGCAGTATAGTTCCGCCGAAAAGGCCTTGAACGAGCTCTTGCTCGCGGTGCGGCTCGGCCGGTCTGGACCGGGCGGGTGAGAGATCCAAGCTAGAGCTAAAGGACGCCCTTGAGCAGGTGGAGCACGCGGTCGGCGACGAATTCGTCGCGGAGCTCGTCGACCCGGTGGACCTCCTGCTCCTTGCGCCAACCCCAGCTGTAGTCGACGCGCAGCTTTTCGGGCTCGGAGTCGATGAGGGCGAGCTCGATGGTGCCGCGCTTCATCACCCCCGCCTGGATGTGGACGTCGAGCCGTACGCGGCGCGGCGAGATCTCGCGCAGGCGGCTGAAATGGCCCTTCTGGTCGAGGTGGAGCATGCACAGCCGCAGGGTGGGGACGACCACCGTTTTGACCAGCTCCTCGAAGCGGTAGATGTGGCGGTTCCTCTCGATCAGCCGCTGGCGTTCGCCGATCTGCTCGAGCTCCTTGTGGCTCTCGATGGTGCCCAGGAGGCTCTGGAACTCCTTGCGCTTTGCCTCGTCCAAGACGCTCTCCCAGGCGGTGGGTGCCGCGTTCCGGGCGGCGCGAGATCACGTTCCCGCACCCTTGCCATTCTATCCCGCAATGCGAAAGTAAATACGTCCAGGAAGAAGAGGGATTCTGCGAACGCCCTGCTAGGATGTGGCGGCCGCCGACCCCTGGGAGGAGAGAGAGATGATCGAGACCATCGACCACGGACCCGTGCGCGAGCTGCGCCTGGCGCGCCCGCCCGTCAACGCGCTCTCGCCGGAGCTCATCGCGGCGCTCGGCGGCGCCGTGCGGGCCGCCGGCGAGGAAGCGGTGGAAGCCCAGGGCGGCGGGCAGCCGGGGCAGGGGGTGCGGGCGCTCGTCCTGTCGGGCGCGCCCGGCATGTTCTCGGCCGGCCTCGACGTGCCGGTCCTGCTGAGCTGCGACCGGCCGGCGATGCGGACGGTCTGGCACGACTTTTACGGCCTGCTGCGCGCCCTGGCCGCCTCGCCCCTGCCGGTGGCCGCGGCGATCACCGGCCATAGCCCGGCGGGCGGCGCAGTGCTCTCCATCTTCTGCGACGCCCGCATCATGGCCGCGGGCGACTATCAGATCGGGCTGAACGAGGTGGCGGTCGGGATCGCGATGCCGCCGGTGATCCACGCGGCTCTGCGGCGCCTGATCGGGTCGCGCCAGGCCGAGCGGCTATGCGTCAGCGGCGCCATGCTCCCGGCCGCGGAGGCGCTGCGCATCGGCCTGGTCGACGAGCTGGCCGACGGCGGCCGGACGGTCGAGCGGGCGATCGGCTGGGCCGCGGAGATGCTGGCGCTGCCGGCGGCGGCGATGGCCGCGACCCGCCGACTGGCGCGCGCCGATCTGGTGGCGCTCTTCGCCGCGCCCGACGAGGAGATCGAGCGCCAGCTCGACAGCTGGTTCAGCCCCGAGACCCAGGGCACCCTGCGCGCCCTGGTCGAGCGGCTGGCCGCCAAGCGGCGCTAGGGTCGCGGGCCGCGGATGGGCCCGGCTCGGCCGACGCTCAGGCCGAAGACCGCCTCTTCGGGGAGCAGGCCTGGGCTCTTGGGCAGGCTTACCATCGCTTCACGATCTCTCGATTTCAAATCCCGGCCGATCCTCACCTTATCACTATGCTCAAGCGGCTGCCGTCCGGCGAAATGCCTTGCGCGCCGCGGCGAGCAGCAGAAGGGTGACGCCGAAGGTGGCGACGATGGTCGCCCCGGTCGGCAGGTCGATGAGGTACGACAGCGCCACGCCGCCGGCCGAGACCAGGGCGCCGACCGTCCAGCCGATGGCCAGCCGCGCGCCCAGCCGCTGGGCGAAGAGCATCGCCGCCACCGCCGGCACGATCAGGAAACAGAAGACCAGCAGCACTCCCGCCATCGCCACCGACGACGTCACCACGAAACCGAAGGAGACGTAGAACAGGAAATCCCAGAAGCGAATGTTGACACCCTGGCGCTCCGCCTCGGCTTCGTCCATCGAGATGAGCAGGAAGCGCTGCCGGAAAGCGTAGTGGAATACGCCCACCAGCGCGTAGAGAGCGGCGGTCTTGGCCAGCTCTCCCCAGGTCACCGAGAGGATGTTGCCGACCAGCATCTCTTTCAAATGCTCGGTCTCCTGCGTCGCCTTCGACATGACCAGGATGGCGATCGCCGCCGACACGGCGTAGACGATGCCGATCACCGCCTCTTGCGGGATGCGAGTGCGGCGATGGACGCGCGAGAAGGCGAAGATCGCCGCGCCCAGGAAGGTGAAGCCGAGCGAGAAGAAGTAAGCCGCGGTCGAGTGCAGGTCGAAGCCCATCAGGTAGGCCACGGTGGAGCCGAGCGCCGCGATCTGGGCGAGCGCCAGATCGACGAAGATCACGCCGCGCTCGACGACGTGGACCCCAAGGTAGGCGTGGATGCCGGTCAGAATGAGGCTGGCCACGAATGCCGGCAGCAGCAGCTGCCAGATACTCATCGGGATCCCTTCATCGCCGCGACGAAGGCGTCGAGGTCGTGATCGAAGAGCCCGAAGTAATCCTTGATCTCGGGCACGCCGCCCACCGAGGGATAGAAGGTGAGGACCTTGGCGCCCGTCTTCTGGGCGATGTACTTGGGGGTCTTGGTGTCGAAGTAGGGCTCGACCAGGATCAGCGGCACCTTCTGCGCCTCGATGATGTTGATGATCTCCAGGGTGTGACTCGGGGTCGGCGGGATCCCGGGCTTGGGCTCGACGGTGCCGACGATCTCCAGGTTGAAGCGCTTGGCGAAGTTCGGCCACGAGTCATGGAAGGTAATGATCTTGGTGCCGGCGTACGGCGCCATCTTGGCGTACCACTCCTTCTCCTTGTCGGTCAGACGTGCCTCGAATGCCGCCAGGTTCTTGGCGTAGGCGCCGCGTCCGGCCGCATCGATCTCGCTCAGGCGGGCGGCGATCGCGCGCGCGATCACCCGGCCGTTCTTCGGGTCGGTCCAGTAGTGGGGGTTGCCATAGGGGTGGACGTCGCCCATGGCGCGCGTCACCACCTGCGCCGGGCGCTGCAGGATGTCGCAGCCGATCGAAGCGTCGAGATAGCCGACGTTGCCCGGGTGGATCTTGTCGTTGCGGCTCTGATCGATCAGCGGCGGCAGGTAGCCGATCTCGAGCTCCAGGCCGGCCGCGATGAGCAGCTGGGCGCGGGAGAGCTGGAGGACGAATGACGGCTTGGCGTCGACGAAGTGGGGGTCCTGATACCCCTTGGCCAGGGCGTAGGTCGCGACGCGGTCACCGCCGACCGCGGCGGCGAGCGCGGCGAGGTCCTGCAGCGACGTGACGACGCTGACCTTGGCCTGCGCCGGCCGCGCCGCGGCCACGCCGCCGAGCAGCGCCGCGGCGGTGAGCAGGAGGGCCTTCACGGTACGAGGTGGGATCATCTCGATGGCTCCTCTGATGTTGATCGAGCCTGGCAGCGCTCGGCGACTCGGGTGATCAGAAGGGATGGGCGCCGTGGGCGCCGATCGCGAACTGGACCTGGAGCAGCAGCTCGGTCGCACTGTCCTTCAGGCTGTAGTGGCGGTGCCGCAGCTCGCCGCGCAGCTGGGAGAACTCGCTCGGCCAGAAGGTGAGCGTCAACGCCTGGCCGGTGTCGCGCCGCGCGGCGTCGTCGGCGTGTTCGGCGGCCTCCACCCTCGCCCCCACGAACCACCGCTTGGCCAGCTGGTATTCCCCGGAAACGAACCAGCCGAGCGCCGTCTGCGTGCCGCCCGGCTGCTGGCGCTGGCTGCGGATCACCTCGCCGCGCAGGCTCGCGGAGCGATAGCTCCCGGTCTGCAGCGGTTTCCAGCGCAGGGTGAAGTCAGTGCCCTGAAGGCGGGTCTTGGCGTCGAGGGTCGTCGCGTTCGGCCCATAGGCATACGACACTCCGAAATCGAGGTTGGTGGCCTCGGTCAGATCGCGGAACAGCCGGTAGTGCCCGTTGTAGGACAGGTCGCCGCGGCGGGGGGCCTGGAAGAGCCCCCCGGAGTCGCCGCGGAAGACCTGGGCGGTGAGCTCCGAGAAGGTGTCGCCGGGCAGCGGGATGAGACGGGCCAGCGAGACGCCGGTTCCGACCCAGCCCTCTTCGCCGCCCAGCAGGTTGACCTGGGTCAGCGGCTCGTCGGGCCAGGGGAGGACGTGGAGGTGGAGGGTGTTGATCTTGCCGAAGGAGACCCGCATCCGCCCCACCTTGGCGAGCAGGCCGGCGGGCAGCGAGGTCAAGGTGACGAACCCCTCCTCGACGTTCACGTCGTGCTCGCCAAAGGAAATGAAGAAGTCGGCGCGGGCATAGGGGTCGACGATCGCCTGCAGGCCGAGCTCGGACTCGCGCAGCTCGGCGCCGGGAAGCGGGGCGACCCGGTTCTGCCCGCCCACCCCCAGGAAGTTGCCGATCACCGAGACGCTCGGGTTGAAGTAGTTGCTGGTCTGCGACGGCGCGCCGGGCGCGATTGGCGCTTCGGCAGGCGCCGCCACCGGAGCGGCGGCCGCCGGGGCCTCGGGCGCCGTGGCGGCCTGAGCCGTCGCGGCGGGTGCTGCAGCGGGTGCAGGTTGCTCGGCGCTCGGCGCGGCTGGGGACGCGGCGCGCGCCGCCTCGAGCTCGGCGAGGCGCTTTTCGAGCGCCGACAGGCGCTGCTCGTAGCTCTGCTTGAGCGTCTCGAGCTCCTGGCGCAGCGCGGCGACTTGCGGCGGCTCGGCGGCCGCGGCGACCTGGACCGGCGCCTGCGCGCCGGCCGCCGCTGGAAAGGCCAGCAGCCCCAGGCAGAGCGCCGCCCATCTTCTGGGAGCGCGGCCGGCTCTGGCCGCTCTCGAAGAGGCTGCCGATCGCGATGACCTGGCCGATCCAAGATAGCTGAGCGCTCCGCGCATGACTGTCTCCCCGAATGGATGCCGCTGCGCCCGTGGTCGCGCCACGGAAGTAAGCGATGTTCGAGCTCGCGCCGGCCGAAGCGAACCGGAAGCTCGGCGCACTGGCGGTGCGGCGGGCCTTCGGCGGCGCTAGAAAGTGGCAGCGAGCGGCGGCGGGGCGCGGGCGGGCCCAGGGTCCGGTCGTGGGTTGACCGGCGCTTCAATCGCCGACCGGACGATTTCCGCCCGCCGGAGGAGGCGCGGTGCGGTGGCACGCAGGAAGAGCTCCGCAGCGGTGTTGATCTGGAGCAGGCAGGCAGGGCAGCCGGGGTAGGTCTTGATCAGCGAGCTCTCGCAGTGCAGCGGAGCGCGCGGATGGCTGGCACCGGCGGTGGTCTCGGTGACCTCGCCGCCAGTCAGCGTCCCGACCCGCTCGGAGTCGGCGCTGTGAGGCGCGATCGCGCCGAATCCCAGCGCCAGGCCGGTGGCGAGGACAGCGAGCGAGCGCCGGAGTTGTCGAGCGAGGGCTAGGCCGAGGGGGTCCACCATTGCCGCGCGGCATCCTATCAGGTTGCCCCAGGGCGCATGTCGACTTGCCAGCTCGGGGTCGTGCGGGGGAAACTGCAAGAGAGCGAGAGCGAGCGATCATGCCTGGGGCCGGGGAGACTTTCAGCATCATCATGCCGACCTACCGGCGCCCGCACACGATCTATCGCGCCATCGCCGGCATCCAGGCCCAGACCCACCGCGACTGGCAGCTGATCGTGATCGACAACGCCGGCGACGGCAACTACCGCTTCCTCGACCCGCGCATCGAAGTCCACGTCCATGCCGAGCGGACGAGCGCCAGCCACGCCCGCAACCGGGGGCTCCGCTACGCCCGCGGCGACCTCGTCACCTTCTTCGACGACGACGACGACATGGATCCTTGCTACCTGGCCGAGCTCGCCGCCGCCTTCCGCGCCCACCCGGGCGCCAAGATGGTGCGCTGCGGCATGGTCAACCAGCACTGTGGCGTCGATTTCAGCTTCGCCACGCCCGAGGTCTGCCTGCGCCGGCAGTTCGCCACGCCGACCTGGGACGGCCTCTGGTCGAGCGAGGACCAGCGCTACTTTGGCGCCATCGTGGCGGCCAACGGCTGGACGGAGGAGGGCGGCGACATCGTCGTCCTGCGCAAGGTCCTCTGCACCGCCCGCGGCGAGCGGCTCGGCGGCCGGCGCAGCGGCCACCCCTGAGTGGCTCGGCTCGGTGCAGCGCCATCTACCTGCCCGGCGGGCGGCGGCCGCTCCGGTTAAGACGAAACTCCCCCGTGCGCCAGGGGAGGGGGCGTCCCCTTCCCCCTCGGCGCCGCCGGGCAGGCCGGCACATCTATCATTGCCGGCACTCCCGGCAGGTCGGGACCCGGCGGCTTCCGACAACCGGGAAGGGGACTCGCTGGGGTTGCGGGGGGCGATCCGATCGATGCTTCGAGTAGGCTTCCACCGCCACATCGCAGCGCAGTTTCATCCCTCGGGATTGGCACTGCCGGTTGGGGCTAGAATAGGGTAGGCGGTCGCCGCAGGCGTCCGCTCGATCCCCATGCCGCTCCAGCCGCTGCGCGACGGTACAGGCCTGATCGTGGACGACGAGCCACAGATCCGCCGCGTGGTCCGCAATGCTCTCGAAGGCGAGATGACCCGGATCCTCGAGGCGGCGACCGGCAGAGAGGGCATCGACCTCGCCGCCGCCGAGAAACCCATTCTGATCGTGCTCGACCTGGGGCTGCCCGACATGCCCGGCGCCGAGGTATGCCAGGAGATCCGGCGCTGGTCGAGCGCCGCGATCGTCGTCCTGTCGGCGCGCCAGGCGGACCGCGACAAGGCATTGCTGCTCGACATCGGCGCCGACGACTACATCACCAAGCCGTTCTCGACCATTGAGCTGACCGCCCGCGTGCGCGCCAACCTGCGCCGAGTGTTCGCCGAGCAGCGGCCGGCCGAGCTCGAGCGCGTGACGATCGGCGACCTGGTGATCGACCTCGGCACTCGCACCCTCAAGCGCGGCGAGGAGTCCATCCACCTGACCCCCATCGAGTGGGATCTGCTGCGCACGTTCGCCACCCAGGCGGGGCGCACGCTGACCCACCGCCAGCTCTTCAACGCAGTCTGGGGGCGCACCTATGGCGATCCGCAGCAGTACCTGCGCGTTCATGTGGCCAACCTGCGGCGCAAGATCGAGCGCGATGCGGTGCGCCCGCGGATCATTCTGACCGAGCCAGGCGTCGGCTACCGCCTCGAGCAGCCTGGCTGAGGCGGCGGCCGACACGGATCGGCTCCACGCGCGTGTCCAACTTGCAACCGTTTCAAGGGCCTCGGCGCTGGCGCCGCTGGCGCCACCTACCGCGCCACGCGGCCTTCGCCCGAGCCGGCGCCTGGCTGTTCTGGACCGCCACCCTGGTGCTGGTCACCGTGGCGATGGTGTCGGTGCGCGGCGAGCTCGACCAGGCCCACGTGACCCTCATCTACCTGCTGGTCGTGCTCGGCGGCAGCGCCAGCGGCGGGCGCGCCCTGGGCTTCTTCCTCGCCTGCGGCTGCTTCCTGCTCATCGACTACTACCTGCAGACCCCCTACGACACGCTGTCGGTCGACAAGCCGCACGACTGGCTGGTGCTGCTGGCCTTCCTGGTGACGGCAACCGTGGCGACCCAGCTGCTGGGTCGAGCCAATGCGCTGGCCGAGGCGGCGCGCAGCCGCGCCGAGGAGATCGATCACCTCGCCTCGCTGGGCGCCGAGTCGCTCTCCGTCGGCCGGGCCGAAGAGGCGCTGGCGGCGATTGCCAAGGTCATCCGGGAGGCCACGGGCGCCGCCGAGTGCGCGATCTATCTCGGTGGCGGCGGCACGCCCGCCGCGGCGGCCGCGGCGGCTGCCGTGCCTGCGGCGGCGGCTGCTGCGGCGCCTGAGGCGGTCAACGCGGCGGAGGCGGTCGGCAGCCACGCGGGCGGGCCGGGGCGTGCGGCCGGCACCGGCGAGCTGGTGGCGTGGGTCGCGGCCCACGGACGGGTCGCCGTCGAGCACGCCGACGGCACGACGCTGCGCAGCAGCGCCACGATCGGCACCAGCGCCGGTCTCGACGCCGAGCTCGGGCGGGCGCGGGCGCTGCTGCTGCCGCTGGTGGTGCACGAGAAGACGGTCGGCGTGCTGCGCCTGGCCGACCGCACGGTGCTCAGGCTCGACCCGCCGCGGCGCCGCTTCCTCGACGCGCTCGCCTATTACGCCGCGCTCGGCCTCGAGCGCATGCGGCTGGTGGCCGAGGCCGAGCACGCCGAGGCGCTGCGCGAGGCCGACCGGCTCAAGGACGCGCTGCTGGCCTCAGTCTCCCACGACCTGCGCACCCCGCTCACCACGATCAAGGCGCTGGCCCACGCCATCGCCGCCTCCGGCGACGAGCGCGCGGCGGTGATCGAACAGCAGGCCGACCGGCTCAACCACATGGTCGCCGATCTCCTCGACCTGTCACGGCTCAACGCCGGCGGCCTGCCGGTCAACCTGGAGATCAACACCGGAGAGGACGTCGTGGGCGCGGCCATCCAGCAGGTCGCGGGTGCGCTCGACGGGCGCGAGCTGCGCACCACGCTCGCCTGGCAGGAGCCGATGCCCGTCGGGCGCTTCGACTTCGTCCACGCGCTGCGCATCCTGGTCAACCTGATCGAGAACGCCCTCAAGTACTCGCCGCCCGACTCGCCGATCGACATCTCGGTCGCAAACGAGGGGACGGCGCTCGCGTTCTCGGTGGCCGACCGCGGCCGCGGCGTCCCGGCCGCGGAGCGCGAGCGGATCTTCGAGCCGTTCTACCGGATGGCCGGTCCCTCACCCGACTCGGGCGGTTCCGGGCTGGGTCTCGCAATAGCCCGCCGCCTGGCCGAGGCCCAGGAAGGCACCCTCACCTACGCCGAGCGCCCCGGGGGCGGCAGCATCTTCACCCTGCGCCTGCCGGCCGCCCCGAGCGCCGCCGAAGAGCCCGCCTTGCCCGAGCCTGCCGCGACCTCCTGAGGCCCCCACCCACCCCTGCCACCGCCCGCGCTCACCAGGCGCTCCTTTGTGACTTCTTTGTCCCCGCGGCGCTGATCTTTGCGCGATCTTCACGGCGCTCCCGGTAAGGTGTCCTGGCGGGCCGAGCCGCCGGCCGTCCCGGGTGAGGTATCGCAATACGCGGATCACCGCGGCGGCTCCCCCCGCGAGCTGCCAGCCCAGTGCAGCCGCCGCAGCTGCGGTCGCTGACGGCTGGGCGACTGCCCTGCAGGAGAACCGAGCGCCAGCGATGAAAGCCTTCGCCTTTCTGGTTGCCAGCGCGGCGCTCTCCGCCATCGCCGCCCTCGCCGCGGCCTGTCATCCGCAGGCCGAGGCCAGCTCGCCGCCTGCAGCTCCTCCGGGCCAGGCCTGGCTGGCGCCGGAGCGGGCCCGCTCCGCCGGTATCACTGTCACCCCGGTCGCGGTCGCGGAGCTCGACCGGGTGCTCGCGGCCAGCGGCCGCGTCGCTTTCGACGACCGCCGGGTCTCCCACGTCTTCTCGCCGGTCAACGGCCGGGTCACCCGCCTGGTGGCGCAGCCCGGCCAGCGGGTGCGCAAGGGCGAGGCGCTGGCGATCATCGAGTCGCCCGACCTGGGCAGCGCCGTTTCCGACTTCGCCAAGGCCCGGGCCGCTCTCGCCCAGGCCGAGCGCGAGCTCCAGCGCCAGAAAGAGCTCTTTGCGGCCCACGCGGCGGCCCAGCGCGACCTCGAAGGGGCAGAGAGCAGCGCGGGGCAGGCGCGGGCGGAGCTGGCGCGGGCCGAGGAGAAGGCCCGCCTGCTGGGCGGCGGCAAGCCCGCCCTTGGGGTGACCCAAGCCTTCACCCTGCGCGCGCCGATCGACGGCGAGGTGATCGCGCGCGCCGTCAATCCCGGGGTCGAGGTGCAGGGGCAGTACTCGGGCGGCACCGCGGTCGAGCTCTACACCGTGGGCGAGCTCGACCAGGTGTGGGTGATCGCCGACGTCTTCGAGGTCGACCTGCCGCGCGTCAAGGCCGGCGCGCCGGTCGAGGTCGAGGTGGTCGCATTCCCCGGGCGCAAGTTCCCGGGCCGAGTCGACTGGATCGCCTCCAGCCTCGATCCGGCGACCCGCACCGCCCGCGTGCGCTGCGCCTTCGCCAACCCCGACCGCGCCTTGAAACCCGAGATGTATGCCTCGGTCGCCATCCATGTGCCGGGCCACCGGGCGCTCGCCATCCCGCGCGGCGCCGTGCTGCGCCAGGGCGAGCAGACGGTGGTCTTCCGCGAGATCGGGGTGGCCCCCGACGGCCGCCTCGAGTTCGAGCGCTGGCCGGTCAAGGTCGACGACGAGGGCAACGAGTCTTCGGTGGCGGTGCTCGGCGGCCTCAAGCCCGGCGACCGGGTGGTGACCTCCGGCGGCATCATCCTGCTGGGCATGATCTGAGTGCTCCGAGTGGTCTGAGTCGCCCATGATCCGTCGCCTTGCCGCGGCGGCGCTCGCGGCGCCGGGCATCTTCCTGCTGCTCGTCGCCGGCCTGATCGTCGCCGGCCTCTACGCCTACAGCCGGCTCGACATCGAGGCCTATCCCAACCCGGTGCCGCCGCTGGTCGAGGTGATCGCGCAGCCCGAAGGTTGGAACGCCGAGGAAGTCGAGCGCCAGGTGACCATTCCGCTCGAGACCGGCCTCGCCGGCATGCCCGGTCTGGATCACATCCGCTCGCAGTCGCTGTTCGGCCTCTCGGACGTGAAGTGCTACTTCACCTGGAACATCGACTACAAGGACGCGCGCCAGGAGGTGATCAACCGCCTGCAGTTCGTCACCCTGCCCAGCGGCCTGGTGGGGCAGATCTCGCCCTGGAACGCGATCGGCGAGGTCTTCCGCTACATCGTGCGCGGCAAGGGCTACTCGCTGCGCGACCTGAAGACCGCCCAGGACTGGATCCTGGAGCGCGAGCTCAAGCAGGTGCCCGGGGTCATCGACGTCACCAGCTTCGGCGGCGAGAGCAAGCAGGTCCACGTCGACGTCGATCCCTACCGGCTGCGCGGCCAGAAGCTGTCGCTGCCTCAGATCACCCAGGCGATCGCCAACGCCAGCCAGAACGTCGGCGGCCAGCGCCTGACGCTCGGCGAGCAGTCCTACACCGTGCGCGGCGTCGGGCTGTTCAGAACGCCGCGCGACATCGGCGAGGTGGTGGTGCAGACGATCGGCGGCGTGCCGATCCGGGTCGGCGACGTGGCCGAGGTCGCCGAGGGAGCGCGTCCGCGGCTCGGCATCGTCGGCCGCGACCAGGACGAGGACGTCGTCGAGGGCATCATCTTGATGCGCTACGGCGGCGAGACCAAGCCGACACTCGAGGGGATCTATCGCCGGATCGAAACCATCCGCAAGAACCACCTGCTGCCGCCGGGCATGGACATCGAGCCCTATTACGACCGCGGCGAGCTGGTCAAGGTGACCACCCGCACGGTGATGGAGAACCTGCTGCTCGGCATGGCGCTGGTCTGCGTGGTGCTCTTTCTCTTCCTGGGCCACACGCGCGGCGCGCTGATCGCCGCCGTCAACATCCCGCTCGCCCTGCTGGTGGCGTTCATCGGCATGGTGGCGGGCGGCACGCCGGCCAATCTGATCTCGCTCGGCGCAATCGACTTCGGCATCATCGTCGACTCGACGGTGATCGTGATCGAGAACATCTTCCGGCACCTGGGGTCGCACGGCCAGGGTTCGATGAAGGAGCGGGTGCTCGCCGCGGTCGGCGAAGTCGGCGCCCCGCTCGGCTTCTCGCGGCTGATCATCTTCGTCGCCTTCCTGCCGCTGTTCACCATGCCCGGGGTCTCGGGGGTCATCTTCTCGCCGATGGCCCACACCTACGCCTATGCCATCGCCGGCGCGGCGGTGCTCGCGCTCACCCTGACGCCGGTGCTCGCCGCCAGGTACGTGCCGGTCGACGCCGAGGAGACGGAGAACGCGCTGATGCGCTTTCTGCAGCGCCTCTACCGGCCGCTGTTCGATGCCGCGCTGCGCCATCCCAAGAGCGCCCTGGTCATGGCGCTGGCGCCGATCGTGCTCTGCGTAGCGCTCTTCCCGCTGATCGGCCGCGAGTTCATGCCCAAGCTCGAAGAAGGGAACTTCTGGATCCGCGCCACGCTCCCCAACTCGATCGCGCTCGAGCAGTCGGCGTCCTATGTCGGGCGCCTGCGCGGCATCCTGCGCCGCCACCCGGAGATCGAGACCGTGGTCTCGCAGCTCGGCCGCCCCGACGACGGCACCGACGTCGCCGGCTTCTCGAACATCGAGCTCTTCGCGCCGCTCGCGCCCTTCTCGACCTGGCGCCATGGCCTGACCAAGGAGAAGCTCACCGAGCAGCTCGAGCAGGAGCTGGGACAGGCCTTTCCCGGCGTGGTGTTCAGCTTCTCGCAGATGATCTCGGACAACGTCGAGGAGGCGATCTCCGGGGTCAAGGGAGAGAACAGCGTCAAGGTGGTGGGCGCCGATCTGCGCTCCAACGAGCGCCTTGCCGAAGCGGTCAGCGGCACGCTCGGCGCGGTGCGCGGAGTGCGCGACGTCGGGCTCATCTCGTCGCTCGGCCAGCCGAGCGTGGTGGTCGCCACCGACCGCCGGCGGGCCGCCCGCTACGGGCTCAACGCCGGCGACGTCGAGGCGGTCGTGCAGGCGGCGGTGGGCGGCCAGGTGGTGACCCAGATCTACGACGGCGAGAAGCACTTCGACGTGGTGGTGCGCTGGCTCGCGCCCTACAGGCGCAACGTCGAGGCGATCCGCCAGATCACCGTCACGGCGCCCGACGGCAGCCAGATCCCGCTCGCCCAGCTCGCCAGCATCCGCCTCGAGGACGGCCCGTCGGTGATCTATCGCGAGGACGGACGGCGCTACGCGCCGGTCAAGTTCTCGGTGCGCGGCCGCGACCTCGCCGGCACCGTGGCCGACGCCGCGGAGCGGATCCGGCGCGGCGTCAAGCTGCCCTATGGCACTCATCTCGAATGGGCCGGCGAGATCAACCAGGACAGCGAGGCGGTCGGTCGCCTGGTGGTGATCATCCCGGTCACCCTGGCGCTGATCACGCTACTGGTCTACGCGGCGGTCAAGGACTGGCTGCTCTGCGCCATCGTGCTGGTCAACATCCCGGTCGCTTGCGCCGGCGGTCTCGCCGCCCTGCTGCTGTCCGGGATCAACTTCTCGGTCTCGGCGGCGATGGGCTTCGTGTCGATCTTCGGCATCGCCATCCAGAGCTCGATCCTGATGGTCAACTACGCGCAGCGCCAGTGGGCGGAAGGCAAGTCGGTCGAGGAGGGGGCGCGGATCGCCGCCGAGCGGCGCTTCCGGCCGGTGTTGATGACCACCCTGGTGGCGATGCTGGGGCTGCTGCCGGCCGCCTTGTCGCATGGCATCGGGGCGCAGACGCAGAAGCCGCTGGCGGTGGTGGTCATCGGCGGCGCCTTCGTGCTCGCCGCGCTGACCCGCATCCTGCAGCCGCCGCTCATGGTGCTCGCCCACCGCTGGCGCGAGCGGCGCCGCGCCGCGAGCGCCGCGAGGTTGCCGTGAAGCCGCGGCGGCGGCAAATGGCCGCGCTTGCCGCCCTGCTCGGCTGGGCGGCGGCCGGCGGCGTCCTGCTGGCGCAATCGCCGGCCGCGGCGCCAGAGGGCCGCGCCGGCTCGATCTCCAGCTTGACTCTGGAGCGGGCGCTGGCGCTGGCTCTCGCCAACAGCCCGCCGCTGCGCGCCCAGGCGGCGGCGCTCGAATCGACGCGCAGCGGCGAGATCACGGCGGCGCTGCGGCCGAATCCGACATTCTCCAACGGCACCGTCGACTTCACCGGCGGCATCGGGTGGACCTTCGAGCGCGGCGGCAAGCGGCGCCGGCGCATCGACAGCGCCCGCCTGGCGACGGCCGGCGCCGAGCACGACCTGCGCGATAGCCGCCGGACGCTGATCGCCGGCGTGCGCGCCACGTTCACCGCGGCGCTGCTCGCGCGCGGCAACCTGCGGGGCGCGCAAGACAACCTGAAGAACTTCCAGCAGGTAGAGGACCTCAACCGAATTCGTTACGAGAAGGGTGAGATCTCGGGCGGCGAGCTCCTGAAGATCGGACTGCAAATGCTGCAGTTCCAGATCGACGTGCGCGATGCCGATCTGGCCTACCGCACTGCCCGGGCGAGCCTGCGGCAGGCGATCTTCACCCCGGAGCTGGCGCAGGAGTTCGAGGTCGAGGGGGAGTGGACGCCCGCGCCGCTCCCGCAGGCGCTCGGCGAACTCGAAAAGCGGGCGCTCGCGAAGCGGCCCGATCTGCTCTCGGCCGAGACCGCGGCGCGCAAGGCGGAGGCCGACGTCGAGCTCGCCGAGGCCAACGCCAAGGTGGACGTGACGGTGTCTCTGGGCTGGATTCACACCGGCCCTTCGCTGGTCGACGACCAGCACGTACAGCCTTTCTTCAGCTTCGGCCAGGCCGCCAACGCGCTGGGCACAGGGGTCAACTTCCCGCTGCCGATCTTCAACCGCAATCAGGGCGAGATCGCGCGCACCAGGTCGGAGGTGGCGCGCACCCGTGCGGCGGCCGACGTCGTGCGGGCGCAGGTGATCGACGATATCGAGACGGCGTACGTCGCGCTGCGCGCCAGCCAGGAGCGGGTCGAGCTCTACGAGAAGATCTACCTCAAGAAGGCCGGCGAGTCGCGCCAGATCGCCGAGCTCGCCTACCGCAAGGGCGCCACCTCGATCCTCGACCTGCTCGACGCCGAGCGCACCGACCGCGCCACCCAGCTCGCCTACCGCCAGGCGCTGGCCGACTACGTCACCCACCTCGATCAGCTCAACGCCGCGGTCGGGGAAGACGTCGCGCCCTGAGCTTGACAAGGAGCGGCTCAGATGTCAGAATGTCCTTGGATTTGAGGAGTTGGGAACGAGACTATGACGACATCCAGCGCTCTCTTTCAGCGCCGCAATCGCCGGGACGGTAATCTGCCAGCAAAGGCGCCTTCCGGGCCCATCATCGAGTTGGCCAGCGAACGCTGAAGCCGCTTCCTGGTTTCCCGCGGCTTTCGCCTCGCAAGATCCTCCCTGCATCGGACCGCACCTGGAGTGCGCAGCGTCACGGCTGCGACTGGCGGATCCACCACCAGCGGATTCGGCGCGCGCAGTAGGCGTCGTGAAACAGCGGTTCCAGGTCCTGGTCGGTCTTGGAGAGCTTCAGCATCTCCTCGCCATCTAGATCGGAGCGCTTGATTCGCACCAGGCTGCGGGTAGCGGCCTTGAGCCCTTCCATCTTGATCAGCGAGACGGCGATGTTGTACTTGGCCCTCGCATGGTCGGGGCGAAGCTCGAGCGCTGCCCGATTGGATGCGATCGCCCGCTCGAACATTCGCAGCTCGTCTTCGACGAAGGCGCGGTTGTAGAGGGCAATGTACGAATAGGGATCCTTGTTGACCGCGCGCGCGAAGTGGGCAAGCGATTTGTACAGGGACTCTTCCGCCTCGCGAGGATCGAGCGCGCGCTCGGGGTGCTCTCGGGCGTCCTGCACTCGTCCGAGGAAGGCCTTTCCCAGGTTGAGGGCAAGCTTGTAGGGCAGATTGTTGGTGATCTCGTCGCGATCGTCTGCCTCTCCCAGGAGCCAGCGCAGCCGCTCGAGCCGGGTCGTCGCGGCCGGCCAGTTGCGGCGCAGCACGGCGAATAGGCCGGTCCAGTAGAGAAGATCGGGCAGGCCCTGCTTGGAAGCGTCTTTGATCTCTTCGGCCGAGAGGTTGAACTCGACCATCCAGATGAGCAGTTCCGAGCGGCGGTAGGTGTCCTCGCTGGAGGGTGAAAAAGGGTTCTTCTGCGCCTCCAGGACCTCTTTGGCCAGCTCCTTGAGATGGCCAGCCAATCCAGAAGCATGTTTCTCGAATAGCTCGAGCGGCCCCAGCTTCTTCAGGCGAGACAGCAAGATCTGGCCGCTGCTGGCCAGGACGGCGAGCACCAGCACGACGGCAGCCAGCTCCGCCAAGTTCTTGGCGTCCCGTTTTTGCGCCACCGCCTCCTTGAAGAAGATCACGAGCAGAGGCAGCAGGAGGGCAAAGGCGATCAGCTGCGTGCCATGAGCGCCCAAGAACGTCAGAGCCGACCGCATTGCTTTGGCGGAGCGGTCGCGTGTGAATCTCCCGAGGGCCACCCCCAGGCAGAACACGACGAGGGCCAGGAATGCGATCGACGGCCAAGCGAGGTAAAAAGGGGAGTGGGCGCCGATACCGTCCTTCGTGACCGCCTGCCACAGCGCCGACGGGAGATAGGTCGAAAAAAGGGTCGTCAGCAAGAGCAAGGCCATGGTCCACGCCACGATCATGTAGGTCTTCGCGTGAGGGGCGGCCATACCGATTACAGGACGGGCTCAGATCGCCAGAAAAACTAATTTTAGCACTCTCCGCCTTGGGCCGAGTCCGCGCGGCCGGAGGCCCCGGTTGGCCCGGAGGCCCCGCAGGCCCTCGCCGCGACACGGGTAGGTCAGGCTCGGCGCGCCGGCCGACGGGTGGCTAAGATAGAGGGGGCGAAACGATGGCGACGGAAGTGAAACAGGCGGCGCGGGAGGCGGCGGTCGAGGCGGAGGCGCTGCGCATCGCGGCCGAGCTCGGGCGCGAGCTCCAGGGAGAGCGGCGGCGGGCGCGGCGCGTCGTGGGGCCCGGGTCGGCGCTCGACCGTGACCTGGGGCTCGACAGCCTGGGCCGCGCCGAGCTGATCCGCCGCCTGGAGAGTGCGTTCGGAGTCTCCCTGCCCGGAGAGACCCTCGGCACGGCCGAGACCATGGCAGACCTGCTGCGCGCCCTGGCCGGCGCCGGCGCGCCGGCGAGCGGCGAGGCCGGCTGGGCCCGCGGCGCCGGGGGGAAAGCAGGGGCCGAGCCGCTGGTGGGCCCGGCAGAGGCCGCGCCCGACCAGACGCGGACTCTGCCGGAGGTCCTCGGCTGGCATGCGGCGCGCCACCCGCGCCGGCGCCACATCCTCTTCTATCCCGGCGACCTCGACGACGGCGCGCCGGAGGAGCTGACCTACGGCGAGCTCGACCGGCGCGCCAGCGCCGTGGCCGCGGGCCTCGCCGGGCTGGGCATCGAGAGCGGTCAGGCGGTGGGGTTGATGCTGCCGAGCGGTCTCGACTACTTCGCCGCCTTCTGCGGCGCGCTCTACGCCGGCGCGGTGCCCGTCCCGCTCTATCCACCCGCCCGCCGCAGCCAGATCGAGGACCACCTGCGGCGCCAGGCAGGCATCCTGCGGACCTCCGAAGCGGCGGCGCTCGTCACCTTTCCCGAGGTCCTGACGGTGGCGCGGCTGCTGGGCGCCCAGGTGCCAGGGCTGTCGCGCGTGGCAACGGTTGCCGAGCTGAGTGGAGCGGCCGCGGCGGCGGCTGCGGCGCGTGCCGGCGCGGACCCCGGCGGCAGCGGCAGCAGGCCTCCGGTGGTGCGTGGAGAGGACGTCGCCTTCATGCAGTTCACCTCCGGCAGCACGGGGCGGCCGAAGGGGGTGGTGCTGACCCACGCCAACCTGCTCGCCAACCTGCGCGCCATCGGCGAGGCGGTGGCGATCGCTCCCGAGGACGTGGTGGTGAGCTGGCTGCCGCTCTATCACGACATGGGCCTGATCGGCTCGTGGATGGCGAGCCTCTACTATGGCCTGCCGCTGGTCCTGATGTCGCCCTTGAGCTTCCTCGCCCGGCCGGTGCGCTGGCTCGAGGCGTTGTCGCGCCACCGCGGGACGCTCTCGGCGGCGCCCAATTTCGCCTACGAGCTGTGCGCCCGCAAGATCGACGAGGCCGATCTCCAGGGTCTCGATCTGTCGTCATGGCGCTGCGCGCTCAACGGTGCCGAGCCGGTCTCGCCCGAAGCGATCCGCCGCTTCGGCGAACGCTTTGCGCGCTGCGGCTTTCGCTCCACCGCCATGCTGCCGGTCTACGGTCTGGCCGAGTGCTCGCTCGCCCTGACCATCCCGATACCCGGGCGCGGCCCGGTGGTCGACGCGGTCTGGCGCGAGCCGCTCGAGCGCTCGGGCCGGGCGGACCCGTGCGCGGCGCCGGAAGGCGATCCGCGGGCGCTGCACTTCGTCGGCTGCGGCGTCCCGCTGCCCGGCCACGAGGTGCGGGTGGTGGGCGCCGCCGGCCACGAGGCGGGAGAGCGTGAGGAAGGACGCCTGCAGTTCCGCGGACCGTCGGCAACCAGCGGCTACTTCCGCGACGACGAAGCGACCCGGCAGCTCCGCGACGGCGACTGGCTCGACTCGGGCGACCGGGCCTACGCGGTGGGGCGCGAGATCTTCATCACCGGGCGCAGCAAGGACATCATCATCCGGGCCGGGCGTAACCTCTACCCGCACGAGCTCGAGGAGGCGGTCGGTCAGGTGCCCGGCGTGCGCCGGGGGTGTGTCGCCGCCTTCGGCAGCGCCGATCCGGCGACCGGTACCGAGCGCCTGGTGGTGGTCGCCGAGACGCGCGAGCGCGAGGAGGCGGCGCGCGAGCGGCTGCGCGAGGCGGTGCTCGAGAAGACCGTCGATCTGCTGGGCGCACCGGCAGACGAGGTGGTGCTGGCGCCGCCGCACGCGGTGCCCAAGACCTCGAGCGGCAAGGTGCGGCGCTCGGCCTGCCGCGACCTCTACGCGAGCGGCCGGCTGGGCCGGCGCGGCGCTGCGCTCTGGTGGCAGCTCGCCCGCCTCGCCTGGACCGGCCTCCGAGCGCAGCTTGGGCGCCGCGCCCGCCTGGCCGGCACCCTGCTCTACACCGCTTACGCCTGGCTCGTCTTCGGCTTGCTCGGACTGCCGCTCTGGGGAGCCGTCGCGCTGCTGCCCGGCCGCGCTCGCCGCCGCCGCCTGCTGCGCGGCACGGCGCGTCTCATGTTCCGGCTCGCCGGCATCCCGCTGCGCGTTTCTGGCCTCGAGCGGCTGGCCGCGGCCGGGGCCGGAGCGCCTGGCGGCGGCGTCCGGAGTGGTGGCGGGGGTGGCCGGCCGCTCGTCGTGGCCTCCAACCACGCCAGCTATCTCGACGGCGTCGTGCTCTCCGCCGCGCTTCCCGCCGAGCTCGCCTTCGTCGTCAAGGGGGAGCTCGAAGACCACCTGCTGTCGCGGGTGCTGCTGCGCCGCGTCGGCGCGCTCTTCGTCGAGCGATTCGACGCCAGCCAGGTAACCGGCGAAGTGCGCAAAGCGGTCGCGGCGCTGCTGAGCGGCGAGTCGTTGATCATCTTCCCGGAGGGCACCCTCCGACGCTCTCCGGGCCTGCTCCCGTTCCGCATGGGGGCGTTCCTGGCCGCCGCGGAGGCGGGCGCCGCGGTCGTCCCGGCGGTCATCCGCGGCAGCCGCACCGTCCTCCGCGATGAGGCCTGGCTATTCCGTCGCGGCGCGGTCGAAGTCACACTCGCCCCCGCCCAGCGCCCCGACGGCGCAGATTGGTCTGCCGCCCTCCGCCTGCGCGATGCCGTCCGCGCCGCCATCCTCGAGCGCTGCGGCGAGCCTGGTCTGCGCCCCGACGAGGCCTCGGCAGCGGATCAGCAACCCGGCTAGCCGACCCCGCGGCCCTTGCCGCTTGCGCGGGCCCTCACCGGCTTTCCGACGGCGTCGTCGGCGACTCCTCGTGGGGAACACCCTGGATCACGGCGTCGACGACCGCCGGCTGCTCTCCCGGGGCGGCCTGCTCGAGCGCCGAATGGTCGTCGAGCACATGGTCGCCAAGGTAGCCAGACAGCCAGATGCGCTCGATGATCGGGTACGCGGCAACGAGGGGGAGGATGAGCAGCGCGCCGGCGATTCCTTGCAGCCGCCCCCCCACCGCGAGGGCGATCAGCACGACCAGCGGGGATAGCCGGAGGTGCCGGCCGTAGAGGCGCGGCACCAGGACGTAGCCCTCGAACGCGGCGTAGAGGAGGTAGAGGGCAAGCACCGCGGTAGCGGCGAGCCGTGACACGGTGAGCGCGAGCAGCACCGCCGGCGTGGTGGCGATGACGATGCCGATTAGCGGAATGACGTCGCAGATCCCGGCGAGCACGGCGAGCGGCAAAGACGCCGGCACGTGGAAGATGGTGAGCACGGCGAAGGCGAAAGCGGTGAAGATGAGAGTCGTCACGATCTGCGCGCGCATGTAGGCGAGCACCACGTCGGAGACCTCGGGAATCGTCTCCGCCATCTTCTGGCGGTGGCGGCGGGGCATGTACGCGAGCAGCCACGCGTACGTCTGCCTGCCGTGGTAGATCAGGTAGAGCATCAGCATGAAGGCGAAGGCAGAGGCTACCACCGCGCCGACGGCGACCTGACCCCACAGAAGTGGCTTCCGCAGCCAGGTCGCGACTTGTGGCGAGTGCGGCAGCTCGAATACCTGGGCGAGCACTCCAGCGAAGAAGGGCGAAGTCGGCCGCACCTGCTCGACGACGTGCCGGCTCAGGCCGCCGAGGTTGTGCAACAGAGCCTGGATCTGTTCGACGAAGGGAGGCGCCACGAAGAACATGGCCGCGGCGATTAGCGCCACGCCGATCAGCCCGAGGAGCAGTACCGCCACGCCGCGTGCGAGGCCGCGCCGCTCCGCCCAGGTGACCAGAGGCTCAGCGGTGGTGGCCAGCAGCAGTGCGAACGCACAGAGGATGAGGAATTGCCACAGCTCGCAGACCGCCCAGACCAGCGCCAGAGCGGTGACGATCTTGAGGATCGTGGCCCAGCGCAGCTGCGGCTCCTCCTCCGCCGCCCAGCGCGGCGGGGCCTCCCGTCTCTCCTCAGCGCCGCGTGCCTCTTTCATTCGGATGCGCAACGGGATTCGCTCATCGGCGACTCTACCATGGGCTCGGGGGCGCGGCTCGCGCTCTCCCGCCCTTCAGAGCCTCGAGCAGCGGTCCCCAGCGGGTTCGCGAGGCCTTGGCGCGCTCCCGCGCCTCATAGGATCCGGATGTTCCTCGGAGTCTTTACGCAGCTTCTTCTCGGTGCGCGCCCGCCGAGCAATTCGGGCGGCTCACCGGTGTAGAATCATCAGGCAGGGCAATCCTTCCTTATCCTCGGATTGCCAGTCCATCCATTTACCTCACGTCGCGATGGGGGACTTGGTAAAGCAAGCTCGCCAGCACGTACGTCAAAGGCCGCCTACCCGAGGAACCGAACGGCATGACCCGCAATCCAGAAGGCCCTAGCCCCCATTTCTCACACCACCTCTGCTGCGGCTCCGGAAACGGGCCTATCTCCTGCGTTGCGCTCGGTCGGACTCCCTCGACGTGCTTCGAGCACGCCTCGGTCGTCCGACCCGCGCGCGCCTTGGATCTAGGCCCGTTTGCGGCGCCTCGCGACGAGCCGGTGTGAGAAATGGGGGCTAGACCTTCGGCGTCCGCCGGCAACCCATCACCGGTCCTGGTAGTCGGTGTCGGCGCGTCTGCCGGAGGGCTCGGTGCGTGCCAGCGGTTCCTCCAGGGCGCCCCCGCCGACCAGGGCATGGCGTTCATCATCGTCGTCCACCTTGCTCCAGCCGAGGAGAGCCATATCGCCGGGATCTTGCAGCGGAAGACCCGCATGGAAGTCTCGCAGGTCACCGGCAACCAGCGCGTCGAGCCCAACCATGTCTACGTCATCGCGCCGGCGACATCGCTCAGCATCCGCGACGGAGCGTTGGAAGCCGGTGCGCCTGAAGAGCCTCACTACCGCGCCAGGCCCATCGACAAGTTCTTCTCCGCGCTGGCGGCGGATCAGAAGGAGGGCGCGGTCGGCATCGTGCTCTCCGGAACCGGCAACGACGGGTCCGCCGGCTTGAAGGACATCCGCTCGGCGGGCGGGTTGTGTCTCGTTCAGGATCCCGAGACGGCGGAGTACGACGGGATGCCTCGGAGCGCCATCGATACGGGTGCCGCCGACACGGTCGTGCCGCCAGAGGAGATGGGGGAGATTCTCCTCGGGTACGCCGCCGCACCCCGGGTCCGCCCCACCGCCAGAGAGCCCGAACAGCAGGCGACCGGCGAGTCGGGCGAGGGGCTGCAGGCCATCTTGGCGGAGCTCGGCAAACGGTACCGCGTCGACTTTCGCGACTACAAGACGGGTACCCTCCAGCGCCGAACCGAGCGTCGCATCGAGCTCAAGAGCCTCTCCGGGTGGCAGGGCTATCTCGAGTACCTGAGGTCGCATCCGGGGGAGGTCGATGAGCTCTATCGCGACATCCTCATAGGCGTCACGAGCTTCTTCCGGGATGCCGAGGAATGGGAGCTCCTCGCACGAGAGATCGTGCCGGCGCTGGCCGAGAAAAGGGACGACGCCACCGCGGTGCGGGTCTGGTCGGCGGGCTGCGCCACCGGCGAAGAGGCCTACAGCCTCGCCATGGTCTGCATTGAGCGTCTCGAGACCGCGGGAAGCCGCTTCAAGCTGAAGGTGTTTGCCTCCGACGCGAGCGGTGAAGCGCTGGCGATCGCGCGGCGGGGGCTATACCCGGCCAGCATTGCAGAGCACGTTTCCTCTGATCGCTTGCGACGGTTCTTTCGGCGCTCCGGCGAGGGCTTCGAGGTCGAGCGCCCCCTGCGCGACGCGGTCACGTTCGCGGCCCATGACCTGCTCTCCGATCCACCGTTTCCCCACCTCGAGCTGGTGAGCTGCCGCAATGTGCTCATCTACCTCGAGCCGTCCGCGCAAGAGCGCTTGCTCGAGCTCTTTCACTTCTCGCTTCGGCCCCAAGGTACATTATGGCTCGGCGCCTCCGAGACGATCGGCCGGCGGACCGATCTCTTCGAGGAGGTTGCGGGCAAGCACCGGATCTATCGCTCCATAGGGCTCGCGCGGGCTCACCGCTACCGCATGGCGCACCGGGCAGCCGAGCTGGCTCCGGTGCGCGCTCTACGGGAGCGACGGGCACCGACGGAGACACAGAAGGCCCCCCGCCTGATCGAGAAGCTGGTGCTTCAACGGTACACCTCGCCCTGCGTGGTGATTGGCCAGGGACTCGAGATCCTCTACTTCTTCGGGCCGACGGACAAGTACCTGACGCGGCCCCAGGGCGAGGCCAAGTTGGACTTGCTCTCCTGGGTGCGGCCCGAGCTGTACGCAAGGCTGCGGTCCGGCCTCGCCGAGGCCATCGAGCACAAACGGCTGGTTACGGTCACTGGCATGCGGCTGGAGCGGGACACCGCCCCTCGGATCGAGATCGTCATCGAGCCGATCACGTCCGTCTCGCGTGCCGGCGGGCTATTCCTCGTTGCCTTCCGAGACCTCCCGATGTCGGCTGGGCCCTCCTTCGCCGCGGATGAGGCTGGTGGGGAGGCTGGGTCGTTCACAGGCCAGATCCAGCAGGAGCTCCAGGATACAAGGGATGAGCTACGGGCCGCGGTCGATCAGCTCAGGACCGCCACCGAGGAGCACAGCGCAAGCCACGAAGAGCTCCTCTCCCTAAACGAGGAGTTTCAGTCGAGCAACGAGGAGCTCGAGTCGTCGAAGGAAGAGTTGCAATCCCTGAACGAAGAGCTGACGACCATCAACCGTCAGCTGGAGGAAAGAAACGAGGAGCTGCGCTCCCTCACCTCGGACCTCAACAATCTGCTGATGAGCGCCAACGTTCCCACCATCTTCCTCGACCGCGAGCTCCGGATCCGGCGCTTTACGCCTGCGTGCGCCACGGTCATGCGCATCGTCCCGGCCGACATCGGCCGCTCGCTTCCTGATATCAAGATGCAGGTCCGCGACGACAACATGCTTTCCGATGCCGTGCGCGTGCTGGCGGAGCACGCGCCCATCGAAGTGGAGGTGTCGACCGAGGACGGTCGATGGTTCTTGAGGAGAATCCTTCCCTACCGCACCGAAGAGGAAGAGATCGACGGAGTCTGCCTAACCTTTCACGAGATCACCGTGCAAAAGCAGGCGGCTGCCGCGAGTGAGCACGCCCGGCTCTATGCGGAGGCAATCATCCGGACCTCACGCACGCCCCTTCTCGTCCTCGACATGGACCACCGCGTCGTCTCGGCGAACGCGGCGTTCTATGCGACGTTCCAGATCGACGAGGAGCAAACGGAGGGCCGACGGATCTACGAGCTCGGCAACGGGCAATGGGACATTCCCAGGGTGCGGGCTCTATTGGAAGAGGCCCTCCGCAGAGAGCGGGAGATCCGTGACTACGACGTGGATCACTTGTTCGAGAGGATCGGCTGGCGCAGCATGAGACTCAATGCCGATGTGATGGCGCGCAACGGCCGCCCCGACCTCATCCTGGTATCGATCGAGGACGTGACCGACCTGCGCAAGGCCGAGATAGTAGCCCAGAGCCGAGCCGACGAGCTGGCGCAGGACGATCGACGCAAGGACGAGTTCCTCGCGATGCTCGGCCATGAGCTGCGCAATCCGTTGGCGGCGCTCACCACGGGACTCGATCTCATGCGCCTGACCGGCGGCGGCTCGGTCGAGCAGATCCGAGCCATGATGGAGAGGCAGACCCGGCGCATGACAGCGATGCTCGACCAGCTCCTGGATGTGGCGAGGGTCATCTCGGGGAAGTTCGAGCTGACGCGGGATGCGGCCGATGTCGCGGAGGCAGCCAAGGCGGCGATCGAAAGCGTGAAGCCGATGCTCGAGGCCGCCCAGCATGAGCTCACGGTTTCCTTGCCGCCGGGAGGGACCGTCCTAGTGCTGGGGGATGCGGTGCGACTAGCGCAGGTGATGGAGAACCTGCTGGGAAACGCGGCGAAGTACACCGACAACGGGGGCCGGATCTGGCTCTCCGTGGACGCGACGGATGACACGGTCAAACTCTCGGTTCGAGACACAGGCATCGGCATGGAGCCGGGAGTGCTCGAGCACGTCTTCGACCTGTTCACGCAGGCTCCGGCAAGTCTCCACCGCGCAAGAGGGGGTCTGGGGCTCGGATTGGCGCTCGTCCGTAGCCTGGTGCAGATGCACGGGGGGCACGTCGACGCATTCAGCGCCGGGCCGGGCAAGGGCACCGAGGTCGTGGTGACGCTGCCACGGCTGCGCCGTGGACGTCTCGCCACACCCGAGGAGGAGCAAGCCGCTCTGTTCCCGGTCACTGCTCGCAGGATCCTGGTCGTCGACGACGAGATGGACGCTGCCGAGGCGCTGGTGAAGATCTTGACCATTCAGGGGCACGAAGCCCGAGCGGTGCCCGACGGGGTCGCCGCGCTGACTGTCGTGGGAGAGCTCAAGCCCGAGGTAGTGCTCCTGGACTTGGGGCTGCCCAAGATGGACGGCTACGAGCTTGCCCATAACCTTCGCGAGGTGCTTGGCAAGCGGGTGCTTCTCGTCGCCCTGACCGGGTATCAGGCCGATAGGGCTCGCTTGCGGGAAGCCGGTTTCGATGTGCATCTGCTCAAGCCAACCAATCTGGGGAAGCTATTCGCCTTGCTGGCTGAGCTCGACAGGAGAGGCGAGGCGGCTACGTCGCCCGAATACTCTCACCAGTAGAGAGCACGTTTGCGCCAGTGCCACGCAAACGAGCCTGATCTGCGCCCCGACGAGGCCGATTCCTATGGCTGAGCCTTGGTCAACCCGCTAACCTAATTAGTCGTGGCGCAGGGCGAGCATGGGGTCGATGCGCAGGGCGCGGCGGGCGGGGAGGTAGCTGGCGGCCAGGGCGACGAGGGTGAGGGCGAGGGCGACGGCGGCGAAGACGGTGGGATCGGTGGCGCGGACCGCGAACAGGAGGCCCTGCAGGAGCCGCGAGGCGGCGAGGGCGCCGGCCAGGCCGGCGGCGATGCCGAGCGCGGCCGGGCGCATTGCCTGGCGCACCACCTGGCCGACGACCTGGCCCCCTGCGGCGCCGAGCGCCAGGCGGACGCCGATCTCGCGCGTGCGTTGCGCGACGTTGTAGGCCATGACCGAGGCGACGCCGACCGCCGCCAGGGTCAGGGCGATCGCCGCGAAGAGCGCCATGAGGAGCGTGAGGAAGCGCTCGCTCGCGACCGAGCGGGAAACGATCTCGTCCATGCTGGCGACGGCGAGCAGCGGCAGGTTGCGGTCCATCTCGCGGACCAGGGCGCGCAGCGGCCCGACGATCGCCAGCGGGTCGCCCGCGGTGCGCACCACGAGCTGCATCCCCTGGTCGGCGTTCTGCGGCAGCGGTTCGTAGATCTGCGCCGGCGCCGGCGCCGCGGGCCCCAGCAGCTTCTCGTCGCCGACCACCCCGATCACGGTGCGCCAGCGGGCGTTGGGGGCGGGGCGGTTGTCGACGGTGTCCATGGTGAGGCGTTTCCCGATCGGGTCCTCGCCGCTAAAGAACTCGCGCGCGAAGCGATCGTTGACCAGGACCTGTCCCGGCGCCTCCTTGCCGTCCTCCTCGGTGAAGGTGCGGCCGCGCCGCAGCGGGACCCGGAAGACGCCGAAATAATCCGGGCTGACCAGCCGGTGATGGAAGTCGCTTCCGCCGGGGCGCCCCGCGATCGCAAAAACGCCTGTCCAGCCGGCGCCGGTCGGCGGCAGGCCATCGGCGAGCCCGGCGGTGCGGACTCCCGGCAGCGTGCGCGCCCGCCGGCAGAGCTCCTGGTAGAAGGCGACGACCTGGGCGACTCTGGGATAGCTGACGCCGGGAAGCGAGAGGCTCGCGGACAGGACATGGTCGGAGCGCAGGCCGAGGTCCACCTGGCGCAGACGGCCGAGACTGTCGAGCAGCAGCGTGGCGGCGATCACGAGCACCGCCGCCAGCGCGACCTCGCCGGCGATCAAGCCGTCGCGCGTCCGGCGGATGCGCCGGCTCGCGGTGCCGCACCCCGCGCGCTGGAGCGCCAGGCCGGCCTCGGCGCGCGCCGCCTGGAGAGCGGGCGCCAGGCCGAAGAGCAGGGTTGCAAGGAGCGTGGCGCCGCAGGCGAAGGCGAGCACCACGCCGTGGAGGTGGATCTCTTCGGCCCGTGGCAGGTCGGCCGGGCCGATCGCCAGCAGCCCGCGCGTGCCGTAGAGCCCGAGCCCCAGCCCGGCCACCCCGCCGAGCAGGGAGAGGAGCAAGCTCTCGGTGAAGAGCTGCCGCAGGAGCCGCCATCTGCCGGCGCCCAGGGCGCTGCGCAGGGCGATCTCCGGGGTGCGAACCGTGGCGCGGGCGAGCTGCAGGTTGGCGACGTTGGCGCAGGCGACGAGCAGCACGAGGGCTACCGCCCCGAGGAGGACGAGAAGCGGCAGCCGCCGCGGACCGGCGACCCACTGTTGAAGCGGCGCGAGTCCCGCGCCCATGACGCGGTTGGTCGCCGGGTACGCTCGGGCCAGTCGGGCCGCGATCGTCGCGAGGTAGCCGCGGGCTTCCTCCAGGGTGACGCCCTGCCGCAGGCGCCCCACGGCACGCAGGTTGTGGGCCTGGCGGAAATGGACCGTGGCGCGATTCTCCGGCCGCCATCCGACCGGCACCCAGAGGTCGAGGTCGCGGAAGGGGAAGCTGAAGCCGGCGGGCATCACGCCGATGACCGTGGTGGCGGCACTGTTGAGCGTGATCGTCCTGCCGAGCACCGCGGGGTCCGATCCGAAGCGGCGCTGCCAGAGCCGATGCGAAAGGACTGCCACCCGGTGGCCGCGCCAGGTCTCTTCGGGGCGCAGCCCGCGCCCCAAGGGAGGCGGCACGCCCAGCACCGCAAAGAAGTTGCCGGTCACCGCCGCCGCGCTCAACACCTCGGGCTCGTGGTCCCCGGTAAGCGTGACGGGAGCGATCCAATCGTTGTAGGCGGTGATGTCGGCGAAGGCGCGGTTGGGCTCGCGCCAGTCGAGGTAGTTGGCGGGGGCGACTTCCGCCGCCGTCCAGCCGAACTCCGGGTTGGTCTCGAACAGCATGACCAGGCGCTCGGGGTCGGGGAAGGGGAGGGGCTTGAGCATCACCCCATAGACCACCGAGAAGACCGCGACGTTGGCGCCGATCCCGAGGGCGAGGGTGAGGATCGAGGCGGCCACGAATCCCGGTCCGCGGCGGAAGGTCCGGCCGGCGAAGCGCAAGTCCTGCAGCAGGTCGTTCATGATCTCTCCCCGGCGCCGCGCCTTGCGGTGCCGTAGATCGATTTGGTGGCAAGCCGCACGGTAGCTCTCGCGGTCGCCAAAGCGGCGCCGCGCCTCCTCCCAGGCCGCCGGCGGCTCGAGGCCGGCCTCGAGGAGCTCGCGCGCGGCGCTCTCGAGGTGGGCGTCGAATTCGTTCTCGATCTCGCCGCGCAGGCTGCGCGGGTCGCGGTGCTCGGCGCCGAGCGAGAAGCGCCGCCGCCCCTTCGCCGCGGGCCGTCGCTCCTGGAAGTAGCCGGTCGCCATGGCAGCGTACGGTCAGACCGCGGCCAGGACCTTGGCGACCGCTTCGACGTAGCTGCGCCAGGTGGTCGTCTCGAGCTCCAGCTGGCGGCGGCCGGCAGCGGTCAGGCGGTAGAACTTGGCCTGCCGACCGCTCTCGGAGAGCCCCCACTCCGACTCGACCCAGCCGCGCGCCTCGATGCGGTGCAGCGAGGGGTAGAGGGCCCCCTCCTCGACCTGGAGATGGCCGCCGGAGATCTGGCGGATCCAGCGCATGACCTCGTAGCCGTGCCGCCGGCCCCAGATCAGCGCCTTGAGCGTCAACATGTCCAGCGTTCCCTGAAACAGGTCTCGATCTCGTCTTCCCATGGTCACCCCTAAAGATCTAAGGGCATCTTCGCACGGCGACCCCTGAGATGGCAAGGTGAGAATGGAGATGATGGTGGGCGGATGGCCAACCAGCCGACCGGAATGCGCCCGGCGAGGCGGTCGCGCGAAGGGCTCGGCCCGGCCGGGAATCTCGTGGTCGTGGACGCGGCGCCTCCGGGGCTCGGCGCGCGGGAGGGGTATGGGACGGTGGTATAATTCCCTCTTTCAGCGGGATCAGCGCCAAGGCCCAGGCGTCGTCCCAAGGGGGTTCTCGTGTCGCGCAAGAGTCTGCCGGTCTACACCTCGATCGCAGCGTTCGCGTTGCTGGCGCTGATCGCCGGGACGCCGCCGGCGGCGGCCGCGGGACCGCTGCTCCCCGGTACCGAGGGCCGCGATCTGTTCCGGTTCCTCGACTCCGGCGTCCTCAAGTCGGCGCCTCTATCGGCCCCGGAGGTCGTCGCCGAGCGCCTGGTGAGCGTCGATTTCGCGGCCCTGCACTCCGGCCTGGCGCTGCCGCTGCTCGACGGCAAGATCTATCCCACGGTGCGCACCGACCTCGAGAAGCGCGGCATGGAGAACTACACATGGCGCGGCGATCTCCTCGATCCGGAGGACGGCAGGAGCAGGATCGGTTCCGCCACCCTGACGGTCATCGATCATCAGATGTCAGGCCTGATCTTCTTGCGCACCGCGGTGTATCAGGTGGCCCCCGGCGCGCCCGGTGAGCACAAGCTGATGGAGATCGATCAGAGCCGATTCAAGCCCTGCGGCGGTCCGCTGGAGCCGCCGCTCAACGGCAGCCTGGCGAAGGAGTTGCCGCTGCCCCACGCTAAAGCCTCGGCGGCACCCACCCGCATCCGCGTCCTGCTCCTCTACACAGCGGCCGACGTGGCCGACTCGAAGGGGCTGGCGGGGCTGTTGCTCACCCTCCAGACGGCCATCGACCTCTCCAACAGCGGTCTGATCAACAGCCAGATCAACGCCCGCTACGTGCCGGTGCAGATGCAGGAGGTCAACTACACCGAGACCGGCAACGCGCAGCAGGATCTCGAATGGGTGACCAACGATCCGACCGTCGCGCGGCTGCGCCGCCTCTACGGCGCCGACCTGGTGTCGCTGATCGTCGACCAGATGCAGAACTTCTGCGGCCTCGCCTGGGTCATGCGCCGCGACGCCCTGAGCAGCGACTTCGCGCCTTTCGCCTATTCGGCGGTCTTGCGCACCTGCACCACCAGCGTCATGGCGCTGGCGCACGAGCTGGGGCATAACCTCGGCTGCGAGCACGACCCCGCCAACGGCGCTCCCGCTTCGCAGGCCTCGTTCCCCTTCTCCTTCGGCCACTATGTGGACGGCCAGTTCCGCACCATCATGTCGTACGAGAACCAGTGCGTGCAGGGTTGCGCGGTGCAGCCCTACTACTCGAATCCCGGAGTCAGCCTCAGGGGAGTCCCGACCGGCATCCCGAACCAGCGCGACAACGCGCAGACCATCAGCAGCACCAAGGACCTGGCGGCGGCCTTCATGCCCGAGCGAACTTGTCTCGAGGGGCCCAACAATCTCTGTCTGCTGGGCGGCCGCTTCAAGGTCGACGTGCTGTGGCAAAACCAGTTCGATAACTCCAACGGCCTCGGCGTCGCCATCCCGCGTACCGACGAAGCAGGGTTCTTCTCCTTCGGCGACCCGACGAACGTCGAGCTCATCGTCAAGATCCTCGACTTCGGGACGGTGATCAAGCTGTTCTATGGCGAGCTCACCAACCTGCACTTCACGATGATCGTGACCGATCTCCAGACCGGCGACGGCAAGAGCTACAGCAACACGGCCGGCGACTGCGGCGCGATCGATCAGAACGCGTTCACCAAGAGCGCCACGTTGGCGAGCGACGCCCCCGGCGGCGGCGACAGCGGCGGAGGCGCGCCGTGGGCGCCGCGCAAGGCGCCGCGAATCGCCGCGCTGGCGCCGCCGGATGCGGACCTTCTCGCGGCAGCTACGAACCCGGCCGCGCCGCTGCCCCTACCGCAGTCGCCGCTCGCCGGCCACCTCGCGGTGCTGGCGGAGTCCGAGGGCGCCGCCGCTTCGGGCTCGTGCCGTCCCGACTCCAATACGCTCTGTCTGCTGAGCGGCCGCTTTGGGCTCACCATGAGCTGGTCCAACGCGGGCAATGGCACGAGCGGGCAAGGGGGGGCGGTCAGGCTCTCGTCGGATGTGACCGGCGCCTTTTTCTTTACCGATCCAGGCAACCTCGAGCTGCTGGCCAAGATCCTCAACCTCGGCAACCGGATCGCGGTCTTCTATGGCACGCTGTCGGACCTCGAATACACGTTGACGGTGACCGACACCCAGACCGGCAAGGTCAACACCTACCATAACCAAGCCGGCAAGTTCTGCGGAGGTCTCGACAACACCGCCTTCAGCCTCTAGCAAGCGGCCGGTAGGGTGAGAAGGCGGAGCTCATGAAGCGTGTTGCGATAGAGCGCGTGGTGCCCGGGCCGGGGCAGGAGTCGGTCTGGGACTACCCGCGCCCGCCGCGGCTCGAGCGCTGCGCCAAGCTCGTCCAGATCCATTTCGGCGGCGTCTTGCTGGCCGAGAGCCGGAGTTGCTGGCGCGTGCTGGAGACCAGTCATCCGCCGGTTTACTACCTGCCGCCGTCCGACATCCGCATGGAGCACCTGCTGCCCTCGGAGCGCCGCAGCTTTTGTGAGTGGAAGGGTCTTGCCAGCTACTATGACGTGGCGGCCGGCGGCCGGCGGGCGCCTGATGCCGCCTGGAGCTACCCCGAGCCGACCTTGAGCTACAAGGAGATCCGCGATCACGTCGCCTTCTATCCCCAGGCGATGGAGCGCTGCCTGGTCGACGGCGAGCCGGCGCGCGCCCAGCCGGGAGACTTCTACGGCGGCTGGATCACCGCCGAGATCGTCGGTCCGTTCAAAGGCGGAGCGGGCACCGCGGGCTGGTAGCGGCGCCGGGGAGCTTCGTCTCAGGCCATGGGCAGCGCGAGGCGGATGCCGGTGAACTGGAAGCGGGTGTCGGCGGGCCAGAAGTTGCGGTAGCTGGGCCGGATGTGCGCGGCGGGGGTGGCGCAGGAGCCGCCGCGCAGGACGCGCTGGTTGTCCATGAACTTGCCGTTGTATTCCATCAGATTGCCGTCGAAGGGCTGGTAGCCGGGATAGGGCTCGTAGTGGCTGGAGGTCCATTCCCACACGTCACCCCCGAGCTGCGCCATCCCCATGTCCTCGGCCGCCGCGGGCGGCCCCTGCGCTGCCGGCGCGCCCGGCCGCGCGAACGGGCGCGGGTGGAGGCTGCCGCTCTCCAGGAAGTTCGGCGCCGGTCCCGGGAATCCGGCGACGCGGGCGGCATGTTCCCATTCGCGTTCGGTCGGCAGGCGAGCGCCGGCCGAGGCGCCGCCGCGGCGCGCCTGCCAGCGGGCATAGGCGTCGGCTTCGTAGAAGCTGACGTGGCAGACCGGCTCGTCGACGTCGAGGGCGCGCCGGCCGCCGAGCGTCCACAGCTGCCATCTGCCGCCCTCGCGCTCCCAGTAGAGCGGCGCCGACCAGCCGGCCTCCTGCACCCGCGCCCAGCCGTTGGCCAGCCACAGCAGGGGGTCGGCGTAGCCGCCCTGCTCGATGAACTCGAGGTACTCGCCATTGGTCACCAGGCGGTCGAGCAGGACGAAAGGCTCGAGATAGGCCCGGTGCACGGGCATCTCGTTGTCCCAGCACCAGCCTCCCTCGAGGTTGCCGAACTCGAACAGGCCGCCGGCAAACGCGACCGGCCGCGCGGGCAGCGGCCCGGAGGGTGCGACGCGGCCGGCCGGATCGGGCTCGCGCTCCGCCAGCGCCGGCGGCGTGCCGCCGCCCGCCGCGGGCAGGTAGGGCTCGCGGAGCTCGGGCAAGTTCGAGCCCAGGATGTGCTTGATCTCGGTCACCAGCAGCTCCTGGTGCTGCTGCTCGTGCTGGATGCCGGTCAGGGCTAGGAACTGCAGCCGCGGGTAATCGGCTTCGCCGGCCTCGGCGACCAGAGCTCCGAAGCGCTCGTCGACCGAGGCGCGGAAGCGGTAGATCTCGGCGGTCGTCGGGCGGGTCACCAGCCCGCGGTGGTCGCGGGCCAGGCGCGGCCCCAGCGACTCGTAGTACGAGTTCAGCGCATATTCGAAGCGCGCGTCGCCGGCGCCATAGCGGCCGAAGGGCTCGAGGATGTTCTTGGCGAAGAACCACGTGGTGTGGCCCAGGTTCCACCACGGCGGGCTGACGTCGGGCATCGACTGGACGCGGTAGTCCTCGGACGCCAAGGGGGAGCAGAGCGCAACGCTCAGAGCTCGCGTCGCGCGGTATCTGGCGATGAGGTCTTGGCGTTCCATAGGCTCTATCATAGGTGAGCGGGCGAGGCGCCGCGGCTGTCGCCGTCTCCTGAATGAGCTCGGCGGCGGGTGCCAGCCCGCGCGATACTGGCACGGGGCACGCCGCGAAAGGAGAAGAGCCGATGAACGCAACGAGCAGCAGGTGCCGGCTCGCCTGGACCGCACTCTGCCTGGCCTTGGCGATGACGGTGGCATCGACCGGCTGGTTGGCGGCGTCGGCGGCCAATCAACCTCCTGGGTTGATCGACATCAACTTGGCGAGTATGAAGGAGCTCGAGAAGCTGCCGGGGGTCAGTTCCACCACGGCGATGAAGATCGTTGCCGGGCGTCCCTACGCCGCCGTGACCGACCTGATCAGGGCCGGGGTGCCGGCCAAGACGGTCGATCAGATCGCGCGGCTGGTGACCGTAGGTGCCGCCGCCGGAACTGAACGGCGGGGAGAGCAGGCAGCCACGGGAGCGCCTCCCACCCCGCCTGCGCTCCGCGGCGCGGCGGGGCCGGGCACCGCCAGGACGCCCGCCCAGGAGAGGGCGCTCGGCGCGCTGCCACCCCCGGCCCCGAAGGTCGACCTCAATTCCGCGACCGAGAAACAGCTCACGACGCTTCCCGGGGTGGGGCCGGCGATCGCGAAGAAGATCATCGCCGCGCGTCCCTACTCGACCGTGGAAGACCTGATGCGCGCCGGTCTGCCGGCCGCGGCGATCGCGAAGCTGGCCCCCTACGCCTCGGCCGGTAAGGCTTCGGCGATGCCGGCTGCCGCGGCCGGCGCAGCCTCGCCTCCCGTTCCCGCCTCGCCGCCGGCGGCCGGCGGTCCGGCGGGCACAGCGGGTCCGGCGGGAGCTCCTGGGGCGAGTGGCGCGAACGCGGCTCCGGCGGGCGCTACCGGCAGCGCGGGCGGCGCGGGCACCGTCGAGGCCGGAGCGCGGCAGTGCGCCAAGGACATGGTCTGGGCAAACCCCGGCAGCAAGGTGTTCTACCGCGAGGGCGAGCGCTGGTACGGCAAGACCAAGCACGGCCAATGCATGACCGAGGCCGACGCCAGAAACGCCGGCTATCGCGAGTCAAAGACAGGGCCGAAGCCTCCACCGGCACCGCAGCGCTGAGGCGCAGCGGGTGGATAGGACGGCCGGCTCCCCGCCCGGACTGGGTCTGGCGGCCGGGTTCCCGACTCGGCCGTAGAAAAAGGGGCGGCCGACCTGGACTTTTCGGCAGTAGTGGCGACGATCATGGGAGAGGAGCTCCGGCCCTAGAAATTCTCTCAGCGCCACGCTCTGGCCTCTGGAGGCCCAGACCCTCTTCCGCGGCCGCGATCTCTAGACCGCTACGCTGCGCCACGCCACCGCCCTCGGCGCCGCCGCCGCCGCCGTGCGCGCCGACCTCGCCCGCCACCCCGGCCGAGATGTAGAGAGCCCTCACGCTTCTAGGTGATCGCGTTGAGGCGATGGGTGAGCCCGGATCAGTGCTGCGGCTGCGCGTTCTGCAGGTAGTGCAGCAGGTCGCTGTGGGAGGAGAGGATCAGGGTGTCGTCCTTGCCCAGCGCCTTGCGGTAGGTTTCGAGGCTTTTCGCGAAGCGATAGAACTCGGGATCCTTGCCGTAGGCCGCGGCGTAGATGCGCGTCGATTCGGCCTCGGCGCGGCCGAGAATCTCCTGGGCAGTGCGGTACGACTCCGATTCGATGCGCCGTTGCTCCTGCGAGGTGAGTCCGGCGATCTCGGCTTTCTTGCCCTGCCCTTGGGCGCGGTAACGCTCCGCGATCCGTTGCTGCTCGGAGACCATGCGCAGGTAGACGTCGCGCTTGACCTGGTCGGTGTATTCGATGCGCTTGATGCGCAGGTCGACGATCTCGATGCCCAGGTTCAGCTCGCGCAGCTTGCGGTCGCTCTCCGCGAAGATCTGGTCGCGCACCTCGACGCGCCGCCCGGCGACCTGGGCTTCGCCCATGGCCGCCTCGGAGGGCGCGCCGCTCGGCGTCGGCCCGAGGGCGGTCTGCAGCACCTGCTGGATCGCCGTGCCTTGCGCCTCGTCTTCGCCGCGCGCCGGGCCGTGTTGCAGCGGCCGGTTGGTGGTGCGCACCAGCTCGAGCAGGTAGTGGGTCGATACCACGTCGCGCACCGTGCCGTCGAGAACGTCGTCGAGCCGGCTCTGCGCGCCGCGTTCGTCCTTGACCGCATTGTAGAAGCGCACCGGGTCGGTGATCCGCCAGCGGGCGAACGTGTCGACGAAGATGAACTTGGAATCCTTCACCGGGATTCGCTCGGGCTCTCCGTCCCAGGCGAGGATACGGGCGTTGAAGCGAATCACATCGTCGAACAGCGGCAGCTTCCAGTACAGGCCCGGCTTCGCGATCGGCCGGCGGCTGATCTTGCCCAGGCGGACGACGATCGCCGACTCGCCTTCGCTGACCTCGAAGGTCGCGCCGTTGAGCAGCAGCAGCGCGAGCAGAGAGGCGACAATCGCCGCGCGCCGGCTCACGGCTTGGGCTCCTCGCGGTCTTTGTGGCCGCTGGCGCCGGCCGCTGCGGGCGGTTGCAAGTTGAACAGCGGCAGCAACCCTTTGACCGCGTCGTCGACGATCACCAGGTGGCCGGTCGCCGGCAGCACCTCCTGCATGGCCTCGAGGTAGAGCCGCTGCCGCGTCACCATCGGCGCCTTGCGGTACTCGGCGAGCAGCAGATCGAAGCGCTTGGCGTCGCCCAGGGCGCGGTTGATGCGCTCGATGCGCGTGCCCTCGGCCTGGGCGATCCGCTGCTTGGCCTCGCCTTCGACGCGAAACAGGATCTTGTTGCGCTCCTGCAGCGCCTCGTTGATCGAGCGCTCCATCTCTTGCAGCGCGCGGTTGACCTCCTCGAAGGAGTCCTTGACCGGTTCCGGCGGGTGCACATCCTGAAGCTGCACCAGCTTGACGTCGATGCCGCAGCGGTAGAGGGCGAGGATGGAGTTCATGTGCCGCCGAACCTGCTCCTCGGCCTCGTTGCGGCGGGTCTTGATCACTTCGTCGAAGCCCAGGTCGCCAACCGCGCCGCGCATCTCGGCTTCGGCCACGGCGCGCACCATCTGCTCGGGATTCTCGAGCACGAAGAGGTAGCGGTAGGGGTCGACGATGCGGTACTGCACGACGAATTCGACGTCGGCGATGTTGAGGTCGCCGGTGAGCATCAGCGACTCGGCCTCGAAGCCTCCTTTCTGGTAGGTGCTGCGCTGGGCGGGCTCGATGGTGCGAAAGCCGAACTCCTCCTTGAGCTGCCGCTCGGTGGGCACCTTGTAGACCCGGTCGACGAAGGGCAGCTTGACATGCGGACCTTGACGCACGGTGCCGATGTAGCGGCCGAAGCGGAGCACCACGCCTTGCTCGAAGGGAGCGACCTGATAGTAGGAGGACAGCAGCAGCACGAGCAGCGCGACACCGGCGAGCAGCAGCCCCCAGCGCCGGCTGGGGAAACGCGACAGGCGGCCGCCGTCGAAAGTCGTCAAGCGCGGGAGGTGGGCCAGGATCGGACGCCGGGGATCCGAGTCGGGCTCGGGCTCTCTGTGATGGTCCATGGGCGTGCAGGCACGCTACCCGAACCCACGGTCAAAGGCAACACAGCCCGCGCTGCATGCCGTCCAGCTCACTCCCGACACCGGCTACTTCTGGTTCTTTAGCCAGTCCAATGTCGAGGAAGTGATCAAGGTGCTGAACGGCTGCGGCCTCAACCACAACTACTGGGTCTTCGCCGGCGGCTTGACCAACGTCCAGGTGGCGACCACGGTGACCGACACCCAGACCGGAGCCAGCCACATCTACCGCAACCCGCAGAGCACGACCTTCCAGCCGATCCAGGACACGAGCGCCCTCGCGGTCTGCCCGTAAGGACGATTGCGTCGTCGGTCCCGCGGCTGGTCCCTCACACGTCCGGAGAGTACCTCGTCAAAGGCGACGGTGCTTCCTCTCCGACCCCGGGGTACGGGAGGCCAGAAGCTCTAGGGCTCCTCGAGCCTCACCTCGGTCGTGATGTCGATGGCCTTGTAGAGCGAGCGGTAGATCGGGCAGCTCATGGCATGAACCGCATGCACCCGCGTGACGACCTCGCTCACCGCGGCCGGAGCCGAGAGCCGATAGGTGACGTGGATACGCCGGATGACCAGGACGTGGTCCTCGAGCTCGATCTCGCCCCTGACCTCGGCCCGCAGCAGCCGGTTGCTTGCGTCGATCTTGCGCGCCTCCAGCGCGCCCCCGAAGGTGCCGGTGAGTCAGCCGCCGGTGGCCGCCACGACATAGTCCAGCGTCGTCGCATGCGGCTCCAGCAGGTCAGGGTTCACCTTGTAGTGCGCCGCGACGGCGCCGTGCACGCCGAATACCACCGGATGGGCCTCCGCGGGCAGGTAGGCGAGCCGCAGCGGTCCAGCCTGGCGCTCGATCCTCACCTCTGAAACGTAGACCACCTCGCTCATTTCGCGCTCCTTTGCCGACTGATCGTCGGTGCTCTAGTTAATATACAGGCGATCGTGCGTCATTTCAACGCCGAGTCAGATGATACAACAGAAAGAACGAACGCTAGCATGCGCAGCCTCTACGCGCAGCCGTCGACCGGGGTCGGCGTCCGCCTCGCGATAGCATTGGTGACGCCCATGCTCCACCGCCTCTACCGCGACTCGCTGGCCCTGCTGACCGACCTCTATCAGCTGACCATGGCGTATGCCTACTGGCGGTCGGGCACCCACCAGAAGGAGGCGGCGTTCCATCTCTTTTTCCGCAAGAACCCGTTCGCCGGCGGCTTCACCATCGCCTGCGGCCTCGAGCCGGCGGTCGACTACCTAATGAACCTGCGCTTCGCCGACGAGGACCTCGCCTACCTGGCCGGCCTGACCGGCAACGACGGCGCACCGCTCTTCGCGCCGCCGTTCCTCGATTTCCTGGCGGCCATGCGCTTCGACGGCTGCGACCTCGACGCGGTTCCCGAGGGGACGGTGGTCTTCCCGCACGAGCCGCTGCTGCGGGTGACCGGCCCGATCGCCCAGTGCCAGCTGCTCGAGTCGCCGCTGCTCAACCAGCTCAACTACGAGACGTTGATTGCCACCAAGGCGGCGCGGGTGGTGCTTGCCGCCGGCGGCGAGGAGGTGCTCGAGTTCGGCCTGCGGCGCGCCCATGGCGTCGACGGCGGGCTGTCGGCCAGCCGCGCCGCCTTCGTCGGCGGCTGCGCCGGGACCTCGAACACCCTCGCGGGCAAGCTGTTCGGCATTCCGGTCAAGGGCACCCATGCCCACAGCTGGGTCCTGTCGTTCGCGACCGAGCCCGAGGCCTTCGCCGCCTATGCCGAGGCCCTGCCCAATAACTGCGTCTTCCTGGTCGACACCTACGACAGCCTGGACGGGGTGAGGCATGCGGTCGAAGCTGGCCGGCGGCTGCGCGAGCGCGGCAGCGAGCTGATCGGGATCCGGCTCGACTCGGGCGACCTGGCCTACTTGAGCCGCCAGGCGCGGCGCATCCTGGACGAGGGCGGCTTCCCGGGCGCCTCCATCCTGGCCAGCAACGACCTCGACGAGCACGTCATCGAAAGCCTCAAGCAGCAGGGCTCGCAGATCGCCGTCTGGGGAGTCGGCACCCGCCTGGTGACTGCCGACGGCGACCCCGCCCTGGGCGGGGTCTACAAGTTGACCGCGGTGCGCGAGCAGGGCGGTCCCTGGCAGTACCGGCTCAAGCTCTCGGAGCAGGCGGTCAAGGTTTCGAATCCCGGCATCCAGCAGGTCCGGCGCTACCACGAAGACGGCGAGTTCCTGGCGGACGTGATCTACGACGCCGAGCGCGGGATCGGGGAGGAGCCGACCATGGTTGATCCGCTGGACATGACCAGGCGCCGGACGATACCCGCCGGGGCAGCCGGCGAGGACCTGCTGGTACCGGTACTGCGGCGCGGCCGCCGGCTGAGCCCGCCGCCGGCGCTCGCCGAAGTGCGGCGCCGGGCGGCCGAGCAGCTGGGCCGCTTTCACGCCGGCATCAAGCGCTTCGTCTATCCCCACCAGTACCCGGTCGGTCTCGAGCAGGGCTACTATGACCTCAAGACCCGGCTGATCCTGGCCGCCCGCGCCGAAGCCTCCGCCGCCTCCCGGAAGGGACAGCCGTGACGCCGGGCAGGGACCCGGCGTCTCCGAAAAAACCGCGGGGCGGGGACCCCGCGTCTCCGAAAAAACCGCGGGGCAGGAACCCCGCGTCTCCGAAAGAATCGCGGGGTCGGCCGGCCCATCTACCATTGCCGGCCGCCGCTCGTCCGCGGTGGACGAGCGGCATTCCCCGGAGGGATCTCCCGGCAGGTCGCGACCCGGCATCCGACCAGGCTGGGCGCGGCGATCTGCCCGACCTGCTCTCGATCGTCGGCCGGCTGCGCGACTACTACGGCGCTCCGGCGCCGCCGCACGTCACCGAGCCCTTCGCTCAGGTGGTGTGGGAGAACGTCGGCTACCTGGTCGACGACGAGCGCCGCCTGGCGGTCTTCGAGCGCCTGCGCCGCGAGGTCGGAATCGACCCGGAGGCGCTGCTCGGTCGTCCCCCCGAGGCGCTGGCGCAGGTCATTGCCGGCGGCGGGATGCTGCCCGCCCATCGCGCCGCGAAGCTGCAGCAGGCGGCGGCCATCGCGCTCGAGATGGGCGAGCGGGAGCTCGCCCTACGGGTGGCCGCCGGCAGCGGCCACAAGCTCCTGCGCCGCTTCCCGAGCATCGGCGAGCCGGGCGCCGACAAGATCATGCTTTTCGCCCGCGGCGCCCGCAGCCTCGGCGCCGACTCCAACGCGCTGCGCGTCCTGATCCGCCTCGGCTTCGGCCAGGAGAGCCCGAAGTACACCCAGCAATACCGCTCCGCCGCGGCCGCCGTGGCGCCGCAGCTCCCCGACGACTACAGCTGGCTCATCGAGGCCCATCAGCTTCTCCGGCGTCACGGCCAGGAGCTCTGCCGCCGCGCTGCCCCGCGCTGCGAGCTCTGCCCCCTGCGCCGCGGCTGCCGCTGGTACCGCGAAACTGTCACGCGATGAGGCGCCGCATCGCGCGCCACCGGGCTATCATCCGACCGCAATGAGACGACTTGCGTTGCCGGAGCTCGGCCGGTGAAGGCGGCGGTAGCCGGCATCGGCGGGCTGCTGACCCTTGGCACTCTTCGCACTCTGGGCGCCCTCGGCGCGCTCGGCGCCCTCGGCACTCTCGGTAGTCCCGGCACTTTTGGGGCACGGGCTGCCGCCGCCGCACCACTCGAGAGCGCGCCGGCGCGGCTGCCGACCGGCGCCCGGCTCGACCCGGCGGGGCGCTCGTTCGACCTCGGCAACATGCCGCTTGCCATGGCGCTGGCGCCGGAAAGGGACCGCGTCGTGGTGCTCCTGGCCGGCTGGCGCCAGCAGGGGATCCAGGTGGTCGAGATCGCAAGCGGCCGCGTGCTGCAGTCGCTGGAGCTGCCCGCGGCCTTCCTCGGGCTGGCTTTCTCTGCCGACGGCCGCACTCTCTACGTCGCCGGTGGCAACGAGGACGTGGTCTTCCGCTTCGCCTGGAAGGGAGGCGCCGCCGTTCCCGCCGGCAGCCTGCCGCTCGCCGACAAGGGGCAGGCCAAGTTCGGCACTCGCTTTCCGGCCGGCCTCGCGCTGTCGCCCGACGGCAAGCGGCTCTACGTCGCCGAGAATCTCGCCGACACCCTGGCGGTCGTCGATCTGGCGAGCGGCAAGGTGGTGCAGCGGCTGCCCGCCGGCCGCTATCCCTATGCGGTCGCCGCCGGTCCGCGTGGCGAGGTCTACGTTTCGGCCTGGGGCGGCACGACGGTCGCCGTGTTTTCAGGCGGGCCGTCGCCACGCCTGGGTGAGCCGGCGGGCGAGATCGTCGAGGCCGGCCGCATCGAGGTCGGACGCCACCCCTCGGCCCTGCTGCTGAGCCCCGGCGGCGCGCGCCTGTTCGTGGCCTCGGCCAGCACCGACCGGGTGGCGGTGGTCGACACCGGGATGCGGCGCCTGATCGCCGAGCTGCGCGACCCGCCGCCCGGCGGGCCGGCAAGCGGCAGCACCCCGAGCGCCCTGGCGCTGGCCGACGGCGGCCGCCGCCTGCTGGTGGCCGAGTCCGACAGCAACGCGGTGGCAGTATTCGACCTCGCCTCCGGGACCTCCGGCGTCCCGGGCGGCCCGAGCCCGCCGCGCGACCGCCTCGCCGGGCGCATTCCGGTCGGTTGGTATCCCACCGCGGTCCTCACCGCGGGCGAGTCGCTGCTGGTCGTGAACGGCAAGGGGCGAGGTTCCGGCCCCAACCCGCGCGGGCCGCAGCCGGCCGCTCCGGAGCGCGATCCGCGCAGCTACACCCTCGGCCAGACCGAGGGCACCCTGACCGTGCTGCCGGCGCTGCCGGCGCGGGCCGCCCTCGCCGCCTGCACCCGGCGCGTGGCGCAGGCCAACGGCTGGGTGGGCGGTGCGTCCGCCGCCGCGGCCCATGGCTCGGGCGGCGGGCTCCGGGCGCGGGGCGCGCGCCAAGGTGCCGGTGCGGGCACGGGCGGCGGTGCAGGCGCCGCCGCCGGCGCCGGCGTAGGAGCCGGTGCGAGCGTGGACGCAATAGCGGGAGCGCAGGCGGCGCTCTACCCGCCGCTCCGCCACGTCGTCTACGTCATCAAGGAGAACCGCACCTACGACCAGGTGTTCGGCGACCTGCCGGGCGGCGACGGCGATCCGGGGTTGCTCTTCTTCCACGCGACCGAGGCCCCCAATCACCGCGCCCTCGCCCAGCGCTTCGGGCTCTACGACCGCTTCTTCACCAACGGCGAGGTGAGCACCCAAGGGCACTCCTGGTCGACCGCCGCCTACGCCACCGACTACACCGAGAAGACGACGCCCTCGGGCTACTCCAGCCGGCGCGGCGGCGAGGGCGACGAAGGCGACGCCGACGAACCGGCAAGCGGCCACCTGTGGGACCTTGCCCGTGCCCGCGGCCTCGAGGTGCGCAACTATGGCGAGTTCGGCAAGGCCGGCAAAGACGCGGGCGGCGCCACGGTTTACCGCGCGACGGTGCCGTCGCTGCAGCCCTTCACCAGCCCGACCTACCCGGCGTGGGACCTGACCATTCCCGATCAGAAGCGCGCCGATGCCTGGCTGGCCGAATTCCGGACTTTCGTCGAGCGCGGGTCGATGCCGGCCCTCGAGATCCTCCACCTGCCCAACGATCACACCGCGGGCGCTCGTCCGGGGCTGCCGACGCCGCGTGCCTACATGGCCGACAACGACCTGGCGCTCGGGCGCATCGTCGAAGCGCTCACCCGCTCCCCGTTCTGGCGCGAAACGGTGGTCTTCGTGGTCGAGGACGACGCCCAGAACGGCCCCGACCACGTCGATTCCCACCGCGCTCCATTGCTGGTCATCTCGCCCTACAGTCGCCCGGGCACGGTGCACCGCTTCGTCAACACCACCGACGTCGTGGCGACCATCGAGGAGATCCTCGGCCTGGGCACGCTGACCCAGTTCGACACCTTCGGCCGGCCGCTGCGCGAGATCTTCGCCGCCGCTCCCGATCCCACTCCGTACCAGGCGCTGATCCCCGCGCAGCCGCTCACCGACACCAACCCGGCCGACGGACCGGCGGCGCGGCAGTCGCTCGGCCTCGACCTCACCGCGCCCGACGCCATCGCGCCGGCCGAGCTCAACGCCATCCTCTGGCGCACGGTGAAGGGGGAGCTCCCCTGCCCGCCGCCCGCCCGCCTCTCGACCCTGGAGATCCAGCGCGGGCGCTGAGATCGACTGAGCTCGCGAGAGACGTGCCCACGGCCAGCGCCGGGTAGAGAATGCTCGGGCGTTGGCGAGCGCGCTTTCAGCGCTTTCATCGGGCGCGCGGGCTACCCAACTCTTTGGAAAAGCCTCCTCGAGGCAGCTGCGCTGGAGGCCCGACCCTTCCCGGCCGGGGGGGAAGACCGGGCGGCCGAGGTGCTGGTACTCTAGTAGGGCCATGGCCAACCACCCCACGTTCTCCCAGCAGGCGCCGCCGGCGCCGCCGGCAGCAGGGGAGAAGCGGTCCGCGCTGGCGCCCGCGCTAGCCACGCCCGCGGAAGAGGCGCCGGCACCCGCCAGGCGCAGGCATGCGCATGGGCATGCCCACGGCCATGCCCACGGGCACGCGCACGGTGCTTCGGCGGGGGCGGCGGGGGCCGCCGGGACGGCGAACGAGCGCCGGCTGCTGTGGACCTTGGGGCTGGCGGCGGCGTACATGGTGGCGGAAGCGGTGGGCGGCTACATCACCGGGTCGCTGGCCCTGCTGGCCGACGCCGGGCACATGCTGTCGGACGTGGCGGCGCTGGGGCTCTCGGTGTTCGCGATCCGCATCGCGCGGCGGCCGCCGACGCCGACCCGCACCTACGGCCACCACCGCACCGAGATCCTGGCCGCGCTGGCCAACGGCGCCACCCTGGTGGCGATCTCGATCTATGTCCTGGTCGAGGCCTTCCGGCGCCTGGCCCAGCCGCCCGCGGTCGATGCGCCGGTCATGATGGCGATCGCCGCCGGCGGGTTGCTCTTCAACCTGGTCGGCCTGCAGCTGCTCGCCGCCGGCCGGGCGGAGAGTCTGAACGTGCGCGGCGCCTGGCTGCACGTGGCGACCGACGCTCTCGGCAGCGCGCAGACCATCGTCGCCGGCGCCCTGATCTGGGCTTACGGCTGGCGCTGGGCCGATCCGGCGGCTTCGATCGTGATCGCCCTGCTGGTCATCTACTCGGCGTGGTCGCTGCTGCAGGAATCGGTGGGGGTGCTGATGGAGGGAGTGCCCAAGCACCTCGACGTGGTCGAGGTGCGCGAGGCGCTGGCCGGCGTCCCCGGGGTGCTGGGAGTCCACGACCTTCACGTCTGGACGATCACCTCGGGCAAGGAGGCGCTCTCGGCCCACCTCGTGGTCAGCGACACCGAGGCGCGCGGCGCGACCCTCGAGGAGGTGCGCGGGACTCTCGACGCCCGTTTCGGCATCCATCACGTGACGGTCCAGCTCGAGCAGGACGAGTGCGGCGGCGGCTGCGGCGAAGCGGTGCAGGGCCGGAAGCCAGATTGCTAGCCCGGACGGAACGCTCTCTTTAGGCCCGACCCGATGGAACAGCGAGCGATGCCGCCGGCGGGCCAGAACGACTCGCGCTATGTCCGCATCGAGCGGCCGCACGAGATCCCGCCGGCCGAGGAGCAGGCCGTCGACGTGGCCGTGCTCGACATGAACCACGGCTGGCCGAACCTAGGCCACGATTCCCTCGTCCGCTCGCTGCTCGAGGAGAACGAGGATCTCCTCCGGCTGCGCCACCGCACCGGGGTCCATCTCCGTGTCCTCTCTTTCGACGTCCGCCGCCACGGCATGCTGCCGGAGCTCCCGGGAGGCCGCTATACGATCTACCTCGGCACCGGCGGGCCCGGCCACCTCGATCCCCACCGCAACGACGGCGTGACGCCCGGCTGCCAGGGGATCCGCGAGGACCCCTCCTGGGAGGCACCGCTGTTCCAGCTCTTCGACGCCATCCAGGCCGACCCCGGCGCCGTGCTGCTCGCCGTCTGCCACAGCTTTGGCGTCATGTGCCGCTGGTCGGGGATCGCGCGGCCCGAGCTGCGCGGCGCCGAAAAAGGGGGGAAGAGCTCGGGCGTGCTGGAGAGCATGCTGACCCCCGAGGCCGAGGCCCACCCCTGGTTCAGCCGCTTCTTCGGCCGCGCCGGCGGCGAGCTCGCGGCCGCCCTGGCACCGGGCGGGCGCCTGCTGGTGCTCGACAACCGGCTGTTCGACCTGCTCCCCTGGCCGCGGCCGCTGCCGCCGGGGACGATCCCGATCGGCTATGAGACCCTGGGCGCCGGCGGGCCGCGGGGCGATGCCTTGACCATGGCCGAGCTGGCGCGCGACCGGGACGGGACAATGCCCCGGGTGTTCGGCGTCAACCACCATCCGGAGATCGTCGACCGTCCCGGCCTGCTCGAGCTGCTCGAGGCCAAGCTGCGGCGCGGCGAGGTCAGCGGCGAGTGGGTGGCGGAGCGGCGCGAGATCCTGAGCCGCCAGCTCCCGGACGGCAGCAGCGATGCCCGCCTGAAATGGACGACCGAGTGCACCCTGTGGGGGCCGCTGCGTTACTTCGCCTACCGCCAGCTGCGGCGCCGCGCCGAGGCGCTCGGCCACCAGCCCGACCTCCACGAAGATCGACTCCTGGACCGGATGACCCAGACCAGCGCATGACCGGCAAGCCCCTCTTTCCCTGGGAGCTGTCGCTGGAGCAGGAGATCGCCGCCTTCGAGGCGCTCAAGCCGCGGCTCGCGGACGTCTGGGAGGCGCTGACCCTGCGCGATCAGGAACCTCACACCTCGGTCGTGGTGCCGTCGCTGACTCTCGACCGCGGCGGGCTCGAGAAGCTGGCGGGGGCCAGCTTCTATGAGGAGCGCCTGCTCTTCCTGCTCATCCGGATGCGCAACCCGCGGGCGCGCATGGTCTACGTCACCTCGCAGCCGGTCCACCCGATGATCCTCGAGTACTATTTCCAGCTGCTGGCCGGCATCCCGGCGAGCCACGCGCGGGCGCGGCTCACCCTGCTCTGCGCGTACGACGCCTCGCCGCGCTCACTCACCGAGAAGATCCTTGCCCGGCCGCGCCTGATCCAGCGCATCCGCGACGGCATCCAGGACCCTGCCCGGGCCTATCTCACGGTCTTCAACTCCACCCCTCTCGAGCGCCAGCTGGCGGTGCTGCTCGGGATCCCGTTGAACGGCGTCGACCCGAGCCTCTCCCATCTCGGCAGCAAGTCCGGCAGCCGCAAGGTCTTCCGCGAGGCCGGCGTGCCGCTGCCCGAAGGGGCCGAAGACCTGCGCGACCGGCGCGACGTGGTCGGGGCGCTCGCCGAGCTCGGGCGCCGCCGTCCCGGCCTGCGCAAGGCGGTGATCAAGCTCGACGAGAGCTTCTCGGGCGAGGGCAACGCCATCTTTCGCTATCCGCCCGCGGCGGCGGCGGGAGGCGTCGCCTCGCGGCCGGTGATCGACGAGGCGCTCTGGGCGCTCGAGCTCTCGGTCGACGACGAGACCCCGGCCAGCTACTTCGAGAAGTTCGCCGCCATGGGCGGCATCGTCGAGGAATTCATCGGCGGCCGCGAGAAAGTCTCGCCCAGCGTCCAGCTGCGGATCAGCCCGCAGGGCGAGGTCCTGGTGATCTCCTCGCACGATCAGATCCTGGGCGGCGCCTCCGAGCAGATCTTCCTCGGTTGCCGCTTCCCGGCCCGCGACGCCTACCGGCTGCGCATCCAGGAGGCCGGGGTGAAGATCGGCGGGGTGCTGGCGGCGCGCGGCGTGGTGAGCCGCTTCGCGGTCGACTTCCTGATCTGGCGCGATCTGCCAGACGAACCCTTCAATCTGGCAGCGCTCGAGATCAACCTGCGGATGGGCGGCACCACTCACCCCTACCTCGCCTTGCAGTTCCTGACCGGCGGCTCGCTCGACGCCGCGACCGGACAGTTCTGGACCCCGACCGGGCACCCGAAGTGCTACCGCGCGACCGACAACCTGCAGTCGGAGGCCTACCGCGGGCTGCTGCCGGACGACCTGATCGAGATCCTGACCGTCAACCGGCTGCACTACAGCCTCGGTTCGGAGTCAGGGGTCCTCTTCCACCTGATCGGCGCGGTGTCCGAGTTCGGCAAGCTGGGCGTCACCGCGATCGCCGACACCCCTGAGGAGGCGGACTCGATCTATGAGCAGACGCTGGCGGTGCTCGACCGTGAAACGTCGTACGAGCGCTGAGCCGGGTGCTGGGGGCGCGGGCCGCCGCCTGTTCGCTGTCACATCGCCACGCTATACTCTGGCGCCGTCCTCGCTGTAGCTGACGCCAACGCCGCGACCCCGCCGGCGGTTGGCAGGAGGTCATCGGAGGACCCATGAGCTCCCCTCGCATGACGATCCAACAGGCGACGAAGTCCTATGAAAGCTGGCTTGGCGAGCAGCTCTTCCTGATCCGCGCCGACCTCGACCTCAAGCACCAGCGGATGAGCCAGGCGGCCTTCCCCTTCCTGCGCGCCACCTACTACCGCTGGGCCCAGATCTTCCCCGAGGTTTGCAGCGACCTCGCCGGAGCGCCCGAGGTGCTGGCGGTCGGCGACCTGCACATCGAGAACTTCGGCACCTGGCGCGACGCCGAGGGACGCCTGGTCTGGGGTATCAACGATTTCGACGAGACCTGCCGGCTGCCCTATGTCCACGACCTGGTTCGCGTCGCCACCAGCGCTCATCTGGCGGTGGAGAGCAGCCAGCTGGTCCGCATCTCGGCCAAAGAGGCCGACGAAGCGATCCTGCGCGGCTACCAGGCGGCCCTCGAGGCGGGCGGCAAGGCGCTGGTCCTCGCCGAGCGTTGGAAAGCGCTGCGCCACATGGCGGTTCACCGGCTGGCCGATCCGGGGGATTTCTGGCACAAGATGGAGAGCATTCCCAAGCTCAAGGGCGACGTGCCGCCCAAGGCGGTCCAGGCGCTCTCCGAGATGCTTCCCAGGCCCGACTTGCCGCGCCGCATCGTGCACCGGGTCGCCGGCCTCGGCAGCCTGGGGAGGCAGCGCTTCGTGGCGCTGGCCGAGTGGCAGGGGGGAAGGATCGCGCGCGAAGCCAAGGCGCTGGCGCCCTCGGCCGCGGTGTGGGCGCATGGCGGCGAGGGCGAGACGAAGATCCTCTACCAGATGATCGTCGACAAGGCCATCCGTAGCGTCGATCCCTGGGTGAAGCTGAGGAGGCGCTGGATGGTGCGCCGGCTGGCGCCCGACTGCACGCGCATCGAGCTCCACGAGCTCCCGAAGGAGCGCGACGAGATCCGCCTGCTCGAAGCCATGGGATGGGAGACCGCCAACATCCACCTCGGCAGCCGCACCGCGCACGCCCTGCTGGTCGACCTCGCCTCGCGCGAGAGCGGCTGGCTGCACCGTGCCGCCTGGCAGATGCTGGAGGCGGTGAAGGAAGACTGGAACGCGTGGCGCGAGCGGCCGGTGCCCGAGTCGCTGCCGGCGGCCAAGCCGAAGAAGAAAGGCGAGGAGCGGGTCGTGAACAAGAAGGCGGCCAGGCAGGGTTTGTCCGCAGGGGCGCAGCCGGCCCGCCGCTCGGGAGGAGTGCGGCACTTCCCGGAGCTCGAGGCCGGGGAGAGCGCCTCGCTGGCGAAGGCGAAATCCAGCAAGACCAAGACAAGAACCGCGGATACTGCGGCCAAGCCTGAAAAAGTAAAGGCGAAGGAAAAAGCGGGGAAGGCGAAGGCAGGGCCCAAGACGAAGGCCAAGCCCGACAAGGCGAAGGCGAAAGCCGCCAAGGCCAAGGCGAAGCCCAGGAAGGTGAAGGCGAAGGCCGGAAGGGTGAGGGCGAAGGCTGGAAGGGTGAAGGCGAAGGCCGGAGGAGCGAAGCCGAAGCCCGAGAAGGCGAGAGCGAGAGCCGGGAGGGCGAAGGCAGTGAAGGCAAGAGCGAAGGCCGGAAGGGCGAAGGCGAAGCCAGCCAGCGTGGAGGCGATGCGGGCCGAGGCGGCGGGCGGGCAGGCAAACCGCGCGGCGGCGGAGCGGGCGCCAAGGGCGGAACGGCCTCGTAAGGCCAAGCGCTCTTCCTCCGCGGAGCGGCTACGCAAGTCGGAACGATCCCCCAGGTCGGGACGGTCTGCCGAGGCGGAGCGGTCTCTCGAGGAGGCGCGGCCGGTGGAGCCGGTCGCCGAGCCCCGGCCGGTGGAGCAGGCGACGGCCGCGCCCGCGCTGGCGCCTCTGGCGACGCCGGAGGTTGGCGACGCTTCCGCGGTGGGCAGCGGCGCAGCAGGAGCAGCCGAGCCGGCAGTCGCCGCGGGCGGCGCGGCCGCCGGTGCAGGCGGGGCCGAGGCGGGAGCGGCCGCCGGTGCAGGCGGACCGGCCGGCGCCGGAGCGGCGGCGCGCGAGCCCTGGGAGGCGGAATCCGGTGCCGGTGCCGCGGCACCCGGCGCGCCTCCAGGCGGCGGCGCGGCCGAGCCCCCCGCCACGGCAGGCGAGACCTCTGCAGCCGCCGGAGCCTCGGCGGCCAAGGATGCGCAATAGGCGGCGGCCGAGCTACTGCGTGCCGCCGAGGAGAGCGCGGAAAATCTTCAGGTGCCGGAAGGCGGCGGCGCGCTCGCCCAGCTCCTCGTAGACGCCGCTCAGGTTGAAGTGGGCGTCGGCCAGGCTCTCGTCGCTGACGAGCGCCTCCTCGTAGGCGACGGCCGCCTCCCGTAGCCGCCCGAGGTCCTGCAAGGCGACGCCCAGGTTGTAGGCGGCTACCGCGTCGCCCGGCCGCGCGCCGAGGGCCTGGCGGTAGTGGCGTTCGGCGGCCGGCACGTCGCCCCTCTCGTGCAGCAGGCGGCCCAGGTTGAGGTGGGCGTCGGCGAGCCCGGGCGCGAGCTCGAGAGCCTGCCGGTAGGCCTGGACCGCCTCGAGCGGGGCCTCGTCCTCGAGCTCGACGCCGCGCTCGTACCAGTCGGCGGCGCTGGCCGTCTCCTGCAGCGGGGCAGGCGCCGCGGCGGCGGAGGCAAGCGGAGGGACGGCGGCGAGGTGGGGACCGAGCGCGGCCGCCTGGCGTTCGAGCTCCGCGACCTCGAAATCGAGCAGCGTCTGGCCCGACTCGGGGTGCCACGCCTCGCCGCCATCGCGCGCCACCACATGGTGCCCTTGCGCCGAGATGCGCACCCCGGTCAGCGGCTGCCCCTGCGGCAGCTGCTCCTGCAGGTTCTCGAGCGCGATGCGGATGCGGCGGAGCGGAATGCGTGCCGCGGCGAGAGCCTTGGCGGTGCGCAGCAGCACCAGGTCCTGGAACGAGAAGAGCAGCTCGCCGCGCGGCCCCATCTCGGGAGAGACGAAGCCGGCGCGCACATAGGAGCGGATTTGCGCCGCGGTCAGGCCCAGCAGGGCCGCCACCTCGCGCATCGAATAGCCGCCGCGAGCTGAAGGGCGATCCATCGCCCTCAGTCTACTCCGCGAGCGTTCAGCCGGACGTCAGCGCTTCGAATCTCGCTTCCTGGTCAGGGAAGGCGCCGTGACGGGGGCCTCGCGCAGCGACTGGCGCGGGGAAGGGTGCGGCGGCTTGCGGTCGGCGGTGGCCGCCGCCTTGGGCCGGGACTGCGCAGAGCGCGCGCCACGTTGCGAACCCGTGGAGCGCGATGTCGCTGCGGCGGCGGCGGCGCGGGACGGTGCGGCCGCGGGGGCCGGCTCCACGCTGGCGCTGGTCGCGAGGGTGGCGCGGGCTGGACGGCTGGCGGCGGACCGGGCCGCGCGGCGCGACGGCTTGCCCACAGCGCTCCCGGAGGACAGGCTGGCCTTGAGCGCCGCCATGAGGTCGATGATCTGCGCCTTCGGCGCCTCGACGGGGGCGGCGGTGATCTCCTGGCCGGCCACCTTCTTGTCGATCAGCTCGCGCGTCTGCTTCCTGACCTGGTCCTCGTAAGCCGCGGGGTCGAAGCGGTCGGTGGCGATCTGATCGATGATCTGGATGGCAAGCTTGAGCTCCGGCTCGCGGACCTCGGCCGGAGCGATCGGCACTTCGGAGAACGAGCGCAGCTCGTCGTGATAACGGAGCTGCTGCATGATGAGCCCTTCCTCGAAGGGGCGGATCAGAACCAGATAATCCTTGCCGCGCGCGGCATAGCGCGCCAGCGCCGCGCGCGAGGTGGTCTTCATCGCTTCGGCGAGCAGGCGGTACGGACGCTCGCCGCCCTTGTCCGGACCCAGGTAATACGATTTCTCGAAGTAGATCGGGTCGACCTCCTCGATGGGCACGAACTCGGCGATCTCGATGGTGTTGGTCGCCTCGCGGTTGAGCGCTTTCAGCTCTTCTTCGGAAAAGAGGACATACTGGCCCTTGGCGTATTCATAGCCTTTCACCATTTCCTCTCTTCCAACGATTTCGTCATCGGTCGGGCAGACATACTGTTGCTTGAGCCGTGTGCCGCACTTGCTGTGCAGCATGTTGAGCTGGATGCCCGCCGCGGCTTCACCCGTCGAGTAAAGTTTCACCGGGATCGTGACCAGGCCGAAAGAAACCATTCCTGAAGCGAAGGGTCGCGCGCTCATTCGGCTAATATACCATTCCTTACGCGGTTTTTCGATGGCGCGCGGAAAGAAACGACAGGACGCAACCCCGAGCGGCGGCGGCCGCCGCGCCGGCGGCGCCGCTGCCGGCGTTGGCGCTGCCGGCGGTGCTGGAGCGCCGGCGGCCGGCTCGGCCCCCGAGCTGCGCCGCCTGCTGACCCGGCTGGGCGCGCCGCGCCTGGCGGTCAACGTCGCCGAGGTCGTGCCCATGCAGGCCGAGACCCGCGAGCGGCCGTTCAGCGGTCCCGGCTGGTGGTTCGAGCTCAAGTACGACGGCTTCCGCATGCTCGCCGGCAAGGATGCCGGGAGAGTGCGCCTGCTCTACAGGAGCGGCCGCGACGCCACGCAGCTCTTCCCGGAGCTGGTGGCCGCGGTGACCGAGCTGCCCTTCCCGGACCTCGTCGTCGACGGCGAAGTTGTGGTCTTGGACGCGGCCTTTCGGCCGAGCTTCGGCCTGCTGCAGCAGCGGGCGCTGCGCCAACCGGGCGCCGACACATCGCGGGCGGCGGCCGCCGCGCCGGCGACCCTCTTCACCTTCGATCTGCTGGCCTGCGCGGGTTTCGATCTGCGGCCGCTGCCGCTCGCGGCCCGCAAGTCGGCGCTGCGCCAGGTGCTGGCGACGGGCGAGGGCGGGGGGACGCTGCGCTATGTCGACGAGCTGCCCGAGCGCGGCGAAGAGCTATTCGCGGCGGTCGCGGGGCTGGGCCTCGAGGGGATCATGGCAAAGCGCGCCGACTCCCCTTACCAGGCCGGGCGCTCGGCCGACTGGCAGAAGATCCGGGTCGACCGGAGCGGCGACTTCGCGGTGGTCGGCTTCGTGATGGCCGCGTCCGGCGACCTGCGGGCCTTGCAGATGGCGGTCCACACCCCTGGCGGTCTGCTCTATGCCGGCAGCGTCGGCAGCGGCTGGAACGGCGCGACCCGCGCCGCGATCGCCGCCCGGCTCGCCAGCGCCCGCCGGCGCCAGCCGGCCGCCCTCGGGCTGCGCGGCGACACGGCGCGGGCGGACCGGTCGACGGTCTGGGTCGCTCCCGAGCTGGTCTGCGAAGTCCGCTACAAGGAGTGGACCGAAGGCGGCAGCCTGCGCCAACCGATCTTCCTGCGCCTGCGCGACGACAAGAGGGCGCAAGACTGCCGGCATCCCGAAGATCTGGACGCGGCCGCTCCGGAGGAAGAGCGAGAGCCGACCCCTGGATCGGTGCCGCAGGTGGAGTCAGGGGCATCGGCGCCGCCAGCGGTGAGGAAGAGCGCCGCCGGCCGGCGGCGCGCGGGCCGCGCGGCAGAACCGGGAGGGGCGGCGGGAGGTGTCCCGGCCGGTCGTGGCACGGTCGGCGGAGAGAGTCCGGGCCGCGCAGCGGTGCGGGGTGGCGGGTCCGGCGGGCGTGGGGGGCGCGAGGGGCAGGCTCCAGCGGTGCCGGGCTCGAATGCGACGGGCGAGCTGCCGATCGAGCTGGTGCGGCCGGGAAAGGTGTTCTGGCCCGACGAGGGCTACACCAAGGGCGATCTCGCCCGCTACTACTACGCCGTCAGCCCCTGGCTGCTGGCCTACTTGCGCGACCGGCCGCTGGTCCTTGACCGCTATCCTGACGGCATCGCCGGCAAGTCGTTTTTCCAGAAGAGCGCCGAGACGCTCCACGCAGCCTCCCGCGCCGGCCTGCGCAGCGTGCGGCTGCAGGGCGAGGCCGGGGAGCGCACGATCGACGCCTTCCTCGGCGACAGCGTCGAATCGCTGCTCACCCTGGTCAACCTCGGCGCCATCCCGCTCCACATCTGGTCGAGCCGCTTCGCCGCCCTTGAGCGGCCGGACTGGTGCATCCTGGACCTCGATCCGAAGGGAGCGCCCTTCGCCGACGTCATCCACATCGCCCGCGAGATCCACGAGCTGTGCGAGGAGATCGGCCTCACCGCCTTCATCAAGACCAGCGGCGGCAGCGGCCTGCATGTCCTCTTGCCCCTCGGGGGACAGTTCGACCACGAACAGTCGCGCCAGCTCGCCGAGCTCCTGGCACGGCTCGTCGTCGCCCGCCTGCCGCGCATCGCCACCACCGTCCGGGCGATCCCGGCCCGCGGCGGCCGGGTCTACGTCGACGCCCTGCAAAACGGCCGCGGCAAGCTGCTCGCCGCACCGTTCTCCGTACGCCCCTTCCCCGGTGCCCCGGTCTCGACCCCCCTCACCTGGCGCGAGGTCGGCGCGCGCCTCGACGTGCGCGCCTTCACTCTGGCCACCGTCCCCGCCCGCCTGCGCCGGCTGCGCGAGGACCCTCTGGCGCCGGTGCTGACCACGGTGCCCGATCTTGCCCAGGTGATCGAGCGCCTGGGAGAGCGTTTCTCCTGATCCTTTTGGCAGTGTTCTTGCTTACACTCTTGGGTCTACTTGGAGGTTCCAGATGACTGATCAGCCTACCGTCGACCACCATCACGCCGTCCAGTTCTACGGGGATGAGGAAGACCTGTTCAAGACAGTCTCCAGTTTCCTCAGCGAGGGGCTGATCGCTGGGCAGCCGGCGCTCATCATTGCAACTCCATCGCACAGGGCGGCGCTCCTCGACCGGTTGGAAGCGCGTCTCATCAATGTGGAGAAGGCGTGCAGCGGCTGCGACCTGACGGTCCTCGATGCCGCTGAGACCCTTGGCCTGTTCATGGTCGGCGACTTCCCGGACCCGAACGCCTTTGAAGCCAACGTAGGGGGCGTGATTCAGCGGATTCTCGGCGACCGTCCGCAGGCCGTTCTGCGCGCCTACGGCGAGATGGTCGATGTCCTGTGGAAGCAGGAGAGGAAGGACGCGGCAATTCGTCTCGAAATGCTCTGGAACAAGCTCGCCTTCACGCATGGTTTCGCGCTGCTGTGCGGCTACGCGATTGGCAATTTCTACAAGCAGGCTGCTCAGCTTCACGAGGTCCGCAGTCAGCACGCCCACATCATTGAACCTGGTGAGAGCGTGGTGATGCTGCCCCGACGGATCGGTGAGACGAACTGACCGCTAGTGACCCGTCTCAGAGGTTCGCATCATTATTCCTAGCAGTCGGGGCCGGGGGTGAACCAGATGGTGAGCTTGCCGCTCGGGTCCTTGAGCTCGACCCAGCCGATCGGGGTCTTGGGGTCGTTCATGCCGGCGACCGCGGCGATCTCGAAGAAGTTGCCCTTGCGCTGCAGGGGCACGATGTCGCCCGCGACATAGCCTGGCTTGCCGGGGGTAGATGAGATGGGCCGGGAGGGCGCGTTCTTCTCCGGCCGTTCGAAGAGCTTCCGCTCGCCGCTGCCGTTGAAATAGAAGAGATCGAGCTGGTAGCAGCGAAAGCTGCTGGCGTCGCCGAAGTCGACGAAGTCGACGCTGCCGGGAAACGCCCCTTCCGGGGTGAGGCGCAGCCACTCGCTTCGCTGGCCGCTCGGATCGAGGGCGACGCGAACGTAGCTCCCCCGGTGCTCGAGAGCCGGATAGCGCCGCACCACCGCGCGGCTCAGGTTGACGATCGGACTGGTGCCCACCCGATAGGTGCTGATCGGGCGAGTTCCGCGCAGGAAGATCTTGCCAGAGGGGATGAGACGGTCGCCATCCAGGGTATAGATGGTCGGCGTCTCCTCCTGCTCGTCGGCTCCCAGCCCGACCGAGACGGCGGCGATCCCGATCATGTTCTGCAGAAGGTAGTCGGAGAGCTCCTTGGCCGGCACCAGGAGGGTTTCGTCGACCGGCTTGACCGCCTGCGCCGCCGCGGCCACGGGCCAGCCGGCGGCGCCGACCGAGATGATCGCGAGGAGACCGGCGAGCAGGGTAGCCGAGAGCTCGCGTCGCATGGCGCAATTCTGTCCCACTGCGTGGCCGCCAGTAAAGCCACCGCCGGTCGCCGCACCTGCGGCGGATTGCTTCCGCAAGGCGGCAGATGGGCCCGCGGTCGCCGGGACGGCGCTCAACGGTTGACTTTGCGGTACAAAGTACTCTATGTTATGGCATCGAGCAAGGCATAGGCAAGGGAAACGGAGGACGACTCCATGAAGGTGATGATTGGCACGCTCGGGCTGAGCGGCTGGTGCGTGGTGGCGCTCGTGGCAGCAGCATGCAGCCGATCCAACAACCTGCTGCTGGGCCGGGTCGAAGCGAACGTCGGCAGCCACTGGGTGGTAGTGACCGATTGCTACCGCACGAGCGTTCCACCGCCACGCCGAGAAACGGCGCCGGCAGGCCAGCCGGTCTACCGCTTCACTCCGTGCCGCGATGCAGACGTCCTGATTCGAGGCGCGGAGCTGTTCGTCAACGGCAAGTCCTACGGACGTCTCGCCGCGGACGATGGCATCGTGGTCGATCACAGCGTGGTTTCGATCCACCAGCGGCAGACGCGGACGGGCGGCAAGGGGGGCTAGAATCGGCCCTACGATGACCGTCCTCGCCGTCGCTCTCCCTTCGGCCCGGCTGCCCGTCGTGCGGCTGGAGACGACGGGCGCCCTGGCCGCGGCGGTCGCTGGCTGGCAGCGCCAGCCGGTGATCGGGCTCGACACCGAGTTCGTGCGCGAGCGGACCTTCTTCCCGCGGCTGGGGCTGATCCAGATCGCCGACGACAGCGCCGCCTACCTGATCGACCCGCTGGCCGGCATCGACCTCGAGCCGCTCGCCGCGCTGCTGCGAGCTCCCGCACCGCTCAAGGTCTTGCATTCGGCGAGCGAGGACATCGAGGTCCTCTACCGCGTTCTGGGGGCGCTGCCGGCGCCGCTCTTCGACACCCAGGTGGCGGCCGGGCTGGCCGGGGCCGGCGCGGCGCTGGGCTATCAGCGGCTGGTGGCGGCGCTGCTCGAGGTCGAGCTCGGCAAGGGCGAGACCCGCACCAACTGGCTGGCGCGGCCCCTCTCGCCGGCCCAGCTCGCTTACGCCGCCGAAGACGTGAGCCACCTGCTGCCGCTCTATGCGCGTCTGCGGCGCGAGCTCGAGCTCCGCGGGCGGCTCGAGTGGGCGCGGGAGGACTCCGCGGCCCTCCTCGATACCGCCCGCTTCGACTCCGAGCCCGAGACCGCCTACCGCCGCCTACGGAGCGGCGGACGCCTCAAGCGGCGGCAGCTCGGCGTGCTGCGGGCTCTGGCCGCGTGGCGCGAACGCGAGGCCAGGCGGCGCGATCTGCCGCGCAGCTTCGTGCTGCGTGATGATCTGCTGCTCAGCCTGGCGGTCCGCCAGCCGCTCACCGCGCAAGAGCTCGAGCGCCTTCCCGCTCTCGACGCCCAGCAGGCGGCGCGCGACGGCGCGCAATGGCTCGAGATCGTCCGCCGCGCCGTGGAGCTGCCGCCCGAGGAGCTGCCCCCCGAGCGCTGGCGGCCGCCTTCGGCCGTGGCGGCGCGGCAGCTCGAAGGGCTCTTCCGCGATGCGGTGCGGGCGCGGGCGGTCGCCCTCGACCTGGCGCCCGAGCTGCTGGCGCCGCGGCGCATCCTCGACGCGCTGCTCAGGAGCGCCCTGACCGACCCGGAGCCTCGACTGCCGCCCGAGCTCTGCGGCTGGCGCCGCGCGGTGGTCGGCGAGGAGCTGCTGCGCCTGGCCGGCTCGGCGACTTGAAGGCGCCGGTCCGGCCGGTCCGGCTGCTATTGTTCGCGCTTGGTGGTCCAGGACAGAAATCCGGTAACGGAGGCGCCGAGCAATCCGCGTTCCCGGCAAGGCGCGCCGACGCAAGCGTATCGGGAATACGCTGAGGAGGCGGCCGCAGCTTCCGCCTGTAGCGGCACTCCCTGCAGGTCGCAACGCCGCCGGGGGCGCGGAGAGCCGGCGGATATGTTGCCGGATTTCTGTCCTGGACCACCTAGCTGACCGACCCCAGGGGAGGAGCAGGCCATGAGCTCCACAGGCACCGCCGCGGCGCCGGCGCCCGGCCGCACGCTGCTCGACATGAACGGCTACCAGTGGGCGGTGCTGTTTGCCGCCTGGCTGGGATGGGGCTTCGACGCCTTCGACGCGGTGCTGTTCAACTTCGTCGCCCCCAACTGCGTGCCGACGCTGCTCGGCCTTGCCATCGGCTCGCCGGCGGCGAAATCGGCGACCCTGCTCTGGACGGGCATCCTGACCTCGCTTCTGCTGCTCGGCTGGGCCTGTGGCGGCGTCCTCTTCGGCCAGGTCGCCGACCGCATCGGCCGCACCCGCACGCTGATGCTGACCATGATCCTGTACGCCATCGGCACCGCGGCCTGCGCCTTCGCTCCCAACCTGTGGGTGTTGATGCTCTTCCGCGGGGTCGCCAGCCTGGGGATCGGCGGCGAGTGGGCGGCAGGGGCGGCGATGGTGGCGGAGGTGGTGCCGGACAAGCGCCGGGTGGAGGCCGGCTCGCTGCTCTACACCTCGGCGCCGCTGGGGATCTTCCTGGCCACTTTCGTCAATTTTCAGATCGCCGGCCGCTTCTGGAAGGCCGAGCCGGAGGTGTCGTGGCGCTACGTCTTCCTGGCCGGGCTGATCCCGGCCGCCTTCGCCTTCCTGGTGCGGCTGATGATCCGCGAGCCGGAGCGCTGGCAGAAAGCCGCCTCGGCGGCGCCACGGCCGCGTCTGGCGATGCTGTTCGACGAGCAGCACCGCGCCCTGACGCTCTCGGGCTTCCTGATGGCGGTGGTCGCCCTGATCACCTGGTGGAGCTGCAATGCCTTCATTCCGGTGATCTCGACCGGCCTGGCGCAGGCGACCGCCAAGGCGCAGGGGCTCGACCGGGCGGCCACCCTGGCGCTCTCCGAGCACTGGAAGGCGCTGGCCACCAATTATTTCAACGTCGGGGGACTGCTCGGCACGCTGCTCACCATCCCGGCGGCCAAGCTGCTCGGGCGGCGCCAGATGTTCACGATCTATTTCGCAGGCTCGGGGCTCGCGGTGCTCGCCACCTTCGGCCTCGACCTGGCGCCGGAGACCCGCCTTGCCATGTACTTCCTGATCGGCCTCACGGTGTTCGGCGTCTTCGGCAGCTTCACCTACTACCTGCCGGAGCTCTTCCCGACCCGCCTGCGCGGCACCGGCGCCGGCTTCTGCTACAACATCGGCAGGGTGATCGCCGCCGCCGGTCCGATCCTGGTCGGCGGCATCGCCTCCAAGGGCGCCAACTCGCTGGCCAGCGCCCTGACCGCCCTCTTCTGGGTCGGCTTCGTGCCGCTCGCCGGCCTCGCCTTCCTCCCCTGGGTCGTCGAAACCAAGGGCCGCCCGCTCGCCGACTGAACTCAGGGCTTTTCGGTGAAGGTGATCGCCGCCTGGGTCCCCTTGTCGCTGCTCGAGAGCATGATCTGGACGCTGCGCTTGCCGTCGGCGCTGGTGGCGGTGAGCAGCCCGCCGCTCGACTGGCCGCCCATCGCCATCACCGTTCGGCTGGACGCTGAAGCCGCTCGACTTGAGCTGGGTCTGGTAGAAGGACATGACCTTGTCGACCGAGTCGGCGGAGGTAACGGTGAACATCTGCGCGTTGCCCTCGTTGGAGGTCGTCGACAGCAACCCCTGGGTGGTGCCGCCGGGATAGACCGGCAGCCAGGAGGGGAGATTCTTGACGTTGGCGCCGGCGGTGAAGGTCGCCTCCTTCCCCTTCTCGTCCTGACCCTTGACGGTGAGGCCATCCTTGTTGACGTCGATGGTCGCCGACTTGCCGTCGGCGCTCGAGAACTTGAAGCGCCCCTGCTTGACGTCGTCGAGGCTGACCGTCGTCGTCTCGCCGCTCTTCTTGTCGCGGATGGTCAAGGTCTGCGCCTTTTCGTCCTTGCTGACCAGGTCGAGGTCGGGGTTGAGCCGCACGACCGCCTCGGCCGCGGTCATGGCCGGGTTGTCGGCGAATTTCTGGACCTTCCCTTTGACCCACCAGGCGAAGACGCCGAAGCCGGCCGCTGCCATCAGGAGGATCACCAGGCAGCCGATGCCGACCCAGGCCAGTGGATGAAGCCCTTTTCGGGGCGGCGGCGGCGGCGCTGCGGGTGGCGGCGCTGTGGGCTGCGCTCCGGGTGGAGATTGGACCGTCATAGAGACCCCCTTCGAGAAGGTGTTGAGCTCAGGAGAAAGCCGAGTGGAGAGGAACGATACCACGCCTCCCTGCAGCCGGGAGACCCCGACTCGGGCCGCCGGAGAATCAACTATGGCACTTGCGTGGTCCCTGCTCTCCCGGCAGGGGGCTGGAGCTCGCTGATCGTCTAGTCGAAGACGTCGAGCAGCGGGATGCTGAGGCCGGGAAAGAGGGGGCTGGTCAAGACCTCCCGGCGCTCGAGCGCGAGCTCGGCGATGCGCTGGTAGGCTCCTTGCGCAAGGCAGTAGACCTCGATCGTTTCGAGCTCCGGATCGACGATCCAATACTCCTGCACGCCGTGCCGCTCGTAGAGGCGGAGCTTGATCCGCGCATCGATGCGGCGCGAGGCGGGAGAGAGGATCTCGATCGCCAGGTCAGGAGCGCCGGCGACATGGTTCTCCTTGATCAGCTCGAGCCGGTCGCCGCCGACGAACAGCGCATCGGGGTGCACTACGTCGACCGGCGACAGCAGGACGTCGGTCAGCGGCGGCAGCAGCACGCCGACGCGTCCTTGATGCACGAAGTTGCCCAGCACGCGGAGCAGGTTGAGCAGCACGGCCTGATGCCGGGTGGTCGCGGCGGGGGTCACGTGGAGATCTCCATCGATCAGCTCGCGGCCTTTGCCGTCCGCCTGCAGCTCGAGAAAGTCCTGATAGGTGAGCTTCAGCGAAGGCTGGGATTTGATCATCTCAATCGATCTTAGCAGGTTTGCCGGTGGTGGCCGGCGCGGTCCGCAGCGCGATCCCCAGGCGCTCCATCTTCTCCGCCAGACCGTTGCGGGAGATGCCCAGCAGCTTGGCGGCGTTTGAGCGATTGCCGCCGCTGCGTTCCAGGGCCCAGCCGATGAGCCGGCGCTCGAGACGATCGGTTGCCTGTTGCAGCTCGAGCGACTCGGAGTCGTCTTCGTGGGCCTCGGGCAGAGCGTCGCCGGCGCGGTGGATGACCTCGGAGAGCATCGACGAATCGATAGCGCTGCCTTCCGGGCAACGCTGCACCAGCAGCCGGACCTCGTGCTCGAGCTCGCGGACGTTGCCAGGCCACGCATATCTCACCAAGGTTTCAAGAGCCTTGACGGTGATGCCGCGAATCCACTTGCCGGCCTCCTCGGGCTGCGGCGGCTGGCTCCGGGAAGCGGAGGGCGCGGGGAGGCCGGCCGCCAGCGCGCGCGCCACCGCGGCTGCGCTCGCCGGGCGGGCCTGCGGCGCGGCGGCGAGGCAGCTCGCGATGAGCTCCCGCCAGCGGGGAGGGAGCGGCCAGTCCACCGCGCTGGAGTCCGGAGGCCCGGGTCAGGACTACGGTGTCTTGGAAACTCAGCGTTGCTGTCTCTAGAGATCACGCATTGCCGGAACTTGTCAGTTCTACAGGCGATTCTGGCGCACAGATTATAGCAGACTACCATCATACGTAGTTTATGCAGAGCAGGGCAGCGGGGCTGGTGGAGGGAGTCAAGCCGCTGCCGATCGCGATCCCGGAGAGGGGCAAAGCGCTGCTGCTCAGCGGGTCCTGCCGCCGCCGCGCGTGGCAGTCGAGCTGGAGGTGAAGGCTAAGTGGTAGGCAGCGGGCGGAGGGAATCAGGCGTCGGGGCGCCCGCTATCGGTCGGCGCTGGCGGCGGCGGAGGCTTGGTCGCTTCGATCTGCGACGGCGGCGCCGGCTTGTCGTCCTTGCCGCTGAGCGCGTCCTTAAAGTCGCGGATCGAGGTGCCGAGGCCCTTGCCCAGCTCGGGCAACCGCTTTGGCCCGAAGAAGATCAGGGCGATGGCCAGGATCAAGAGCAGGTGCATCGGCTGGAACAGTCCTTCGAACATCGGAACCTCCGATCAGCATTCTCTCGGCGCTTGGGCGCGGGGTCAAGGGACACCCCAACATGCGGAGCACCGCACGCGGCCTCCGCCAGTGGAACCACCCAGACGCCCAGAGCCTGCGCGCCAGACCTCCGCCACGGTCTTTCCCGAGCCCCGCGACGGAGAGGCAACCCCAAGTATACGCCTGTTGCGGCCGGACCGGTGCGGACACCGGCCGCGCGCCGCGGCAGCGGCGCCAGCGGCCCGATCGCCTGCGGCCCTTACTTCATCGCCACGCCGTGGGGCCGCGCCGGCACCGCGCCGCCGCCGTTGACTTCCTGGCCGGCATGTTCATAGTCTCGAACCGCTTTCACGGAAGGCCGCGGCGGCACGCAAATGCATAAGAGCTCCGGCGGGGACGACGACACCGCCGCGGACGAGACACGGCTCGCACCAGGGGCCCGCCTCGGTCCCTACGAGATCGTGTCGCTGCTCGGAGCGGGCGGCATGGGGAGCGTCTACCGCGCCCGCCGCTGGTCATCTGGCGATTCTAAGCCGGACGGACCGGCCGGGCGTCGAAGCCGAGTCACGATCGCGAGGGTGCTACAGGGAGTGATCGCCCCCCTGCGCGGCGATGGAGTATCACTGTAGAACCGGCGGCCGCTCCCTGGCGGATTCACCCCACCCGTCTCAGGAGAGCCTGCCAGGTCTCTTCGAGCTCCAGGCGCCGCGCCCAGGAGTCGAGATAGCCGCGGTCGAGCTGCTCGCCGCTGACCCTGAGCACGCCAGCGATATCGCGCAGGTGTTTGTCGGAGCCGCCTCGCTGGTGAAAGTCCAGCTTCATCAGGATGACGTCCTCGGGCGAGGCGAAGGATGCGACATAGTCGGGCGCCGGGTGAATGGAACGCGCGCGAGCGAGACGGCTGCGGTTGAAGACGGTATCGGCGGGAACGATGAAGTCCAGCTTCAGGCCCGAGACGGGATGGATCACGTTGAACTGGCTCTTCTGCGCGACCGCTCGCCGCGCCGCTTCAGCGCTGAGGTAGAACTCCGGACTGGGGAAGGCGGCGCAAAGCTCTTCGATCTGCGCATCGGGGAGATCGACCACGATGTCGATGTCGTTGGTGAAGCGCGGCTCGCCGTAGAAGACCGTGGCCAGCGAGCCAGTGATGAGATAGGGCAGGTCCATCTTTTCGAGGACGCCCACTGCGAAGCGGAGAAGCTCATCCTGTTCCAGAGAGCCTCCGTGCCACCTCTCGTTCCAGGCGTCCCTCGTCCCAGTCCGGGTGTTCCGCGACGAGATGGCTCCTCAGCATGCGCCGAGCGGAAGCGAACATCCCGCTGGCAATGGCGAGGCGCTGTGCACCCGAGAGGGCGCGCAAGTGGTGCGCCATGTTGTCATCGACGAGCTCGATCCGTTCCAGGTCGATCGGCATGGGGGAAACGGCCTTCTGGCCGGAGGCCAGGATACCCGAGTAGGCTCGCGCCGGCCACTCCTCTCCACCCCTGCCGCGAGCTGGGCGGAGAAGCCCGCTCGGCGCGCGTCTCGCGGCGGAGGTTCTCGAGCGCTTGTCGGCCCCGGGTCGCTGCTTGGTGCATCTTTTTATCGAATATTGACGTCTCAGAGCATATGAAATCGGCAGGCGAGCACTTTGGATTCGGCGACCTGCTGATCGGAGCCATCACCGCCGAGCATGCCGGCACGCTCTGGACGCTGGACTCTGACTTTCGGCGCATGGCCCGGATCGGGCTGCTGCGGCTCTTCGAGCCGGCCCCGACCTAGCCTAGCCTAGCCCACCTTGGCCCCGATCGTCCCGGTTGGCGCCCGGTGTCAGCCTGCGTGGCGGCTCGGTGCGCCGCCGGTCGGCGAGGCGGCGGAAGGAGCGTTGGTAGAGCTCCTCGGCGCAGCCGCCGGACGAAACTTGTAGCCGTAGACGAGGTAGCCGTGCCCCGGCGTCCCCCTTTCCTGCAGCCTGCGGGTGACCATCTCGACCGGCATGCCGATCCGCACCTCGTCGAGATCCACGTCGGTGAGCTGGGCGGTGAGGCGGACCCCCTCTTCGAGGTCCACCAGGGCGACCAGGTAAGGACCGGCGAACCCGCGCGGCGGCTGCGCAACCTCGGCGTAGGAGAATATGGTCCCCCGTCCTGAGAAGCGGTAGGGGACGAGGTCGCGGCCGCGGCAGGCGCCGCAGAGCTCCCGGGCCGGGAAGCACAAGGCGCCGCAGGCCTGGCAGCGGCTCCCTTCCAGCCGATAGTAGGCGGAATTCAAGCGACGATAGCGGGGTAGATCCATGAGGCGTCAAGCCTCGAGGAGGTGGGTCACGGCAATCGAGCCGTGGCCGCCGATCGATTGGGTGAGCGCCACCCGGGCGCCCGGCACCTGGTTCGGCCCCGCCTCGCGGCGCAGCTGCGCCGTGGCCTCGACGATCTGATAGGCGCCGCTCGCCCCCACCGGATGCCCCCGCGCCTTGAGGCCGCCGCAGGTCGAGAGCGGGATGCACCCGCCGCGCCCGAAGCAGCCGCGCGCGGCCCGCTCGAGCGCCTCGCCGCGGGGGGCGAAGCCGCAGGCCTCGAGCGACAGGGCGGTGATGATGGTGAAGGCGTCGTGCGCCTCGAACAGATCGCAGTCCTGCGGGGCGAAGCCGCTCGCCGCGAACGCCTTCTCCGCTGATCGCCGCGCGGCGCCGAGGGTGAGCAGATCGGCGCGGTGCGCGAGGCCAATGGTGTCGGTCGCCGCCGCCGCCGCGGCGATTCGCACCGCCCGGTGGTGAGTCTGCAGCCGCTCGCGGGCGCAGATCACCACGGCGGCGGCGCCGTCGCAAACCGGCGCCGCGTCGAACACCCCGATCGGTGAGGCGACCAGCGGCGACTGGGCGTAGTCCTCGGCGGAGATTGGATCGCGGAACATGGCGTTCTCGTTGGCCGCCGCATTGCGGTGGGCACTGACCGCGAACGGCGCGAAGTCCTCGCGGGCAGCGCCGGTCTCGTGCATGTAGCGCCGCATGAGCAGGGCGGAGAGGGCGACGAAGGAGAGGCCGTGGCTGGCCTCGTAGTCGCCGTCCGCGGCGGTGGCGAGCCCGGCGCTGACCCGGTCGGAGACGGCGTCGGTCATCTTCTCGACGCCCACCGCAACCGCCACGTCGTGGACGCCCGCCGCCACCGACAGGGCCGCGGCCCGCACCGCGGCGGCGCCCGAGGCGCAGGCCGCCTCGACCTTCCAGGCCTCGGCGGGGAGAATCCCGGCGGCGTCGGCGAGCAGCGCGCCCAGGCTCTCCTGGCCGTTGAGCGCTCCGCCCAGCATGTTGCCGGCGACCAGCGCGTCCACCGTCTCGAGCCCGGCGTCGTCCAGGGCGGCGCGGATGGCGGCGGCGCCGAGATCTCGCAACCCGAGATCCCAGCGCTCGCCAACCCGGGTCTGCCCGGCGCCGATGATGAAGACCTCTCTCATGCCCCTATGCTCCACGGATCTTTCCCCGCAGCCGGAGGTAGTGGCCGTAGCCGTCCACCAGCCGGCGCCGATCGAGGTACTCGACCACGGTCGGACCACGGCGGCGCGCCGCGATCCGCTCGGTGACCCGGAAGCAGAAGGCGTCACTCCCCGCCCCTGACCCGTAGGAGCAGAAGAAGATGCGATCGCCGGGCGCCGCCACGTCGAGCACGGCGGCCAGGCCGAGCAGCGAGGAGCCGGCATAGGCGTTGCCCATGCGCAGCCCCACCAGACCGGTGCGGATCTGCTGCCGGGTGAAGCCGAGCTCGGCGGCCACCCGCTCCACGAACTTCGGCACCGGCTGATGGAAGACGGCGTGGGCGAACTCGGCAGCTTCCCGCCCGACCTCGGCGAGCAGCGTGCGCGAGGCCGCCAGCGTGTGCCGAAAGTAGGAGGGCTCGCCGGTGAAGCGGCCGCCATGCTCGGGGTAGTGGGCGGCCTCGCGGCGGAAGAAGTCGGGGGTGTCGGTGACGTGGGAGACCGAGGCCTCGACCACCGCCAGGGCGTCCGCGGCATCGGCGAAGAGATAGGCGGCGCCGCCGCAGCCGGCGGTCGACTCCAGCGCATCGCCGGGCTTCGATTGCGCGGCGTCCATGCCGATCGCCAGCGCACCTTCCACCATGCGCGAGCCGACGAACGCCACCGCCGCCTGCATCGCCTCGCTGCCCGCTTTGCAGGCGAACTCGAGGTCCGCGGCGACGACGTGCGGGGTGATGCCGAGCGCCTCGGCCACGATGGTCGCCGACGGCTTGACGGCGTAGGGCTTCGACTCCGTCCCCACCCACACGGCGCCGATCGCGCCGGTCTCCATGCCGGAGCGGTCGAGCGCCGTGCGCGCCGCCTCGATGGCCATCGTCACCACGTCCTCGTCGAGACCGGGCACCGACTTCTCGGCCACCGCCGGGGCGGCGGCGCCGCGGGCCTGCCAGACGGCGGCGATGTCGGCGGTGCGCACTCGCAGGCGCGGCACGTAGGCGCCGTAGCCGGCGATCCCCACCTCGTGGCTAGGGCGCATTTCTCACACCGTCTCGTCGCGAGGCGCCTTTCCGCTGCGGCGCCTTCCGCCGGGCCATCGGCTTCGCCATCGCCTTGCGGGAGGGCCGGTTCGCCGCCCGGGGGGCCGGTGCCTGGGCGGGCGCCCGCACGGTTTCGAGGCCGCCGAAAAAGAGGTCCTGCATCGCGCGGGCGAGCTGGACGGCCTGGATCTTGCCGTCAGGGCGAAACCACTTGTAGATCCAGAGCACCATGCCGAGGAACGAGAAGGCGGCCACCCGCGGCTCGACCCTGCGGATGCGCCCCTCCCGCATCGCCTCCGCGAAGGAAGACTCGAGGAAACTGACGTAACGCTTTTTGCGGGCGTTGATCAGCTGGCGGGCGGCGCCGGTGAGCGTGTCGTGCTCATGCAGGATGATGGTGACCTCCTTGCTCCGCCCGTCGGTCACCAGCAGGATGTTCTTCTCCATGCACGCCTTGAGGCGCGCGACGGGATCGCCGATCGCGAGCACCGGCAGCAGGACCTGTTCCTCGAAGATGTCCATCCCGTAGTTCATGATCTCCAGCAGCAGCTCCTCCTTGCTGCGGATGTGGTAGTAGAGGCCCGCCTTAGTGAGCCCGCAGGCATCGGCGATGTCCTGCACCGAGGCCGCCTCGTACCCCTTCGCGCAGATCTGGCGTGCCGCGGTCTCGAGCAACGCCCGGTGCCGCTGCCGCGCCAGCTCCAATCCCATCGCCGCTGCCCTTGCCAAGAAGAATCCTTTCAACTACCGGCCACTCGGTAGAATCCTACCGGTCGGTCGGTAGTCTAGAAGGGAAAGCGAGAGCTGTCAAACTTGACGGCGGCTGGCGGCGACTGTCCAAGGAGCGCACGGCGGCAACCGGCACGCCGGCGCCTTGACCGCGGAGTCTCGACGCCGGCGCCGCTCGTGCAGTCCCGCGGCAGGCGGTTGGCACGTTGAAACGATTCCTGGCTGATTGCAATGGTAGCGTCGAGCCATGAGGCAATGGGCTGCACAAGTGTAGTTGACGCCGGGGAGTCCTCGCCTGATCCCGCCCGCAGGCCCCGGCGCTCGGGCGGGCTCGTCACCCGCCAGCGGAGACGCGGGCGAGCGGCGCGCCGGTTGATCGGCTTGATGATGCTCGGCCCGAGCGCCACCTCGATCCTGACGAATCGATCCTGCACTACGATAGTGCGAGCGGAACAACGAGGGGTTGAGCGATGAGATGGTTTCTCGGCTGGCTGGTCTGCGCGCTCGCGGCGAGCGGCGAAAGGAGTGCGCTGGGGCCCGTGCTGCATGGCCGCGTGTTGAACGAAGCGCAGGGGCCAGTAGCTGGCGCGCGTCTGGAGCTCCTCCCGCTCGAGTCGAATGTGAGCCGCGCCCAGCGACTCGTCGAAGAGAACGCGCCGCCGCCGCTCGCCTCTGCTACCACGGGTGAGAGCGGTTCGTTTGATTTGTCCGCGCCGGGCGCGGGTGTGTATCGCCTGCGTGCCAGCGCACCTGGATTGGTTCCGCGCGAGGTCGCGCTCGCGCCGCTGCTCGAAGATGAAACCTTGCCCGACGTGAGTCTCTCGCGCGACGCGGGCTGCGCCGTCACGGTGCTCGACGCCGGGCGTAGACCACAGCGCGGGGCGTGGGTTGCAGGAATTGCGCAGCGGGACACTGGCGTCGACCAATCCTTCGACGAGCGTTCCTGGGAGCTCGGCGAGAGCCTGGGCAAGACCGACGACAGCGGTCGCGTGCGGCTCCAGTGCGGCTCCGGCAAGCGCCTGGCGGTGCGCGCCTTCGCGCGCGCGAGCTGCGAAGGGAAGGGCACGGTCAAGGCAGGAAGCGGCGCAACGGTGCATCTGCAGGCGGGCGTGGGCCTCCGAGTCCTCGTGCGGGGTGCCAACGGCAAGCCGCGCGCCGGTGTGCTGGTGCTCGATGCCAAGGGCTGGCCGCTCGCGACCAGCGCAGCCAATGGCGGGGCGACCGTCATGGTTCCGCGCCTCGTCGGCTCGGACCTCCTGTTCGCGGCGGCCGACGGCGCGGCGCGCACGATGCACGTCCTGGGAGTGGCGCGTGCCGAGCCGCTGGTCGTCGACCTCGAAGCGCCGCGCAGCGGCAGCGGCCGAGTGCTCGACGAGCGTACTCGGCAGCCGATCGCCGGCGCCTTGGTGTGGACTCGATCGATGGTCCGCGCCGTCCGCACCGACACCGCCGGCAGTTACACCCTCACTCTCGAGCTGGGCGACTTTCAGGAGATTCGGGCTGCCGCGACGGCGTACGCGACGAGCTACCAGCTCGCGTGGGGTGGCTTGCTTCTCGGGCGCGCGCCGACAATCGTCTTGCCGCCGACCTTTGCGCTGCGTGGTCGAGTGGTCGATGAAAAGGGCCAGCCGGTAGTGAACGTCAAGGTGCGCGGCGAGCCGCAACGCGGATTCGAGACATGGCGCGCCGACCTTACCGAGAATCAACCGCGAGCCGCCGTCTCCCGGGACGGACGGTTCGCGCTCAAGGGACTGCTTTTCGATGTGGGCTATGCGGTCGCGGCGCTGGCGCGAAACTTCGCGGTCGAGGCGCGCGATCTGCCGCCGGTGCGCGATTCCTCACGCCTCCCTGGGGACTGGACGATCGTAGTCCGCCGCGGCGCGAGCGTCTTTGGTCACGTGGTGGATGGGCAGGGCAAGCTACTCGCAGGAGTGACCGTGGTGTGGACCGCCGCGGCGTTTTCGAACCCGCGCCGCGGCGTGCCGAGCGTCGCGATTCCGGAGCGCGAGCGACGAGCGACAAGCGACGCGAGGGGGCGTTTCGAGATGCAGCACTTGCCGCCGCAGCGCTACAGCCTGAAGCTGTCTGCGCAGGGATTCGCCTCCCTTGAGACGCCCGCCTTGAGCGTGGAAGCCGGCTCCGGATCGCAAGACCTCGGCACCTTTCGGCTGGAGCCGGGAGTGACTCTCGTCGGTCGCGTGCTAAATACCCAGCGCTCGCCCGTGGCCAACGCGCAAGTATGGCTCGGACGGTGGCGCCGTTCACCCGACTCTGACACGGAGGTTCCCGACGCCGAAACCGGTGCCGACGGAGGGTTCACGCTCGTCGATCGGCGCAGCGGTGATCGGCTCGACCTCGTGGTCACGCACAGCGGCTTCTCGCCTGAGGTTGCACCGCAAGTCAAGGTCGACCCGGAGCGCCTTGTGGAGCTGACTCTCAGGCCTTCGGTGCGCGCCACCGGGCGTGTACACGACGCCTACGGCCAGGCGGTCACAGACGCCAGGGTGGTCTTCAGGCCGGGGAGCGCCGAGTTCAGGTACTCGACCACGGCCTGCGACGCCGACGGCCGCTTCGTGATCGAGGACTTGCCGCTCGGTCGCCTCGACCTCCAGGCGGAGGCGCCCGGCTGGCAGACGGCGAAACTGAGCAGTCTCCTGGCGGAGAGCGGCAAGAACCTGGAGAATCTCGATCTTCTGCTCAAACGCGCCGCCACCCTGCATGGTCGCGTCCTCGCGGCCGACGACCAGCCGGTCGTGGGTGCCTCCGTCGAGATCGAGAGCTCGCCGTCAGGATCCGCAACCACCGACGGTGACGGCCAGTACTCGATCACGAGTGCACCCCTGGGAGCGCAGCGCATCGTCGCGACGTCTGGCTCCGGTCGCCGCAGTGTCGAGCAGATCCAGATCGAGGCCGGGGACAACGAGCGCGATCTGCGATTGCGTGTCGGCACTTCGGTTGCCGGCGTCGTGCTCGATCCAGACGGACGACCGGTCGGCGACGCCGAGGTCCGGCTCTACGGTGTCTGGCCCGCGGCGACGACCGACGCGGGAGGAAACTTCCATTTTGCGGACCTGAGCGACGGCCAGTACCGTTTGAGCGCCAGCGCCGAGGGCTATGCGACTGCACCAGAGATGCCGATTGCAGTCAAGGGTGCTCCCGTCGAGGGTCTGGAAGTACGTTTGCAGCCGGGTGCCACGCTGCACGGTGCGCTGCGCGGCCTGGCCTTTGGGCTCCTGGGTGGTCTGACCATCCAGGCGCATCGCCTCGGACTCACCGGCGATTGGGCTTCGGGACAGGCCGAGGCAACCGGTCACTACCAGATCGACGGACTCTCGCCCGGCGATTGGGCGGTGAGCGCCGAAGTCGAGGGCCGTCATGGCGAGGGGAAGGCCCATGTCGAAGGCGGGAGCGACAACGTGCTCGACCTCGACTTCACAAGCGGCCTGGTCCTGAGCGGCGTCGTTCGGCGCGGCGGCAAGCCGTTGGCCGATGCCGGCGTTTGGGTTGAAGGCATGGATCGATCCGCGAGCGGCGAGGCGCGCACGGATCTCGAGGGGCAATTCCGCATCGCAGGGCTGACCCGTGGCCACTATGCGCTGCGCGTGGTCAGTTCCTCGACGGGCGCGGAGAAGCGCGACACGTTCGACCTGGACGGAGATCGTGAGATCCAGATCGAGCTCACAGCCGCCGCAGTGAGCGGTGTCGTTGTAGGCGCGACGGACGGTTCGCCGCTCGAGGGTGCGAGCGTCGAGCTGCGCCCGATCGCCGGCAGGGACAATGCTCCACGGACGTCCTGGGCGGAGCCTCTAGGTGCCACGACCGACTCGCACGGTGCCTTCCGCTTCGCGGAGGTCGGCAGCGGGACCTATGGCCTCGAAGCGCGCAAAGAAGGCTACGCGGCGAGCCGGCAAAGTGCTCAAGTGGGCGCTGACGACCTGACCGACGTGGTCTTCCGGCTCGAGACCTCGGCGGGCCTCGCGCTCGATGTCGCCGGACCCGGCGCCGCGCCATTCAATGTGCGGATCGCCGTGCTCGATACGAACGGCAATTGGGTGTACTGCGATAGCGCGCTCTCCTTGGACTCCGGCCGCGTGCGGTTCAGTTCCGTTCCCCCGGGATCGTGGCAGGCTCTGGTGGCGTCGACGGGGAGCGCGGTCGCACGACTTTCCGTGACGGTGCCTGGACCGCCCGTTCCCGTGACCCTTCTGCCGTACGCGCAACTCGACGTCATGGCGCCGGATCTTGCCGACTCTGACGCCCTCGCCACGCTGACCTTGATCGATGCCTCCGGCGTGCCCTTCCTTGTTCCGCTGTTCGGAAGCCTACGGTCGACCTGGAGCCTCGAGCACGGTCACGCGGTGGTGCGCTCGCTGCCACCGGGCACCTGGACGCTCCGCGCGTCGGCCTCGGACGGCCGCGTGTTCGCGGCAACGGCGACCACGGCTGCGGGCTCGACGGGCACGGTGACGCTTCAGGATACGCACTAAGCTAGGCCGCTTCACGATCTCGAGAGTGGAGTAGTCGTGTTTGACTCCAGACCAGATCGCGTGGTTAGTGACGCGGTGCGGCTATTCGTTGCGCAGGACTTCGATCGGGCGGCGCTCGAGGGCGCGGAGGCTGGCGGCGAGGCCGGCGATGACGGTGAGGAAGACGCTCGCCACGACGGCGGCCCCGACCGGCAGCGGCTCGAGCTCGGGCGCGAGGTTGAAGCCGCGCGTGATGACGCCCCAGGCCAGCAGCGCGCCGGCGGCGGCGCCGATCGCGCCGGCGACCAGGCCGACCAGCGCGTACTCGACCGCGAAGCTGGATGCAACACCGCGGCGGGTGAGGCCGAGCGTCTTGAGCAGGGCGACCTCGCGGCCGCGCCGCACCGAGCCGGCGGCGACGGCCCCGGCCAGGATTGCGATGCCGGCCAGCACCGTGAAAGCGCCGAGGAACCTGACGCCGACCGCGATCCGGTTGAGGACGGTGAGCACTCGCTCGAGCACGTCGCGGATGCGCAGCAGGGTGATGTTGGGGTAGCTCGCCGCGAGCAGGTCCTGCAAGCGCTGCTCGCCGCCGGGGGCGATGCGCGCCGCCGCGAACCGCTGCTGGGGCGCCTGATCGAGCACCCCCGGCTTGACCACCACCGAGAAGTTGATGCCGAACGAGCGCCAGTTGACGGTGCGGATGCTGGTCACCGTCAAGTCAAAGGGAACTCCTTCGATGTCCCAGCGCAGGACCGAACCCAGCCGCACGCCGAGGTCGTCGGCAAAGGACTTCTCGACGCTCGCTTCGGCGCGCCCGGGATCGCTCCACAGCCTGCCGGCGACGATCTCGTTGTCGGCCGGCAGGGCGGCGAGCGAGGTCAGCCGCTGCTCGCGGGTCAGCACCCAGCGGTGGCCGCCGCGGCCGTCTCCGGTGCGGCGCGCGCTGCGCTGCCGCTGAACCAGCTGCTCGGCGCCGACGCCGTCGATGGCCACCAGGCGGGCGGTGATGACCGGCACCGACTCGATGCGCCGCGCCCTGGCGCGTGCGAGCAGCTGCCGGACTCCCGGCCACTGATCGGGCTGGATATCGATCAGAAAGACGTTGGGAGCGTCGGCCGGCAGCTCGCGGGTGAACTGGCGCGACAGACGGCGCTCGACCAGCGACATGGCGAGGACCACCAGCACTCCGAGGCCGAGAGCGACGATCGCCGACAGCGTCGCGGCGCCGGGCCGCGCCAGCGCGGCGAGGCCGTGGCGCAGCGGCAGGCGGGCGAAGCGGCGCGGCAGACGGCGCACGGCACGGGTGATGGCGAGCGCGCCCAGGCTGAGCGCCGCGGCGGCGAAGGCCACGCCGCCGGTGAACTGGGCCCCGAGCAGCCAGGAACGCGACTGCAGGGTGGCAAAGCCGAAGATGCCGGCGGCGAGCGCCGCCAGCGTAGCGGCGGCCGTCCAGCGGTGGATCGGCAGCGGCTCGGCCTCGCGGCGGAGCACCCGCACCGGCGGCACCCGCAGCACCGCCGAGAGCGGCGGCAGACTGAAGAGAATCGCCACCCCCACGCCGAGACCAAGGCCGCGCAGCAGGGCAGCCGGCTGCCAGGCGCGCAGCAGCTCGGCCGGGATCAGCTCGGGGAAGAGCCGCGGCAGCAAGGCCTGCAGGCCGCTGCCGGCGGCGATTCCGACCAGGCTCCCGGCCACGCCGAGCAGGGCGGCCTGACCCAAGTAGAGCAGGAAGAGCTCGCGCGGCCGCATCCCGAGACACTTGAGCACGGCGATCGCATCGAGCCGGCCGCTGATCCAGGCACGCACGCTCTGCGCCACGCCGATGCCGCCGACGAACAAGGAGAGCAGCGCGACCAGGCCGAGGAAGCGCTCGATGCGGGCCAGGTTGTCGCGCAGCGCGGGCTGGGCGTCGCGGTAGCTTTCGACGCGGAAGAACATGGTCGGGCTGGGCAGGTGCTCCTTGAGCCGCTCGGCCGCGGCCTGCAGCGCCGCGCCCGAGGTGCCCGCCGGAACCTGGATCAGGGTGCGGTAGGTGAAGCGGCTTCCGAGGCCCTCGAGCGTGGTGCGGGCGAGGCCTGCCGCGGCAACGAAGACCCGGGGCCCGAGAGTGAGCGAGACGCTGATGCGGTCGGGCTCGGAGAGGACCACGCCGGCGATGCGGAAGCTCTGCCCGCCGATGCGCAGCGCGTCGCCGATCCGGAGGTGCAGGCGAGAGAGCAGCTCCACCGCCACTACCGCCGATTCGGCGTCGAGCAAGGCGGCGAGCGGCCGCGCCGGACGCAGCACGAGCTTGCCGTAGAAGGGGTACTCGCCGGCGACCGCCTTGAGCTCGACCAGCTGGCTCCGTCCGGGCCGCCCCTGGGCGTCGGGAGGCGCCGAGACCACGGTAACGGTCTCTTTGACCTGGGTCGTGCGCAGCGGCAGCCCGGCTACGCCGAAGTCGAAGTCGGGGGGGAGCGGCCGGCTGCCGCGCACCGCGAGATCGGCGCCGAGCAGCTGGCGCGCTTCCATCCGGATGCCCTCGTCGAGGCTGGCGGAGATGCCCGCCACCGCCACCACCGCGGTGACGCCGACGGCGAGGCAGGCGACGAAGAAGGTCAGGCGGCCGCGGGCGCGGCGTGACTCGCGCACCAAGGCGCGCAGGTAGAAGGCGGGTCTCATGGCCGGCCGGTGCCGGCGTGGGCCACGGTCCGCTCTCTGCTCGCCGTCCAGGCCGCCATGAAGGCTCGCAACCCGGCACTCGACGATGGGTATTCCCTGGGCGTCCGGTTGCGCAAGTTCTGTCGGGCGCGAGGTTTTCATTCGCGAGCTCGCTCTTCCCGCTTACGCCGGCGGCGGGGCAAGCCCATAGAATCGAGGAATCAGACCCGGGCGCGCACGCAGCGCGCCTCAGTGGGGGGATTTGCGATGAGAGTCGATCGCCTGGCGCTGGCGCTGGCCGCACTCGGCGCGCTGCTCGGCCAGGAGGCGCGCGCCTCCTCGAGCGGCAAGCTGATCGGGACGGTCAAGGACCCGGCGGGCGAGGCGCTGCCGGGGGTCACCGTCACCGCCTCCTCGCCGGCGCTGATCGGCGGCGCGCGCAGCACCCGCACGGGCGCCGACGGCAGTTTCCTCTTTCCCAGCCTCGATCCGGGCCTCTACCGGGTCAAGGCCGAGCTTTCCGGGTTCCGGAGCATCGAGCTGGCCAAGGTGCGCGTTTTCCTCGACCGCACGACCGCGGTCTTTCCGCGGCTCGAAGCGGGCGAGCTGGCCGAGCAGCTGACGGTCACCGCCGAGCCGCCGGTGCTCGATCCGCTGCAGGTGGCGACCGGGCAGGTCTTCACCGCCGAGTTCATGGACCGCTCTTCGATCGGCGCCGACGACCGCCTCTACCAGTCGGTGATCGGCTCGGCGGCGGGAGTCGGCTTCTCCGAGCTCAACTCCGACCCCCACGTCTTCGGCTCGACGGTCGGCGAGAACGTCTACCTGATCGACGGCCTCGACACGACCGATCCCTTCACCGCCACCCTGGGAACCAACTTCAACTTCGACGCCATCCAGGAGATCTCGTTCTTCACCGCCGGCTTCGAGGCGGAATATGGCCGCGCCACCGGCGGCGTCGTCAACCTCATCACCAAGTCGGGAGGCAACTCCTTCTCCGGCACCTTCGACACCCGCTACCGGACCAGCGCCCTGAGCGAGAAGGGGCCGCACTTCGACCCCAGCCGGGACAAGAGTACCTTCATCCTGCCGGCCGCGACCCTGGGCGGTCCGGTCCTGCTCGACCGCCTCTGGTTCTTCACCTCGGCGGAGTATCAAGAGCAGGCGACGACGCCGTTCCTGTCGCCGACCGCCAACACCCTGCGCGGCGAGGACTACCTCGGCAAGCTGAGCTGGCAGATCGACCCGCAATGGCGGGCGGTCTTCAAGGCTTCCTCGACGCCGTTCACCAACACCAACTTCAACGCCAGCCAGTTCGTCGAGCCGGCGGCGGCGGCGACCGAGAGGCAGAGCTCGGTCATCTCCCAGGGGGAGCTGTCGGCCACCCTGGGCAGCAACCTGCTCTGGGAGCTGCAGGCGGGAGTCAACCGGCGCCGGATCTTCGATGCGCCGGCGAGCGGCGACCTGGCGACGCCGGGGGTCTTCGACCAGGCGACCCAGATCAGCTCGGTCAACGCCGCCAACGTCCAGTCCTCGACCCGCGAGCGCGCCGAGGGGCAGACCAGCTTGACCTGGTTCGCCGCCGGCCCGGCCGCGCCGGACGGCGGGGGCTGGGGCGGCGGCGGGCACGAGTTCAAGGCTGGATTCTCCTACGGCCGCCTGGCGCTCGATGCCCTCAACAACACGGTCGGCGGCGCCTCCTATGTCGACGACTCGAGCCAGGGCGGCCCCTTCCTGTTCAGCGTGACGCCGGTGCTGCCGGCGAAGAGCTACACCGGCGACCTCGCCGCCGCCTACCTCCAGGACGGCTGGCGCCTGCTGCCGTCGCTGACGGTGAAGCTCGGCCTGCGCTACGACGCGGTCGGCTACCACAACGAGGCCGGCAACGCCGTCGCCAACCTCAGCGCGCTGCAGCCGCGGTTCGGCTTCGCCTGGGATCTGCTCGGCGACGCCCACACCCTGCTGCGCGGCAGCTACGGGCGGTTCATGCACCCGAGCGCGCTCTCGCTGCCCTTCTATGCGCGGCTGAGCCTGGCGCCGACCACCCGCTATGTCTCGTGCTCGGACGTCGTCGCGCCTGGCGTCGCCGATCCGGCGCAGGTCGCGGCGCTGTGCCGGGGCTATGCCACCGCCCACGGCGGAGCGGTCATCGCCGACCCGCTGCACCGCGACCCGGCAGGCTACGCCTTCTTCGACGTGCTGAGCAGCATGCCCAACCGGGTCGACCCCCGGCTGCAGCCGGCCGCGGCCGACGAGCTCACGCTCGGGCTGCAGCGCCAGCTCGCTTCTCGCAGCTCGATCGAGCTCACCTACGTCTACAAGAAGACGCGCCACATCCTGGAGGACACCTGCAGCGAGAACGTCCCCACGCCGACGGCGGACCCCGGGCTGGTGCACTGCCCCTACCTGGTGATGACCAACCCGGCGGCCGCCCGGCGCGACTATCACGGGCTGCTGCTGCGCTTCGAGACCCGCGCCGCCGACCGCCTCTACCTGGTCGCTTCCTACGCCTACTCGCTGTCACGCGGCAGCGTCGAGTACACCCAGGGTTCGGGTCCCGACTTCGACGTCTTCCCGGTCCACTTCGTCAATACCTATGGCTTCTTGAGCGATGACCGCCGGCACCGGTTGAAGGTCAAGGGCTTCGTCAAGCTGCCGCTCGGATTCTCGGCCGGCTTCAACGCCCTCTACGAGTCGCCCTTCTCCTACAGCGTGCTGCAGAACCTCGACCCGCCGCTCTATGGCACCCAGTTCCTGGAGCCGCGCGGCAGCCGGCGCGCGAACAGCAGCTACACCCTGGAGCTCGAGCTGCGCAAGGCGTTCCGCCTGGGACCGCTCAGCGCAGAGCTGATCGGCACCATCGAGAACGTTCTCTCGAGCCAGCGGCCGACCGCGGTCTGCCAGTTCGCCGGCGGTTGCGGGGGGGACACCAGCGCCGACCAGGTGCCGCTCGGCGCCGCCACCGACTTCCAGCAGCCGCGGCGCTACGAAGTGGGCTTGCGGCTGGTATTCTGACCCACGGGCCAAAGCTAGACAGCGAGTGCGCCGGGAGCTCGGCCCGGCGGCCGGCGGCTCCTACAGGATCGACCACCGGGCGAGAGCGATGAAGAGGAGCCGGTAGGCTAGGATCGGCCGTGTCGGTCCTGGACCGCTGTCCCGCGCTCCAAGCGTGGCGCGCCCCGCTGAAGGTTACCGCCCTGGTCTTCGCGTTTTCCTGGGGGTTCGGCGAGGTCCGCACACGGACCGGCTGGGACGACACCTACTACCTACTGCAGGCCTCGTCGCTGGTGGAGGACGGCGACCTCGACCTGCGCAACGATGCGCTGCACTCCCAGCTGACGCCGCGCGACCTGCAGACCTTTCTCACCGCGACCGTCCCCTCCGGCAGCCTCAAGAACACCTTCAGCATCGGCCCGGCGGCGCTCTGGCTGCCGGCCTACGTCGCTGCCCTGCCGTTGCGCCCGGCGGCGGCGCCGCCAGCCGTGGTCCGGCGCTGGAGCCGGGCGCAGCTCGCCGCGCTCCACCTGCTGTCGCTCGCCTTCCTGGCGGGGATCGCTTGCTTCCTGGTCCGCCTGCTGGAGAGCACGGGGAGCGACCCCCGCCTGGCGCTGCTGGCCACGGTGGCGCTGCTGGCCGCCACGCCGCTGGCGGTCTATGGACCGGCGGTCTACACCATGGCCCACCTGCCAAGCGCTCTGGCCACCTGCCTGTTCGTGGCGTGTTTGCTCTGGCTGGAGCGCGAGGTGTGCGCCTGGGACCGAAGCGCTGGCCGCCACCCCGGCGCGGCAGTCGGCTGCGCGCTCCTGGCCGGGGTGGCCCTCGGCCTGGTCTTCCTGGTGCGCTGGCAGGATGCGGTCTTCGCGCTGCTCCTCTGGGTGCCGCTGGCTCCCCTCCTCGTCGTCGGCCGCCGCGCCCTGCCGAGGCTGGCCCTGCTGCTGGCCGCGGTGGCGGCTGGCGGCGCGGTGGTGGCCTCGCTGCAGCTTCACGCCTGGCACCTCGAGTATGGTTCCTGGCTGACCGTGCCGCAGGGCGAGGGGTACATGCGCTGGACCGCGCCGCGCCTGGCCGACTTCCTGCTTTCCGGCCACTCCGGGCTGCTCACCTGGTCGCCGCTCTTTGCGCTGGCGGCGGCCGGGCTGCTGCTGCCCTGGCGCTGCCGGCTGTCGCCGCACTGGCGGATCGCGGCGCTCGCGGTGCTGGCGGTGGAGGTCTACCTCAGCGCCGCGGTGCGCGACTGGTGGGGCGGTCATTCATTTGGAGCCCGCCGGATGACCTCCTGCGTGCCGCTGCTCGCCATTGGCCTCGCCAATCTCGCCGCGGCGGGGCGAGCCGTCTCGCCGATCCAGCCTGCCCCGCCGAGCTCGAGGCTGGGGCGGCGGGCGCTCATCGTGGCACTTGCCGCGCTCTGCGGCTGGGGATGCTTCGTCGCCAATCTCTATTGGCGCCAGGTCCAGGACCTGTCGCTGGTGGTGCGCGGCGTCCCCTCGTCGGGAGGGGCGGAGGGGTGGGCGAGCGGGGTCGTGGACGACCCGGCCGAGGCCCGGGCGCGAGCGCTGCGGTCGGCCCTCGGCGGCCGCCTGCACAACTACTTCGCCGGTCTTCCCGGCGTCCGGCGATCGCTGGGCGTCGCGCTCACCCTGACCCTGATGGGGACGTTGCTGGCAGGCACCTGTTGTCTGCTGTTGCGGCTGCGCGGCCCGCTCGTGCTGCGGACCGGGCTGCTGGCGGTCGCCGGCATCGCGCTCGTCCTCCAAGGGCGTCTGGCCCTGGGTCCGCACCCCGAGGCCGGCGAGCGGGCGGCCTGGCAGGAGATCGCCGAGCAGTGGAACGACCCTCGGCACCGCTTCGCCCGCCCCGAAGCGCCATCGGAAGGGCCGCGATCGGCGCTCGCGAGCGAGCGCGCCGAGCACACCGGTCTGGCCGACGCCTACCGCTACCTGGCGATGCTCGAGAGCTGGGAGGCGGGAGAGCCGCGCCAGGCGCGGCGCCTGCTCGACCAGCTGGCCGGCAGCGGCTACCCGGCCGCGGCCGCCCTGCGCCGGCAGGTCGCGGGGCTGGAGGGGTGGGAGGGACTCGAGCGGTGGCAAGGGCGGGAGGGGCGGCGGGACCAGGACGCCGGGCAGGGCCTAGAGGGCCGGCAGATCCGAGAGGGCTGGCGGGGCCAAAGGCGGAGCCAGGAGAGATCGATGCCTGGGGGCGAGCTGCTGCGCCTCCTTCCCGGCGCCTTCTTCGAGCCGAGCCCGGGGCGCTCGTTTCGCACCTTCTCGCTGCCGGCTGCGAGCGCCGCCGCCGGGTCGTTGGACGTCGCCTTCGACCTGCGCTCCGGCGACCTGGAGAGCAACGCGGTCTACGACGTGGTGACGCTGCAAGACGGGAATCGCTCGGAGCTGGCGCGGGTCTCCCTGCGTGGCCCGGACGAGCGCGGCGGCGGCTCGACGAGAGGCCGGGACGGCGCGGCGAGCCGCGCCTGCGCCGTGCTGCTCGTGACTCGACAGGGCGCTTCCGAAACGGCTTGGACGCTCGGCGGCGAACGCTGGGTCCACATGCGGCTGCGCTACGAGCGACGCGACTCCGTGGCGAGCCTGGTGGTGGCGGGGCCGGCAGCGTCGCTGGTGCGGCTGAGCACGCCGTTGGCTCCCGGAAGTGCCGCGCCAGCGGCACTGGGCCTGGGGCGCGATCGACTCGGTCACGCTTCCTTCCCTCTCTGGTCGTGGGCATTCTCGGATCTGTCGGTGGTTGCCGCTCCCTGAGCTCGTTCCGACCGGGTGCGCGCCGCCGCTCCTGAACCCGCGCTTTCGGCCGGTGCGAGGCGGCGCCCGGGCGAGAGGGTAGGATGAAGGTGCGAGCGCAGGAAAGGCGAGGAGGGAGGAAGGGGAGGAAGGGACGACAAGGAACGAGAAGAGACGGGTAGAGTTGGCAGAGACCGCTAGAGAGGGAGAGAGGAGGCCCCCGCCATGGAACGCCTGACGAGGCTTGCCTGCATCCAGTCTGTCGTCCTCCTGCCGGCCAGCTGGGCCCTGGCTCCGCCGCCGGCTCAGGCGGTGGTGCTGTCGGCGGGGCCGCTTGCCGCCGCCGGCCCGGCGCCAGCCGCCGGCAGCACCGACGCGCAGGCTGCCGGCAGGGCGAGCGCGCCGGTCGCGGTGCCCGAGCCGGACGAGAAGGCGACGCGCTACCACCGTTCCGGCAACGTGCTGTGGGTGGTCGACGTCCTCTGGGGCGTCGCCGTGCCGGCGCTCTTTCTATTCACCGGGTTCTCGGCCCGGCTGCGCGGCTGGGCGCAGCGCCTGGGCCGGAAGTGGTTCTTTGTCGTGGCGCTCTACTTCGTTTTCTGGAGCCTCGTGAGCTACTTGCTCGACTGGCCGCTCGCCTACTATGCGGGGTTCGTGCGCCAGCACGACTATGGGCTCTCGAACCAGACCTTCGCCAAATGGTTTTCCGACTCGCTCAAGGGACTCGCGGTCGGTCTCGTCGGCGGCGTGATCTTCCTCTGGGTGCCGTACCTGCTGCTCGCCAAGAGCCCGCGCCGCTGGTGGCTTTACACGGGGCTGGCCGCGGTGCCGTTCCTGGTCTTCCTGCTGCTGGTCAGCCCGATCTGGATCGAGCCGCTGTTCAATGACTTCGGCCCGATGAAGGACAAGCAGCTCGAGTCGCAGATCCTGGCCCTTGCCAGTCGCGCGGGGATCGAGGGCAGCCGGGTCTTCGAGGTGCGCAAGAGCGTCGACACCAAGGAGGTCAACGCCTATGTGAGCGGGCTGGGCGACACCAAGCGCATCGTGCTCTGGGACACCATCATCGCCAAGCTCGACCGCTCGCCGCTGCTCTTCGTAATGGGGCACGAGATGGGGCACTACGTGCTCGGCCACACGCTGCAGGGAATCGTCTTCGCCGCGGCGCTCATCTTGCTGGGGCTCTATGTCATCCACCGCACCGCCGGCGGCCTCATCGCCCGCTGGCGTGCCCGCTTCGGCTTCGGCGAGCTTGCCGACGTGGCATCGCTGCCGCTGCTGTCGCTGTTCTTCGGGGTGTTCTTCCTGCTCTTCGCTCCGCTCGCGCTCGCCTTCTCGCGCCACCTCGAGCACGAGGCGGACCGCTTCGGCCTCGAGCTGACCCGCGACAATCATGCCGCCGCGACCGCTTTCGTCGCGCTGCAGCACGAGAACCTCGGCTACCCGCGGCCAAGCCTGCTCTACAAGCTCTGGCGGTCGAGCCATCCGCCGCTCGGCGAACGCATCGACTTCTGCAACAGCTACCGCCCCTGGGAGCACGGCGAACCGCTCAAATATGGCGACCTCTTCCGCGATCACTGACCAGATTCTTGGCGATCGCCGAACTCGACCGCCTTGTTCCAGTAACGCCGGTAATAGAGTTGCAGGCGATCGAAGACACCATCGATCTGGCGCAGCTCCAGCGCTTCTTGCAGCACGAGCCAGGCAGCCAGAGCGTGGCGGTGCAGCTTCCACGATGCCATGATCGGGTAGACTTCTCTCACGAGTTTTTCGGCAGGTTCAAAGGCGCCGCGCGCCACGTAGGTTTCGGCAAGATCGATCGAGACCAGCAGGGTCTCATGGTGAAGATCGCGGGCACGGAACTGTTCCCAGAGCAGGCGGAAGATGTGGAGTGCGCTTCCAAGCTGGCCCAGGTTGCGGGCGATTTTTCCTTCCAGCCAGTGAAGCCTAAGCTGGGTATAGCGGTCGGGGAACTGGCGATAGAGCGGACGGGCGCGATCCAGAACGTCGAGCGCGAGCTGTCCCTCGCCAGCCTGGGCGAAGAACCAGGCAAGGTTGTGCTGGGCGCAGAGCTCGAGCCGCGGCTCGACCGCGCGGTCGATGAGGCGCAGGGCTTCCCGCGTGAGAGCAATGCACTTCGGAGGATCGACGTAACCGATCGCTGCCCCCATCTTGAGCAGGATGCGCCCTTGCTGGTGCGGATCGTCGATCTTCTTGTAGATCGCCAGGGCTTCTTGAAGCGCGGCTTCGGCCGTCTCGAACTCGCCCATATCCCGGAGCCAGTTTGCCTCCAGGTTGATGATGTGGGCCTTGGTCAGCGGATCGCCCGTCCCTTCGCCATAGTGCAGCCACGCATCGTTGAGCGAGGCTCGAGCGCCCTCGAAATCGGAAGCGATCCGTTGCGCGTTGGCGAGCGAGGCGAGGGCTTCTGCAAGGAGGTCTTGCTTTCTTTCCTGGCCGGCGACCGTCTCGGGATCGATTCGGCCGGCGACTTCGACCGCCAACTGCAGGATGTCGACTGCCTCGGCGGGGTCCGACCTGATGTATCCCTGGCTGGCTTCGAGCAACCGCTGGTGCAAACCCCAAGTCTGCAGGCCGGCATCCGAGCGCACGAGCGAGGCTCGCTCTTCCGGGGAGAACGGTTCCAGGTAGGACCAGAGTCCCCATCCCTCGAGCCTCTCCAGGGCGATGCGCCGGGCCGCGCTGGTTCCGAAGTCGATCGCGTCTTTGAATGCATGCGCAAGTTGATCTAGATCGATCTTCTGGCGCTCGGGGAAGATGTGCGCCTCGAGCGCGACGCGTCTTGCAAGGACGGCGCAGCGGTCGCACCGGTGCAAGAGGTGGCGCAGGATCTTCTTACCCTCGTGGCTGGTCGTCGTGCGCTCCAGGAAGCGGCGAAACAGCTCCTCCGTCAGATGCCACTGCTCGGGCATTCCCTACCCTCCGGACGATGAAGCCATCACTTGTACAGTTACCGCTGAACTGATTTATGTGACACCCACGGACGAAAAAAGAGGCGCCGGCACGGCACCGGCGCCAGGAAACGGCTGAAGCTCGAGGGAGGTCTAGCCGTCAGGGTCCATTGCGCCGCCAGAGTCGGGCTGTGCGGCGGAACTCCAGCCCGCAAGATGCGAGAACAGCACTCGCAGGTGGCGGAGTAAATCATGCAGAGACATAGAGATACGGTCCCTTTCCGGGGTCGGTGGTCAGGGGCTACCACAGCCACTGCCGGTGAACCCCTACAAGGGAAGTGGGCGGCCGGCGGCGGGAGAGGGACGCTCGATTTAGTCAGGAACGAAATATCCGACAGAGAGTACTGCGACAGGCAGTGCCGCCGGCAGGCGAGCTCGGTCGCCTTCTCGATCATCTCCAGGTGCTCCAAGAACAGCTCGCGCGGACCACGTCATCCTCCGGCGGCGAGCGGGAGGCGCACCACGAAGCGGGTGTCGCCGGGGACCGAGCTCATAGTGAGGGTGCCGCCGTGGCGGCGGACCACGATGCGCAGGGCGATGTCGAGGCCGAGGCCGGTCCCCTCGCCGACCGCCTTGGTGGTGAAGAAGGGCTCCCAGATGCGCGCCTGGATCTCCGGCGGGACGCCCGGTCCGTCGTCGCGGATCTCGACCAGCAGGCGGTCGTTCTCGCGGGCGGTGCGAATCGCGACCCGGCCTTCCTGCTCGACCGCATCGAAGGCATTGTCGAGCAGGTTGGTCCAGACCTGGTTGAGCTCCCCGGCGAAGGCCTCGATGCGCGGCAGCTGCGGGGTGTAGAGGCGCTCGACCGCGACCCCCTTGGCGCGGGCCTTGTGCGCCAGCATGGTGAGCGCGCTGTCGAGCTCGCGGTGCACGTCGATCTCGGTGCGGCCCTGGCCCTCGTCCATGTGCGAGTAGGCCTTGACCGCGGTCACCAGCTCGGAGATCCGGCGCGCCGCCGCCCGCAGCTCGCCGAGCAGCGCGTCGGCGGCGAGGCCTGCCTCGAGCCAGACTAGGAGGCAGGCGACTCCGTCGCCGGGAAGCCGGGCGGCCAGCGGCTCTAGATCGGCGGGGACGATCCCATAGGAGGCGAGAGTGCCGGCGACGATCCAGGCGCGCTCGACGCGGTGGGCCTCGAGCCATTCCTCGAGAGCACTTTCGCGATCGCTCTGCAGCACGGGATCGACCGGCTCGGGGCCTTGCGCCTGGCGACTGGCGGCGGCCTGCCGCAGCTCGAGGGCGGCACTCAAGGCGTCGTGCTGCAGGCTGCAGCCGGCCAGCGCCACCGCTGCCTGGCGCAGAGCCTCCAGCCGCTCGCCGAGCTCGCTGGCGGCTCGTTGCACCGCGGCCGCCGGGTTGTTGAGCTCGTGCGCCAGGCCGGCCGATAGCTTTCCCAGCGCCATCAGCTTCTCGCGCTGCTGATCCTGCCGCGTCGACTCCCGCACCCGGTCGGTGAGCAGCCCGACCAGCCGCGGTTCGAGCTCCGGGATACGCCGCAGCATCTCCGGGAACAGGGTTGCCTCAACGAAGCCGACGCGCGAGGGGACCACGGCGCGAGCGCTGACCGTGAAATGGGTCATGCGCGAGAAGGGAAGCATGCCGCTCACGTCGCCCGTCTTGATCACTCCGAGGCGTCCGTCAGCGGTTCCCTTCTCCCGCGCCAGCTGGATCTCGCCGTCGAGCACGACCATCATCCGGTCGGCCGGCGCTCCCTCCTCGACCGCCGCCTCGCCAGGCGCCAGGCGCACCTCGCGGAGATTGGCGGCCAGCCAGCCGAGCTGCTCTTCGCTCAGGCCGGCCAAGACGGGGACGCGCCGCAGATCGTCGATCAGGCTCATCGCGTCATCGTACCGTACCCGGGTCTCACTTACTGCCGACAGTTCTCCATCAACCGTGCAACCCCAGCGGGACTGGGAGGAGTCCTGCTCATCTGGCGAAGGTGGACGTCCCTTGCCGCCGGAGCGCCCTGAGCAGGGCCTCACTCACCGCGATCCAGCCCCCCGCAGATCTTCCTCGCCGGCTCAAACGAACTGGTGCAGTGAGAGAGGCCCTGCTCAGGGCGCGGCCCGCTCATCAGCCGTCCCTTCTCCTCCCCGGACGAGTCAGGCCGGAGGGGGCTCAGGGCCCGAACGTGTCGCGCAAGGCATCGAGAAGGTCGCGGCGCAGCTCGGCGAAGCCCGCCTGGTAGTCGGCTTGGCTGAGCCTGATGACCTCGTGCGCCTCGTCGCGGCCGAAGATCTGGGCAATCTCGATCTCTTGCTTGTCCGCCGGCGAGCCTGGCGAGAGCTTGTAGGTGAGGAAGTAGTGCTCGAGCCGGTCGAGCAGCGGGCGCGGCAGCCCGGCGACGTCGTCGATTTCCCCGAAGGTGATGTCACCCGCGAGGACGGCGACGATCTTGTCGTCCGCCTGGCCCTGATCGATCACGCGCAGGCCGCCGATCGGCCGGGCCTCGAGCAGGAAGTCGCCATGCGAGAACGACTTCTCCGAAAAGACACAGATGTCGAGCGGATCGTCGTCGCCGCTCAGCCCTTCGCGGCCGGTGCGCCGCCGCGAGAGCTCGGCGGCGCGCTCGCCGGAAAGGGTCTGCGGGATGAAGCCGTAGAGCGTCGGGCAGACGCTCGAGAACTTCTGCGGGCGGTCGACCCTGAGATGGCCGGTGGTCTTGTCCATCTCGTACTTGACGGCATCGGAGGGGACGATCTCGACGTAGGCGGTCACCACCGCCGGGGCCGCGGAGCCGATTGCCACGCCGTGCCAGGGATGGGTCTTCCAGACCAGCGGAGCGCTCATGGCCGGATCATAAGGTAGACGCAGGCCGCGCGAGCCCGGCGGCGCAGCGAGACGCATGATCATGTCTAGCGCTCTCGCCGTGGCTGCGCTAGGGTTCGTCCATGAACCCGACTGCAACGATTCGCGTGCTCATCGTGGAAGACGACCGCATCACCCGCGAAGGGCTGCGCCAGCTCATCGACGGCACTCCCGGTTACCGGTGCACCGCGGTCTTCGGGTCGCTCGAGCAGCTCCACGCCACCCGGGTGGGCGAGCCGCCCGACGTGGTCCTGCTCGATATCCAGCTTCCGGGAGTGCCCGGTTCGCAGGGCGTCGGCTCGCTGCGCGAGCGCTGGGGCGAGGCGGCGATCCTCATGCTCACCGCCTTTGACAACGAGGACAAGATTTTCGAGTCGCTGTGCAACGGCGCAACCGGCTATCTCCTCAAACGCACTCCGCCAGCGCGCCTGCTCGAAGCGATGCGCGAGGCGCTCGAGGGGGGCGCCCCGATGTCGCCGGAGATCGCGCGCAAGGTGGTGCGGCTGTTCCAGCGCACCGGCGCGCCGCTGGCGCTCGACGAAGCGCTCACTCCGCAGGAGGTCCAGCTGCTCCGCCTGCTGGCTGGCGGCTGCAGCTACCAGGCCGTCGGCGAACAGCTCGGGATCAGCATCAACACGGTGCGCAACTACATCCGCAGCGTCTACGAGAAGCTGCAGGTGCACACCAAGTCCGCGGCCGTCCACAAGGCCATGCGGGCCGGCCTGCTGTAGCCCTCATACCCCCACCAGCTGCACGATTTGACCAAAGCGTCGGCACTTTCTTGCAACTGCCGACGTATCGGGCGACGGGCTCCGCCAGGGCAGGCGCTTGGACGAGCTCGGCATGAACGGCCAGAAGCGTGAGGAATGGCTCGAGATCGATCGTTAACTCCTGCCGCGGCGGTCGAGCTCGCGCCAGAGGGCGGAGATCTCGGCGGACCCGGCCGCCCGATCAGATACACTGCCGGCGGGCCCAATTGGGCTTGAGGGGGCGTCGCGGCCCGCGCGCACCCCTGGAGATCCAAAGAGAGGCGGAGGTCGAGCGATGACGGGGAGCGGAGCAGCCGGTGGCACCAGCGGAGGAAGCGGCGGCGGCGCGGGCGGGGTGGGCGAGCCGATCCGCATCCGCAGCTTCGTCCGGGGGGGCTGGGTCGACGGACAGGGCGCGGGCGAGGCGCTGCTCAACCCGGCGACCGAGGAGGTGGTGGCCACCGCCTCGACGCGCGGCGTCGACATGGGAGCGGCGCTGGCCCATGCCCGCGCGGCGGGCGGGAAGCTGCGCGCGCAGGGCTTTGCCGCCCGCGCACGCACCTTGAAGGGGCTGGCGGCTCTGCTGCGCGAGCACCGCGACGAGCTGCTCGGGATCGCCATGCGCAACGGCGGCAACACCTTGGCCGACGCCAAGTTCGACGTCGACGGGGCGATCGGCGCGCTGTTCTTCTACGGCACCCTTGGCGCCACCCTGGGCGACGGTGTCGTGCTGACCGCCGGCGAGGGAGTGGTCCTGGGCAAGAAGACGCCGCTCTGGGGCCAGCACGTGTGGACGCCGCTGCGCGGTGTCGCTGTGCTGGTCAACGCCTATAACTTCCCCGCCTGGGGGCTGGCCGAGAAGCTCGCCTGCGCCCATCTCGCGGGCATGCCGGTGCTGGTCAAACCCGCCACCCTGACGGCCTTGCTCGCCTACCGCATCGCCGAGCTGTTCGCCGCCGGCGGTGTGCTGCCCGACGGCAGCTTCAGCTTCCTCGCCGGACCGGCGGGCGATCTGCTCGACCACCTCGAGGCGCAGGACGTGCTGGCCTTCACCGGCTCGGCGGCCACCGGCTGGCGGATGCGGACCCACCCGCGGGTGCTCGACAAGGGCGTGCGCATCAACGTCGAGGCCGACTCGCTCAACGCCGCGGTGCTGGGCCCGGACGCCGCTCCGGGGTCGCCGACCTGGGAGCTCTTCGTGCGCGAGGTGGTCCAGGAGATGACCCAGAAGAGCGGCCAGAAGTGCACCGCCACCCGCCGCATCCTGGTTCCCCAGGGCCGGGTTGGCGAGGCTGAAAGCGCGCTCGTCGCTCGGCTGCGCGAGGTCAGGGTGGGCGATCCTTTCGCTTCCGGGGTGACCATGGGGCCGGTGGTCAGCGCCCCGCAGCGCCGCAGCGTGCGCGAGGGGATCGCGGCGCTGGCCCGGCACGCCCGCCTCGTCCTGGGCAGCGGCGAGCGGGTGGAGCGGCACGACGGCGGCGACCCCGGGGTCGGCTTCTTCGTCAACCCGGTGTTGCTGCGCGCCGATGATGGTGGCGGCGGCGCCGGCGGCCCGGTCCACAGCCTGGAGGTCTTCGGGCCGGTCGCCACTTTGCTGCCTTACGGCGGCACCGCCACGGAGGCCGCCGCACTGGTGGCGCTGGGCGACGGCTCGCTGGTCTCCAGCGTCTATTCCGACGACCCCGCCTTCGTGCGCGAGGCGCTGCTCGAAGCCGCCTCCTACAACGGCCGCATCACAGTCGGCTCGGCTGCGACGGCGGCCGAATCGTGGGGACCTGGCGCGGTGCATCCGGCCCTGCTCCACGGCGGCCCCGGGAGGGCCGGCGGCGGCGAGGAGCTCGGCGGGCTCCCGGGAGCCCAGCGCTACATGCAACGCACCGCCCTGCAGGGCGCCCGGCCGCTGCTCGAAGAGGTGCTGCGTGGCGCTGGCTCGGCCGGCCCGGCCGCCGCGCCGCCGACCGCGCCGGCAGCACCGACGGCGCCGGCCGCCGCGCCCGCGGAGGGCCGACCTGAGGGAGCGAGCTGAGCCGGGCCGAGCGGGGTCGCCGCGCCCCGGCTCCGGACGGCGGCGGTGGCCGCCGCCTCACACCACGCGTCGGCCGGTGATCAGGTTCACGAGCAGTACGACCAGGAGGACGACGAGCAGCAGGTGAATGAGACCCCCTCCGATGTGCAGCGAGAAGCCGAGCAGCCACAGGATGAGCAGGATCACCAGGATCGTTCCCAGCATTCGCGCCTTCCTTTCTTATCGATTCTGCTCTGAGCGCAGCAGTACCGGCGGGCGGTGCAACGTCCCACTGCCCCGCGGCCTGCGGGGCGCCGCCGCATCGCCTTGTTGTTGTTCGATTGCAAGTGGCATGTCTCGCTGCCCGCGAGATGCGGTGCTAGGATTGCGCCATCATGCGCCCAGGTTGGTTGGCACCGGTCATCGCGATCGCCGGAATGGCGGCGGCCGCGGCTCTGGCGAGTCACTCGTCGCGCGATGCGGCGGCTGGGGGAGCCCCGGGGCCATCGCGCCCTGTCAGCACGACGCCTGACGCGCCCGCGGCGCCGGCCGCAGCAGCGGCGCCAGCGACGGCTGGCGGCGGCATCCACTTGATCCAGCACGTCGTCGTCATCATGCAGGAGAACCGATCCTTCGACAGCTACTTCGGCACCTTCCCAGGAGCCGACGGCATTCCGATGCAAGGGGGCGTGCCGGCGGTGTGCGTGCCCGATCCGGCGAGCGGTCAGTGCGTGCGGCCCTATCACGATGCGCACGATCTCAATCACGGCGGGCCGCACGGCGAATCGGCCGCGGTGGCCGACGTCGACGGCGGCAAGATGGACGGCTTCATCGCCCAGGCCGAGAGAGGCAAGAAGGGGTGCGCCGATCCCCTGGATCCCGCGTGCGGCGGCCGCGGCACCGACGTCATGGGCTATCACGACGAGCGCGAGATCCCGAACTACTGGGCTTATGCCAAGAGTTTCGTGCTCCAGGACCGGATGTTCGAGCCCAACGCGTCGTGGAGCCTGCCCGAGCATCTGTTCATGGTCTCGGAGTGGTCGGCGAAATGCGGCAGCGACGACCCCGCGAGCTGCGTCAACGCGCTGCAGAACCCGGGCCGGCCGCCCGACGCCGGCCCGCGGCGCCGGCGCCGCTTCGGCCGCCCGGCCGTTCCCCCGCTGACGCGCCTCGCCCCCCACTACGCCTGGACCGATCTCACCTACCTGCTGCACAAGCAGCACGTCAGCTGGGCCTACTACGTCTTCGCTGGGGCGCAGCCGGACACCGATGACGGCGGCATGGGCACGCCGCGACGGCGGCAGCGGGCGGCGACGCCGGGCATCTGGAATCCGCTGCCGTTCTTCACCACCGTGCGCCAGGACGGCGAGCTGGGCAACATCCAGGACGTCGAGCGCTTCTACCAGGCGGCGCGCGACGGCACGCTGCCCGCGGTCTCCTGGATCTGTCCCAACTCCCGCTTCAGCGAGCACCCGCCCTCGCTGGTCAGCGCCGGCCAGTCCTACGTCACCGGGCTGATCAACGCCCTGATGCAGGGCCCGGCCTGGCAGAGCACCGCGGTTTTCCTGTCGTGGGATGACTGGGGCGGTTTCTACGATCACGTGGCGCCGCTGCGCGTCGATCAGAACGGCTACGGTCTGCGCGTTCCCGGCCTGGTGATCAGCCCCTATGCCAGGAAAGGGTTCATCGATCACCAGACGCTGAGCTTCGACGCCTACGTCAAGTTCATCGAGGATGATTTCCTGGGCGGCGCGCGGCTCGACCCCAAGACCGATGGCCGGCCCGATCCGCGGCCCAGCGTGCGCGAGAGCGCGGCGCAGCTCGGAAACCTCGCCGTCGATTTCGATTTCTCGCAGCCGCCGCGGCCGCCGCTGCTGCTCCCTGCCGCCAAGCTCCCGTCTCGTTAGCGGCCGCGGCAGGAAGGGGGCCGGCACACTGATCGCTGCGAGCATCGCCATGGGCATCGCGGCGGCGAGCGCGCCGTGGCTGGAGCGGCTGCGGGCGGCGCTCGCTGCCGTCATCGGGCGCCTCGCTCCCGCCGTCGCCTGGGCGGTCGGCGGCATCCTCGTCCTGCTCCTCGCAGCGAGCGCCGCGGTCTGGCTGCTGGGCCGCCTGCGCCCGCAGGCCGACTGGACCGAGCTGCGGCAGCGGGTGCGCACTTGGTGGGTGATGGCCGGCGTGTTCGTCCTGGCGCTCGGCCTGTCGCGCCGGGTGTCGCTGCTCTTCTTCGCCCTGACCAGCTTCCTGGCGCTCAAGGAGTACCTGTCGCTCATTCCCACCCGGCGCGCCGACCGCACCGTCCTGCTCTGGGCCTACCTGACGATTCCGGTGCAGTACATGTGGATCGACCAAGGGTGGTACGGGATGTTCATCATCTTCATCCCGGTCTACGCCTTCCTCCTGCTGCCGATGCGCATGGTCCTGATCGGCGAGACCAGCGGTTTCCTGCGCGCCGCCGGCACCCTGCACTGGGGGCTGATGGCGACCGTCTTTGCGCTCAGCCACGTGGCCTTCCTGCTGGTGCTGCCGCCCGCGCTCAACCCGCACGGCGCCGGCCCGGGGCTGGTGCTCTACCTGGTGTTCCTCACCCAGTTCAACGATGTCGCGCAGTATCTGTGGGGCAAGACGCTCGGCCGCCACAAGGTGATCCCCAAGGTCAGCCCCGGCAAGACCGTGGAGGGATTGCTCGGCGGTCTCGCCACCACCGTGACCCTGGCCTGTCTGCTGGCGCCGCGGCTGACGCCGCTCACCGGGGGCGAAGCGCTGGCGGCCGGGGTGTTGATCGGCCTCGGCGGCTTCATCGGCGACGTGGTGATCTCGGCGCTCAAGCGCGACCTGGGGATCAAGGACAGCGGCACGCTGCTGCCCGGCCACGGCGGCATCCTCGACCGCATCGACAGCCTGACCTACACCGCCCCCCTCTTCTTCCACTTCTTCTGGTACCTGCACGGTCCCCTGGTGACCCGCATCCAGTAATCCGGTAGATGACACGAGACGGTGGAGGAGAGGAGCCTTTCGAGCCCGTGAACAGGGTCGCGCGCGCGATCTTTTTCTGGCTGGTGGCGCGGCCGCTGGTCTTGCTCGGCATCGGCCTCAACGTGCGGCACCGAGAGCGGCTGCCGGCGGGCGGGCCGGCGGTGGTGGTGGCCAACCACAACAGCCACCTCGACACCCTGGTGCTGATGACGCTGCTGCCGCGCCGGCTGCTGCCGGTGGTGCGGCCGGTGGCCGCCGCCGACTACTTCCTGCGCAACCGGCTGCTCGCCTGGTTTTCGCTGCGCATCATGGGCGTCATTCCGATCGAGCGCCGCGGGCGGTCGCCGGGAGCCGACAAGCCGGCGGCGGTTGGGGCCGATCCGCCGGCGGCGGTTGGAGCCGATCCGCTGTCGGCTGTCGGAGCCGCCCTTGGCCGGGGCGAGATCGTCATCCTCTTCCCCGAGGGCTCGCGCGGCGAGCCGGAGCGCCTGGCCGAGCTCAAGAGCGGCATCTCGCGCCTCGCCGAGCGCTTTCCGCAAGTCCCGGTGGTGCCGGTCTTCATGCACGGCCTGGGCAAGGCGCTGCCGCGCGGCTCGATGCTGCCGGTCCCCTTCTTCTGCGACGTCTTCGTCGGCGAGCCGGTGCCCTGGAGCGGCGACCGCAAGCTCTTCATGCAACAGCTCGCCGCCGCCATGCAGGCGCTCGCCGGCGAAGGGAGTTTCCCGGCCTGGGACTGACTTTCTGGCGCGAAGCCAGACCCTTCAGCTCCGCTCCGGCAGAAAACGTGTCCGCGCGGGCCAGGAAGCTGACTGAGTGAAGCAAATTCGCTTCCACTCTCAAGCGGACGCTGAGGTGGAGCCAACACTCGATGGCTCCAGTCTTCGGCGCCGAGCTCACACTCCGCGCAGCAGCTCGAGCAGCTCGGAGCGGGTGAAGATCTTGGCCATCGCCGGATCGTCGTCCTGGACGACGCTGACCATGAGACGGCGCTTGCGCTCGATGATGGAGGAGATCTTCTCCTCGAGCGTGTCCTCGGTGATGAGCTTGAAGACCTGCACGGCGCGGTGCTGGCCGAGCCGGTGGACGCGGTCGGTCGCCTGGTCCTCGCGCGCGGCATTCCACCAGCGGTCGTAATGGATCACGATCGAAGCGGCGGCGAGGTCGATGCCGGTGCCGCCGGCCTTGAGACTGCCGAGGTAGACGCGGCAGTCGGGATCGCGATTGAATCGCGCGATCAGCGCGCCGCGGCGCCCGCTGCTGCCGCTGCCCCCCGTCAGGCTCACGTAACCGACGCCGAGCGCCTGGAGATGGCGCTCCATCAGGGTGATCATGCCCAGGAAATGAGTGAAGACGACGACCTTCCGCCCGCTGTCGAGGCTCTCCGCGACGATCTCGCGATAGAGGTCCCACTTGCCGGAGGCGAAACTCTCGGCCTCGTCCAGCCGGCGCAGGGCAAGCGCGGGATGATCGCAGATCTGCTTGAGCAGCTGCAGCAGGGCGAAGATGTGGATGTAAGGCAGCGGTTCCCCGGCGGCCGCTACCGCCCGGACGAGCTCGGCCCCGCGGCCGCCGAGGGCGTCGCGGTAGAGCTTGACCTGGTCGGTCGAAAGAGTGCAGGTGCGCAGGTCCTCGATCTTCTCCGGCAGCTCCGTCAGGACCGTCTGTTTCAGGCGGCGAAGCACGAAAGGCGAGATGATCCGTCGCAGCTCGCCGGTCTGCAGCCGGCGCTCCGCCATCGCCGCTCCATCCTCGGCGGCGCTGGCGCGGGCCGATGCCGTGAGCAGCGCTCCACCTGCAAGCCCCGCGGCCGCCGCCGGCGGCTCGGCGCCCAATCCGGCCGCTCCGGAGACCGCGCTGGAGACCTCGCCCGGGACCGCGCCGTCGGGAACCGCGCCGGGCTCGAGGCCGGCATAGCGCTCGCCGAAGGCCGAGTCGCTGCCCAGGTATCCTGGCAGGACGAGGTCGAACAGCGCCTTGAGATCGTCGAGCGAGTTCTCGATCGGCGTGCCGGTCAAGCCAAGCTTGATCTCGGCGCCGAGGCCCGCCGCGGCCTGGTATCCCTTGGTCTCGCGGTTCTTGAGGTTCTGCACCTCGTCGAAGACCACGACCGCGAAGGCGGTCTCGGCCAGCGCCTGAGCGTCGCGCAGCAGGATCCCGTAGGAGGTCACGACCACGTCGCCGGCCTGCAACCGCGGCGGCAGGCCGCGTTGCGCTCCGTGATGGATCAAAGCCCGTAGGCCGGGCGCGTGGTCGCGGATCTTATCGCGCCAGTGGCTGATCACGCTGGTCGGACAGACCACCAGAAAGGGCGCCGCCGCCTCGCGCTGCTCGGAGACGCTCACCAGCAGCGCCATGACCTGATGCGTCTTGCCCAGCCCCATGTCATCGCAGAGCAGTCCTCCGAGCCGGTTCTCCCACAGGAAACGAAGCCAGTCGAGGCCGATCCGCTGATAGGGCCGCAGCGGAGTCGCGAGTCCGGCGAGCGGCCCTGGCGGACGCGCGGGGCGGAGCTCGAGCAGAGTGGCGAGGGCCGCGGTGCTCTTTCCTCCGAGCCGCAGGGGCCGGCCCACCGCCGCCTGCAGGCGCAGCAACTCGCTGGCGGTGAGGCGGACCGGATCGGCCGCCACGGGCGAAGCGCCGCCGCCGAGGTCTGCCGGCGGCTCGGTGTTTGACCCTTCGGCGGCCCCGGGGACGGCCTCGCCCGCGCCGGCCGGCGCCGCCAGCCGGTCGCCGCCTTCGGCCAGCCCCGCAAGGTGGCTGAAGGCGGGGGCATTGAGGTCGACCCAGCCCGTGGCGACCTCGAGAAACGGCAGTCCCTCGCGCCGGCCGCGCAGCAGCTCGGCGAGCGAGATCGACTGATTGCCGAGGCCGTAGCTGATCGAAAGCCAGTACCAGCTGCGGTCGAGCGCGTCGCCGGCGATTTCGATGGAGTCGAAGTCGCGAAAGATCTTGCGGTGGCGCAGCTCTTCGTCGAGCACCAGCGCCCCCTCCTCCCAGGCCTCGCTGTACTCCGCGAGGAAGCTCGGGACCTGGCTGCGCTTGAGTTTCATCTGCGCCGGGGCGCGGAACCTGCGCTCGCGGTCGGGCCGCTCGAGCTCGGCCAGAATGCCCAGCTCCCGCAGGTAGACCAGGTTGCCGTAGCGGAAAGGCTCGATCTCTTCGAGATCGAAGAAGCGCTCCTCGCCGCAGGCCTGGAGCGCCCGGATGGCGGGACGAACCTCGGCCTCCGAGAGATCGAAGCTGGTCTCGAGAGTGACGTGAAAGATCGAGCGCAGCGGCAGCGGGTGGATCGCCAGATCCTCCTGACCCGGAAAGGCCGCCGCGAGCAGCTTGAGGGCGGAGCTCACCTGGAGGCGCGGCACGCTGACCTCGATGACCGGCTGGCCAGCCAGGCGGAATGCCAGGGTGAAGCGGCCGCTGGCCGCGTCGATCGCGGGGTGAAAGCTGCCGCCCTCTCCTTCGCCTTCGAACTCGCGGACGCAGTGATAGGCCAGCCGGTGCCAGAAGCTCTCCTCCCAGGTCTGGCGTTGCGTCTTGTAGCCCCGCTTCGCGAGCGCACGCTCGTCGAGCTCGAGCTGGAAGAGCGCGAGGCGGGCCAGGAGTCCCGCGCGGTCGAAGGTGCCCTCGGCCCCGCCTGCCTGGCCGATCCGTTCGAGAAAGCGGAGCCGGGCGGGGGAGGAGTCGAAATAGCGCGCGAGCTCCTCGCCGTCAGGGGAGGTCAAGCGCAGCTCGAGGGCCTCGCCGTCCCCCCGGCGCCGCCGGCTGACGCGGATCGTGTCGCACGCCTGCGGACGGCCCTCGTGCAGCAGTTTCGCCAGCCGGTACCAGACCGTGCCCGGGAAGAGCGCCTCCCAGCCGGCCGCGGCGAGATGCGGCTGCAGCCCGGCCAGGGCGCGGTCGAGGCGCTTGAGGTGATCGCACGTCCGGCGGCGGCTCGTCTCGCAGTTGCACGAGCGCAGAGGGGCCCTGCTCCCCGGCACGTGGCCGACATAGATCGCAGTCTCGGCGCCCTTGGGACCTGGCGGAACCAGGCCAATTCCGCTGCGGTGGAGCTCGAGGTCGGCCGGGTAGCGCATCAGGGGCGAGCGTGGACCATGGGGACTTTGAGGGTGGCCAGCGCCGCCAGGCTGACGAGCAGGAAGAGATACTGCCCGAGCGCCGGCGGGTCGCCCTCGACCGGGGCGTTGCGGCTGGCGGCGCGGAAGGTGGCGGCGAGCAGCAAGATCAGCAGCAGCGGCTCCTGGAAGATGGCCCAGGTGATCGCCAGACCGGCAGCCGCCAGGACCCGCTGCGAGCGCGACAGGGCGTTCCAGGCCCTGCCGCCGTCGAGCTGCCAGACCGGCAAGAGATTGAACAGATTGATCCAGGCGCCGACGGCGGCGATCGCGCCGCAGATCGGCCAGCCGCCGATCCGGAAGGCGGCATAGGCGGCGAGGGCGGCGCCGAGGCCCCAGATGGGACCGGCAAGCCCGATGCGCGCATCCTCGCGCGGATTGGCCGGATGCTGGCGGAGCAGCACCAGGGCGCCCAGGCCGGGGATGAACATCGGCCACGAGGCGCGGATGCCGAAGCGCTGCAAGGCGGCCACATGCCCCATCTCGTGGACGTAGAGGGAGAGGATCAGGCCGAGGGCGAACTTCCAGCCGAACACGGTCCAGTAGAGGGCGAGCGACAGGATCATGCTCAGCAGGACGCTCGACTTGGTCAGGCCGAGCAGCAGCAGCTTGCCCTTGGTCAGCAGGAAGGCTGCGGCGGTCGCCAGAGCGCCGCCGCGGGCCAGCCCCTCTCGGCCGCCGCCGCCGGCTGCGGCGGTCTGCCAGCTGTCCGGCCGCGGGGCCGGCCGGCGCAGCGGCGAGGCCGTATCAACGCGCCGGCTCAGCTCCTCGACCTTGCCGGCGACGATGGCGCGCTGCCGGGTGCCCAGCGGCAGCAGATCGAGGGCCTGCCGCCAGGCCGAGAGCTCGGCGGTCGCGTCGCCGGCCCGTGCCGCCTCGCCGGCGCCGGCGGCCAGAGCCTGGAGCTCCGCCGCGTGCACCAGGCGCTGGCAGATCGGGCAGCTCAGGCGCGCCGGCGCCAGCGCGGTGTCGCATTGCGCGCAGTTCATCGGCCGGTGGATCTCAGGGTTGGGGCGCTGCCATGACGCCAGGAACGCCGGTGACGCCGGCGCCCCGGATCTGGTAGGGGCCGGTGATGGCGAGGACCGGCCGCTTGTTGAGCGACCAGGCTTGCAGCACGCCGAAAGCCATGATCAACAGACCCAGCGGGTGGTGGAAGCCGCCGAGCAGCGGCATCGCCGCCGCCAGCGCCAGCAGCGCGAGGATGGCGAGCGCGATCCGGCCGGCGCCGGGCGCGGGACGGCGCTCGCCGGCGGGTGCCGCGGCCAGCGCGGCGACCGCGCTCGCGCCACCAGCGGCCCCGGAGCTCGCGGCCGCCCTCTGTTTTTCGAACGCCGTGACGGCCAGGGGAAGATAGGTGCTCGCGATGGCCATGTAGGTCAGAAACATGGCGAGGCCCTGGTAGCGCCAGCCGCCGTGGCCGCGCGACCCCCAACGCACCGACTTGCCGACCATCCAGCCGACCACGATGGCGATCAGGCCGACCTGATAGCCGGTCAGCGCCAGCACCGCGTAATAGAGCAGCGCGCCTGCCGCCGCCGCCCCGAGTCCGGCCGCCGCGGCGCGCAGCAGGCCGGCCTTCCCCGGCCCTCGGCGGTAGGTCTCTTCCACCAGGTAGCGGCAGCGTTCGCAGGCGGGCTGGCCGTTGAGGTCGAAGTAGCTGCCCCGCAGCTCCGCCTTGCAGCGCACACAATGCAGCTCCTCGGCGCCGGCGCCTTGGGCGCCGAAATCGGCGCGCTCGAACTGAATGGTCTCCAGATCGCCCGCGCCGAGCGCAGCCGTCTCGGATGCGCCCGCGGCATGCGCAACGACCGGGGCGTCGGGAACCCCGGTCGTCGCAGAGGAAGGCTCGCTTGACTGTTCGCGCATCGCCGCCCTTCAATGTACTGCAAATCGGGCGGCCTTGGCAGCGGCGGCCCCGGCCCTAGCTTCTGGACGGGGGAGGATGGCCGCCGGCCGGCTTCTTGGGCGGCGCCGCGCGCTGCGCCTTGGGCTGCGGCTGGCCACCCCCCGTGCGTTGCGGACCGCTGCCGGCAGAGCTGCCGCCACGACCGCCACCGCCCTTGTTCCCGGAGGACGCCGCTGGCTGCGCGGGGGGCGGGGACCGGTAGGCGTTGGCGTTGGTGTGGGACCCGCCTCCCTTTGCCGCTTGGCCGGCATTCTGCAGATCGAGATTGTGGCGCGCCGCGAGCCGCGCGTGCTCGCGCCGGTGCTGGTCCTGCATCGCCTTGATCTCGGTCTGCTGCTGCAGGCTCAGCTGATTGGTCGAGCCCGCCGCCTTGGCTCCGCCCGCGGGGGAGCTGCCTTGATTGGTCGGCTGGGCCGGCGTCCTGGCGCCGCCCTTGAGCTCGTTGCGGTGAATGCTCTTGAGCCGATCGAACTCGTTCTGATGCTGCGCGGCGAGCGCCTTCTGCTCGCTCTGGTGCTGGCGCTGCAGCTGGGTCTGCGAGACCGCCGCGCCGGTCGACTTGATCACTGCCGACGGCGGCGGCGTCGAAGCGCTCTTCACCACGTTGGGGCGAAATACTCTGAGGGTGTTGCCGCTCACCCGGGCGGATTGCGCGCTTGCCCCGTGGACCTCGGCAACCTGGAGCTGATGCACGCGCTGGCCGGTGACCTGCTCGACATGCTGCACGTTGATGCTCTGGTTGACGACGCGGTTGTTGACCACCGTGTAGTTGGTGATGTTGGTGGTGTTGTTGATGATCGTGACGTTGCGCGCCGGCGGCACGATGTAGTTGGTCACGTTGAGCGAGAGGAACGAGCGCTCGGGGACGAAACAATAGTGGGGCGCGAGACCGACGCTCAGGTTGAATCCGCCGAGCGCCAGTCCGACCCCGGCGCTGAAACCGACCGCGGGAGGCAGCGGCGCCCAGCCGATGTAGCCGCTTCCTTGCTGCCAGGACACCCAGGCGGGACCCCAGTCGGTGCCCGGGATCCATTCCCAGCCGTAGTCGGGATCGTAGTACCAGCGGCCGTAGTGATAGGTTGCCCATCCCCAGGGCTCGGTGGAGACCCAGGTCCAGCCGTAGTCGGTGTAGACCCAGTGACCCGCGCTGTACGGGCGCCAGCCGAATCGCACCCGGCGCGGCGCCCAGACCCAGCCGTAGCTCGGGCGCTCGATCCAGCGCCCGTAGGGAGAAAGGTTGCTGTAGAAGAAGTCGACGCCGACCGCCCCGTTGATCGAGACAGCGGCCGAGACGACCGCCGGCCGCAGCATCGCCGCCGGCAACTGCGCGTAGGCCGCATCACTCGCCGCGCCGGTCAATGCCAGCGCGGCTAGGGCGAGCGGTATAGCTGTTGTGGCTTTCATGACTTGATCTCCAAAGCGTCGCGCCGGGTGCAGGCCGCGAGCGGATACTCGAGCCAGCGAGGCAAAAGCCGTGCCTGGCCGGATCGCGACCGCCGCGCGGCATCGCCGGAGCGAATGCTGGACCTTTGTTCTCATCCAGTTGCGGCCCAGGCCACGGTTCAGCGCTCGCCCCTGATTGCCTTGATTGCGCGGGCTGCCAATGGCCAGGTGATCTCCCCTAAGTCATTCTTCTTCCAGGTCTTGTGCCGGAAAGGCCGAGATCGGATCGGTTCCCTGCGGCAGCGCCCTTGCCGCACCGCGGCGTTGTCCCGCTGATCGGACGCGAACGTCCTCCGCCACCCGCGGGCCATGGGACAATCACAATCACCGGGGAGAGTCCGGGGGGAGCTGCTCTCATTGGCCCGGAGGAGGCGGAGGCCTGCAACGGCCGGTGCGCGTGGCGGCGGCGGCGGCCTGCCGATCGGGCCAGCTCTTCTCCGCGGTGGAGGGTCGCAAGGCAGGGGGGAGGGTGACTTGAGGCAGGCCTATCGGCGATGCGGGCTGCTGCTGGCGCTGGCTTTCGGCTGGCTGGGGGAGGGCGCGGGCGCCGCCCCGGCCGGCGGCGCCGACCTCCGCGACCTGCTCGGCGCCGCCCACGCCGGCGGCACCTACGACCTCACCGCCGAGGACTTCCTCAACGAGGGCGCCGACCAGTTGCTGGCCCTCGGGACGCGTGTCATCAAGGTCTGGCTGACTCCCGAGATCGCCCAGCTCTATCCCTTCCATTCCCTCTGGGGTCCGCCGCCCGGCAGCCCGGTCGAGCTGGCGCGGCATCCTTACTTCCAGGTCCTCTTCGCCAAGCCGTTCTCCACCTATCTGCTGATCGTCGAGCCGGTTACCGGCAGCCCCGAGTTCCTGGCCGGCATGACGGGCGGGCAGGTCGCGGCCGAGTCGCGGCAGATCTACGAGCTGGCCAGATACCTGCTGGCGACCTACGCCGGCACGGGCAAGACCTTCGTGCTGCAGAACTGGGAGGGCGATCACCTGCTGCGCGCGGGGCTGGCCGAGGGCATCGATCCCGAACCGGCGCGGCTGCGCGGGATGACGCAGTGGTGGAATGCGCGCCAGGACGGCGTCGAGCGGGCCCGGGCCGAAGCCGGCAGTGCGGGGGAGCGGGGCGTCACCGTGGCGCACGCGGCCGAGGTCAACCAGCTGCGGGCGGCCATCCGCGGTGCGGTGACCGCCACCAACGACGTGCTGCCTTACACCCATGCCGATCTCTACTCCTACTCGAGCTGGGACATCGATTTCGACCCGGCCCAGCTCACCCGGGCGCTCGACTACCTGCAGTCGAAGGCGCCGCCGAGCGCCCTCTACGGGCGGCGCAACATCCTGCTCGGCGAGTACGGCATGCCGAGGGACCTGACGCCGCGGGGTGCCGACCGGCCGAGCCGCCTGCGGGAGCTGGGCGATGCCGCACTTGCCTGGGGGGTGCGCTACGCGGTCTACTGGCAGATCTACTGCAACGAGCTGCTGCACAGCGTGACCGCAAGACCCGTCAACGCCGACCTGCGCGGCTTCTGGCTCATCCGGCCGGATGGAGTGCGGACCAAGATGTGGCGCGACTTGCGGCAGGAGCTCTCGGCCGCGCGCCGCGAGGCGACGCTGCGCAGTGCCTCCGGGCAGTATCTGAGCGCGCCGGTGGCGCAGAGCGGCGCGATCGGCGCCGCTGCCTGGAGCGGCGGGCCGTGGCAGACCTTCGCCCTGGTCGGGCGCGGCGGTGCGCCGCTGCGCGGCGGCGACAAGCTCTACCTGCAGACTCACGGCGGCCTCTACCTCGCGGTCGATCCCACCCAGTCCTGGAGGCTGGTCGCCGCCGGCCGCCTCGACCAGCCGCCCGGGCCGCCCCCCGCGGGCGCCGGTCTCGGTCCCGAGCCGAGCTCCGGTCTGACCGCGACCTCGATTGCCACGGAGCCCTCTCTGCGCGCTCAGAACGGCGAGCTCTTCGTGATCCACAAGCTGCGCGGCGGCGGGCCGATCATGAGCGGCGACGAGATCGCCCTGGAGGCGGCGACCGGTCGCCTCCTGGCAGTCGACTTCGGCGGCGGCGGCGTATTCGCGAGCGGCGAGCCCTTCGCACCTGGACGCCCGGTGGCCGTGGCGGAGACCTTCCTCATCGAGCTTGATGAGTAGGGCGAGCGGTTCGCGCGACCTGACGTTGACCGGGCAGCCTGTCGGGAGGTTTAATAGAGACTATGAGCCAAGACGCGCAGCAAGCGGACATCACGAAGAAAGCGGTGGTCTACCAGATCGCTGGCATGGATGCGGTGACCATTCGGCGCGACGTCGAATATGGGGCAGCCGGCGCGGATGTTCTGACCATGGATATCTATCGTCCACCGGACGCGCCGCGTAGCGCGCCGTTGCCCGCGGTCGTCGTCGTGGCTGGATTCCCTGACCTGGGATTTCAGCGGTGGGCCGGTTGCAAGTTCAAAGAGATGGGGTCTTCCGTCTCGTGGGGACGACTGGCGGCGGCCTCGGGAATGGTGGCAGTCACCTACACGAATCGCGAACCGGCAGGAGATATTCGCGCCCTGCTCGAGTATGTGCGGCAGAACGCCGCATCATTGGGAATAGATGAGCACAGGATCGGCTTGTGGGCCAGCTCCGGCAATGTGCCGCTCGCATTGTGGGCGCTGATGCAGGAAGCCCGGGATTCTCTGAAGTGTGCAGTTCTGTGCTACGGGTTCATGCTGGACCTCGACGGGTCCACCACCGTGGCCGAGGCGGCCAAGACATTGGGGTTCGCCAACCCAGGCGCGGGCAGACCAATCAGCGATCTGCCGCGGGATATACCGCTGTTCGTCGTGCGGGCAGGCCAGGATGAAATTCCTCATTTGAACGAAACCCTTGACCGCTTCCTGGCCAAAGCGGTAAGCCGCAATCTGCCTATTACATTTGCGAATCACGCCGCGGCTCCGCATGCGTTCGACCTGTTGCACGACAGCCCGGCGTCGCGGGAGATCATCAGGCAGATCCTGGCGTTCATGCGGTTTCATCTCTTGGTGACGGTCTGAGCAGCCGCCGGCCACCCCGTCTCCGGCCGGCGCGGTGGCGTCGCGTGGCGCCGGCATTCCTTACGGGCGGGCTTCGCTGAGCTCCTCGTAGATCAGCCATGTGCCGCCCGGGCCGGGGCCGACCAGGAGCTCGAGCGGGCTGACGAACTTCTTGAGCTCGGCGTAGCGCGTGGCCTTGATCCGGACGCGGTTGCCCTCGCGGGTGTAGGTCATCGCGGTGTAAAAGCTGACGTCGTGGTTGCGCTTGGCGATCGGCATCACCCGGCGCAGCTGCTGCTTGTACCGAGATGCCGGGTAGGTCCGCACCTCCGCCGGCCGGTCGGGGTAGACCTTGCGGCTGACGATATGCGCGTCGTCGGCGTAGAGGTCGGCGATCGCCGGGTCGAAGGCGTGCTCGAGCTCCACGTATTTGTCGAACAGCGCTTCGGCACTCTTGCGCGCCGCGCCCGTCGCCTCCGCCGTAGCCGCCGGAGAGGCGCCGCCGGCGGCGGCCAGCTGCATCGTCGCGGCCGCTGCCAGCGCCGCCAGCTGCCAGGCCGGACGCCGGCACGCCGCGCGGTGCGCGGAGGCACGCCGGCGGCGCGTCGACGAAGAAGAGTCGGTGGTGGAGAGCTGATCGTCCATTCTTGTCGCCGCCGTCGCTTTGACTCTGGTCATTGTTTCGTCCTTGCCTCGCATGGGGGCGGATCTGGTGTCGGCCGCGGGAACGCTCAGAAACCCAGCGTACGGTTGCGGCGCGCGAAGTAGAGCTGCTGCTGCAAGAAATCGCGCGGCTGGGAGAGCTCGACGTCGATGATCTGCCCGCTCTGGTCGGTCACCGGAATCAGGTCGGGATAGATGCCATGAAAGGCAACCGGAAACTGTAGCTTGCTGTAGCGCGCCACCACGTCGTCGCGCACCGCGGGATCGAAATGGGCGGCGTACTTTTCGATCAACGCCCGGCCCGCGGCGAGATCGTGCTCGGCGAGGATGCGCACGATCTCGGCCAGCAGCGTGCCGACCGTGGCATGTGCCCGCTCGAAGTCCTTGACTGCGATGTACTGATGCCCATCGCGCTGCAGGCGCTCGAAAACGCCCGCGGCGATCAGGTAGTGGACTGCCAGGAGCTCGGCGCGGTCGTGGACTTCGTCCGCCGTCGTGCCGGTTGGGTAGCGAGCCAGGGTGGTGAGGCCGCGCCTGGCCAGCTGGCGATAGAGCTCGTGCGCCACCTTGCTGAGGTTACCGAGATTGGCAGGGTCGGCGATCTCGGCGACCCCGAGCTCCGCCAGCTTGGGATCGCTGATACTCCAGAGGGCGCTGAGCTCGGCTCGCGCCAGCTCGAGTGTCGAGTCGACCTCGCGCGCCGAAGCCGCGGGGTCGTGCACCGGCCCTGCCTTGCCGGTGCCGCGGCCGACTACCTCGCGCAGGGCGGCGCGCAGCGACTCGGCGAGCGCGCCATAGCGCTCGGATTGCTCCGCGTCGCCGGCGTTGGCGGAGAACTCCTCGGCCTCCCGCGCGCCGCGCGCCGCGGCGAGCGCCGCCGCCGCCGACGAGATCAGCAGGCTCTTGCTGCCGTGGCGCTCGCGGATCTCGCGCTCGCTGGGCAGCTGCTCGTCGAAGGCGCCGACTTCCCAATCGCCGCTAGCGATGACCGCTTCAACCGCCTTGACGATCGGGGTGGCCGGGGCGGCCGGGATCGCCGGCGGCACGCTCTTGAAGCGCGGGTCCCAGGGGGCCTTGCTGTCGAAGTAGGCGGCGTTGGCGGCGAGCTTCTTCAGCAGCGCATCGAGCTTCTGATCGGTCACCGCGACCAGCATCTGCGCCGAGCCTTTGATGCCGCGGGCGTCGCGGCGGCAGGCGATGAAGCCGGAAATGAAATCGACAGCGGGATCGCTGGCCAGCCAGAGAAGGTTGAAGTCGCTCCAGTCCCTGGCCTCGCCCGTCTGATAGAAGCGCTCCAGGGCACGGATGACGCCGGCCTGCTCGGGCTCGGCGAGGCGGGCGGCCTCTTCGAGCTCGCGGTTGACGGCGGCGAGTTGGGCGGCGTACAGGCCGGCAGGAACCTGGCCGTCCGGAGTGCCGGCGCGCCAGACCTCCTCGACCAGCTTGCCGCCGCGCTTGACCAGACGGGAGTTGAGCGGATGCGTCTCGCTGAAGCCCTTGAGGTCGGCGAGCGTCACTCCACGATAGAAGTTGTCGGCGAAAGCAGCGAGGAGGCTTCTGGGGCCTCCGGAAGGCGGATCGGCGAGCGCGGCCTCGCGGGCGGGATCGAAGAGCGGCGCCTGGAGCTCGGCGAGCAAAGCGGCGAGCGCCGCCGGGGTGCCCAGCCTGGCGCCCTTGGCGCGGGCCTGCTCGGCGGCGCGGGCAAGCTGCTCGAACGTCAGACCGGGCAGGAGCTTCCTGGCGCTCGAGCTATCGCGGTTGCCGTGGTTGCCGAAGAAGAGCTTGGCGTAGTCGAGGATCGGCTGGCGCAGCTCTTCGGGCAGCCGTTCAGGACGCTCGACGAGCGCACCAAGCAGGCGTTTCGCCTTGAGCCCGTACGGCGCCATCTGATCGTAGAAGATCGGATCGAGCTGGATGGCCGCCTGAGCCAGGTGGTAGGCCAGCATTCGCTGCCGCGCCGTCACGCGGGTGAAGCTCGGCGCCTGCAACCGCACGAACGCCTGGTTGCCGGCGAGCTCGAGCCGGCTGGCCGAAGGCTTGGAGACGCGTGCCTGGCCGGCGCGCGGCCTGGCGGCCGGCGGTTGGCCGCCGTGCGCCGGGCCGGTTGGCGGCGGTGGGCCCGCTGGAGGCGAGCCGGCGTACGCCGACGTGGCGTTCGCCGGGGCGACAGGCGCCGGAGCGGCGTTGAGTCGCGGCACGGCAGCGGTGGCCGGCGCCAGCCAGGCGAGGGCAAGGACCCAGCCGCGCCGTCTCGTCTTCATGGGCAGAGGGGCCGAGTCACAGGGGTCAGCCGACCGCCGGGTCGTGCCGTTCGACGATCGCGGCGATCGCAGCCGGGGCAGCCAGGCCGCTGCCGGGCGGTAAGGTGCCGAAGGTGAGGCCGCGCTCGCCGAGTCGAGTGGCGCAGAAGGCGTCGGCCACCGCGGCCGGCGAGTGGCGCAGCAGGAGCGAGGCCTGCAGCGCCACGGCGAGCTCCTCGACCAGGCGGCGGGCGCGCCATTCGGCGTCCGGAGGCAGCTCCGGCCGGGCCAGCTCGTGCTCGAGGCGCGCCACCCAGGCATCGAACCGGCGGTCGGCGCCGCGCGCCTGGACGATCTCGGCGAGCAGAGCGCCGAGCGAGTCGGGGTTGCGCCCGATCGCGCGCAAAACGTCCAGGCACTGTACGTTGCCCGAGCCTTCCCAGATCGAGTTGAGCGGCGTTTCGCGGTATAGCCGGGCCAGCCCCCACTCCTCGACGTACCCATTACCGCCCAGGCACTCCAGCGCTTCGGCCACCACTTGGACGGCCCGCTTGCAGATCCAGTACTTGAGCACCGGGGTCGCCAGGCGGCGCAGGGCGGCGGCGCCGGGGGACTCGTCATAGGCGCGCGCGAGGCGCATCGCCGCCACGGTGGCCGCTTCGGACTCGATGGCAAGATCGGCCAGCACGTTGAGCATCAGCGGTTGCTCAACGAGCCGGCGGCCGAAGGCGCGGCGGTGGCGGGCGTGATGGATTGCCTGTGCCACCGCCTGGCGCATGAGCGCCGCCGATCCCAGGCAGCAGTCGAGGCGAGTGTGATTGACCATCTCCAAGATGGTCTGCACGCCGCGCCCCTCCTCGCCCAGCAGGCGCCCCCAGGCCGCATCGAGCGCCAGCTCGCTCGAGGCGTTGGAGCGGTTGCCGAGCTTGTCCTTGAGGCGCTGCAGATAGAGGCCGTTGCACTCGCCGTCCGGCGTGAAGCGCGGCACGGCGAAGCAAGAGAGCCCGCCGGGGGCCTGGGCGAGCACCAGGAACAGGTCGCTCATCGGCGCCGAGCAGAACCACTTCTCGCCGGTCAGCTCGTATTCCGCTCCAGGTCCGCCGCCCGCGAGCCGCCGCGCCGCGGTGGTGTTGGCGCGGACGTCGGAGCCGCCCTGCTTCTCGGTCATCGCCATGCCGCACAGCGCCCCGGTCTTCTCCCTCGCCGGCAGCGGCCGCGGGTCGTAGGCCGTCGAGGTGAGGCGCGGCAGCCATTCGGCGGCGCTCTCCGGCGCGAGCGCGAGAGCCGGCACCGCCGAATAGGTCATCGACAGCGGGCACCCCACCCCGGCCTCCACCTGGGCGAGGGTGAAGAACATGGCAGCGCGCGCCACGTGCGCCCCGGCACGCGCCTCGCGCCACGGCAGGGCGTGCAGCCCGTGGGCGACGCCCAGCCCCAGCAAGGCATGCCAGGCGGGGTGGAACTCGACCTCGTCGATCCGCCGCCCGGTGCGGTCGCGGGAGCGGAGCTGGGGCGGGTTGGCGTTGGCCTGGAACCCCCAGGCAATGGTCTCGCGCCGCCCGGCGAGCGCGGCGAGCTCCAGCACCCGTTCCTCGGCCCACGCCGCCCCCTCGCGGCGCAGCGCCTCGAGCAACGCCCGATGGCTGCTCAGCAAGTTGACGTCCTCGAGCGGCGGCGATTGGTTCGAGGCCACCTGAGTCCCAGCCGCCCGACCTTCCTGAAGGCCGGGTGACCCGGCCGCCCGATGAGACTTGGGTCCGGACGTTCTCTCGACGGGCAACATCGGCGGCAGCATATCGCCTTCGGCCCGCGCCGCGGGCGGCGCTAGATCAGCCGCGCGATCCACTCGCCGACGAAGTAGCCGATCACGGCGACGCCCATGCCGACCACGAACATGTCGAGGCCCGAGCGGAAGGCGCCGCGCCCGGTGAAGATCGAGCGGGCGGCGCCGACCAGGAAGTGCGAGAGCATCGCGACGGTGAAGGAGGCCATCAGCGCGGCGCTGCCGCCGATGAGTAGGAACGGCAACACCGGGATCAGGGCGCCGACCGCGGTGGCGGCGCCGGTGGTCCATCCCTCGCGCAACGGCGAGGTCGACTGCTCGCCGATCTTGAGCTCCTCGCGCACCTGCTCGTCGAGCATGCGCTTGGGATCGGCCATGATCTCGGTCGCCATCTGATACGCCGCCTGGCGCTCGATGCCCTTGAGCTCGTAGATCAGCGCCAGCTCGTCGCGCTCGATCTCGGGCATCAGCTCGACCTCGGCGCGCTCCATCGCGATCTCGTGGGCGTACACCTCTTGCTCGCTCTTGGCGGCGAGGTAGCCGCTGGCTCCCATCGACAGCGCGTCGGCGATCAGTCCGGCGACGCCGGCGACGATGATCGTGCGGTGCTGCGCCGCGGCGGTGGCGCCGACCACGCCGGCGACCAGGCCGAAGTTGGCGGTCAGTCCATCGTTGAAGCCGTAGACCACGTTGCGCAGAAAGCCGCCCGAGCCGATGCGGTGCCACGGCTCGACGCCGCGGCCGCTGATCTCGCCCAGGGTGGTGGCGTGCTCGGCCGACTCCTTGGCCAGCAGCAGCGCCTCGTTCTGGCCAGCCGCGCCCGGCGCCGAGGCGCGGTGCATGTCGAGGTAGGCGCGCACCTCCCGCCCCTCTTCGGCCACCAGCATGGGCAGCAGCACCCGCGGGCCCACCAGGCGGCCGATGAGCGCCATCAGCCGCGCCCGGGCGCCCGGCCGGAAGGGGCCGGGAGGCCTGCCGTGGCGCTCGAGGACGTCGGACCAGATGCGGACGTGGCGCTCCTCGACCTTGGAGAGCCGGGCGTAGAGGTCGCGCTTGCGCGGGTCGGGCTCCGCGGCGGCCAGCAGGCGGTAGAGGTAGGCGGCCTCCGCCTCGTCTTGCCAGTGATGGGTGAAGGCTTCGAGGTCGGGCGGTGGGGTGGGGCTGGCGGTGGCGGTCACGGTCATCGCGCGCTCCTCGTCGCGGCGAACGGCCGGAGGGGTCCAGCCGCCGGCCCGCCGGGCGGCTGTGAGTATACCTTCGAGGACGCCGGCGCCCCGCGGCGCCCCCGGCGATCGGAGGCGCCCCCGCGTCCCGCGACATCCTTCGCCAGGTGCCGGTCGAGCAGACCGAAGAGGCGCTCTCGGCGATCGTCCGCCGCCTGCTCGCGGCGCGCGTGGTCCCGGTCCTGGTTACTGTCGAAGGCCCCTTCGGCGGCCGCCGCGGCGAGATCTTCGCGCGCCTCGCCGGCCGCTACCACGTGCCGGTGGTGCGCGACGCCCTGCGCAAGATCCTCCTCGATCCCGCTCTCAAGAGCGACGAGGTCCATCCCAACAACCTCGGCCACCAGCGCCTCGCCGAAGCGGTCGCCGCCACCGTCCAGCCGCTGCTGCGCGCCCGCCAGAAGAAGAGGCGCTGAGCAGTGTCTCGTTGATAGATATGCTGCTAGCCTGATTCGTAATCTAAGGGCCGCTGTGCTGCGCTGCCGAGGGAGGGAGGATCTGGTAGACGCGGTCGGGGTCGTCGGCGAAGACCAGAGCGACCTCGGTGCCCGCGAGCTCGCGCTCCCAGTCGCGCAGCAGCGGCGCGGCCTGGTCGGCGCCGGAGCCGCGGCCTGCCAGATCGTCGAGGTGGACGACGATGTGCGAGACGCCCAGGCGCCGCAGCAGGGCGAGACCCTGGCGGTCGGGCAGCATCCGGATCTGGTTGGCGAGCTCGTCGTAGCTTCGGGGAATGAAGCTGCCAAAGCCGTTGGCGATCGGTTTCCAGTGCAGGGTCGAGTAGTACATGTAGGAGGTCTCGGTCCAGTTCGGGCGCAGCGGCAGCTCGATCAGGGCGTGGATCTCCGGCCGCCCCTTGATCCAGGCGTAGACGTCGGGGAACTCCTCTTCGGTGAGCAGGCGGACCCAGCGCACCGGCCGCGGCGCCAGCTCGATGGCCAGCACGGCGCCGGTGAGGACCCAGACCAGCGCCGGCCAGCGGAGACGCGTCGAGCGCGCCCGCAGACGGCCTGCCAGATCGTCCATGGCCTGGGCCGCGAAGAAGACCACGGTGAACGAGACGAAGGCGCCAAAGCGCGCCGGGGCGCGCATGCCGGAGAGCCCCGGCAAGACGCGCATCAGCGGGCAGTAGACGAGCGGAAACGAGAGCAGGAAGCAGAGCAGCCCGGAGAGGGCGACCGCTCTTTCCCACGGGTCGACGTCACCCCAGCGCAGCACGCCGCCACCGCCAAAGCGGCGCCGCAAGACGAGCCAGAGACCGAGCGCGAGCAGGAACAGGCAACCAAGAGGGGTGAAGAGCTCCGGCTTCGACCAGCTCTCGAGCGCAGTGCCCTCTTCGAGGCCCAGGGTGTAGAGATCGCCGAGCGCGAAGCTTGCGATCGCGACCGCCGCGAGGGCGGCAAGGGCCAGCCGCCGCCAGCCGGCGATCGGGGCGGCTGGGCGCGCCCGGTGGCGCCGCCAGAAGGCAGCCGCACCCCAGGCGGCAAGCAGAGTGGGCAGGAAACCCGCGAACAGCGAGTTCTCGCTGCGCACGAAGGGCTGCTGCCAGCGCGCCAGCTCGCCGCGTGCGAAGAGCTGCCGCGGCGCATGCAGGGAGTAGAGGTTCGCCGGCGCCGGGCTGAAGTAGCTGGCCAGGGCCGCGCCGTTGCTCATCTGCTCGCGTTCGTCGCGTGCCAGGTCGAGCCGCCGCGTCGTCCGCACGTAGGGCAGAAAGATCGCCACCGCCGCCGCCAGCGCCAGCGCCGCGACCGGCAGCAAGACCCGCAGCGCGGCGGGCGTCAGCAGCTGCCGGCGATGGGCGGCGGCGCGGCTGAGCAAGATGAGCAGCAAGGGAAGGTGGATCATGTAGGCGAGGTAGCAGCCGCCGGTGAGGTGGAGGACATAGAAGAGCAGGAACAGCGCGGCCCGCTTGACCGTGCGTTCGGCGAGCAGCCGGTCGAACGACCAGAGGGTGAGGGGGATCCACTGCATCAACAGCATTAGCAGGTGGCTGAGGTGGCCCAGGCGGAAGGGAGAAAAAGCGTACATCGCGCCCGCCAGCAGCGCGGCCGGCCAGGAGCAGCCGCCGCGCAGCAGCACCCACCAGACGCCGAGGCCGCAGAGCACGAACGAGGTGAAGACGAGGAGGTTGTAGCCCGCGATGGCGTTGTGCATCCAGGCGATCTGGAAAGCCGGTCCCAGGACATGGTCGGCGAGCGCGAGAACGCCGCGCGTGGGGAAGAAACAGTTGGCGTCCCAGAGGTTGGGGAACCCGCTGCGGATCTGGTGCACGACCCACTTGAGGAGGTAGAGCGAAAAGACCGGATCGCCCGGGTCGGGGGCGATGTGGTTGGAGTAGGTTTCCCAGATCGGCCGCAGGCAGACGAGCGCTGCCGCCGTGTAAATTGCCGCCGCCATCGCCCCCGGCAGCGCCGGCCCCGCCCGCACCCTCCGAGAGCGCGCTGCCGATCCGTTCCGCCCGCCCGCCGTGCCGGCTCCGGCCGGCGGCGTCGCGCTCTCGATCAGGCCGGTCGTCTCCATTGCCCGTTTGGGAATGCTAGTCGAGGCTCTTGCGGACGCGGCGGGCGGCGAGGGTGAGCAGGGCGAGGCCGAGGCCGAGCAGGGCGAGGGCGTCGGGCCAGAGGGCGCTGAGGCCGGAGCCCCTGAGGAAGATGCCGCGGATGATGTTGGCGTAGTAGCGCACCGGCACCGCGTAGGTGACGAGCTGGATCGCGTGCGGCATGTTCTCGATGGGAAAGATGAGGCCCGAAAGATAGATCATCGGCACCATGAGAACGAAGGCCGAGAACATCATCGCCTGCTGCTGGTTCCTGACCATGGTCGACACCAGGAGACCGAGCGCGAGGGTGCTCAGCAGGTAGAGCAGGGTGAGCAGCACGAGCAGCGCCAGCGAGCCGCGCAGCGGCACCCCGAAGACCCAGCGCGCGAGCGCCACGACGAGCAACAGGTCGACGAGGCCGATCAGGACGAAGGGCAGCAGCTTGCCGACGATCAGCTGCCACGGCCGCAACGGCGTGACGCTGATCTGCTCGAGCGTCCCGTTCTCCTTCTCCCGCACCACGGCCATCGAGGGCAGGATCATGGTGACCAGCAGGAGCACCATCGCCAGCACCGCCGGCACGTAGAACCAGCGGCTGCGCAGGTCGGGGTTGTACCAGATGCGGCTGTCGAGCGCGATGCGCTCGAACCCTGCGCCGCCCGCGCCCGCGCCGCCACTGCTGCCGCCGGCGCCCGCCCGGCCGGCCGCCCCGGGTACCACGGCGGCGCGCCGCAAGCGGGCCCCCACCAGCTCGGCACCCACGTCCGACAGGATCTTCGCGGCATAGCCCAGTCCGACGACCGCCGAGTTGGCGTCGCTGCCGTCGGCGATCACCTGGATGCGGGGAGTCCGTCCGGCGGCCACCTCCTCGCCGTAGCGCGCCGGGATGACCAGCGCGACCTGGGCTCTGCCTCCAACCAGCCAGGGCTCGACCTGATCGGCGGTCTCGGCGGCGGCCACCAGGGCGAAGTAGCCCGAGCCGGTGAAGCGATCGGCGAGGGCGCGGCTGGCCGGCGTGTGGTCCTGGTCGACCAGCAGGGTAGGGACATGGTTGACGTCGGTGTTGGCGGCGTAGCCGAGCGCCAGGAGCTGAATGAGCGGGCCGACGACCATGGCAGCCAGGATCTTGCGGTCCTGGCGCAGCTGCAGGAGCTCCTTGACGATGACGCACAGCAGGCGGTACATGGCGGCAGCTTCTTCTCAGGCTTCCTTGCGGGTGAGCAGGGCAAAGGCGAGGGCGAGGACCACCGCGGCATAGAGCACCAGGAACACCATGTCCTCCCGATAGGGGGCGAGACCCGCCCCTTTCAGGATGACGCCGCGCAGCACGACGAGGAAGTAGCGCGCCGGCACCGCGTAGGTGAGCGCCTGTACCGCGGCCGGCATGGAGCGGATCGGGAAGATGAATCCTGACAGGAAGATCGCCGGCAGCATGGAGGTGACGGCGCCGAGCTGGAAGGCCATCGCCTGGTTGTCTGCGATGCTCGACACCAGGAGTCCGAAGCCGAGCGCGCCGATCAGATAGATCAGCGTGGCGATGCCGAGGTCGAGGTACGGCCCCCGCACGGTCACCCCGAACAGCAGCCGCGCGGCGACCAGGATGAAGGCGGTGGCGGTGAGCGAGATGGCGAGGTAGGGCAGGGTCTTGCCGGCCAGCAGCTCGCCGGCGGTGAGCGAGGTGACCCGCAGCTGCTCCATGGTGCCGCGCTCCTTCTCCCGCACCACCGAGAGGGCGGTCGAGAGCACCGCGGTCAGCATCAAGATGAAACCGATCAAGCCGGGCACGAGGAACTGGGTCGAGCGGAGTTCAGGATTGTACCAGACGCGCGGCTCGTAGTCGAGGGCCGGGCCGGCCGGCGCAGGGGTGCCGCCGCCGCGGCCGGGCGAGGCGCGCACGACTTCGGCGTTGACCCCGGCCACGATGGCGGAGGCGTAGCCGTAGATGGTGGTCGCGGTGTTGGCATCGGCGCCGTCGAGGATGAGCTGGACTCGTGCCGTGCGGACACCCGCCGCCGTTCCAGCGCTGCCCGCCGCCAGATCGCGGCCATAGCTCTCGGGGATGACCAGGATGGCCTGCGCCCGGCGGCGCGCCGTCAGGCTCACGAGGTCGGCTCCCGCCGGCAGGTCGGCGGCGAGGTCGAAGTAGCCCGAGTTCACGAAGGCGGCAGCCAGGGCGCGGCTGGCGGCGCTCTTGTCGCGGTCCTCGACCGCCAGGCGGACATGGTGAACGTCGAAGTTGACGGCGTACCCGTAGAGCAGGAGCATCATCGTGGGCAGGCCGAGCAGCATCCCCAGGCTGAGCGGATCGCGCATCGCCTGGCGCAGCTCCTTGGCCGCCAGCGCCAAGACCTTGCGCGGCTTCATGCGCCGCGCTCCGCGCCGCGTACGGGCGCCGCTCTCGCCGCTCTGAGCATGGGCTGAGCGGCGTCCTCGCGCAGGATGAGGTGGATGAAGACGTCTTCGAGCGACGGCACGATGCGCTCGACTTCGACCGGAGCGTTGCCCGCGGCGCGCAAGACCTCGGCGATACGGCGGGAGCCCTCGCGGGCATCCTCCACCACGACGTGCAGCCGGGTGCCGAAGACCGAGGCTTCGAGCACCCAGGGCTCGCGCTCCAGGCTGTCCAGCGCATCGAGAAAGCGCTGACAGGCGACTTCGAGCAGGGCGCGGCCGGCGAAGACCTCCTTCAAGTCGGCGACCGTACCCAGCGCGACCAGGCGGCCGGCGTGCATCAGCGCGATGCGGTCGCAGCGCTCCGCCTCATCCAGGTAGTGGGTGGTGACGATCACCGTCACCCCTTCCTGGGCCATGCCGTCGATCAGGCTCCAGAAGCGGCGGCGCGAGATCGGATCGACGCCGCCGGTCGGCTCGTCGAGAAAGAGGACGCGCGGCCGATGGAGGACGGCGCAGGCGAGCGCCAGCCGCTGCTTCCAGCCGCCGGGCAGCGAGCCGGTCAAGAGCGCTTCCTTGCCTTCGAGGTCCGCGATCCGCACCGCCCAGCTCTCGCGCTCGGCAAGCTCGGCGCCGCGCAGGCCGTAGATGCCGCCGAAAAAGCGCAGGTTCTGGCGCACCGGCAGGTCGTCGTAGAGGCTGAAGCGCTGGGTCATGTAGCCGATCCGGCGTTTGACCTCCTCGGGATCGGCCGCGACGTCGAATCCCAGCACCCGCGCCGAGCCCGAGGTCGGGGAGAGCAGCCCGCAGAGCATGCGGATGGCGGTCGACTTGCCGGCGCCGTTGCTGCCCAGCAGGCCGAAGACCTCGCCCTCGTTGACCGTCAAGCTCAAGGCGTCGACCGCGGTGAAGCCGCCGAAGCGCTTGACCAGGTCGCGGACCTCGATGATGGCGGCTGGGGTCATCGCGCGGTCCTGCCGAGCGCGCGGTCGAGGTTGGCCAGGGCGACGCGCACCTGGGTGAGGGCGGAGGTGCGGTCGAGGCCCGAGCGCAGCAGGGCGGTCTCCGCGTCGAGCAGCTCGGAGGAGGGAATGACTCCCTCGTGATAGCGGTCGCGCGCCACCCGCAGGTTCTCGCGGGCGGCCTCGAGATTGCGGCCGGCGACCAGCGCCGCCTGGCGTGCCGTGGAGAGCTCGAGCAGCCGGGTCGTGACCTCGAGGCGGACGCGGCGCTCGAGGTCCAGCAGCAGCTGGCGCGACGCCTCGGCCTGGGCCTCGAGCTGAGCCGCCGCGGCGGCGGTGCGGCCGCCGTCGAAGAGGGCGAGCGAGAGCGTGGCGCCGACGTTCCAGCTGCTGCGCCAGCGCGGCTCGAGCGGCAGGATGCGGTTGTTGGGATTGGCATAGTCGTAGCCGGCGGCGAGGCTCGCCTGCGGCAGCAGGCCGGCACGGGTCGCCCGCGCCGTGGCCAGCGTGGCCTCGATGCGGCTGCGCAGGGCGGCAATCTCGGGGCGGGCGGTTTCCGCTTCCCCAAGGAGAGATCTGCCGGGCGAGCCGGCCGACCCCGGCGTGGGCGCTGGCTCGAGCGCTTCGAGCGGCTCGATCGGCTCCACCTGGACGGCGTCCGGGAGGTCGAGGAGGCGCAGCAGGTTGGCGTTGGCCACGGCGGCGCCGTTTTCCGCCTGCAGGCGCGAGAGCTCGGCCTGGTCGCGCTGCACCTGCACCGCGAGGACCTCGTTGCTCGCCACGAGCCCCAGGTCGTGCCGGTCGCGGGCCTCCTTGAGGTGGGCCTCGTAGGACATTACCGACTCGGCGAGCACGCGCTCGCTTTCGCGGGCGGTGACCAGCGACCAGTAGGCGGCGGTCGCTTCCAGCACCAGGTCGGCGACTCCCCCCAGGAGATCCTGGCCGGCGGCGGCGAGCTGGCGGTCGGCGGCGGCGATGCCCTGGGCGGTGCGCCCGGCGGTGTAGAGCGGCAGCGCGAAGCCGAGATGGGCGCGGTAGTTGTCCGGAATGTTGGGAAAGAGCGTCTGCCTGCCGAGGCCGGGCAGCGCCACGGCGAGCTCGGGCACGTTGGAGTTGCGAGTGTAGGCGGCCGAAGCGTCGACCTGCGGCAGGCGCGCCGCCCGGGCGCCGGTGAGGCCGGCGCCGGCGGCGCCGGCCAGCGACCGCAGCTGGGCGAGGCGCGCCGAAGCCTGGCGTGCCCGCTCGACGGCCTCGGCCAGGGTGAGGCGCAGCGGCCCGGCGGTCGACTGCCGCGGCTCCGGCGGCGACCAGGCGGCGGCGGCGGTGCCGGCGGCGGCCCCGGCGGGCCCGGAGGCCAGCGCCAGGGTCGCGGTCAGCGCGGCAGCGAGCAGGCCCGAGGAGTCGCCGCGGGGGGAGGCAGGATCTGGAGGCTTCATCGGCTTCTTACCTCGCTCGGTCTCAGGGGTGATGAGGAGTGGTTGCAGTGGCGGCCGCGGGCGCCCGGGCGCGCACGCGCGCGATGAAGATGTCTTCGAGCGATGGCGGCACGGCCCGCGCCGCCACGACCTCGATGCCGGCCGCTCTCAAGGAGGCGGCGAGCCGGCCGCTGGCGGCCGGGCCGTCCGCGGCGGCGACCGCGGGGAGGGTGGCGTGCAGGCGCTCGCCGAACGCCTCGACCTCGGCGACGCCCTGCTGGACGGCCAGCAGCTCGGCCGCCCGGCCTTTGGGCGAGGCCAGGATCTCGACGACCGTTCCCCCGCCCTGCTCGCGCAGCTCGCCCGGCGTGCTGACGGTCAGCACCTTGCCGCGGTCCATCAGGGCGATCCGCTGGCAGCGCTCCGCCTCGTCGAGATAGGGGGTGGTGAGGAAGATCGTCATCTCCTGGCGCTGCAGGTGCGAGAGGATCTTCCAGAAGTCGCGCCGCGACACCGGGTCGACGCCGGTGGTCGGCTCGTCCATCACCAGCAGCTCGGGGGTGTGAATCAGGGTGCAGGCGAGAGCCAGCTTTTGCTTCATGCCGCCGGAGAGTCGTTCGGCGAGGCGGCGGCGGAAGGGGGCCAGGCGCAGCTCCTCGAGCAGCTGATCGCGCCGGCGCCGCCAGTCCGCGACCCCGTGGATGGCGGCGAAGAAGCCGATGTTCTCGTCCACCGACAGGTCGCCGTAGAGCGAGAAGCGCTGCGACAGGTAGCCGATCCGCCGCGACAGCAGGGCGCCCTGACGCACCGGTTCGAGACCGCAGGTGCGGACGCTTCCCGCGTGCGGCGCGAGCAGGCCGAGGGTGACGCGCAGGGTTGTCGTCTTGCCGGCGCCGTCGGGGCCGATCAGTCCGAACATCTCGCCCCGTCCGATCTCGAAGCTGACGCCGTCGGCAGCCACCAGGCCGCCATAGCGCCGGGTCATCGCCTCGAGCCGGACAATTGCGCGCGGCGCCGCCGGGGCCGGGGCGCCTTTCTCAGCCGCGGCCACGGGCCTCCCCGCCCGCGGCCGCGGCGGCGCGGAAGCGCGCCTCGGCGGGCATGCCGGGCTTGAACAGGCCGTCGCGGTTGTCCATGCTGACCTTGACCTTGAACACCAGCTTGACGCGCTCGTCGCGGGTCTGCACGTTCTTGGGCGTGAACTCGGCCTGCGGCGAAAGGTAGGTGAGGACGCCGGCCCGGCGCTGGCCGGCGTCGGTCACCAGCTCGCCCTGCTGGCCGAGGCGCAGGCGCCCGAGGTCGGGCTCGGCGACGTAGACCGTCAGCCAGGCGTGGTCGAGATCGGTGATCACGCACAGCGGCGAGCCCGGCTGCACCAGCTCGCCTTGCTGAGCGACCTTCTCGCTCACCACCCCGGCGAGCGGGCTCACCACCGTGGCATCGCTGGCCTGCTGCTCGAGCTGGGCGATGCGGGCGTCCATCGAGCCGAGCCGGGCGCGGGCGGCATCGATCTCCTCGCGGCGGCTGCCGGCGCGCGCCCGGGCGAGCGCCTCGCGCGCTCCCATGAGACGACCGGCAGCCACGTCGCGGCGAGCCAGGGCGTCGTCGCGCGATTTGCCGGTGCCGGAGCCGCGGTCGAGCAGCGCCTGCATGCGGTCGAGGTCCTTCTGAGCTCCCGCGAGCTCGGCGGCGGCGCTGCTCACCTGGGCCGCGAGCTCGGCGATCTCTTCTCTGGTCGGTCCGGCCAGGCGCAGCCGCAGCTCGGCCGCAGCCTGCTCGCGGTCCGCCCGCGCCTGGCGCAGCGCCAGGCGGACGTCGGTGGTGTCGATCTGGGCCAGCAGCGCGCCGCCGCGCACCCGGTCGCCTTCCTGCAGGCCGAACGCCTCGAGCCGGCCGGCGACCTTGGCGGCGATGTGGACGTCGGTCGCCTCCACGTGCCCCGAGGCGACGATCGAGTCGGGGTCCTCGGATTTGGCGCAGCCTTCGGCGAACAGGGCAGCCACGATGCACACGGCGCCCACGGCGCCCGCGGCGATCCTGGCGAGCGCCGCCAAGAGGGATCGAGCGCCCCTCCGGCGGGCGGCGACGACGGTTCGACGTTGCATGTCAGCTCCTCTCGCTCTGGCGGCTCATTGCGCTCCAGGCACTCTCGAGCTTCTCGCTGCCGCCGCCTCGATCGGTATTCCGCGGGTCACGGAAAAATCTTAGCAGCCGGCCGAGATCGAGGTAGCGCAGCGGTCAGGGGAGAAGAGGCAAATCGCCGGGTGAGTGCAGGCGGCGGTGGCGCAGTTCGCTTTTGGGACTCGACTGCCCGGAAGCGGAGTAGGAGGGAGGCGCCCCCGCTACGTCGTCGCCGGCCACCAGGGGGTCCGGCGGGCGTATTAACCCCGGCGGCGGAACGGGTCTGGCCGCAAACCGTGGGTGGCACAGCGGTTGCTCTTCCGGAGTGCGACCCCGCGGGAGGAAGCGATGATCTCCGACCTTGTCTTCGCCGTGCGCTCGTTTCGCCGCAGCCCGGGGTTCACCCTGGCGGCGCTCATGACCCTGGCCCTCGGCCTCGGCGCCAACTGCGCCATCTTCGCGGTGGTGCTGGGGGTGCTGCTGCGGCCGCTGCCGCTGCGCGATCCCGACCGGCTGGTCTGGGTCGGCCACTTGCTGCGCGAGCAGGGGGTTGCCCCGCACTCCTTTTCGCCGCAGGACTTCGACGACCTGCGCGGCGCCGGCGCGGGCCTGGCGAGCGCTGCCGCTTATGACTGGTGGCCCGGCCTCACCGGCATGAACCTGACCGGCGGCGGCGATCCGCTGCGCCTGAGCGTCGCCTGGGTTTCGGGCGAGTTCTTTCCCACCCTGGGTGCGGCAACGGCGCTCGGGCGGACTTTCGCGGCGGCCGAAGACGTGCCTGGACGCGACCGGGTAGTGGTGCTGAGCCACCGCCTGTGGCGCGGGCGTTTTGGCGAAGACCCCTCGGTGGTCGGCCGCGCGGTCACGCTCGACAGCCAGCCGTTCACCGTGGTGGGCGTGATGCCGCCGGCCTTCGAGCTCCCCTCGCGGGCGGTCGATGCGTGGATCCCTCTGTCACGGGTCGGGGACGACCAGGTCCCCCACCGGCGCGGCATCCGCTGGCTCGAGGTGGTGGGCCGGCTGGCTCCCGGGGTGTCTATCGCGGCGGCGCAGTCGGCGGCCGATGCCCTGTTCGGCCGGCTCGAGAAGAGCTATCCCGACAGCAACGAGGGCTACGGTAAGGCGGCGGTCGAGCCGTTGCAGAAAGTCGTGGTGGGGGACGTGAAGCCGGCGCTCCTGGTGCTCGTGGCAGCGGTCGGCCTGGTGCTGCTGATCGCCTGCGCCAACCTGGCCAACCTCTTCCTCGCCCGGGCCACCGCCCGCCGCCGCGAGATCGCCCTGCGCGCCGCGCTGGGCGCCGGACGTTGGCGCCTGGCGCGCCAGGTACTCAGCGAGAGCGTGCTGCTGGCGGTGGCCGGCGGCCTGCTGGCGCTGCTCGTCGCCGGCTGGTGCCTCGAAGGTCTCGCTTCCTCGGCGGCCGGCTACCTGCCGCGCCTCGACGAGGTGCGCCTGGACGGCTTGGTGATGCTCTTCACCCTGTCGCTGGCGGTCTTGACCGGGCTAGCTTTCGGGCTGCCGCCGGCGCTCCAGGCGGCCGGCATCCAGCTGCTCGCGGCGCTCAAGGAAGAGCGCGGCGGCAGTGGTGCCTCGGGGGGGCGCGGGATCGGCCTGCGCGGCGGCCTGGTGATGGCCGAGACGGCGCTCGGTGCCTTGCTGCTGATCGGCGCCGGACTGCTGCTGCGCAGCTTCGTCGAGCTGCAGCACGTCGAGCCCGGATTCCGCGCCGAACGGGTGCTCAGCCTGAGCGTCACCCAATCGGGCGGGAAGTACGACGACGAACGCAAGCTCGAGGCGGTGCGCGGCGAGATCTTGCGCCGGCTCGCGAGCCTACCGGGGGTGCTGGCGGTCGGCGCCAGCAAGACGGTGCCGCTGCAGGGCGGCGGCGAGCCGATGGGGTTCGGGGTGCCTGGAGATGGCGGCGCGGAGGTGCGGGTGCTGCCTCGGTCAGGAGGGTTCATCGTCTCGCCGGGCTATTTCCGCGCTCTCGGCATCCCGATCGTACGCGGCCGGGCGTTCACCCCGCGCGACGGCGCCGAAGATCCGTCGGCGCTCATCGTCAATCAGGCGCTGGCGCGGCAGGTATGGCCCGGCGAGGATCCGGTCGGCAAACGGGTGTCCATCGGCCGAGGTGCCAAGCTGACGGTGGTCGGGGTGGCGGGCGACGTGCGCAACGACGGCCTGTCGAGCCAGCCCGCTCCGGCGCTGTACGTGCCGATGGCGGCGGCCCAGCGCTCGACGATGAAGCTCTTCGTGCGCACCGCCGGCGACCCGGCCGCCGTCGCGGCGGCGGTGCGCACGGCGATCTGGGACCTCGACCCCGAGCTGCCGATCTCGGAAATCGCGACCCTCGGACAGGTGGTCGCGGCTGCCGTCGAGCAGCCGCGGCTGCTCACCCTGCTGGTCAGTCTGTTCGGCGCGGTGGCGGTCGCCCTGGCGGCCCTCGGCACCTATGGCGTCATCTCCTACGCGGCGCGCCAGCGGACCCGGGAGATCGGCATCCGCATGGCTCTCGGTGCCGACCGGCGGGAGGTGGTCGCCCTGGTGGTGCGCCGGGGGACGGCGCTCTCGCTTGCCGGCCTGGCGATCGGGCTGCTGGCGGCGCTCGGGCTGACCCGCCTGCTCGCAGGCCTGCTATACGGAGTCAGCGCGACCGATCTGCCGACCTTCGCGGTGGCGGCCCTGCTGGTCGCGGCGGTGGCGCTGCTCGCCAGCTACTTGCCGGCCCGCCAGGCGGCGGGCGTCGATCCACTGCTGGCGATCCGCGCCGAGTGATCGGCGGCGCGGCCGTCAGGGTGGCGGTGCGGGACCGATGCCGGGAGGTGGTGCGAGGAAGGAGCGGAGCCGTCCGGGAGGGCGGCTCCGCATTGGGTGATGTTTACTCGAGGTGGCGCTGGGCGTCTCTATTTGAAGTGGCGCTTCGCGTTCTACCTGAAACGGCGCTTCGCGCCTGGGGCGATGTCGGACCAGCCGGTCGGACAGGTGTTGCGCTCCGGAACGTCGATGCACATGCAGACCTTGGAGTCGCCGGAATCGACACTGGCGCTCTGGCCGGCGGCGATCTTGAGCTCCTGCTGCTTGGGCCGGCGGGCGCACGAGGCGTCCGAGCCGTAACGAACGAAGAGCGTGAGGTCGTGGTTGGACTCGTTGACGAAGGTCACGCCCCCGCCCGACGGCACATCGGCCGCGAGCGCGGCCCCCACCGAGAGGACCGAGCTTGCAATCAGGGCCGTGAGGAGAGCCTTCGACCGCGTTACACTCTGCATTGCTAACCTCCTGTTGTTTGTAGGTATGACAACAACTGAGCTGGTGTTGTTGTCCTTGTACCGGAGGCCAGTGCCTTCGCTACAGATCTTCCAGCCGATCGCATACACCGATTCCCATCGAGTGTTCGCGCTCGGCCTCGCCGTAGCTCCAGGCCTGCACTCCGAAGAGTGTATACGCCCGATGGGCGCGATGGTTTCACGATGTCAGTTGGATTTCCAGCTTGACGCCGGACCAGGCGCCTACTGGAACACGAACATCCCGATGGCAGCGATGAACATCAAAGCGGTGGCCGCGCCGACCGCCACCCGTCCCAGCCACGAGCTCGGCTGCCCGTTCATGAGCCGGCGGTCGGAGGCCACGATCAGGATCCCCACCATCAGGAATGGCGCCAGCAGACCGTTGATCACCGCGGTCCAGAAGAGCGCCTGGATGGGGTTGACGTGGGCGAAATCGAGCGCGATGCCGGCCGCGGTGGAGAGCAGGATCACGACATAGAAGCGGCGCGCGCCGGCCAGCTTCTGATTCAGGCCATGACGCCATCTGAAGGTTTCGGCGAAAGCGTAGGCGGCCGATCCGGCGAGGGTCGGGATAGCGAGGAAGCCCACCCCCAGGATGCCCACGGTGTAGAGGGTGTAGGCAAGGTCGCCGGCCAGGGGACGGAGGGCCTCGGCGGCCTGACGCGAGGTCTCGATATGAGTCAGGCCGTGGGCGTGGAGGGTCAAGGCGGTGACCAGGATGATGAAGAACATGGCGGCGTTGGAAAAGAAGGTGCCGACGCCGACGTCGAGCTTGCGATCGACGATCTCCGCTCGGGTGGCGCTGCGCCGCTGGACCAACATTCTGCGGCCCTTGGCCTTCTCCTCTTCGACCTCTTGCGATGCCTGCCAGAAGAAGAGATAAGGGCTGATCGTGGTGCCGAGGATCGCGACCAGCGTGGCCCAGGCCTGCGAACCGTGGAGCCCGCCGGGGATGAAGGTGTCGTGCAGCACCGCCGACCACCGCGGGTGGACCAGGAAGGCGGTCACCACATAGGCGAAGAGCACCAGCGCCAGCCACTTGAGGATGGCGGCGATCTGGTAGTAGTGCAGGCGTACCGTGGCGACGGCGATGCCGGCCCCGAAGACCACGACGAAGTAGTGCGAGTTGATGCCCGAGAGCATCTCGGCCGAGTCGGCCATGGCGCTCAGATCGGCGGCGATGTTGATGGTGTTGGCGAGCAGCAGGGCGATCGCGGCGCCGACCAGGAAAGGGCGCGGGAATTTCTTGCCCAGCGCCCCGGCCAGCCCCTCGCCGGTCACCATGCCGATGCGGGCGCACATCATCTGCACCGCGGCCATGAGGGGCCAGGTGAGAGCTGCCGTCCAGAGCAGCGAGGTGCCGAGCTGCGCGCCGGCGATCGAATAGGTTGCGATGCCCGACGGGTCGTCGTCGGCGGCGCCGGTGATGACGCCGGGGCCGAGCGCCGCGAAGAACCGCCGCAGCGACCTGCCGGGAGTGCCGCGACCGGCGGAAGCCGCGGCCCCGCTCGGCCGGCGCGGGGCCGGCGCGGGCCCGTCCGCCGGCTTCGGATCGCTTGCGCTGGGGCGAGGCATCGGCGTTATCGCGGCGGGGTCGCCGCCACCGCGTGCAGGTGTCCCGCGAACCACTCGACGGTCCGCCGTATCCTGTCGTAGTCGCTGGCGGGCTCCAGGTGATGGCCTTCGCCGGGATAGATCACCAGCTGCGTCTCGACGCCCAGGGTGCGCAGCGCGTGCCAGAACTCGTAGGCCTGAGGCGCGGGCACTTCCGCGTCGCGCTCACCTTGCAGCACCAGGGTCGGCGTCTTGACGTGCTTGATGAAGGTGAGCGGCGAGCTCCGGGCGTAGATCCAGGGGTCGTCGTAGACGGTGGCGCCGAAATACGGGATCATCCATTGATCGATCCGGTTTTGGCCGTAATAGCTCTGCCAGTCGGCGATGCCGGCGCCGGCCACCGCGGCCTGGAAGCGGCCGGTCTGGGTTACCGCCCACATCACCATGTAGCCGCCGTAGCTCCAGCCATAGATGCCGACCTGCCCGCCGTCGATTGGCGCCGCCGCGACCGCCGCGTCGACGCCGGCAAGGATGTCACGCAGGTCGCCGTAGCCGAAGTCCTTGACGTTGCCGCGGGTGAACGACTCGCCCTGGCCGTAGCTGCCGCGCGGGTTCGGCAGCAGGACGAAGAAGCCCTGATTGGCCAGGGCGCCGGCGACGGTGGGCCAGCCTGGCTTGTGCGAGGAGGCCGGTCCGCCGTGGACCACGACGATCAGCGGATAGCGCCGGCCCGCCTCGATCTGCGGCGGGGCGAGGAGCCAGCCCTGCACCGCCGCCCCGTCGCTCTGCCAATGCAGGCTTCGGGGCTCGCCCCACGCCGGGCGCAGGGCGGCGTTGCGCCGGCTGAGCTGGGTCCAGCGGCCTGGCGTTCCCGCCCACACCTCCGGCGGCGTGAGGAAACCTTGCCGCACCAGCGCCAGGGTGCGGCCGTCGCGCGCCGCCGCCAGGCGCGGCGTGTGACCGTCGGAGAGCACTTCGGCTCCCTTCCAGAGCGGTGCCACCTTGCCGCTTCCCGGATCGACGGTGAACAGCGCGGCGGCGCCGTCGTCGATCGCGGAGCAGAGGATCTCCCCCGGCGCCTCCCAGGACAGCCAGGCGACCGAAGCCTGCAGGCCGGGCGTGAGGTCGCTGGCCGCCACGGCCCCCTCCCCCCCGCTTCCTGCGTCGCCGGTGGCGGGGATGACGTAGACATCGCCTCCGGTCACTCCCTGATCGCTCATCAGGCCGCCGATGAACGCGATCGATCTGCCGTCGGGGGAAAAGGAGGGATTGGCAATCTGAAAGGGTGGCTTGAGCAGCGAGCGCGGTGTCTGGACCAGGTGGACTATGTCGCCTGGCGAGCCCGCCGCGCCTGGCGAGGGGGCCACGCCGGTCGCGCCGGAACTCCGCGGCAGGACCCAGAGCTCGGCGAGCCACCAGTTGTCGTCGCCGGAGCCGCGAGCCGCTGTGGCGGCGAAGCTCCGGCCGTCGGGCGACCAGTCGTATTCGTAGACATAGAGGTCGGCGGGCGAAACCATCTGCACCGTTCCCGTCGCCAGCTCCACGACCGCCAGGCGCTGCTCGCGCGGCGCCTCTCCGACCACCCCGGCGTCGGGCTGGGTGGGACGGGTTGGCCCGGGCTCCGCCATCTGGCCGGCGAGGAAGAGGAAAGCAATGGCCTCGCCGTCGGGCGACCACCGCGGCATGCCGAGATGACCGTCGAGATGGGTGATCTCGGCGGTTGTGCCGCGCCGCAGGTCGGCGACCCAGAGCTGGAGCTGGCCTTCGCCGTCGCCGGCGAAGACATCCCGCGCCGCCGGCGGCCGCTTCAGCGACTTCTGGGTGGCGTCGGAGAGGAAGGCGAGCCGGTCGCCGTCGGGCGACCAGACCGGGTGATGCTCGAAGGCGGTGCCGGCGGTGGCGGCGCGGGCAGTGATCCGCCGCGGGCTCGTCGAGGCGCCGCCGGTGCCCGCGTCCGCCGCGGCCGCAGAGGGCTGCATGCTCGCCTCCCCTCCGCGGCGCTCGGCGATGAAGATCGCGGTTCGCTCGCCGGGCCGGCCGTCGGGCCCGGCGACCGCCTCGGTCCAGGCTACCCGGCCGCCGTCGCGAGAGATGGCGACTCCTTTGAAGCTGTCCACGGCCGCCCCCAGGGTCAACAGGCGATCGAGCGGCAGGGGACCGGGGGGATCGGTGGCGGCCGCACCGGCGCCTGGGAGGAGGGCCGCTAGAAGGATGCCCACCGGCGCGGTGAGCCGCCACTGTGGGCGCGGCGGCCGGGAGAGTCGTGGCTGCCGCCTGGGATCGGAGCGTCTCTGGCCCATCGCGGAGGCGCGGATTCGCCAGGCGTGCCGGAGTCCTGACAGTGTTTGGGGCATGGAATCGTCCCTCTCGCCGACAATTGGTGGCATTGTGGCACGCGGGTCCCGGCCCGCTATGGTCCTTCTCCTAATCAGGAGCGCGGGTCCCGGCCCGCGATTGGTCAGGCGGCCGGGTCCCTACGCGGGCTTGGTAGAGCCCGGGCCGCACGCTCTCCATGTGGCGGTCGGGGTGCGCGAGCGGCGCGAAGCCGAACGGCCGATAGAGCTCGTGCGCATCGCGTGTCACCAGGCCGAAGCGGCGCAGTCCGGCCAGCCCAGGGTGCTCCATCACGGACTCCATCAGCCACCTTCCGAGCCCTTGCCCCTGGTGCTCCGGCAGCACGTAGACGTCGCACAGGTAAGCGAAGGTGGCGAAGTCTGTGATCACCCGCGCCAGCCCGATCTGGCGCTCTCGGCGTCCTAGCCCCGGCTCCGCCGGAGCGTAGAGACCGAAACAGAGCGAGTTGGCGAGCGAGCGCTCGACGACCTCGAGCGGGATTCCCTCCGCCCAGTACGACGCGGCCAGGAAGGCGAACACCGCCGCGACGTCCAGCCGCGCGGGATCGGTGCTGACCTCGAGCTCCCCCCGTCTCTTCTCGTAGCTCACGGGCGCGATCCTATGACGGATCGCCCTGGGAGCGCCTATCGATTGGGCGCGCGGGTCCCGACCTCCGGGAAGAGCCCTCCGGGGAATGCCGCACGTCCATCGCCGGCCGGGCGGCCTGCCCGCACTATCGATCTGGCGCGCGGGTCCCTGCCCGCGCTAGGTTGGGCTGCGGGTGGTTCGCCAGCTGGCAACCTCGTCGCTGAGGGCGGGCTCTCCCTCTTCGTCGAGCAGCCGGCAGAGCTCGGCGAGATCGTGATCGCGCAGCGGCAGTCCCCGCTTGCGGAGATCGCGGTACCTGGAGACCAGCCGGCGCCAGGCCTCGGCGTCGGGCGCGAGGGGAGCCGCGGGCTTCGCGTAGAGCCGCCGCAGGTCCGCGAGCATTCCGTCGAGGAGCTTGCGGTCCAGCCAGACACCCCGCACCATGACGCCCTCGATGCGGTCGGCGTTCGCGAGGTCCTGCGAGGGGTCGCCCGCCAGGAGAACCAGGTCGGCCCGCTTGCCGGGCGAAATCGTGCCAAACTCGCTTTCCCGCCGCATGGCGCGCGCCGCGTTCAGAGTCGCCGCGCGCAGGGTTTCGAGCGCTGAAAACCCCGCCTGCTGGAAGTAACGGAATTCCTCGTGCAGCGCGAATCCGGGCACGTGGAAGGGGTAGCCGCCGCCGGAATCCGTTCCGGTGAGAAACGGCGTGCCGATCTCGTGCAGCCGGCGGCTCATCTCGATCGACATCGGCAGCACGTTGCGCTGGAGCTTCAGGTTTCCGTCCGCGGGACGCTCGGCAAGAGCACGCCACTGCGCGCGCAGCCGCCAGGGCACGAACTGCATCTCTTCGCCGTCGAGCAGCCGGATCGCCTCGGCCTCGCGGAAGCTGTTGCGCGTCACGTAGAACGTCGGATCGACGTAGACGTCGTGTGCGCCGCGCATGACCGAGAGCCAGTCCTCGGGCGATGGCTTGAGGCCCGCATCGAGGTAGAACCCTTTCAGGTGCTCGAGCGTGCGCTGGCCGGCGCGGACCGCATCGGCAACCAGGACGTCGTGCGGGATGTGGCCGACGAGATCGAGGCCCCGCTTGTGAGCCTCGTCGGCGAGCGCCCGGTACATCCCCGCCGGCATCATGTTGTGAACCTTGATGAAGTCGTAGCCGTCGCGCGCCTGCTCGTCGACGGCGGTGCGGGCTTCTTGCGGCGTCCTGACCACTCGCGCATACCAGTCCATCGGGAAGAAGTTGAGGAGCTGTCCCGAGACGTATTCGTTGGGCGCCAGGATCCTGCCGGCGCGGATCGCGTCGCGGAGCGCGAGCAGCCATGGGAACCCGTCCATATCGCGGACGGTCGTCACTCCCGCGGCCAGGTTGAGGAGCATCTGGCTCCATGACTCCAGGTTGTGGACGTGCATGTCGACGAAGCCCGGGACGAGCACACGGTTGCCGGCATCGATGACCCGTGCCCCCTTCGGGACCGGGGTCGCGGCTTCGGCGCCGACCGCCTCGATGCGCCCGCCGGCGACGAGCACGATCATTCCGGCCCGCAGCTCTCCGCTTTCGACGTCGAGCACACGGACGTTGCGCAGGGCGATCGATTCCGGACGGTTGGTCAGCGCAAGGTCGAGCAGCTCGCTGCCGATCTGCGCCTCTTCCGAGAAGAACTGCCACCGCTCGGCCGGGGTTGTGTCTGCGGCGCGAGCCGCCGGTGCCAGGAACGCGACAAGAGCGAGCACTACCAGCCGTTGAGCCATTCGTGCGGACCTCCGCTCTGAATACCGCGGTGGGGAAGCCAGGTTACGTCTCTCCTCAATGCGCCGGCGCGGATCGTTGGGAACGTTCGGGGTGCCGGGCCGGGCCGGCGAGCGCGGCCTGGTGCAGGTAGGCGCCGGCCAGGACCAGGGCCGTGGCGGCGGCCGAGGCGAGGGTCGCCGCGGCGTTGCCCCACCAGGAGGCGGGGGGGATGGCTGCCTGCGGCCCGCGCACGCTTCCGAGCAGGGCCAGAAGGGCGGCCGGAACGAGCAGGCCCATGGTCCATTCGAGCGCCTGCGCGGCGAGTGCGCTGAGCCGGCGCAGCGCGCCCTCGGCCGCGAGCAGCAGCGACATGACGGCGACGGCGAGCGCGGCGAAGACGCCCAGCTGCACGGCCGGCGAGGGCGCGGCAATTCCAGCCAGGCCAGCCAACCTAGACAGTACCGCGATCCACTCTGCCAGCCCATGGATGGGCAGGGTCGAGAAGGCCAGCGTGGCGGCGGCGAGGAGCAGGACGGCGAGCCGCTCGGGGGCCCGGTGGAGCGGCCGCACGGCGGCGGCGAAGAGCGCCATGGCCGCGAGCAGCTTGCCTGCCAGGAGCGCCGACGGCAGGCTCGGGCCGCGCATCAGCCCGAGCCAGCTCCGCCCGGGCAGGAGCCAGACCGCGGCCCAAGCGGCGGCGAAGACGACGCCGTCGAGCGCCAGCAAACCGCGCAACAGCGGCCGGCGGAGCGCCTCGCGCCACGGCGCGGCAAGCTGCAGGGCGCCGCGCTCGCGGGTCGCCCAGGCGAGCGCCAGCGCCTGCAGGGAAGGAATGGCGACGAGCTGCAAGAGGGTCGGGAAGTCGCGATCGAGGCGCTCGGCGCGCTCGAACAGCAGCGCCCCGAGCGCGCTGCGCGCCAGCCAGTAGGCGGCGAGAAGCGCGAGCCAGAGGGTGAGGAGCCGGCGCACGGCGCCGGTGATTCTAGTGGACACTCGCCGGTGTTGGATGCAAGGCGGGATGACAGGCGGGATGGCCCGCGGGATGGCCCGCGGGATGGCCGGCGGGATGGGTAGAACGAAACTCCCCGGAACAAGAGGGAGGGGGCGTCCCCTTCCCCCCCGGAGGGGTGGGAAGGGGATCGAGGGGTTGCGGGGGGCGATCCGATCGATGCTTCGAGTAGGCCTCCACCGCCACATCGCAGCGCTGTTTCATGCATCGGGGTCGCCGCAGGCGGTGAGGCCTGGCTCGGATGACGGGCGGGATGACCGGCGCCGCCGCGGCCTCCACGCTGGCTGGCAGGCCTGGCGAGGTTGCATCGGGAGCCGCGGCACGGCATCGTTAGCGGACCATGGCGACCTACGCGATCGGCGACGTCCACGGCTGCTTCGCCACGCTGCGCGCCCTGCTCGAGCGCATCGCTTTCGTGACCCGGCACGACCGGCTCTGGATGGTGGGCGACCTGGTCAACCGCGGGCCGCGCTCGCTCGAGGTCCTGCGCTGGGCGGCGGGAATGGACGAGCGCCTGGTCGTGGTGCTCGGCAACCACGACCTCCATCTGCTGGCTCGGGCTGCCGGAGTCGCCGAGACGAAGCGCCGCGACACCCTCGAGGCCGTGCTCGCGGCGCCCGACCGGAACGACCTCCTGGCCTGGCTCCGGGCGCGTCCGCTGCTGCACCGCGAAGGCAACCTGGTGCTGGTCCATGCAGGTCTGTTTCCAGCGTGGACCGTGGAGGAGGCCGAGGGCCTGGCGCGCCTGGCGGAGGAGCGGCTGCGCGACGGCCGCTCTCGCGATCGGCTGCTCGCCGAATTTGGCGTCAAGGCCGCCGAGCGCTGGAGCCACGAGCGTCCCCCGGCCGGCCGCGCCCGCGCCGCGCTCGCGGCATTCGCACGCCTCCGCACCCTGACCCCGGGCGGCACCATGTGCCCCGATTTCAGCGGACCTCCCGCCGAGGCGCCGCGCGGCTGCATGCCATGGTTCGAGGTCCCTGGCCGGCAGAGCGCCGGCGCCACCGTCATCTTCGGCCACTGGGCGGCGATGGGGCTGCGCCTCGAGCCCGGCATCGCCGCTCTCGACACCGGTTGCGCCTGGGGGCGCACGCTGACCGCCCTTCGGCTCGACGACATGCAAGTCTTCCAGCAGGCGGTGGTGGATTTCTGAGACGCCCGCGGCAACTGAAACACCGGCGATTGATCGGGAAGGGTTCCGAGAAGGACCGGCCCGGCGCGGGCCAGGCCGGTCCTGGAAGGGGTCGTCAGAGCGAGTTGAGGAAAGTGATCAGCTGGTTTTTCTGCTGATCGCTCAGGAGGAGATAGCTGATGGTGACGAACTCGGCCTGGCCGGCGTGGCGCAGGATGGCGTCGTTGCGGGTCAGGCTCTCGCCGTCGTGCAGCAGGCGGTTGCGGGTGCGCAGACCCCACAGCGGCGCGGTACGCATCAAGTTCATCGTGGCCTGGCCGCCGTTCTGGACGATGCCGTCGCCGGTGCCGATGTCGTGGAGCATGAAATCGCTGTAGGGATGGATGGTCTTGTTGGCCAGGGGCGCGGTGACGATGAAGTGGCCGCCGTTGAACGAGGTGCCGACCGGAGCGGTGGTCATCGACGTCACGTGACAGGTGTTGCAGCCGATGTTGGAGAAGATCTGCGCGCCGGCCTGGGCGTCCGGGGTGGCCGCCAGCACCGTGTCGCGAGGCGGCACCTTGAGCGAGCGCATGAAGCGGGTGAAGGCCTCGACGTCATGACCCAAGGGGTTGGCCGGAGTTGCCGGATCCTGGATGGCGGGCACGCCGTTCTGGGTATTGAAGAAGGTGACGTCCCTGCCGCTGGAAGTGTTCTCGGTCGGGTTGAGCGGGTTGGTGATCCCCATCTCGTTCAGATAAGCGTCCGACGAGAAGGAGATCAGGCTGGCGTGCTGGTTCTTCCAGCCGAAGCGGCCGATCCGTGTGACCCCGGAGGCCTCCAGCACCGGCACCCTGATGATCGTGCCCTGCATGAAGAACGGCTGATGCGACTGGATGGTGGTGAAGACGCTGTCGGGGAGCGCCTCGACGAAGCCGTCGCCGGCGGTGTTGAGGGAGGTGCGGAAGGCGTTGACGTTGTCGGTGCCGGCGGCCCGCACCTCGATGGAGGCGTCGATCGCGCGGGAAAAGATCAGCGAGCCGCCGGTGTGCGGCGTGAAGGTGGAGCCGTTGAAGTTGCCGGCCCGCTGTTCGGTGATCTGGCTGATCGTGCCGGAGACGGGGTTCTGATGACATTCCCTGCAGGCCTGGGCGTTGTAGACCGGCCCCAGGCCGTCCGAGATCTGCTCGACCTGGTCGAAACTCGCCCGGTCGGCGTCCATCGTCGCCTGGTCCTCGAAGTTGTTGGTCTGGTTGTCGAAGCCGGCCGGCGCTTCCGTCGGTGGGCTCCCGGCGAAGACCACGGGGGCCGCCAGGAGCAGCGCGAGCGACAGCCCGTGCGTCACCAGGCGTCTTCTCATCGACTTCTTCCTCTCCATATTTCGATTCTCTCCTCACTCGGGTAAGCAAGCCCCCTCGCACGCGCAAGCCTCACCCGGAACCCTTGCGCGCACAGCTCGAGCCGACACGGCAGAGACCCCCCTGGCCTCCGCCGGTACTCGACAGATGGTGGCCCCCGGACCCTGCGTGGCAAACAGGTAGCACCGCCAAGCCGGAGCCGCGCCGGATCTACCGCTCTATGCCCTCGGGTGCAATTGCCCTTATACTAGTTAGTGCATTTCGCCGCACAAAACGAGCCGCTGGTAAGAATGTTCGTTGTGCATCTAATCAATGCACGCAAATATTCTAATTATTTTAATTATATGAGAACCGAGGAGACTGCTAATTGGCGCGCAGAGCCGCCATCGGGTCGATCTGCGTCGCTCGGCGGGCCGGGATGAGCCCGGCCAGCGCGCAGACGACGCTGATGACCCCCACTGCCACTGCGACGACCGCCGGGTCGCTCCCCTTGATGCCGTACAGCTGGCTTTCCACCATCCTGCCCAGGGCCAGAGCCGCCGGCACGCCGATCACGACCCCCGCCGCGCAGAGGAGGAGCACTTCCCGCAAGATGAGCCGCAGGACGTTACCCCGATCGGCGCCCAGCGCCACGCGAATGCCGATTTCATGGGTGCGCCTCGCGACCGCAAATGCAGCCACTCCATACAGGCCCATTGCCGCAAGCAGAGTCGCAAGCAATCCAAAGGCTGCCGCCAGCGCCGCAAAGAGACGATCGATGAAGTGCGTTTCGTCGATCTGCACCGCGAGTGTCTTGACGCCAAAGACTGGAAGCGATGAGTCGAGTCTCTTGACAACCTGGCGCACCTCGCGCGCGGCGCCGAGAGGGTCGCGTCTCGACCTGACGTAGAACGTCATCTCTCCAGGTTGCGCATCCTGGAGCGCGGGAGTGAAGGTGAATGGCCGCGCCGCATCCCGTAGATCGCCACTCTTCAGGTTCTTCACGACGCCGACGATCTCGATGTTCGGCGGCCCTTCACCGATCGCCAGGCGGCGACCGATCGGACTCTCGCGAGGAAAGAACTTCTTCACGAAGGCCTCGTTCACGACGACCACCCTGGGAGCGCCCTCCACATCCCTGTCGCTGAACTCGCGCCCAGCCAGCAGTGGGACACCCATCGTGGAGAAGAATCCCGGCATCACCTTGTTCCACCCCGCGTTCACCGATTCGCCATTTCCAGGATGGTAGCCCTCGACGACGATGCCGTTTTGCCAGTTGTCGCCGGCAAGCAGAGGAAACGAGGCGCCGCTCGCCGAGAGCACGCCGGGAACGCCCCGTAGACCGCTCTGGAGATCCTTGAACAGGCGCAGCGCATGGGCAGGCGGGTACATGTGCAACGATGGATCCAGCGAACAGGCGAGCAACCGGTTGGTCTCCATTCCGGAGTCGACGGCGAAAAGCTCATGAAGGCTGCGCGCGAAGAGGCCGGCGCCGATCAACAGCAGCAGCGACAGCGCGACCTGTCCCGCAATCAGCAGCTTGCGCAGCCGCGCCTGGCCCACGGCGAGCGAGGACGCTCCGGTTTCAGTCTTGAGCGTCGGTGCGAGCTTGGTCCTGCCCGCCAGGAACCCCGGCGCAATGCCGAATGCGAGCGCGGTCAAGAGAGCGAGCCCGCCGGTGAAGGTGAAGACTTGCCAATCGGGAGCGGACGGTATGGCGGAGCTGATGCGCTCATAGGGCAGCATGCCCAAGAGCAGCGGGATGGTCAGGTACGACAGCAACAGACCTAGAGCTCCGCTCGCAATCGCAATCACCAGAGTTTCGGTCATGAGCAGGCGGATCAACGAGCCGCGCGCCGCGCCCAAGGACAGGCGGATCGCGAGCTCTTTCTGCCGGCCCGTTACGCGCGTGATCAGCAAGCTCGCGACGTTCACGCAGGCGATCAAGAGCAGCGCTCCAACCATCGCGAACAGGATCTCCAGCGGCTTGGCGAACAGGCCACGCATCCCTCCTAGACCCTGCGAGGCGTCGCGGAGCTCCAGCCTGGTCATGAGATACCGCTGCGAGAAGTGGGAGTCGTGCGGGAAGACGCTGAGGTCGTTCTGCAGCACGTGGCGATAAGGCAGCGCCATCGCCGTTGCCGCCTCAAGCGGGGCGACGCCCGGCCTCATCCGCGCGAAGATCTTGAGCCAGATGCTGTCGCGGCGCTTCCTGTCATCCCAGGTCGGCGTCACGGCGCTCTTCATCGCCATCGGGACATAGAGATCCGACGGGCTCAAGGGCTCGAAGCCGCCGAAGGCGCGCTGCGTAACTCCCACGACCGTCATGGGACGACTGTTGACGTCGATCGTTCGGTTGAGAACCGAGGGATCGCCTCCGAAGCGTCGCTGCCAGTACTCGTAACCAAGAACGACGTAAGGACTCGCATCGATCACCCTGTCATCCTCGGGCGTGAGGGTGCGGCCGATGGCGGCTCCGACCCCGAGGACGGCGAAATAATTGCCCGACACGAGCTCCACGACAGCCCGTTGCGCAGGCCCTCCCGCTTCGACGTCCACGGATTCCTGGTGCCGCGCCGCGATGCCCGTGAACACGCCGGGGTTCTCGTCTCGCAGGTCGACATAGGCCGGATAGGAGAACGAATCGGTCCACCCCCGTGAGCTCCCGCCGATAAAGCTTCCGTGCCATTTGAAGAGTACGAGACGCCCCGGATCGGGTACGGGCAGGACGCGCAGGAGCATGTGATCCACGAGGGTGAAGATGGCGGCATTGGCGCCGATTCCAAGAGCCAGGCAGGTCACCACGATGGCCGCGAAGCCGGGAGCACGCCGCAGGGTGCGGAGGACGTAACGAAGGTCGCGGAGGGGACCGTCGAGGAGGAGCAGGCCGAGCGCCTTGCGGTTCAGAGCGGCGGCGCGCGACCCCGCTTCCCCCACGCTGCGAGAGGTGCGAGAGGATGGTCTCATGCCGCTGGTCCTTTCTCAGTCACGACGATCGAAGCGGCCGGTTCCGCTCCGATTTGGGCGCGCGGGCCGGGCCGGCGCCGGCACGCTCCCGGATTGAGTACGTAGCTGGGGACCCGAGGTTTTGGCCAGCCGCGGTCGTGGAGCCGCGGTCGGGTGGATCGGCAGCTGGTCGCGCCGGCGGCGGGGCTCAGCTCCGGCGCCGGCCGAGGGCGGAGGCCGGGGACGCGGCGGCGGGCGCCATGGTGTGCCGCGCCATCAGTCGCTCGCCGGCGCGCCGTGTGCTCCACCTGCACGCCGGCGATGGCGATCAGCTCCTCGTCGCTGTGGCGGGCAAAGAACTGCTGGATGCGTTCGTCCTGGCTGCCGGTGTCGGCGTAGGCCCGGAACAGACGTTCGATGGCCAGGTGGACCTGCTCGCCGGGGACGCGCCGCAGGACCGGCCGGCCGATCGCCGCGGCGCTGCCCAGGCCGCCGCGCAGGAACAGGTCGTAGCCCTGGCGCCGCTCGCCGGCCGGGCCGCGCTCGCGCAGGGTCGTGCCCTGGAGGCCGATGTCGCCGATCCAGTGATGGGCGCAGGCGTGCGGGCAGCCGTCGAGGTTGATGCGCAGGCCCGCGGCGCGCTCGCCGAAGACGCTCTCCAGGTGCTCGACGATCTGGCTCAGCCGCCCCTTGGTCTCGGCCACGGTGAAGTTGCAGAAGGGGTTGCCGGTGCAGGCGATGGAAAGGCCCTTGAGGCCGCCGGCCGCCAGCGGGAAGCCGATCTCCGCCGCCTGCGCCACCACCTCGTCGAGGCGCCGCTCGGGAATGCCGGTGAGGATGAAGTTCTGCCGCCGGGTGAGCCGGATCTCGCCGTCGAAGCCGGCCGCCAGCTCGGCCAGGGCGACCATCTGGTCGCCGTTGACGAGACCCAGGTAGACCGGAAACCCGGCGTAGTAGAGACCAGGCTGCCGCTGGGGGTGGACCCCGGAATGATCGTGCTCGTCCTCCGGCGCCGCCGGCACCTGCCCATCCTCGAGGCGGGCCCCGAACCGCCCTTCGACGCGGGCACGGAACTCGGGCGCGCCCACGTCGTCGACCATGAACTTGAGCCGCGCCCAGGTGCGCGACAGGCGGTAGCGGCGGTCGAGCCGCCAGACGTCGACGATCGCCTGCAGCACCGGCACGGCCTGGCCGACCGGCACGAAGACGCCGAGGTCGTCGGCCAGCCGGGGCCACGTCGAGAGCCCGCCGCCGACCCGCACGCCGAAACCGGGCCGTCCCTCGCGCAGCGTGCCGACCAGCGCGATGCAGTGGATCTCCGGCGCGTTGCACTGCCGCGGGCAGGCGGCGATGGTGATCTTGTGCTTGCGCGGCAGGTCCGAATACTCGCGGTGGCGGATGAAGAAGTCGGCGGCCTCGTCGACCACGCCCCGGCAGTCGAAGAGCTCCTCGCGGTCGAGCCCGGCCAGCGGGCAGCCGGTGATGTTGCGCACGTTGTCGCCGCACGCCCCGGCGGTTGTCAACCCGGCCGCGGCGAGGAGGTCCAGCATCTCGGGGAGCAGTGCCATCTCGAACCAGTGAAGCTGGACGTTCTGGCGCGTCGTCAGCTCGCCGTGGCCGCGGCCGAAGCGCCTGGAGACCCGGTTTCGGCGTGCGGGTCGGCGGCGGGCTCTCGACCTGGCCCCGGCTGGCCGACGACCTCGGCGGCGAACGCTGACCGCCCTTCGGCTCGACGCAGACCGCTACCCCGGATCGTTGATACGCTTGCCCACTCCAATGCTTGCCCACCCCAATGTCGCCACCGTGGCCCGAGCCGGGCGGGACTGGCCCTGCCGGCGGGGCCAGCGATCGTCCGCTGCTTGGTATGATGAAGTCGAGCCGATGCTGAGACTGCGTTTCGTGATCGACGGTGAGAGCCGGCTGTTCCCGCTGACCGGTGGGCGCGTGCGGCTCGGGCGCGGCAGCGACAACGACATCGTGCTCTCCGACGTTTCGGTGTCGCGCAACCATGCCGAGTTCCGGCGCGGTCCCGATGGCTGGAGCGTCCACGACCTCAAGAGCACCAACGGAGTCGAGATCAATCGCGTCCCGGTCAAGACGGCGCCGCTGCGCGCCGGCGACCGGGTGAGCATCGGCGCCTTCGAGCTGCTGGTCGAGTCGATGGGGCCGGCGCCGCCGCTTCCCCCCACCTCGCCCGTTCGTTCCGTCGCCCCTCCCTCCACGCCCGGCGAGGAGATCCCGGGCCTGGCCAACGCGACCATCGTGCGCCCGCTCTCCGACCTGGCGGCGGCTTTCGACGCCGCCGCCACGCCGCCGCCCGAGGGCAGCGAGAGCGGTGCGCGCGAGGGGGCGGACGCCCACCGCATGCTCGGTTTTCTGGCCCGCCTCGCCCGGGTGCTGCTGGTCGCCGATTCGGTCGACGACGTGCTGCTGCGGGTGTTCGAGATCGCTTTCGAAGCGCTGCCAGTCGACCGCGGCTTCATCCTGCTCTCGGATGATTCCGGCGACCTGGTCTGCGAGCTCGCGCGGTTCAAGGACCGGGTGGAGCGGCGTCCCTCGATGGAAGTGCCGGTGTCGCGCACCATGCTGCGGGCGGTGATGCGGGAGCGGGTGGCGCTGGTGACCTTCGATGCCCTTTCAGATCAGCGGCTCTCCGGCGGCGAATCGATCCGGCTGCACCAGATCCGCGCCGCCATGTGCACGCCGCTCTGGTCGGGCGACCAGATCATCGGCGTGGTCCAGCTCGACACGCCGTTCCACGTCGGCGCTTTTGGCGAACGCGATCTCGAATTCCTGGCGACGATGGCGAACTATGCCGCGATGGCGGTGGAGCGCATCCGCTACGCCGCCAAGGCCGAGTTCGAGAAGCAGGTGCGCGCCCGTCTCGAACGCTACCACTCCCCTGCCTTGATCGAGGAGGTGCTGCGCCAGGGCGAGGCCGGCTCCGACGAGGGGATCCGGCGGCTCAAGACGGCCGAGGCGACGGTGCTGTTCGCCGACCTGGTGGGCTTCACCGCCTTCGCCGAGAACTCGACCCCCGAGCACGTGGCGGAGCTGCTCAACGCTTTCCTGAACCTGTCGGTCGAGGCGATCTTTGGCGCCGGTGGGACGCTCGACAAGTTCATCGGCGACTGCGTCATGGCGTTCTTCGGCGCGCCTGTGCCACAGGCCGATCACGCGCTGCGAGCGGTCAACGCCGCGATCGAAATCCAGCGCAGCCTGCGGGCATGGAGCGCCGAGCGCGCCGCCGAGGGGCTGCCCAGCTTCGCCGCCCGCGTCGCTCTCAACAGCGGCCCGGTGGTGGTGGGCGACATCGGCAGCGCCCGGCGGGTCGACTACACGGTGCTGGGGAACACCGTCAACGTGGCCGCGCGGCTCGAGGAGCTGGTCGCCCGCCCCGGCGACGTGGTGCTAGGTCCGGAGACCTACCGGCTGATCGGCGGCGCGATCGCGACCGAGCCGCTGGGCGAGTTCCAGCTCCGGGGACTACAGCAGAAGATCACAGCCCATCGCGTGACGGAGACTGGCGCGCTCGGCGATGGGGAGTGAGCCCGCGCCTACTGGTCCTCTTGGCCCCTGCGTTCAGCGTCAGGTGTAGGCTCTGGACCGGCGGCAGGGGGCGGGGGCGGGCACAGGTCGCCCGTCCGGTGATGGACGTGCGGCATTCCCCGGAGGGCTCTCCCCGGAGGTCGTTCAATCGCCGGCTTGTCGGGTCTAACGCGCGGTCTGGGTCGAGGATGGGGCGTGCGCTCGATGCTTTCCGGACGCCGTGCGCCGCTGGGCAACCGCCGAGTGCTGCGCGTGCCGGCGATGCCGGGTCGCGCCGGCACTACGGTGGAGCGACATCCTGCCGCTCGCGGCGCGGCCGCGCCGGGCGATCGCGCCCTGGGTGATCTGGAGCCGGCCGTTGCGGCCGCGCACCAGGCGCACCCGGCCGCTTGCCGCGGCGTCGGCCTCGTGCGCGGCACGCGCCGAGTCCTGGTGCAGCGCGGCGAGGCGGACCACGCCCCCGGGATCGCCGATCGGTCCCGGTAGCAGCAGCGGGTCGGGAAAGACCGCGAGGTGATAGTGGGCCGGCCAGAGCTCGCGCGTCGCCTCGATCATGCCTCCCGCCTCGAGCGCCAGGAGTGTGCTTTCCAACCACTGCCGGCAGGCGCGCCGGTCGGTGCGCCGCAGGTCGACGGCCATGCCGGTCGGATGGACCGAGATCGGCGAGGCGTTCCAGGGCTGACGGGTGATCGGCCGGGTGAGGCTGGTCACCACCAGCGGCTCGCCACACTCCAGCCGGTAGGCGTGAGCCAGCTGTTCGAGGAACATCTTGACCTCGGCGCGCGCGTAGGGGTATGAGACCTCATCCATGGCCAGCTCGTAGTCCTCGTTGCCGGAGACCGGGACCAGGGTCCCCGCGTCGATCGCCAGCGACACGTCGTGAGGAGTGCGCAAGTAGGCGTAATCGTGTTGCTGGGCCACCTGGTTTTGACGCGCCATCGACTCATGGGAGCCGAGGAGACTCTGGGCGGCGATCGGCGGCGGAGCGATGATCTGAGCCACGGCAGGCAGCAGGAGCGCAAGAAGGGCAACCAGGAGGAGCTTGGGAGGGGCCGCAGCCTGGCCGGCGGCGGCGGGAAGGGGAGCGTCGGTAGGGGAGAGCGTGGCGAACGGGAGGTGAACGCGGGGGTGCCGGCTCTCGTAACTCATCGGCGTCGCAAGCTCCTTCCAGCAAGTGGGGCCGGGGCCAAGATCTGCTCTTCTACTGCGAATCGACTGTAGACGATACCACAGAAAGGCTCTGTCAAGCCCCCTTCTTTCTTGTGGGAAGCCTACTTACGCAGATTTGGGGTGGTTGGAGGGGCCTCACGGCCCCGCCTTCACTTGCGCCGGCCGGAGCTGTTCTTGAAGAAGTCGCCGAGCGAGCCGAAGCTCGAAGGCTGGTTGGCGGCCGCCGCCTCGCGCGGCGCCGGCTCCTCGGCTGTTTCGTGCTCGGCAGAAGGGGAGGCCGCCACCGCCGCGATGGAGAGCGAGATGCGCCGCTTGGCGGTGTCGACGCCGAGCACCTTGACACGCACGTCCTGGCCGAGCTGGACGGCCTCGCGCGCGTGGTTGACCCGCCGGCCGGTGCCGAGCTCGCTGACGTGCACCAGCCCCTCGAGGCCCGGGGCCAGCTCGACGAAGGCGCCGAACGACTCGAGGCGCACCACCCGCCCGCTGATGATCGTCCCTTCCGGGAATCGCTCCGCCACGTCGCGCCACGGGTCGCGCTCGAGCGCCCGCCGCGAGAGCGAGATCCGCTCGGGCCGCTTCTCGTCCTTGCCCTTCTCGATCTTGATCACCTGGACTTCGATCTGCTGCCCGATCGACAGCGCCTCCTTGGGGTCGGCGAGCCGCGAGAAGCCGATCTCGCTGACGTGCAGGAGACCCTCCAGGCCACCCAGGTCGAGGAAGGCGCCGTAGGTGGTCAACGAGGTCACCTTGCCGGTCACCACCGATCCAACTTGCAGGCGCGCGCGGACCTCGGCGGCCTTCGCCTGCGCCTCTTCCTCGAGCAGGGCGCGGCGCGACAGCACGATGTCGGGCCGGCGATGGCGGCTCCCTTCCTCGATGCGGCTGACCCGGAACTTGAGCCGCTGGCCGATGAACTGCTGCGGGTTCTCGACATAGCGCAGGTCGAGCTGGGAGAGCGGGCAGAAGCCGCGCATGCCGTAGACCTGGACCTCGGCGCCCCCCTTGTTGATGCCGGTGACCATGCCCTCTACCGGCATGCCGTACTGGTGGGCCTGGCGGAGCTCCGTTGCGACCTCCTGGGGGCCGCCGCGCGGGCTGCCGCTCTTCTTGCGCAGCACCAGGACGCCGCTCTCGGGATCGACCGCCGTGACCGTGGCATCCACGGTGTCGCCCACGTTGACGGTGAGCTTGCCTTCGGCATCGCGCAGCTGCGCCGCGTCGATCATCCCCTCGGACTTGGTGCCGAGATCGATGAAGACCGACTGCTCGCCAATCGACAGGACCTTGCCGCTGACCTTGGTCCCCAGCGCGGGATTCTCACGCTTCTCGGCGCTCGTGTCCTGCTCGAACTGGGCCAGGATCTCGCCGAATCCCTGCTTTTCTCCGGCGCTCTCCGTCTTTTCCTCATGCGTGACCTGCGGCTCGGCGTTTGGGGGGGTGGGGGGGGGTGCCGCCGCGGCCTGCGGTTGCTGGGCGGGCGGGGTGTCATGTAATTCCGCGGGCTGCGCCTGCTCGGTGGGTGGGGCGTCGTGTCCTTCCGCAGGCTGCAGCTGCTGGGAGGGCGGGGCGTCATGTCCTTCCGCAGGCTGCGGCTGCTCGGTGGGGGGGGTGTCGTGCTCTGCCATATCAGTCTCGCTTTCGCCTTCAGGTTGTCTCGGGGCCTGAGCTTACCCGGAAATCGTCGCGCCGGGTGGCCCTCAAGTCCGCGCATGGGCGCGGCCGCCCGATCAAGGCCCGCGCGAAAGCGCGGCTGCCCGATCGATTCGCGCGGTCAAGCTATCACGCGGAGGCGCAGGTTGTGAGCCCCCTCCGTCCTGGCCTTGTCCCAGGGAGGAGAAATCGACCGGCGCACAGTTCGGGCCGCGCCTTCTGCAGGGGCTCGCTCACTGCCCGGCCCTGCTCGAAGGTAGGGACGGATGCCTGACAAGGGGGGCTGAACCGGCAGTGAGCGAGCCCCTGCAGAGGGCGCTCCAGCAGGCGGGGACCTCCGCCTCCCCCCAAGGACGGGCAGGACTCCCCCCACACCCGTTTAGTGAGCCAGGACGGGGCAGGACTTGTCCCACACCCGCTGAATGGGCCCGGTTTCGCCGGTGGTAGAGTCGGCCGGCCGTTGGGCAAAGCAAGCAACGCCCATGAATATGACGAAACCGCCTCGTGTCCTCTCGATCCGGCATCGGCTGACCCGGGGACGCTTCCGGGCGGCGAGGGCAAGACTCACGGTCATCGCCGTGACCTCGATCGGCGCGATCGCTTCGATTGGCGTCCTGGGTGGCTGGGCGCTGCTGGGCGGCGCACCGGCCGCTGGTGCCGTGGGCGCGGCCGGCGCCGGCGCCGGGGGTGGCCCGGGCCGCGAGTTGATCGACCGGCGCGAGGTCCATTTCGCCGAGCTCCGGCAGCTCACCCGCGGCGGCCAGAACGCGGAGGCGTACTGGTCGCCCGACGGCACGCAGCTGATCTTTCAGTCGACGCGGCCGCCGTATGCGTGCGATCAGATCTTTCGCATGCCGGCAGATGGCAGCGGCGGGCCGGTCTTGGTGTCGACCGGCAAAGGGCGTACGACATGCGCCTACTTCACTCCCGATGGGCAGCGGGTGCTGTTCTCCTCGACCCACGCTGCCGGCGACGACTGCCCGCCGCCCGCCGACCGCTCTCAGGGCTACGTCTGGGCGGTCTACCCGACCTACGAGATCTGGTCGGCGCGGCCGGACGGTTCGGACCTCAAGCGGCTGACCGACAACTCGGCCTACGACGCCGAGACCACCGTCTGTCCGCTCGACGGCTCGCTCGTCTTCACCTCGGACCGCGACGGCGACCTCGAGCTCTACCGGATGGACGCCGACGGCACCAACGTCAAGCGGCTCACCCGCACCCCTGGCTACGATGGCGGCGCCTACTTCTCGCCGGACTGCAAGAAAATCGTGTGGCGCGCCTCGCGCCCCCAGGGCGAAGAGCTGGAAGACTACCGGCGGCTGCTCAAGCAGGGGCTGGTGCGGCCCGGCAAGCTCGAGATCTGGACCGCCAATGCCGACGGCAGCGAGCCGCGGCAGCTCACCTACCTGGACGCTGCGTCCTTCGCGCCATCCTTCTTCCCGGACGGCAAGCGAGTGATCTTCGCCTCCAACTACGGCGATCCCAGGGGACGCGAGTTCGAGCTCTGGACGGTGAACGTCGACGGCACGGGGCTCGAGCGGATCACCTACTCGCCCGGCTTCGACGGCTTCCCGATGTTCTCGCCCGACGGCAGCCGGCTGGCCTTCTCTTCCAACCGCGGCCAGAGCCGGCCGGGCGAGACCAACGTCTTCGTGGCCCGCTGGGCCGAGCACCCGGCCCTCCCGGCGGGCCCTGCAGGCCCCGCGGGCCGCGAGCATGCGGCGGCGGACCCGGCGCCAGGCCGGGCGGCGGTGGTGACTCTCACCTCCGCGCTGGCGGCTCCGCCCGGCCCATCCGCGGAGGTCCTGGAGGTCGCGGCGCCGCCCGACGCCGAGATCGCGGAGCGCTTCATGGCCGAGGTGCGCTGGCTCGCCGACGATGCCCGCGAGGGGCGCGGCATTGGCAGCGCCGGCCTGCAGGCGTCGGCAGCCTGGCTGGCCGAGCGTTTTCACCAGCTCGGACTCGCTCCCGCCGGCGACGAAGGGGGGAGCTACTTCCAGAGCTTCGAGGTGCCGGTCGCGATCGAGGTCGGAGAGGGGACCGCGGTGACGATCGACGGCGCGCCGCTGCCGCGCGCCGCCTTCCAGCCTGCCGGCTTCTCGGCCACCGCGGCAGTGGATGGCGAGGTGATCGCCGCCGGCTACGGCATCAGCGCCCCCGAGCTGGGGCAGGATGACTACCGGGGCGTCGCGGCAGCGGGCAAGGTCGTCGTCGTCCGCCGCTTCACGCCGCGGCGCGCCGCCTTCGACAGCGCCGACGCGCGGCGCTACGGCGACTTGCGCTACAAGGCCTACACGGCGCGCGAGCACGGCGCGCGCGGGTTGATGGTGGTCGACCTGCCGGAGGCGGAGAGCAGCCCGGCTGGGGAGGCCGCGCGGCGCTCCGCTGGGCCTTCCGCAGGCGCGCCGTTGCCGGAGGACGCCCCGCTTCCTCGACCCGCCGTCGACGCCGCCGCCGCGGCCGGCGACGCGGGTATTCCGGTGGCCGTGGTGACGCGCGCTGCCGGCCAGCGGCTGTTCGCGCCGGGCTCGCATCACGCGGCGCTCTCGGTCCAGGTCGTGCGCCGCACCAAGCCGGCCGCCAACGTCGTGGGAGTGCTGCGCGCCGGCGCGCCCGAGCGCCTTGCGGGTGCGCTGCTGGTCGGCGCCCACTACGATCACCTCGGCCTCGGCGGCCCCGGCTCGCTCGATCCCGATTCTCACCAGCCCCACCACGGCGCCGACGACAACGCCTCCGGCATCGCGGCGCTGCTCGAGACCGCCCGCCTCCTGGCCGGTGAGCGCGCGCGGCTGCGGCGGGACGTCTACCTGGTTGCCTTCTCGGGCGAGGAGGAGGGCCTCCTCGGCTCGACGGCCTTCACCCGCCGGCCGCCCGGCGGCCTGCGCCTCGGCGAGCTGGTCGCAATGCTCAACATGGACATGGTGGGCCGGCTGCGCGACAACCGGCTGAGCGTGCTGGGCGCCGAGTCGGCCGCGGAGTGGAGCGCGCTGGTGCCGCCGGCCTGCGCGCGAGCGCGCATCGGCTGCGCGCTGGGCGGCGACGGCTACGGCCCTTCCGATCAGAGCTCGTTCTACGCCGCCGGAGTGCCGGTCTTGCACCTGTTCACCGGCAGCCACGACGACTACCACAAGCCGTCCGACACCGCCGACAAGATCAACGCCGCCGGCGGCGCACGGGTGGCGCTGCTGATGGCGGACATCGCCGGCCAGCTCGCCGCCCGGCCGGCGCGCTTGACCTACAAGAGCGCCCAGGCGCCTGCCCCGGGGGGCGACACCCGTTCCTACGGCGCCAGCTTGGGCACCATCCCCGACTACGCTGGCGACGGCCGCCCGGGAGTGCTGATCGGCAACGTCCGCCCCGAGGGGCCGGCCGCCAAGGCCGGGATGGAGCGCGGCGACCTGCTGGTCGAGCTCGCGGGGAGCCCGATCCGCGACATCTACGACTTCATGTACGTGCTGCAGCGGTCCAAACCGGGAGAGACCGCCAAGGCGGTCGTCGACCGCGGCGGCCGGCGCCTCGAGCTCACCGTCACCTTCAGCGCCAGCCAGCGCCGGTAACAACGAAACTGGTCCGTGCGCCAGGGGAGGGGGCGTCCCCTTCCCCCCCTGAGGGGTGGGAAGGGGATCGAGGGGTTGCGGGGGGCGATCCGATCGATGCTTCGAGTAGGCTTCCACCGCCACAGCGCAGTGCCGTTCATCCCTCGGGATCGGCACCGCCGGTGGTTGACTAGGACGGCCCCCCGAGGGCCCAGGAGGAGTACATGGACAGGCAGATGAGGCGCCTTCTCCTGATTGCGGTGGTGCTGCTGGGAGCGGCCGCGGAGGCGGCAGTGCGGTTCGCCGCGGCGACCGAGCCGGCCACTGCCGTCTCTGGCGAGACAGCGGCGGCCGGCCAGACCGGTCAGATCGACCTCGGCCCGCGGCTCGACGAGCTGATCGCGGCCCGGGGGCGGCAGAGCGATGGCGCGCGGCTTGCGGCACTGTTCGACCTGACCTGGCGCTGGGCACTGCAGGAGTATCCGGAGCTCGCCACCTCGATCGGCGTGCCGGGCGAGAACGACCGCTGGTCGGACAGCTCGCTCGCGGCGATCGCCCGCCGCAACGCTCTGGCGCCGAAAGTGGTGGCGGCGGCCGAATCGATCGACCGCTCCCGGCTCAACGCGGCCGAACGGCTCAACTACGACCTGTTCTTGCGCCAGGCGCGTCTCGAGGTGGAGGGCAATCGATTCCATCGCGAATACCTGGCGATCAGTCAGATGGGAGGGGTCCAGCAGGGCATCCCGCAGCTCCTCTCCTACATGCCCACCCAGACCATCGCCCAGTACCGGGACGTCCTCGCCCGCCTGCGCGGGATTCCACGGGTGATCGAGGACACCATGGCGCTGCTCGAGCGCGGCCGCGCCGCGGGCATCACCCCGCCTCGGGTAACCTTGCGCGACGTGCCGGCGCAGGTGGTGGCGCAGCTGGTCGACGATCCGGCCAAGAGCCCCATGCTCACCGCCTTCACCAAGTTTCCCGCCGCCATCGCGGCGCCCGAGCAGGAGGCGCTGCGGCGCGAGGCCTATGAGGTCTTTCGCGGCGCGGTGGCGCCGGCCTTCCGCAAGCTTCACGACTACCTCGAGGCGACCTACGTGCCGCAGGCGCGCGATTCGATCGCGATGAGCGCCATGCCCGACGGCCAGGCCTGGTATGCCTATGCGGTGCGCACGCAGACCACGACCGACCTCGCCCCGCGGCAGATCCACGAGATCGGTCTCGCCGAGGTCAAGCGCATCCGCGCCGAGATGGATGCCTTGATCCAGAAGATCGGCTTCAAAGGGAGCTTCGCCGACTTTCAGCTCTTCTTGCGTACCGATCCGCGCTTCTTTTTCACCAGCTCCGAAGAGCTGCTGACCGCCTACCGCGACCTGTGCAAGCGGATCGATCCGCAGCTGATCAAGCTGTTTGGCAAGCTGCCGCGGCTGCCCTACGGCGTACAGCGGATGCCCGCCTATTCCGAGAAGTCGCAGACCAGCGCCTACTATGATCCTGGCTCGCTCGCCGGCGGCCGCCCGGGCTACTTCTTCGTCAACACCTATGACCTCAAGTCGCGGCCCAAGTGGGGGATGGAGCAGCTGGCCCTGCACGAGGCCGTCCCCGGCCACCATCTGCAGGTGGCGCTCGCGCAGGAGCTCGAAGGTGTGCCGGAGTGGCGCAAGTACGACAGCTACACCGCCTACGCGGAGGGCTGGGGCCTCTATGCCGAGAGCCTGGGCGCGGAAGTCGGCCTCTACCAGGACCCCTACTCCGACTTCGGCCGGCTCACCGCCGAGATATGGCGGGCGCTCCGGCTGGTGGTCGACACCGGCCTGCACGCCCTCGGCTGGACGCGCCAGCAGGCGATCGACTACATGAAGGCCAACTCGGCCAATACCGAGCACGACATCACGGTCGAGGTCGACCGCTACATCGTGTGGCCCGGCCAGGCGCTGGCATACAAGATCGGCGAGCTCAAAATCAAGGAGGTGCGCGCCTATGCCGAGAAGGAACTGGGGCCGAAGTTCGATCTGCGCAGCTTTCACGACCACGTGCTGGCCAACGGCGCTCTCCCCCTGGACGTGCTCGACGGCCAGATCCGCGCCTGGGTGGCGGAGGCGAAGGGCGCGCCGCCGGCCGACGCCGCTCGCTGAGCAAAGCGGGGCCACCGAGGACTCGGGCCGAGACACACAGCAGGTGCGCAGGTCCGCTGGTCACCGCGCCGCCAGGCAAAAGCGTTTGCGGTAGGCCGTCGGGGTTGTGCCGAAGGCGCGTCGGAAGTGATACCGGAGCGTCTCCGGCGTGTCGAAGCCGGCCGCCTCCGCGACCCTGTCGATATCGTCGTGGGTAGTCTCCAGCCGCCGCTGCGCCGCGATCAGCCGCTGCCGGGTCAGCCAACGATGCGGCGTGGTCCCCGTTTCGTGGACGAAACGACGCGCGAACGTTCGCAGCGACATCTTCGCGCGACGCGCCAGCTCGTCCACCGTCAACGACGAGTGGAGCCGCCCGACCGCCCAGTCCATGACGGGGGCGAGGCCAGCGGCGGCCGCGGGTCGAATCGGCTCGCTAACATATTGGGCCTGGCCGCCGTCGCGGTGCGGCGGCACGACCATCCGTCTCGCCACCTGGTTCGCAATGTCCGCGCCGTAGTCGCGCCGGATGAGATGAAGGCAGAGATCGATCCCGGCCGCGCTTCCCGCCGAGGTGAGGATGTCGCCCTCATCGACGTACAAGACGTCGGGCTCGATCTGAATTTCGGGATAGCGTGCGCGGAGCTTGTCTAAGTAGCGCCAGTGCGTCGTGGCGCGCTTCCCGTCGAGCAGGCCGGCCGCTGCCAGGACGAACACACCGCTGCAGATCGACATCAGCCGCGCCCCCCTTCGGTGGGCGCGGCGGACCGCATCGAGGAGCGCGGCCGGCGGCAGCTCGTCCGGGTCCCGCCAGCCCGGGATCACGACCGTGCCGGCAGTGCGCAATGCCCCCAGACCCGAGCGGGCGCTGACTCGCACGCCGCCGGTCGCGCGCGCCGGCGGCGGCTCGAGAGAACAGGCGGAAAAGCAATACCAGTCGACCGGCAACTCAGGCCGCGGCAGGCCAAAGGCCTCCACGACGATGGCGAACTCGAAGATGCTGAGGCGGTCGTAGACCAGGGCGACGACGCGGCGGTTGCGGGGAGGGGGCATGGCAGGATCTTAACCCATATTGTCAGTTCTGACACTCGCGGCGAACGTCGCGCCACGCCAGGATTGGCCGCGAGAGGAGAGCGCAATGTCCTCCCTGAACGCCGCAGTCACCCCCGTCACCGGAACGCCAGCCGCCGAGCCAAATGACGCTCTGGCGCATTTCGAGAGCCTGCTTCGTTTCGTGAGCCCTTGCGCCGCGTCACCGCGTCCAGGGACGCCATGAAGAAGCCAATGTTGCTCGCTGTCGCGCCCGCTCTCGTCGCCACGCTGGTTTTCTGGGCTTCGGCGTTCGTCGGGATCCGGGCGAGTCTCAAGGACTATTCGCCGACGCAGGTGGCGCTGCTGCGCTACCTGGTTGCTTCGGCCGTGCTTGCGGTCTACGCCCTCAGGCGCCGCGTGCCCATTCCCGCGCTCCGCGATTGGCCCAGGGTGCTGCTCGCGGGCGCCGCGGGGTTCACGGTTTACAACCTGGCCTTGAACGCGGGTGAGACCCGGGTCACCGCCGGCGCCGCGAGCTTCGTGGGCAACACGGTCCCGGTCTTCACCGCGCTCCTGGCCAGCCGCTTCCTCGGCGAGCGTCTCGGCGTACGCCAGCTTGCCGGTCTCGCGATCAGCCTTGCGGGCGCCGGCTTGATCGCGGCCGGGGAAGGGGGCGGCGTGCGGCTGGAGCCCGCGGTGGGCCTGGTGGTGGTCGCCGCTCTCGCACAGAGCGTGTATTTCTGCTTGCAGAGGCCGCTGCTCACGCACCAGGCGCCGCTCGGCGTGACCGCCTTGGCGCTGTGGTTCGGCACGCTGCTCCTGCTGCCCTTTCTCCCGAGTCTGCTGCACCAGATCCCGCGCGCGCCGCTCGGCGCCACCATCACCGTCGCCTACCTGGGCGTCTGTCCGGGCGCGATCGGCTACGTCGCCTGGAGCCACGTGCTGGCGCGCATGCCCGCGGCGCGCGCTTCGAGCTTCCTCTACGTGGTTCCCGTGCTTACCATCCTGATCGGCTGGCTTTGGCTGCGCGAGGCGCCGTCTTTGCTCTCCCTCGCCGGCGGGGGCGTCGCGCTCGCCGGCGTCGTCGTCGTGAACGCGCAGCGCCGGCGCACGGAGACGAAAGACCTGACGGATTGCTCGACGGAAATGAGGCCAGGAAGCCGACTGGCCAGAACGTGCAGCGATTCAGGAGGATGACATGGTGACCTGTTACCTGCGCTTCATGCGGCCGGTGTTCAGGTGACGCGATCAGAGGCGCCGGCTCACGCCGAGCGGTCGATGCCGGCCAGGAACCGCTCGGTCTCACGGCTCGTCTCGCGCACCTGCTCGACCCCGTTGAGGAGCTCGTCGAGTTGGCCGGAGAGCTCTTGCGGCGAGCGCATGGTGACGATCTGGTCGGCGATGAGCTGGAAGGAGTTCTCGATCAGGTCGAGCTGGCCGCGGGCGACCGCAAGGTAGCGCCGGATCTCCTCGAGCTTCTCGAGGCGCTTCGCA
>DASZZP010000037.1:0-2736 GCA_035544875.1 Thermoanaerobaculia bacterium | reverse complement strand
CGCCGTTGGGGTCCATGGTCCCGTGCGAGTCGGCGGCGGGTAGGAAGCGGCCGACGAGCTCGTGCAGGTAGGCGACGAGCTGAGCGCCGACGGCCGCCAGGGCCGAGGGGCTCGGGGGAGGCGAGCTGCGGGGCGGCTGGGCTGCCGCAAGCGGCAGTGAGAGGAGGAGCAGGACAAGGAACAGCGGGGCAATGCGCCTCATACGGGCGACCTTTCCAGGGAGCCAGCGGGAGCCGCGGCCACCAGGCCGCACCCGTAGCGATCCCCTACAAAGAAGGTCTGGCGTTTCATTTTTCGGGAGACGAGCGAGAGGAAACCGGCGCGCGGCCGCTCCACGCGGAGGGGCTCTCGCCGTCCGGCGGGCGTCAGCGCTACGTAGCAGATCTTGAAGTGCAGTGATGTAGGATTCCTTCTGTGCATCCAACCGAGCAGGAGCTGCGGGCGGTCCTCGCGGCGGCCAGGTGGAAGGTCAAGGCCGCGCTGATCCGGTCAGGCATTCCCCCGGCGGACTCCGAGGACGTGGTGCAGGAGGCGCTGGTCACGCTGGTGCAAGCCTGGGGACGCGCCGAGAACAAGGAGAGCTTTCTCCTCGGAACGGTGCGGATCAAGATCGCCCGCTACTGGCGGGATCGCCGGCGGCGCCGGCTCGAGTACTTCGACCCGGTGACTCTCGAGCTCATGCTGGTCGACGCCTCGTCGCGGGCGAGCTGGCGGGAGCTCCGCCGGAGGGACCAGCGGATCGACCTGAGAAGCCTGGCAGTGTCGCTCGCGCCGGAGCAGCGTAGGGCGATCGCCCTGCGCTACGGCCTGGGGCTGGGGGTGGGCGAGAGCGCGCGACTGCTCGGTTACGAGCGCCTGTCGTCGGTGCAGAAGCTGTGTCACCGGGCGGTAGAGCGCCTCCGCTACCTCGCCGAGACGATGCCGCAGGCGCGGCGGCGCATCCGGCGCTCGGTCCGGCCGCTGGGGCGAGCCGGCGCCTGGCGCCTGGTGAACCGGGCGGCCGCCCTCGCATAGCCGCGGGCGAGCGGGCCGGTCCGCCCGGCAGTCGCGGGCTCCGGATTTGGCTTCGTGTCCGGTTTTAGGCGTCGAGAGGCCACTGTTTGGTTAGAGCGTCATCCGGACACCCGCCAAAGGGTCCGAGCATGCTTCGAGTACGTCACACGCCGCGAGGACGAGCGGCTTAGCTTCTCTCGCGCCTGGCGGCCTTACTTAGCGGAAGAAGAACCCATGCACAAGAAGCGTAGTGGCTTGATTTGCCTTGCTCTCCTGCTGGCCCTCCTCATCGGCGGCAGTAGCCCGGCTGCCGCCCTGACAAAGTATTGCAGCTCGGACAAGTGCTGTTCGTACTGCGACTACTACGACAACAACGGCAACTGGGTGGGCTCCATCTATTGGTGCTGGCATGGCTGCAACCCGGTCTAGGGGGGATGCGATGCGATACCGACGCCTCATCATATTGACGATTGTCCCCCTGCTGAGCGTCGCCGGCGTAGTCGGCGCCGGCGAGGTGCAACCGGTAGCGGGGGCGGCGCTCGGGGCGTTGGACCTGCAGCCGCTCAAAGGCGCTGCCGCCACCCTGCACTGGGATGGGCCGCAGTTCATCCAGGCGGATGCCCGGGGCAACGTCTTCCTGCTGCGCGGCGACACCCTGGAGGTCTATCCGGTTACGAAGTCTCACGACCTGGGCGAGCCGGTGCGACTGGAAATCAGTGAACGCTCAGGGTCGCCACTCGACGCCGCGATCAGCCCGCAAGGAAACTGGGTGGTGAACATGGGGAGGAAGGTTCACTACTTCGTCGACGGGAGCGAGAAGCTCTTGCCGGAGCTCGGGCTCGGGTTGGGGCAGCCCATTACCGTGGGCTTCCTGCGAGACGACCCCGTCGTGATGGTGGTGCCGATGCCTTATCGGGGCGCTGCCGGGGATGACGACCGGCGGGGCCTGCCGCTGCTCGTCCGGGCCGGGCAGGACTCGTGGTCAACGGAGCTGCGGGAGGCGCTTCATGGTTCGCCGGATGATCGCAACACGGAGCGAGGGTACCGCGCGGCGATGGTGCTCGATGCGCAACGAGGGCGTTATTTTCTGGCGCGCCAGTACGCCTATCGAATCGAGCTGCGGCGCCTTGGCCGTGACCGTCCGTTGGAGGAGTTGCGTCTCGCAAAGGGCGAGCTGGTCTTCAAGAAGCTGTCCGACGAGCAAGAGAAGCGCTTGCTCGGGGAATTTAAGTCGGAAGCTGGCGAGGGAGGAAAAGTGAACCTCTTCCTTGGTTCCAATTCTATTTTGGCTCTCGCCCGGAACGGGCGCGCTGGGCCGGTGTATGCGCTCCTCGGCTCGGGCATTGCGGGGAAGCAATGTGCCCTCGACCGGATCGATTGGGATGAGCAACGGGTCGAGCGAGTCGCTCTCAACCTTCCTTGTGTGGGACGAGCCAGCATGGCCGCGGGGCGCGACGGACTGTTCTTCGCCGAGTGGAACGGCGAACGGGGGAGATTCTTTGCCTCCTGGGACGCTCTCGACCAGGCCAAGTGGAGTGCGGTCAAGGAGGCGGTCTTCAATCCCTGAACGCTCGCGAGCTGCACGGCGGGGCGAATCACCGCGGGGGTGTCTGCGGTTCTCGCCACGGCGGCTCCTGGGACCAAGGCGCGGCCTGCCTGCGGACATCGTCATCGACCAGCCGTCGTTGACGATCATCGGCGGCGTTCCCTCGGCCCAAAAGGAAAGGCCGCCGAGCTATGCAG
>DASZZP010000036.1:0-9724 GCA_035544875.1 Thermoanaerobaculia bacterium | reverse complement strand
GACGGCGACGGTCGAATCCATCAAGGAAAAACTCTCTCGCTGCCGCCAGACGCTCGAACAGATTCAGCCAGGCTGCACGCGGCCGCGCAGCCGCAAAGAGCAGAAAACATTGTCCAGCTAATTTCTGGACACTACACTAGGGTGTACCGGTATGATCCGCTATGCGCCGATTGCAGTCACGGCGGGGTTCTGCTGCGAGAAAGCCGTCGTCACGTTGACCATGAACTGCCCCTGGGCGAGGCCGGCGCTGCTAAACCTCTGGCCAAAGATGTGCGTGAACTCATCCCCGCTCTCGTCGCTCTGCCAGACCACCACGAAGTTGCCCACCAGCGAGCTAACGCCGATGCGAAACTGCGTAGAATACGCTAACTCGGCTTTCCGCACAGATGGGGGTGTTGCCCTAATTGGGTGGAACCGTCTATCATGGTGGCGGGGCGAAGTTCATATGGGAAATCTCGGTTCAAGGGAGGCGATGTGAGCGCACCTCAACGCAGCAAGGCGATCTGGGTTTGCGCCGGCGTCCTCGTCGGCCTCCTGCTGCACGGTGGTTTCGGGTTACTCGCGCAGGCCATCATCACTCATACGACATCCACGTCGAGCGGAACGAGTTTCGAATCTCCACCCGCCTGCAGCCCTGTGGGGTCCTCGCGGGTGGTGGAAACCGTAGCAATTGAGAACACGATCGGCCCTGCCACAATCATTATCGGGAATCGCGATACTGGGGGCGAGCCGTTCGAGGTACTCGCCGGCACCACCAACATCAATGTCAACACGCACAGGCAGACGTTCCAGTGCGTCGCCGCGGTCGCCGCGGTGCCGGTGCTATCCAGGTCGGGGATTCTGGGTCTCGCTGGACTACTCGGCGGATTGGGCGCGTGGCGACTGGCGGGAAGACGGACAACGACAGAGTAGGACCCAGTTGTTCGAGAACATGGCCGGTGCGTTCGAGGTTGCCGCCACCGGAGCCTCGCAGCGGGAGCGGCAACTGGCAGAGAGGGTCGAGCGTCTTGAGACCAAGCTCGCCCGATCGCGACGCGCGACAAGGAATGCAAGCGGGTTTCCAACCTTCTCTGTCCCAAAGCAACACTCATTACCTGACAGATGAGCAGGCCACACGCGATCTGCGTGGCTCAGATCGAGCACCGACCCCAGAGCAAGACCAACCGAGGAGCAATTACGTACCCCATCGACGGCCTCGAGACCCTGGCGCTGGACGGAGTCACAATCCCGTTCGCGGACGGCCACACGCGCCGGCTGCCGCGGCTCACCGCGGGTCCCTTCCGCTACCGGACGCGGGCGGCGAGCTATCTGCAGGCGGCGCGGCGCCACACCGCGCTGCCGCTCAAACAGGCCGTCATCTTGGCCTCGGCGCTCAGCCTGCTCTACCCGGCGGAAGGGATCGGCGCCTATCCGCGGGAGGAGTTCCTTCGCGATCTGGTGAACGAGGTGGAGGCCGATATCCGCGGCTGCCTCGCGGCGGGCGCCTTCGCGGTGCAGATCGATTTCACCGAGGCGCGCCTGGCCGTCAAGCTCGACCCGACGCGCGGCCTGCTGCGCCAGTTCGTCGACCTCAACAACCAGGTGCTGGGGCGCTTCAGCGACGAGGAGCGGCGCCGCATCGGCGTGCAAACCTGTCCCGGCGGCGACCAGGACTCGACTCATAGCGCCGACGTCGATTACGCCGAGCTGCTCCCCGACCTCTTCGCGCTCGATGCGGGCCGCTTCTACCTGCAGCTCGCCAGCGAGCCCGATCGCCCGCGGGTGCTCGCCATCATCCGCCGCCATGCGCGCCCCGGCCAGCTGATCTTCGTTGGCGTCACCGATCCGATCGGCCCGCGGGTGGAGACCCCCGAGGAGGTGCGCGACCGAGTGCTCGAGGCGGCGGAAATCATCCCCGTCGAACGCCTGGGCACGACCGACGATTGTGGCTTCTCGCCCTTCGGCGACGACGTCTCGACCAACCGCGACACGGCTTTCGCCAAGATCCGCGCCCGCGTCGCCGGCAGCGAACTCGCGGCGCTCGCGCTCGGCGTCTGAGCGAGGTTTCGGCGTTCGTGTTGGAAGCCTCGCACGGCGCCAGCGTGGGCCACCCCCCCTGCCTCAATTCGCGGGTGTGCGCGTGCGACCCGGGGCCGGTCACAGAGGCGCCCGCGCCAGAGATTTGACTCCCCCCTCCCTGCGCCAGGAATGCCTGTGGCGATGCGTAGGTTCGCGTTCTGGTGCGCGATCGAGCTGGCGAGGCTAGTGTTCCTCGTCTTTGCTGCAATCGCCGCTCTGGCTGCCGATGGACGGCCGCCCTGTTACGATAGGTTACGCGTAGAATCGTGGGACCGTCCACGGCGGGAGGTCAGATGATGAGAACGTACGAGATCGTGTCGGGAGTCGTGTTCGCAGCCGTCGCCGTCGCCCACGCTCTACGCGCCGCCCGAGCTTGGACGATGCAGGTCGACGCATGGTCGATCCCAGTCTGGGTATCGGGGCTCGCGGCGCTGGTGGCAGTCGGTCTCAGCGTGTGGGCGTTCCGACGCGCAATGGCCCGCCGGCGTTAGATTGACGGTCGAAGAAGTGCGCCCGGTGGCCGATCGATTCGGCGAAATCGCCGCGCACACCCGCGAACGGACCCGCGACGCGACCCGCCTCTACATGGACGCCACCGGAGTTGGCCAGCCGGTGGTCGACCTGCTCCGCGCCTAGTGCCAGTACGCAGCCGTCTTCGCCGTCTACTTCAACCACGGCGACCGGCGCCTCGAACCTTCGCGCTTCGAGGTCCGTCTCGGCAAAGCCTGGCTCGTCTCACGCCTCCAAGCACTGCTCCGGACGGGACGTCTCCACCTGCCCCGGACGCCAGAGGCGGAGGCCCTTGCCGAGGAGCTGCTCGACTATGAGATCCGGGTCGACGAGGATGCCAACGACCGCTACGGGGGCCTTCAAGGTGGGGACTCACGACGACCTGGTCACCGCCCTCGGGTTGGCCGCCCAGGACCGGCAACGGTCGTTCTCCTACGCCCGGGCCCCGCCCCAGGCAGTCAAGCGAGCTGAGCCGCGTCTTGGGTGGAGTCGAGGTGTGGCGCGGTGGTGTTAGGGATGGCTTGTCTGTTGCCGGCCCTTTCGGTTGCCGGTGCCTGAGTAGCTCCCCCATGCTCCGTTTCCACTCGGCAGCTCAGGTGACCGCCGCCGGTTACAGGGCTTCAGGGCCTCTTGCCAGCCTCACTCTCGGCAACGGCCTGACCGCAGCCCACGCCTTCGACACCAACGGTGATGTGTCGTCACCGAGCTTGCTAACGTGATTCTCTCAGGTCGGCCAGGGAGGCGCCGTCATGTCATCCGAATTTCAACAGCAAGAGAGCCAAAGCCGGCAAAGTGCTCCGGCACAATCATCGCGAGAGCAAGTAGCCGATTCCCAAAATCGCCGCTCCCCAAGCGAGACCGAGTGCGAGGGCAATCAATGAACCTGGCGGTATCTCCGGTGGTCTCTGCTTCCCGCCCGCGCCCGACGACCCCGAGGAGCGCCTGGTTCGTTCCGAGTGGGTCCATCAGAACGTCGATCCCGCAGTATCCTGCGGGAAGACCCACAGTGACGACGAACACGAACCAAGTGGGTAGACCTGCAAGGCAAAGGGAAAGCGCTGCGAGAGCCGCAATTAGCGCTGCTACCAGCACTCGACGCCGGTTCCTAGATTTGCGAGTGTCGAGATTCATGACCGTTTTGGCGGCTGCCAGAGCACAGGCTGCGCCAATCGCGAATCGACCGCCGAGGCCTCCGAGCTCACACGCGGACCCGTCTTCGATCCTCAGCGTAGCTTGAACGGAGCCTGCCTGGGTAGGGGGGAGTCAAATCTCTGGCGCTGCAGGCCCCGTGACCGGCCCCGGGGTCTCACGCGCACACCCGCGAATTGAGGCAGGGGGGGGTGGCCTACGCTGGCGTCGCGCGAGGTTTCCAACACGAACGCCGAAACCCAACCGCGAGCGGCCTTCCCCACTCAACGAAGGCCTAGACCGGAGGAAGCCCCCCTGAGATGTCGGCGACGACAGCACTGCGGGCGCCGAGTAGCGTCGTCGTCCAAACCCGCAGGCCGTCGACCTCGAGTTCCGCCTTCGGCGGCCGTCGGCGAAGACGCGTCACTAGCCGCTGATCGCCGGGGTCGGCGACGCCAAAGTCCTGAGCGTCGGTCAGGACTGCCAGGTAGAGATACTCCAGGCGGGGGGATTGGGCGATAGGTACGACGGCGAGCCGTAGCGCGCGGCAACGCAAGAAGTCGACGATTGCTCGCGCGTTGGCTAGCGCCCGGGCGGGCTCCGCAGAGGCCGACTGCGACCCTACTTCGCCGTCTCTTAGACGCCTCTGAAGAGGAGAGGCGCGAGCAACGACGAAGAGACAACTCTCCTCGAGGTAGGGAAGTCGGCCGCGAAAAACTGCGTGTTGGTCAGCGGTGCCAAGCGGCTCGAGTTGGATCTTCGCCGCCCAGGGCGCATAGAGCCGGAATGGCAGGAGCCGCACCCGCTTCCGGAGTGTGATGCCGAGCTGGAGGGACGCCTCAAGATCAGGGTGATCATGCGGCGAATCGTCGAGGAGGATTGCGGCACGGTCGATACGGAAAAGAGCGGGACTTGGTGGTTCCTCTACCGTGCGGGCTGCGTGCGCTCCAAGGGCGCGCGAGAGGATTCCCGCCGAAAAGATGGCGTCTATCGGCGCTGTCTCGATATGCAGGCCGCCTAGATCGACATCGACAGATTGAGGACTGGGCAGTGATACCACCGGGGCGCTGGCGTAGATCGGCGGCAGTGGCCACAGCGTGACCCGGGAAGACTCCGACCAGCCACCCGGAAAGGGCACGCAGGCCCACAACATAGCGACCGCAGAGGCCAGCGCCGCCACCGCGGGCCGCATCGCGGCGAGGCTTGCGGCAATAAAGAAGCCGCTGGCCGGCGCCAAGTATACAAGGAAGCGTCTATCGTTGTAGTCATAGAACAGGACGAAAAAGCCGAGCAGCGAGGCGGCGACCGCGAGTAGGAACAATGCGCGCCGGTCGGAGCACGCCTGCCGCGCTAGCCGCACGCAGCCGAGGGCGCCGAGAAGCAGCGCAGGCAAACCGTAGAACCCCGCCATAGCGAAGGCATAGAAGCCGACTGAGCTAAGGTGTGGCCGGACCAATAGCCAGGGATGCACCAGCAGGCCGCCGACGGTTCCGAAGTTGAGCCACTTGAAGAGGAGCCAGCTCGCTTCTGGGAGTGCGAAGACGGTGGCGCCCAGCCATAGGTATGGAGATCGTAGGTGCCGTCGGCGCTGGACCAGCAGGACAAGCACACACGATAGGGGCAGCAGTAGCGCCGCCTGCTGGGTCGAGGCACTCAGTCCCCCCCAGATCCCGAACCAGAGATAACGTCGCGGATTGGAATCGGCGACCAGGAACGAACCGAGCGCTGCGCCGAGTAGGGCCGTGGCGACGACGTCGGCCATCACTTCGAGAACCAAACCGCGGAGCGTGAAACTGGCGAAGAGAGTCGCCGTTGCGGCGGCGGCACAAGGCCAGCCGTAGGTCCGGGAGAGGCTCCGTGCGAAGAAAAACAGCGCCACGACGAAGCCGACGAGGAGCACTACAGGAAACCAAGGCAAAAGGCCCAGTCGCTCGAGACCTGCCAATACCAGCGGCAGGAGGGGCGGGCGGCCGGAGAATCGCACGGGGTCTCCCGTCCACCAGAGGCCGTCGCTGATCCAGCTCAGGGAATCGCCTCCCCGGAAAGGGTAGGCCGAGTGGAGGTTCGTGAAGCGGAGCAGGGGCGCTAGCCCGATAGCATAGCCCGCGAGGGCGATCCCGAGAGCGCAAGCCGCTAGGCGACCGAGCCGTGACCGAGTCCACTTCATCCAGGTCACGTGCTCATGGTCTGGGCGGCCTTTCGCCACGGTGTGCTGGCACAAGCGACCGATTCACCGCGATTCGCTCCGCGAATCTGCGATCGGGCAGGTGGGCGTGCGGTGAATGAACTGGAGGCGTGGCCGGTTGCGTGGAGCACGCCCCAGAGACTACCCGAACCAAGTGTCATAGTCTTCTACTCAGGGTGCTCTAGACCACTCGGGAGGCCCGCTCTCACGGCGCCGGCGGAGGTGCTTTGGTGCGGTATGGGCGGAGCAACCGCTGCCTGATTCGCTGGCACTCCGGTCCCGAGGATCGGACGGCCGTAGGGCGGCGTCCAGCTGGTCGCCCCCGGGAACCTCGACCGGCGCCCACACCGCGGCCAGGGACTGCTGTCAACCGGACGGTCTCTCCCGACAAGACCGCCTTGCTCGTCGCCGTGGTCGGCGGCGCTGCCGGGTGGCGTCGAGGCGCCCGAGTTTGACTCCGGACCAGCACCGGGCGGCCCTGCCCTGCGCGGCCGGGCCTGCCAGAGCTACACGGTATAGGTCCCCGGCGATGCTCTGAGCCGGACTTCGATGAGATGGCCGAGCCATGGTTCGACGACGTCGCCTCGCTGATGGCCGCCAATTTCGGCGTTGGGAGCGCCTGATCGAAGACGTAGGGTAGGCAAGCCCGACCGAGCCCCTGGAAATCGTAGGGGCTTGTTCGCGGCTTGTATGCGCCCATACGCGTCGTGACTATTCCTACCTCATGCAGCGCCGACATCATGCTTTGGACGTGCGCGCTGCCATCGACAGCGCACAAAATCATGCGCAGAATCATCGGCTGCGTAGCTCCGACTGCGAGTCGGATGCCGATCTCGCGCCGGCGCCGGTTGAACGTGTAGGCAACCACCCCGTAGACCCCTACCGCGGCGAGCAAAATGGCCACCGCCGCCAGTGCGCCGAGCAGATGTTGACGGCTACGTAAACCCGCGGTTTCCTGGTGAAAAGCGCGGTTGATCGCCATCGTAGGTGGCGTCATTGTCAACAGCATCATCCCCGCCGGGGTGGTGGGAGGGGGCCGGCGGGTCCGGCCGTCTTCACGTCCAGAGGTCCGCGCAATGCGCGCTTTGCGGAAGGTCAGCATTATCGTCGCGCGTGCTGATAGACTTCCAAAACGTGCTGAGTCAGAGGCTCTACAGTTGCGCCAGGTGCAGGGCCCTGGTGGCCATCTGCGCCGCCTGCGACCGCGGCAACATTTACTGCGGCAAGAGTTGTGCGAGGGCGTCCCGGCTGAAGAAGCAACGTGCATCCAACCGGCGGTACCAGGCGACTCCGCGCGGCCGCCAGCTTCATACCTCGCGCCAGACGAGAGCAGGGTCGCCAAACCGCAGCTCCTCTCCTCCTCACGCAACAAGATCCCCCCACTCAGCAAGACATCTGCCCTGTCTGCGGAGCACCGCGAACACCGTTTCTGCGCCTCGGGCCCCAGCGCCGGCCTCGAAGAACGCGCCCTCGCACCCAAAATCCAGCGCTTCGAGGCCGCTGCCGGCGCCACCCTCGTTGGCTGAGCACCGCGCTTTTCGCCGTTTAGTCGCGGTTTTGCGTAGCCGCCAACAGCAGAAACGAGGCGATCCAAACCGGTCCAAACGAGTCCGCGATCACCCTGCTCATCGTCCTCACATCGCCCATCGGGATCGCCGGATCACTCACCGCGGGCCCGGTGGTGTTGATGGTCAGGTCGCGGATCTTGAGGCTGCCGACGCTGCCGCCGGACAGGGCGATGCCGGAGGTCGCGTTGCCCAGCGTCATGCCCCAGACCGTGTTGCCCGAGCCGAGCGTTACGTCATTGCCGGTGGCGGTGATCGAGACCTTGTTCGGGCTGCCGCCGCCGGTTGACGGCAGCGCTGCGCTGCTTGTGCCCGGGGTGAGGCCGCTAATAGCCGCAAGGCTCGAGGTCGCATCCTGACCAATCAGCTTCTGGCCGTTGAGCAGGACCACGGGGCCGGTGTAGCTGGTCGCGCTGTCGTAGAGGAAGACGTTCGCGTTAGCGGCCGGGTGACGGCCGACGCCATCGTTGATCGCTTGGAAGCTGGCCAGAGTGTTGAACGGCGACGCCAACCTACCGTCGCCGGCGCTAGCGTTGTCGTCGATGAACCAGATGATGCCGGATAGGGTGAGGCTCAGCTGGCTCCCAGCGCAAGCAGGACGGGCAGGACCAGCCGGCGACTTCGGTCGCCAAGACGTGGCTGTCGGTAGTCCCCATCTCAGTCCCCATCTCTGCGTTGTAGAGGGCCAACCGCGTGAGGCCTTGGGCTATCGGCCCGCCCTGAAGTGAGTTCACACCGCGCCACCAGCATCAATCCGATCATCTGCCTCAAGGAATGAGGCCGCCATCACCGGCTCCACCTCAGTTCTTGATAGTCAAGTCGCCGGCGCCCAGATGGGCGTGGAGTCGGTAGCTGCCGGTGCCTTTGGTTTCAAAGGAGCGGAACAGGCCCGCCTTCTCGACACCGAAAGTACCGGCGGAGAGTTCGCCCGATGACACGGACAGGTCAACATGGGCGTATTGCGCCGATTGGCCGATCTCCAGAGTCACGTCCCCGGCGTGGACCTCGACGTCCTTGTCGCCGGCGATTGCCGAGATCACGAGGTTTCCGAACGGCATCCGAACCTTGAGGTTCAACCTTCGCGGCACCTGCACGACGATCCGAAAATCGTTGTGCGGACCGCCGTGGATGCTGAGATCCCCCGTTTGCCCTGAGCGCACCAACGTCACTCTGACCTCGCGGCCACGGTCCGCATTGGCGCCCTCGTAACGAACGACAATCTTGTCCTGATCGCCTCCCAGCAGCCTGACGTCACCGGAGCGGACGTGGAGAAGAAGCAAACTGCCGGCGGGGAAGTCCGCTTCGAAGGCGGCGCTCGAGCGTTCGCTCGCGCCAACCGTCGATTGGCCGAACAACGTAGCCGCGAAACCAAGAACGAAGACGACGAAAATCATCTTGCGTTGCATTGCCGCCCCCTTTTCATCGCTGTGCCCAACGACCCTACGGTCGTCGCGGTGATAAGGTTTCACGCCGCCGCCGACGTTCGAGCGGTGTGAATTCTTCGACGGGGAACAAGCTTCGATGGCTGATGGCGTCGAGGATTATCAAAGGCGCGATTCGGGGTCGGATGCCTGCCACAACGGGCACGACCGCTGGCAGCGGTCAGCCGGGCTCCTTGGTTCACTGCCTTGTTCGAGGCTCTCGTCATCGACTGGCTCAAGGAGGCCAGCATCAGTGCCGGAGTCGCGGAGAGCGCGTTGAACGCGGCGAAGAAGAGAACCGTCAAGGAAGAGGGGTATAACCGAAAGTTGTGTTTGAGCTGAAGGAGAAGGCGGCGTACTCCCCGGAACGCGAACGAGGGGCAGATCTCGCGCGGGTGGCTCTAGCCCTTCACTCCGAGGAGGGTCCCGCGGCAGCAGAGGCTCGATCGCGCCGGCGAGGGCAGCGTAGGTCAGGCGCGTGGGCGCAAAAAGCCGCACGATTCCCCGGGAGTCAATCAGGACAAAAGTCGGGGTCGCCGAGACGCCGTAGCGGACCAGAGCGTCGGCGTCTACCGGCACAGGCAGGTCGAGCATCTTGTACTCCTCGCCGAGCACACGGGAGATCTCGGCCCTCTCCTCAGCCGGCGTCGCCTTGGCGCCGACGCGCCCAAAGCCCCACAGGCGGGTCGGCGCGACTACGGAGAGCCCGCGCGGCCTGCGGATTCCGACGAATCCGGCCACCCATTCCGATGGAAGGCGGCCACCCTGTCGGAGCGTAGCGACGAGCAGGGCTCATGGTTGATCGAAGTGGCCGCCTTGGTCACCTCGGGCGGCTCTGGATTCTGTCACGTTGTTGC
>DASZZP010000035.1:0-56573 GCA_035544875.1 Thermoanaerobaculia bacterium | reverse complement strand
GGGCGGCTCCGCGGCGCTCGCGGACGGGTGCCACGTTTCCGCGGAAACGTCCCGCCGTCTGGCCTGCGATGCCGCGCTGGTAGTGATGCGGCACGCCGCCTCAGGCCGTGTGCTCGACGTCGGCCGCCGCACGCGCGTCATCTCGCCGGGCCTGCGCCGCGCTCTCGAGCATCGCGACGGCGGCTGCCGCTTCCCAGGCTGCGGCCTCAAGCTCTGCGATGCCCATCACGTCGAGCACTGGGCCGACGGCGGCGAGACCCGCCTCGCTAACACGCTGCTGCTCTGCCGGCGCCACCATCGCGCCGTGCACGAGGAGGGGTTTTCGGTGGAGCTGGCCCCAGACGGCGAAGTGCACTTCTATCGGCCCGATGGGCGGCCGCTGCCGGCGGCGCCGGCGCTGCCTCAGGTGGCAGGGCAGCCAGTGAACGCTCTGGTTTCGCGACTCGCGGGCTGCGGGGTGGTCGTGGATGGCAGGGAAACGCGACCCGACTGGTGGGGCGGGCCGGTCGACTACGCCTGGGAGGTCGACTGGCTGAGGTCGGGCGAAAGCCAGTTCTCGGCATCCGCCGCGGCGTGACGCGCCGAGGGTTGCACGCAGCGCGGCGATGGCCCAGCCACAGAGCGTGACGCTCGCGGCCACCGAAGCGGCGCTGAGATTATCTGGGTAACAGCGTGGTTCAGTTCAGCCAGGAAGCCCTCTGCCGCGATCGGACTTCGATCGCGGTACCAGTGTCGGGCCTCCTCCGCCTCGTGAGCTGCCTCTGGGTGAAAGGAATCGGACTACGAGCCACGGTGATCGCGCATCAGCCTCTTCTGGAGACCCTCCCAGGAGACTTCTTTGACAGCGCCGGACTCCAACTCGCTGGCCCTGCGCTCGAGCTCTGCGCCCCAGGCAGCCGCGGCCGCATCGTGCTGCTGCTCCAGGCTGTCGAGCAGGCGCGACGCCACCTCGGCGCGATCATCTTCGCCGACCCCCAGGGCCTTCTGAACGACCTCTTCCACGGCTGGCTTCACGATTCAACGTTAACACACCCTGGGCATACGGGCGAGGCGCTGGATGCCTTCTGATATCGTTCAATCTTCAGGCGCAACGTGGGGGCATGGGGACACGGCATGGATCCTGCGGAGAAGGACATCACGCTGGTGTATTCGGAAGCGCTGCTGCGCAAGGTGGCATGGGCTTACTGGCGGCGGGCCGTGGGGTGGCGAGGCCTCCTCGCCGTCGGTCTGCTCAGCACCTCTTTCGTTTTCCTCTTGATCAGCGGCGACCGCTCCTGGTGGGTTGGAGCGATGGGAACGATGCTGGCGTTCGCGATCGCATTCGGAATTACCCTCTATCGCGTCCAGCTCGGCAGATCGCTGACAAAGTTCCGCCTGGGGAAGCCAACGTCTACTTTCACGATCTCCGCCGGCGGTTTCCGAGTGACCTCGGCGTCGGGCAACATCGAGCTCCCGTGGAACATGATCTCGGAAGTGGCGCGCTTTCCGGAATTCTGGATTCTCTACTCCTCGCGCGCTTATTACATGACCTTTCCCTTGACGGCGGTCGACGCTGAAGCGCAGGAACTCGTCCTCGGTAGGTTCCGAGCGGCGGGCACCAAGATCTCCTGAGGACTCCACGAACAGAGTCGCCGCCTCCTCAGCCAGGTCGCGGACGTCAGCCGGCCCTGCCTCCCTGGCTTGGCGCCGCGCACCGGGGGTCTTACTTGGGCAAGACGTGGGTAAGATCGTTGCTCAGCCGCTCGGAGGACTGGAGACCTCGCGCACGGTCGCGCTGCGTGAACTTCCCGAGCTCCTCCTGGCTCACCTTCATGTCACAGCCCAAGGCAAAACTCCACAGCGCAGCGGCCTTGCATGTGTCGTTGGGCGGTCCAGTGGTCGATCCCGACCACTCGGCGGACTGCTGGCCCCAGCACACAGGCACCTTGGCTATTCTTCCTGGGGATCCTGGGGGAAGGCACCTTGTATCGACAGCGGGCCTCGCCGTCACCTTCGCGTGGTAGGCAATCACGACGATAGGCGCGCTCGGGTCCTCCGGGTTGCCCTCGCAGCACTTTGTGCTCTCATAGTTGCCCTCGCACTTATTGCCGAGCTTTGGCGAATAGACGGTGTGGATCTCGACCCAGTCGCCGACTTTGGCCTCTTCACACTTGACGGGCCCGCCCGTGCTCGTGGCTCTCTGGCCTTGGCACCCCGGTTGAAGGTTCTCGATCCAGCAATGGTAGTGCTGGCTGCAGATACTAAGGGTCTGTTTGCTCTCGCTGCCGCGGGGTTTGTAGACGATGGCGCCAACGTTCGCTTCCCGGAAGAAGGTCGGCATTGGGTTGGTGTTGTTGTAGTCAGCGAGCTTGCGCGGCGACTGTGGGATCTTGCACTCGGGCGCCGCCTTCGCGGCTGGCTGCGCCGAGCTCTGCAAGCAGAAGGCGATGGCGACAAGAAGGACGGCGAGCGCCAGACGGCATCGACGTTGACTGCGCATTTCCTCACCTCCTCGGCGAGCGGCCGGCAGCGGGCCGGCCTTGCCGGACAGAGTCGGTTCCTCTTTCAGACTTCTCTTGGATTATAGGGGTCGGAACCGGGAAAGCAATCAGTCTTCACGCTCTTCTTCTCCCCAGTCGTCCGGCGAGAATGGAACGACCGCCCCCACGATGCTGGCGCCCGCCGCCGCGGGCGCTGGCAAGGCCTCGCGCAGGCCTTCCGGCGCCTGCCAGGCGACCCTGAGCGGAGTTGCGGGAGGCGGAGCGGGCGCAGGGGGAGCGGCCGCGTCTCGCGCCGGGGAGAGGGACTGAGCGGACGTCTCTGGCGAGCCTGGCTCCACGGCCGCTGCTCCGGGTGCCGTGGCGGGTGGGGCCGCCGCGGGCGACGCCCCGGGCGCCATCCCAGGTCCGCCTCCGACTGCGCCCCCGAGCGCCGCGCCGGGCGCCATACCGGATCCGGCGGCAGGCGCCGCGGCGGGCGCCGCGGTGCCGAAGCTGACGATCTGCTCCCAGTCGCGCGCCAGGTCGTCGCCGAAGATCACCAGCAGATCGCCGGCCCGCGCCATCTCCAGCGCGCGGGCCACCGCCTCCTCCTCCGGGTAGATCTCGGGGGCGACCCGCTCGGCCGGCAGGCCGGCCGCCAGCAGACCGCGGCGCAGCAGCGCGCCGACCTCGCCCGGCCGGCGGCCGCGCGGGTTGTCGTCCTCGCGCACCAGCACCAGGTCGAACGCCGGCGCGGCGGCCGCCGCCAGCTCCAGGATGTCTTCATCGCGGCGGTCGCCGGGAGCCGCGATCACGCCGAGCCGCCGCCCATGCACCTGCAGGTCGCGGATGGTGCGCACCATCGCCCTCATGCCGTGCGCATTGTGGGCGTAGTCGAGCAGCACCCGGAAAGGGTGCTCGTTGTAGAAGTTGAGGCGCCCCGGCGTCTGGAAGAAGTCGGCGGTGAAGGTGCGCAGCCCTTGGCGGACGTTCTCCAGGCTGATCCCGAGACCATGCGCGATCGCCGCGGCGAACATCGCGTTCTGGATGTTGTGAATGGCGTGCCCTTCGATGCCGGCGGGGATGTGGCGGGCGAGCAGCAGCGGCACCTGCTCGCCGTTCTGGTAGAGCACGATCATGCGCCCGCTCAGGCCTTCCTCGAGCGAGATGGCGGCGCCCCGCTCGTGGCTGACGTGATGGCGCACGCGCTGGTTGCGCGGGTCCATGGTGACGTAGATCGGCCGCGCCGGGCTGTGGCGGGCCATGCGCACCACCCGCTCGTCGTCGGCGTTGAGCACGCAATAGTCCCTCGCCACTTCGACCAGCACCTGCTTGACCCGGGCCAGGTCTTCGAGGTTCTCGATGCCGCCCATTCCCAGGTGGTCGGAGGCCACGTTGAGGACGGCGGCGACGTTGCACTTGCGCCAGCCCAGCCCGGAGCGCACGATGCCGCCGCGGGCGGTCTCCAGCACCGCCGCGTCGACCGTCGGGTCGCGCAGCACCAGGTGGCTCGCCCAGGGTCCGGTCATATCGCCCTTGACCGTCAGCACGCCGTCGATGTAGACGCCGTCGCTGGTGGCCATGCCGACCGTATGACCGGAGAGCTTCAGAATGTGACCCACCATGCGGGTGGTCGTGGTCTTGCCGTTGGTGCCGGTCACCGCGGCGATCGGAATGCGATAGGGGGTGCCGCGGGCAAAGAGCATGTCGATCACCGGCCCGGCAACGTCGCGCGGCGCGCCCTCGGTCGGCGCGGTGTGCATGCGGAACCCGGGCGCGGCGTTGATCTCGACGATCGCGCCGCCGGCGTCCTTGTAGCTCCTGGAGATGTCGGGCGAGATGAAGTCGACGCCGCCGACGTCGAGGCCGACCGCGCGCACTCCGCGCTCCGCCATGATGCGGTTGTCGTAGTGGATGGCGTCGGTCTGATCGATCGAGGTGCCGCCGGTCGAGAGGTTGCCGGTCGAGCGCAGGAAGAAGGCCTGCCCGGCCGGCAGCACCGCCTCCGGCGCGAGCCCGGCCTCGCCGATCAAGCGCAGCGCCTGCTCGTCGAGCTCCAGCCGGGTGAGCACCTTCTCGTGACCGACGCCCCGGCGCGGGTCCTGGTTGACGATCTCCACCAGCTCCACGAGGGTGTGCACGCCGTCGCCCACCACGTGTCCGGGAACCCGGTGCGCCACCGCCACCACCCTGCCGCCGACCACCAGGATGCGGTAGTCGTTGCCCTCCTGGAAGGTCTCGACGATCACCGTGCTCGAGTAGTAGGCGGCCGCGGCGAATGCCGCCCGCACCTGAGCAGGCGCCTTGAGATTGATCCCGACTCCCTTGCCGTGATTGCCGTCGAGCGGCTTGACCACCACCGGGAAGCCCAGACGCTCGGCTTCGCGGACCGCATCCTCGGGGTCGTAGACTATGGCCTGGCGGGGCACCGGCAGGCCGAGGTCGGCCAGGATGTCGTTGGTCAGCCGCTTGTCGGAAGCGATCTCGACCGCCGTATGGCGCGTCTCGCTGGTGATCGTCGCCTGGATGCGGCGCTGGAACTTGCCGTGCCCGAGCTGCACCAACGAGCGGTTGTTGAGGCGGATCCACGGGATGTCGCGCTCCTCGGCGGCGCGCACCAGGGCGGCGGTCGAAGGGCCGAAGGCGCGCCGCTGCGCCAGGCGGACCAGCGCCTCGAGCGCGCCGCGGAAGTCGAACGGCGACCCATCGTAGGCCGCGCGCTCGGGGGGCAGAAGGTGGCGGATCACCGCCAGCGCCAGCTCTCCGGCGGCGATCCCGACCGTCTCCTCGAGGAAGCTGAAGATGACGTGGTAGTGCCCGGGCGGCAGCCCCTGGCCGCGCGTCTTGCCGTAGGTGACGGGCGTGCCGGCCAGGCACTGCAACTCGATCGCCACGTGCTCGAGGACGTGGCCGAGCCAGGTGCCCGCGTCCTCGCGCATGCGGCGCACGAAGCCGCCGGGCGCATCGTAGGAGCAGGTGTGCTCGTGCAGGCTCGGAATCAGCTCGAGCAGGCGCTCGTTGAATCCCGGCAGCTTGAGGGTGGGAAACGACTCGAGCTCGCCGATGTCGACGCGCAGCCGGACCACCGGCCCCAGCGCATAGAGATTCGGCCCCCGGTAGACCCGAGTCTCGAGGATCTTCATCGCCCGATCGGCGTCAGGATCTTGGTCCGCTTCGAGGTCCGGGCACGAATTCGCATTCGCCATCCCCCTTGCCGCGGGCTCAGCCGTCGCCGCGGCTGGCGGCCGCAGCGGCCGGGGCGGCCCCCGCCGCGGAGGCATCGAGGCGGAGCGCTCCTTCCGGGGGCGCGAACGCCACCCGGCGCTCGAGGTCGTAGCGGCAGCCGGCGGTCAGCACGTCCACCCTGAGGCCCAGCATCGCCACCGGCTCGCCGCGCAGCACGGCGTGGGAGTTGGTGAAACGCATGCCCTTGGCGTCGACGACGGTCACCGCTCCGGCGCCGAGCACAGCCAGGACGTCGTTCGAGTCGATGACCGCCGCGGTGTTCTCGTCGACGCCCACGCCGAGCAGCGCCGGGTTGTAGGAGAGGGCGGTGAGCAGCCGTCCCAGCCGGTCGCGGCGGCGGAAGTGTTGATCGATGATGAGCTGCGGCGCCAGGCCGAGGCCAGGGGCGAGATGGACCAGGCGGCGGCGCGGAGTCGCGCCGCTGTCGCCCATGGCAATCATGTGCTGCGAGAGGAAGGCGGCGCCCGCGCTGGTGCCCGCCACGACCATGCCGGCGGCGTGCCGGCGGCGGATCGCGTCGGCCAGCGCGGTGCCGCCGAGCGCCGACGACAGGCGCAGCTGGCTGCCGCCGGCGATGAACAGGCCGGTCGCGTATTCGAGGACGTCCTGCGCTTCGGCTCCGACCTCGAGCGCGTCCTCGCGGGTGGCGATGCGCAGCACCTCGACGCCCTCGGCGTTGAGCGAGTAGAAGAGGTCGGCGTAGCGCTGGCCAGTCTCGGGCACCTCCGATGCCGTCGCCAGCACCACGACGGACGCGTCCGCCCCTCCCGCGGCCTCGACGAAGTAGCGCAGGATGGCCCGCTCACGCAACTTGTCTTCGGCGCCGCCGATCGCGATCAGCGGCCCAGGCCGTCCGGCGGCCTGCGACGGCAGTACCTCCATAGCACCCTCCCGCGGCTCCGCGAGCTCCCACTCCCCGCCCCGCGGCCCCGCTCGCGAGGCCGCTTCAGCCATCCGCTTCGCCGGTGTCGCAGCGTGGCCGGATGCTAGCACGGCGAACGAGGGCCGCCGGATCGGCCGCAACTTGGCGCTGCATCCTGACGAAGTTGGAGAGCTGCCCGGCCGGAGAGGCGGGCGGCAGGGGAGGGGGCGCCCCAGGGGGCTACGCCTCCTCGCGCAGAATCGAGGCCGGATCCGCCCGCATGGCGCGTACCCCGGGAGCCAGGCAGGCGAGAAGCGCGACCGCCAGCAGCAGGACGATGGCAGCGGCGTAGACCTTGAGATCGAGCGTGCCGACCCCGAAGAGCAGCGCTCTGGCGAGCCGCGCCGCGATCGCCGCGCCAGCCAGGCCGATCGCCGCTCCGGCGGCCCACCACCGCACGGCCTGCCCGAGCACCGCCCCCAGCAGGTCGCGCGGCGTGGCGCCGACCGCCTGCCGGATACCGAGCTCGCGCTGGCGCCGCACCACGCCGAGGGACGCCACGGCGAAGACGCCGACGCCGGCGAGGAGCAAGGCGAGCGCGCCGAACGCGGTAACCGTTTGCGAGAGGAGAAGCGGGTGCGCGATCGCCCGGTCCAGGTTGGCGGCGAGCGGCTGCACCTCGGTGATTGGCACGTCGGGGTCGATGCCGACCGCCAGACGCGACAAACGCGGCGGCAGGGCCGCGACGGCGCCGTCCGTGCGCACCGCAAGCTCCAGACCCATCCCCCAGCGCGTATAGGTTTGCTCGAGGGGAATATAGGCCTGGATGCGCGAAGGACTCTGGAGCTCGTAGTGACGAAGGTTCTTCACGACGCCGACGATGGTGCGCCAGAGCACCGTTCCCGGCGCGCCCGCATGCGGGTTGTCCCGATCGAATTCGAGAGTGATCTGGCGGCCGATCGGATCGCGACCAGGCCAGAAGCGCGCGGCGAGGGTCTCGTCCACCACAGCCACCGGCTGACTGCCGTCCCGGTCCTGGGTTCCGAAGCCGCGGCCGCGCACGACGCCCGCCCGCAGGGTCGCGAAGTAGCCTGGCGTAACGATGTTGAAGAGCACCGAATCGCCGCCATGGGGCTCGATCGCGGCGCCTTCCGGGAAGACGCGCAGCTCCCAGGAGCGATCGCTGAGCGGCATGAGCAGCGCCAGGCACGCGGCCCGGACGCCGTGCTGCCGCTCCGCCGCCGCCAGCAGCGCGCGGTAGAACGCGAGCCAAGCCGGCTTGTCCGCGAAGTGCCGGTCTGGCAGCGCGAGGCGCCCTGCGACGACCCCGCTCGGATCGAAGCCCTTGTCGACGTGGCGCAGACGCTCGAGGCTGGAGACGAGGAGCCCGGCGCCCACCAGGAGCACGGTCCCCAGCGCGAGCTCGCCGACTACCAGACCCGAGCGGAGGCGGCTCGCGCCGCGGGTGCCGCCGCCACGCACGGCATGCAACGCGTCGCCCAGACTGCCGCTCGGCAGCACCCAGGCAGGCAGCGCGCCGAGCGCCAGCGTCAGCAAAGCGATGAGCGCGCCGGCAAAAGCGAGCGCCGGCGGCGCGAGATGGAGCCGCGCGGCCACGAACGAGGGCACGCTGCCGCCAACCTGATGCGCAATGAGCGACACCAGGACGGCCGCGCCGGCGATCCCGATCGCTCCCCCGGCGACGCCGATCCAGGCGCTCTCGGCGAGCAGCAAACGCACGACGTGCCCGCGCGGCGCGCCGATGGCGGTACGCAGGGCGAACTCGCCGCGGCGCCCTTCGGCGCGCGCCAGGAAAAGGTTGGCGACGTTGCCCACCGCCAGGCCGACGACCAGCGCCGCGGCGGCGAAGAGGAGCAAGAGCGGCTGGCGAAGGTCGCCGACCAGGAGGTCTGCCAGGGTACGGAGGCGAGCGGTCTCCACCCGGCGGCCTTCCAGCGTCTGGATCCTCCGGGTTACCCGGTCGAGATCGCGCTGCGCCGCCGCGAGCGAGACTCCGGAGCGCAGGCGCCCCAGCATCCCCAGACCGAAGCCGCTGTCGCGGTCCTGCCAGGGAATCTCGTCGCCGAGCGCGCCGAGCGGCAGATAGGCCTGGACGTCCGGCGACGGATAGCCGACATCGGGCGGGAGCACCCCGACGACCGTGTAGGCTCTCCCATCGAGCGTCAACGCCGAGCCGACGAGGCGCGGGCTGCCGCCGAGCTCGCGAAAGAATGAGTGCCCGAGGACTGCCAGGGGCGCGGCGCCGCGGGCCGTTTCAGCAGCGGACAGCAGGCGGCCATGGCCGGCGACGAGGCCCAGGGTGCCAAAGAAGTCGCCCAGGACCTCGCGCACGCGCAGAACTCTCGCCGCGCCGCGGCCGGAGAGAATGACTCTCCAGCCCGCCGAGGCGGCGGTTTTCGTGAACACCCGATTCCATTCGCTCCAGTCGCGGTAGTTCGGCGCCGAAATCGAGATCGAGTAGCCCTTGGTGCTGATCACCTCGGCCGCGATGAGCCGATCGGGCTGGGCGAAGGGGAGCGGCGCGAGGAGCGCGGCGTGAACTAGCACGAATGTCGCAGTGATCGCCGCGGTCGCCGCCGCGACGGTCAGCGCCGCCACCGCGCTCGCGAAGGGCCGCCGCAAGAGCGACCGCCCCGCCTGGCGAAGTACAGCAGTTCCCATGGGCATTCCGCGGGCCTCCCTGGCAACCCGGCGGGACACCTGCCGAGCCACGCTAGGGTTGAGTACTCGGGTTGGCGGCAAGAAGTTACAGGTGGGTGTGGCCGCCAGGATCGAATCGGGTTCGGCGTAAGCCGGTGGACGCTCGGACCGGTATTCGACGCACAGCGTTTCCCGGCCGGCGCCCGATCCGCCCGGCAGCGACGGAGGGCCTACTCGAACAGAGCGGCGACCGCGCAGGAGAAGCCGGGGAGGACATCCTCGCCGGAAAGCATCTCGCCGCTCCCGAGTACCTGTACCTCCGAGGGTGAACGGAACACATGGACCGTGCCGGACTGCGGGTAGAGCAAGCAGACTCGCCGAGCCCCGCCGGCGAACCAGTCGCGCACACTCTCCTCGAGGCCCCTGGCGCGCGCGCTTGGCGAGACGACCTCGACGGCCAGGTCCGGGGCAAACGGCCAGAAGGTCCGGGGCGGAGGACCCGCGCCTATGCGCTGGCAGGAGACGAAGGCCGCGTCCGGAGCACGTACCGTGTCCGGATCACGGCCAAGGAGAAAGCCGGTCTCGGCAGCGCAGACGGCACCGAGCCCATGACTCTCCACGAACGCGTGGAGCCGCGCGCCGATTCGCATAGCGATCACTCCGTGCTCCGCATTGGCTGGGCTCATCCACACCACCTCCCCCCGCACCAGCTCCGTTCTGGAGTCCGGGAAGCTCAGGGCGAAGAACTCTTCCGCGGTCAGCGGCTGGGTCGAAGCTCTGGCCATTGCGAACCTCTTCTGCAGTCGACAGTCTATCGCAGGGGCCGGCATCCCTGCCGCCGTCCCAGAGCACCTGCCGGTGAACGCAGGGGCCAAACTCCCGATCGGCGAGCGCGCCAAGGGCGTGGGGGTAGATCGCGCGCGGTTTGCGTGGAGGCGACCGACTCCGCCTCAGCCTGGCGCCCTTAGTGTACGCTCCCTCCCCGATCGCCCTTGCGCCGCAGGATGGAGGCCCGATGCAGCTTTGCGACTCGCGCCGCTTGACCGGACGCAACCTGATCCAGGACCGACCTGGAGCGGTGATCGAGGTTCAGCTTGCCGCGGCCGAGGCCGACGAGGTGATCGCAGGGTGGCGGCATCAGGCGCGGCGGATCCTCGACGCCGTGGGGTGGGAGGGCGAGGAGGTGCGGCTGCGCCGGCACCGCTCCGGCGCGACCCTCGCCCTGAGCGCGCCGATCGACGCCCTCTATAGCGCGACCGAAGTCAACGAGTGGGCCTTGGAGGCGGCGACGGCGGCGGTTGGCGGGCGGCCCGGGCCCGATCTCGCCGCCGGCGCCGCGCGGCTGCGCGAGGCGATCCAGCGCGAGAGCCAGCCGGCGCTGCTGGAGCTGCGCGACGCGGCCGCCGCGCACGGCGTCGCTTTCCTGGCGGACGACGACCTGGTGACGCTGGGCCTCGGATGCGGCTCGCGAACCTGGCCGCGACGGACGCTGCTCGCGCCCGGGGAGGTCGACTGGCCTGCGCTGCACGATGTCCCGACGGTGCTGGTGACCGGCACCAACGGCAAGACCACCACCGTGCGCCTGGTGGCCGCGATGCTGGCCGCCGCCGGTCGGGTAGCAGGCATGACGACGACCGACGGCATCGCGGTCGGCGACGAGTTGCTGGAGAGCGGCGACTATTCTGGCCCGGCCGGGGCGCGCCAGCTGCTGCGCGACCGGCGGGTCGAGGCGGCGGTGCTCGAGACCGCGCGCGGCGGCATCCTGCGGCGCGGCATCGCGATCGCCGGCGCGGCCGGGGCGGCGGTCACCAACGTGGCGGCCGACCACCTGGGAGAGCTCGGGATCGACGATCTTGCTGACCTGGCGGAGACCAAGCTGGTGGTGATCGGCGCCCTGGCGCCTGGCGGGCGGGCGGTGCTCAACGCCTCCGACCCGGAGCTCGCACGGCGCGGCGCGGCGCTGGCCGCGCGCGGCACGGCGGTGACCTGGTTCAGCCTGCGGCCGCCCCTAGGCTCCGCGAAGGCGGCGCCGTTTCCGGATCTCGATTGGCACTTGCGCCGCGGCGGCGAGGCGGTCCTGCTCGACGGCGACCGGCTGGTGCTGGCGCGGGGCGGCCGGCGCGAGGCGATCGCCGGGCTCGACGAGGTGCCGATCGCCTTTGGCGGCGCGGCGCGCTACAACGTCGCCAACGCCCTGGCGGCGATCGGCCTCGGCGCGGCCCTGGGCTTGCCCGCGGCGGCGATGGCCGCCGGCTTGCGCAGTGTGCAACGCGACGCGCGGGACAACCCGGGACGCGGCGCCCTGTTCGTGCTGCGCGGCCGCCGCATCCTAGTCGACTACGCCCACAACCCGCACGGCCTCCGGGCCCTGCTGGAGCTCGCCACCAGTCTGCCGGCCGCGCGCCGTCTGCTGCTGATCGGCCAGGCTGGCGACCGCAGCGACGAAGCGATCCGCGATCTCGCCCGCACCGCCTGGTCGTGGCGCGCCGAGCGGGTGATCGTCAAGGAGCTTCCCACGATGCTGCGCGGACGTCTTCCCGGCGAGGTGCCGGCGCTCTTGGCCGGCGAGCTGCGCCGCCTCGGAGCGCCGGCCGAGAGCATCGGCCACGCCCCGAGCGAGCTCGATGCCGTGCGCCAGGCGCTGGTCTGGGCGCAGCCGGGGGACCTCCTGCTGCTGCTGGTCCACACCCAGCGCGCAGAGGTGCTCGAGCTGCTCAGCACCGCGGGCGCGGCGCTGGAAGTGCGAACCGCTGCGCAGCGCGGCGACGATCAGGCGCAGTAGGGGTACTCGCACCCTGGGCAGTCGTACTCGACGCCGTCGCAGACCACGTAGCAGCCGAGGCTCTTGAAGCAGTCGGACGAACCCGTGCATCTGACGACGGTGCCGCAGTAGCAATGCGTCGCCTCATAACAGGAGGTTTGCACCGGCTTCTGTTCTCCCCGCAGCGAGGTCAGGAACTCTTCGAGGCTGCGATGTGTGACCGCCTTTCGAGGCGCCGCACTCGTGGGGGCCTCGGGAGCCACCGGCGTCAACGCCGCCGCCGAGTGCGGCGGTGCCGGGGCGGCCTGGAGATCAGCCGCTTTGGGCTGCCGCGGCGGCGCCGCACTGTCTGACGCAGCCGGCGCGGCGGCCGCGCTGGCGGCCGTACAGAGGAGGAGGACGAGGCCTGCCAGGGAGCAGGCTGGGCCAAGGCACTTCGCTTTGCGCATGATCTCTCTCCTTGCTCGGACGGAAGACAACTACCAAGGAGAGTGCGTTCGGCGGCGCAAAGGGGGATCAGGCCGGCTCGACCACGACCGCGGTGCCATAGCACAGCACCTCGGTCACCCCGCTGAGTACCTCGGTGGCGTCGTAGCGGACGCCGATGATGGCGTTGGCACCGAGGTCCTCGGCGTGCTTGACCAGCATGTCGTAAGCCTCGGCGCGGGTCTTCTCGCACAGCGAGGTGAAGAGCGTGATGTTGCCCCCGACCAGGGTCTGCAGCGAGCCGCCGATGGTGCCGAAGATCGAGCGCGAGCGCACGGTGATGCCGCGCGCGACGCCGACCGTCCGCACCACCCTATAGCCTTCGAGGGTGAAGGCCGTCGTAGCCATCGAATTGTTCATGATCGGTCTCCTTCCGAGGGAAGTAAAGGCAACATTTGCAATAGCCAATCGTACGGCTTCTTCGGACCATGGGTGCACGAGGACCTTGTGTCTAATAGCTCAGGCCGCGTCGCGGACGGCCTCGGAGAACTGGGTCCAGAACTGGGTCACGGCGAGCGCGAAATGGACGGGCCAGAACCACCAGATGTCCGCCGATCGCTGGACGACCGACAGGATGCCCACGCCCAGACCTGCATCGAGCACGAGCCGCGCCAGCTCGCCTGGGGTCGCTCCCTGCTGGAGAAGGGCAGGGACGTGGGCCGCGGCGAAAAGAGCGGCGACGAGAAGGATCGAGAGGCGAAGCCCGAGCGCCGCGCGCAGGCGGACGAAGAGGATCGCGCTGCCCAAGTCATAGAGCAGGACCTTAACGGCAAACGGCGCATTGCGGGGTCGAGAGATGCGCCCGAGAAGCGCCAGCCACGGCGCGTCCCGGCTCACCAAGGTGAAGGCGAGGAACGCCAGGGTGGCGAGGACCAGACCCACGAGGACTCTCGTGGCGACCCGGTCGGTGGGGATCCAGGCCGTCGACGGCGGTTGACGGCGGAGCCAGAGCAGGAGGAGCAAGGGCGAGAAGATGACGAGCTGATTGATGCTCTCGAAGAGGATCCCGAGGTTGCCTTGCTCGGGAAGCCGCCAACCGGCACCCCAGAGCTGGCCCAGCCCGACGACGGCAAGGACCGCCAGGAGTGCCCACCCGACCTCGCGCCATGGATGGGCGAAGTGTATAGCCGGGGTCGGCGGCCAGACCCGCGGCAACATTCGAGCGACGGCGAGCCAGCTCAGCGCCGCAACAGCGTAGCCAGCTGCCAGCGCAAGGTAGTGGGAGTCGATCATGCCGCGCTCCTTACGGGTTGCTAGCACGAAACTGGCGCGTGCGCCAGGGGAGGGGGCGTCCCCTTTCCCCCCGGAGGGGTGGGAAGGGGATCGAGGGGTTGCGGGGGGCGATCCGATCGATGCTTCGAGTAGGAATCCACTGCCACATCGCAGCGCCGTCTCATGCCGTGGGATCGCCCCAGGCGGTGGAGACTATAGCGGCGGCCGGTAGATCTCGGTCGCCGGGTGATAGGCCTGCCAGTCGAACCAATACTCCTTGCGCATCGGCAGCTGGCGCAACTGCCGGCCCGCCAGCGGACCGCGTACCGCGCGGCCGCTGAAGTCCCAATCGCTGCCGGTCTCCGCATCGATCCAAAGAGGCGAGCTGCCGGGAGCGGCGCCGGCAGCGGGCGCGGCAACGGCAGCGGGCGCGCCGGCCGGCGCGGCCGGGGCGCTGCCGACGCGGGCGAAGAGGGTCAGCGGGTGGCCGCCGGCGGCGGCCTCGAAGGCGCGCGCCGAGCGCCCGTCCTCACCGATGCCGATCGCCACGCCCACGCCGCCGGCACCGCCAAGGCGGTCGAGGATCAGGCGCTGGCGCTCGAGCAGGGTCCAGGGATAGGCCTTGGCCGAGCCGGCGAGGGTCAGTCCCACGACCAGCTCGCGCGGCGCCAGCGGGCCGGCAGGCGGGCGCGCGGTCGGGACCGGCAGGCGGGCGGTCCGCGCCTCCCAGTCGGCGTCGAACAGCCGGGCGCTGGAGACCGGGCGCAGCACCCGGCCCGCCGGATGCTCGCGCCTGAAAAGACCGAACGAGACCTCCTCGCTCGCGACCAGCTCGAGGTGGCTGCCGCGCAGCGGCCCCTGGATCGCCTCACCGGTCACCTGCTGCCACCACGAGCCGGTCTCCTCGTCCTGCATCAAGAAGTTCTGGTTGTTGATGCCGACGAGGTGAAATCTCAGCCGGCGCCCGCCCGATTCCGCTCTCCACACCAGACCGGTGTGACAGAGCGTTCAGTAGGTGACGGCGACCGGGGTGCCGCCGACCAGGTCTTGCACCACGTGGTGATAGGCGGCCTGGCGGATCGGGTAGGCCGCCGCGTCGCCGCCGCGCTCGACCGCCAGCACCAGGTCGCGGTCGGCGACGAACGAGGCGGCGTCGGAGGCGCGCACGAATGCCGGCCCGGGGAGCGGCGCGAACATCCGCTCGGTCACGTTCTGGCGCGACATCCAGACCGCGGCCACGGCCGGCAGCAGCGCCGCGGCGGCGCCGGCGCGCCGCCACCAGGTCCGCCGGGTCCCGCCCGCTGCCGCGGCGCCCGCGGGGCCGGCCGGGCGGGCGAGCCACGCCGCCAGCGCCACCGCCGCGATCAGCGCGAGCTCCACGACGACGGGCGCCGCACGGTGAACGCGGTACGCGACGACCAGGGCGCCGGCGCCCTGCGGCGCGAACGGGCGCATGATCCAGACCGGAAGAACGACCAGGACGAGGACCGCGGCATCGAGGACGAGGAGGGCCGCCCAGCCCCAGCGGCGGGAGCGAGCGCCACCGGACGGCGCTTGCGCTTGCTGCATTGGCAACTCCTCCTGGCCTCGCGCCCGGCGACCGCGCTCGGTCATCGAATCAGCGTCCATGGTGCTCCAGTGGAGAGGTCCAGCGCCCGGGCCTGTCGTCAGGTGGCTGGAGAGTGCCCTGCGCCGGCCGCGGTTGTCAAGCGGGGGCACGGGGGCCCGCGGACGCGGGTCCGCGCGAATGCCGGGTGCCGTGGCCACCACCCAGTCCGGAGAGACTGGCCATGGCGAAGTGGATGATCGAAAACGGGTCGGACGTGCATCAGGGCCGCGACGGGCCGCTGATGCGAGCTGCGCTCGTCGGTCATCGCATCCCCATGATGGAGCTTCTGGTGTCCCACGGCGCGGACGTGAACGCCGAATGGAACGGGTATTTCCCGATCATCTTCGCGCCTTGCGAGACGGTGGATTCAGCGGCTCTCGAGTGGCTCCTGGACCACGGGGCAAATCCGAACTGCGCCAATCCGGATCGGCGGTATCCGGGCACCGCGCTCGATTTCGTCATCGCCACCTACTCGCGTTCGGGACAGCTCGGCACCTGCATTCTCACGCTCCGAGGGGCGACGCTGCTGCACGTGGCGGCGGAGTACGGCAACCTGGGAGCCGCCACGCTGCTTCTGGATCGCGGCGCTGACCTCAATGCGCGCGCGATGGTGGACGAGTCCGGCATCGGCGGGCAGACGGCAATCTTCCACGCAGTGACGCAGTACAGCGACTGGGGGCTGCCGATGGCCCAGCTATTGCTGGAACGCGGGGCCGACCTGGCGGTTCGGGTGAAGCTTCCGGGTCACTACGAGCGGCCAGGAGAGGTCGTCGAATGCACGCCCTTGGGGTACGCACTGCGTTTTCCCGGCCATGAAGGCAAGACCGTGGCGCTGTTGCGAGAGCGAGGGGCTGCGGGCTGACTCGCCAGGCGCTGTATCCTTCGGGCGGGTTATGGCTCGCTCATTCATCCTTGCGCTCGACCAGGGGACGACCAGCTCGCGGGCGCTGGTGTTCGACCGGGAGGGGCGGCGGCGGGCGACGGCGCAGCGCGAGCTGCGGCAGATCTATCCGCGGCCGGGGTGGGTGGAGCACGACCCGCTGGAGATCTGGGAGTCGCAGCTGGCGGTGGCGCGGCAGGCGCTCGCCGAGGCCGGGATCGGCGCCGGCGAGGTGGCGGCGCTTGGCATCACCAACCAGCGCGAGACCATGGTGGTCTGGGAGCGCGCCGGCGGCAGGCCGATCGCCAACGCCATCGTCTGGCAGGACCGGCGCACCGCCGCCGCCTGCGAGCGGCTCGTGCGGCGAGGGCTCGGGCCGCTCTTCGAGCGCACAGGGCTGGTGCTCGATCCTTATTTCTCCGGCACCAAGCTGGCCTGGCTGCTCGACCATACCCCGGGTGCGCGGCAGGCGGCGGCGGCCGGGGACCTCGCCTGCGGCACCATCGACAGCTGGCTGATCTGGAACCTGACCGGCGGGGCTCGCCACGTCACCGACGCCACCAACGCGTCGCGCACCCTGCTCTACAGCCTCGAGCGCGGCGATTGGGACCCCGAGCTGCTCGCGGCGCTCGAGATCCCGCCCGAGGTCTTGCCGAAGGTCCGCTCCTCGAGCGAGGTCTACGGCGAGACCGTGCCCGGCCTGTTCGGCGGCGCGATCCCGATCGCGGGTGTGGCCGGCGACCAGCAGGCCGCGCTCTTCGGGCAGGCCTGCCTGCATCCCGGCATGGTCAAGTGCACCTACGGCACAGGCGCCTTCCTGCTCATGAACACCGGCGCCCGCCCGCTGCGCTCGACGCGCCGGCTGCTCACCTCGCCCGCCTGGCGGCTCGCCGGGCGCACCGACTACGCGCTCGAGGGCAGCGTCTTCATCGCCGGCGCCGCGGTCCAGTGGCTGCGCGACGGCCTCGGCCTGATCGACTCGGCGGGCGCGGTCGAAGCGCTGGCGGCGAGCGTCCCCGACAGCGGCGGGGTCGTCCTGGTGCCGGCCTTCACCGGCCTCGGCGCACCTTACTGGGACCCGCGGGCGCGCGGCGCGCTGCTCGGGATCACCCGCGGCACGACGGCCGCCCACCTGGCGCGGGCGACGCTGGAAGGGATCGCAATGCAGGTCGCCGATCTGCTGAGCGCCATGGCGGCCGACCGGGAGGCGCCGCCCGGCGAGCTGCGCGTCGACGGCGGCGCCGCCGCGAACGACCTGCTGCTGCAGTTGCAGGCCGACCTCGCCGGCCTTCCCGTCGCGCGCCCCGCCGAACGCGAGACCACGGCGCTCGGAGCCGCTTTCCTGGCCGGCCTCGCGGTGGGCGTCTGGGGGAACCGCGACGAGATCGCGGCGCTGTGGCGTCTCGACCGGGTGTTCGAGCCCGCCATCGATCGCGCGCGCCACGATGAGCTGCGCGCCCGCTGGGCCAGGGCGGTTGACCGCGCCCGGGCCTGGGAGGAGAGTGAGGAGGAACCGCTGCCGGCGTAATCTGCCGGCGAGGAGGGAGACCGATGATCGCTCGACTCTGGCGCGGCATCACCCGCGCCGCCGACGCCGACCGTTATCTCGACTACCTCGAGGCGACCGGCCTCGAGGACTACCGGGCGACCGCCGGCAACCGCGGGGTCTGGGTGCTGCGGCGCATCGTCGAGGAGCGCGCCGAGTTCTTGCTGGTCACGCTCTGGGACTCGCGCGAGGCGATCGCGCGCTTCGCCGGCGACGACATCCAGCGCGCCCGCTACTACCCGCAGGATCTCGAGTTCCTGCTCGCGCTCGAGCCCGAGGTCGAGCACTACGAAGTGATCAGGAAAGAGGAAGCGCAATGAAGCCGGCCGGCGCGCGCCGGGAGCATGGAGCAGCCGGCTGACATGCTTGCCGCCGCCGGGCCGGCCCTCGAACCTCAAGCGCCCGCGGAGCGACAGCAGGCAGGCGAGAAGCGGAAGCCAGACCGGATGCGGCTCGGGTGGTTCGCCGCCGTCGCACTGGCCGCCTACGCCGCCGCCGTGATTGCCGTGAGCCTTCACCACGAGCTCTGGCAGGACGAGGTCCGAACCTGGAGCATCGCCCGCGAGGCAAGATCGCTGTCGGAGCTCTTCGCCAACGTGCGCAACGACGGCCACCCGGCCCTGTGGTACGTCGTGCTGTTTGCCGGCACGCGCCTCACGAGCTCGCGCGCCGTTCTGCCCGTGTCCAGTCTGCTGGTCGCCGTTGCCGCGATCGCCTGCTTGCTGCTCTGCGCACCGTTCAAATGGTGGCTGAAACTGCTCTTCCTCTGCGGAGTGCTGCCGCTCTACGAGTACTCGGTCATGGCGCGCAACAACGGCCTCGTCATGCTGACGCTCTTCGCCGCCTGCGCCATCTATCCGCGGCGCCTGGACCGGCCGTTGCCGCTCGCCGCGGCCCTTGCGCTGCTCGCGAACAGCTCGGTGCATGGCGCGATCGTGGCAGCCGGCTTCGCTCTCGCCATCGCGACGGAATGGGCGCTCGGCGGCAGGCGTCGCACGGCTGGCAGCTCGAGCTCGATCGCGGCCGTTCTCGTTCTCGCCGCCGGTTTCGCCGCCGCCTTCATCCACGCGTGGCCCGACGAGTCTTCCACTATCTTCCATCCGGAAAGGCTCTCCGTGCCGGCTGTCAGCCACGCCCTCGGCCTGTTCGTGCGCCATCCGGCGCACCCGTTCCCGCGGGTCTTCTGGGGCACGGGTTGGCCGCTCCTCGGCGCCGCGATGATCTGGTTGTTCGCCCTGGCGCTCCTCGACATGCCCTACCTGCTCGGCATTTTTCTCTTCGGAACGGTCGGGCTGGCGCTGTTCCTCGACCTGGTCTACCGCAGCCCCCTGCGCCATCAGGGAGTCTTGATCCTCCTCATGGTGGCCATGACCTGGATGATGCCCGCGGCCCGGACCATCCCGCTCTGGCGGCCCCTGCAGACTCTGGCTGCTTCTCTGCGCCGATTTGCCGTACCGGCGGCTCTGGCAGTCCTTTTCCTGACCCACGCCGTCTATGCCTATCGCGTCATCCGCTTCGACCTCCAACACGACATGACCTCGGCCAAGGCCTTCGGCGAGCTGCTGCGCCGGCAGCCCTTCCGCAACGCTGTCATCATGGGCGAACCGGACAGCGCGATGGAATCGCTGCCGTTCTATGCGCCCAACCGCATCTACATCCCGCGCGAGCGCCGCTTCGGCACCTGGACCCACTTCACCTCCGACAGCCGGCGCAATCTCTCGCTCGGGAACCTCCTGTTCATCGGCAAAGCCCTGCGCGAGGAGACCAGGCAGCCGGTGCTGCTGGCGCTCGGACACGATCTGAGCGCCCAACCGTCCATCAGCTTTGGCTATGGCAGCATCTTCACCTGGTCCCCCGCCCAGCGCGCCCAGCTGCAGCAGGAAACCACCCTGGTAGCCACCTTTCAGAGCGCCGCAACCGAAAGATACGAAGTCTTCAGCTTTCGCTAGCGCCGCCTCCAAGAAACCCCAACCGAGGAGCCCTGGCCCGTCTACCAAGCCCTGCTGCCGGCGAGGAGCGCAGAAGGCCGCTGTCCCGGCTGTGTTCGCTTCATCACACAGCCGGGCAGCGGCCTTCTACGCTCCCTGTCCACCGCAGTAATTCTCTTCTTGGGAGGCGGCGCCCCGTGCGATCGAGGCCTATCCGTTGTCGATGACCGCCATTACGATGTGGTCCTGCGCCTGGCGGGCCTCCCAGACGCTGCGCGTCTTGTTGAGCAGGATGGAGAAGGTGTAGACCTTGCCGGAGACCGCCCGGGCGTAGCCGGAGAGGGCGGAGACGCCCTCGATCGTGCCGGTCTTGGCGAAGACGTTGCCGAGATAGGGCGGACTTGCCAGCCGGTGGCGCAGCGAGCCGTCGCTCCCGCCCGAGGCCGGCAGCGACTGCACGAACTCGGCGCCCCAGCGGTGGAAATACATGTGCCGCAGCAAGAGCGTGAGCTGGCGCGGCGTGAAGTGGTTCTCGCGGCTCATGCCCGAGCCGTCGACCATCTGGAAAGAGCCGCGCGGCACCCCGAGGCCGACCAGGAACTCGCCCACCGCCTGCACCCCCTGCTGCCAGCTGCCGGCGCCGCAGCTGCGCGCTCCCACCAGCTTGAGCAGGCTCTCGGCATAGAAATTCTGGCTGTGCTTGTTGGCGATGCGGACGGTGTCGAGCAGGTCGCTTCTGTAGACCGCCACCCGCTGCCATACAGGTCCGGGAAGCGCCGCCACCGGGCGCAGCCGGCCGGCGACCGTCACCCCCTCCTCGGCCAGGGCGTCGACCAGCGCCGATCCGAAGTAGAGCACCGAGTCGGGCACGCTGACCCAGGTCTCGAACGGATCGTCCTTCTCGTAGATCGTGCCGGCGACCAGCAGCCGGTCGTCGCGGCGCAGCACGTGCAGGTGGTTGTGCCGCCGCGAGCCGCTGGTGCGCGCGCTGCTCGTGATCTGGAGCAGCCTGACCGGCGGCAGCGTCTCCACCCGCACCGGCCCGCCGCGGCGGCCGGGGCTCACCCGCACCAGGATGCAGTTGTCGTTGAACGCGAGGGCGGCCACCGGCGCCTCGTACCAGGTGTCGAGGTGGGCGCGCGGCCAGTCGGGATGGATCTGCCGCGCCTCGAACAGGCCATAGTCGAGATAGAGATCGCCCTGCACCCGCCGCACGCCGCGCGCCGAGAGCTGCCGCGCCCAGTCGCGGAAAACAGCGTAGGAGTCGCCGTCGAAGGCGCGGCCGGAGATGTTGGGATCACCGCCGCCGATCACCCCCAGGTCGCCCTCCAGCGCTCCCCCCTCCACCTTGCCGCGCAGCAGCAGTTGGGTCTCGAAGAAGTAGGCGGGGCCCAGGGCGTCGAGCGCCGCGGCGGTGGTCGCCAGCTTGGTGTTCGAGGCGGTCACCCGCGCTTCGTCGCCGTTGTAGGAAAAGACGGTCTCGCCGCTCTTCACCTCGGCGATATGGACGCCGAGCGCCGCGGTGTCGCGCAGCGCCAGGGCGACCTGGCGGCCGATCGCCTGCTGCAGCGCCGTGGCGCCGACCGCCGGCACCCCGACCTCCTGCGGCAGGGGCGTGGCCGCCGCTGCCGCCGCCCGCTTGTGACCGTGGCGCGGCCGCCCGCCGCGAAGCGCCCCGGCCTGGGTCGCCTCCGGCACCGCCAGCAGCCAGGCGAGGGCCGCGGCCAGCAGCAGGCGGGCGAGCGCGTTCGCCGGGCGGCAGGTCATGGTCAGCGCCGGGAGGCCGGGCGCGGCGGCGCGGCGGCGGGGGCGAGCAGATAGCGTTCGAACCATTGCACGATGGCGGCCGACGAGCGGATGCGATTCGCGGTCTTGCGGAAGCCGTGCCCTTCGTCGGCAAAGAAGACGTACTGCACGGGCACTCCCCGTTGTTTCAGGGCCGCGACCACCTGCTCGGCCTCGACCACCGGCACATTGGTGTCGTTGGCGCCGTGCAGCACCAGGGTCGGGGCCTTGATCCGGTCCAACTTGTGAATCGGAGACAGCGAGCGCAGCAGCTCCTTCTGCGTGTCGGGGTCGCCGTACTCCACCTTCGAGATCGCCGCCATCCAGGGCTCGGTGTGGGCGAAGAAGGTCTCGAAGTTGACGATGCCGTAGAGGTCGGCCCCGGCGGCGAACAGCTCCGGGTACTCGGTCAGTCCGGCCATGGTCATGTAGCCGCCGTAGGAGCCGCCCATGATCCCCAGGTGGCCCGGCGCCGCGATCCCCTGCGCGATCAGCGCCTCCGCCGCGGCGCGGATGTCGCGGATGGCGTCGGCGCGCAGCGCGCCGTTGTCGAGGTTGACGAAGCGTTTGCCGAACCCAGCCGAGCCGCGCACGTTGGGGGCGAAGACGCCGATGCCGCGCGCCAGCAACGCCTGGTAGGTGGCATTGAAGCCGGGCCTCTCCTGCCCTTCGGGACCGCCATGGAAGCTGAGCACGACCGGCAGCGGACCAGAACGGCCGGCCGGCCGGTAGAGCCAGCCGCTCAGTTCGAGCCCGTCGTGGGCGCGGAAGCGCAGCAGCTCCGGCGCCACCAGCGCGCCGAGGTCGACGCCCGCATGCGGCGAATGAGTCACCTGGCGCAGCCTTCCCGAAACCCGGTCGAGCACCCAGACGTCGCTGGGCAATCTGGAGCCCGACACGGTCATTGCGAGGAAGCGGCCATTGTGCGAGAACGACAGGCCGCCGGCGATCTCGCCCGGCAGCGGCGGCGCCGGCTCCTGACGCAGCGTCGCTAGGTCGGCGAAGGCGAGCTCCGACCGCCCGGCGACGTTCCAGAGCAGCGCCGCCGTGCGCCCATCGTCGGTGATCCTGAGCTCGTCGAGCTCCGCGTCGTCGCGCGCCGCCAGCACCTCCAGCGGACCGGCCGCCGCGGGACCGGCGCCCGCCCCGCCGCTGCCCAGGCGCACCCGGGCGAAAGCGATCCGGTCGCGGTCGCCGTTGCCGGCGAGATAGACGGCGGCGCCATCCGGGGCGAGCTCACCGCCTTCGAAGGTTCCCGGCGGCTGATGCGGCGTCAGCAGCGCCTCGCGCCCGGTCGCGAGCTCGACCAGGTAGAGATTGGCGTCGCCGCGGCTCGGCGAGCGCCCGACGAGAGCCCAACGGCCGTCGCGGCTGATGTCGGCCAGCTCGCCGCTGCCGTGGCCCTCGGCGACGCGCCGGAAGGCGCCGCTGGCCAACTCGTAGGTGTAGGGGTCCATCGAGGCTGGGCCGGCCCGGTTGGAAGCGATGCGCAGCAGCCGGCCGTCGTGGCTCCAGCCGCCGAGCCAGTTGGTCGCCTTGCCGCCTTCGGTGACCCGGGTCAGCTCCGCGCCGTCCGGCCGCACGAGATAGACCTGTTGGTTCATCCCGCCGCCCGGGGCGAGCGCGAAGGCCAGCCAGCGGCCGTCGGGAGACCATTCGACAGCGCTGACCTGATCGTCGAGCGCCGTGACCTCCTCGGGCCAGCCGCCGTCGGCCGCCACGGTCCATACCTGCGGCACCCCGGTCAATGTGGAGACGAAAGCCACGCGCAGGCCATCCGGCGAGAAGCTTGCCGAGTAGCAAGCACCCACGCGCGCCATCCGTGCCACGGTCCGCTCGAGCTCCGGGTCGATGCCCAAGGCTGCCGCAGCCGCGGGACTCGCCGGCTGCGCCATCGCGACGGCCGGCGCCGGCGCCGGCACCCCTCCGGTGGCTGGCTGCGCCGTCGCCCGAGCCGCTCCAGAGGCCGGCTGCGCCGCCGGCTGCCCGCCGTGCGCCGCCTGGAGGAGGGCCAGGGGCAGCAGCGGGATCAGCAGGGTGGCGCAGCGCCGCGGAGCCTTCATCGAGCGCCTAGTGTACCGCCGGCGGCGCGCCCGCGATCGCGCTCCGTGCTTCTCAGCGCTTCTTTTCGAAGGGCAGGCCCAGGGCGCGCGGCGCCCGGGAGTGGCCGATGAACCCCGCCAGCACCACGATCGTCAGCACGTAGGGGATGATCTGGATGAACTGCACAGGCACCCGCGTCACCCCCTGCATCTGGATGGATACCGCCTCGGCGAAGCCGAACAGCAGGCAGGCGAACATGGTCTGCACCGGCCGCCACTTGCCGAAGATCAACGCCGCCAGCGCGATGAAGCCGCGGCCCGCCGTCATGTTGCGCGTGAACAGCGACGACTGCCCGATCGACAGGTAGGCGCCGCCGATCGCCGCCAGCGCTCCCGACAAGACGACGGCGAGGGTGCGCAGGCGCTCCACGTCGACCCCCGCGGTATCCGCCGCGTCCGGGTTCTCGCCGACGGCGCGCAGGCGCAGGCCGAAGCGGGTGCGGTTGAGCAGGTACCAGACCGCCGGCACCAGCGCGAAGGCGAGCACCACCGGCGCCTGCGGCAGGAGCTGCGAGCGCGGGATCTGCGGCGTGGCGCCGGTCGAGGCGAAGAGCGCCCCCGAGACCAGCGGCGGCACGCCGAGGAAGAGGATGTTGATCGCCGTGCCGCTGACCACGTGATCGGCCTGGAAGCGGATCGTGGCCACCGCGTGCACCAGGGCGACGGCGGCCCCGGCCCCGATCCCCGCCAGCAGCCCCAGCCATGGGTTCTGGGTATAGTGCGTCACCACCGCGGCGGTGTAAGCGCCGGCCAGCATCAGCCCTTCGAGCGCGATGTTGATCACTCCCGAGCGCTCGGAGAGCAGCCCTCCCAGCGCCGCCAGCAGCAGCGGCGTCGCCATGCGGATGGTCGAGAAGGCGAGGATCTGCGGGAGGTTGCTCATCACCGCCGACTCTTCAGTCCGCCGCTTCCGGCCGCGCCCCCAGCCGGGTGCCGGGGCCGCGGAATACCCGGCCGGCGGCCACGAAGAGGATGATCACCGCCTGCAGCACCAGCACCAGGTCCTTCGAGACGTGCTCGCTGAAGATGCCCACGAACAGCCCGCCGCGCAGCAACGCCCCGAACAGCAGCGCCGCCGCCAGCACCCCGGCCGGATGGTTGCGGCCGAGCAGGGCAACCGAGATGCCGGTGAAGCCGTAGCCGACCGAGAAACCGTCGTAGTAGCGGTAGCGGTAGCCCAGCACCTCGTTGATCCCGACCATGCCGGCGAGCGCGCCGGCCACCGTCATCGCCAGCACCAGCTGGCGCCGGGTGGCGATGCCGCCGTATTGCGCCGCATCCGGGTTGGCGCCGGTGGCGCGGATCTCGTAGCCCCACCGGGTGCGCCAGAGGAAGACGTAGACCAGGCCGCACGCCGCGAGCGCCAGCAAGAAGGTGAGGTTGAGCGGGATGCGCTCCGGCAGGCCGGGGATGAATCGGCCGAGCCTGGCGACGTGCGCTCCGGCGCCGATCGGCGCCGTCTCGAGGATCGAGTCGCCAGGGGCCCGGTAGTGGTACTGCGTCAGGTAGCTGGCGACCGCGATGGCGATGAGGTTGAGCATGATCGTGGTGATCACCTCGTGAGCGCCGGAGTACGCCCTGAGCACCCCGGGCAGCGCTCCCCAGGCGGCGCCGCCCGCGATCGCCGCCAGGCAGGCCAGGGGGAGCAGCAGCCACCCCGGCCAGGCGGCGCCGGCGAGTCCGACCCAGGCCGCGGCGAAGGCGCCGACGTAGAGCTGCCCCTCGGCGCCGACGTTGAACAGCCCGCAGCGGAAGGCCACCGCCACCGACAGGCCGGTGAAGACCAGCGGCGTGGCGTAGAAAAGGGTGTAACCGATGCCGTCGGGCCACGACAGCGCGCTCCCCAGCAGCAGGCGATAAACCTCGATCGGGTCGTCGCCGACCGCGGCCACCACGACGCCGCCGACGGCGAAGGCCGCCAGGATGGCGCCGATCGGGGCGAGCGGGGCCAGCCAGACGCGCGGCGAGGCCAGCCGCGAGCCCCGCCGATCGACCGCGCTCATCGCTCCGCCCCGTTCTCCGGGCGGGCCGGCGCCCTGCCCGGGGCCGCGGCGCCGGGCGCGGTGGCTGCCGGGGGTGCCGGCGGGGGCGAGCCGCCGGTCATCAGCAGGCCAATCTCCTCGAGCGTCGCGCGCGCCGGGTCGACCTCGCCCGCCACCCGCCCCTGGTGCAGCACCAGCAGGCGGTCGGCGAGCGCCGTGACCTCGTCGAGCTCGGCCGAGACCAGCAGGATGGCGCAGCCGCCGTCGCGCAGCGCGACCAGCCGGCGATGGATGAACTCGATGCCGCCGATGTCGACGCCGCGGGTCGGCTGGGCGACCAGCAGCAGGCGAGGGGGCGGGGAGAGCTCGCGCCCCATCACCAGCTTCTGCTGGTTGCCGCCCGACAGGGCGCGCGCCGCGAGGTCCGGCTCGGGCGGCCGCACGTCGAACTCGGCGAGCACCGCCTGCGCCCGGCGGCGGATCGCGGCGCGGTCGAGCAGCACGCCGCCCGGACCGTGGACCGCCGGCGGCCGGTAGTGCAGGCCGAGGATCGAGTTCTCGGCCAGATCGAAATCGAGCAGCAGCCCGCGGCGGTGGCGATCCTCGGGGACGTGCGCCACCCCGCTCTCCTTGCGCCGGCGGGCGCTCGCGCCGGTGATATCGCGCCCTTCGAGCTCGATCGCGCCGGCGACGGCGGCGCGCTCGGTGAGGCCGGCCAGCGCTTCGATGAGCTCGGTCTGGCCATTGCCCTCGACCCCCGCCACCCCGACGATCTCGCCCGCCCGCACGGCGAGCGAGACGCCGTCGAGGCGGCGGGTGCCGTCGGGCGCCGTGACCCCGAGGCCGCGGACGGCGAGCACGACAGCGCCCGGACGTGCCGGCGACTTCTCCACCCGCAGCAGCACCTCGCGGCCGACGATCAGGTGCGCAAGCTCCGCGGCGCTGGTGTCGCGGGTGGCGCGCTGCCCCACCACCCGCCCATCGCGCATCACCGTCACCGCTTCGGCGATCGCCAGCACTTCGGCAAGCTTGTGGGTGATGAGGATCACCGTCTTGCCCTGCTCGCGCATGCGCCGCAGCACCGCAAACAGCCCGGCCACCTCCTGGGGCGTCAACACCGCCGTGGGCTCGTCGAGGATCAGCAGGCGCGCCGCGCGGTAGAGCGCCTTGAGCAGCTCGACTCTCTGGCGCTGGCCGACCGACAGGCCGCCGGCAAGCGCGGCCGGATCGATGTCGAGCCCGAAGGTCAGCGAGAGGGCGCGGATGCGCGCCGCGGCGCCGGCAAGATCGAGCGCCAGGGCACCGCCCGGCTCGGCGCCGAGCACGATGTTCTCGGTCACGGTCATGGTCTCGACCAGCATGAAGTGCTGGTGCACCATGCCGATCCCGAGGCGGATCGCGTCCTGCGGGCTGGCCAGGCGGCGCGGCGCGCCGTCCACCACGACCTCCCCCTGGTCGGCGGCGATGAGGCCGTAGGCGATCCGCATGGCGGTTGACTTGCCGGCGCCGTTCTCGCCGACGATGGCGTGGATCGTGCCCGGGCGGACCGCGAAGCTGACCCGGTCGTTGGCGAGCACGGCGCCGAATCGCTTGCTGACCTCGCGCAACTCGAGCATGGGGAGGGCGGGAGCCGCGCTGCGCTAGCGCGGCCCGCCGGGCCGGGCGGATCGCGGGTGGTTGGACGGCGCGGGGGCGGGCTGGCCGCCGGCGGCGGACCGCGGCTGGGCGGCCGGCGGCGGCGGCGCCATGGCGTCGATGACCTGGATCGCACCGTGGATGATCTGGCGCTTGGCGGCCTCGACTTCCTGCAGGACGGCGGGCGGGATCAACCCCTGGTTGTACTGGTCCATGGCATAGCCGATGCCACCGTTCTCGAGGCCGTAGACGTGGATGCCGCCGTGGAAGCGGCCGCGCACCCGGTCCTCGACGATCTGATAGACGGCATTGTCGACTCTCTTGACCATGCTGGTGAGGACGTGCCGCGGCTTGACCCAGTTCTGGTTGGAGTCGACGCCGATCACGAAGGTGCCGTTCTGCTCGGCGGCGTCGAAGGCGCCCAGCCCGGAGTTGCCGGCGGCGGCGAAAGTCACGTCGGCTCCCTTGCCGATCTGGGCGATCGCCAGCTCCTTGCCCTTGCCCGGGTTGTTCCAGGCGGCGTCGGTGACCCCGACGTAGTTGGCGATCACCCGAACGTCCGGCCGAGCGGCGCGCGCTCCCTCCTCGTAGCCGACCTCGAACTTGTGGATGAGCGGGATGTCCATGCCGCCGAGGAATCCGATGACGCCGGTCTTCGACACCCGGGCCGCGATCATCCCGACCAGATATGACCCCTCGTGCTCCTTGAAGATCAGCGAGGCGACGTTGGGGAGGCTCGACACCCCGTCGACGATCGCGAAGTCGAGGCGCGGGTACTCGGCCGCCACCTGCTCGATGATCGGCGTCTGCGCGAAGCCGATGCCGATGATCAGGTCGTAGCCGCGCTCGGCGAAGGCGCGCAGCGCCGGCTCCATCGAGGTCGGGTCTCCCGGCTCGGCGTTGCGCAGCACGATCGGCATGTGCCGCGCCGCGCGCCGCACACCCTCCCAGGCGGAAGCGTTGAAGGAGCGGTCATCCTTGCCGCCGCTGTCGAAGACGATCCCGACGTGGACCTTCGAGCGGTCGTCGGCGGCGCGCAAGGGGCCGCGGCAGCCGCCGCCGGCCAGCAGCGCAAGCGCCTCGCCCAAGACCAGAGCGGCGGCGCCGGCCGCGCTCCACCGCACGCCGCGGCCCCGCCGCGCAGCTCCCGCATCCGGCTTGCTCCTGCCGCTCATCGCAGTCTGGCGAGGCTAACCGAGCGCGCCGCCAAAGGCAAGGCGCCGGCGGCCCTTCGGCCCCCGGTCCGCTGCTCTCAGAATCGCCGCAGCGGCGCTCAGTTTCCGTCTCATGAAGGTATGGGGTGCGGCCCGACCCGCGCTTGGTCTGATCGGGCGCGCGGGTCCTGCCCTCAGGGGCATGCCGCACGTCCATCACCGGACGTGCGGCCGACCCGCGCTTATACTGCCAAGCCATGCCGCCGCGCTTCGACCTAGAGGCTCTTCGCCTCGAGCTGTCGGTCGCCGATCTGCTGGAGGGGGCGCTGCAGCGCGGGGTGGGCTTCGCCAACCGCGGCGGCTATGAGCGGTTCTGGCTCGGCCAGGCGATCCACAGCCGCTATCAGGAACAGCGGCTCGCCGAGGACGTCACCTACCAGCGCGAGGTCGCGGTCCGCCACAGCTTCGATCACCGCGGCTGGCAGATCACCGTTCAGGGGCGGATCGACGGCCTGCGGCGGGAGGCCGACGGCACCGTGGTCGTCGAGGAGATCAAATCGGTGCGGCGCGGCGGCACGCTGCCTCCCGCGGTGCGCGAGATGTACCAGCGCCAGGCGCTGCTCTATGCCTGGATGCTCGCCGCCGCCGGCCAGCAGCCGGTGCGCGTCGAGCTGGTGCTGATCGTCATCGGCGATTCGAGCGGCGAGCAGACCGAGCGTGAAGAGCTGACGCTGCACGTGGCGGCGCTCGAGGCGGCGGTCCGCCGCCGTATCAATACCCTGCTCCGCGCCTTCGAAGCCGAGCAACAGCGCCGGGCCGAGCGGCGGCGCGCCGCCGAACGGCTCGTCTTTCCCTACCGCGAGCTGCGCCCCGGCCAGGAGCTGATCCTGGCCGCCGTCGAGACCGCGGTGGCGAACCGCGAGCACCTGCTGCTGCAGGCGACCACCGGCATCGGCAAGACCGTGGCGGCACTCTTCCCGGTGCTGCGCTACTGCCTGACGCACGGCAAGCGGCTCTTCGTCCTGACCGCCAAGACGCTGCAGCAGGAGATGGCGAGGGCGGTGCTCGAGCTGCTCAACCAGGAGGCCGCCTTCCGCTCGGTGCGCCTGCGCGCCAAGGCCAAGATGTGCGCCAACGACCAGGTGCTCTGCCACGAGGAGTACTGCCGCTTCGCCAAGGACTACGCCGCCAAGCTGCAGACCTCCGGGGTGATCGCCGAGATCCATCGCCGCCACACCTCGATCGAGCCCGACGACGTCTTCCGCGCCGCCAGGGAGGCCGAGGTCTGTCCGTTCGAGGTCAGCCTGGAGCTCGCCGCCCGCGTCGAGGTCACGGTGTGTGACTACAACTACGCCTTCGACCCCTACGTGTCGCTGGCCGGCTTCGCGGCCGATCAGGACCTTTCCGACACCGTGCTGGTGATCGACGAGGTCCACAACCTGGTTGGACGGGGGCGCGGCTACTACAGCCCGGAGCTGTCGGCGGGGGCGGCGCGGCTGGCCGCCGACGAGCTGCGCCACCAGGGGGAGCCGCTCCATCTGCGGCTTGCGGCGCTCTGCCACGAGCTCGCCACGATCGTCGAGGAGGCGGTCGCCGTGGCGGTAGAGACGCTCGAGACCCAGCCGCAAGCCGAAGACCTGGCGGTCGAGGCGCCGCTGCCGGAGGAGCGCCTATGGAGGCTGCGGTCCGAACTCGACGCCGGCTTCATCGACTACCTGGAGCACCAGCGCGAGAGCCACTCCTTCCACTCCGACGACCCCTTCACCGGCCTCTACTTCGACCTCCTGCGCTTTCTCAACGGGTTGATGGTCTCGGATGGCGCCTTCAGCCACTTCGTCGAGCGCTGCCGCGGCGGCGACAGCAAGATCAAGATCCTGTGCAAGGACCCGAGCCGCTTCCTGGGCGCGGTCATCAATCGCACGCACGCGGCGATCGGGCTCTCGGCGACCATCTCGCCGCCCGAGTTCTATAGCGGGCTGCTCGGCTTTGGCGCCGGCCGCACCGCGTTCGTGGAGATCCCCAACCCCTTCCCCGCCGCCAACCGCCGGGTGGTGATCGACACCACCGTGGCCACGGCCTTCAAGCGGCGCGCCGCCAACTACGACCGCATCGCCGAGCGGCTGGCGGCTTTCGCCGAGGCCGTGCCGGGCAACTGCCTGGCGCTCTTTCCCAGCTATGGCTTTCTTGCCGAGGTCACCGGCCGCATGCGGCTGCGCGGCAAGCGCCTGCTCGTGCAGCGTCAGGCCGACGACGACCGCGGGCGCGAGTCGCTGCTCGGCGCCCTGCGCTCGGCCGTCCTCGGCGACATCCTGCTCGCGGCGGTGGCGGGCGGCGTGTTCGCCGAGGGAGTGGACTATCCCGGCGAGGTGCTCAAGGCGGTGGCCGTGATCGGCCCCTGCCTGCCGGCGCTGACTCTCGAGCAGCAGCTGCTCAAGGACTACTATCAGGAGCGCTTCGAGCGCGGCTTCGAGTACGCCTTCGTGGTCCCGGGTATGACGCGGGTGGTGCAGGCGGCCGGCCGCCTCATCCGCTCGCCGCGCGATACCGGCGTCATCGCGCTCTTCGACCAGCGATTCCTCGACCGCCCCTACCGCGAACACCTGCCCGCGGACTGGCTCGAGCAGGCCGCTGCCGAGTCGCTGGTGGGCGACCCGGCCGCGGTCGCCGAAGAGTTCTTCCGCGTCCTCAGCCTGCGCCGTTGAGAGCACCCCCCGAGCGGCAAGCAGGCGGCGTGGCGTCCTCGCGGTGCGCGGGCGCAGGCGCTCCGTCTAGCTGCTCAAAGGATCACCGGCTCGCTGAGCCGCAACCTGATCACCGCACCGCGCGGAATGACCACCTCCTGACCCGGGGCATTGGCGGCTATCGCAGTACCCACCGCTCCGCCGGCCAGGGCGCCGATCACCGTGCCCTTTGTGTGGTGATTGAGCAATTGACCAAGGAGGGCGCCGCCGGCCGCCGCGCCGCCGATGGTTGCGGCGGAACGCCGCGCCTTGCTCCGCCCTTCCTCCGCGAAGGAGGCGTGGATCGGCACGGTGACGCCGGAAGGCAGGATGAGCTCGGTGAAGCGCAGCCCCAGACGTGCCCTACCGCCCAGCCGCCCCGTGGAAACGGCCTGGGTCACGTCGCCCGCGACTTCGGAGCCGGCGGGGATGACGACCAGACCGCGCTCGAGCACCGGGCCGATGACGCGCGCCCTGAATCGATCGCCGGCCACGCTGCCATTGCTCGCCAGGCCGCTCTCGAGCTCGACCCTGAAGCGGGTTCCGGCCGGCACGGCGACGGGCGCCGCGGCGCCCCTCTCCGCCCCCTGCCCAACGGGCCGTGCGGCGGCAAGCTCGGCGGGCTCTGGCGCGGTGGGGCGGTTCTCTGGCAGAGGCACCCCGGGTTGAGGCCCCTGGCCGCCCTGGTACGCTCCGGCGCCTGCCGCGGTCTGGCCGACGCTGACGCTCTGCGCTTCAGGGCGCAGCTCGTTGCCCTGCGGCTGCCCGGCGGAGCCAGGCACGCCCTGGGGAGCCTGGGGAGCCGCGGCGTTTTGCGCCTGCGGCTGGCCGGCGGTCACGCCGCCGCTCGCCGCCTGGCCCGCTTGAGGTTGGGCGCCGCTGCCGCACCCGGCAACCATCAGCGCTCCCGCGCACAGCACCGAGATCAGAGAACGATGAACCATTGGGTTTCTCATGCGGAGCTCCTTCCGCTCCGCGATGCCGCAAGGATGATGCCACCTACCGCAGGGCGGATCACTCCGCAAGCCGGGGGCTGGCTGCGCCGCGCGCACAGAGACTTCCGCCACACACCCGTAGGTCCGACGATAGGTGCATACACCAATCCGTCATCGATCCTCCAGGAACGGCGTACCGGAAGTGCCGGCCGCTATCCGCCCTTCTTCGCGAACAGGCCGTCGAGGGCAAAGGCGCCCGAGCCGCGAACGGCGATATAAAGGAAGACGAAGCATAGGATCACGGCCAGATCGCCCTGGTTCTGGACCGGCAAGATTCCCTTCGGCTGGTGGACCATGAAATAGGCCACAGCCATCTCGCCGCTGGAAATGAAGGCGGCGATCCCGGTGAACAGCCCGAGCGCGATCAGCGCGCCGCCGGCGACCTCGATCCAGCCCGCGGCCAGGATCAGCGGCGGCAGGCTCTCGCCGCCGTGACCGCCGAAGGCGCCAAAGGCCTTCTGCGCGCCGTGGCAGAAGAACAGGAATCCGGCGACGACACGAAGCAGCGCATAGATCGGCGCATCGTACTTTTGCAGCCAGCGCATGACGGGCCTCCCTTTCTCCCCTTGCAAAGGCCGGCCCGGAGGCCGGCGGCCGCACTTGTCAACTCACGGTTGTGCTGTGAAACGAACAGTTTCGCCCCCGCGAGTGCATCAAAGCCTATCACCCGCTTCCCTCAATCCCGGCCGCTTCGAGCGGGGGTGGAATCTGATAGGCTCCGCCGCTTGTTATCAGGAAGCCGATGAACACACTCCAGGAATGCGTCTCCCGGCGGCGGACGTTCGCCATCATCTCGCACCCCGACGCGGGCAAGACGACCCTTACCGAGAAGTTGCTGCTGTTCGGCGGCGCCATCCAGCTGGCGGGCGCGGTGAAGGCGCGCGGCGACGCCCGGCGCGCCCGCTCGGACTGGATGAAGGTCGAGCAGGAGCGCGGCATCTCGGTCACCGCCTCGGTGATGACCTTCGAGCACGGCGGCCACACCTTCAATCTCCTCGACACCCCGGGGCACGAGGACTTCAGCGAAGACACCTATCGCACGCTCACCGCCGTCGACTCGGCCGTGATGGTCCTCGACGCCGCCAAGGGGATCGAGGCGCAGACGCGCAAGCTCTTCGAGGTCTGCCGGCTGCGCGACGTGCCGATCATCACCTTCATCAACAAGCTCGACCGCGAGGGGCGCGAGCCCTTCGCGCTGCTGCAAGAGATCGAGAGCACCCTGGCGCTCGACGTCACTCCCGCTTCCTGGCCGATCGGCATGGGGCAAGCCTGCCGCGGCTGCTACGACCTGCTGCACGACCGCCTGACGCCGCTCGAACGCGGCCGCGCGTCCGATGGATCGACCCGCGCGTCCCATGGACCGACCCGCGTGCCCGGCAACGCCACCGCGCTGCGCGGCCTCGACGACCCGCGCCTCGAGCGGCTGTTGCCGGCCGCCGCCGCCCGCCGGCTGCGCGAGGAGGTCGAGCTGGCGCGCGGCCTCTGCCCGTCGTTCGACCTCGAGGCCTACCGCGCCGGCCATCTGACCCCGGTCTTCTTCGGCAGCGCGCTGCACGACTTCGGCGTCGGCGACCTGCTGGCGGCGCTCGCCGAGCTGGCGCCGCCACCGCGCCCGCAGCCCTCTGCCGAACGGCTGGTCCAGCCCTGGGAAGAGCAGGTCAGCGGCTTCGTCTTCAAGATCCAGGCGAACATGGATCCCCGGCACCGCGACCGCGTTGCCTTCGTCCGCCTGTGCTCGGGCCGCTTCCGCCGCGGCATGAAGCTGCGCCACATCCGCAGCGGCAAGACGCTCGCCATCCACAATCCGCTGCTCTTCCTGGCCCAGGACCGCGAGCTCGCCGAGGAGGCCTTTGCCGGCGACATCATCGGTATCCCCAATCACGGCAACCTGCGCATCGGCGATGCGCTGACCGAGGGCGAGGAGCTGCGCTTCACCGGCATCCCCAGCTTTGCGCCGGAGCTGCTGCGGCGGGTGCGCGCCGAGGACCCGCTGCGCGCCAAGCACCTCGGCCGCGCTCTCCACCACCTCGCCGAGGAGGGCGCCGCGCAGGTCTTCCGGCCCGCCTCCGCCAGCGACTGGATCGTCGGGGTGGCCGGCGCGCTGCAGTTCGACGTGCTCGCCGACCGCATCCGCACCGAGTACGGCATCCCGGTCCGCTTCGAGACCACCACGCTCTACACCGCGCGCTGGGTCGAGGCAGGCGACCAGCAGGCGCTCAAGAAGTTCGCCCATGCCAATCACGCCAGCATGGCCGCCGACCACGACGGCTCACCCGTCTTCCTCGCCCGCAACGCCTGGCACTTGAAGACCACCGGCGACGACTGGCCCGCCATGCGCCTGCTCGCCACCCGCGAACAGCTGCAGTAGCGGCGGGTGCGGGCTCAGCCCCCCGCCGGCGCGCCGCCGCTCGAGCATCGGGCGCTGTCGACGGCCGCGTGGGCGGGCGGGCGCGCGCCAGTTTCCCGGCATGCGCCGGCGGCTCCGCGCCAGCCCCGCAGGCCCGTTGCGGTCCTCGGGATCCTCCGGGCCAACAAGCTTTACCCACGGCGCGGGCTTCGGCGCGCCGGCGCGATACACTCGCGGAGCGACGATCGGCGTGGAGACCGGAGAGGCGTCCGCTCATCGTTAGGCGGCTGGAGAGCTCGACCATGAGCCGGTTCGATTTCGAGGAGGGGCCCGAGACGCCGCCGGCGCCGCTGGCGCCGGACAGGGAGCTGGCGACCGAGCGGCGGCCGCGGCTCGAGCGCCCGCGCCGCTTCAAGGTGTTGCTCCACAACGACGACTACACGTCGATGGAGTTCGTGATCCATATCCTGGTCAAGCACTTCGCCAAGCCGCCGGCCGAGGCGGCCCACATCATGCTGCAGGTGCACCACAAGGGGCTGGGGGTGGCCGGCGTCTATCCGCGCGACGTCGCCGAGACCAAGATCGCCGAGGTCACTGCCGAGGCGCGCGACAACGGCATGCCGCTGCTGCTCACCGCCGAGCCGGAAGAGCTCCCCGGCCCGGCGCGCGAAGCATGAGGGAGACAATGACCGCCCGATGAGCCAGATCAATATCTCGCAAGACCTCGAGATCGCCCTCGCCGTGGCGGTGTCGGAGGCCGGCCGCCTGGGGCACGAGTATGCCGGCCCCGAGCACATGCTCTACGCCCTGACCTTCGACGACGAGGCGGCGAATACCCTGCGCCACGCCGGCGCCGACCTCGATCGGCTGCGCCGCCAGCTCGCCGACCAGCTGGAAGAAGAGGCCGCGGCGAGGGAGGAGACCGCGCCGCCCGGGCGGCGGCGGCGGACGTCTCCGCCCTCCCTTCCCTCGGCGGGGGGCGAGCCGCGGCTGTCGCTCGGCCTGCGCCGCGCGCTGGCGCGGGCGGGCATGCATGCCCAGAGCGCCGGCAAGGAAGAGATCCGCGGCTCCGACGTGCTGGTGGCGATCTTTGCCGACCCCGATTCGCCGGCCGCCGAACTGCTCGCCAGCCAGGGAGTGACGCGGCTCGACGTGGTGAGCTACCTCGCGCACGGCGTCTCGAAGCTGCGCCCGGAGCTGCCGGCCGCGCAGCCGTCCGCCCCCGAGCCCGCCGGCGCGGAGGAGGGCGGCGAGCCGGCCGACGGGCCGGGCGGCGACGCCCTCGCCGCCTTCACCCAGGAGCTGACCGAGCTGGCGCGGCGCGGCGGCATCGATCCGCTGATCGGGCGCGAGACCGAGATCGCCCGCACCCTCCACATCCTCAAGCGCCGGCGCAAGAACAATCCGGTCTACGTCGGCGACCCGGGGGTCGGCAAGACGGCGCTGGTCGAAGGGCTGGCGCTGCGAATTGCCCAGGGCGAGGTGCCCGAGCCCTTCCGCGACGCCCGCATCTATCGCCTCGACCTCGGAGCGATCCTGGCCGGGACTCGCTACCGCGGCGACTTCGAGAACCGGCTCAAGGCGGTCCTGGCCGCTCTCGCGGCGCAGCCGAGCCCGATCCTGTTCATCGACGAGATCCATACCCTGGTCGGCGCGGGCAGCGCCGGGCGCGGTACCCTCGACGCCACCAGCCTGCTCAAGCCGGCGCTGCAGCAGGGCACCTTGCGCTGCATCGGCGCCACCACCTGGGAGGAGTTCCGCCAGAGCTTCGAGCGCGACCAGGCGCTCGCCCGCCGCTTCCAGAAGGTGGAGGTGTCCGAGCCCTCGGTCGACGAGACGGTGCAGATCTTCTCCGGGCTGGCAACGCGCTACCAGGAGCACCATGGCGTGCGCTACGACGGCGCCGCCGTCCGTGCCGCCGCGGAGCTGGCCGGGCGCTTCCTGCGCGACCGCCGGCTGCCCGACAGCGCCATCGACCTGCTCGACGAGGCGGGCGCGACGGTGTCGCTGCGCGGCGGCGAGGAAGTCGCGGTCGCCGACGTCGAAGAGGTTCTCGCGACCATGGCGCAGATCCCGGCCCAGAGCGTCCAGGGCGACGACCGCGAGCGCCTGCGCCTGCTGCGCGCGCGGCTGGGCGGCGCGGTCTTCGGGCAGGAGGAGGCGATCGACCGCCTGGCGGCCGCCATCCAGCTGGCCCGCGCCGGCCTGCGCGACCCGCAGAAGCCGGTCGGCGCCTTCCTGCTCACCGGCCCGACCGGGGTCGGCAAGACCGAGCTGGCGCGCCAGCTCGCCCTGGCGCTCGGCATCAGCTTCCTGCGCTTCGACATGAGCGAGTACATGGAGCGCCATACCGTGTCGCGCCTGGTCGGGGCGCCTCCCGGCTACGTCGGCTTCGACCGCGGCGGCCTGCTCACCGAGGCGGTGGCCAAGGACCCGCACGCCGTGCTGCTGCTCGACGAGATCGAGAAGGCGCACGAGGACGTCTTCAACATCCTGCTGCAGGTCATGGACCACGGCACGCTGACCGACACCAACGGCAAGCCCACCGACTTCCGGCACGTCATCCTGCTGATGACTTCCAACGTCGGCGCCCGCGAGATGGCCCGCCGTCCGTTCGGCTTCGGCGCCGATCCCGGGGAGGGCGAAGCTCCCGGCGCCCCGCTGCACGCCGCCGACAGCGAGCGCGCCGTCGAGCGGCTGTTCAGCCCGGAGTTCAGGAACCGCCTCGACGCCCGGCTGCACTTCCGGCCGCTGACCCGGCCGGTGATGGAGCGCATCGTCGACAAGCTGCTCGCCGAGCTCGCCGCCCAGCTCGCCCCGAAGGGGGTGCGCATCGAGCTCGCCGAGCCGGCGCGCCAGCTGCTCGCCGAGCGCGGTTACGATCCGGCCTTCGGCGCCCGGCCCCTGGCGCGGGTGGTCGAGGAGACGGTCAAGCGGCCGCTCACCGAGGAGCTGCTGTTCGGCAAGCTGCAGGCCGGCGGCGAGGCCCTGGTGGGGGTCGAAAACGGCGAGATCGCGGTCAAGTGCCGCGAGGCGGGTTGAGCGTGCCGGGCGATCTGATCGCAGAGGCGCCCGTGCCGGGCGCTTGGATCGCCGCGGCGCTCACCACCCTGCCACCCGACCTCCGGTTGCAGCTCCGCGCCGATCTGCCCGCGGTCGCCATCGGCATCGGCATCTTGACCCTGAGCCTGGCTGCCGGGTCGCTGGCGGTGTTGCGGCACCGTGCGGGCGACCGCGCGCTGCTCTACCTGTCGCTGCTCGCCGCCGGCTACGGCGCTCGGCTGCTCGCCGCCACCTCGGCGGCCGAGCTGGTCTTCGGCCTGCCGCCCGGCGCGCTGATTTACTTCCTCACCACCGTCAGCTACCTGCTGGTGGTGCCGGCCATCCTGTTCTTCCAGCAGCTGCTCGGCCGGGGGTGGCATTCGATCATCGCCCGCTGGTGGCAGCTCAGCCTGGCCTTTGCCCTGTGCGCCATCGCCTACGAGGGCTGGCGGCGGTCACCCTGGGCCGCAAGCAGGATCAACAGCCTCCTGGTCATCGTCGGCATCGGCATCGTGGTCTTACATCTCTATGTGCCCGGACCGACCCCGGCCGCCGACCTGCGCCCGCTGCGGATCAGCTTCCTGGTGCTTGGCATCTTCGTCGTCGGCGAAAACCTGCGCTCGCTCGGCCTGCGGGTCTGGCCGCACGGCGTCGAGCCGATCGGCTTCGTCCTTTTCCTGGGCGGCCTGGGCTCGATCGTCGCCCGCCGCTTCTTCACCACCCAGGCGAGCCTGGGCGCCATCCAGCAGGAGCTCGCGACGGCGCGCCAGATCCAAACTTCCATCCTGCCGCGCCGGCTGCCCGAGGTGCGCGGCCTCGACCTGGCGGTGCGCTACCTCCCGGCGGCGGCGGTGGCGGGCGACTTCTACGACTTCCTGCCCGGCGGAGAGCGGGCGCTCGGGGTGCTGGTGGCCGACGTCGCCGGCCATGGCGTGCCGGCGGCGCTGATCGCCTCGATGGTCAAGGTCGCAGCCGTCGCGCAGGCGGCCCATGCCGCCAGCCCGGGGCGGGTGCTGACGGAGATGAACCGGATCTTCCACGGCCAGCTGCAGCGCCACTTCGTCACCGCGGTCTACGTCTACCTCGATCTCTCAGCGTCGCCGGCGGCACCGGGCGCGCCGGCGGCGCCGGGCGGCGCGCGGCTCACCTACGGCAGCGCCGGCCACCCGCCGCCGCTGCTCGTGCGCGGCGACGGCGGCGCGCGCCGCGCGCAACCCACGCGACACACGGTCGGTGAGCTGCGCCAGGGAGGGCCGGTGCTCGGCCGGCTGTCGCGCGCCCCGCACGGCGAAGCCTCGGTCGCGCTCGCGCTGGGCGACAGCGTGGTGCTCTACACCGACGGCCTCCTCGAAGCGCGCGGCGAGGCGGGCGAGCCGTTCGGGGAGGCGCGGCTGCAGGCTTTTCTCGCCGGCCACGGCGGGCTGGCGGCCGAACCGCTGGCCGCGGCGCTGCTCGACGAGCTCTCGCGCTGGTCGGGGCGAGGCGGCGGGTTCGAGGACGACGTGACCTTGGTCGTGCTGCAGGTCGCGGGCGATTGATCGGGCGCGCGGGCCCCTGTCCGCGCTTGGGGACGAGGATTGGCGGGCGACTGACATTTTTTTGTGCGGCGGGCGCCGCGACCCCGCCGCCTTCTCTCGGCGGCCGGTCTGCGCCCCCGGCGACAAGTCCAACGATCTCAACGATATCGCTCGGCAGCTGAGGCCGCCCGACGGCGGCGCCGCGCGCTGGGCGGCCGTAACGCGGATGGCCCACCGAATGCAAGCTCTGTGCTGCGGTGGGCGGACGGCGAGAAAAAGCTGAGCCCCCAGAGAAATAGAGACGATAGAAATAGAGTTAGGCTCATAAGCAGATAACTTGGCTCCCCGCAACCCACGATCCAGGGAGTCCCCGAACGAGATGCAGATGATGGCGCGCATTCCCCACCTGTTCCGGCAAACCCTCGCCCCGAGGCGGATTCTCTCCGTGCTGTGGCTCGCGGCCTTGGTGCTGATCGCGGTGGTGCCTCCCGGGCTGGCGGCGCCGGCCGCGGTCGCGGGGCAGGCGGTGGCGGGGCAGGTCGAGAAGGGACTCGGGTTCGCCCTGCTGCGGGCAGCGGCAGCCGGCGAGAAGGTCCAGGCGCCCGACCTGGCGAGCCTGGCCGAGCTGGTCCGCTTCGCGCCGGAGCTGGTGCCGGCCCTGCTGCGGGTCAAGCCGGAGACCGAGGTCCGGATCGCCGACTGGCCGGTCGCGCCGGGAGTGCGCCGCGACGTGTTGCTGATCCGCCACGAGGTCTACGCGCCGGGCGCGCGCGTCCTGCAAGTCTCGCGGCCGGCCGGCGCGACCGGGGGCGAGACCGTCACCGAGCTGCCGCGCTCGCGGCTGGTCTTCTTCTGGGGCAGCGAGGCGGGCAACCCTGGGTCGGGCATCTCCGTTTCCGTGGACCCTGATACCGCGATCATCGAGAGCCTGGCCGAGTCGAACGGGGTGATCCACCAGCTGCGGCCGCTGGTCGCCGGCAAGCCCGGCCTGCACCTGGTCGCCGAGGCGAAGGCGTTCCAGGGCGCGGCCAGCGGCGGCCAGACGCCCAGCTGGAAATGCGGCGAAGAAGATATCGATCTCTTCCCACCGCAGATGCCCTCCGGCGCCGGCGCGAGCGCTCCTGACCGGGCCGGGACGCCCGCGGCCCCACCGGCCACGACCAGCTCGAGCTCGAACACCGCGGTAGTGGCCATCGACACCGATTACCCATTCATGTCGATGCCGAGAATCAATGGCGACACGACCGTCGCGACCAATTACGTCGCCAGCCTGTTCGCGCAGATCAACGTCATGTATCAGCGCGACCTGCAAGTCCAGCTGCTCATCGGCACCACCTTCCTGCGCACCACCCCGCAGATGGATCCCTACAAGCTGGGTCCGGGCCCGGGCGGCAACGCCGGGCCCGACCAGCTCGGCGAGCTCTCGACCTATTGGGCCGTCAACATGGGCGGTGTGACCCGGGCCGTCGCGGCAATGCTCTCGGGCAAGGAGCCAGACGATTTTTCCGCCTCGGGAATCGCCTGGATATCCAGCCTCTGCAGCAGCTCGAACGGCTACAGCTTCACCCAGGTCTTCCGCTCCGATCAGCTGGCCCTCGATGCTTCGGTGGTCGGCCACGAGATCGGCCACAACTTCGGCAGCCGCCACACCCACTGCTATAGCCCGCCGATCGACACCTGCTTCAGCGGCCAGCCGGGTTGCTACTCCGGCGCGACCAGCTGTCCGGCCCCGCACACGGTCAACGGCATTCCCAACGTCACCGGAACGATGATGAGCTACTGCAACATGGGGAGCTGCGCGTTTCCGGGGGTTTCGATGGTCTTCGATCCGCGCGTCGTGGCGGTGATCCAGCCGCAAGTGCAGGCGGCGGTGGGGAATTGCATCGGCTCCGGCGTCCAGCCGCCGACCGTCTCTTCGATCAGCCCCAACAACGGCCTGGTCGGGGGCGGCACGGCGGTCACCATCAAGGGCGCGAACTTCGGCGGCGATGCCACGGTGAAGCTGGGCGGCGCCGCGGCCGCGGTGACCAACGTCAGCGGCGACGGCCTGACGATCACCGCCACCACCGGCGCCCACGCCACCGGCACCGTCGACCTGGCGGTGACCACGGGAGGCGTCACCGCGACGCTTCCCGGGGGTTACTTCTACTCCCCGAATCCCACGTCGACGAGCTTCTACACCTTGGCGGCGCCCTGCCGCGCCGTCGACACCAGAGGACCGGTTGGGCCCGGCGGCGGTCCGAGCTTCTCGGCCAACGAAAGCCGCGGCGTCCCGCTCGCCGGGGTGTGCGGCATCCCCGCCTCGGCGAAGGCGGTCTCGGGCCAGATCACCGTCGTCACGCCGGGGTCCGCCGGCACGATCAGCTCTTTTCCAGGCAACGGGATCCCGAGCGCCACCAGTGTTCTCAGCTTCGCACCCGGCCAGGTGCGCTCCAACAACACCGTCTTCACCCTGGCGAGCGACGGCACGGGCAGCGCCGGCCTGCTCAATCTCTCGGGCGGCTCGACGTCCATCATCGTCGACGTCAACGGCTACTTCCGGTAGCCGGGACCGCCATCCGGCTGTGGTAGGTTAGACCGCCCGCGAGCGCGCTCGCCGCTCGCCGCTCGCCGCCCTGCCATGAATGCCGAGCCTTCCCCCGCCGCCACTCCCGCCGTCCGCTGCCGCGGGCTGGTCAAGCGCTATGGCGATGTCGTCGCGGTCGACGGCCTGGACCTCACGGTCCAGCGCGGCGAATGCTTTGGCCTGCTGGGCCCCAACGGCGCCGGCAAGACCACGACGCTCGAGATCGTCGAAGGGCTCACCGAGCCCGACGCGGGCGAAGTCGAGGTGCTGGGCGAGAGCTGGGACGGCAACGCCAGCGCGCTGCGCGAGCGGCTGGGGATCTCGCTGCAGGAGACCCAGCTCAGCGAGAAGCTGACGGTCATCGAGGTCTTGCGCCTCTTCCGCTCCTTCTACCGCCGCGGCCGCGATCCGGAGGAGGTCCTTGGCCGGCTCGCCCTCGAGGAGAAGCGCGACGCGCGCGTCGGCAAGCTCTCGGGCGGCCAGAAGCAGCGCCTGGCCGTCGCCTGCGCCATGGTGGGCGACCCGGAGCTGCTCTTCCTCGACGAGCCGACCACCGGCTTGGACCCGCAGAGCCGCCTCCAGCTCTGGGAGCAGATCGGCGAGTTCCAGGCCCAGGGCGGCACGGTCGCCCTGACCACCCACTACATGGACGAGGCCGAGCGGCTGTGCGACCGGGTCGCCATCGTCGACCATGGCCGGGTGATCGCGCTCGGCACCCCGGCCGAGCTGATCGCATCGCTGCATGCCGCCGACGTGGTCGAGTTCACGGCCGAGCCCGAGCTCCCGGAGGCGGAGCTCAGAGGGCTCGCCGGGGTCATCGAGGCCCGCCGCCACGGCACGGGCTGGACCCTCGCGGTCGGCGCGCTCGCCGCCAGCGTCCCCGAGCTGCTCGCCGCCGTCGAGCAGCACGGCTCGCGGCTGGTCCACCTCTCGACCCACCGCGCGACGCTCGAAGACCTCTTCGTCTCGCTCACCGGCAGGGCGCTGCGCGAGGAATGAGCGCGCCCGGATCACCCTCGGCGGCCGCCAAGCCGCCGCCGCGGCCGCAGCTGCGGCAGCTGCGGCAGGCACCGGCCGCGCCAGTCGGCGCAGCCGCCGCTGGGCCCCTGGCGCGCGGCAGCTCGTCGGCGCTCTGGCAGCTGACGCTCTGCCGGGCCAGGGAGTTCGGGCGCGAGCCGGAAGCGGTCTTCTGGGTCTTCGCCTTTCCGCTGCTGCTCGCCGTGGCGCTCGGGCTGGCCTTTCGTGACAAGGCCCCGGATCAGATTCCGGTCGGCGTGATCAGCTCGCCCGACGCCCCGAGGATGACCGCCGCCATGGCGCGCGGCAGAGTCCTCCTGCCGCGGCTGCTCTCCGCCGAGCAGGGGAGAGAACAGCTGCGCACCGGCAAGATCTCGTTGCTGATCGAGCCCGGCCGGCCGCTGGTCTTCCGCTTCGACGAGACCCGCCCAGAGTCGCGGATCGCCCGCCTGGCAGCCGAAGATGCCTTGCAGCGTGCGGCCGGCCGGGTCGACGCGGTCGCGGTGCGTGCCGAGCGGGTGACCGAGAAGGGGTCGCGCTACATCGACTTCTTGATCCCGGGTCTGCTCGGCATGAACCTCATGGGGACCGGCATCTGGAGCCTCGCCTTCGGGATCACCACGGCGCGCAGCCGCCGGCTGCTCAAGCGGTTGATCGCGACGCCGATGCACAAGAGCCAGTACCTCCTGGCGCAGATCCTCGGCAGGCTGGTGTTCCTCGTTCCCGAGATCGTCATCCTGGTCGGTTTCGGGTGGTGGGCGTTCGGCGTGGCGGTCCGCGGCTCGCTCGCCCTGCTCGCCCTCACCTCGCTGCTCGGGGCGATGGCGTTTTGCGGCCTCGGCCTGCTGATCGCCTCGCGCGTCAAGACGATCGAAGGCGCCAGCGGCCTGGCCAACCTGACGATGATGCCGATGTGGCTGGCCTCGGGGGTCTTCTTCTCCGCGGAGAGGTTCCCCCAGCGGGTGCAGCCGCTGATCCATGCCCTGCCGCTGACCGCGCTCAACGAGGCGTTGCGCGGGGTGATGACCGAGGCCAAGCCGCTAGCCGGGGTGGCGGGCCAGCTGGCGATCGTCGCCGTGTGGGGCGTGGTCAGCTTCGTGCTCGCTTTGCGGATCTTCCGGTGGCGCTAGAGGAGGATGCCGTCAATCCAGTTGCTCTTTATAAAGCATGATTGACAGCTCTTGACCCTAGATGTATCCTGAAGACATGACCAGCTCTGAAAGCGAGCGTCTGATCTCCCTTCTCAAGAACGCGATCCGGCTCTCCAATTTCACCTACCGCGACGTCGAGCGCCAGCTCGGCTGGCGCGTCGGTACGATCACGCGCCTGATGCGCGGCGGGCTTGGTCTCAAGATCGAACACCTGCTGATGATCCTTGGGGTCATCCACTTCTCGCCTGCCAGGTTCTTTGCCGCGGCCTACCCCTACGAGCGCGGCGGCAACCCCATGGAAGACCGCATGCAGAGAATGCTCGAGCAGCTGCATGGCGAGCCGGAGGCCTACCGCGAAATCTCCTCGCCGCGCGCCTCGCGGGCCGCCGGCGAGCTTGCGCAGGAGGATGTCGACGAGATGGTGCGGCTCTCTCTGCAGCGCCTGATCAGCTCGGGCGGCGAGCGCGCCGAAGACGCCGACGAGTCCCAGCCGGAGCGAAAAAAAGGTTAGGTTTTGGTTCTCGGCTTGGGCCGGGGCTTCGGCTCGTTCGCGCTCGGTGTCTCGGGCCGTGGCGGCTCCTCCGCGCCAGGCGGGGCGGCAGGCGCCGGTGCCGGCGGCGGTGCGGCGCCGGGCGCCGGTCCCTGGCTGTGCAGCCGAAAGGCCGCGAAGGCACGCTCGATGGCATTCTCGTAGGCGCTGTCGGGATAGGACGGCAATTGGGAGCTCGGCGTCTCCGTCTCGCCTCCCGAGCTGGGCGCTTCCACCTCGCCGGAGCCGGGGCGATCCTCCACGGCCCGCTCGCGGCCCACGAGCATGGAGACATAGGGCGCCACCGCGGCGCGACAGCTCACACATCCCCGCAGCAGGTGGCGCACGACGAAGCGAGCCCGTCCCGAGGAAAGGCGGCCGGTGATCAGCCCTTCCAGCTCCGCGGCGGTCGGATGCTCGTTCAGCTCCGGTGATCTCCCGAGATATCGTAGAGAGAGTACATCATGGGCCTCCTCTATTCCCACAAGACGTATTCTGCGAAGGCCGGGAGACCCGGAAGTCTCGAAGCGCCCGGGCGCCTGCCGAGATCCGAGAGTCTCGTATGCTAGGATTCCTCATCTTCCGTAGTTGGAGCCGCCTGTTCCAGGCGATCCTCAATGCATGAAACGGCGCTGCGATGTGGCGGCGGAGGCCGACTCGAAGCATCGATCGGATCGCCCCCCGCAACCCCTCGATCCCCTTCCCACCCCTCCGGGGGGGAAGGGGACGCCCCCTCCCCTGGCGCACGGACCTCTTTCGTTCTAGCATCCTGACGGGGGTCGGATCGGCGTCCGACAGTCTGAGTGACGATGGGCAGGGGAGGAGCTTCGATGCACTGCAGGGCAATCAGGGTCGCCCTCTTCGCCGCCCTGCCCGCCATCGGCGCGCTGTCCGCGATCGGCGCAGCGGCCCAACCGGCGCAACCCTCGGCCCAGCCGCCGCGCATCGATTGGGTCCGCGGCCCCTCCGAGGTGACCCTCGGTACCGATGTCGCGGCGATCAAGCTGCCCGAGGGCTACCGGTTCGCCGGCGCCGACGACACCCGCCGGCTCATGGAACGGATGGGCAATCCGCCCGCGCCAGGAGAAGTCGGGCTGATCACGCCGTCGGTCAATGCCAAGAACTGGTTCCTGCTCTTCACCTTCCACGATGTGGGCTTCGTCAAGGACGACGACAAGGACAAGATCGACAGCAAGGAGCTGCTGGAGTCGATCCGCAACGGCACCGAGGAGGCCAACAAGGAGCGCGCCCGCATGGGCACTCCCGCCATCCATGTGGTCGGGTGGTACGAGGAGCCGCATTACGACGCGCGGACCCACAATCTGGTCTGGGCCATCAAGGGCCGCGACGACCGCGAGCACAGCGTCATCAACTACGACGTGCGCCTGCTCGGGCGCCGGGGCTACATGTCGGGAACGCTGGTTGCCGATCCCGACGGCCTGGCGGCCGCCCGCCAGGAAGTCGAAGCGCTCCTCCAGGGCTTCTCCTACAAGCAAGGGCACCGGTACGCCGAGTGGATGAAGGGTGACAAGGTCGCCGAGTACGGGCTGGCGGCGCTGGTCGCCGGCGGCGCGGGCGCGGCGGCGGCCAAGCTGGGGCTGTTCGCGAAGCTGGGCAAGTTCCTGGCCAAGGGCTACAAGCTGATCGTCGCCGCCTTCGCCGCGCTCATCGCGGCATTGCGCAAGCTGTTCGGTTTCGGTGACAAGCGGACCAAGAAGGAAGAGGACGCAACACCCGCGCCGCCCGCGGGCTGACCCGATTGACGAGGGCGGCCCGCCGCCACCGAGCGGCGGCCGGAGCAGATCTTCCCATGGTCCAGGTACTGCTGCGCGACCTGTTTCCCTTCGTCGCCGCGCTCTATCTGATCGACTGCCTGGCCTACGCCGATCGCTCGCAACAGCTCTTCTGCTCCTGGTTCGACCATCGCTACAGCCGGTTCGCGGGCCGGCCCCGCCTGGCCGCGCCGCTGCCGCTCGACCGGCTGTTCACGGTCTCGCACCTGCCTCTGGTGGCGAGCGGCGAGGCGATCTTCCTGCCGGCCGCGCGCCAGATGGGCGGCGCCGCACCTTATCGCGAGGAGCAGTGGACCGCCCTCCCTTTCGCCCAGATCGCTGCGGTCGCGAGTGAGGAAAAGGAGGTGCGGCTCGGCGCGGCTGGCCGGCTCAAGTGCGCCAGCGCGGCCGAGGCCGAGGAGCTCGCCGCCTTCCTCGGCGGCCTGCTGGCGCTCGATCCGGGCGAGCGTGAAAGGCGCATCGCGGCGCACGGCGAGCTCTGCCTCGACCTGGAACGGCTGCGCGCCCGCCGCACCGCCTTCGAGCGCGAGGTCGCGCCGCTGCTCGCGGCGAGCTGCCTGCTCTTCGGCCTGGTCTTCTTTGCCCTTCCCCTGGCGATCTATCCCGCCCTTTCGCCGCCCTGGCTGGCGCCGCTCGCGGCAAGCGCCGTCATCCTCCTGTGGGCCGTCACCCTGGGCGCCGCCGTGCGAATCGCCCGCCGCCTGCGCGCTCAGCAGGTGGCGCGCTCCGAAGGCGCCCTGCTCGCGATCGGCTTCTCGCTGCCGAGCGCGATGCGCGCCGTGGTTCATCTCGGCCGCGGCTTGATGCGCGGTTTCGATCCGCTGGTCGTGGCGGCGGCGCTGCTGCCCCGCGCGCGGCTGATCCCGCTGCTGCGCTCCGGCCTCCACGGCGCCTCGTTTGCGGCCAGTCATGGCGCCAGCGCCGGATGGCGCCGCTACTGGAGCGAGCGCCGGCGCGTCCTGGGCGTCTTGCTTGCGCAGCTCGACCTGCGCGAGCAGGACGTCCTGTCGCCCCCGCCGCCCCGCACCCTGCCCGCCGGCGGCTACTGCCCCTTCTGCGACTCCGAGTTCCTCCCCGGCCTGGAGACCTGCGCCGATTGCGGAACCCCCTTGCTGCCGCCCGCCGCCGGCGCCAGCAGCTGAGCCGAGCGGCGCTCCGGGCGCCTGACCAATGTGATAGCACGACAACTAGTTTGTACTCATGATGTAGAGGCCATGCTCCGTACCCAGATACAGCTCACCGAGGAGCAGTCCCAGGAGCTCAAGAGGTTGGCCTCTGAGCGGCGTACCTCCGTTGCCGAGCTCATTCGACAGGCGGCGGAGGATTTCTTGCGTGAGAGCTCCTCTCTCGGCAGAGCCGAGAGGAAGGAACGCGCCCTGGCTGCTGCCGGCCGGTTCCGGTCAGGCAAGAAAGACCTTTCGACCGCGCATGACGACTATCTCGCCGAGGTCTACGGCGAGTGAAGGTCTTTGTCGATACGTCTGCTCTATCAGGTGAATCGGCACCGCGTTGTTCGCTGACGCCTTCTTCGTCGGCTATCCGGCCGGCCGCACTCCGATCGCCTTGTAGAGCTCGGCGGGGTCGTAGACCACGCCGTCCTTGACGGTGAGCACCACGCGGCGGATGTCGCCGATCCTGGCGGCGGGGTCGCCATCGACCAGGATCAGGTCGGCGAGCTTGCCCGGGGCGATCGAGCCCAGCTCCTTGTCGCGCCCGACTACGCGCGCGGCGCCCAGGGTCGCGATGCGCAGCACCTCGGGGGCCGGGATCCCCGCCTCGACGTAGAGCTCGAGCTCGCGATGGAGGCTGAAGCCGGCCGCGCCGTCGGTCCCGGCTTCGATGGTGATCCCCTGGTCGTGGAGAGCGCGCACCATCGCCAGCAGGGCTTGGAACGACTTGCGGTAGCGCTCGTCCAGCCCTGGTGGCACCGGCAAGCCGCCGCTGGTGAGACCGCGCCGGACCTGGGGAGGAAGGCGGTCGGCCACCGCCGCCCAGCCGTGGCTCATCTCCCCAGGGCGATCGGTGAACATCGACTCGAAGATGTTGACGGTCGGATCGACGGCGATCTGGCGGTCGTGCAGCAGGCGCAGGAAGTCGCGCACCCGCTCCGAGGCGAGATCGATCTCGGCGGCATGCTCGGCGACGGCGGTGAAGCGCTGCGGGGTGCGGGTGTCGTAGCCCGGCAGGAAGTTGAGGAACAAGAAATTGACGTGCTGGATCTCGTTGAAACCCTCGCGCACCGCCTGCTCGGCGGTGAGGCCGTTCGGGATGTGTCCCGAAACCCGCAGCCCGAGCTGGTGCGCCCGCGCGACGATCGGCGGCACCAGCTTGGGGTCGAGCGAGCTGTAGAGCTTGATCTGCACGTAGCCGAGCTGGGCGTAGCGGTCGACCGCCGCGAGCGCCTCCTGCTCGGTCGAGGCCAGCACCTTGGAGGGGCCGGCATAAGGGCCCGGGCCGTCGATGAAGCCGGCCATCAGCACCCGCGGCCCGAGCGCCTCGCCGGCGTCCCAGCGCCGGCGCATGTCCTGCAGCTGGTCGATGTCGTTGGCCATGTCGCGCACGCTGGTCACGCCGGCGGCCAGGTCGAGCAGGCCGTCGCTCGGAGTCAGGTGGACGTGCATGTCCCACAGCCCCGGCAGCAGCGTCTTGCCGTTCGCCTCCACTACCTCGGCGCCGGACGGCGGCTGCACCTCGCGGTCGCGCCCGACGCGCTCGATGCGGTTGCCGGCGACGACCACCGTCATCCCCGGCTGGCTCTCCAGCGTCTCGGAGTTGAAGAGCCTCGCCCCCCGGATGACCAGGCGGTCGCCGGGATGGCGGGCGAGCCGCGCGGCCAGCGCCTTGTCGCGCGCCGCCACCGCCCGGTCCTGGGCCTTCTGCAGGACCGGCACCGCGCTCTCCCACCCCTCGAGGATCAGCGTCGTCCAGCCGTCGACGACGGCGAAAAGCTTCTGTTGCCCGTCCAGCCAGACGTATTGCGGGTTGAAGCCGAGCCCGGTCAGGGCATACAGATCGACCGGCCGGACGAACCCCGGCCCCTGCACCTCGGCCTTGCCCTCCTTCGCGATGCGTGCCTCGCCGTCGGGCAAGAGGTCGAGGCGGCCGCCGCGGGCGGCGAGCAACGCCCTGGCCAGGAGCCCGAGCTCCAGCGGCGGCCCGTCCTGGCTGACGTAGAAGGCGCGCCCTGCAACGTCGCGCGCTCCCTGCTCGCCGGCGTTCTTCCAGCTCGCCTTGCCGCCGACCCAGTCGAAGCGTTCGTTGACCGGGTTGTTGAAATAGCCATGGCCGCTGATCAGCACCCGCAGCGGCAGGCCGTGACGGTCGAGGACCGCGCTGGCGGCAGTGTTGGGGCCGCGGCCGCGGTCGTTGAACTCGAAGCTGGCCGACCACTCGCCCGGCGTGCCCGCCCTCTCGACCGCGCCGCCCGCCCGGTGCCCGGCGAGGATGAAGGCGTAGCGCACCTCGCCCGCGGAGGCGCCTGCCGCGGCGGCGGCGGCGCTGCCGCTCGCGGCGGCCGCCCCAGCCGCCGGGGGCGCGGCGGTCCCGCCGCTCTCTTTCGGCGGCCATTCCGGAGTGGCCGGCGCGCCAGGCGGCACCGCGGCGGGGCCGGCGCTGGTGCAGTGGGCGGCCAGGGAGGCGAGCAACGCCGCGACGGGCAGGCGGAAGCGATGTCGGACCATGGCTCTCCTCATCTTCGGGTCGCCGTGCGCGCCCCGGTGTGGAAGCCTGATTCTACTCGCGCCTGCCGCTCGGAGATCGCTGGACCGTTGAGCCTGACGAGCGGCAATGCGATAAGCAGCGCCTGTCTTCCGCCGTTGCGGCGGCGGCGCTTCGCGGCCTCTCTGCAGTCAGCGCCCACGCCGCGGGACCAGCCAGCACATGGCAGGCTGCCTTCCGTTGGAGTATAGTTCCCTCTGTTGGAATCCGGTGCCGGTCGTTCGCCTGCAACCGATGGAGGTCAGCTCTTTGCAGGACGAGATCCTCACGGTACAGGAGATAGCCACCTTCCTGAAGCTGGCGGAGAAGACTGTCTATTCGATGGCCCAGGCTGGAGAGCTACCAGCCTTCAAGGTCCGAGGTCAGTGGCGGATCAGGCGGGTCGACTTCGAAGCCTGGATGGAGCGTCAGGCCAAGACCCGAAACAGGACCCCGGAGAAGTGACGGGCAAAGTTGAGTTGCTGTACGGGACAAGTGCAGTACCTCGTGATGGTGAAGGACTGGCTGCACAGCTCAGCGAGGTGACCGAATGACGACGAGCCCGCCTAGGCGGGAACCGGGCGCCAGGTGGCTACGGTGCGACCTGCACGTGCATACGCCGTTCGATGGTGAGAAGACGTACGGCGAGGATATCCGCGCGGCGATCGACGCCCTCAAAAAGGAGAAGCCCCAGCGACTTGCCGCGATCGCTGACCGCTTCGTGCAGGCCGGACGGAGTGCAGCGAATGGTGAAGGGCTTGATCTTGTCGCCCTCACGGACCACAACAGCATCGACGGCTACCGCTACCTGAGATCGCAGTTCGAGTCTCTGGCCCTGCAGGCGCGCGATCAGGGACTCACAATGCCGGCGATTCTCCCGGGGGTGGAGTTCTCCGTTGGCGGGGAGCGTCCCATCCACTTCCTCGTTATCTTCGCAGCGAGTACCGATCCTGATGTGATCGACCGCGCAATCTCTTGCGTCTTTGACCCATGCGATCGCTTCGACCCGATTACTGGCACGCCTCGCGCGACGGGGCAGTCGGTCGACGACTTCTTGTCGCGTCTCTACGAGTTTTGCCGCCCGCCGTCTGGCGACCGCCGTCTAGAGTTCGTCCTTCTTCCCGCGCACGCCGATGGCAGGCAGGGGGTGTCGCGTGAGGTCGTCGGAGGCGCCGCCGTTTCCGCCGGCGACCTCACGGTGGCGACATCGCTGTGGGACCAGATGAAGGGCCACCTGCGCCAGCGGGTCATTAATCGTCAAGACTGGCACGGATTCCAGACTTCGCGGCCCTTCGGAGATCTGCCTCAGGCTTTCAAGGATCTTCTCTTGCGCTGGACGGCGACCCGCCGCGGGGAGGACTGGGACGCTCTCTCCGAGGGGCAGAAGGCGCGTTACCGCAAGCAGAAACACTGGGCCTTGGTCGAATGCTCGGATCCGCACCGATACGAAGCGATCGGGAGTCGCTTCACGTGGCTCAAGATGGAGGTGCCGGACGTGGAAGGGATCCGTCTCGCTCTCCTGGATCCCGAGTCACGCCTGCGGCGAATGGCCGACGGACCTCCGGGGCGAGCCTACCCGCGCGTCGACAAGATCCGCGTCCAGCGCACGGACTTCTTCGACGAGATCGAGATTCCTTTCAACCCATGCCTGACGACGCTGATCGGCGGTCGCGGCACAGGGAAATCCACCGTGATCGAGTACCTCCGTCACGGTCTCGACCGGGTGAGGAAGGAGGATCTTCCTGACGACGATCCCAGCAGCGTCCGTGATGGCGTGCTGTCCATTCTGGCGCCAAAGAGGGAACGTGATTTCGGGCAAACGAGGGGTACCTTGCTGCCGGATCATGAGATCGTGCTGGATATCGTCGTGGCGGAACGGGGTTACCGCGTGCGCCGGACGGCATCCGAGCTCGAGATCACCCAAGACCCGGACCAATCCGGTGCACGGCCTGCACCGCTGGACGTACGTAGCCTCGTCGTACCGCGGATACTCTCTCAGCGACAGATCGCGAGAATCGCCCGCGACCCCGCCTCACAGCGCAGCGAGCTCGACGCTCTGATTGATCCCGATTGGGTGCGCGACCTCGAGAACCGCCGCCGCGCGATCACCGAGACGCTGACTCACCTTCAGGCGACCCGGGCGCGCCTCACCGAGCAGGGCGCGAAGCTCCCCTCGGTCGAAACCGAGCTTCAGAAGGTTCGCGACCAGATCGCCTTTCTCGAGAGTGCGGGCCGCAAGGAAGTGCTGACTCGGTTCGACAGCTATGAGCGTGAACGCCGCTGGTTGGAGGAGGTTCAGCAGGACGCAGAGGGGCTGGCTGCCGAGCTCGACGAGGTGGCGACGACGATCGAGCCGACAGATCGAGGCGCCGACACACCTCCGGACGGCACTCCGACGGCACCGTGGCTTCGCGCCGTGGCGGAGCGTCTCCACACTGCGCGACAAGCGGCCGCGAGCGGCCTGCGCGATCAGGCGCGCGCGCTGCGAACGCTCCGAGAAGCTGTTAGAAAGGAGCAGGCCGAACAGTGGCAGGTCCCTTTCGACAGTGCGCGGCAGGCCTACAACGCGCTCAAGCAGGAGCTGACATCCCGCGGCATCGACTTCGCCCAACACGAGAAGCTCCTGCAGCGGCGGGCACTGCTTGAGCGGGAGCAGGCTTCGCTCCAGAGGACTGGGCAGGAACTGGCGGAGATCGACCGGAAGCTCCGGGAAGCCCGTTCACAGCTCGTGGAGGTCCACGAGACCAGACTCGTGGCCCGGCGGGAACGTGCTCACACGCTCGAGGACAATGGCGCCGACGTCCGCTTGGAGGTGCTCGGATTCAATGACCGCCTGGACTTCGAGTCGCGGCGGGAGCAGTGGTTCGGTGGCGCAGGGCTTCAGGAGCGCGACTGGACCCCGCTTTGCGAATATGTGTTCGCTCCGAATGGAGAGGTTCCCGAGCGCATCTGGGCGGTGGTCGAGGCGATCCGCGCGGACGTGAACGCAACACGTTCCCGCTCTGCTCCTGTCGACCCTGCGAACTCGCGCGTTGCCGGCCTCGTCGGTGCCGACCGTCTGACCAGGTACTTCTTCCGCGCACTCGAGAAGGGAGATCGGATTCGCCTCGATGAGATGGAGCGTTTCCTCCCGGAGGATCTCGTCAAAGCGCGAGTGCGTGCTCGCGACGGGTCCTTCAAGACCATCGAGACCGGCTCGGTCGGCGAGAAGAGCACGGCTATCCTGAGCCTGCTGCTCTCGGCCGGCGACCAGCCGATCATCATAGACCAGCCGGAAGACGATCTCGACAACCAGTACGTCTACAACGTCGTCGTGGACCTCCTCCGGCGCCGGAAGTTCTCTCGCCAGGTCATCATCGCGACGCACAACGCAAACATCCCTGTTAACGGCGACGCCGAGCTCATCGTGGCGCTCGACGTTGAGAATCGGCTCGGCGTAGTCCGGGGTGCGGGCAGCATCGACCGGCCCGACCTCAAAGAACTCGTGAGCGATATCATGGAGGGCAGCGCCGCGGCCTTCCGCCTGCGAAGCGAGCGGTACGGGTACTGAAGAGACGGGCGTTCATGTTTGACACACTGGACGAGATTCGCAAGCAACTCGATGCTGGAGAGGATGCGCGGGCCGAGTTCAAGGAAGTCGTGTTTGGCGACCACGGCGTTCGCTCGCCGAATGCCGAGGAGTTGGCCGGCGAGATGGTCGCCTTTGCGAACGCCGAGGGAGGGGTGATCTTCCTTGGCGTCGACGATGACGGAGTCGTCCGAGGTCTGCCGGAAGGACGCATGGCGGACATCGAGGCCTGGGCCGTCAACCTCGCAACGAACAATTGCGACCCGCCGATCCGTCCGATCCTGCGGAAAGAACGCCTCCCCGGCCCCGGCAGCTCTGACGTTCTGGTGATTCTGGTGGAGATCCGACGAGGGCTGTACGTCCATCGCACGGGCGGCGGCCGGTACTACGCGCGCATCGGATCCACTAAGCGAAATCTCACCGCTGCCGAGCTTGCACGGCTCTTCCAGCAGCGCGGCCTCGCCTTCGTCTTCGACGAGCAGCCGGTCCCTACCGCAACTGCGGAGGATCTCGACGGGAAGATACTCGAAGCCCACCTGGGCCAGAGAGCGATCCCGTGGCCGGATCTACTGCGGAACACCCGCGTACTTGCGACGGGCGAGGATGCGGTGGAGCGCCCGACCGTGGCGGGCCTTCTCGCCTTCGGCAAGGCACCCAGGCTCCATCTGCCTTCGGCCTACATCGAAGCGGCGGTGTACCGCGGCAGCAGGCTAACTTCCGACGAGCTCGTTCACGCGGCGGCGATCGAGGGCCGCGTCTCGGAACAAATCGATGAAGCAAGCGCCTTTGTTGAACGGTTCATGCTAAAACCCGCGCGCAAGCCTGCCGGGCGCGAAGACCATTCCCAGTACGACATCGGCGCCCTCCATGAGGCCATCGTGAACGCCGTCGCGCACCGCGACTATTCGATCGCCGGCTCGAAGATCCGGTTTTTTCTCTTCGCCGACCGCCTAGAGCTCTACAGCCCTGGCGCGCTGCCCAACACGCTCACGATCGAGACGATGCCGTTCCGCGTCTTTACGCGGAACCAACTCCTCGTGAGTTTCCTTTCCCGAATGAGGAGCCGCCGGACCGGTCGGGCGTTCCTGGAGTCGCGCGGAGAGGGTGTGCGCCGGATCCTCGAGGCGAGTGAGGCGCACGCAGGCCGCCGGCCCGCATACGAGCTTTTCGGTGAGGAACTGCGCCTGACGATCTGGGCGAAGCCGTCGCCGCACGATGGCGGGGTGACGACAACGTGAGCCAGTCCCGCCAAAACGCGAAGCGCGCCCCCGCCTCATCGACGTCATACCGCCGCTGCCCGCAGCAACTCGGGAGCGAGCCGATGCTCGAGCCTGCGCCTGCTACGGCGCCTGGTCCAGGGAGAGGATGTTGCCGTCCGGGTCCTTGAACCAGGCGACCCGAGTGCCGTCGTGCGCCGTCCAGATGCCGAGCTCGTCCTGGCGGAAGCCGCCGAAGACCTCGAACTTGACGCCGCGCTGCGCCAGCTCCTTGACCGCCGCGACGATGTCCGCGACCTGCCACCCGAGGACGGTGTACTTGACGGCGGCCACTTCGACGCCGGCCTGGACCCGCAACCGCGTGCCGCCGGCATCGAACACCAGCGCTCCATGATCCTCACTCACCAGGCGCAGACCAAGAGTGTCGCCGTAGAAGGCCTTCGCCTTGGCGGCATCGCGCGCGCCGACGAAGGCGGCCATCTTCTGTGTTGCGAGCATGGATCCTCCTCCTTTTAACCCTTCGGGCACTCCTTTAAGCCCTTCGGGCACTCCTTCCCTGGTCTCGCCGCCGCGCGGCAGTTGAGCCTGGACTGCCGCCGCGAGAACAGTCACGACAGCAGCTGTGGTGAGCGTCGTTCGCCACATCGGTCTTCCTCCTCAGGAACGGTCACGGTCACTCCGCCTGCGGGTCGTACTGCATGGCGCCGGCGACGTTGCCTTCGGGGTCGGCGAAGAAGACGAGATGGCCGACGCCGACGATGGTCGTCCTCTCCATGATGACGCGGCCGCCATTGGCGCGCACGGCCGCGGCGATCTGGTCGACGTCGTCGACCCCGATCGAGCACTCGAAGCCGATCATCCGCTTGCCCGGCACCAGCTCCCGGCGGCCCTGCAGCGCCCCTCGGATGCCCGGCTCCTGCTCGCTGCCGGTCGTGATCTGAAAGAACCCGGGCGGACCCCACGGCTCGATCCGCCAGCCGAAAACCCGCTCGTAGAAGCGGCGCGCCCGATCGAGATCGTCGGCGTTGATGGCGAAGTGACGCACATTGTTGGCCACTCGGCACCTCCTCGGAATGACAACGTGCCGCCGATCTTAGCCCTGGCGCCGGGTTGTCGTCGCGCGCTAGAATGCCAATGTATGTCGAAAAAGCGACAGCGGCTCCTGCGCCCCGAAGACCTCCTGGTCCGCACCTGGGCGACGACCCACATGAGCGGCGCGGGGAGATCCCGTATCACGTTCACGACGGCTGGGATCAGCTCGCCTACGCCTCGCAAGGGGTCATGACCGTCCACACCTCCCAGGGTGCCTGGGTGGTGCCGCCGCATCGAGCGGTCTGGATCCCCGCCCGAGTGGTGCACCACATCAGGATGTTCGGCCGGGTCTCCGTGCGCACTCTCTACTTCCCGGCGGGCTTCGCCCGCCGGCTGCCCGCGTGCTGTCAGGCGGTCAATGTGCCGCCCCTGGTGCGCGAGATGGTGCTCGAGGTCGTGCGCCTCGGCATGCTACGGCGGTTCGTGCCCAGGGAGGCGCGGCTGGCGCGGGTCCTCCTCGATCAGCTCGAAGCGCTGCCGGCGGTGCCGTTGCAGCTCCCGATGCCCACCGATCCGCGGGCGCGCCGGGCCGCGGAGCGGCTCTGCCTCGACCCGGGCGACCCTGGCTCGCTGGCCCAGGCGGCGCGCCTCGCCGGCGCCAGCAAGCGCACCCTCGAGCGGCTCTTCCGCGCCGAGACGGCCATGACGCTCGGGCGCTGGCGGCAGCGCTCGCGATTGATCGAGGCGCTCCGCTTGCTCGCCGCCGGCCAGCCGGTTACCCGGGTCGCCCTGGAGGTGGGCTACGACAGCCCGAGCGCCTTCATCAGCGCCTTCCGCCGCGAGCTCGGCACCACCCCAGGCCGCTACTTCGCAGCCGAGCCGCAGCGCTAGTGTAGTGCGTCGCAGATATGATATCTTATTGGCGCATCGCTCCTATAAGATCCTGGGAGGATCGATCCATGCGAGTAGCGCCCCCGGTTTCGCTCTCGGACGAAGAACGACGGCAACTTGAGCAATACGAGCGTGGCCGTAGCACACCGGCTCGGCTGGTGCTGCGGGCTCGTATTGTCCTCTT
>DASZZP010000034.1:0-18686 GCA_035544875.1 Thermoanaerobaculia bacterium | reverse complement strand
GACGTCGACGTGGCCCTCGACGACGAGCTGCGCGCCTATCTCTGCCTCTGCCTGGGCAAGCTCCGCTGGCAGCAGCGGCGGACCGACGAGGCCGCCGCGCTGCTCGGCCGCGCGGCCAAGATCTACGGCGTCTATCAGGATGCGCCCGGCGAGGGCGCCTGCGCCGCCCTGCTCGGCTTCCTGACCCTCGAGGCGGTCGAGCCCGAGCGCGCTCTAGGCGCGCTGCGCCGGGCGCTCCGCCTCCTCGAGCTCGAGACCAAGCCCGACCTCTTCATCCGCTCCACCCTGGCGCTCTCCTTCTGTCACGCCGTCGAGGGCCGCCCCCGCGAAGCAGCCCGCCTCCTGGCCTTCGCCCGTCAAGCCCGCGCCGAGCGCGCCGCCGCCGTCCCGCCCTCCGTAGCGCAGCCGCTGTCGCCCACCGGCGAAGAGGTCGCCGCCGACTGGTGGGAGGCAAGGATCGCCGCCCGCCTTGGCGACCGTCAGCACGGGCGCGCTCTTCTCGACGCCGTGCGCCGGCGCCTCCTCGCCGAGGGCAGCCTGGTCGAGGCGGCCCTCGCGAGCCTCGACCTCGTCATGCTCAGGCTCGCCGCCGGGAGCGCCCCTGCCATCGACCTGGCCGCCGATCTGCGCCGCGCCTTCCCCGGCACTCCGCCGCGCATCGCCCACGAGCTCGAAGAGCTCGAGCAACTCCCGCGTGACGAGGTGCCCGACGCCGCCGACCGTCTGCGGCGCCGCCTGCTCGGCCTGCGGCGGGTGAAGGCCGACCGTCCCCGTCTCATTCCTGACGTCAAGGACCTGGTCGATCCGCCGGCAGCCTGAAGCGCGGAGGCAACCGATGAACGGGATTGAGGAACGATCCGCTGCAGCCAGCCTCCCCGCGGTCTGGCCCCTTCGCGAAGGCCTTTGCCGCTGGGCCGGCGCGGGAACCTAGACGAGACGAGGGCTATCTACGTAGAGGTCTTCAGCAGGTTGAAGCAGAGGCAATCAAGAGTAAAATTGGAGACGGACTCCTTGTAGTACGAGTTTACCGTTCCGATGCGGCGAAGCTGAAGGCCCGACACGGCGCCGCCGCGAGGAGGGCTGCCAGATGTGGCACCCAAGACCCTGCCTCCAGGTAGGCCTCTTCGTTGCGGGATGCGCCCTGGCTGCGACCGCCGCCGCCGCCCAGATCATCCTCGGGAGCGAGACCACGGTCGCCAGCAGCGCCACGTTCCAGTCGGCGCCAGCGGCGGCAGCCGACTTGGCCGGCGACGTGGTGGTCGTCTGGCAGAAACAGAACCCAAACGGCGGCTGGGACATCTTCGCTCGTCAATATACGGATTCCGGAGCCGCCGTCGGCCCTGAATTCCAGGTCAACACGACTACCGGCCCAGGCTGTCGCCAGTTCCCGGCCGTCGGCGTCGATGCGGCAGGCAACTTCGTGGCCGTCTGGCAGAGCGACCAGGAGAACAGCGGGACGGGCGTTGGGATCTACGGCCAGCGCTTTCTCTCCTCCGGTCTCCAGACCGGCCCGCAGGAGTTCCACGTCAACACCACCACCACCAACGTCCACCGTCTGCCGGCGGTGGCGGTCGCCCCGGACGGGCGGTTTGTCGTGGTTTTTCAAAGCGACGGCGAGGACGGCAGCAGCTGGGGGATCTTTTCGCAGGCCTATCACAGCGACGGCACGCCAGCGGGAGGCCAGTTCGCGGTCAACCAGACGACGGCCGGAGCGCAGCACTCGCCGGCGGTGGCTTTCCTGGCCGCGCCGCCGCCTTCGGGCCTCTTCGAGGTGGTCTGGCAGAGCGCGGGGCAGGACGGCTCAGGAGGCCTCGCCGGGGCCTCGGGGATCTGGGGACGCGCTCTCGACGGCACTGGTGGGGCGCCGGCCGGCGAGACCCAGATCGACGTGCCGACCGGCGCGGCCCAGGGGCACCCGCGGATCGGCGCTGATCCCTCGGGCAACTACGTCGTTGCCTGGGAGAGTGTGAGCGCGGCAGGGAGCGGCATCTACTTCCGGCGCTTCTTCGCCAATGGCAACCCGCCCTCGACGCCGCTGCCGGTCGATGCCGCGACGATCGGCTCGCAACGCAACCCAGCCGTGGCCGCGGACGCCCTCGGCCGCTTCGTCGTCGCCTGGGACTCCCTGGGCCAGGACGGCAGCGGCACCGCGGTCCTGGCCCAGCTCTACGACAACAGCGGCCAACCGCCGCCCGGCGTCGGCAAGCTCCAGCTCAACGCCACGACCCCCGGCGACCAGTCGTTCGTCAGCCTCGGGATGAGCGCCGGCGGCAACCTGCCGGCGGTCTACCAGAGCCAGACGCCGGCCGGCGACGCCTCTGTGATCCTGGCCCAGCCGGCGCTCCTGCCGGGGCTGCAGTTCTTCACCATCCCTCCCTGCCGCCTGGTCGATACCAGGCAGCCGAACGGTCCGCTCGGCGGCCCGGTTCTGACCAGCGGCCAACCGCGCACTTTCCCGCTGCTCAGTGCGCAGTGTGTCATTGCCATCCCTGCCACCGCCAAGGCCGTGGCGGTCAACGTCACCGCCGTCTCTTCGACCGCCGACGGGTCTATCGACATCTACCCGGGCGACGCGCCGCCGCCGCCGACCAGCACGGTCAACTTCCCGTTCAACACGACGCGCGGCAACAACGCGGTCCTGCCGCTGTCGCGCAATGGCGATGGCAGCGTCTCCATCATCGCCACGGTGCCCGGCTCCCCGGGCCAGGTCCACGTCCTGATCGACGCCAGCGGGTACTTCCAGTGAGCTACCTCGAGTCTATTCGGAACGGAACGACGATGGCTTCCTACCAGGCACTCGGGAGTTTCGGGCCAATGGCCAGCAGAGCGCCGGCCACTGGCGGGAGAAGCGACATGCATGCTGAGCCGGGTTGGGGACCAGCCTGGATGCTTCGCCTCCTTCTGGCAACATCCCTCGCCGCCATTCCCGGCACGAGCCTGGCGCAGCCCTGCGGGCAGTGTCCGGGCGCCACCTTGCCGGCCTGGGATTGCGCGATCAACACGACGATTCAAACCGGAAACGGATGCACCTTCAACAATTGCCAACTTCCGACGGTCACCCCACTCGGCGTACAGGTCACTCCGTCCGGCAGCGGGTTCGCTGCCAGCCTATCGGTCGACGTCAAGATGCCCTGGAACTCCGCCGCCCAAACTTCGTCGTTGAAAGGGCAGCTGTTCTGGAACCAGGGTCCGCCCATGAGCCCGACGACCTCGCTTTGCCAGAACGACACGACGGACGAGGCCAACACCTTCATCAGCTTTCCCGTGACCTGCGCGGGAGCTCCTTACGATTTCGGCGGCGCCCCCGGTGGCTTTTCACTCCGGGCCGTGGTCTGCAACGGCGCCGGCAGCTGTCAGAGGGTCGCCGACTCTCCCCTGATGCCATTTCAAGTACCGAAGGCCATGATTCCCGGCTGCATTCCGCGCGAAAGCGACTGCGGCGGAGGCGCCGGCGGAGGCGGCGGGGGCGGAGGAGCGGGCGGGGCAGGGAGCCCGGCGGCCCTCCTCGGTCAGATTGGCGGCGGCGCTCCGGGAATGGGAGGCGACACCAGCGGCGCTTCCGGGAACTCGTGTCAGATGTGCATCTCGACCGGCGGCGGTTTCGGCGCCGGGCCGGACGGCGGCGGCCCGAGCGGCGCGCCGCCGCTCAGCGGCCCACACGCCTTGCTCCGCTACGCCGCCGGCGGCGCCGGCAACCCCGGATTCCCGGGCTCCGCGGGCACCTTCGGCGCCTCCGGACCGGCCGGTCCCTGGAACACCACCCTCGGCCGCAACTGGGCGCACGACTACGCCGAGCGCATCGTGATCGACAACTCGACCGAGGCCATCAATCACGTCTGGATGATCACCCGCGGCGCCACCTTCCGCGAGCTCACCAACTTGGCCCCTGCCTCGGGCAACAGCCTGCGCCGCTACCAGACCGTGGCGCCGGCCGACGAGTACCGGCGGCTCTTCTTCGATCCCACAACCAGCGGTTGGCAGCTCCTGGGACTTGACGGAACCATCGAGGTCTTCCAGTCCTCCGGGCTCTGGGATCACACCAGCGATCCGAGCAATCCCCTTTTTGCGATCAAGGCCCACTATAACGGCACCCAGCTGAGCTCCGTCGACCTGCCCGACAACCGCCGCGAGACCTATGCCTACTACCCGGCGGGCGACCCGCAAGGGCAAGCCGGCAAGCTCCAGTCGATCACCGAGGTGGGCACCGACAGCACTACTTCTCGCATGTGGACCTACCTCTGGTCGGGCGACGATCTGAGGGAGATCGACCGCCCCGATGGCACGGCCTGGAGCTACACCTACGGCGATTCCAACCACCCGGGTTTTGTCACGCTGGTGCGCCTGGTCGCCACCGGTCAATCGTCGAGTCGCGTCGAGGCCGCCTTCACTTACGACACCGTGGGCAACGTCAGCCAGATGTGGCGGGGCGACCCGGCCGCCAACGGCCCCAACGCCGTGGAGGTCACCGGCTTCAGCTACAACAACAGCGGCGTCAACCCGACCCAGGCCCTGGTCGCCCGCCAGGTGGGGGCGGCGACCACCTACACTCTGCAGCGCGACACGGCGAGCACCAAGTCGAAAGTGATCTCGATCGTCGGCGACTGCCCGACCTGCGGCACGACCGCCAACGTCACCTTCCAGTACAACGATGCAGCAAACCCCTTCTTACCCACGTCCATGACCGACGCCAAGGGGACGCTCACGCAGTACACCTACAATGCAAATGGCCGACTCGTTAGCCGCGTCGAGGCCGCAGGCAACCCTCTCGCGCGGACCACCAACTGGCAGTACGACACCAACTTCCCGGGTTTCCCGACCCTGGTCGATCTCCCCTCGACCACCGGCACCAACCGCCGCCAGACCACTCTCGTCTTCAACCCTTCGACCAGCACCCTGACCACGCGGACCGAGACCGGATTCGAGACCGGGATCGCCGGCGGGCCGGCATTTTCCAAGCAAACCGCCTTCCAGTACAACGCCGTGGGCCGGGTCACGGTGATCGACCCACCAGGCTATGGTACGACCGACCAGACCATCTACACCTACAACGTTCCCAACACCAACAACACCGTGCCAGACAGCCGCACCGACCCCGTGGTCGGCACAACCCACTTTACTTACGACGCCTTCAATCGCGTCACGTCGGTGACTGATCCGAACGGCGTCGCCACGCTCACCGCTTACGATGCCTTGAATCGCGTCACCTCGGTCACCCAGCAAGGGGCCAACTCGCCGACCGACGACCTGGTGACCGGCTACAGCTACAACTCTTTCGGCGACCTCTTCCAGACCCAGCTCCCGAACGGCAACGTGATCGAATACGGCTACGAGCCTGGAGGGCTCCGCCGCCTGATTTCGATCGAGCGCAAGGCCGATCCCGCCCAAACCACACACGGCGAGCGCACCCTCTACACGCTCGACGCCATCGGCGACCGGACGCAAGAGGAGCTCCAGCACTGGACCGGCGCCGCCTGGAGCGCCGACGACGCGGTCACGAACTCGGTCTACACCACTCGCTGCCACGTCGACAAGGTGACCCGCGGCGGCACCTCGGTCACCGAGTACTCCTACGACTGCAACAACAATCTGCAGCAGGTCTGGGACCCCAATCACCCGAGTAGTGGCCAGACCAACCCGGCCAGCCAGAGCTATACTTACGATGTGCTCAACCGGCCGATGAGCGTCACCCTCGGACCCGGAGGAACCGCCCCGGCAACGACGGCCTACACCTATGACGTGGAGGACCACCTGGCCTCGGTCAAGGACGCCGAGAACAACCTGACCAGCTACGTCACCGGGGACCGCGATCGTATGACCAGCCAGCTGTCACCGGTTTCCGGCGCGACGACCTACCAATACAACGACCACGGTCAGCTCGTCGCCTCGACCGACGCCCGCGGCATCGTCGTCAACCGCACCATCGACGCTGCCGACCGCCTGACCCTCATCACCTACCCGGACAGCTCGCTCAACACGACCTATGTCTACGACACGGGCACTTTTGGCAAGGGCCGCCTCGCATCAATCACCCGCGGCGCTCAGACCCCCTTCGCCTACACCTATGATCGCTTCGGCCGCACCACCCAGGACGGCGCCCTCACCTATGGCTACGACAAGAACGGTAACCGCACGACCGTCGGCTACCCTGGTGGCGTCAGTGCCACCTACACCTACGACTTCGCCAACCGGCAAGCGACCCTTGCCATCTCGGGTGGAGGTGTCACGGCGCAGGTGACGGCGGCCGCCTACAAACCCTCAGGTCCTCTCACCAGCTTGACTTTTGGCAACGGACTGACCGAGACCCACAGTTTCGAGAGCCGCTACTACCCGACCCAGATCACCGCGACCAACGCCTCAGCCCAGACCCTCCTGAGCTGGACCTACACTACCGATCAGGTCGGCAACATCACCGGCATCACCGACACCCTCGCCAGCCAGAACAACCGCGCCTATGCCTACCAGGACCTCCAGTACTTTCTGACCACCGGCAATGGCCCCTGGGGCACCCGCGGCTGGACCTACGACAAGATCGGCAATCGCCTCACCGAGTCCCGCGGCGGCGTCACCGACACCTACACCTACCCGCAGAACGCCCCCGGCGACAACCCGAAGCTCAGCCGCGTCGCCCTTGGGCAAAGCGCTGGCACGCGGTTCTACACCTATGACCCCACGGGCAACGAGATCCAGGTCGCCGGCCCCGCCAACCAGCTCGACCTTCAGTATGACGCCGCCGGCAAGCTCGCGAAGCTCACCGAGGAGACCACACGCGCCGCCACCTATCTCGCCTACGACGGCCGCGGATTCCTCGCCAACGCCCGCCAAGATGTGAGTACCTGCTCGGCAATCAGCACCCAGCCGACCTACGGCTCCGATGGCTTGCTCTATGACCGCGCCCAGAGAAGCCTCTTCCAGCCCTCCTCGATTCTCCAAGAGGCCCGCATCTTCTACTTCGCCGGTCGTCCCGTGGCTCAGCTGGACACCACTCAATCAACCAACACTCTCACCTATCTCAGCGTCGATCATCTTGGCACGCCGATCCTCACGACCAACGCGAGCGCCACACCCCGCTGGACCGGGGGCTTCGAGCCCTTTGGCCGCGACTGGAACGGCGCGCAGAGCTCCGGGGAGTTCCTCCGCTTTCCCGGTCAGTGGGAAGACGCCAGTTGGATCTCAGCCACGGCCAGCGGGTTCGAGTACAACCTCAACCGCTGGTACGAATCCCCGACAGGACGCTACCAGGCTCCAGATCCTGCCAACAGGTCGGAGAGATGGGGCCAACAGCTCTTTGCCAAGGCTCTCATGAGGCCGGCTTCGCGCCTCCGGTTCCTTAACGCACGCGAACCGGCTTATGGCTATGCCAGAGGCAACCCGATCATACTGCTGGATCCGCTAGGGCTCTCCGCCGACGGATTTGTTGGGTGCCTCGCGCGCTGGACTATCGGTGGTGCTATTGTAGGTGGCATCGCGGGTGCGTTGGCCGGCGCTGGCGTTGGCGCCGCCGCAGGCACCGCCGTGGAACCCGGTGGCGGCACGATCGTGGGTGGTGGCGCCGGAGCGGTCGCCGGCGGGATCCAAGGGGGGGTGGCGGGCGGGATGGCCGGCACACTCGCGGGAGGAATCGTCTGTGCCTGCCAGGCTGTCGCTGCGAACCGACATCCCAGACACGACAACTGTTATGCGAATTACCTTGCTGAAACTGCCGATTGCGGCTCGTGGCACACCAACGACTACGACTACGACCGCTGCATGGACAACGCCTGGGGTAACTACCTGAGGTGTCTAAACGGCCAACGTCCGAAGCCCTTCATTCCGTGACGCCAAAAAAGGTTCGCGAAATGAGTGAAGGCAGCTGGGTACGCCGCTCGCTCGAAGAGGCGGTAGCACTTGCCACGGAAACGCAGAACGCTGCTGCGATTGCCTGCTTGGAAGAGGGCCTACGGAGAGCGAGGCAGCTTCAAGATCGCGACGCGATTTCATCGCTCGCTAGGCACGCCGGATTGCAGAGCTATCATCTAGGGGAATATCAACAAGCTGTCACGTATTACGAGGAGGCTCTCGGCAGCAAGCCGACGGATGCCTGGCTACACCTGGCGCTCGCAGAAGCCTACGCTGCGATGGAGCAAGCAGCGCAAGCGCGGCAAGCGCTGGAGGTGGGACTGGCGATAGCGATCCAGAATGGCGACGCTGAGCTCGCAGAGATCATCCGCGGAAAAGCCGTCAGCAGCGACACCTCTGCGAAATAGAAATGCATGGCGGATCCTCGGGACCTTGGTCGCGAGAAACTGCTGACTTAAGTATTCTGATGTCAAGGCGCTTATTGCTCGCTCTTAGAATTCTATCGCCCCGGGCGCCCTTGCCACTCGTTGTTTTGGCGTTGCCGGTGGTCGCGCTGTGCTGCGTCTCCACGCCGGCCCGGAACCCGGGGACCCGCGCCGACGACTCTTCTCCGGACGCCTCCTCTCCGGACGCCGGCGTACTTCACGCGGTTCTCGCTGCGTTTGATCCTTCAGCTAGCGATCAGTACCTGGTCGTTGCCGCCGAGGCTTTTCCACCGCTCATAGAGCGAGATTGGGTAGTGCAGCGGCTTCACGAGATGGGGAAGGTAGATCCAGGCCAATCTCTAGACGAAATGATCGCGGACTACAAGATTCGGAACGCCAAGAGTCACGTGCGATCGATGACGTCAGCGGGTTCGGTCAAGGTGAAGTTCGTGGACGAACAGGAACTAAAGAGGGTCTTTGCCGACGGCGCCCTGCAGGGGTGGCAGCGGTTCTGGCAGGAATTCCCAGGCGCGGCTGCATTGGTAGAGCTCACTCTCCCGGGCTACTCGCATTATCGATCGAGAGCTATTGCCTGTTCCTTCGTGTCCCGGGGCTCACTGGCTGGCGTCGTCTACGTAGTGCTCTTACACTGGGACGCGGGCGCCTGGGTTGTGGAATGGAGTGATATTCTTGTCGAAACGTGATAAGGCAGGTGCCTGCCCTCACATCTCCGGATGAAATCATGGTGATGATTTCAGCCTTCCTCATGGTCCTGGCCTGCACAGGTAGCGGCGCAAACCCGCCGCTGTCATCGCTGGATCGCGATCCCGTCATGAGCGCGGCGCTTCAGCGAGCGGCAGGAGGCAGCAGCCGCTTTGTATTAGTCAAGGAGTTTCAGCACTGGACGATCCACACAACCGATCTTCATCGATCGATCTGGCTAACGCGGCAGGAGGCTGCCGAGCTTCTTGCTCATGCGAGCGAACCGCAACAGTCGGCCAGGGAGGAGTGGGATCGCTTCTGCCGCCCGCCATCTTGCCGTCTTGTCGGCCTCGAAGAGCTAGCCGAGCTGGCAAGAACCGAGAGCGGGAAGGATCTTCGAACGGACTGGCCAGCACTGCAGCGAAAGTATGGGGCTGACCGAGCGATCGAACTCGGGGCCTTCGCGATCGTTGGGAACAAGGCGATCGTCTATTGGAGCGAGGAACGCGGGTTTCTCAATTCGCGCCTCGTGGTGTCGGTTCTCTGGAAGTCTGAGACTGGTTGGAGGGTCGTAGAACACTTCGAAATAGTTGTGTCGTAGCTCTAGATAGAAGCCCACTCAGTCCCATTTGTGCACAACACGCATAATTAAGAAGGCGCCATAAGAAAAACCAAGGATCGCGATTTCTCGGTTATTCCTGATCGCCAGCCCGATGAAGCCTAGGAGGATAGCGAGCAGGATCCGGATTGGCGCTCTTCGCCGCTCGGCCTCGCCCGGTGGGCCGTCAAAGGGGTTGTCTGCTCGGCCGACCGATCTTTCCGAGAGAAACCACCGTTCAAAGAAGCTACCATGGCCGCCGGGGCGGGTTAGGGCCAGCGAGAGGAGGGCAAGCACAATCACGACTGTCCAGACAGCCCACCGTTCAAAATCCATATCGGTGTCTATTCTACGCGCGCAGCGCCGCGCAAGCCACGTCGGCCTGGTGCGCTGGGTGCCCCGGGTGCACCGTCGCCGCCGTGGGTGGCCCACGCGGCGTCGTTGGCTATCATCGCCCTCAGAACTCCGCCGGCACCACCGGCGCCGCCCGCGGCGCCTGCTCCTGGATCGCCCGATAGACCAGCGCCATCTTCTCGGCGAAGCCCAGCGGCTCGATCCTCGCCAGCAGCTCCCGCGGCTCGACCCCCGCCGCCCGCGCCGCCTCCTCGAAGCCCGGCGACCGCCGCAGCACCTCGGCCAGCTGCTTGACCTCCAGTGGCCGCAGCCTCCACGGCGCCTCCACCACCTCGACCACCACCCGGAACATCGCCTCCGGCAGGCCCGCGGTCTCCCGCGGGTCCGAGAACTCGACGAACGCGTACAGCGCCTGCAGCGACCGCAGCAGCACCGTGTTGCGCGCGAAGTCGCCGCCGCCGCGGTGCGCCCGCGCCCCCCAGCGCTCGAGCTGCGCCAACGTCGCCCGTGCGACCTGGATCGTCGTCACCTTCTCTGGCATTGCCCGAACCTCGCCGATTACTCCGAGATCTGCGCCGCGCGCCGCAGCCGCCGCAGCTGGCGCCCGGCGATCTTGCGCACCCCGCTCACCGCCAGCCCGAGCACCGCCGCGATCTCGCGCTCCGAGAGCTCCTGGCCGTAGCGCATCTCGACGATCCGGCCCGCCCGCTCGGGCAGCAGCGCCAGCAGCCGCCGCGCGTCCTCCTGCGCCTCAACCGACTTCGCCGCCGACGTCACCATCACCGCCGTCCCCAGCCGCTCCTCGCGGAGCTCCACCCATTTCTCCCGCCGCCGCAAGAGCACCTCAATCGGCCGCCACACCGTCCCGAACAGGTAGCGCTCCGGCAACTCGATCTCCTCCCACCACTGCACCGCGTCTCGACTCCCGCCCCCCGCGGGCGAACTCCTCTCCCGGGCCGCCGCTCCCCGGTAGTGTTCCGGCCGCGCGGGAAGAGGTCGGCGCGGCCGATTAGGCACTTGAAGAGCCCGCCGCTTCTTGGCAACGTGCGCCCCTTACCGCTCTGCCACTGAGGGCGGAGCGCGCTTGTTCATCGTCCCTGCAGCCTCAGGCGCCAACCGTCGTCGTCGTAGTCTTCGCTCGCGCTATACTGATTGTGACTTCATTCGGAAGAGCAGCGAAGAGAGGCCGCGGCGCCGCGCGCGTCCGATCGAGGACGCGAGGCTGCCGCGCACTCATCCGCATCGTGCTAAGGAGAAGTCGTGCCGGGCAGAAGACCGCTCACCGGCTGGACGCCGACGGCAGGCCACGCCAGGCTTTTCGTCTTTCTCGTCACTCTTGCCGGTGTTTCCTGCCATGCACAGGACGGTTGGCGCGACGTGGCGGAGCTCGACGGCAAGATCCTGGCGGTGGTCGACAGAGTCCTCGATCCAGTGCCGCGCTTCAGCGGTAGCTCGTTCAATGCGGAGCGCTTCCGGCCGCAATCTGGCGGCCCCTGCCCGCCGGCGCTCGGGCGCGCCAAGGCGCGGGCGCTGGATCACGACGAGCGCCGCCGACTGCCACTCCTCCGCTACGAGTTAACCCGGCTCGCCGCCGCCCGCGGCAACGTTCCGGCCGTCCTCCGGGTGCGCGCCATCTGGACGCTGCTCTCCAATCCCACTCCCGAAGGTCGCGACCGCATGGTCCGCCTGCTCCAGGTGGCTCTTGCCCGCGAACCGGGATCCGCATCACGACGCAATGACCTGGCGGCCGCACATCTGCTCCGCGCCAGCCTGGACGGGCAGAGCAGCGGTTTTGCCATGGCGCTCGAGCTGCTCAGCGGCGGTCCGCCGCTGCCCAGGCCGGCAGGCCTCGTCAACCAGGCCTACGCCTCCCAATGTCTCACCCTCTGGAACCGCGCCCAAGAATCCTGGCGGCAGCTTGACTTGCCTCAGCCGGCCGATCGCAGGCCGCGGCCTGGCCCCCGGGCCGCGCTCAGCTCTTCTGCGTCAGGCGGCGCCACCATGGCGGATCCTCTTGAATGGCGGCGACGCGGAGAATGGCTGCTGGGCGAGTGGGGCGAACAGCTCCGCCGTGGCAATGTGACAGCGAGCGAGACCCTGCTCCGAGAGGCCGAGGCGATCGGCGCCAAGCTCCAGGCTCGCGGTGGGGACCCCTTGCTGGGCGCCTCGATTCGGGTGATCCGGTGGGCGACTTCACGCGGCAACCGGGCCGCCGTCAAAACTCTGGCGAGCGGGCATGCGGCCTTCCATGAGGTCCGCGGCGACGCGATCTATTCGGACTGCCGCCTGGAGACGCTGCGCTACGCAGCCAGGGAGCTCGCCGCCGCGAGCAGCCCGTTCGTCCGGTGGGTGCGCCTTGATCAGGCCGTGTGTGCTTACTACGCCAATCACTTTTCCCGCGCCGAGGCGATCCTCACGGCCCTTCAGTACGAGGCCCAACAGCGCGGCGAAATCGCGCTCGAGGGGCGAGCCGAGTGGATGCTAGGCCTTCTCCGTGTGGTCCAGGCGCGCTTCGCCGAGGCCAACCGGCACTACGCGCGGGCGATCGAGCTTTTCTCCCGCCTCGGAGAGGAGGCCCATGTCGTCTATCTCAGGTCTCTGCGCGCCAGGAGCTACGAGTATGGAGGCGCGCGCCGCGATGCCTGGCGCGAGCGCTTGGCTGCCCTGACCGGCAGGGCAGCCATCCGCGATCCGATTCGGCTCTTCGTGGTCTTTGACGAGGCGGTCCAAGCCCTCCAGGCCCAAGGCTATCGCTCCGCGGCTCTCGCCTTCCTATCCGAGCAGATGCGGGCCGCGGAAGCCGGAGCGCGGCAGAGCGGCAAGACCGACCTCCTCGTCTTCACCCTGCTCGCGCGTGCGGTACTGCTTGCCGAAACCGGTCGTCGCACCGAAGCGGCCCGCGATGTCGCCGGCGCGGAAGAGGCCTGGTCGCGCCTCACCTCGTTCAACGAGAACCGCAACCGCCAGCGGATCGAAATCGATCTCCAACGCGCCCTGCTCGACGGCCGCGGAGTCCCTGAACCACTCGCCGCCGTCGACCGCGCGATCGGCTTTTTTGCGAGCTCGGCGAGCTCGTTGGGTGGCCAGCTCCAGGCCCTCAAGCTCTATCAGCTGCGAGCGCAAATCGACAGCCGTCGCGGCGACTTCCAGGCGGCGCGGGCCGATCTGCTCCGCGGTGCCGCGGAGATCGAGCGCCAGCGTCTGGAGGTGGCGCGGATGGAAGACCGCGCTCACTTCCTGGCGCAGGCGCGGGACCTCTTTCTCGACCTCGTCCGCCTCGAGCTCGACCGCTTCCACGATCCTCTCGCGGCGCTTGACGCCCTGGAGCGAAGCAGCAACCGCGTGCTAGCAGACGCGGCCCCACGCGGCTCCGCTAAGGCCTCGACAAGGGTCGCCCTCCGCCTGGGGACACTGCGCGAATCGGTGGCCGATGGCATGCTCGTCGTCCGCTTTGGCCACCTGCCCGATCGCTTGCTCCTCTGGACCTACCTTGACGGTCGGCTGGAGCTCGAGCAACGGCCGCTGCCCGAGGCGGAGCTGGGACATCGAATCGAGCGCTGCCGCGACTTCCTGGCGCGCGGCCAGCCGGGCGACGAGCGAGAGGCCGCCTGCGACACCATCGCCCAGACCCTGTTGCCGCGGCGGCTCCGCAAACTCGCGCGAGAAGGGGGAGTGGGAACGGTCGTCCTCGTCCCCGACGAGATCGTCGCGCCGCTGCCGCTTGGCAGCCTGCGGATTGCACCGGGCGGACCGTACCTGCTCGAGAGGCTCCAGCTGTGCTACGTGCCAAGCCTCGCCCTCTTGCTCGCCGGCGAACCCGGCCCAGACCGGAGGAGCAGTCCCCCGCGTTCGGCGTTGTTCGTCTCGGACCCTGCCTTCGACCGGGATCTGTTCCCATCGCTCCAGCGCCTTCCAGCCGCCCGGCGGACCGTTTCCATCTACGCCTCGCACTATGCGCGGAGCGAAATCTTGAGCGACCGCCAGGCCACGGCGAAAGCCGTGCTCTCGGTCATCGATCGATTCGACGTCCTCCATTTCGACGGCCACGCGCTCACCAACTCCCAGTACCCGGAGCGCGGAGGACTCCTGCTGGCGCCCTCCAATCCACGGCGGCCCGAGCGCGCGTCGTCCCTGCTGACCGCAGCTGACCTGCCGCCGCGCGCCCTCCGCCGCCTGCGGCTGGTGATCCTGGGCGCCTGCTCGACGGGCCTCGCCACTTATCAAGACACCGCCGAGACGGCGGGCCTCGCCGCGGCCTTCCTTGCCGAGGGCGTTCCCGAGGTCGTCGCGGCGGCCTGGGAGGTGCCGGACGACGACGTCGCCGAGCTTCTCGGCCGGTTCCATCAGGAACTTGCCGCCGGTCGCTCAGCCGCCGCCGCTCTCCAGTCCGCCCAGATCATGTTCCTTCGCTCGCCGGCCCGCGCCACGGCGGCGTGGGCGGCGTTTCAGCTCTTTGTAGGCGCGAAATCTGGGGTCTCGTCCGTCTCTAGAGATCGAGGGTGAGGCGCCCCTCGTCGGATGAGGCCGCTTCTTCAGGGAGGATGGCGATGAGAAACCGACAAGCCGGACTGCTCTGCCTCGTGATGCTCTTCGTGCTCTTCGCATGCAACCCGCAACCCACACCTCCTCCGCAGCAAGCTCTTGAAACAGCGAAGCCGAAGGCAAGCGGTTACCCGCTCAAGATCTACTTTCACGGACTGATTACCTTCGGCCAGGACTCTGGCAAGATCTGGGCCTTCCTGGTCAAGGCGAACTATCAGCCCGACCCGCCTGACCCCGCCAAGGTCACCGACGGCGATCTTCCGCCCGGCATGTTCCAGGAGCTGCAAAACGTCCCGCTGGCCAATCGCGCCGTCTGGCTGCAGAACAACGTGCCGCCGCACTTCCCGTACATCCGATTCAAGAACGCAATAGTTACCGGGGACTTCCAGGGTGATCCGGAAAAGGGCAGACCGATCCCGAAGGCCGACCTGCAATTCATCACCAGCGCGACCGGCCTGAGTACCCCGAAGCTGGACCTGCTCGCCAGCGCCAACCTCATTCACACCGCGCGTTCCAGCCTGAGTCTGCCGACCCTCTCGACTTTCGATACATTCGACCGCAGGCTCGTGTCCGGATCGCTGGACACTTACCTCGCCGCTCGCGCTTCGATCAAAGCTGGCGACGTCACGGCCAACCTGGTTAACAGATGCGGACCTATCAGCTACAGCTTCAAGCTGGCCTCCGAGAGCGGCTGTCCCGGAGTCGGAGAGAACCTCGCTGAGGAAGTCGAGGTCGACCAGCAGTTGCAAGACAAAGAGAAAATCACGATCGATCTGGGTACCGGCGAGAAGCTCATCGTCGAGCCGAAAGATCCCACTCAGACGCTCGTCGTCGAGGTCGTCAACCAAACACAGGATCTGATCGACAACCCTAACGCCAAGTGGGATTGCAAAGTAAAACAGTTGCATTCGCACTTGCCCTCATTCCGCTGGTTCTACCGCCTGCTCAATCCTGCTAGCCAAGCGCAAACCGGGCAACATTACTATCCATGTCACATCATCGCCCCAAAGGGCCCTCCGGACTGCCCCGATATGTTGCTCTACTGAGGAACGGCCATGACCAGCTTCAGAGTGGGGAACCTGGCCGCCATCATGGCGGCGGCCGCGTTCCTTTCCTGCGCCAGTTCGCACATCGTGGCGGCTAACCGCCTATCGGCCGACGTGACGAGCGATTCGACGATGGTGGCCGCGGTCCAGAGTGACAACGACGATACGATCGACCTCGCCAGCGAGTTCCTGTCCGGGCGCAAGTTCTGCTGCCGGGATCCTCAACCAGGGCCGGATTGCCGTTGCGTAACGTGGACGTTCCACGCCCCCTCGGCCTGGAGCCACAGACAGCTTCACGTCAACGGCAACCCGCCCGACTTCCAACGCGACTACAGCGAGTTTTACTGGCACAGGACGGTAGCAGGAGGAATGGCCGAGTCTCGCACGGATGGGCTCGATTCGTCTCGCATCCTCTACTACGTCGGCGAGGGCACGCCCCCGTCGTTCGAGGCCGATTTCAACAGGACGACGATAAACCTCGACAAGTTCTCCCTGGGAGAACGTGACGTCCGATACCTCTTCATGCTGTCGTGCAACCTCTTCGCCCAAGGACGCCGTCCGATACCCGACCCCACGTCGAATTTCGCGCCTGATTTCACCCGCCCCCAGAATTTCGATCCGGCGCAGGTTCGCATCAATCAGGATTGGACGGAGAGTGATTACATGGCGGATGTCTTCTACCGGTGGGGCAAGTACTACGAGGAGCGGCGAAGCCCGCTCAATCCCCACCTCCGGCTGGCATGCGGGGGATCGAGCAGGATCAGCGGCGGCAGCGAGTATCCCACTCATCTCTTCTGGTACTACTCGAACGTCCTGCGCTTGCGGCCCGCCGATTTGCGGATTCCGACGGAAGCCGGCCAGGGATTCCGAGGTGAAGGCGGCCACCCATTCCGAGGTGAAGGCGGCCACTGTTCCGAGGTGAAGGCGGCCACTTGTTAGCCGTCGTCGGAAGGGTGGCCGGCTTGCCGTCGGAATGAGTGGCGGGGAGGGCTCCGACGCCGTGGCATCCTGTGTCCTTCAGAACGAAGGGAGAGGGATGCCGGCACGGAGACTGAGTATGCGGAGAGTTCAAGAGGTGCTACGGCTGCTGCTGGTCTGCGGTTTGAGTCAGCGACAGGCGAGTCGGGTGTGCGGGGTGGGGAGGGCAAGCGTGGCGGAGTACATGGAGCGAGCCAAGAGGGCGGGCCTGCTCGAAGGGGGGGCGTGGGAGAGTTGGAGCGGCGAGGAGCTGGAGCGACGGTTGTATCCGCAGGTGGCGCACCGGTTGCGGCGGGAGCGTCCGGCAGTGGACTTCAGGCAGGTTCACGAGGAGCTCAAGCGCAAGGGCGTGACGCTGAGTCTGGTGTGGGAGGAGTACCGGGAGGGGCAGCCAGACGGGTATCAATACAGCCGCTTCTGCGACCTTTATCGGGAGTGGCGGGGCAGGCTGGACCTCTGTATGCGGCAGGTGCACCGACCCGGAGAAAAGCTCTTCGTCGACTACGCCGGGTCGACCGTGCCGGTGATCGACGCGGGGACGGGGGAGGTGCGGGAGGCGCAGATCTTCGTCGCGGTGTGGGGGGCGAGCAACTACACCTTCGCCGAGGCGACCTGGAGTCAGGGACTCTCCGACTGGATCGGCTCGCACGTCCGCGCCTTCGAGTTCGCCGGCGGTTCGACGGCGATCGTGGTGCCGGACAATCTTCGTTCCGGCGTGACGCGGGCATGCCGGTACGAGCCGGAGCTCAACCCGACCTACCACGATCTGGCGATGCATTACGGCGTGGCCGTCATCCCGGCGCGAGTGCGGAAGCCAAGAGACAAAGCGAAGGTCGAAGCGGGAGTTCTGCTCGTCCAGAGATGGATTCTGGCGCGCCTGCGGCAGCGCAAATTCTTCTCGCTCGCTGAGCTCAACACGGCGATTGGCGAGCTTCTGGTGCGGTTGAACGAGCGGGCGTTTCGCAAACAGCCGGGCTCGCGGCGGTCGCTGTTCGAGAGCGTCGAGCGACCGGCTCTGCGGCCCTTGCCCGAGCAGCGTTTTCTCTACGCCGAGTGGGCGAAGGCGCGGGTGCACGTGGACTATCACGTCGCGGTCGACGGCCACTACTACAGCGTGCCTTACCAGCTGGTGAGTCAACAGGTGGATGTGCGGTTCACCGCCAAGACCGTGGAGTGTTTCGCCAAGAGCAAGCGAGTGGCGAGCCACCTCCGCAGCTTTCGCCGCGGCAAGCACACGACGCTGACCGAGCACATGCCCCGCCCGCATCGGGACTATGTGGAGTGGACGCCGGAGCGGCTGGTGCGATGGGCACAAAAGACCGGACCGTCGGTGGCCGGCCTGATCGAGACGGTGATGGCGACGCGGGTTCACCCACAACAGGGCTTCCGCTCCTGCCTGGGCATCCTCCGTCTGAGCCAGCGCTATGGCGACGAACGGCTGGAGGCGGCCTGCCGGCGCGCGCTGGAGATCCGAGGCTTCTCCTACCGCAGCGTGCACTCGATCCTGGCCTCAGGGCTGGACCGCAACGCCGACTCAACCGAGCCCGAGGCGGCGCGTCCTCTGGTCCATGAGAATCTCCGGGGACCTTCCTACTACAGCAGCGCCGAGCAGAAGCCATGCTGACTCAGCCGACGCTCGAGAAGCTCCAGATGCTGAAGCTGACCGGCATGGTCAAGGGCCTCGAGGAGCAGCTGCAGATGACGGGTCTCGAAGAACTCGGTTTCGTCGAGCGCCTGGGCCTGCTCGTTGATCGGGAGGCGACCGAACGCGAGAACCGCCGGCTCAAAGACCGCCTCGCCAAGGCTCGCTTGCGTCACGTCGCTGCCGTCGAAGACGTGGACCTGCGCGCGCCACGGGGACTGGATCGATCGCTGTTCCTGACCCTGTGCTCGTGCCAGTGGATTACCCAGCACCTCAACATCTTGATCACGGGCAAGACCGGCACCGGCAAGAGCTTTGTCGCGTGTGCCCTGGCTCAGAAGGCATGTCGAGAGGGCTTCACCGCCGCCTACCATCGTGTCCCGCGCCTGCTCTCGGAGCTGGCCGCCGCCAAGGCGGACGGCCGCTACCCGAAGCTGCTGGCCGGCTTGGCTCGGATCGATCTCGTGGTCCTTGACGATTGGTGTCTGCATCCGCTGACCGACGCTTACCGCCGCGATCTGCTCGAGATCCTCGAGGATCGCTACGGCAGGCGCTCCACCGTG
>DASZZP010000033.1:0-29004 GCA_035544875.1 Thermoanaerobaculia bacterium | reverse complement strand
CCTTACGCGAGCTCTCGCCAAAGTCGATGCTGAGATTGACATCCTGGTCCAAACCGCCTTCCCCCTCTGCAAGAGCGCGTAAGGGCCATATTCTGAGCAGTTTCGGAAAACTCGGCTCGTTTCTCCACATCATGCTCGGATCAGACGGCTAGTCTACGGCCAAACTTATTACGATTACTACGGACAAGCTTACCGCGATGAGATCAATTTCGAGCTGGCCTCGAACTGTTGTCGTCTTCTTCGCCGGCCTCCTCGCGGGAGTGCTCCTGGTCCTCGCCGTCCTCGCCATACTTCAGCGCCAACTAAGGAGCGCGGTGAAGGCCCGGCGAGCACAATTCGAGTCTCATCAGACCCTGGGATTGCAGCCCCCGTGGCTCCCGCTCAGCACCAGCCTCTCAGGACTTGATTCGAGTTGGAAGTTTCATTCCCTCCAAGGACCCGCGACTCCAACGACGCTAGTCCAATTGCGTGGCAAGACGATCTTTCTCCATTCTTGGGCAACATGGTGTTTCCCGTGCGTGGCAGAGATGCCCACAATTGAGGCGCTTTATCAGTCGGTGCCGCACGACAAGGTGGCCTTCCTCCTCGTCTCGACCGAGACTGAACCAGTCGTCCGCGCTTATCTCCAACGCCGAGCTTGGTCGCTCCCTTTCTACCTGGCGCCGGCCCCCTTACCGTCTTTGTTCTCGTCTTCTCCGCTTCCTACGACATTCATCATAGATGGAACAGGCCGGCTAGTAGAACGTCACGCTGGCGCGGCGAACTGGAATGACCTTTCAGTCGTACAGTTCATGCGAGCGCTCAGTCAAGGAAGAAACTGACTCGAACCGATCTCCGCGATGGGGATGGAGCCGCATAGTCCGCGTACCGTTCACCCTGGGTCCGCCGATCAGCGCAGCCGAAGAGGTGACGGTCACGCCGGCTAGCACGCCGCCCTACACCTCCTTGACGATGCCGATCAAGCTGCCGGTCGTGCCCTGCTTCCAGGCCGGCGAGGCTGCGAGCGGCGAGAGCGCTGCGAATACCAGTACGAGAAGCCGACACCTGCTCATGGGACGTCGAACCTCATCACAGCGATGCGAGCAGACGATGGCGCCTTGCTCGGCGGCCGACCGTCAAGCGAATTGACGGGTGGTGCGGCGAGTTGTCGCCGGCTGACAAACTGGTAGACGGCGCCGGCCGCGATAACAAGCCAAACGATGCTCTTCCAGGGGTGGCATCGCCCTTGCTCTCAGTCGCTCATCGCCACCACGCGGCTCGGACATGGAGTTCCGGAACGGCTGCGTCACGCAGTGGCGCCGAAGGTGCGCGCTGCAACAGGGAGTTTCTACAGCTTCGACAACGATGCTTCAATCTGAGCAAGGAGGCTTACGATGAAGTGCACGGTACGCACCTGTTCGTTTCTTGTCTGCTTGATGCTTCTTGTTACTGGAGCGTCGCTTAGTGCAGCCACCTACGTGTTTCAGGTTGACAAAGGCGGCACTCTCCTTACCAACCTCGAGTACTACGCTCGGGAAGAAGCGGACTCAAACGACGTTAGCGTGAACGCCCGCAGCGCGACGCTGACGGGTAGTCCGACGTGGGGCCCAGGCTCGGGCAAGCTGAACAACGGCATGGCCTTGACCGCGGGGTCGAACGGCGCGCAGCTGAACGGCCTGCCCAAGTGGACCGACAGCAATGCGTGGTCATTTGGCTACTGGTACAACGTGGGCTCTCTTCCGGCATCGTCGGAGGTGGACTACCTATCGATCCAGCAGGATGTCAGCGGCGAGTTCGGTGCGTCGTTCCGGCAGGAGCCGTCGGGAACACTGAAGTACTTTCTGATAAGACGCAGTATCGCCACGCTCGCGGAGTGCGATGGCAGGACTGTCCTCACACCCGGGTCGTGGTACTACATCGTCGTCACCTACGCCGGAGCCGGAGGTCCGCTCACGGCCTTTGTCAATAACTCGCAGGACTGCACCACGACCGAAAGCGGCAGCGCGACAGCGTCGAACGGCAACGTCGGCGTGAACCTCGAGGTCGACGACAGTCAGGACAACCTTACCTTCGACATCGACGAGCTGGCTATCTGGTCGAAGGTGCTCTCCCCGCAGGAACGCAGCGACCTCTTCAATGGTGGCAGTGGCCAGACGATGGTGATAGGAGCACCGCCCGTCATCGGCTTCAAATGGAAGGGAGCCTGGGCGAGCAACTTCGCATACGCAAGCGGAGACGCAGCTGGCTTCAACGGCTCGAGCTACGTGAGCCTGACGAACGCCAACGCTGGCAACCAACCCGATATGTCGCCGACGAGCTGGGACCTGCTCGCCAGGCAGGGTGGCACCGGGGCTGCGGGCCCGACCGGCGCTGCGGGCGCCACAGGACCAGCGGGTCCTGCGGGACCAACTGGGGCGATGGGCGCGGCGGGCGCTGCGGGTCCGGCAGGCCCAACCGGCGCCACAGGCCCTGCGGGTCCGGCGGGCCCAACCGGTGCGAAGGGTGCAACCGGCGTTCCGGGCGCGAACGGCACCAGCGGCTCGGCAATGGGCGGCAACTACCCCAACACCGCCACCGGCAGCTTCCTGATGCCGTGGAGCGACACCACCAGCGCCATCGAGGCCAACGCCAGCGTTCCGTTGCCCTCGGGCACAGCCAGCAAGCTGGTCGTCAGCCTGACGACTGAGCCGGGCGCCGGCGGGTCGGCGACCATCACCATCCGCAAGAACGGGGTCGATACGGCACTGAGGTGCACGATCTCGGGGATCGCCAATACCTGCTCGGACACCGCGGACAGCGTGACTTTCAGCGATGGAGACCTGCTCTCCGTTCTCTACTCCAAGGCTCACGCCGCAGCGTCTCGCGTCCGCTTCGCCTTCGAGTACAACTCTCCATAGCGCTCCGTTCAGGATCTACGTGCGCGGAGCGGCCCTCAGCCCCTGTTGGCGGCGAGGCGCTTGAGCTTGAGATTGAGGCCGTAGCGGCTGATGCCGGGGAGCCTTGCGGCCTTCGTCTTGTTGCCGCCGCAGGCGGCGAGGGGCGGCGGCGATGGCGGAGCTTTCGAGCGCCTCGAGCCGCTGCGAGAGACCTCCGGCGGCTGGGCGTTGCGGCTTACGGGGAGCGCTCGCGGCCTCCCCGGCGCGCTGGTCCTCCGGCGCACCGCGCGGCGGCTCGACGGCTCGGGCTCCAGGCGCCCGAGCGCCGGCTCTCCGTCCTCCGCCGCGCTGGGCCTTCCTTCAACGTTTCCCGATTGCCCGGCGCGCCAACCCCAGAGCTTTGTCCAGCGCCTCGTCGGCCGCCGTCTTCACGTCCGGCGTCACGCCGACGCCCTCCCAGTTGGTCTTTGTGATCGGGTTCAGCGCTCGCAGGAAAGGCACGCTCACGATGAAGCGGTCATCGACGCGGACCGCGCGCACGGGATGGGCGCCGCCGCCCGTGGTCTCGCCGACGATGGTGGCGCGCTTGAGGTTCCTGAGATTGTAAGTGAACTCCTCGGCGCCGGAAAACGTCCGTGCGCTGGTGAGGACGAAGAGCGGCAGATCGTCCCGGAATTTCTTGCCCGGAACGTCGCCGGTCCAGAAGTCGTCGACGATCGTGCCGTCGCGGTCCACCATGCTGTTCAGGTGAGTGCGCGCGGAGAAGAAGTAGCTGCTGAGATGGCGGATCATTTCCGGGTCGCCGCCGCCGTTGTGCCGCAAATCGAAGACGATGGCGTCGGCGTGCTCGAGGAACGCCATCGCCGCGTCGGCGGTCTTCATCGCTTCCGGTTCATTGAGGAAGAGGTCGAGCCGGATCAGGCCGACGTTGCCCGCCAGCACCTCGACCTTCTTGAACGCATAGTTGTCGCGTGCGGCGTCGGCTCCCGCCGGCACGAAGCTGTGCGCGCCGCCCGGAAGGGACGGGTCGGCTGGAGAAAAGTCGACACTGAGGTGCCGGTCGTGACTCACCGCGCGCAGATCTTCGGTGAGCCGGACCGCCATCGCTTTCTCGTTCGCGACCTGCGCGTAGGCGCCGCTGGCGAGCGCCTGGCGAATCCTCGCGGCCATCGTCTTGCCGATGTCGGGATAGACGTAGGTGCTGGCGACCGCGCGGGCCACGGCCTCGACGAGCTCGACCCGGCTCTCCTCGGTCATGGGGCGCGAGGGAACGGCGGCCCCGGCCCCGCCGATGGCGAGGCGGATGCCTACCAGCTTGCCGGGTTCCTTGGCGTCCATTTCGAACTCGACTTCAATCGCGTCGCCGTCGGCGCTGGTGGCCGAGACGGTCAACGCCTTTTCCGCTGCCCTCAGGATCTCGTTCGGGGCGAGCGCGCCGAAGCGAGCGCGGAGGTCCTTCGTGCGCCGCAGGCGTTCCTCGATGGGGACCTCGGAGAGCGCGGCAGCGGTGCGGTGGGAGGATTCGAAGGCGCGGATGGCGCCGTCCGAGCCGTCGCCGAGCATGGCGAAGAAGTCGCGGGCGGTGCGCCCGGCCGCCGAGTCCGGCCAGGCGATGCCTGCAGCCTTTGCCGAGGGCGCGGTCGCCGGGGAATCGGCTGGCCGGCGAGCGGCTGCCGAGGGAACTTCCATCGGAGTCGAAACCGCTGGAGCTGCCGGCGCCGCCGTCGCGGCGCAGGTCAGGGACAGCGTGGCGCCCAGGAGCAGAGCGGCTGCGAGCTTGAAGGACATCGCGGTGCCTCCTCGCCGGCTTGCCGGCGTATAGTTCTAATAGTACTATACGCAAGAGCGGCGACATAGTTCCCGTCGCCGCCAGCGGAGATTCGAATGGCAAGGAGGCGGAGTGAACGGGCAGACCGCACGGAGCTCGAGTGCTTCGTGCTGGGCCTGATCTGGCAGCGCGGGTGGTGCTCGCCCTACGACGTGCGGGCGCACATGGCCCGCTCGCCCTCGACGCAGTGGTCGGCGAGCGCGGGTGCCATCTATCCGCTGGTGCGGCGGCTGGAGCGGGAGGGACTGCTGGCCTCGAGAGTGGCGAGCACCGGCCGCCGTTTGCGGCGGGAGTACCAGGTGACGGCCGGCGGGGTGCGGACCCTCCGACGCTGGCTCGGGCCGCCTCTCCCGGCGGAGGCCGTCACCGTGAGCTACGATCCTCTCCGCTCGCGCGCCCGCTTTCTCGGCGTCCTCGCTTCGGCCGAGCGCGCCGCCTGGATCGACGCCGCTCTGCAAGCCCTCGACGCGGTGGCAGCGCAGGTTCGCGCCTGGCATGAGGAGTTCGGCGCCGGCGGGGACGTCTACCTCGAACTCCTGACGCGCAGCGGCGAAATCGATGTCGAGGGGCGCCGGCGATGGCTGGAGGTGTTGCGCCTGCGGCTCGGGGAAGCGCTGGAGTGAGCGACGCAATCCCGGCCTTCACGGAGGGTGTGGATGTGCTCGTCGATGCCGACTGCATTCCAGCGAGGAGGAGATGGCTGTCGGAGATGCACCGCCAGGGCTTCGAGCACCATGCTAGAACACCGACCTTTACGTCGGCCGATGGCCTGTCGCTACTGCTCGAGCGAACGCCTACAATCGAGCGTCGGATTCTCCGACTGTGGATGAAGTCTCGGGAGGACTGAGCATGGGTCGCGTCGTGCTTCGTGGTTTCCTGATCGCACTGGGCTGCGCCGCGATGGTTGGCGGTGCCGCCAGCTCGCTGTCGGCCGCCGCCCCGGCCACGGCGGCGCCAGGCGCAGGCGCGCCCGCCAGGCCCGATCTGGTGCGCATCGTCCGCTTCAAGCTCTCTGCCGCGGACCTCGCCAGTGCCGAGGCGTGGACCGACGACTGGCGGCGCGATTTCGGGAGCGACGCGACCTGGATCGACGCCCGTGCGTGGCTCGCTCGCGGCGCCTGGATGCTCGGCGAGAAAGACCGCGCGCTTGTCTTTGCCGCCGAAGTGCGCGCCGCGATTGCCGAGCCCAGCCCGGAGACCTTGACCGCACTGGGGGCGGCGATCGAGGTCGAAGGGCGCATCCTCGCCGAACGGCAGGGTGCCGCGGCCGGAGTCCGCTTCTTCCACGATGCCGAGAAGCTCTCGACCGACCCCGCATTTCGCTCCCGTCTGTGGAAGAACGTCAACCGCCTCGAGCTGGTGGGCCAGCCCGCGCCACCCTGGTCGGTCGCCGAGCACGTCGGGACGGTGCCGCCCACTCTGGCGAGCCTTCGTGGCCGGCCGGTGCTGCTGTTCCTGTGGGCGGCGGGTTGTGGCGATTGTCGGGCCTCGGCGCCCACCGTGGCGGAGGTGCGCGCGCGATTCGGGCCGCGCGGGCTCTCCGTCGTCGCGCCGACCCGCCTGTGGGGCTTTGAGCACGACGGAGTCAAGGCGACCCCGGCTGAGGAGAGGGCCGAGATCTCCCGTGTGCTCCGCGAGGAGTACAAGATGGCCGACCTGCCTGTGCCGGTAGACGCCGACGCGCTGGTCCGCTACGGCGCCTCGGCGACCCCGACCTTCGTCCTGATTGACACGCGGGGGATCGTGCGGCTCTTTGCGCCGACGCGCATGACCTACGCCGCCCTCGCCGCCGCGATCGAGCCCCTGCTGCCGCGGGCGGGACACTAGCGAAAGGCTGCATTGCGGGCGCTGCCGCCGGCCCGGTGAGAGCGTCGGCTGCGAGCACGACGCCCGGCGCTGCTGGCGGAGGATCTCCGGACCCTTAGGGAGTTACGGTGACTTCCTTGCGCCAGGCGGCGCCGTCGGTGATCCAGACGTTCGGCTGCTTCGCGCTGACGGTGCCGGAGACGATGGTCAAACGGCACGAGATATGCACCGTTTCAGACGAGGCGGAGATCGATGGTACGCAGAGTCTACATTGCCCAGCTCCACCTCTCGTCGCGACAGAAGCGCTTTTCTTGGTGGTGGTCGCCGATCCTGCTCTTCACGTTGGCCCTCGCGGCTGCGAGTGCTGCTCCTGCCCGTACGTCGGAGCGACCGCCGGAGATCAGCGCCGGTGAGGCGGTCGCGGCGAGCGGCGTGCTGCGGGTGCCGCAAGATGTCCCCACTCTCGACCAAGCCATCTCGCAGGTCGTGAATGGGGGAATCATCGAGCTCGCCGCGGCAACTTACGCCGCACCGGCATCGGGCTTCAGAGTCTCGAACCCTGGCAAGGGCTTCACGATTCGCGCCGCATTGGGCGCCACCGTTGCTCTTGACGGTGGTGGCAACCATCCGGTGTTCGTGCTGCGCAACTCCGCGCGCTCCCGCGGCGGGCTGATCGTCTTCGAAAACCTGATCTTCCGCAACGGTGGAGGAGGGTCATCGGCCACCTCGCCCGGGGTCACCGTCGACGCGGGCGAGGCCCGCTTCGTCGGCTGCCGCTTCGAGAACAACGTCGGGGCCAAGGGCGCCGACGGCGGTGGCGTCAAGGTCCGCACCGGCTCCGATGCCAGCTTCATTGGCTGCGGCTTCACCGGCAACAGCTCTCCTATCGCCGGCGGCGCCATGATGATTTACGTGTCCAACGTGGAGGTGCTCGGAGGCACCTTCATCGACAACCACGTCAATCTGCCGGATCATGATCCGACCTCGCACGGCGGCGCGATCAACGTGATCGATGGAACGCTGCGCGTGTCGGACGCCTTGTTCCAAGGCAACCAAGCCGGTTGGGTGGGCGGCGCGATCTTCGCCTTCGGTACCTGGACCACCACCCCGACGACGCCGCACTCCAGCGTGTCCATCGCCCGCTCCACATTTCAGGCCAACATCATCGCGCCGCAGCCGTGTTGTCCGCCGCCCGGAGATCCCACCGGCGGCGCGATCCACGTGGAGGATCAGGCCACCCTGGACGTCAAGGACTCGCGCTTCCTCGACAACGAGGCGCAGTTCGGCGGCGCCCTCAATAGCTACCGCGCGCTCATCAACGTTTCTGGCTCCACGTTCCAGGGTAACAGGGGCAACATTACGGGCGCGGACGAGTCCGTCGGCGGGGCCATTTGCGCACTCTCGAACGATTTCGTCGATGCCACGACCGCGGGCGGCCAGAACCCCCGCCCGGCTGGGGTAACCGTGGCGGGCTCGCTCCTGCAGGGCCGCCATGCGGGCGGCGGTCCCGTCGCCAACGCGGGCGGCTGCATCCTCGCCGGCGGCGACGAGAACCACCTCTACGGCCTGGGCGGGCTCACCCCGAATGGCACGTTGGACACGAATCGGGCGCCGGTGCAGATCACCGGCTCGGTGTTCCACGATTGCGATATCCAACAGAGCCCCACCGTCGGAGGAGGAGCGGGCGGGGCCATCAACGGCTCGCTGGTCGCGCTGACAATGGACGACTCGCTGGTACTGGACTCGGATGCCGTCGGCAATGGCAGCGGCGGCGGGATCTTCCTGGCCGGCGAATCGGATGCGCACATCTCGCGGACGACTTTCGCCGGCAACACGGCTGACTCCTCAGGTGGTGCGATCTTCGCCGGGGCCTCGAACGTCCAGATCGGCGGCTCCCGCTTCATCGCCAACGAGGTCAGTCCGGGGGTGGCCGAGCCGATCAATCTCTCCCATGGCGCGGCGCTCTATTTCAGCCCGTCGCGAGCGGGTCAGCTTCACGTCGGCTCGGGCGACGCCAACGGCGTCGTGTCGGAGACGACCTTCAGCCAGAACGTCGGATTGCCAGTGTGGGATTTCGATTTCGGAGGCGCGAGCCCCGTCAATACCGTCCAATACGACGCCAACGGCTTCTTCAGCACGACATTCGGCGACCGAGTCTACGTCGACACGTTCGCCGATCCCAGCCGGAGCGGTTTCAACGTCGGGGGCCTGAACAGCCTGGTCGTGAGCCGTAGCGGCGGCCCTTCCACCGTCAAGTCGACCGTCGCCAACCAGGCGCTCGCGACCGCTCCGGTCGCAGGATCGCTCAAGGCGATCCCGGCGGCAGGCTCGCCGTCGTCGCGGTCTGCGCCCTTCCTGGCCTACGCGTGGACGGGAGGTGCCGCGACGCTCAACGGCGCGCCGCTGCAACGGCACGACGGTCTGATCGAAGGTGCGGCCCCCGGCAGCTACGCGCTGGTCGTGGACGGCGTGACCGTGGATTCGGCCACCATAGAGGCGCCCCGATGCACGTCGGATTCTACGCTGTGCCTGTCAAACGATCGCTTCCACGTGCAGGCGCAATGGGAGCTCTCGACGGGCGAGCGTGGCGAAGGCCACCCGATCGCCCTTTCGGGCGATACCGGCTACTTTTGGTTCTTTGGTCCTGCCAACGCCGAGCTCATCGTCAAGGTCCTCGACGGCCGTTCGCTCAACAATCGCTTCTGGGTCTTCTATGGCGCCCTTTCCGACGTGAAATACACGCTGACCGTGACCGACACCGTGACCGGAGCCGTCAAGGCTTACGTGAACCCCCAGGGCCACATGGCCAGCGTCGCGGACACGTCAGCCTTCCTAGGGAGGGGAGACTCTCCCCCCGTTCCGCCGGTGGTCGCCCCGCCGCCGCCTCCAACCGGCTCGTGCGCCGCGAGGCCTGGGGATCTCTGCCTTGGCAGTCGATTCCGGGTCCGCGTTTCCTGGCGGACGAGTACCGGCACCGGCATCGGCGCCGGCGTGCCTCTGACCGGCGACACGGGGTACTTCTGGTTCTTCAGCTCTTCGAACGTGGAGCTCGTGGTGAAGATCCTCGACGGCCGCTCCATCAACAACGACTTCTGGGTCTTCTACGGCGCCCTGTCGGACGTGGAGTACACCCTCACTGTCACAGACACCCAGACCGGCCGGAGCAAGACCTACTTGAACCCGCAAGGCACGATGGCCAGCGTCGCCGACACCGTCGCCCTGCGCGGGCCATAGAATCCGGAGACCTGGTCAGCTTTCAGCCGCCAGCCCTAGCCCAGGGCTAGCCCTCCCGCGGCCAGACCGAGATCTTCTCGCTCTTGACCCGCACCGCCAGGGTGGCGGCGGGTGCCAGCGCCGCGTCGTTGTCGACGTCGAGTAGGAGCGCCTGGCCGCCCGCGCGCAGCTGCAAGCGCAGCTGGTTGCCCAGGAAGAGGGCCGACTCCAGAGCGGCATGAAAGTGCCCCTCGCCGTTGGCCGCCAGCACCATGTCCTCGGGGCGGATCATCACCCAGCAGGCGCCTGGCCTGGCGCCGGCCGGCGCCTCGAGATTGGCGAACGACAGCACGAGCCGCGGCCTGCCGCCGCCCGCCATGACGCACTCCGCCGGCAGGATGTTGGCCGCGCCCAGGAAGCGCGCCACCAGCGGGTTGGCGGGCCGGCGGTAGACCTCGAGCGGCGGCCCCGCCTGCTCGATCCGTCCGCCGTGCATCACGATCAGCCGCTCCCCGAGGCTCATCGCCTCGACCTGGTCGTGAGTGACATAGATGGTGGTGATCGCGAGACCGTGCAGGAGGGAAAAGAGCTCCCCGCGCAGCTCCTCGCGCAGCTTGGCGTCGAGCGCCGAGAGCGGCTCATCGAGGAGCAGCACGCCGGGCTGGAATGCCAGCGCCCGCGCCAGCGCGACGCGCTGCTGCTCGCCGCCGGAAAGGCGCTGCACCGGGCGGTCGGCATGCGGCAGGAGCCTGACCAGGGCCATCGTCTCTTCGGCCCGCCGCCGGCGCGCCGCCCGCGCCAGGCCGCGCACTCGCAGGCCGAACTCCACGTTCTCCCGCACCGAGAGGTGGGGGAAGAGCGCGTAGTCCTGGAACACCATGCCGATGCCCCGGCGCTCCGCAGGCACCCCGGCGAGGTCGCTGCCGTCGAGCCGCACCGTGCCGGCCTCGGGGGCGATGAGGCCGGCAAGCATCCACAGGGTCGTCGTCTTGCCCGAGCCGCTGGGGCCCACGATCGTCGTGATGCGGCCGTCGGCGAAGCGCTGCGAGAAGTCCTCGACCGCGGCGCGGCCGCCATACGACTTGCGCAGGCCCTGCGCTTCGAGCTCGGCCAAGAGCTCAGACTCCTTGCTCGACCAGGTCCCGCCCCCCGGCCAGCTGGATGGCCACCAGCGCCGGCACCACCACGGCCAGGAACAGGACCGTGGCGGCGCTCGACACCTGGAAGCTGTTGGCGGTGTAGGTGGCGTAGAGCGCGGCGGGGAAGGTCTGGTGGAGCGGCGTATTGAGCAGGAAGCTGACGTTGAACTCCCCCCACGAGATGGCGAAGACGAGCAGCGACCCGACGACCATGGCATGGCGCAGATTGGGCAGGACGACCCACGTTGCGCGCTGCCAGGTCCCGGCGCCGAGGGTTCGAGCCGCGGCCTCCAGGCGCGCCACGTCGAAGCTGCGCAGGGTGTTGGTCACGGCGCGGACCATGAACGGCAGCGTATAGAGCAGGTGCCCGCCCAGGATCAGCCACCACTGCCCGCGCACCACGCTCCAGGCTTGAATGAGCGCCACCGACATGCCGATTCCCGGCAGCGAGAGCGGCAGGAGAACGATCTCCTCGAGCAGCCGGCTACCGCGGAATGGCCGCCGCACCAGCACGTAGGCGGCAGTCACGCCTGCCCCGAGGCACACCCCGACCGAGAGCAGCGCCAGGCGCAGGCTGAAGAGCATGGTTCCGCCGTAGAGCTCGATCACGTAGAGGAACCACTTGAAGCTCACCCGGTCCCTGCCGCCGCTCACCCATTGCTCGCTCGACAGGCCGAGAAACGAGGTGTCCAGGCACGAGCCCGCGACGACGACCGCCACCGGCAGGACCACGACGATGGCGAGCGCGGCCGTGACGCCGTACATGCCGTACAGGAGGCCGTCGTCGCGCCAGCGCCGCAGGCGCCGCAGACCGGCGCTAGCCATCGGCACCCCTGCGCCGCTCGGCGACGGCGCGCAGGCCGTAGTTGACGGTGAAGGAGACCGCCACCAGGGCGACCCCCATCGCCGCCGCGAGGCCGCTGTTGAGGAAGCCGGTGAGCTGTTGGTAGATCTCGAGCGGCAATACCGAGAACCGCTTCGCCAGGATGAGGGCCACGCCGAAAGAGCCCATCGAGACGCAGAAGGTGACCGCGAAGGTCGAGAGCAGGGCGGGCCAGAGGCCGGGCAGCAGCACGTAGCGCAGACGCTGCCAGCGCCCGGCGCCGAGCGTCGCCGACGCCGCCAGGAGCCGGAAGTCGAACTTGCGCAGCGACGATTCGAGCGCCAGCGTGGCGCGCGGGATCTCGAAGTACACATAGGCGATGACCAGGCCGGTCAACTGGTAGGCGGCGCCAGCCAGATAGTCCCGTCCGGTCAGGCGCTCGAGCAGCCGCGGCACGAAGCCGATGCGGCCCAGCATGATCACCCCCAGGAATCCGACGATGATGCCGGAGAACGACATCGGCAGGGTGAGCAGGGCGCGCAGCAGGCGCTTGCCGAAGAACTCGCGGCGCACCAGGACCCAGGCGGGAGCGAGACAGAGGACGATCGAGGCCGCTGCTACGGCCACGCTCAACACCAGGGAGTGGATCGCCTCGCCCCGGTAGAGCGGATCGCGCACGATCTGCCCGTAGTTGGCGAGCGAGAAGCCTGGCCGGTGGCCGCCGGGGCCGCCGCCGGCGTCGAGGATGCCGCCCCTTGGCAGCACGCTCTCGACCGCGAGATGCACGAACGGCCAGACCAGCAGCGCGAAGAGCAGCGCCGCGAGCGGCAACAGGGCGAGACGGCGGCGCACCGGTCAGCCCTCGGGCCGCCCGCGCGACCGCGAATGGCTGTCGACCTTCCACGCCCTGCCGAGCGATGGCGCGCCGCTCGCCGCGGTGGCCGGCGCGGGCGCGGGGCGGACGTGCTGCGCGGCGCCGCCCGAGTCGAGCCCGCGCGCCTTCCTCATTGCGGTCGTGCGATCTCCTTGAGCCAGCGCCGCTTGGTGGAGTCGGCCCTGGCAGCCATCTCGTCGAGCGGCAAGACGAGCGCTTTCTTGTACGCCTCGGCGGGGAGGAATCTCTTCTCCAGGGCGGGCGAGAGCTGGACCTTCACGACGGGCACGAAGAATGACTCGGCCATCATGCGCTGCGCGTCGTCGCCGAGCAGCCAGTCGAGGTATCTCTTGGCCTCGTCGCGGTGCGGCGCGCCCTTGACCAGAGCCATGACCAGCGGCATCGTGATCGTTCCTTCCGCCGCGATCACGACTTCCACCGGCGCCTTGTCGACCCACTTCATCTTGAGACCATTGCCGTCGGCGTTGATCCAGATCGGGATCTCGCCCCGCAACACGTCGTTGTAGCTGTTTTCCTTGGCGTAGTTCAGGATGTTGGCGTCGAGCTTCTTCAGGTACGCGAAGCCCGCGTTCTGGTCGGCGGCCCCGCCCAGCAGCGCGTTGACGCCGTAGACGAAAGTGAAGCCGGTGCCCTGGATCGTCGGGTTGTCGTAGACCACCATGCCTTTGTAGTCGGGCTTGAGCAGATCGGCAAACGAGCGCGGCACCGGCCTGCCCTTGAGGGCCGCCGTATTCACCAGGATCGCGATGTGACCGGTATGGACGGTGAACCACTTGCCGGCGGGATCCTTCAAGCCGGCCGGTATCTTCTCCCAGCCCTTGGGCCGGTAGGGCTCATGCAGCCCCTTGCCGGCGGCCTGATAGCCAATCGCCCCCGAGTAATAAGCCACGTCGGCTTGCGGGTTGGCTTTCTCGGCTTCGAGCGCCGCCATGGTGGCGGAGCTGCCCTTCATGTCCGGCGGCACGCGCACGCCGCTCGACTTCTGATACTGGGCAGTGACGCCGCCCCAGTTGGCGTAGTTGGGAATGCAATCGTACTGGATGACGACCTTCTCCTGGCCGGCGAGCTGCGCCGCCGCCGCCAGGAACATCGCGAGGGCGGCGAGGCCGCCCGCGAGCTGTGAGCCTTTCCACGGCGACAAGGGATTCCTCCTCGTTTTGCAGGCCGGCCTCGGCGCGCTCTGGGGCGCGGCTGCCGCGCATCATAGCGCTCGCCCCGGCCGGCTTGGCCCGCGCCCCTTTTCCGGGCCGGCTTGGCCCGCGCTCGCCGCTCTCTGGCCGCGACCGCAAGGGCCCGACATAGGATGGGGCGTGTCCCGGCGGCAACAGGTGGTGGCGGGCGGCCGGCGGCTGGAATACGAGTGGGTCGGGCCGCCGCCGAGCCGGGCGCCGGCGCTGGTCTTCCTGCACGACGGGCTGGGGTGCGTCGAGACCTGGCGCGATTTCCCGCGCCTGCTGGCGGGCTCTCTGGGGTGCGGCGCCCTGGTTTACAGCCGGGCGGGATACGGCGGCTCGGAGGCGGTCGCCGCGCCGCTGTCGCCGCGGTTCATGCACGACGAGGCGCTGGTCGTGCTGCCCGAGCTGCTCGCGGCCGCCGGGGTCGGCGAGGCGGTGCTGGTCGGGCACAGCGATGGCGCATCGATCGCGCTGATCTTCGCCGCCGGCCCCGGGGCGGCCGGCGGGCGGGTGCGGGCGCTCATCGCCGAGGCGCCGCACAGCTTCGTCGAGCCGCTGTGCGTACAGCGCATTGCCCGGATGCGCGCCGAGTACCCGCCGTCGGCGCTCGCGGAGCGCATGGCGCGGGTTCATGGCGCCAACGCCGGCCGCTGCTTCGCGCGCTGGGCGGAGGTCTGGCTCAGCCCCGAGTTTCGGGACTGGAATATCGAGCCGCTGCTGCCCGCCGTCGCCTGCCCGATCCTGGTGGTCCAGGGGAAGCAAGACGACTTTGGGACGGTGGCGCAGGTGCGGGCGATCGAGACCCAGGCCGGAGGGGCCGTCGAGTCGGTGATCGTGCCCGGCTGCGGCCACACGCCGCACCATCAGCGGCGGCCGGCGGCGCTGGCGGCAATGGTCGAGTTCCTCGCCCGAGCGCTCGCCCGCTGAGCGGCGAGGCGGTCCATCCCTTCGCCCCCCTCGCCCCCGTCCCACCGCTGACCGCCGCGGGCCGCGGCCAAACCGGGGGACAGCCGAGTCATCGGCCGAGGACATCCGCGTGGCCTGGCGGCAAGGCCAGCAGGGGGAAAAGGTGGTATTTCCCTTGCAATTCAGAGCAAGTGGCAAGTGGCCGCACCCCTCGAATCGAGCACCTCGCGCGCCTGCCGCTCGAGAGGCCGAACGGGGGCGAGGCCTGGAGCTCCCCGGACGCGAGAAGCGAGAAGTGGTCCCGCCCGCTCCACCGCCAGAGGAGGTAACGAATCATGACCACTCGCAAAGGCAAGCTGCTCCGAACCTCGATGGCTCTCGCCATGGCGCTCCTGGTCTGCGCACCGCTCGCCAGCTTCGCCGGCGGCTCGTGGTCGGTGAGCGTCGGCGTCGGCGCGCCCTACCCTGGCTACGTCTGGGTGCCGGCCGCCTATGACTACTACCCAGGCGGGGGTTACGCGTGGGCGCCCGGCCGCTGGGCGGCGCCGCCCTACGCCGGCGCCATCTGGGTGGGGCCGCGCTGGACGTGGCACGGCCATCAGCGGGTCTTCATCCACGGCTACTGGCGCCACCGCTACTACCACCAGGGCTACTACCACCGCGGCTACTACAATCGCGGCTACTACAATCGCGGCTACAACGGCGGCTACTGACCATTTGACCATTGGCGGTGATGCGTCGCCGATCTATCGAGTGACAAGCTTGGGGCCGCTGACCCGCCGCTGACTCTCCACGCGCACCACATCGAGCCAGCGACATCGGCCAGCGGCCCCGTTCATTCTCGTGCGGTCCGCTCCGTCACTCCGCCCCCCTCTCCACTCCCTCCTTGAGCTCTTCTGAACCGTCCCCCGGTTCTGCTGCGCTTTCTCCGGCTCATCTTCTCCTTGGCGGCCAGGCGTCAAATGCTGGTTTGCCCGGAGGCCGGCAGATCTATCATTGCCGGCACTCCCTGCAGGTCGGAGTCCGAGAACGGCGAGGGACCTTGGGGGCCCCGCGAGGGCGCTGGCGTACGCCGGGCTTCGGGACTGGAGCCCTAGGCGAGATGTTCACTCCAACGAGGTCGGGCGGCCAGCTCCGCCGCTCCGCCGGCGCTGCGGGCCAGGCTCGCCCCTAGGCCGAGGTTAGAATGAGCGCTCCCGTGCGCGACGATTCCCAGGCCGGTCCGACCGCGACTCAGCCCGGCGCCGCCGTTCCCGACTTCCGAGGAGTGCCGCCCGGCCATAGCCGGACGGGCGGCCCGCCTGGCACGGCGCCCGTGCTGGACGCCGATCCGGCGCGCTGGCGCATGCTGGCGCTGCTCGCCGCCGCCGAGCTGCTCGGGATGTCGCTCTGGTTCGCGGCGAGCGCCGTGGCCCCCCAGCTCGCGGCTGTCTGGGGCCTCGACACCTCGCAAGCCGCCTGGCTCACCACCGTGGTCCAGCTCGGCTTCGTCGCCGGGACGGCCTCGGCGGCGGTCCTCAACCTAGCCGACATCGTCGCCGCCCGGACCCTGTTCGCGGCCTGCGCGACCCTCGGCGCACTGGCCAATGGCGCGCTGCTGCTGGCCCCCGGCAGCCGGACCGCTCTCGCCTGCCGCTTTGCGACCGGGTTCTTTCTTGCCGGCGTCTATCCGCCGGCGATGAAGATGGTTGCGACCTGGTTTCGCGCTCGCCGCGGCCTGGCGATCGGCACCGTGGTCGGCGCACTGACGGTCGGCAAGGCGACTCCCTATCTGGTGCATGCGCTCCGCGGCGCCGGCATCGCCGCCGTGGTGCTCAGCGCCTCGGCGGGCGCCGCCCTGGCGGCGCTGCTCATCGCGGCGGGCTATCGCGACGGCCCTTATCCCTTTCCGCCGCGCCCCTTCTCCTGGGGGCTGGTCGCGGAGGTCGCCCGCTTGCGCCGCTTCCGTCTGGCGACCGGCGGCTACCTCGGCCACATGTTCGAGCTCTATTCCTTCTGGACCTGGATCCCGGTCTTCCTCGCGGCGAGCGCGGCGCGGCACGGCGGCACCTCCTCGGAGGCGGTCTCCCTGGCTGCCTTCGGCACCATCGCCGTGGGCGGCGCCGGCTGCATCTGGGGCGGGCTGGTGGCCGACCGCACCGGGCGCGAGCGCCTGGTCATCCTGGCGCTCGCCGCCAGCGGCAGCTGCGCGCTGGCGATCGGCGCGCTGTTCGGGGCGAGCCTCTGGGCGGTGACCCTGCTCGCCTGGGTCTGGGGATTCTTCGTGATCGCCGACAGCGCCCAGTTCAGCGCCCTGGTCACCGAAGCGGTGCCGCCGCACGCGGTGGGCACCGCGCTCACCGTGCAGACCTCTCTCGGCTTCCTGCTCACCACGCTGTCGATCCAGCTGCTGCCGCCGATCGCCGCCCGCCTCGGCTGGCGCTGGGCCTTTCCGATCCTCGCCCTCGGACCGGCCTGCGGCATCGCCGCCATTCGCCGCCTCGCCGCCCTGCGCCCCCGCCCCGCCTGATCGCCGCGCGGATGGCTCCGGCTCGGCCGAGTCCGCTTCCTCGGCTCTTCATTGGTGAAGTCATTCGCCGTTCCAGTCCCTCCCAGCGTCGAACAAGACGAGGTAGTAAACTCGCCACTTGTGGAAAGAAAGGAGGGCGTATCATGATCTTGAGGATTCTTACCATCGCGCACGTCGCGTTGAGCTTGGTCGGTATCTTCTCGGGATTCGTCGTGCTGTTCGGGCTGCTGACGTCGAGGCGACTCGATGGCTGGACAGCGGTCTTTCTCGGCAGCACAGCGGCAACGACAGTGACCGGGTTCTTCTTCCCGTTCCACAAGTTTCTGCCATCGCATGGAGCCGGCATCGTCTCGGGGTTGGCGCTCGCCGTTGCGATCTTGGCGCGCTACGGCCATCACCTCGAGGGCGCCTGGCGTCGCACCTACACGATCACTGCCGTGATTGCCCTCTATCTGAATGTCTTCGTCTTGATCGTTCAACTCTTCCTCAAGGTGCCGGCGCTGAAAGCGATGGCGCCTACGCAAACCGAGCCGCCCTTCAAGGTGACGCAGCTCGTGTTCTTGGTGCTTTTCGTCGCGCTGGGAATCTTCGCGACGGTCAGGTTCCGTAACGAGCAGTGAGGCCGAGACGCGCCGAAGACGCCGGAGGGCCGGATCTTCGAGGGCGGCTCCTGGCGAGCTCCCAGAGCCCCGACGGCGAGGTCATGTACACTCTGGGAAGGGAAAGACAGAAGCCCAGCTCAACACGAAGGAGGTAGCACCAAGGCGACCACTTCAGTCAGCTGGGGGCCAACGGCAGGAACGCATGCCCACTTCCCCTCGAAGGACCGGACCGGCCTTGCCGGGCGGCTCTGCGTCTGGGGAAGTGGGGAGGGTCTTGCTCAAGGAGTCGGCGCCGGGGGTCTTGGTAACGACGCTGGGCGGGGTCTGGCATCTGCGGGGGTGGCGGCCGGAGGCGGGGGAGGTGGGGGCGGAGGTGGGGCGGGTGGGAGCGAGGCGGCTGGGATTCGACAGCAGCGAGTTGGGGGCTTGGGACAGCTCGCTTTTGATCTTCGTCCTGGAGGTGACGGAGATCTGCGCGCGGCAGGGGGTGGTGGTGGACCGGGCGGGGTTGCCTGCCGGGGTGCGCCATCTGCTGGCGCTAGCGGAGGCGGTGCCGGAGAAGATGGATGCGCCCGTGGCCGTGGCGCCGTCTTCGGTGCTTCGGCGGGTAGGCGAGGCCGCGCTGCGCGCGGCGCGGGAGGGGGGAGATTTCCTCGGCTTCGTCGGCGAGGTGACGCTGGCCTTTGGCCGGCTGCTGCGCGGCAGGGCGCGCTACCGCCGGGTCGATTTCTTTTTGGTAGTTCAGCAGTCGGGGGCGGGGGCGCTGGGGATCGTCAGCCTGATCAGCTTCCTGGTTGGCCTCATCCTGGCGTTTGTCGGGGCGGTGCAGCTGGAGCGCTTCGGCGCCTCGATCTACGTTGCCGACCTGGTGGGCATCGCCATGGTGCGGGAGATGGGGGCGATGATGACTGGCATCGTGATGGCGGGCCGCACCGGCGCGGCGTTCGCCGCGCAGCTGGGCACCATGAAGGTGACGCAGGAGATCGATGCCCTCGACACGCTCGGCATCTCACCGATCGAGTTCCTGGTGCTGCCGCGCCTGCTGGCGCTCTGCCTGATGATGCCGCTGCTCTGCCTCTATGCCGATTTCCTCGGCATCGTCGGCGGAGCGGTGGTGGGGACGGGTCTGCTCCACCTCTCGGTGGTGACGTACTGGCACGAGACGGTGCGGGCCGTCAATGTCACCAGTGTCGGCATCGGCGTGCTGAAGGCGTTCGTCTATGGCATCCTGGTGGCGATTTCGGCCTGTCTTCGCGGGCTGGCCGCCGGTAGCAGCTCCGCCGCGGTGGGCCAGGCGGTGACGTCCGCCGTCGTCACCGGCATCGTCTACATCATCAGCGCCTGCGGACTCTTCGCGGTCCTCTTCTACATCCTCGGAATCTGATGCGCGGTCCCGCCCCCGTGCCGTCCCCCGCCGCATCCGCCGCCGGAATCGACCCGCAGTCGCACCTGACCGTGCGCAATCTCACCCTGTCCTATGGCGAACGGGTGCTCATGCGCAGCCTCGACTTCACGGTCCTGCGGGGCGACGTGTTCATCCTCATGGGCGGCAGCGGCAGCGGCAAGAGTACGCTGCTGCGCTACCTCCTCGGGCTCAAGACGCCCGGGCCGGGGGAGGGTGAGATCTTCTTCGGCGCCGAGAGCTTCTCCGGCGCCAGCCTCGAACGCCGCCAGGAGATGCTGCGGCGGGTGGGGGTGCTCTACCAGGGCGGCGCCCTGTGGAGCTCGATGACGCTGGCCGAAAACGTCGCCCTGGTGCTGGAGCAGTACACCAACCTGCCGCCGGCTGAGATCCGCGAGCTTGCGGCGCTCAAGCTCGCTCTTGTCGGCCTGCGCGGCTTCGAGGATTACTATCCATCGGAGATCAGCGGTGGTATGCAGAAGCGGGCGGGGCTGGCGCGCGCCATCGCGCTCGATCCGGAGCTGCTCTTCTTCGACGAGCCATCCGCGGGCCTCGATCCGTTCAGCTCGCGGCGGCTGGACGATCTCATCCTGGAGATGCGCGACAGCCTGGGCGCCACGGTGGTGGTGGTCACGCACGAGCTGGCGAGCATCTTCGCCATCGGCAGCAAGGCGATCTTCCTTGACGCCGAGAGCCACGGCCTCCTCGCGACTGGCTCCCCCGCAGAACTGCGCGATCACGGGCCGGAGAAGGTCCAGCGATTCCTCAACCGGGAACGCGATGCAGCCACCGCGGAGGTGAACCTTTGAATAACAGGCCCAATCCCAAGCTGATCGGCGCCTTCGTCCTCGGGGGCGTAACCCTCGCGGCGATCGCCGTGGGTGTGCTGGGCTCCGGCAAGCTGTTCCGGCACGCCATCCCGTTCGTGCTCTATTTCCCCACCAGCGTGGAAGGCTTGAACGTCGGCGCACCGGTCAAGTTCAAGGGCGTCGAGGTCGGCGCGGTGTCGCGCATCCTGCTCAACCTCGATCGGCCCGAGATGAGCGAAGCCAACATCCCGGTGTTCGTGGACGTCGATATGGACAAGGTGATGCGCAAGGGCGGCCCTCTCGATCTCGAGGACCCGGTCGTATTCCACAACTTCGTCGAGCGCGGCCTGCGCGCCGAGCTCGAGAGCCAGAGCCTGCTCACCGGGCAGCTGTTTGTCGAGCTTGACTTCCACCCCGAGATCCCGGCCCGCTTCGTCCAGCCGGCCGACTACAGATACCGGGAGATCCCGACCATCCCCAACACCCTGGAGCGCGCCGGCTTGACCGTCGAGGAGTTGCTCAATCAGCTGAAACGCGCCAACCTGCCGGCGCTGGTGCGTTCCGCCACCGTGGCGCTGGACGGCGTCCGCAACCTCGTCGAATCGCCCGAGATCCGGCGCGACCTGGTGGCGGTCGGCACCACCCTGCGGAACGCGGATCGGGCCATGGCCGGCCTCGATCAGACTGCGAGCCGCCTCGAGCAGCGGGTCGGGCCGCTGGCCACCAGCCTGGTCAGCACGTCGGAGCAGACGCGGCAGACGGTGGTCCGTGCGGAGGCGGCGATCGCCCGCGCCGACGCCGCGATCGAGGACGTGCAGACGACCCTCGCGGCCGTGCGAGTCCAGATCGAGCCCGGTTCGCCTATCTCGCACGAGCTCCTGCGCACCTTGGGAGAAACCGCCGCCGCCGCCCGCTCGGTCCGCGAGCTCGCCGAGTACCTGCAACGCAACCCGAGCTCCCTGGTGCTCGGACGGCCTGCTTCGGCGGAGCCCCAATGAACGCACTCTCGTGCCGTCCCCTGCTCGTCTTCCTCGGCGGCTGCGCCCTGGCCGGCTGCTCGACCTTCTCGCCACGGTCCGATCCGTCGCGGTTTTTCTTCCTGACTCCGTACGCCGCCCAGGACCTCCCCGCCACCTCCGCCGCGGCAGCGCCCGGCGTACCCGTAGCGGCCGCTCCTGCCTCCCCCGGCGCTCTCACCCCTTTCCCCGCTCCGCCGGCGGCGACGCGGGAAGGCGGGCCGGCGCTGGCCATCGGGCTCGCCGAGATCGGCTTCCCCGCTTACCTCGAACGGCCCGAGCTGGCAACCCGCATCGCCCCCAACGAGCTGCGCTTCTCGACCACCGCGCGCTGGGCGGAGCCCCTGGGCCCAAGCTTGACGCGAGTGCTGGCGGCGGATCTCAGCGCCCGTCTGGGGCCGCAGGGCGTCGTGCGCTTGCCCTGGTACAGCACGACGCGGCTGGACGGGGTGCTGGCGATCGAAATCGAGCATTTCGAGCCCGACAGGTCGTCCAGGACCGCACGCCTGGTGGCCCACTGGACCCTCCGCGACGCCCACGGTCAACGGGTGCTGCGCGGCGGCACATCCATTCTGGAGCGCCCGCTCGGCGCCGAGGACAGCGCGGGGGACGGCAAGGCGCCGGCGCACGGCGCCCACCATGCGGCGGCGGTGGCGGCGCTCAGCCTGGTGCTCGACGACTTCAGTCGCGACCTGGCTCTGGCGGTGCGCCAGACGGTCAGACCCGCAGATCGGTAGGGGCGCGCGCGCTCGGACTGGCTGCGGAAAGAGCTCGACACTGCGCCCGACGCCTGGATGTCGATGCCTGGCGAGCGCGAAGGCTCCCATCCAGTCAGTCACTCGCCGCGCAGCGCCGCGGTAGGCTCGATCTGCAGGGCGTGACGCGCCGGCAGGTAGGCCGCGGCGAGCGCGAGCACCGCGAGGAAGGCCGCGACGCCGCCGAGCGTCCAGGGGTCGGTGACGCGGATGCCGTAGAGCAGGTGCCCGACGACCGGTCCGAGGGCGAGGGCGAGAGCGATGCCGGCGAGGGCGCCGAGCAGGGCCATCGCCAGCGACTCGCGCAGCACCATGCCCAGGACGTCGCGGCGCCGGGCTCCCAAGGCGACCCGCAACCCGATCTCCGGGGTGCGGCGGCTGACCAGGTACGACAGCAGGCCGAATACGCCGGTGCCGGCGAGCAGCAGCGCCACACCGCCCAGCACGGCGAGCAGCAGGGCGGCGAAGCGATCGGCGGCGAGCGAGCCGGCGACCAGCTCCTCCATGGTCACCACGCTGTGCACCGGCTGGGCGCGATCGACCGCTGCCACCTCGCGGCGCGCGGCATTGACCAGCCGGCGCGGATTGCCGGCGGTGTGGATCACCACATTGGTCGCCAGGTAGGGGTTCTGGGCGTGCGGTATGAAGATCTCGGGCCGCGGCGTGCTGCGCAGGCCATGAAAGCGGGTGTCGTTGACGATCCCCACCACCTCATAGGGATAGGGGCCTCTCTGGTAGTCGATCACGACTTGCCGCCCGACCGCGCGGCCTCCCGGCCACACCTGGCGCGCCAGCGTCTGGTTGACGACCACCACCGGCGGCGAGCCCTTGCGATCGGCGGCGCTGAACGCCCTCCCCTCGAGGATGCGCATCCCCATGGTCTGGAAGTAGCGGGGGGTGGCCATGCGGATGTCTGCCTTGAGCGCCGCGCCGCCCGGGTCGGCCTCCCCTTGGCGCCAGAACGGGCGGTCGAAATCGATGCCCACCGGGCTCATCGGCAGGGCGGTGACCGCCCCGGCCGAGCGCACGCCGGGCAGGGCTTCCAGGCGCGCGATCAGCGCGCGATAGAAGGCTTCGGACTGCGCGGCGTGCTTGTAGGAGGCGTTGTCCAGCGCGATGCGCATCACCAGCAGGTTCTCGGGGCGGAAGCCGGGGTCGACGGCGCGGAGGGTCGCGAAGCTGCGCGCGAAGAGGCCGGCCCCAACCAGCAATACGACCGCCATCGCCAGCTCGCCGATCACCAGCGCGCGCCGCAGCCCGGCCCCTCCGCTGGCACCGGGCACGGCGCTCTTGCTCCTGCCCCCGCCCAGCCGCGAGGCCGGCGCCTCGCCGCGCAGCGCCGGCGCCAGGCCGGCCGCGAGCGCCGCCAGGCAGGCGATGACGAAGGTGAAGGCGAGCACGCGCGGATTGAGCTCGACCTGCTCCAAGCCGGCCAGCCCCGCCGGCTGGAGGGCGAGCAGACCGTCGACCGCCCGCTGGCCGCCGGCGAGCCCCAGGCCGCCTCCGGCAAGGGCGAGGACGAGGCTCTCGGTCACCATCTGGCGCTGCAGACGCCAAGCGGTGGCGCCGAGGGCGAGGCGCACCGCGAGCTCGCGCTGGCGCGCGGCGAGGCGGGCGATCTGCAGCCCCGCCACATTGACGCAGGCCAGCAGCAAGACCAGGGCGGTGGCGCCGAAGAGCACCAGCAGACCCTGGCGGGCGGAGCCGACGAGCTCGTCGTGCAGCGGCACCGTGCGCGCGCTCCAGCCGCGGTTCTCCTTGGGGTGCTCCGCCGCCAGGGTGGTGGCCAGGGAGGCGAGATCCGCATCGGCGCGCTCGCGGCTGACGCCCGGCGCGAGGCGCCCGAGCACGTGCACGAAGCGGAAGTCGCGCGGCGGCCCGCCGGCGAAGTTGGCGAAGGTGCGGGGGATGTCCCACGCCACCCAGAGGCCGTCCTCCTCGGGGGGCATGGCGAAGCCAGGCGGCATCACAGCGGCGACCCGCCAGGGGAGGCCGTCGAGCGAGATCGACTTGCCGGCGATCGCAGGATCGGAGCCGAAGCGCCGCCGCCAGAGGGCGTCGGAGAGCACTGCGACGCGGTCGCCGCTCAGGTACTGCTCGGCCAGGTTGTAGGCCGCGCCGGAGACCTCGGGGCTGCGAAAGGCCTGCCCGAGCGCGGCCTCGACGCCGAGCAGCTGAAAGAAATCGGGGCTCACCTTGACCGCCGAAACGGCGGCGGGGCCCTGCTCGTCGCGCAAGGTCGCCGTCCCGGGGTGAAACACCGCCAGGCCCGAAAAGGCGCGGCTGCGGCGGCGCCAGTCGGCCACGTTGCCAGGCGAGGGGCGGTCGTGGTCGCGCCCCTGCCCGGGGTTGGTCTCCCAGACGGTGACCAGGCGGTTGGGAGCGGCGAAGGGCAGCGGGCGCAGGAGCACCGCCTCGACGACGCTGAAGATCGCACTGTTGGCGCCGATCCCGACGCTCAGCGTCAGCAGCGCCGCCAGCGTGAATCCCGGGTTCCTGGCGAGCCCCCGCAGGCCGTAGCGGAGATCCTGGTAGAGACCGTCCATGGCGCTCTCCTCCTTCAACGCCGAGCTTGGCGGAGCGCCGCCGCCCGGGCAATGGCGGGAAGGTGAGCGCGCGGTGAGGCGCAGATGAGGACCATGTGAGGCGCCCGCGGAGAAGCCCCAGCACGGGTCGAGGGCTTGCCTTCGCCAACCGTTCAAAATAGATTCAAGCAATGGAGACTACTACATCAGTCGCCGTTCCCCCGTTTTTGAAGCTGCTGGCCAATCAGGTGCGCTGGCAGCTGCTCGAAGAGCTGGCGCGCAGCGACCGCCGCGGTCAGGAACTCGTGGGCCTCATCCGCCAGCCCCAGAACCTGCTGTCGTACCATCTGCGGCGGCTGCGCGAGCACGCCCTGGTGCGCGAGCGCCGGAGCGCCGCGGACCGGCGCGACGTCTACTACAGCATCGATATCCAGCGTTGCCGCGATCTCTTCTTCACGGCTGGCGAGCAGCTGCACCCCGGCCTGGCGGAGACGGGAAAGGCAGGCTCGAATGAGTGGACGGCCGAGGGGCCGCGCGTGCGGGTGCTGTTCCTGTGCACCCACAATAGCGCCCGCTCCCAGATGGCCGAGGGCATCCTGCGGCTCTTGAGCGGCGGGGAGGTCGAGGTCGCGAGCGCCGGCACCGAGGCGACTCGGGTCCATCCGCTCGCGATCCAGGAGATGGCGGCGATGCGGATCGACATCAGCCAGCAGCGCTCGAAGTCGATGGACCTGTTCGTGGACCAGCCATTCGACTACGTGGTGACGGTGTGCGATCGGGCGAGCGAGAGCTGCCCGGTGTTCCCGGGCGACCCCGAGCGCATCCACTGGAGCATCCCCGACCCCTCGGCAGTGGAAGGTGACGAGGAAACCAGGGTCCGCGCCTTCCATGCCGCGGCGGTCGACCTGACGGCGCGCATTCGCTACCTGCTGATCGCGATCCGGCGCCAGCGGCAGGCCCTCTGAGGGCGCCTGCCGCCTGTATGGCGCCAGGCCTGCCAGCTGCTCAGGGCGCCAGTGGCCGCCGCATCGGGCGGCGCCGAGCAATAGACAGCTCTGTGGTGAGACGAGGCTGAGCGCCGCCTCCCGCGAGGCCTACTTGCCGTTGCCGATCCGCACGCCTTCGGGCGACAGGGAGATCAGCACCGAGAGCAGATCCGCCGGCACCCTGGCGGGATTGTCCGGCAGATCCACCTCGTCGGCCCAGGCGTCCGGGGTGAGGCCGAGCAGATAGACGCCGTGTAGCAGCTTGGGCCGGCCGGGATCGCCGCCCGGGGTGAAGGAAGCGTGCAGCAGCAACGGGCGCGCCCTGGGATCGGCCGGCACCACGCGCGCCGTCAGGGCGAGGACGGCGACCCAGTCGGGCCATACCAGGAAGCTCACCCTGGCGCTGTGGTTCTCGGCTGGCAGACGGCGGTAGCTCCACGCCTGGTAGCGCGCGGTGGCGGTGAGCCCCATCTCGGGACAGGGGATGAAGACGTCGAGGTCGACAGAGCGCGGCCGCGCGGCAACCGGGATCGCGGCGGACGGGGCAGGCGGGTAGAGGCCGTGCACGGTCATCCGCACCGGCAGGCCCACCAGTGCCGGGTCGCCTGAGGTGAGATCGGCGGCGGGAACGATCCGCCGCCCGGCGGTGTAAGTCCCGCCGCGGCTGGTCACGGTGAGCTTGCGCAGATCGGACGGCAGCGACCGGAGATTGCCGATCAGGTCACTCCCTTCGAGGTAGCCGAGCGATGCCGGTTTCTGCACTGCCGCGGCCTCGGACGCCGCCTCCGGTGCCGCGGCTGCCAGGCGCTCGAACCACGGCGCCACCGCCAGCAGCGACCCCATGGCCAGAAACTCACGGCGCCCGATGCCTTTCGCCGAGGGTTGTTGCTGCCCGCTCTCTGCGTCCTTTTCGTGTTGCACGAGAACCTCCAGCTTCACGATGAGAATCGGTTCGCCTGCAGACAACTGCACGGCTCAATTCGCCTCTGCGCCCTCGGAGGTCTACGAGAGTACCACGGCGGCGAGACTGCGGGCTAGTCGGCGGCCCAGACCGCCAGCTTCGCCGGCTGGCCCCGGGAAATGCGATCGCCTTCGAGGCCGCAGTGGCCCGCGACCAGCGCCGGTCTGTGGCTACGCCGGTTACGAGTGGTTGAGGGCAGAGACGGGGTTGACCCCGGCGGCGCGCCGCGCGGGAAGAAATGAGGCGGCGAGCGCCACCATCAGCAGCACGCCTGCGACACCGGCGAAGGTCAGCGGGTCGCGCTCGCCGACGCCGTAGAGCAGCCCAACCAACAACCGGGTTGCGCCGAGGGCCGTGGCGCAGCCGGCGAGCAGGCCGAGTCCGATCCAACCTAGACCTTGGCGGACCACCAGCGCGACGACCTGCCAGCGCCGCGCTCCGAGCGCCATGCGCACTCCGATCTCTTGCGTCCTCAAACCGACCGCGTAACCGACGACCGCGTAGACGCCGACCGCGGCGAGTGTGAGAGCGAGCAGCGAACAGGCGATGAGAAAGAGCATGGTGAAGCGCGACACGGACACCGCGCCGGAAAAGACCGCTTCGAGGGTGCGCACCTCTCCGAGCGGCAGCTTTGGGTCGAGCTTGCGGATCACCGCGCGGAGCGGCGGGATCAGCCGCCCGGGATCGCGATTGGTTTTCAATACCAGCGTCATTTCGCTCGGCGCAAAGCCGAGCGAGGCCGCTGCCTGTGCTTGCGGCAGATACAAGATTCCGCTCCCGGCGGCGGTGATTCCATTGTGGCGCACCTCGCCGACGATGCCCACCACCGTGCTCCACGGCGACCGGCGGCCAATTCCCACTTGGATCCGGCGGCCCAGCGCATTCCGGCCGGGCCAGAACTTGCGCGCCATGGCTTCGCTGATGACGATCACCGGCGCGTTCGCCGCGCCGTCGGCCAGGGTGAAGAACCGGCCGCCACGGAGCGCCATGCCCATCGCTTCGAAGTAGCCGGGCGTGACGGCTTGCCAGTCGCCGCGGGCGTTTTGGCTGGGAGGCGGCTGATACCCTTCGACGACCAGGCCCCAGTCTCCGAGCTGAGAAGCAAGAGGAAGGTAGCGGGCGGCTCCCGCCGCCGCGATGCCGGGCAACACCCGAAGCCGTGCCAGGAGCCGGTCGTAGAATCCTGCCACCGCGGCGGCGCCGGCGTACGACGATGCGGGCAGCGCCAGCCTCGCGGTGAGCACATTCTCCACTCGAAGTCCGGTGTCGACCCGCAGCAGGCCCGAGACCGAGCGGATCATCAGACCCGCCGCCAGCACCAGGACCAGCGACAGTGCGACCTCGGCCGCCACCAGCATCCCCTGGAGCTGGCGGAGCGTGCGGCTCTGCCCGAGCGATCGGCCGCCCGCGATGCTCTCCCTCATCTGCACGTTGGACAGCCGCAGGGCGGGCAGGATCCCGAACAGGCAAGCGGTGAGTCCGGAAAGAAGAAAGGCGAAGGTTGCGATCCCGCCGTCGAGCTGGACCTCCTCGAGGCGCGGGATCGCCTCCGGATGGAGGACCAACAGCCCCTTGACGCCGAGAAAGGCCAACCCCAGGCCCCCGATGCCGCCAAGCGCCGCCAGCACGAAGCTCTCGGCGAGCAGCCGTCGTACCAGACTTCCCCGCCGCGCCCCCAGCGCCACCCGGAGCGCGAACTCCTTGCGCCGCCCGTTGCCGTGGGCGAGCAGGAGGTTCGCGACGTTGCCGCAGGCGATCAGGATGAGGCTGCCGACCGCGACCATCAGCACCGTCAGCGCCCGCCGCAGAGAGCCGAGGATCTCGTCGAAGACCGGCACTACCAGCGGCTGGAAGTGCCAGTCCCGCGCGTAGATGCCTTCGCTGGTCAAGCGGCCGGCGATGGCGCGCAGCTGGGCGCCCGCCGCCTGGGCGGTGATCCCCGCCCGCAACCGCCCGACCGCATAGTAGCCGTGCGACCCGCCGTTGGGCGGCATGCCGGCGCCTTCCTTCTCAGGGGCCAACGGCCACCAGACCTCCGAGGGGGCTTCGGTGTTGAAGTCGAGCGGTAGCTTGAAGTCCTGCGGCATCACCCCGACAACAGTCTTGCGCTCTCCATTGACCTCGATGGCCGAGCCGATGAGGTGACGATCGGCGCCGAAACGCCGGCGCCACAGCCCCTCGGCCAGGAGCACTACCTGTCCCCGGCCAGAGCGACCTTCGTAAGCGGTGAAACCGCGCCCGAGCAGGGGCTGGACGCCGAGCACGCCGAGCAGGTTGGGAGTCACCGCAGCGCCGGCAACGCGCTCCGGCGCCTGGTCGCCGGCGAGGTTCACGCTGTCCTGGGTGAACAGAGCGATGTCGGCGAAGCCTGCCGCCTGGAGGCGATAGGTGCGAGCCTCGGCCTCGGAGACCCAGGTCTTGTCGAAGTCGCGCCAGCGGCTCCAGATCATGACGATCCGGTCCGCGGCGGAATAGGGAAGCGGACGCAGCAGGACGCCCTTGACGATGGCCGCGATCCCGGAACTGGCTCCGATCCCGAGCGCGAGTGTGAGAACCGCTGCCGCGGTGAGCCCAGGGCTCCGGCTCAGCGTGCGTGTAGCCTGTCGCAAGTCCTGCAGGATCTCGATCATCGCGGTTCTCCGGCTCGGCGCCCGGAGACTTAGTACTGGTGTTCCTAAATACGATGACGTATTTCTGGTCAGTTCATGATACCCTCCGGCATCAGGAGGATTACCTTCCTATGCCGAGGACTAGCCCATTCCACGTCATCCTGACAGCAGAAGAACGGAAGACTCTCGA
>DASZZP010000032.1:0-20736 GCA_035544875.1 Thermoanaerobaculia bacterium | reverse complement strand
GGCGCGGCGACCGGAGCGGTGGCGGGGCCTGCCTGGGCCGCGGCGGCGGCCGGAGCGGCCGCGGCGACCGGAGCGAGCGCGGCGCCGGCGGTTGCCGCGCCCGTCACGTTGCCGCCCTCCTCGTAGTTCCAGGTGGCCTTGTCGTAGGAATTGGTGGCGGGATTGAACCCCGAGTACAGTCCGTCCTCCGGCAGCTTGAAGCCTTCCTTGACGATGAAGGCGGCGTTGGTGTAGTTGACCAGGTAATCCTTGGCGATCCTGTTGTTCTCGATGGCATAACGGACCATCGCGCCCAGGAAAGCAATGTCCGCTCCCACGCGGATCTGCAAGAAGAGGTCCGCGGTGGCCGCCGTGCGGGTGAAGCGCGGATCGACCACGATCATCTTGGCGTTGCGAACCTTCTTGGCCTCGATCGCCCACTTGAAGCCACATGGGTGGTTCTCGGCAGGATTGCCACCCATGATCAACATCATGTCGGTGTTCTTGATGTCGGTGTAGCCATTGGTCATCGCCCCGCGTCCGAATGATGGTCCCAAACTTGAGACCGTGGGGCCATGTCAGACCCGGGCCTGGTTCTCCAGGTAGCAGACCCCCAGGCTGCGCATGGACTTGACGACCAGGTAGTTGAACTCGTTGGTGTCGGTGCAGCCGCCGATCCAGGCGATCCCCTCGCAACGGTTGACCGTCCGCCCCTGGGAGTCCTTGTCGACGAACGACTCGTCGCGGCTCTTCTTGACCCAGTGGCCGATCTCGTCGACGGCGGTGTCCCAGGGAATGTCCTCCCAGTGATCGGAGCCCGGCCGGCGGACCTGGGGCTTCACGAGGCGGCGCGGGTTCAGGATGTCCTGCTCGAGGGAAGCGCCCTTGGGGCAGAGCGTGCCGCGGTTGATCGGATGGTCCGGGTCGCCCTCGACGTGGATCACCTGGGGAGTGACGTTCTTCGCCTTGTCGCCCAGCGTGTAGATGATCACGCCGCAGCTGACCGAGCAGTACGGGCAGGTGGAGCGAGTCTCGGTGGCGCGCGCGATCTTCAGCTCCCGCAGCTGGGCGTAGGCGGGAGCCAGGTCGAAGCCGAAGACCGTGGCGGTCACACCCCCAATCGTGCCGACTTTCAGGAAATCCCTTCTGCTGAGATTCATCGCTCAACCTCCCTCGAGACTTGCGGAGACCAACGATTCGCGAAAATCCTGCGTCTGCTGGAGCGCCTGGCGGAGCGCGCCGGAGGTGACAAGCAAAGAAGGACGCCCCGCCGCCAACGGGCGTCTCAAAGCGGATAGCTGGAGCAGGCTCCTGCGACGGACGTGCATGCTCCTCCCTTTATTGCGTATTGCGACCTGCCCGCTTCTCTACCATAGAACCACGGCCCAGGGCAAGCCGAGCGATCACCAACCCTCCCCTCCACCCGGCCCCGCCGGCGAGGACGGCTAGCTGCCGCCGCCCGGCACCCGCGTGCTAGCATCCTTTTCAGCATGCGGAGCAGCCATCTGGGGCAGCCCTCCATGAGCGGTGCGATCTTGCCGGGCGCGCGGAGCGTACGAGCCCCGGCGGGAGCGACCGTGCGGGCGTCCGTCGCGGCCTACGAGGGCGGCAAGATCGAGCGGCGGACCGACCTGCTGGCCGCCGAAGAGCCGCTCGAGATGCGGGTCACCGTCGAGGAGGGAGGGCGCCGGGTCCGCCACAGCGTTGCGGTGACCATGCGCACCCCGGGCCACGACTTCGCGCTCGCGGCCGGCTTCTTCTTCAGCGAGGGGATCGTCGCCGAGCGGCAGGCGATCTGGAGCATCGCCTACTGCCAGGAGACCGGCGAGCAGAACGTCGTCGAAGTCCACCTCGAGCCGGGAGTCCCCTTCGATCCGCAGCGCTTCAGCCGCAACGTCTATACCACCTCGAGCTGCGGAGTTTGCGGCAAGACGTCGATCGATCTGGTGCGCAGCGTCTGCCCGGCGGCGCCCGTGGGCCGCGAGCGGATCGCGCGCGAGGTTCTGATCGGCCTGCCCGAGACCCTGCGCCGGGCGCAGCCGGTCTTCTCGCGCACCGGCGGCCTGCACGCCTCCGGGCTCTTCGACGCCACCGGCCGACTCCTGCTGCAACATGAGGACGTCGGCCGGCACAACGCCCTCGACAAGCTGATCGGCACGCTGCTCCTGGACGGCGCGCTGCCGGCCTCTGACCGGCTGCTCCTGGTCAGCGGCCGCGCCAGCTTCGAGCTGGTGCAGAAAGCGCTCGCCGCGGGGATCCCGGTGCTCGCCGCCGTGGGCGCGCCCAGCAGCCTGGCCGTTGAGCTGGCGCACGAGCTTGGCCTGACCCTTGTCGGGTTCCTGCGCGACGGCCGATTCAACGTCTACGCGGGCGAAGAGCGGATCGCCTAGCCCAGCCCAGCTCGCGCCGTGCGTCATGGACCTGCCGCCCGAGACCGACCTTTTCCTGGCGCTCACCCCTGAAAAGGTGTGGGCCGCGGTCGAGAGGGCCGGCCTGCGGTGCAACCCGGTCTGCTACCCGCTCAACTCGTTCGAGAACCGGGTCTATGAGATCGAGCTCGAGGACCGCACTCGGATGGTGGCCAAGTTCTACCGCCCGGGGCGCTGGAGCGAGGAGCAGATCCTCGAAGAGCACCAGTTCCTGCACGACCTCGAGGACGAGGAGCTCCCGGTCTGCGGCATGCGCCCGTTTCCCGGCGGCGGCACCCTGCGGCGCATCGACAACATCTTCTACTGCCTGGCCGAGCGCCGCGGCGGCCGCGCCCCCGACGAGCTCGACGATGCGGCGGTGCGGCGGCTGGGGATGCTGGCCGGACGCCTGCACAACGTCGGCGCGCGCCGCCCCGCCTCCCATCGAGTGCGCCTCGGCGGCGACACCTACGTGCGCGAGGACGTCGCCTGGCTCGACGCTCACGACACACTGCCGCGCCACCTGCGCAAGCGATACCTCGACGCCGCTCTGGCCATCGCCGATGCCGCCGACCGCGGCCTCGCGGGAGTCGCCACCCACCGCATCCATGGCGATCTCCACCTGGGCAACATCCTCTTCCGCGACGGCCTCCTGCGCATCCTCGACTTCGACGACATGGTGATCGGCCCGGCGGTGCAGGACCTCTGGCTGGCGCTGCCCGGGCGCGACCCCGAGGCCATCGCGCAGCGCGCGATCTTCGTCGAGGGCTACGAGCAGTTCCGCGCCTTCGACCGCGCGACGCTCGCCCTGGTCGAGCCGCTGCGCGGCCTGCGCATCGTTCACTACGCCGCCTGGCTCGCCCGCCGCTGGCACGATCCCGCCTTTCCCGCCGCCTGGCCCCACTTCGGGACCCCCGACTACTGGGAGCGCGAGACCGACGACCTCGAAGAGCAGCTCGCCTTCATCCACCGCGCCGGCCCCGGCGCGGGCAGCCCCGGCGAAGCCCCCGGCGAGCCGCAGGAGGAGGAGCCGACCCTGACCAACCGCGACTTCTTCTGGGACTGGGACGGCTAAGAGCGAAATTGGTCCGGGCGCCAGGGGAGGGGGCGTCCCCTTCCCCCCCGGCGCCGCCGGGTAGGCCGCACGTCCGGTGATGGACGTGCGGCACTTCCCGGAGGTCGGGACCCGGCGGCTTCCGACAACCGGGAAGGGGACTCGCGGGGATTGCGGGGGGCGATCCGATAGATGCTTCGAGTAGGCCTCTACCGCCACATCGCAGCGCCGTTTCCGACCTGCCGGAAGTGCCGCAACAGGCGAAAGCTGCGGCATCCCTCGGGATCGGCACCACCGGTGGGACGCAAGACGAGCCTCTGCCGGAAGACGCCGGCCTCGTCCCGGGATGACGCTCAATCCGCCGGCAGCCGCACCTTGAATACGCCGCGCCCGTAGGTGAAGGCGAAGAGGTCGACCTCGCCGCCGGCGCCGGTGGCGAGCGCCAGGGTGGTGGTGATCACATTGGCGAAGCCGGTGTTCTCGACTGCCCAGTTGGCACCGCCGTCGGTGGACACGAATACCCCCATATCGGTGCCTACGTAGAGCCGCTCGCCGTGCCGAGGATCGACGACGATCGTGTGCACCGGGACGTCGGGAAGGCCGGTCGGCCCGGAGCCGTCGATCGCCGTCCAGCTGCGGCCGCCGTCGGCGCTCTTCCAGACGTGGGGCAGGCCGAAATTCGAGTAGGTCGCATAGGCGACCTGCAGGTTCTCGGGATCGAAGGCCACCGCGGAGACGAAGCCGGCCTGCGGCATTGAGCGTGACCAGACCGTCGCGGCGCCGGTGCTGCGCCCCGCGCTGGTGGCGAGGACCGCCCCGTTCGACATCCCGGCGAGGACGAGGTCGGAGCTCCCGGGGGCGACCGCCAGAGCGCTGGCCGCCACGAAGGTGCCGTCCTTCAGCGTGAGGTTGGAGCTCGCCTGGGTCCAGCTGGCCGCCTGGTCGTCCGAGCGCCACATCTCGGCTCCCCCGATCCACAGCCGGCGGCTGTCGTTGGGGTCGAGCACCACCGGCGCATGGTCGAGGAAGAACCCGGCCGCGTCGGCGCGCAGCTTGGCGCTCGCGTCCAAGAAGGTCACGCCGCCGTCGACCGACTTGGCGATGTGGCCGCTGAACGACTCCGAATAGAGGATGCTGGTGTCGTCGGGATCGACGATGGCGCGGGTCCGGTCCTCGCCCTGCAGTGCCTGCCAGCCATCGGGACCCGCCGCGTCGCGCCCCAGCAGCAACCCGTTGTCCTGGCTGGCCGCAAGGTAGGCGGTGCCGCCGGGAAAGGGCACCCCATGATAGATCTGGGTCACGCCGTAGCCGTGATCGAGAGCGATCCATGTCATTGCGGTCGCCGCCGGCGAGCAGGCAGCCCCCGGCCCGCGCCCCACCGGCGCGCGCGCGTCGAGCGCCGCGAAGATGCCGCCGTCGTTGCCCACGTACAAGATCCGGTTGGTGGTGCCGTTGTAGCGCGGATGGAAGGCGATCACGTGCTGATCGGCGTGGGCGTAGGCGGGAACGTAGCGGTCGTCGACCCGCGCGCTGTCCGCGGTGCCATGAACCCACCAGTAGGAGGCGAGTCCCCAGTGCCGGCCGCCATCGTCGGAGCGGAAGAGATCGACTCCGCCCACCCACACCTGCCTGGGGTCGGCGGGATCGACGGCGATCGTGTTGGCATACCAGCCGCGGCCGAAGACTCCCGGCACCGTCGCGAAGCCGCACTGCTGAGCGACGGCGTGGTACGGATTGCTCAGCAGCAGGATAGCGAGCTGGTCGGGATCGGTGTTGCGGACGCGCGCCCGCCAGCTCCCCGGATCGCCTCCCGCCAGCGAGCGGAAAACCGCATAGAGGCTCTGCCTGTACACGCCGCCAGGACCGTCGCTGCTGCTTGCGGAAAGGGCGTAGACGACGTTCTGGGCCGAGGGCGCGATGGCAAGCGAGGTGCGGCCCATGCCGTCCTCGTGCAGCACCGGCTGCCAGGCGCCGGCCGGGCCGTCGAGCTGCGCCCGCAGGCTGCGGTAGACCGTCGCGCCAGGGCCGGGCAGCCCGGACAGCCCGCCATTGCCGCAGGAAGCGAAGACGACGTCGTCCGGCTGCTGGTCGCCGCGCAGCACGAGGTCGAGACAGCCACCCACCAGGTCGGGCTGCAGCACCTGCTGCCAGGTGACGCCGCCGTCGGCGCTCCGCCAGACGCCGCTGCCGGTCGCGGCGAAGATGCGGTTGCTGTCGCCGGGGCTGACCGCCAGCTTGTTGACGTAGTAGAAGTCGCTGCTCGCGGTGCCGGAGAGCTGCCTCCAGCTGGCGCCACCATCGCCGGTCTTCCAGATCCCCAGCCCGCGGGCCGCGTCGCCGTTGCCGAAGCCCTCGCCGGTGCCGGCGAAGATCACCCGGTGATCGGCCGGGTCCATGGCGAGCGAGCTGACCGCGAGGTTGGGGAGCAGATCGGTCAGCGCCGTCCAGCTGGCGCCCCGGTCGGTGCTCTTGAAGACGCCGCCCGAGACCCCGGCGGCGTACATGATGCGCGGCCGCACCGGGTCGATGAGCAGCGCGCGCGTGCGACCGCCGACGTTGCCCGGGCCGAGGGACGTCCAAGCGCCGAGGGCGCCGGCAGCCGCGAGTCGTGCGGCCCCGCGCCGCATCTCCCCTGCCGGTGCCGGCACGGAGCGGCCATCGCGGGTCGAGTGGCGCGGCATCGCGCCCATCCGCGCCAGCGCCGCCAGGTAGCGCTCGACCGGCACCGCCGTCTCCCCGACCGGCGCGCGCCTGCGACGGAAGTCCTCCGCCGCCGCCTCCGGCCGGTCGAGGCCTGCCGGAAGGTCGGGACGATCGAGGTCTGCCGCGATGGCGGCTGCAGTAGGATCGGAAGCAGGGGGCGCGCCCGCCTCGCGCTCTGCCGTCCGCCCGCGCCCGGCGGCCAGCCGTGGCGGCAAGGCGACGAGACAGGCCATGGCGACGAAGACCAGGGGGAGGAGGCGCAAGTTCCTTAGCGTCATGGCTCGTTCTCGGCGTCAGATCCTCCATGCTCTTGTAGCATACAGTCGGGGGCGGCTCAAGCCCGAACGAGACCCGCGAGGGCCGGCCTCGTGATTTCCGCCACGCCGCCCTCCCTCCTCTCCTTCAGGCGCCGCTGTGCTAGCATCCGCGCGCCCGGGCCGGCGGCGACCCGCCGGCCGCGCTTCGACCTCGTTTGACCCGATTCGACCAGACCGCGACACGCGTGCGCGAGAGCCGCCTTCTCGCTCGAGTGTCGGCCGGAAGCGACCCCATGCCAATCTCGATCTACGACAACATCCTGGAGACGCTGGGCAATACCCCTCTCGTGAGGCTGCGCCGCTTCCATCCTCGGGGAGCCGCGCTGGCCGCCAAGATCGAGTACTTCAACCCGGGAGGCAGCGTCAAGGACCGGATCGGCATCGCCATGATCGAGGCCGGCGAGCAAGCCGGGCTGCTGCGCCCGGGAGGGACGATCGTCGAGCCGACCTCAGGCAACACCGGCGTCGGTCTGGCCATGGCCGCCAACCTGCGCGGCTACCGGCTGATCTGCACCGCCGCGGACAAGATCCCCAACGAGAAGGTGGCGCTCCTCGAAGCGCTGGGAGCCACGGTCATCACCTGCCCGACCAACGTCGCTGCCGGCGATCCGCGCTCCTACTACAAGGTGGCGGAGCGGCTGCGCGACGAGGAGGGCGCCTACCTCCCTTACCAGTACTACAACCAGGCCAACCCCGAGGCCCACTACGCCACGACCGGCCCGGAGATCTGGCGCCAGACCGAAGGGCGGATCACCCACTGGGTGGTAGGCGTGGGCACCGGCGGCACGATCAGCGGCACCGCGAAGTACCTCAAGGAGCAGAACCCCGCGATCAAGGTGATCGGCGTCGACACCATCGGCAGCGTCTACGTCTACTACCAGCAGCACGGCAAGCTGCCGCCCCCCGAGGAGATCCACCAGTACCTGATCGACGGCATCGGCGAGGACTTCCTGCCCGCCTGCGTCTGGTGGGACTACATCGACGAGATGATCCCCGTCGACGACAAGACCGCCTACCGGGCGACCATGGAGCTGGCGCGCAAGGAGTCGATCTTCGTCGGCTCGTCGGGCGGCGCGGCGGCCTCCGGCGCCCGCCGCGTCGCCGAAGCGCTCCCAGACGACGCCCTTGTCGTCACTCTCTTCCCCGACTCCGGCGAGCGTTACCTCTCGAAACTCAACTCCGCCTGGCTACGCGAGCACGGCCTGCTCGACGACTGACCCTCCGGTTCAGTTGCCGAAGACCCGCTCCAGGAGACCCGCCAGCCGGTAGCCGGCCAGCGCGATCGCCGGCTCGGCGGTGCGGTAGGCGAGCGCCTGGTAGTCGGCGCCCGGGGCGTGGCCGCGGGTCAGCGGCGGGGCGTAGACGACGGTCTTCGCCAGGTCGTAGCCGTCGTTGGCCCAGGCTTCGAAGTGGTTGAGGTCGAGGCGCGCGGCGCTGGCGGCCGGCGGCTGATGGGCGGTGACGGCGGCGGCGATGCGGGTGATGTAGAGCTCGTCGCCCTCGCCCGGCTGGCGGGGGTAGGTCAGGGTCAGGATGTCGTCCCAGAAGCGGTGCAGGTTCATCTCGGGGCCGAGCTTAAAGAGGTTGCCTCCCTGGTCGCCATGCGGCTCTCCGGCGGTGACGCGCGAAGCGCAATGGAGCGGCATGTGCACGTCGCCCACCAGGTGCAGCACCCAGGCGAGGTCGATCGCCTTCTGGCCGGGGTCGAGGTGCGGATCGGCGAGCGCGGCGGCAAGGAAACGCAGCCGCTCGACGACGTTTTGCGGGTTGCTCGGCAGGTCGAGGCGGTCGCGCGGGGCGGCGGCAGGATCGGGGCGGTCCCAGTACCAGTCGAGGTAGTGCCAGGTCGGTTGGTTGTACTTCCCCCGCCGCGCCGGGAACTTCGGATCGCGCACGATGTCGGGCCAGGTGGAGGCCAGCTCGAAGAGCTCGCGTAGGCGCCGCGCGCGCGGCCGGCCATCCTGCGGCAGCAGGCTCGCCAGATCGGCGTCACCGGGCGCGGCGGCCAGAGCCGCGACCACCTTGTCGCGCGTCTCCGGCTGCATGGCCTCCCAGGCGATGCGCGCCACCACCCGGTGTCCGGTCGCGTCCCATGCACGCAGCGGCGCCGCCCCGCACGCCAGCGCGACCGCTCCCACCGCCACCCACCGCTCGATCATCTCGATCATCTCCTGGGGGCCTCCCCCGCTGCCCTTCTGCGCGCGCCCGCGGCGCGCGCGAAGAGCGGCGATTGTAGCTTGCCCGGCAGTGGCTCGGCGCGCGATCTTCGCGCCTATCTGCCCGGCTTCATCTCCGGGATCGGAGTGCCCAGCTCGTACGGCTTGCCGGACTTGGTCAGCAGATAGAGATCGATCTCCACCTCGTCGTCGACGAACTGGGCGCCATCCTCCATCAGCCGGTTCCACGAGATCCCGTAGTCCCGCCGGTTCAACGTCAAGTGGGCCTCGGCGGCAAGCACCTCTTTCGCCGCGACGACGTTCATCGGGATCGAGAGCTCACGGGACACCCCGTGCATGGTGAACGTGCCGGCCACGACATAGTTCGGGCCGGACTTCCCGGCCGCCTTGGGCGGCGGTGCGCTCCTGCGGATGGCCTTGCTCTTGAAGGTGATTTCCGGATACTTCTCGGTCTCGAAGAAGCCGGCTCCGCGCAGGTCCTGGTCGCGGTCGGGGAGGCCGGTGCTGATGCTCGTCGAGCGGATCGTCACCTCGACCGTAGAGGTGGTCAGGTCGCGCGCGTCCGGGACGATGATGAAGCCCTTGAAGTCCGCGAACTTGCCGGTGACCTTGCTGAGCTTGAGGACCGACGCCGCGAAGCCGATCGTCGAATGATTGCGGTCGATCGGGTAGAAGGTCGCCGCACCGGCCGACCGGGCAAGCAGCGGCACCAGGATGAGCAGCCCCACAAATCTCTTGAACATTTTCCACTCCCTGCCGGCAGCGCAGCGCCGGCTCTTCAGGCCTTCGGGTCGCTGGACGGACCGGTTAGCGGAGTTGCCACGGTGATCCATATGGTAGCCTTTGCCGTATCGGAGCGACAGGAGTAGAGCGGGCCGAGCGCCTGCCCGCCGAGCCGCCTGCGGCGACCTGCGGCGGGCGGCGGGCACGTGGCCACAAACGATGGATGCCGAGCCATCCACGATCGATGCATGAAATGAATGGGGCGCTGCCCCGATAAAAGGGAGGCAAGAATGATCAGAAAGCTGGCATTGCTCGTCACGTCACTCGCGTGGCTCTTACCGTCCGCCGCCGTCCTGGCGCAGGACCAGCCGCCGCCGGGACAGCTCTGGTCGCTCCACCAGGAGACGGTCAAGCCGTCGATGGTGGCGCAGTACGAAGCGGCGACCAGGGAATTCGCGGCCGCGGCCGCGAAGCACCGCCCCGCGGGGTCCGACTTCAGCGCCGTCGCCCTGGCGAGCGAGAACTTCGTCTATACCTACGCCGTGCGCATCAGGGACTGGAACGGCATCGGCGGCATCGAGCAGACCTTGATGGCGATCGCCAAGAGCATGGGGATGGACAAGTGGACGGACCTCTGGAAGCGCGGCTTCGCGCCGGTCGAGTCGGTGCGCGAGGTCGTCGCCTTCGAGCCCGCCGACCTGGGCTACAAGCCGGCCAACCCGCGGCTGAAGGACGAGGAGCTGGTGTTCTTTCACTACGATTACTACTACGTGATGCCCGGCCATGAAGACGAGGCCGCCGGCGTGGCGCGCGACTTCACCGCCCTGTTCAAGAAGAAGAACATCCCCGACGGCTACCGGCTGTTCAAGGGGGTTTCGGGTCCCGAGCTGCCGCTGATCGTGGTCCAGGTCGGCGCCCGCGACGGGGCCGACTACTACGCCAGCAATGCCAAGGCGCTGGCGGCGCTGGGCGAGGAGGGCCAGGCGCTCTTCGCCCGCGCCTTCGCCATCACCCGGCGCTTCGACTCGCACAACGCCAAGCTGCGGCTCGACCTCTCGGTCCTGCCGCCGGCCGCCAAGGCGGCGAAGTAGCACCCTCGTCAAGCGCGGTCGAGATGGGCGGTCTCCGCATCGCCCATCTCCACCCCGCCGTCCGGAAAGTACTCGCGCCACCGGCGGCTGACGGTCGCGGCGGTCTGCGGATCGCACGCCAGCTCGGCCGGGAAGCCGGGCTTGCGGCGCGCATCGATCAGGATCGGCGCCCTGCGGACGAGATGGTTGCGCCGCACCTCGGCCGCCGCGGCATGGATGTCGGCGGCGGGCTCGAAGCGGGTGAAGGTGGTCCACAGGAAGTTGATGGCGCTCGCCGCCGCGCGGCGCGCCTCGTCGGAGAGCACCAGCAGCGGCCAGCCGGCAAAGGCCGGGTGGGCGGCGAAGCGCGCCGCGGCACCCGGGTCGTCGCCATAGGGCGGGCCGCCCAGCACCAGGCAGCCGGGGCAGAAGACCCGCGCCTCGGTCAGGCCGGGCGGGGTCTCGACGCCGGGGGCGAACTCGCGCGGCAGCTCGCGCACCGGTTCGCCCAAACCCAGCCAGACCCCCTTCGAGCCCTCGTTGACCACCGGCCCGGTGTAGTCCAGGGTGTCCATCGACAGGTTGGCGAAGACGTAGAGGTCGGTCTCGGGGCGCGTCCGCTCGAGGACATGGGCGAGCGTCGCCCGGAAGTCCTTGAGATCGACCGGGCGGTCGGTCACCAGCAGGAACTTGGTCAGCGACAGCTGCCCCTCGCCGAGAATGCGGAAGGCCGATGCCATCGCCTCGCGCCGGTAGCGCTGCTTGACCACCGCCGCGGCCAGCGAGTGATAGCCGGTCTCGCCATAGGACCAGAGCGCTTCGACCGCCGGCATCACGAGCGGGAAGAGCGGCGACAGCAGCTCCTGCAACAGGTCGCCGATGAAGAAGTCCTCCTGCCGCGGCTTGCCCACCACGGTCGCCGGATAGATCGCGTCGCGCCGCCGGGCCATCCACTCGATCTCGAACACCGGATAGTCGTGGCGCAGCGAGTAGTAGCCGTAGTGGTCGCCGAACGGACCCTCGGGGCGCCGCACCGCGGCCGGCACCCGGCCTACCAAGGCGATCTCGGCCGCCGCCGGCATCGGGAGCGCGGGTAGCCCAGGAAGCTCGGAGCCCCCGGGGCGCCCGCCCGGTGTCGTGCAGAGCTCCAGCCGCTGGCCGGCGATCAACGAGGCGAGCATCAGCTCCGGAACGTTCTCGGGCAGCGGCGCCACCGCCGCCAGGATCAGCGCCGGCGGACCGCCGAGCCACACCGCGACCGGGAGGTCCTCCCCGCGCGCCTCGGCTACCGCATAGTGGAAACCTCCCCCCTTGCCGATCTGCCAGTGCATGCCGGTCGTGCGCGGGCCGTGGACCTGCAGTCGGTACATGCCCAGGTTGTGCCCCTTGCCGGCCGGGTGCTCGGTGTAGACCAGCGGCAGGGTGATGAACGGACCGCCGTCTTCGGGCCAGGTGGTGAGCACCGGCAGACGGTCGAGCCGCACATCCGAGCTCACCACCTCGGCGACCGGCGCCGTCCGGCCCGCGCGCCAGCCGCCACGGCTGCGCCGGCGGTCGACGCCGATCCGCAGCGCCTCGCGCGCCAGGTCGCGCGCCCCCCAGAGCTTGCGCGGCGTCGGCGGCAGCAGGGTCTCGGCCAGCTGCGCCAGCCGGCGGATCAGGCGCTGCGGGCGGGAGCCGAACGCCAGCTCGGCGCGCCGCACGGTGCCGAAGAGATTGGTGACCAGCGGCAGCTCCGCCCCCCGCACCTGCGTGAACAGCAACGCCGGGCCGCCGGCGGCGATCACCCGCCGGTGGATCTCCGCCGCCTCCAGGCGCGCGTCGACCGGCGCGGCGATCGTCGCCAGGTCGCCGTCGCGCCGCAGCCGGTCGAGGAACGCCCGCAGATCCGGGAACCTGGGCTCGTCCATAGGCGAGCGCAGTCTATCCGCTGCGCGGCCAACGGACTCTCTAAGCGCGACGAGCGGCAGGTAGGAAGGCTCGGCCGCGATGACATTCGTGAGTAGAATCGCCGCCACTGCGCCGCCGGTCCGCCTGCGCCGGAAGGGGAAGCGTTGCCGAGCCAGATCCTGCCCCCTGCTTTGCAGCCCAACGCCCGCCAGGGTTCCCGGCTGCCGGCCGAAGCGCAGATGCCGCGGCGGCGCCGGCACCTGCTCGCCTTCCTGCTCGCCTTGCTCGCGGTGGCGGCGCTGGCGCTCGGGATCGGAGCGCTCTGGCTGCGCGGCCGCCTGCGCGCCAGCCTGCCGCGCCTGGCGGGCAAGCTGGCGGTGGCCGGCCTGCACGCCCCGGTCACCGTCGAGCGGGACGCGCTTGGAGTGCCGTCGATCCACGCCGCCGACCGGCTCGACGCGGCGCTGGCCTTGGGCTTCGTGCACGCCCAGGATCGTTTCTTCCAGATGGACCTGCTCCGCCGCGTGGGGGCCGGCGAGCTGGCCGAGCTGCTCGGGCCGGGCCTCGTTCCGGTCGACCGCCGGCACCGGCTGCATCGCTTCCGCGGCGTTGCCCGGCAGGTCGTGGCCCGCTCCTCTCCGGCCGAGCAGGCGCTGGGCGAAGCCTACGCGCGCGGCGTCAACGCCGGTCTCGCGGCGCTCGGCGAGAGGCCGTTCGAGTACCTGCTGCTGCGCCTGCCGCCAGCGCCCTGGAAACCCGAGGATTCCTACCTCGCGACTTACGCCATGTTCTTCGGCCTCAACGACGCCGAGGGGCTGGGCGAATCGATCCTCGGCGAGATCCGCGCCCGCCTGCCGCTGCCGCTCTTCGAGTTCCTGGCGCCGGTCGGCACCGAATGGGACGCGCCGCTCCTCGGCGAGCCGATGCGCACGCCGCCCGTTCCGGGTCCCGAGGTCTTCGACCTGCGCCAGCCGGGGCGAGCGCCATGGGCGGACGCCGCTGGCGACTCGAGGTCGTCCGCACGCGCCGCCGCGCTGCGCGGACCGTCGCGTCCGGCAGCGGCGGGCGTTCCTGGCGCCTGGCGGCCCGCCGCGCCTGACGATCAGGACGAGCTCCCGGGGCTGGGCGCCAGCAACTGCTGGGCGGTTTCCGGCGCTCACACCGCCGACGGCCGCGCCCTGCTCGCCAACGATATGCACCTCGGAATCTGGGTCCCCAACACCTGGTACCGCGCGGCGCTGTTCTGGCAGGCGGCCGACGGCACGCCGCGGCGGGTCGCCGGAGTGTCGCTGCCCGGCACGCCCGGCATCGCGGTGGGCAGCAACGGCCACGTCGCCTGGGGCTTCACCAACAGCTTCGCCGACAACACCGACGTGATCGAGCTCGAGCTCGACCCGTGAGACCCCGAGCTCTACCGCACGCCCCTGGGGCCGCGGCGGTTCGAGCACATTGCCGAGCGCATCCGTGTGCGCGGCGGCCCCGCGGTGGCGCTCGACGTGGCGCAGACGGTCTGGGGGCCGGTGCTCGACCTGGGCGGCCGCAGCGTAGAGAGCCTGCTCAGCCAGCTCAGCAGCGACGCTCAGCCGAGCCCGCCCGCGCCGCAGGGGCCGCCGCGCTCGCCGGGCGAGGAGCCGCCGGGTGGGCGGCCCGGCCGGCTGCACGTCCTGGCCTGGACCGCCCACGATCCGCGGGCGGTCAACCAGAAGCTCTTCGCGCTCGAAGACGCCAGGACGGTCGGCCAGGCGATCGAGGTGGCGCACGCGGCCGGCATCCCGCCGCAGAATTTCACCGTCGCCGACGACCGCGGTCACATCGGCTGGACGATGATCGGCCTGCTGCCGCGCCGGGTCGGCTTCGACGGCCGCACTCCGGTCTCCTGGGCGGACGGCAGCCGCCGCTGGGACGGCTGGCTGCAGCCGGCGGAGGTGCCCGAGGTCATCGATCCCCCCTCCGGCCGCATCTGGACCGCCAACGCGCGGGTCGTGGGCAATCCGGCGCTGGCGCGCCTGGGCGACGGCGGCTACCTGTCCGGCGCCCGGGCGCGGCAGATCCGCGACCGCCTGCTGGCCCTCGAGCGCGCCAACCCGCGCGACCTGCTGGCCATCCAACTCGACGACCGCGCCCTCTTTCTTGCGCGCTGGAGAGCTCTGCTCCTCGCGACGTTGACCCCGGAGGCGACGCGCGGGGCGGCGCTGCGGAGCGACCTGCGCGAGCTGGCCGCCAACCGCTGGAGTGGCCGCGCCAGCATCGACTCGGCGGGCTACAGAGCGGTGCGCGAATTCCGCAGCGAGGTCGAGCGCCGCGTCTATACCAGCCTGACCGGCCTCCTCCCGCCGCCCGGCGGCGCCGAGCACCTGCGCTATACCCCGCTGCGGCAGTTCGAGGGGCCGCTCTGGCGCCTGGTGACCGAGCATCCGCCGCACCTGCTCGATCCGCGCTACCGCGAATGGAGCGAGCTGCTCCTCGACGCCGCCGACGCCGTGGCGGCGAGGTACGGCGGCAATGGCGGTGGCGGCGCAGGCCTCGAGGCCCGCTCCTGGGGCGAGCGCAATACCTCCAGCATCCGCCACCCCTTGAGCCGCGCCCTGCCGCCGCCGCTCTCGTTTCTCGCCCCCTGGCTCGACATGCCGCCGCTGCAGCTCCCCGGAGACGACAGCATGCCGCGGGTGCAGGACCGCTCCTACGGCGCTTCGGAGCGCCTGGTCGTTTCCCCGGGCCACGAGGAGAGCGGGCTCTTCCACATGCCCACAGGCCAGAGCGGCCATCCGCTGTCGCCGCACTACGGCGACGGCCACGCCGCCTGGGCCGAGGGCCGGCCGACCCCGTTCCTGCCCGGTCCGGCAACGGCAATCCTGCAGCTGGTTCCAGGAGGCAGTGCTCTCTAAGCCCGCGGGACTTCGCTCATCAGCTCCAGCAGGTTGCGGTCCGGATCGCGAAAGGCGGCCAGCCAGAGGTCGAACTGCGGGAGCCGCGCCAGGAGGTGGGGTTTCTGCTCGAACTCCACGCCGCGCCCCGCGAGCGTCTCGTAGGCGGCCTGGATGTCGTCGACGCGGTAGTAGATGATCGATGCCGGGTGATCGAACTGGGGCTCCGACGGCAGCCCCAGCATGAGCCGGATACCGGCGCAATCGAAAAATGCCATCCCTGGCGCCGCGAAGAGGAATTTCATGCCGAGCGTGTCGCGATAGAAGACCGTCGCCCGCTCCACGTCGTGGACGACGACCGAAATCTGCCCGATCCGTGACAGTCCGAACTGCGCCGATTCCGTTGCCATGGCCATTCCTCCCTGTCCTGTCCAGACCGCTCACCCCGCGCACGATTCCGCGGGAGGTACGCCCGACAGCGGAAGAAGTTTCGCCGACCAGGTTCAATTATCTCCCGGACGACCCTGCGCGAGCTCGGCCGCACCTGAGCCCTACACGACCGACTCTTCTGGGCTGCACAGGAACGGGTGGGATACACTCGCTAGACAGGCCTCTGACCGCCATGCGCCCTGTCCACGCGACGCGTCTCGCCGGCGTCCTCGCTTGCGCTCTCCTGCCCGGGAACGCTCTCGCCCAGGGACTGCCGCCAGATCCCCGGGAGTCGGAGCGCGGCTTCCCGTTGATCCAGACCTATGCGCCGGACCTCGACGATGCCGATACCCAGAACTTCGGAATCACCCGCGACCCCCGGGGTGTCCTCTACGTCGGCAACCTACGAGGAGCTCTGGTCTACGACGGCGCCTGGTGGCGGCTGATTCCGATCGGCAAGCCGCGCAGCGCCTTCAACGTGGAGAGCGACCAGGCGGGGCGCGTCGGGGTAGGCGGCGTCGACGAGCTCGGCTACCTGGGGCCTGACGCGCAGGGATCGCTGCGCTACGTCTCCCTGGTCTCGCTCCTGCGGCCCGAGCAGCGGCAGTTCGGCCAGACGTTGCAGGTGCACGCCACGCCCGCGGGGTTCGCCTTCACGACCCGGCGCTGGCTCCTGTTCTGGGACGGGGCGACGATCACCACTGTCGCCACCTTTCCGGGCGACCGGCCGTACGCGGCGGCCTTCGCGGTAGGAGACGCGCTCTACGTCTGGACACGCGCCGGGATCATGCGGCTGTCAGGCGCGCGGCTCGAGCCGGTGCCGGGCGGGGAAGCGTTCCGCGGGCGCCGGGTCGACATGATTCTTCCCGCCGATCCACCTGCGGAGGCATCTCTGGCGAGCCCGGCCGGCGGGCCGAGCCGGGGCGGCTTGGCCGGCGGCTCCCTGCTCGTGTCGGTGCGCGGCGAGGGACTCTTCGTCCTCGCCGCAGGCAAGACCGAACCGTTCGCCCGGGAAGCATCACGGTGGGCAGCTGTAAAGAAGATCCTCTCCGGCTGCCGGCTGGCCGACGGCCGATGGGCGCTGGGATCGGTGCTCGGCGGACTCCTCCTCCTGCGGCCGGACGGCATGGTCGACCAGGTGATCGACACGACCGTCGGATTGCCCGACGATTTCGTGAGCGGCGTGGTCGCCGACCGTGAGGGGGCGCTCTGGCTGTCGTTCAACAACGGGCTGGCGAGGGTTGACGTTGCATCGCCGGTGTCGGTCGTCGACGCGAGATCGGGGCTCAAGGGGCAAGTCTCGGGCGTCGCGCGCCATCGCGGCCGCCTCTTGGTCGCGACTTCGGCGGGAGTTTTCGCGGCCGGCGATCGAGACCGGCCCAGCGAGTCGAACGGACGGCGGGGGCAGACCGGACAGGCAGGCGGACAGAGCGGCGGGCGGGCAGCGGCCCTCCCTGGGAAGACCACCGGGATGTCTGGGCAGGTCGCCCCGGAGGGGAGCCCGACGCTCCGCCTGCGGCCGCTGGCAGGCCTGCCGGACTCGGTTTGGAGCCTGCTCTCGGCCGGCGATGACTTGCTGGTCGGATCGGCGTTCGGCCTCTACGCGGTGCACGGCGCGAGCTGCCGCCTCATCGCCGGCACGGAGGGGCAGATCGTCTACGCCCTCAAGGCGTCTCTCGCCGATCCGCAGCGGGTTCTACTGGGCACGGAGGATGGGCTCGCTGCGGTCCGGCGGGAGGCGGAGGGATGGCGCTTCGAGGGGATGGTCGAGGGCGGGCCGCGCAATGTGCGAACCATCGTGGAGCGCCGCGGCCGGATCGTCTGGTGCGGCAGCACCCTCGACGGCGTGACTGTCGTCGAGCTGCCGCCGGGGTGGCCCAGGACCGCGCGACGGCCGCGCTCGCGGCGGATCGGCGAGCGCGGCGAGGTCGCGCTGTTCAGCGTCGCCGGGCGCATCGTCGCCGCTGGCGGCGGACGCGTGCTGGCGGTGGACGAGGCCAGGAGTGCTCTCGTTGCAGACCCGGCTCTTGCGGTGCTGGAGGGGCACCCGATTTCCAATCTCGTCGAAGACGGCGCAGGGAACCTCTGGGTGGACACTCGTCCGCTGTCGGTGGCGGTGCGGCAGGGCGGCGGGTGGGGTGGAGCGCTGCGCGCGCTCGCCGAGGTGCCGGCGCGCATTTTCGCGGTGCTCGTGGCCGAGCAGGACGGTGTGGTCTGGCTGGGAACCGAGAACGGGCTCATCCGCTACGCCGGGCCTTTTCGCAGCAGGGAAGCTCCCCTCCCAGCGCCGCTCCTCTCGCGGCTGACGGTGGGCGGCGACCAGCTGCTGTTTGGCGGCGCGCCCGGAGCCACGCCAGCGGCGGCAGACCTCCCGGCTGACGTCCGGCGGCTGCGGATCGAGTTTGCACCGCTCTCTGCCCGCCCCGGCCTGCGCTTCCAGATCCGGCTCGATCCGCTCGACGCCGACTGGGGGAGCCCGGCCGCCGAGCCGTTTGCCGAGCTTACCCGCCTGCCGCCGGGCCACTACGAATTTCAGGTCCGCACGGTCGGACCTAGCCACGAAAGGGGGCCAGCCACCGCCTGGTCGTTCAGCGTGCGGCCTCCATGGTACCTGACGCTGTGGGCCTTCGCGCTGTGGGCCGGGCTGGCGGCGGGCGGCGTTCGCGGCTATGCGCGGCTTCGCCACCGCGCCCTTGCCCAGCGGGCGGCGCACCTCGAAAGCCGGGTGGCGGAGCAGACGGTCGAGCTGCGCCAGAAGGTCAGCGAGCTGCGCCGCGCCCAGGCCGAGCTCGAAGCAGTCAACATGCGGCTGGAGGAGCTGACGCTTCAGGACGACCTCACCGGCGTCGCCAATCGGCGCTGCCTGCAGCAGGCGCTCGACGAGGAGTGGAGCCGCGCCCGGCGGCATCGGCTGCCGCTCGGCCTGGCGCTCCTCGACCTCGACCACTTCAAGCTGCTCAACGACACCCGCGGGCATCCGGAGGGGGACCAATGCCTGCGCGCGGTTGCCGGCTTCCTGGCCGCGACGGTGCGGCGAAGCGGCGACCTGGTGGCGCGCTACGGCGGCGAGGAGTTCGCGCTGTTGCTGCCCGCGACCGACCTCGCCGGCGTCGGGCGCGTGGCCGAGGAGCTCCGCCGCGGCATCGAGGCGCTCGCCATCCCGCACGAGGCGGTGGCCGGCGGCCGCCTCACCGCCAGCTTCGGCGTCGCCGCCATGATCCCGGACCCCGACCAGGAGCTCGATGTCCTCGTCGAGGCGGCCGACCAGGCGCTCTACCGCGCCAAGACCGAGGGCCGCAACCGCGTCTGCGCCGCTGCCGCGTCAAGCGGCGGCGTCTCGCGCGCCGCCGCCGCCGGGCTCGGCCCGGTGTCGTGATCGAGCTCTGATTCTTGCCCAGACGGCCATTGAGCGCCAGGCGGCGCCCACCCTGCCATGTCATATGGTGGTCTCTGGAATACCACTCAATGTTCGACCGGCGCCGCCGGCACCGCGGACGGCAATGGCGAACGACGCGATGACCAGCGATCCGGTACAGCAGCTCGAGGAGCTCCACTCTGCCAGCTTCGGCTGGGCCCTCGCCTGCTGCCGCTGGGACCGAGAGGAGGCGGAGGAAGTGCTGCAGACGACTTATCTCAAAGTGCTCGACGGACGCGCGCGCTTCGGGCAGAAGTCGAGCTTCTCGACCTGGCTTTTCGGGGTGATCCACCGGACCGCCGCCGAGAGGCGGCGTGCGCGCTGGCTCCGGCTGCTGGCCAGCGGGCGCTGGCTCGACGGCCACCAGCCGCCGGCGCCCGCCCCCGCTCCGACTCCCGAGTCGCGGGCCCGCGAATCCGAAACCGCCCGCACGCTGCGCGCGGCGCTCGGCGCGCTGCCGGCGAGGCAGCGCGAGGTCCTGCACCTCGTCTTCTATCAGGATCTCAGCGTCGGCGCGGCGGCCGCGGTTCTCGGCATCTCGGTGGGCAGTGCCCGCACCCACTATCACCGCGGCAAGACGAGCTTGCAGCAGCGGCTAGCGGGCGAAGGGCTGCTCCGATGAGCGGCCCGGAGCTCGACCCCAGGCTGCGCGAGATGTTCGGCGTCTTGCGGCGCGAGGAAGAGCAGGCGGGGCCTTCCTTCGACCGCCTCCGTGCCGCCGCGGCAAGGCGCCAGCACCGGGCGGGCGAGCGCGGGCACGGGGGCCGCAGCCCGGTCGTTCGCATCGCGGCGATCACCGCCAGCGCGGCGGCCGCCCTGATCGCCGTCACCTGGCTCGTCGTCGACGCACCACTGGGGGGGAAACCGAGGGGAGCGCCCGCAAGCCCGCCCTTCAGCGCAGGGCCAGCGCCCACCATCAGCACCTGGCAGCCGGCGACCGACTTCCTGCTGCGCACCCCCGGACGCGAGCTCCTCACCATATCGCCGGCATTCCGCCCGCTGCCCTCGATCGGTCTCGAGGCGCCGCCCCGCGGTCCTCGATTCCCACGCTCACAACCACCAGCCGCGAGGAGAACCTCGACATGATCGACATGAAGCGCTTTCTCAACCTGTACCTGATCGTCTTCGTGCTGCTCGCCGCGGCGGCCGCCACGGCGACGGCCCCCGCCGCCGCCGCGGAGTCGTCGCCGCCCACCGCCGCCCCGCCCGCCGACGACCCGATCGCCCAGAACGTCTTTGCCCCCGAGCTCATCATGAAGTACAGCGGCGACATCGGGCTCGACGCGAAACAGCGCACCGCGGTCAAGGAGGCCGTGCAGCAGGCGCAGGCGAAGTTCCTCGATGCGCAGTGGTCATTGCAGGAGGAGGGCTCGAAGATGGTCCACCTCCTGCAGGCGCAACCGGTGGACGAAAGCGCCGTCCTGGCCGAGGTCGACCGGGTCCTGGACCTCGAGCGCGTCGTCAAGAAGACCCAGCTCTCGCTCCTGGTCCGGCTCAAGAACCTCCTCACCGCCGACCAGCAGGCCCGTCTCGCCGACCTCCGACGGCGCTCGGGCTGAAACCCGACCTAGTGTAGTGTCCAGAAATTAGCTGGACAATGTTTTCTGCTCTTTGCGGCTGCGCGGCCGCGTGCAGCCTGGCTGAATCTGTTCGAGCGTCTGGCGGCAGCGAGAGAGTTTTTCCTTGATGGATTCGACCGTCGCCGTC
>DASZZP010000031.1:0-190047 GCA_035544875.1 Thermoanaerobaculia bacterium | reverse complement strand
CTTCGAGCGCCACTACGAGTCCCTCGCCCGGCCCTTCCAATGGACCTTCACGCGCGACGACCTTCTCATCCTCCTCAACCGACTCCAGCTGGCGGCCTAACCCGACGCGAATACGTTAGGGAACTTATGACCCAGAGCACTAAGTACTCCCCATCGGAGATACGGTGTCGCATCGAGGGCGCCGAGACGCCGTCCCAGGCCGGCAGATCTACCATTGCCGGCACTCCCGGCAGGTCGCAAGGCGCGCGACCGAGGCATAGCGGGGACTATGCCGCAGGGAGCGGCCGCAGCTTTCGCCTGTTGCGGCACTTCCGGCAGGTCGCAACGCCGCTGGGACGGATGGATCGGCGGCCGAATGCAACCGTATTTCCGCTGGGGAGTACTAGGCGCCCGTCGCGCCACGGCGGGCGCGCTCTGCGCGCCCTGCCCGCCCTGGTCAGCGGGGGCCTGCCCGCCGCCGTCGCCGCTGCCTTGATCCTGGGCGCCCTTCCCGCCGCGGCCGCGGCCTCCTCGCCGCGCGCCGCCGGCATCGAGCTCACGCCGCCGGTGCGGCAGGTCCTGCGGCAGCTGCAAGAGAAGGGGCTGCAATGGGCGGCGGCCAATGACCGGCAGCGCTCGGAGGCGGTGGTGGGTGAGCTGCTGGCGACCGCCGGCCAGCTCGGCATGCACCGCCTGCCGGATCTCTCGCTGGGCGCGATGGCGCGCGCGGTCGAAGCCGCGCGCAACAAGGACTTCGTGCGCGCCGGCTGGTCGCTCGACGCCGCCGAGCGTCTCGACCCGGAACGCCCCGAGATGGCCTTCGCCGCGGCGCAGGTGCGCCGGCTCGAGGGCGACTATCCGCGGATGGTGGCGGCGCTGGTCGGCGGCTACCCCCGGCTCTTTCGCGTGCCCTTGCAGCGCTATCTCTGGCTGCAAGACCTGCTGGTCTGGTCGCTGGGGCTGTTCCTGATCACCGGCACGCTATTCGTCGGCGTGCTGATGGCGACCAGGGGCGGCGGCATGGTCCACGACCTGGTCGCGATCTTCGCCCGCCGCCTGCCCCGCGGCCTGGCGGTCGGCGCCACCGTCGCGCTCCTGCTCTGGCCGCTGCTCTTGCCGAGCGGACTGCTGTGGCTCGGCATCTTCTGGTCGCTGCTGCTCTGGGGCTACGCCTCGGCGAGCGAGCGGGCGGTGCTCGTCGTGCTCTGGCTGGTGCTCAGCGTCTCGCCGCTGCTGCTCGCCGCGCAGAAGCGCGCCATCGCGGTGACGCTCTCGCCGCCGGTGCGGGCGCTCGAGAACCTGGTGCAGCGCCGCCTCTATGGCGGCCTGTTCACCGACCTCGAGACCCTGCGCTCGAGCCTCCCCGAAAGCCCGGCGGTCAAACAGCTGCTGGCCGACGTCCACCGCTCGCTCAACCAGTGGGAGCTCGCCCGTTCCCTCTACCGGCAGGTGCTTGAAGTCGAGCCGCAGAACGCCGGCGCCCTGCTCAGCCTCGGCGCCTACGCCTTCTACAAGGGCGATTTCAACGGCGCCATCGACTACTTCAAGCAGGCCGCGGCCGCCGATCCGCGCAACGCCGCCGCCCACTTCGACCTCAGCCAGTCCTACTCCGAGTCCTACCTGTTCGACGAGTCGAAGGCGGCGCTGACCCAGGCCAAGGCGATCGACGGCGAGCGCGTCAGCTCTTGGCTGCGCAACGCCGATCAGGAGCGGGTCGTGCCCGGCAACGGCGGCCTGGCCCGCATCCCGGAGATCCAGCGCAACTTGCTTGCCGGTTCGCGGGTCAACCGGCCTCAGCTCGAGCTGCTCCACTACGGTCTGGCGCTGGCTTTCGTCGCCGGCCTGGTCCTGGTAGCCATCGCGCTGCACCTCGCCCGCCGGCCTTTCGGCACCACGGCGACCCATTTTGGCTGGCGGGTCGGACACCGCTGGTTCGACCGCGCGCGCCGAGTACTGGTGCCCGGTCTGTCGGCGGCCGAGGCGGGGGAAGGCGCCAGGGCCTTTCTTGCCCTGCTGGCTCCAGCCGCGCTGCTGATGCTGCCGCTCTTCGAGCAGCTGGGCTACCGCATCCCCTGGGGATATGATCCGGGCAACATGTCCTGGCTGGTGTCGCTGGTGGGCCTGCTGGTCTTTCTCGGAGCGCGCCTCGGCTGGGAGCTGCGCAACGCCGTATGAGCCGCTGGCCGGTGAGCGCGGGATCGGCGAGCGCCGGATCGGGGAGCCCGGCATGGCGGTAGAAGGCTCCCTCGACCTCTTCGGGCTGCCGGAGATCCTGCAGATGATCTCCCAGCAGCACAAGACCGGCATTCTCACCATCCAGGGGCAGCAGGATATCGTCGCCGTTTCCTTCCTCGGCGGCAAGATCGTCGCCGCCGACGCCCTCACCCACACGGTCGAGGAGGGATTGTCGCAGTTGCTGGTGAGCGAGGGTCTGCTCGACGCGGCCCAGTTCGCGCGCGCCTCCGCGCAGCACAAGGCCACGGGCGGCCGCCTGCTCGACCTGCTGGTCGAGGGCGGCTATCTCACCCGGACCCAGCTGCTCGACGCCCTGCGGCTCCAGACCACCCGCCAGCTCGAGCAGCTGCTGCACTGGGACCAGGGCGATTTCAAGTTCTACAGCGGCGACGAGGTCTCCTACGAAGATGGCTTCGTCCCGATCTCCGTCGAGGACCTGCTGCTGCGCACGCTGCAGGACTGGGCGGAGCCGGCGCCCGATCGAGCGGCCGGCGCGGCCGCCGGTCACCTCGGTGGCGCGCCGCCGGGCGCCCCCGGGCAAACCCAGGCCTCCCTGCCTCCCTTGCCCCGGTTGCCCGCGCTCCCCTCCGCGACGCCGGTCTCTCCGGCGCCGCCGCCGAATCCCCTCCAGTCGCTCCATTCCCGGCCCGCGCTCGTGCCGCCAGGGACGCCGGCGCATGCGCCACAGCCGCTGCCGGCCCCCGGGCCTTCCTCAGGCATGGCGCCGGGGTCGCGGCCGCGGATGTCCCCTGCCGGCACTGCCGGCGCCGCCGGCTCCGCTGCCGGGGGGGCCGGAACCAATCCGGGTTTACGAGTGGTGCCAGGCCGCCCCCAGGAACGTCCCTTCGTCCCCGAAGTGCCACCGCCGCCGCCCGGGGCGCGGCGCGCCAAGCCGGAGCGGGGAAGCGTCGCCGCCTCGCCGCCCCCGGCCGCCCAGGCGGTCGCCGAGACGCCGTTGCCCAGGCAATTCCGCAAGATGGAGGTGGCGCGCCCGCAGGGGGCGGCGACGGCCGAGCGCTTGGTCGCCTCGCTGGTCGCCCTGGCGCTGGTGGCCGCCCTCTTCGGCGTCGGCCGGGCGGTGCCGCAGGCGCTGTCGGCACCCTTCCCCTGGCAGAAGGGGGAGCGGGCCGCCCTGGTCCAGAATCAGCGCGAGTCGCTCTTCCTCAAGATCGAAGGCGCCGCCAAGACCTTCTTTCTGCTCGAGGGTCGCTTCCCCGACCGCCTGTCGCAGCTCGCCGCCGCGGGTCTTCTCTCCCCGGCCGATCTGCGCGACCCCGGGGGCGGCAGCCTCGATTACTCGGCCCACGAGGAGAGCTACGCCCTGCAAGCGATGGAGAAGGGGAAGCCGCTCCCCGACGGAGAGACGACCGGCTCGATTGCCGGCAACTTCCTCCTCGATCCGCAGCTCCTCACCGCCGCCCCCTCGTCCGCCCCCCCGATCATCCTGCTCGATTGAGCCCGAACCCCTCCGGGACTCGCCTCGGGAATAAATCTGCGCGCCTTCTTGTCAACCTAGGTGTGGCAAAAAGTTGACTGGCCGTCACTAAGGTTTTAGAATTGCTGGCACCCTGCCTCCGAGATCGGGTGAGCTGCCACCTCGGAGGCGAAAGGACAAGGAGGAGGACTCGAGTGAGCAAGATCATCGGAATCGACCTCGGCACGACCAATAGCGTGGTTGCCGTCATGGAGGGCTCCGAGGCGAAGGTCATTCCCAACGCCGAGGGCAACCGGACGACGCCCTCGGTCGTCGCCTTCGCCAAGAATGGCGAGCGCCTCGTCGGCCAGGTTGCCAAGCGGCAGGCCGTCACCAATCCCAAGAACACCATCTTCTCGATCAAGCGCTTCATGGGGCGCAAGTACAACGAGGTCAACGAGGAGATGAAGATGGTGCCCTACGCGGTCGAGCGCGCCGACAACGGCGACGTCCGCATCGCCGTCGAAGGCAAGAAGTACTCGCCGCCGGAGATTTCGGCCATGATCCTCGGCAAGCTCAAGCAAGCGGCCGAAGACTACCTGGGCGAGAAGGTCGAGCGCGCGGTCATCACCGTGCCCGCCTATTTCAACGACTCGCAGCGCCAGGCGACCAAGGATGCAGGCAAGATCGCCGGCCTGACGGTGGAGCGGCTGGTCAACGAGCCGACCGCGGCCGCCCTGGCCTATGGGCTGGACAAGAAGAAGGATCAGACCATCGCGGTCTACGACTTCGGCGGCGGCACCTTCGACATCTCGATCCTCGAGGTCGGCGAGGGGGTGGTCGAGGTCAAGGCGACCAACGGCGACACCCATCTGGGCGGCGACAACATCGACCAGCGGATCATCGACTGGCTGCTCGAAGAGTTCAAGAAGGACCAGGGCATCGACCTCGGGCAGGACGCGATGGCGATGCAGCGGCTCAAGGAGGCGGCCGAGAAAGCCAAGATCGAGCTCTCCTCGGCGCAGGAGACCGACGTCAACCTGCCCTTCATCACCGCCGATGCTTCGGGGCCCAAGCACCTCAATCTGCGGCTCAACCGCAGCAAGCTCGAGCAGCTGGTCGAAGACCTGATCCAGCGCTCGGTCGAGCCCTGCCGCAAGGCGATGAAGGACGCCCACCTCGAGCCCAAGGAGATCGACGAGGTGGTGCTGGTCGGCGGCCAGACCCGCATGCCGGCCATCCAGAAGATGGTCAAGGACCTGTTCGGCAAGGAGCCGCACAAGGGGGTCAACCCTGACGAGGTGGTGGCGGTCGGCGCCGCGATCCAGGGCGGCGTGCTGCGCGGCGACGTCAAGGACATGCTGCTGCTCGACGTCACCCCGCTGTCGCTCGGCATCGAGACCCTGGGCGGCGTCTTCACCAAGCTGATCGAGCGCAACACCACGATCCCGGCGCGCAAGAGCGAGACCTTCTCGACCGCCGCCGACAACCAGACCTCGGTCGAGGTCCACGTGCTGCAAGGCGAGCGCGAGATGGCGCGCTACAACCGCACGCTCGGCAAGTTCCATCTCGACGGCATTCCGCCGGCGCCGCGCGGCCGGCCGCAGATCGAGGTCACCTTCGACATCGACGCCAACGGCATCGTCCACGTCTCGGCCAAGGACCTGGGCACCGGCAAGGAGCAGAAGATCACCATCACCGCCACTTCCGGGCTCTCCGACGCCGAGATCGAGAAGATGGTCAAGGAGGCCGAGCTGCACAGCTCCGAGGACCAGGAGCGCCGCCAGCAGGTCGAGGCGCGCAACCGTCTGGATGCCCTGGTCTACAACACCGAGAAGACCTACAACGAGCACAAGGAGAAGCTCGGGCCGGACGACAAGGGGCGGCTCGAGCAGGCGCTGGCCGACGCCAAGAAAGCGCTCGAATCCGAGGATCGGGCGGCGATCGAGCAGGCGACCAGCGGCCTCGAGCAGGTCTCGCACAAGATGGCCGAGGTGCTCTATCAGAGCACTGCTCAGAGCGGCGGCGGCGGAGCGGGCGGGGCCGGAGCGGGCGGGGCGGCGGGAGCCGGCGGCGGCGCCGCGAGCTCCGGCCAGAGCGCGGGCGGCGGGCGTCCAGGCGGGGCGGGCGGCCACGACGAGGTGATCGACGCCGAGTACGTGGACGTCGACGAGAAGCGTTGAGCCGCGGCCATGGCGCCCTTCCGCAAGATCTACCTCGATGAGCTGGTGCGCATCCAGGACCGGATCAACGGCCTCTTCGAGCAGGCGCTGCTGTCGTCGGAGTTCGAGGAGCGGGAGGGAGGGGCGCCGGGCACCTGGGCGCCGGCTGTCGACGTGATCGAGACCGCCGGCGCCTACCTGGTCTTCGCCGAGCTGTCTGGGGTCCGCCGCGAGGACCTCCAGCTCCAGGTTAAGGAGCGGCGGCTGGAGCTTTCCGGCCGCCGCCAGCCGCTGCAGGAGAACCGCACCTTCCTGCGCATGGAGCGCAGCTACGGCCCCTTCCGCAGGGTCTTCGACCTCGGGACGCCGATCGATGCCGACGGCATCACCGCCGCTCTCGAGCAGGGGATCCTGCGCATCCACCTGCCGAAGCTCGGTGCCGCGCCGGCCCCCCCGCCGAATGCCGCCGGCCCCCTCGAGCCGGCCGAGCCGCCCGAGCCGCCCGCCGCGCCGCCCGAAAAGGGCCGGCCGCGCGGCGAGAAAGAGAGCCGATGACCTCGTCCCGGCGCCGCGGCGGCAAGGCCAAATACGTCATGATCAGCGTCGTCGCCGAGCGCTTCGACATCCATCCGCAGACCCTGCGCCTCTACGAGCGCGAGGGGCTGCTCAAGCCGGTGCGCAGCTCCGGCAATACCCGCCTCTACGACGAGGAGGCGATCCAGCGCCTCGAGATCATCCTCACCTTGACCCGCGACCTGGGAGTCAACCTGGCCGGCGTCGAAGTGATCCTCAACATGAAAGAGCGGATGGAACAGATGCAGGGCGAAGTCGACCGCCTCCTCGCCTACGTCCGCCAGGCGGGCGAGGAGCGCCGCCATGCCCTGGAGCGCCAGAACGCCCTGGTCAAGGTCCACAGCGGCCCGCTGAGCAAGCGCCACTACTGAGCCGTTTTCCGGTCGACCGCCGCTCTGCCGATGCCGAGCGTTGGTTTTTTTTGCCCGGAGGAGCCCGAGAGCTGCGAGCGACCTGCCGGGCTACGCGGAGGCGTCGATGCACGCCGGGGCTCGATCTCCAAGGACCAATCGACCGGCGCCCTCAGCGCCAGAGAGGATCATCCAAGCCGACGTAGATCTGCGAAGGCGCGGGGTGGGCGCGTGCTACGATTTCCTTCATGCTGGTAAGCGAAGTCGAGAGGGCAATCTGCCCGACCTGCGGTGGGCGGGGGTGGGTGGTAGAGGCCGATGGCGGGGCCGGGACCGCGCGCCCCTGTTTCTGCCGCCAGCATGACGCGGTGCCCCGCCTGCTCGCCGCCGCCGGCATCCCCGAGCGCTACCGCGGCTGCAGGCTGGCCAACTTCAACGTCGGCAGCGGCTCGAAACGGGTCGGCGCCCAGCTCCTCGCGGCGCGCCACGCTTCCATACGCTATGCCGACGGCTTTCTCGACGAGAAGGGCTCTTGCCGCTCCGGTCTGTTGTTCATGGGACCGCCCGGGGTCGGCAAGACCCACCTCGCGGTCGGCGTCCTCGTCGAGCTGGTGGAGCGCTACCTGGTGCGCGGCCGCTTCGTCGAGCTCAACGCCTTCTTCAACCAGCTCCAGTCGACCTTCGGCCCCACCTCGCCGGAGTCGACCCAGGCCATCCTCAATCCCCTGATGGACGCCCAGCTCCTGGTCCTCGACGAGTTGGGGACACAGCAGCCGACCCCCTGGATCCGCGACGTGCTCTACCTGATCATCAACACGCGCTACACGCGCCAGCTGCCGACCCTCTTCACCACCAACTACCGCCTGGAGGCCGAGGCCGCCGGGGCTCCGGTTGCCAACCTCGACCGCGGGCGCGACCCCGTGCAGACCTTCGACTCGGCCGCGGCACTGGGCGACCGCCTTCCCGCCATGCTGGTCAGCCGCCTCTACGAGATGGCCCAGCCGGTGGTGCTCACCGCCGTGGGCGACTACCGGCGCGAACAGAAAGCCCCGAAGATGCATCGGCGATGAGCGGCCGCCCGCGACGCTCGCCCAGCGCCACGAGCTCGCCCCGCCGGCTGGCGACCCACGCACGCGAGAGATTCCCGTGGCGCCAAGAATGCGGGCTGCGACCCGCCCTCCCGATGGCTCGCGTCCGGGTGCTGCTGGCGTGCTTGGCGCCGCTCGCGCTGCTCGTGGCCGTGGCCTGTGGACCGACCCTGCCGAAACCGGTGACCAAGGCGCGGCGTCCCGCGCCCGGCACGGGGACTGCCGCGGGCGGGGAGAAGGCCGGCAAGCCGCCGCCCGCTGCGCCCTCCGCCCCGGCCGCGCCCGCCGCGCCGCAGCCGCCCCCGCCCCCGGCGCGGCTCGAGCCGCTCCCGGCGGGCGGACCGCAGGCGCCGATCTTTCTCCGGGTAGGGCTGGCCAGCGACCTCGCCTCGGTGACCTTGCCGTGCTGCGAAAGCGGCCTCACCGTCCAGGCGGGAGAGCGCCGTGTGGTGGCGGCGGTCCTGCCGTTGCGCGTCGAGCCTGCCGCCGCCAGCACGCAGCAGGGCTTCTACCGCCTGCAGGTGGCGGCGCTGCGCGACGAGCGGCAAGGCCAGGATCTGGCCCGCCGCCTGGAGCGCGAGACCGGCCAGCCCGGAGAGTCGCACTTCGACGCCAGCATCGACCTCTACCGGGTGCGCATCGGGCACTACGCCAGCCGCGAGGAGGCAGAGGCCAACCTGCGCCGGCTGGCGGCGATCGGCGTCACCGGCGCCTTCATCGTCAACGAAGGAGGCAGCGTCGCGCAGCCGGCCCTGCGCCTGATCCAGGGGGAGAGCGCGAACCTCTATTCCGGCCGCTGGCTGGCCTTCAACCCGGCCGGAGACGGGGTGATCCGCGTGCAGGGCAAGCGCTACCGCGGCCGCATCCTGGTGTTCCTCAACGATCGCGGGACGCTCAACGTGATCAACGAGCTGCCGGTCGAGGACTACCTGCGCGGGGTGGTGCCGAGCGAGATGGGGCCCGAGCAGTACCGCCAGCTCGAGGCGCTCAAGGCGCAGGCCGTGGCCGCCCGCACCTATACCCTGCGCAACCTGGGCGAGTTCACGCGCGAAGGCTATGACATCTGCGCCACGCCGCGCTGCCAGGTCTACGGCGGCCTCGACGTCGAGCATCCGCTCTCCGACCGCGCGGTTGCCGAAACCGCGGGCGAGGTGCTGCTCTACCGCGGCGAGCTTGTCGATGCGCTCTACAGCTCGACCTGCGGCGGCCATACCGAAGACGTCAAGGTGATGTTCCCGCTCAAGGAGGACGAGCCCTACCTCAAAGGGGTCCCTTGCCTGGAAGAGGGATTCGTCCCGCTGGCGGGCGACCTGCCGCCCGGCGCCGGATTCCCGGCCGGGCTGACCCGGCGGCTGCTGCCGGCCTTCGCCGCCGCCTCGCCCGCCCAGGAGCTGGCCTCGCGGCTCGAGCACCTGGCGCTGCTGGCCGGCCTGCCGGCGCCCGACAGGGAGCGGTTGACGGCGCTCGACCGCCGCCAGGTCCAGCGCTTCGTCGCCTCGTCGTTCGATCTGGCGCTCGACGCCAAGCTGCTGCTGGCGCCGCAGGACATCGCCTACCTGATCAAGGACCCGCCTGGCGACTGGAGCGAGGACGACCGCCGGCGCGCCGCCTACCTGGAGAAGAGCGGACTCTTGACGGGCCCGCTCGATCAGCAGCTGCGCGAGGACCAGGTCGAGAAGCTGCTGCTGGCGCTCTCCGAGCTGCTGCGGGTGGTGCGCCGCGACGAGGTTTCCTTCCTCTCCCTGACCGAAGGCAAGCTCACAGTGCGTGCCGGCAAGGAGGACAAGAGCTATCTGCTGCCGGGAGCTCTGGCCACCTTCCGCCGGCGTGGAACGGAGATCGCCAGCTCGGCGCTGGCCCTGGTGCCCGGCGACAACCTGACCCTGTTCTGGCATGGCGACCGCCTGCTGGCAGTGCTGCAGGAGGTCAACCTCGAGGGTGTCGCCTTCGATCGCTCGAGCTCCTATAGCTCGTGGACCCGTTTCCGCAGCGACTCGCAGCTCGCGTCGCAGGTGGGGACGCGCTTCCCGGGGCTCGGCTTCCAGGGCTTCGAGATCCTGGAGCGCGGCGGCTCGGGGCGGGTCGGCAAGATCCGCATCGCAGGCGACGGCGGCAAGACCGCCTACGTCGAGGGGCTGGCGGTGCGCTGGACGCTCGACGTTCCCGACACCCTGTTCACTGCCCGGCGCCTGGCGCCGCCGAAGCAGGAAGCGGGCTGGCTGTTCACCGGCCGCGGCTGGGGGCACGGCGTGGGGCTCTGCCAGGTCGGTGCCTACGGCATGGCCCAGCGCGGTCACAACTACCGCGAGATCCTCTACCACTACTATTCCGGCGTCGAGCTCTCGCGAGTGCGGCTCCAGACCGCCGCCCCCGACGCCGGTCATGGGCGCTAAGGATGCAACGCCCTCTTTCCTCTTACATCGATCACACCCTGCTGCGCCCCGAGGCGCGCCCCGACGAGGTCCGGACCGTGATCGCCGAGGCGGCCGAACACGGCTTCGCCTCGGTCTGCATCCCGCCGACCTACGTCGCCCTTGCCGCGCGCCTGCTCGCCGGCACCGCAGTTCACGCCGGCACCGTGGTCGGCTTTCCGCTCGGCTACGTCCACCCCGCCGTCCGCCTCGCCGAGTCGCGCCAGGCGATCGCCGATGGCGCGCAAGAGCTCGACACGGTGCTCAACATTTCCTGGCTCAAGGGGGGAGAGGACGGGCTGGTGGCCGACGACCTCGCCGCCTGGGTGGCCGGCGCGCGTGCCGAACGGGGCGGCCTGGTGCTCAAGGTGATCCTCGAGACCGCCCTGCTCAGCGAGGAGGAAAAGATCCGCGGCGTCAGCCTGATCGCCGCCGCCGGAGCCGACTTCGTCAAGACCTCGACCGGTCTCTCCAAGGGCGGCGCCACCCTGGAAGACGTCGCCCTCCTGGCCCGCGCCGCCGCCGGCCGCCTCCGCGTCAAGGCCTCCGGAGGCATCCGCGACGCCGCCACCGCCCGCGCCATGATCGCCGCCGGCGCCGCCCGCCTCGGCACCTCGAGCGGCGTCGCCATCGTCCGCGAGTCGGCGTAGGGACCTTGATCTATATATGTTTTCTATATAGACTTGATTGGGTCTGATGAGGAGTCCTCGAGGAGGGGCGTTCATGAAGCCGATATCCGTCAACGTGGATGAAGAGGATTATCGGGCGCTGAAATCAGCCGCCGAGCGCCTGGGCCGGCCGGTCGCCGAGCTCATCCGGGAAGCGATGGTGGAATACCTCACCCATCGGTCGGGCTCGTCCGGCTCGCTCTTTGACCTCACGCCTCACCCGAGCGGTGCGCTCTCGGCGCCCTGGACCAGGTCCGAGATTCTCGACGAGAAGCTCGAGAAACTAACGATATGACCTCAGCCCCCATTCCTCACGCGACGAGCCGGCGTGAGGGATGGTTGCTGGGCGTCGACACCGACGTCCTGGTCTCGTGGGCCATGGCGGGCGCTCCCCGCCATGATCGGGCGCGCCGCCTCCTCGAAGCAGAGGTCCGAGAACGTGGCGGCGCCCTTGCGATCGTCCCGCAGGTTCTCTACGAGTTCCTGCACGTGACGACCGACCCTCGACGTTTCGAGAAGCCTTTGCCGATGCGCGACGGTCTGAGCTGGGTGCGGACTTTCTGGCACGCCAGGGAGGTCGTTCGCGTGCTCCCCGCTCCGGACGTCCTTGCCCGTACCCTCGAGCTGCTCGATCGCCTTCGCCTGGGTCGCAAGCGGATTCTCGATACCGCGCTCGCCGTCACCTTGGAGTCGGCCGGCGTGCGGCGGTTCGCCACCTTCAACCACCAGGACTTCCGTCCGTTCCCCTTCCTCGAAATCGTCGACCCTGACGGCGTCAAAGATCGCTGAGCCGCGCACGCCGAACGGTTCCGCGCGTCCGGAGTCCGAACGATTGCAGGGCACCGATTGACAGGGCACGAGATAGCTGGCCCAGTCGCCGCACCTACGGCAGCGTCCTGTCGCTCCGCGGCGGCTGGCACAGTAAGAGCGATGGAGGACTCCGGGCAAGAGGAAGAGGCGATAAGTCACCTCCGATGTTTCTCGATTTCTTCGATCGCCTGCTCGAACGGAATCGCGATTTCGCCGCTGGCTTTGGCAGCGTCATAGGCGCGCACTGCTTCCAGCTCTTCGAGATCGTCGATAAGGGCCTGGTACTCGCCGATGCCGAGCAGGTCCGCCGCCAAGGAGCCCTTGGCGGTCGCGTTTCGCTCAGCAGACCCCTGCTCCCTTCCGGATGGGGTGGGTGTCTCTTCTGGAAAATACCGCCGCGCACCTGAAGGTAGCCACCAGCATGAACATGCTCTAGACGGCCTGGCCCGCGGGCGATAAGAACGTTGGATGCCGAGCTTCGACCCTTCACTGCTGAGAACCAGACTCCAAGCGCCAGCAAATGAGGCCATCACGGGACACGCGGGTCGTCTCGGTTCCCTTCGAGGTGCGAAATGCAGATGACGAAAGCCTTGCTCGCTGTGACTCTTGCCGCGCTCGGTATGTCCGGCTGCAACGGCAGCCCCACAGCGCCGGATCCGAATACGCCGCTCAACACGTACATAGTGTTCGCGGACTTGGTCAACGTGTCTGGGGCACCGACGATTCTCGACGCTCAGTTGCTGCTCGACGGCGTCGTCGTTGAGGAGAAGACATTCGACGATGTCGGCGGGGTCGCGGACGCCCTGCTTGCCGACAACTCGGCCATATTCGCTGGCAGGCATACGCTGACGCTCCTGCTTGCCAGGCAGACGACGTCGCTGCCCACCACCTATAGGGTGCCGAAGTTCGACTTCCATCTCCTTTCCTGTAACGAGGGATCCCTCGGGTACCTCGGCCCCACGACGGAGGACCTCCACTTGCCCACGCAGACTGCCAGTCTCACGGCAGGACAGGGCATTTCCTACACGTTCTACACACCCGAATGTTCTGTGCCCCAGGCACTGGCGCGCCCGTCGTTCTCGAGGAGGTCCAGATCGCGGCCAACGCCCTGATCGCGCGCTCCCTCAGGGCGAGGAAGCGGGCACCCGGAAGCCAAGAGCGACAGCTGAGTTGGCCTGGCCGGGTCAGGCGGTACCTGGCCGGTCCGGGCGCCGGCCGCGGTGCAGGGCGAGATAGATCGAGGGCACGGCATAGAGGGTCACGAGCGTCGACAGCCCGAGGCCGCCGATCACCGCCAGGGCTAGGGGCTTCTGCAGCTCGGCGCCGGCGCCCAGGCCGAGGGCGAGTGGCAGGAGGCCGAAGAGGGTGCAGAGGGTGGTCATCAGGATGGGACGCAGGCGGATGCGCGCCGCGGCCGCCAGCGCCTCGGGCAGGGTGGCGCCGCCGCGCTGCAGGCGGTGGGCGTAGTCGATCATCACGATGCCGTTCTTGACCACCAGGCCGACCAGCAGGATCAGCCCCATGGCCGAGGAGACGTTGAGCTCGGTGCCGCTCACCCAGAGCAGCGCGAAGGCGCCGCCGAGCGAGAGCGGAGCGGCGATGAGCAGGATCGCCGCCGGCAGCATCGCGCGGAACTCGAAGGCAAGAATCACCAGCACCAGGGAGGCCGCGATGCCGAACACCATGAGCAGCTCGCGGAATGCCTGCCGCAGCGACTCGTACTGGCCGCCGACCTCGGCCGAGTAGCCGACCGGCAGGCGCAGGCTCTGGAGGCGGCTCTTGATCTCGCCGACCGCGCTGCCCAGGTCGCGCCCTTCGAGCCGGGCGGTGATCAGCGCCATCTGGCGCAGGTTCTCCCGCGACAGGACGCTCTGGCCGTTCGTCGAAACCGGGCGGCCGAGGCTCGCCAGCGGGAGGTAGGCGCCGTCGGCGCTGCGCACCGGGGTCGAGGCGAGGCGCTGCGGGTCGAAGCGGTCGCGGTCGGGGAAGCGCACCCGCACCGGCACGGTGCGATCGAGCAGGCGCAGCTCGGTCGAGCTGTCGCCGAGCCACGAGCCGGCGACTTGCTCGGCGACCTGCCGCACCGTGAGACCGATCCGGCCCGCCGCCTGCGGGTCGATCTCCCAGGTCACCTCGGGGTTGCCGTGCTGGACGCCCACCACGTCGACGACGCCGGCGACCTTGCCCAGGATCGGCTCGACCTCGTCGGCGAGCCGGCCGAGCTCGTCGGGATCGTCGCCGAAGATCTTGACCTCGATCGGCGTTGCCGCCCCTTCGAGGTCGCCGATCATGTCCTGCAGAATCTGGGGGAAGTCGAGGTTGACGCCCGGCACCGCTTCGCGCAGCTCCTTCCTCAGCTTGGCGATGACCTCGTCGGCGGAGCGCGAGCGCTGGCCCTGCGGCTTCAAGCGCACCAGGATGTCGCCCTTGTTTTGCTGCGTCGCAAAAAAGCCATTCTCGCTGCCCGTGCGGCGGGAAAAGGCGGCGACCTCGGGGGTGGCGGCGACCAGCCGCTCCATCTTGCGGACCAGGCGGTCGGATTCGGCGAGCGCGGTGCCGGGAGGGGTCAGGTAGTCGATGACGAATCCGCCCTCGTCCATCTGCGGCAGGAAGCCGCGGGGAATCTTCCAGCCGAGCGCCACCGCGACCACCGCTAGGCCCGCCGCCGCGAACAGCGCGAGGCGCGGCCGTTTTAGCGCCGCTCCCAGGGTGCGCGCATAAAAGGACTCGAGCCGCGCCGCCCAGGCCGGCCCCGAGGAGTGGGCCAGGACCTGGCCTCCGACCGTGTGCTCCCCGGCGCCGGCGCTCTCGGAGTCGGCGGGCTCGGCGGGCTCAGATAGTGCCGCGGGCACGCCCTTCCGCGCACGGCGGTAGATGCGGCTCGACAGCAGCGGGATGAGGGTCAGGGCGAGCGCAAGCGAGACCAGCACGGCGACCGAGAGGGTGAGCGAAAGGGCCCGGAAGAACTGTCCGACCACCCCGGAGAGCAGCCCGAGCGGCGCCAGCACCACGACCGTGGTCAAGGTCGAGCCGACGACCGGAGCGATCAGCTCGGAGGTCGCCTCTTCGACGGGATGCCGGCTGCCGGCGTGCATCCGGCGATGGATATTCTCGACCATCACCACCGCGTCGTCGATGACCAGGCCGATGGCCACCGCCAGCCCGCCCATCGACATCAGGTTGATCGACTCGCCGAAGAGCTGCATGAAGAAAAAGGTCGCGAGCACCGTCAGCGGGAGGGTGAGAGCCGAGACCAGCGTCATCCGCCAGTCGCCGAGAAAGGCGATGAGGACGAGCACCGCGAGCGCGCCGCCGATCAGGATGGCGTCGCGCACGTTGGCGATGGCGCTGGACACGAAGTCCGCCAGGTCGTAGACCTTGGAGATGCGCAGGCCCGAGGGCAGCGAGGGCGCGACGTCGGTGGCGAGCGCTCTGTCCACCCCCTGCTTGACCGCCAGAATGTCGGTGCCGACCTGCTGCGAGATGTTGATCAGCGCTGCGTCGCGGCCGTTGCCGGCGGCGAGCAGCGTTCGGTCCGGCGCGCCTGGGAAGACCGTTGCAACGTCCGCCACCCGGATGGTGGCGCCCTTGCGCACCGCAATCGGGGTACTGGCGATGTCGCGCGCCGAGCTCCAGAGGCCGGAGATCAGCACCAGATGCTGCCGGCCGGCCACTTCGTAGCGCCCGACCGGCGCCAGCTGATTGGTGGCGGCCAGTGCGGCGGCGAGCTCCTTGACCGTGAGGCCCGCCGCCATCAGCCGTCCGGGGTCGGCGACGACCTCGATTTCTCGCGTGTCGCTCGCTGTCACGTCGACACGACCGACGCCGGCGACCCGGGAGATGGCTGGACGGATCACGTAAAAGGCATAGTCGCGAAGATCCGCGGTGGGCAGGCTGCCGGTCAGGTTCAGGCTGAGGATCGGAAAGCTGGCCGGCGTCATGCGCTCGACCGTCAGGTCGACCTCGCCCGGGATCGTGGCGCGCGCCTCGGCGACCCGGTTCTGGAGCTGCTGCAGGGCGAGGTCCATCTTGGTCGCCGGGTCGAACTGCGCCGACAGCTCGGAGTTTCCGCGGAACGTCCGCGAGCGCACCCGCCGGATGCCCGCCACCTCGCGGATCGCCTGCTCGAGCGGCCGGGTGACGGTCAGCATCATCGACCGCGCGGGCACGGTGCCGCTCCTGGCGATCACCACGATGCGCGGGAACTGGAGCGGCGGATAAATGCTGCTCGACAGCGACGGCAAGGCCAGGGCGCCGGCCACCGCCAGCAGCAGGGTGAGCAGGAGGACCGCGGCGCCGTGGCGCCCCGCCTGGCCGACGAAGCTCACGGTCAGCCGCCGTTACCTTGGGAAGGGGGCGCGGCGGGGGCCGCGGGGGCGGGCACCGTCGCGGCGCCATCGGGGAGCGCGTTTTGCCCTTCCACCACCACCTGCTCGCCAGGAGCGGCGCCGGAAACGACCTCGGCGGCGCCGCCGGCCGAGACGCCCACCTCGACCTTGCGGCGGTGGGCAATGCCCTTGGCATCGACCGTCATCAGGAAGTGCTCGGATCCCTCCTCCACGATGGCGGCGGCGGGCACCACCACGACGTTGCGGCGCTCCGGCCCCTGGATCTCGATCCGCACCGGGGTGCCCACCGGCATCTTGCTGGGGGGAGCTGCGAATCCGAGGCGAACCGGCGCGGTGGCGGTGGTCGGATCGACCGCCGCCGGCCGGTTGAGCACGATGGCCTTCTCGGGCGCGTAGCTGCCCGGCCCGATGACCGACGCCGGGCTGCCGATCTGCACCTCGGAGATCTGGGCGAGCGGCACCTGGGCTTCGACCTGCAGGCGGGTGGGATCGATCAGGCGCAGGATCGGCTCGGTCGCGGAGGGATCGACGAGGTCGCCGGGGTTGTGGCCGCGAAAGGCGACGACGCCGTCGAACGGCGCGCGAACGGTCTCGCGCCCGGCCAGCGCGCCGGCCGCCGACTGGGCGCCGCTCGCCGCTCTGATCGCCGCCTCGGCATCGGTGAGCTCGCGTTGCGCATCCTCCAGCTCCTTGCGCGCGGCGATGCCGCGCTCGTACAGGCCGCGGATGCGGTTTTCGGCCGCCCGCGCGTTGGTCAGGCGCGCCTCGGCCTGCACCAGATCGGAGCGCCGCTGGCTGGCATCAGCCCGCAGCGACGGGATGTCGAAGCGCACCAGCAGCTCACCCTTGCGCACCCGGTCGCCTGCTCCCTTGGGCATTTCGGCGATGCGCGCGGGCTGCGGCGCGGTCACCAGCAGCTCCGCCCCCGGGGCCGGCTTGATCGTGCCGGTGGCCACGATCAGGGCGCGGATCGAGCCGCGGACCGCAGGCTGGGTCACGACCGGCACCTTGTCGGTCGTTTGCACCTCCTCCGAGGAAGGGTGGCCGCAGCCGGCGGCGGCGAGCAGCGCCAGGACCGCGCCGCCGCAGAGCGCGAGCCGGCGGGACGCACGACTTGAGGTCTGGTTCGAGCGCGGTCGGTCGGTCATGGCAAGGGAGCTCCGATCGCCCGCTCGAGCTCGGCAACGGCGACCTGGTAGTCGAGCCCCGCCTGCAGAGCCTTGAGGCGGAGGTCGCGGGTCGACTGCAGAGTCTGCAGCAGGTTCACCAGCCCGGTCTCGCCCGAGCGGTACGACTCTTCGGCCATCTGCGCGACCGCCGCCGCCTGCGGCAGGATCTCGTTCTGGAAGCGCAGCAGCTGGCCGCGGGCCGCCGCCGCCTGCGCGACCGCCCCGTAGACCGTGCCGCTGATCTGCGAGGCCAGCGCCTCGCGCTGTGCCTTGAGCTGCGCCAGGGTCGTCTCCTCGACCAGCACTTCGGCGCGGTGGGTGGTGAAGATCGGCAGGGTCAGCGACAGGCCGGTGCGCCAGCCGACATTCCAGTCCGGCGGATTGTGGAAGACGATTGCTCCTTGGACGGTCGGGTTGGGCACCTGCTGGGCGCGCGCCAGCTCGACCTTGGCCGCCTGCGTGTCGACTCTGCGCGCCAGGATCGCCAGCTCGGTGCTCGCCGCCATCGCCTGCCCGAGCGCCGCCGCCGCCTCGGGCAGCGCGCCGGAGGCGAGGTCGCCGGTCGCCGCGACCGGGTTCTGGGGCGGACGGGCGAGCAGCGTGTTGAGGTCGCCCCGCGCTCCTACCAGCTGCGCCCGCGCGCTCTCCAGCTCGTTGCCGGCCTGGGCGACCAGCAGCTCCCCTTGCAGCACCTCGAGGCGGGGCACGGCGCCGGCCTCGAAGCGCTGGCGCGCCGCGTCGCGGGTGCGCTCGGTGAGCCGCAGCGCCGCCTCGTTCTCGCTCACCCGCCGCTGCGCCGCGAGCAGCGCGAAGAAAGCGCGCCGCACCCGGTTGCGGATCTCGGCGGCGGTGCGGGCGATCTCGGCTTCGCCGGCGAGCGCGTCCGCCTGCGCCACCGCGATCCGCCGCTGCCGCTTGCGGGCGGTCTCGATCGGCAGCGACAGGGTCACCGCCTCGTGCGGCGTCTCCCGCGTCTTTTCGAGCAGGATGTCGGGATTGGGCCGCTCGGCGGCGACGTCAATGCTGGCGCGCGCGATCGGCCTGCCCAGCCGTGCCGCAACCACCGTCGGGTTGGCGCTCAGCGCGAGGTCGATCGCCTGCGCGAGCGACAGCTCGCCCTCGACCGTGCCGGCGCTGGGGGGCGCGGCCGCCGCCGGGTGCCCGCCCTGCTGATCCTGGGCCGCCTGAGCGGGCAGCCGGGCCGGTAGAGCGAGCAGCGCCACGGCCGCCGCCGACGCCGCCGCCAGAGCCGAGAAAGGAGTCGCGGTCGGGAGGCGAGGTCGTCGGCCCGGTTGGCACATTAGCGCCGGACATTACCATCGCCGCGCCTGCTGGAGCCAGCGACGGGCCCGATCTCACCGCCCGCGCAGCGCCTGCGCCAAGACGGAGATGGCGACGTCGAGGTGGTGCTCGGGGCTAAGGGAAGAGCCGAGAAGCTGGGCCTGGCCGGCGTGGGTGGCGAGGCGCTCGTCGTAGAGGGCCTGCGGGCAGCGAACGCGCAGCTCGGAAACAAGGCGCGAGAAGTTGGCCGCGCGCGAGAGGTGGAGAGGACCGCCGAGCGAGCTGTACCGCAGGTGCCCCTCCCGCCATACCAGCGGCGGCAGCTGTCCGGCATACATGTGGAGGAATCCGACGCGCTCCTCGGTGTGGCGCAGCCGTGTCGTCCTTGCGGCTTTGGTCAGAATCAGGCCGCCCGAAAACACCGCCCGCGCCGGGCTGAACTTGCGCGTCTTGACGACCTCGGGGTCGCGCCGCGAGATGATGCTGGTGCCGCGCAGCAGGAGCTCGACATCGCCATAGGCGACTTCGAGGGTCTGCCGGCGCGATTCCAGGCGCAGGGTGCGCTCGGCGAGCTCGAAGCCGCGCACCAGGAAGCGGCCCTCGTCCGCCTCGAGGTCGCCGTCGCCCAGCAGCAGGGCGTCGAAGCCGCGGGCCTGCAGGAGGGCGGCGGCAGAGCGCGCCGCCTCCTCGGCGGCGAAGCTGGCGATCACCGAGGGGCCGCCGCCGGGGGCGCGCACCCGCGAGCGGGTTTCGTAGACCGTCTTGCCGAGGAGCATCGCCAGCTCTCGCGCCAGGAGCTCCTCGTTGCCCTTTAGGTTGTGGATGGCAAGGACGTTCAAGAGGACATCGGCTTCAGGGAGCCGCCGCGCCGCCACCGGACCCTTTCGCCCACCCGGCGAGGAGCTGGCGCAGCTCCTCGGGCCCGACCGGCTTGACCAGGTGGAGCTCGAAACCCGAGTCTTCGGCGCGGCGCCGGTCGGTGTCGCGGCCATAGCCGGTCAGGGCCACCAGCCGCGCCGCCGCCAGGGCGGGATCGGCGCGCAGCCGCTCGGCGACCGCGTAGCCGTCCATCCCCGGCAATCCGATGTCGCACAGCACGACGTCAGGCGCCTGGCGCTGGGCCGCAGCGATCCCGTCCGCTCCGCTGTAGGCGATCTCCGCATCGTGGCCGAACAGTGCCAGCAGATCGCCCAGCGCTTCGGCGGCATCCTGGTGGTCCTCGATGATCAGGACACGCAGGCGCGGCTGCTGAGGCATGGAGCGGATTCTATCAGCGGCTGGACGGCGTCGGCTCCGGCGAGCTCGCGCGCACGCGGCGCCGCCGGCCGGGGGAGGAGGCGGCGGACGACCGCGCCCCGGCGCCGGTACAGCACGAAGGGGGGCGGGAATCGAGCATTCATGTCCGTCTTTTATCGTGGAGCTTGCACTTCTCGGTTCCCGCACCCGACGTTCGTCCGGATTGATACCCCTACCCGCCATGCGCATCCGTCCGGCCCGGTGTGAATTCCCTATGGCCAGGGCCGCTCTCGTCCGCCAGGATGAGAGCATGCGCTCCGCCGACCGCCGGCCCGCCGCCGCGACGCGGTGGTGCGGTGAGACCGCGCCGGGACCGCCGATGACCGTGGACCTGCTGACCGTCAGCTGGGGCCGCAGGCAGAGCGGCCCGGCGCCGCCTGCGCTCTCGGGTCTGGGGTTGATCGAGAGCCTGGCGGTGCCGCCGCAGGTGCTGGAGTTCGGGCGCACTCTGCGGCGCGCTTACGACGCGGTGCTGGCGGGTCCCAATACGGTGCTCCTCGACAACCCCGCCCTGACCTCCCACGCCGCCCCGGGGCAACCCTGCGTACGGGTGACTCTGGATCCGGCTGGCAAGATCCCGCGTCACTATCGATTCCTCGACGGCTCGGCCCGCACCGTCATCGGGATCTCTCGGTCGACGCCCGCGGCCTACCTGGGACTGCTCGCGGACCGCGGCATCGAAACCGTCTCCGGCGGCGACGCGCGCGTCGATCTACGGCAGTTCCTTGCGGCGCTCGGCCGCCGGGGCCTGCGCAGTCTGCTGGTCGAGGGCGGCGGCCGCCTGAACTGGGCGCTGCTCGACGGCGGGCTGGTGCGCCGGGTGCACCTGTTGATCGGGCCGCAGGCCCAGCAGGGTGGTGCGGTGAGAGCAGCCGAGTCGGCGCCGTTCGGTGGACTGCGGCTGGTCGATCGGGTCGACCTTGGCGGCTACTCTCTGTTGCGGTACGAAATCTCAGGTCCCACCGGCGGTGCCGATTCCGGATGAAACGGCGCTCCGATGTGGCGGTGGGGGCCTACTCGAAGCATCAATCGGATCGCCCCCCGCAACCCCCGCGAGTCCCCTTCCCGGTTGTCGGAAGCCGCTGGGTCCCTGCCCGGCGGCGCCGGGGGGGAAGGGGACGCCCCCTCCCCTGGCGCATGGACCAATTTCGTTCCCGGACGGGACACTAGAAGCGGAGGCGCGCGTGCGCCAGCTCCTCGAAGGGCCGAGAGAGGGCTTCCTGGAGCGCTGATGGAATGCCCGCGGCGGACCGGCGGGCGACCTCCCAACCGGCGCCGGCCACCGCGCACAGCTGCCGCCTGAGCTCGCCGTCCATCTGATCCCAGGAAAACTCTGGCAGCGGTTCGCGCCGCGGCATGAAAGGGAGCTCCGGGCAGCGGCGGGCGCGCGCCAGGTAATCGGCCGCGCTCTCGAGCAGCCCCGCGGAGTTGGGGTACAGCCGCAGCACCAGGGTCCAGACGAAGGCCAGCACGGCGCGGCAGCGGGGCGGGATCGAGCGCGCGCCGAGCGCCGGCGCCGCCGACGCCGCCAGCCGCACCAGGTCGCGACGCTGTCCAAACTCGACCTGGAGCCGGGCGAGATCGAGCGCGGCCAGGCTGGCGTCGAAGGCGGCGCCCTCGGCAATCAGCTCCGCCAGCACGCGGTCGAGCTTCGCTGCTGGGCTCCGGAAGCGTCCGCTGCGGATCTCCACCCGGGCCTCCAGCCAGGTGACGCGCCGCCGGTCGGCGGGCTGCAGCTCGCGATCGATCAGCGGGCGCGCTCGGCTCCAGGTCAGCTCGGCCTCCAGAGCGCGGCCCAGCTCGGCGAAGCAGAGGGCCGTGCCATGGATGGCCCGCAGCCAGGGCTTCAGGCAGCTACTCGGTTCGAGGGCTGCAAGCGCCGCTTGCAGCGGGGGCAGGGCGCGGCCGGGATCGCCCTCGTGGATCAGCCGCCAACCGCGATCGACCAGCGCCGCGGCCTGCTCCTGGCCCTCTCCGCGATTGGCGCTCGGGCCGGCGGCCCGGCCCTCGGCGTCTACCTGGCTGGCCTGCTCCATGGCCAGACCGGCGGCCTGCCGCAGGGGGACGGGGCGACCGGGAGGACTCCATTTGACGATGCGGCCCGAGAAGCCTGCTCTCGAGGCGCGACCCTTGCCGGAGGCCATGGTCAGACCTTGCGGGCGGTCCGCGCCGGCGAGGGAAGCCGTGCAGGCGCCGCGCGGCGCGGCCTGAGGCCGTCGTGGCGGCGCTGGATGGCGCCCTCCAGCTCCAGGATGGCATCGAGGATCGCCACCACGCTCGCCCGCACTCGCTCATCCGTCATGCCAAGACGCCGGACGCGGTCGAGAAGCCTCCGGTCGCACAGCGGCGGCGGCTCGGCGCTCGCTCCAGTCAGCAGGAAGTCGGTGCTGACGTCGAACAGGCCCGCCACGCGGAGGAGGGTGCGCAGCGGCAGCTGGTGGATGCCCGCTTCGTACTTGCTCAGCTTCGACTGGACGATTCCCAGGCGGGCGCCCAGCTCGCGCTGGCTCCAGCCGCGCTCCTCCCGCAGCTGCTTGATCCGGGCGCCCACGGCGCGGCCGAGGGAGCTCGCCGCCGCGGCGGACGCGGCCGCACGCGGTGAGTCGTCGTCGGCTGACCTGCCCATGTGCCCGATCATGCCGGCTGCAACAATGAAAAGTCAACAAAGCTAAATTTTCTTCATCGAGGACGCTGCCGGGTGGGTTCGCGACGAAGCCATGGCCTCCCTGCTGAGTTGGCTCCTGTGGCCTCCGGAGGAGCCAACCGGTCGCCCCGCCCGGGCCGCCGGCGGATTCATGAGGAATTCGCAACTATTTTTTGCTCATTCTGAGCCATAAGTTGCCAAACTACGGATCACAGGCAGCTACAGGCTGCCCACCCGCGGACAGGGTGGGCCATGGAGGTTCACCCCGCTCCGCCGCAGAGGAGGAAGTATGTTTGGGAGGTCCATTCGTTTTGGCGTGGTTGTACTGCTCGTCGTCCTGGCCTCGTCGCTGGCTGTGACCCCAACCGAGGCCGCCGGCTTCGGCGGCCGCGGAGCGAGCGGCGGCTCGAGCCCTGGCTCGATGGTCACGAGCGCCCTCGGGGAGGCGTGGGAGTGGTTCGCCAAGGCTTTGAGGAGCCTGACCCCGGGCACCCCCGCCTTCAGCACGGCGCGTCCGGGCCCATCAGGTCGGGCGCGGCCGGGCATCCTGGTTCGTCCCGGGCAACCAAGGACTCCGCTGATCCGTATCCAGTGCGACGCCGGGCAGAACCTGGATCCCAACGGGCACTGTCTTCCGAAGCCCTGAGAGAGGGCATCCGATACGCCCGGGAGCGGGCTGCTTCCGCTCCCGGGTTCCTCTTTCCGATAACTTGAGTCGCGAAGTTGCCGCGGATGTGAGAGAATTCTGTGATTACGCCTCTGGGCGCAGCAGGAGGGCATACTTTGAACGACCACCCGTCATCCCGCGACCTCGCGCGCTTCGCCCGCGGTACGCTTGCACCGGCGAAGAGCCGAAAGCGTGTGCTGGCTCACCTGCTGCGTGGGTGCCAAGCCTGCTCCCGGACCCTGGCGCTCAGGGTGAACCTCGACGTCGAGTCGACCGAACGAGCCTCAGTTGAGCCCGGTGTGCTATCGCGGGGTGAGTTCGCTTCGGGGCCAGAGGCGATATCCCTCCCTGCTTTCGGAGAACCCGCTCCCAGCGAGAATCCACGGATCCCCGTGTCGGCGTATGACAGACCCGTCACGCGCGCCTGCGCCGCCGCTCTGCGGCGGCACTCCGAGCTGAACCGCGAGCGAGAGGAGACGGCCCGGCTGGTGGCCGAAACGGCTGCCGGCGGACAGAGCCTGGGCCAAGTAAGGGTTGGAGGTGCGGAGTCGAGGCATGGCCTTCCCCATACTTTGCCTATGGTCGAGGCATTGCTCGAGGTAAGCCGGAGCCTCAACTATACCGATCCCGGCGAGATGATGAACCTCGCTGAGCTGGCCCTCTTCGCCTCCGAACGGCTCGATGCGAAGCGCTACGGCAGGGAGGTAATGGCAGACGTGCGCGCCCGGGCCTGGGCTGAGCTGGCCAACGCCCACCGGGTTGCGGACGACCTGGGCTCTGCCGAGCAGGCGATGTGCAAGGCGGTCTCCTGGCAGCGTCGCGGCAGCGGCGACCCGCTGCTGCTGGTGCGAATCGCCGACCTCATGGCCTCTCTGCTCGCCAACCAGCGGCGCTTTTCAGAGGCGATCGAGCTGCAGGGCAAGCTTCAAACATTCTACCTTCAGCGTGGCGACGAGCACCTCGCTGGCCGAGCGCTCATCAAGGAGGGAATGTACACTTCCGACGACAACAACTTCCGGGAAGCTCTCTTCTTGATAGCAGAAGGGCTGGCCCTGATCGATCTTGACCGAGATGAAAAGCTGGGCTTGTTGGCCTTCAACTCGCTGGTGACAAACATGGTGAAGTGCGGCAGACTGCGCCAAGCTCGGATCCATCTCTGGCGCGGCCGCGCTCTTTATCAGGCGTATGGCGACCCGCTCACGCTGCTTCGCTTCGATTGGCTCCAGGCCCAGATTGCCGCCGGTCTGGGCGACTTTGAACGTGCCGAGCAGGGTTTCCTCGCCATCCAGCAGGCCTTCGCCGAGGCCCGGCAGCCCTACAACGCCGCCCTGGTTGGCCTGGATCTCGCCGCGCTGTGGGTGACGCTTGGTAAGACCGTACTGGTCCGCGGCCTGGTCGAGGAGATGATCACCACCTTCCGCGCCCTGCGCATCGCGCGGGAGGCGGTGGCGGCACTGTTGATCCTGCGCGAGGCTTGCGACCGCGAGGAGGCGACCGTCGAGCGCGTGCGCGCCGTGACCATGCTGCTCACCGAACTTGAGCGCCAGCCGGCACGGAGGAGCGACGACCGGCGGGGCTGAACCGCCCCGGGCGGCCCCCGACTACTCGCCGTTCTCGCCGAGCGGTCCCGTCCGTCGCGCCCGACGGGCTTGTCGGGGGGCAGTAGTTGCGGCGTCCTCGCCGCTCTTCTCGAGCTTTCCCAGCACTCGCTGCAGGGCCGCCTCGATGCGCCGGTCCAGCTCCTCGTCCGAAGGCGCCCGGCTGCGCAGCGGCACCGGCCGGCCGACGCCGTAGCCGTAGCGGCTGAAGCTCTCCAGGATATCGGCGGTCAGCGAAGACTCGGCCTCGTCGCCGGGCTGCGGGCGCGGTGCGGCGAGCTGGAAGAAGCGTTCCGGCCGCATCCCGACGGCGTCGAGGACGAGCAGGATGTGGCGCAGCTTGAGATCGATCTTGCCGGTGAAGATCCGGTTCAGAGTCCCGCCACCCAGGTCGAGGCGGCGCTCGAGCTCGCGCGTCGAGAGCTCCGACAGCTTCACCACCGCCTCCAGGAGCTTGGCGTACCTGCGGATTTCCTCGTCGACCATGCGGCCAGTGTACACCAGGCGAGGCGTCCGCCGGCATGAACTGCAGCCATCCGTCACAAAAAATGCAGCTCCTGTGCAATCTGCTCAAAGGCTGTGCACAGCCGCCCGGGCCGGCCAGTCGCCGCAGCTGCGGCAGCTTGTTGCCGCACAGCGGCGGCTGGGCCGGGCGGCGGCCGCACGTCCGGTGATGGACGTGCGGCATTCCCCGGAGGGCTCTTCCCGGAGGTCGCTCCCCCGTCCCGGGTTTGCCGACCCGCCCCGCGGCGCGGTAGCATCGGCCCGCCCGTCCGCGGGCGCCCCCCAAGAAGAGGCGCCGCTTTCGGCCAACCCCCAACACCGCTCGAGGGGAGAGCCATTTGGTGGATTTCTCGCTGACCGACGAGCAGCGCGCCATCCAGGAAGCGGCACGCGACTTCGCGCGCCGCGAGATCGATCCGATCGTCGACGAGATCGACGAGGCCCAGCGCTTTCCCCGCGAGGTGATCGACAAGGCGGGAGAGCTCGGCTTTCTTGGCATCCTCTTCCCCGAGGAGTACGGCGGCACCGGCCTGGGCTACGTCGAGTACGTCCTGGTCATCACCGAGCTGTCGCGGGTCGACCCTTCGGTCGGGATCAGCGTGGCGGCGCACAACTCGCTGTGCAGCAATCACATCTTCAAGTACGGCAGCGAAGAGCAGAAGCGGCGCTGGCTGCTGCCGCTGGCCTCGGGCAAGAAGATCGGAGCCTGGAGCCTGACCGAGCCGGGAGCGGGCTCGGATGCCGCCGGCACCCGGACCCGGGCCGAGCGGCGCGACGGGGGCTGGCTGCTCAACGGCGCCAAGACCTTCACCACCCACGGCAAGGTGGGGGAGGTCTGCGTGGTGTTCGCGGTCACCGACCCCCAGGGGCCGCGCCACCACAACATCTCGGCTTTCGTCCTCGACCAGGGGATGGAGGGATTTCGCCCCGGCAAGAAGGAGAACAAGCTGGGGATCCGCGCCTCCGACACGTCGGAGGTGATCATGGAGAACTGCTTCGTCGGCGAGGACCGCCTGCTCGGCGAGGTGGGTGAAGGATTCATCCAGGCGCTGCAGATCCTCGACGGCGGCCGGATCTCGATCGCCGCCCTCGGCCTGGGCACGGCGATGGGCGCCCTCGACGTTTCCCTCCGCTACGCCAAGGAGCGCGAGCAGTTCGGCAGCCCGATCGCCAGCTTCCAGGCCATCCAGTTCGCCCTCGCCGAGATGGCGACCACGATCGCGGCGGCCGAGATCCTCACCCTGGCGGCGGCCGACGCCATGGAGCGCGGCAAGAACGTCTCCCGTCTCGCCTCGGAGGCCAAGCTCTATGCCGGCGAGGCGGCGGTCTTCTGCTCCGAGCGCGGCGTTCAGATCCATGGCGGCTACGGCTTCATCAAGGATTACCGGGCCGAGAAGTACTTTCGCGATTCCAAGATCTGCACCATCGGCGAAGGCACCAGCGAGATCCAGCGCCTGGTGATCGCCCGCCAGCTCTTCAAAGGGCAATGATGCCGGTCGCGGCTCGCGGCGCGGGCGAGGCGGCGCTCAGCCCGGAGCTGGGACCGCGGCTCGACGCCTTGGTGCCGCGCCTCCTCGAGCGGCAGCCGCGTGCCCTGGGCCGGGCGCTGTCGCTGCTCGAGAATGGCGGCCCCGCCCAGCGGGAGCTGATCGGGCGGATCTATCCCCGGACCGGCAGGGCGAAGGTGGTCGGGATCACCGGCCCCCCTGGGGCCGGCAAGAGCACCCTGGTCGACCGCCTGGCGCGCCTCTGCCGCCGGCGCGGCGAGACGGTCGGCGTCATCGCCGTCGACCCGACCAGCTCGTACACCGGCGGCGCCCTGCTCGGCGACCGCATCCGCATGCAGTCGCTGGCCACCGATCCCGGCGTCTTCATCCGCTCGATGGCCACCCGCGGCGCCCTGGGTGGGCTGGCCCGCGCCTCGCGCGACGCCGTCGACCTGCTCGACGCCGCGGGCTTCGACTGGGTGCTGGTCGAGACGGTCGGCGTCGGGCAGGACGAGGTCGACGTGGTGCGCAGCGTGGAGACGGTGGTGCTGGTGACGGTCCCGGGGCTCGGCGACGACATTCAGGCCATCAAGGCGGGGATCTTCGAGATCGCCGACCTCTTCGTCATCAACAAGGCCGACCGCCAGGGAGTCGAGCGGACCGCCAAGGACCTCCAGATGCTGCTCTCGATCGGCGAGCACGGCCCGTGGCTGCCGCCAATTCTCAAGACCGTCGCCAGCCGCGAAGAGGGGATCGAACAGGTCCTCGCCGGCGTCGAGCGCCACCGCGAGCACCTCGCGGCAAGCGGCGAGCTGGCCCAGCGCCGTCTGTCGCACCTGCGGCTGCGCGTCGAGACGCTGCTCGAGGAGAGGGTGGTGGCCGCCGCCGACCGGGTGCTCGGCCTCGATCGCGAGGTCGAGCGCGGCTTCGCGCAGAAGCTCGATCCCTACAGCATCGCCGACCGGCTGTTCAGCGGCGTCGTGCAGGGCGAAGCGGAGCAGGCCGCGGCGGCGCCGCACCCATCCGAGCCTCGGCCAGCTGCCGCGGGGAAGCTGCCGCCCGGCCCTCCTGGGGCCAGCGGAGAGGAGCGGCCGCCGTGATCCGCAAGCTCGACCACCTGGGGATCGCGGTGCGCTCGATCAGCGAAGCCCGGCCGCTCTACGAGGCGCTGGGTCTCGCCGTCGAAGCTGTCGAAGAGGTGCCCGGCGAAGGCGTGCGCGTCGCCATGATTTCCTGCGGCGAGACGCGGATCGAGCTGCTCGAGCCCACCTCGCCCGACTCTCCCGTGGCCCGCTTCCTCGCCACCCGGGGTCCAGGCCTGCATCACCTCTGCCTCGCCACCGACGATCTGCGCGCCGACGACGCCCGCCTGCGCCGCGCCGGGTATCGCCTCTTGCGCGAGCGGCCGACCCGCGGCGCCGCCGGCTGCTGGATCCAGTTCGTCCACCCCAAGAGCGCCGGCGGCGTGCTCGTCGAGCTGTCGCAGGAGGGCGGCGCGGAGCCGCCGGTCGTGGAGCCGACAGACGCCGAGCCGGTGGGCGTGGAGCCGGCGGGCGCGGAGTCGACAGGAGCCGAGCCAGGCGGCGCGGAGCCGGCCGCTTCCGGTCCGCCCCCCGAGGAGGGCGGGCGATGATCCGGCCAGGCTCGATCGTCATCGTCCACCTGATCAATCCGACCGAGAAGTTCTGGGGCGTGCTGCAGGAGCTGGCGGTGCCAGGGGTCTGGCTGCGCGGCATCAGTCTGTCGAGCTTCGACGACTGGATGGGCCAGGCGGTGCGCGGCAAGGACCAGACCCTCGGCCTGTCGACCATGTTCGTGCCGCTCTTCCGCGTCGAGCGGGTCTTCCTCGACGAAGCCGTCGGCGAGGTCGAGAGCTACCGCCAGCGCTTCTCGCGCCGGGTCGGCATCGCCGTCGAGCGCTACCTCGGCCTGACCGAAGAAACCGGCGACGAGGCCGCCGGCGAACCCTCCGAAGTCCCCTCGTAGGCCGGCGTGGCGGCGCGCCGCTTCAGAACTGCACGTTGTCGACGAAGAAGGCGGTCAGGTCGACCTTCTTCGCTACCAGGCTGGTCGCCAGATCGGATGAGAGGACGAACTGCCCGGCCTTCTCCCGGGTAGAGGTCTTCATCACCATCTCCAGGGCGCCGACCTTCTGCGGAAAGCGCTCGCGCAACCGCAGCAAGGCGTTGGCGCCGGCGGTGAGCGTCTGCAGGACCGCCCCTTCGGAGTTGGTAGTGAACTCCACCAGCGGGCGGTCAGGCTGCGTTCCGGCGAAGACCTCCACCTCGTCGATCCCTTGCGAGTGGAAGAACTGCCGCAGATCGGCGGCGATGTCGAGATGGGAGTACGGCGACCGCTGCAGCCGGCTCAGATCGACATAGCCGCCCTTCAACTTGACGGCAGCTCCGGTTGCGGCCTCCTCCCGCTGGCGCCGCGACGCCGGTAAGTCCCGTCGGCGCGCCGCGGCCATCTCGGTGAGCCGCTTCTGCTCGACGGGCGGCGGCCCGGTCTCAGCGGTCGGCAGCACCTGGGTATTCAGGATCTGCGTCGAGCTGCCGTAGTTGTCCTTGTTCGCCTCGTTGGTCTTCGCGACGTCGATCTGGGCGGCGTCGATGAAGCTCTGGGTGCCGTTGGGCAAGGTGATGATGGCGCGCCCATTCTGGACCTGATACTTGCTCTTGGCGACGATGATCGAGCCGTCCTTGAGGATGATGTTGTAGGCGCCCGCGCTTCCCGCCAGCAGCAGGGCGAGGGCGGCTGACAGGGCAATGGGACGGAGCCGGTACGTGCGCATCTCTTCCTCCTGTCGCGGCGCCAGAGCGGCAAGGCGCGGCAAACCGCAGCCAGCCGTCGAGTGCCAGCGGCGCCGCGTGCGAGCCCCCGGACGGCGGTGGCGGCTCTGCTATGATAAACCGCCCAGCCCCCCGATGGGACTTACCAACCGCCATGTTGATCGTGATGAAGATGGACGCGGCTCCCGAGCAGGTCGAGGCCGTGGTGAACAAGATCGAAGCGCACGGGCTCAAGGCGCATCCGATCGCCGGCGCCCAGCGCACCGCGATCGGCATTACCGGCAACATCGGCGTCGTCGAAGGGGCCCTCTTCGCCTCGCTCCCCGGCGTGCTCGAGGTCATCCGGGTCAGCCACCCCTACAAGCTCGTGTCGCGCGAGTTCAAACCTCAGGATACCGTGGTCGAGGTTGCCGGAGTGAGGGTCGGCGGCCCAGACCTGGTCGTCATCGCCGGTCCCTGCTCGGTCGAGAGCTACGAGCAGACGCTACGCATCGCGCGCCAGGTCAAGGCGGCCGGCGCGCACCTGCTGCGCGGCGGCGCCTACAAACCGCGCACCAGCCCCTACAGCTTCCAGGGGCTGGGCGAGGAGGGGCTGCAGATCCTGGCCCGGGTACGCGCGGAGACCGGCCTGCCGGTGGTCACCGAGGCGACCGACATCGACGTGCTGGACCGCGTCGTCGAGATCGCGGATGCCGTCCAGGTGGGCGCGCGCAACATGCAGAACTACACTCTGCTCAAGCGCGTCGGCCGCTGCGCCCGGCCGGTGCTGCTCAAGCGCGGCATGACTGCCACGGTGACCGAGTTCCTGCTCTCCGCCGAGTACATCCTCGACCAGGGCAACCCCAACGTGATCCTGTGCGAACGCGGGATCCGCACCTTCACCGACCACAGCCGCAATACCCTCGACCTCTCGGCGGTGCCGGCGGTCAAGCGGATCAGCCATCTGCCGATCATCGCCGACCCCAGCCACGCTTCGGGCGAGGCCAGCAAGGTGCTGCCGCTGTCGCGCGCCGCGGTCGCGGTGGGCGCCGACGGCCTGATGATCGAGGTCCATGACCGGCCGGAAGAGGCGCTGTCGGACGGCGATCAGGCCCTGCTGCCCGAGGAGTTCGAGCGCCTGATGGAGTCGGTCCGCCTGCTGGCGCCGGTCGTCGAGCGCCGCCTCCCCGCCTTCGCCGCACCCTCCATGAGATAGCGGGCGGACGCCTCGTCGAGAGATCGCGGAACGCCTTGAAGAGCTCAGCCACCCTGTCGCCCGGCCTGCTGGCGCTCGAGGACGGCAGCGTGTTCGAGGGCGAGTCGGTCTCGCCTGGCACCCGCTTCGGCGAGGTGGTGTTCAACACCTCGATGACCGGCTACCAGGAAGTTCTGACCGATCCCTCCTACCGCGGACAGATCGTGGTGATGACCCAGCCCCACATCGGCAACTACGGCACCCGCGGCGAGGTCGCCGAGTCGCGGCAGCTCTGGGTCGAGGGCTTCATCGCCCGCCAGTTCACCTTGCGTCCGTCCGGTCACGAGGGCGACGAGAGCGTGGTGCACTACCTGCGGCGCGCGGCGGTCCCCGCTCTGCAAGGGATCGACACTCGCGCCCTGGTGCGGCGGCTGCGCGAGCGCGGCGCGATGCGCGGTGTGGTCACCGCCGAGCGCTCCGATGCCGCCGCCCTGGTCGCCGAGCTGCAGGACTTCCCGGCCATGACCGGGCGCGCCCTGGTCGACGAGGTCACGGTGGCCGAGCCCTATGCGATCCCCGCCGCTCCGGCCGCCGCCGGCGGTCCGCTCGCGGCCGCGGCCGCCGGCGCGGACGGCGCGGCCGGCTGCCACCTGGCGGTCTACGATTACGGAGTCAAGACCAATATCTTGCGTTCGCTGGCGTCGCGCGGTGCCCGCTTGACGGTGCTGCCGGCGCGGACCCCGGCCCGCGACTGCCTGGCGCTCGGGGTCGACGGCGTGGTGCTCTCGAACGGCCCGGGCGACCCCGAGCCGCTGACCGAGATCGTCGAGGCGGTGCGCGAGCTGCTCGCCGCCGAAGTGCCGCTGTTCGGGATCTGCCTCGGCCACCAGCTGCTCGGCCTGGCGCTCGGCGGCTCGACCTTCAAGCTCAAGTTCGGCCACCACGGCGGCAACCAGCCGGTGCGGGAGGTCGCCACCGGGAAGGTGGCAATCACCAGCCAGAACCACGGCTTCGCCGTGCGCCCAGAGTCGCTGCCCTCATCCTGCACGGTCACCCAGGTCAACCTCAACGACGGCACGGTCGAGGGCTTCGCGCTGGCCGGGCGGCCGGTCTACTCGGTGCAATACCATCCCGAGGCCGCCCCCGGGCCGCACGACTCCGCCGGCCTCTTCGACCTCTTTCTCCGGGCCGCTTCCCACCAGTGAGCCTGGCGGCGCAGGCCCCCGGCGAGCCCCAACCCCTACCAGAGACCGGCCCGGAACCGCGGCTGCTGTCCGGGCCGCTGGTCTGGACGATCGCCTGGCGTTTCTTGCGTGGTGGTCCGCGTCAGCCGAGCCGGCAGCATCGGCAGAGCCGGCCGAGCGGGCAGCATCGGCAGCGCCGGCAGCCTCGGCAGCGGAGCCGGTTGCTCGACGGCACGGCCAGGGCGGCGCTGCTCGCCACGGCGCTCGGGGTGACCGCAATGGTTATCGCCATGGCCCTGATGACCGGCTACCGGGAGGACCTCGAGACCAAGTTGATCCGCGGCAACGCCGCGGTCGTCGCCTACCCGCTGGCCGCCGCCGGCCCGGGGTTCGATCGCGCCCGGCTCGCTCGCCTGCTCGCCATCCCCGGGGTACGCAAGGTCGGGAGAGTGGCCTACGGCCAGGGATCGCTCTCCAGCCGGGAGCGGCCCGAGGGCCTCGAAGTCGTGCTGCGCGGCGTCGACCCTGACGGAGGTCAGCTGAGCGCATCCCCGGCGCAGCTCGCCAGCGGGGCGGACGGGATCCCGGGTACGGTCCTGGGCGGCGACCTGGCGGCGCGCCTGGGCGTGCGGGCGGGCGACGTCGTGCGCCTGGTGGCGCTCGGATTCGAGGGCGGCCGGCCGCGATTCCACTACCAGAGCCTGCGTGTCGCGGGCATCTTCGCGACCGGATTCGCCGAGTTCGATCGCAGCTGGGTGCTGCTCGAACGGCAGCGCGTCGAGCGCCTGATGGGCAGCTCACAGGCGGCCGACCTGCTGGAGCTCACCGTCGACCGGCCGAGCGACGCGCCGCGCATCGCCGACGCCGCTTCCCACGTCCTCGAGCCGGCCTACGCGGTCACCGACTGGCAGCAGCTCAACCGCGAGCTGTTCACGGCGCTGCGCGTGCAGCAGGTGGCACTGTTCCTGGTGCTGGGCCTGATCGTGCTGGTCTCCACCTTCAACGTGGCCTCGACGCTGGTGGTGCTGGTGCGCGAGCGGATGCGCGACATCGGGGTGCTGGGAGCGCTCGGGCTGGGGCCGGCGAGCCTGCGGCTGGTCTTCTTGATCTATGGCGCGGTGCTCGGCACCACCGGCACGCTGCTCGGCGTCGGCTTCGGCTGCGCGGCCGCCTGGGCGCTCACCACCTTCCGGCTGATCCGCTTCGACTCCGACGTGGCGGCCATCTACTTCATCAGCTTCGTCCCCTTCCGGGTGTCGGCCGCCGATCTCGTGGCGGTCATCGGCTTTGCCGTCGCCGTCACCCTGCTCGCCTGTTTCGTGCCTGCCTGGCGGGCCGCGCGGGTCGACCCCTCCGCGGCCTTGCGCTACGAGTGAAAAGCGCTCGCGCCGGCCAATCTCGATCGCGTCGCCTACGGCAACGACCGCTTCATGGCTATTGGAGATACGGTAGTGTCCTAGATTAGATAGTTTTCTCCGGCCACGGCCTCGTTTCTCCGGCCACGGCCTCGCGCGTGCGACCAACGGGGTGGTATGATCCAGCCATCCCTTGAAGGCGCCGCCCGCGACAGAGAGCGTCGCCGCAAGGTGGGGGCTGCTGTCGCAGTCTGTCCGGGAGCCCCGCCCAGGCCATGCTTGAGCGGGGCTTTCGTGTTTTCTGCTCGTTCCTATTGGCCTGGAATCTCCTGGATTCCTTGAAACTTCGTGATAGTGCTGATCTTGCCGGTCCACCTGTCGAGCCGCAGGCCCAACCATGGCCCCTCCGGCTGTGCGACACCGACGATTGAGTACCGGAAGAGCACTGCCGTCTCAACAGCCAGCATGACGATGACCGCCAGCAACAGCCACTTCCACCTGTTTTGCAAGTCCTCCTCCTTGTTCGGAATCGCGTCATGGTACCATCCAGGCATGCCTAGGCGCCCACGCAGGCCACGCGACCCCAACGAGCTGGCCTTCCAGGTGTTCCAGGAGGCGATCGGGGAGGCGCCTCCGCAGCCCGATCCCGACGCCAAGAAGAACCCCGCCGCGGTCGCCCTCGGGAGGCTCGGCGGCGCGAAGGGCGGTAGGGCGCGCGCCGCTAAGATGAGTTCCGAGGAACGTCGGGAGTCGGCTCGGAAGGCGGCTCGGGCGCGGTGGGGGAAGAAGTAGGCTCTTGGTGAGCCAACTCGATCGGAACCCGCGCCATCAATTCCCATTCCTCAGAATCGCCGGCACCCTTTTTTTCGACGATCCACCAGTACAGGCCGAGACCCCTGAACGGAAACGTGTTTACTCGCAGCCTCGTGTGTGCCGTTCGTGTCTCTTCTAAGGGAACTTGAAAAGCCTTCGGCGGAAACCGCTCTCCGTCGGCCGCAATAAGTCTGTACCTTACAACGGCAGTTTCGGGCTGTGCATAGTCGGATCGGACCCACCAAGACCAAAGCTCCATCTGGACCGCGAAGGCCGCCCTGGCTTCCACTACCTCCCGTAGCTTCTCCGCGGATTCCGCGATGTTTAGGTATTCAAGGATGTTAAACAAGCTGAGGATCTGCGTTTCCCGATCGATAGTGCTTGAGGAGGTAAGGACGCTCCAGACGTGCTCAGCCACCGGACGCCACCCTATACTCTTCGGTCACGATGGCCGCTGAGTTTGACGACGCCCGGCTTCGAGACTCGAAGTCCACGACTACTACACCGGAAGCTACTGCCTTGGGTGCGCTGGATTGCGCTTGAGAGTCCCGCATGTCGTCTATCGTGCTGGCCATTTCGTAATCCACTACTCGCACCACCTCTTCGCCCTCTTTTATCAAGCGAATCTGAACTATAGCTCCGAATGCGCGCGCCCATTTCGCCATCGTACCCAATTGATAATTACCACCCGTTCCGTTGAGAACCTTGGAAATATAAGCTGGAGATGCCTTAACACGCTTGGCAAGGTCCGTTCGCGAGATGCGCAACTCGCCAAAGAGTCGGTTGAAGTCGTTCTCGAAGCCCATTCGCGCGACGGTGACCCAGTAGGAAAGTGGTCGGTCTATCACGGTCACTCCTCCGGCTCTATGAGCCTCCCTGTCGCTTTGGCGGCCACGTACTCTTTGCGGATGCGACGCGCCCTAGCTATCTCCGGTTGGAATTCCTTCTTGGACACTTTGGGAGAACTGTGAGTGCAGATGATCCGTCTACGCTGGCCCGGCTTTGTGTCATAGAACCAGAGCACGCGCCATCCGTGCTCCTTGAACTCATAGATCTCCCCTCCAAGATGACGGCACCTAGTCCTGTTCATGAGAGGAGGTCCGTTCAAAGGGACATCCGTTTCGAGAGTGGCGCGCATCCTCTCCGCTGCGGTGTCGCTGGGGTCCGCAGCCTCTAGCTCGTCCCACACGCTGTGACGCATCTCGTCCGCGATCGCAAGCAAGTCCCATACGGCGCGACGTATCCGGACTAGACGCATCTTAACTCCTGGGTTAAACTGGGTCAAGTTAACCTGTGGGTTAAGGCCCGTAGGAGCCACTTCGCCATCAGAGTCGTGTGAACCGACGCGCAGAGGCGCCGCAGACCCTAATCTTAGCTGAGCCTTGGCCTTGACAGTCCCAAGGCGCCTACGTATAATGTCTAGTATGGCTAACGTGCTCAGTACCTCCAAGCGGTTCCAGATCGTCTCCGCCCTGGTGGAAGGGGTCGGCATCCGTGCTACCGCCCGCATAGCTGGCGTCTCCAAGGACACCGTCATGAAGCTGTGGGTGGAGATGGGCGAGGCGTGCGCCCGCTTCCAGGACGAGATCTTGCGGGAGCTGCCCTGCAAACGCCTCCAAGTGGATGAGGTCTGGTCGTTCGTCTATGCGAAGCAGAAGAACGTTCCGGCCGAAAAAGCTGGCGAGTTCGGGTATGGGGACGTATGGACGTTCACGGCTATCGACGCCGAGACGAAGCTGATCCCGTCCTTTCTGGTCGGCTCGCGGGATGCCGGGTCTGCCACGCAGTTCATGCAGGATCTGGCCGGCCGCCTGGCGAACCGCGTGCAGTTAATCAGCGACGGTCACAAGATTTACCTCTCGGCGGTTGAGGACGCCTTCGGCGGGAGCATCGACTTCGCGCAGCTCGTCAAGGTCTACACGGCGGACAGCGAGGGCGAGAAGCGCTACTCCCCGGCCGTCTGCATCGGGTGCGAGCGGAGCTCGGTTATCGGCCAGCCGGACCCCTCCCACGTCTCTACGTCCTACGTGGAGCGCTCTAACCTGACGGTCCGCATGAGCGTGCGCCGGTTTACCCGCTTGACCAACGCGTTCTCGAAGAAGCTGCGGAACCACGCGGCGGCCTTCGCCTTGTTCACGGCGCACTACAACTTCGTCCGCGTCCATCAGACCCTGCGCTGTACCCCGGCCATGGCGGCCAGCGTGACCAAGCGGCTATGGTCGATCGAGGACCTGGTCGGGCTGCTGCCGGCGGTTGAGAATGTTGGCGGCCGGCCCAAGAAAACTACTTAGGACATCACCGGAGATAGCGCCGTCTTGACCTCGAGGTGACGAACCTGCAAGGGTGCCGCTGCGGGGGCCGGGGCGCCGGTGACCGGGGCAGTGGAGATGCCGGCGGCGGTCGCCACACCAGCCTCGGAGAGCTCGCCGATCCCGCTGCTCTCGCTGCTCTCGGCGATCTCGGCCAGCACCGGGGCATGGTCGGAGGGCAGCTTGCCTTTGCGCTCCTCGCGGACGATCGAGCACGAGGCGCAGCGCGCCAGGATCGGCGCGGTGCCGAGCATCAGGTCGATCCGCAGGCCCAGGTTCTTGGGGAAGCCGAGCATCCGGTAGTCCCACCAGGAGTAGAAGCCCGCTTCGGGGTGATGCTTGCGGAAGAGGTCGAAGAGCCCCCAGCCGGTGAGGCGGCCGAGCGCGGCGTGCTCGAGGGGATGGAAGAGCACCTGGCCGCGCCACAGCTCCGGCTCGTGGACGTCGCGATCGTCGGGAGCGATGTTGAAGTCGCCCAGCAGGAGAAGCGGATCGGACGGCTTCGCCGTGGCCTCGATCATCGCCGCCAGCCGATCGAGCCAGGCGAGCTTGTAAGGGAACTTCTCGCTGGCGAGCGACTGCCCGTTGGGGATGTAGGCGGCGATGATCCGGATGCCCCTGACCGTGGCCGCGATGAGCCGGCGCTCGGTGTTTAGATCGTGCGCCTGCGGCGCCCTAGGTAGATCGTGCGCCTGCGGCGCCGTCATTGGATAGGGCGCCTGCAGCGCCCTAGGAAGATCGTCCGCCTGCGGCAACCCGCTCGGATCGTGCCCCGCCGGCGCCGCGGGTAGGTCTTGCACCCGCGGCACCGTGGTTGGAGTGGGCGTCTGCGGCGCGCCGATGGGGTCGAGGGCCTGCGACAGCTCGAGTTGCTGGGGCGCCTGCGGCTCGCTGATTGGATGGGGCGCCTGCGGCGCCCCGGGCAGCGGCAGCGGCGGCAGGTCCCTCGCCCGCGGCCAGCCGCGCACCACGTCGGTCATCGGCGCGAGCGACAGGATGGCGACCCCGTTGTAGGTCTTCTGGCCATAGAGCTCGACCTGGTAGCCGAGGTTGGTGAAGGCCTCCCGCGGGAAGGCCTCGTCCAGGCACTTGGTCTCCTGCAGGCAGAGGATGTCCGGGCGCTCGCGCGCCGTCCAGGCCAGCACCCGGTCGAGCCGCTGGCGGATCGAGTTCACGTTCCAGGTCGCGACCTTCATCGCCCGCAGTCTACCGCGATCGCCACCGCCCGCCCCGCCCGTTCCGCTGGATCAAGCCAGCCCGGAAGGAGATCTCGAAGCGCCCCCAAACAGTTGCCCTCCCTTCTCCGTATACGGTTGTGGAGCAGGACGAAACGAGACAATCTCCTCTCCAACCTCCCTCCTCCAACCCCGCTGAAACGCGGGGTTCTTTTTTGCCTCGCGATTGATCCGGCGCACGGGCTGGTGCCCGTGCTTTGTCCGGCGCGCAGGCTCCTGCCCCGACTTTGCAGCGGGCGTACGGAAGACTGGGGGACAGCCGTCAGCGGCTCGCCGGCGGCGGGCTCGAGGATGGCTGGCCGGCGGGGTGCTGGCCGGGTGGCTGCTGCTGGCCTGCGGGTGGGGTGGCGGCGGGCGATGGCGGCTTCGGCGCCTTGTCAGGCTGAGTTTTCGGCGCGGGTGAGGAACTGAGCCACTGCAGCCAGGCGGGCCGCGGCAGGCGGCCCAGCGTCCCGGGGCCCTCGATCTGGAGGTGCGCGATCAGGTCGATGTACCGGCGCTCTTCTTCCGGGCTGAGCATGGCGCGGCTGTCGAGAACGGTCTCGGTGAGCGACCGCTCGAGAGTCAGGAACAGGTCGGCTGCCTCGCGCTGCAGCGCCTCGAGGCGGGCCGGATCGGGATGATCCCGAATCAGCTCAGCCCGCACCAGCTTGCGGATCTCGGGCAGCCGCTGCCGGGGGCCGGCGGTCTCCTTCCAGAATCGCCGGTTGCGCTCCAGGAAACGCTCGCGGGCCTCGCCCTTGAGGCCCAGCCGGTCGGCGAGGCGCCAGAGCTGGCCGGGGTTGCCGGGCCGCAGGACCGCCTCCTGCGTCCGGAGGAACTCAGGGCGGCTCAGGGCCATGGCCACGAAGAGCCCCAGGTTCATCCCGACCGACAGCAGAAGTGCGATCGCCAGCCACCAGCGCCTCACCGGTGGGCCTCTCCCCCTGTCGTTGTCCCCTGGGGGGGGAGTGGAGCCGCGCTGCCCTCGTCGACCATCGTCCAGTAGCTCTCGGTGAGAGTCGGCACGCCAGGCGGGCCATGACGCTCTTCGGCCATCCCGCCGCTGCCCAAGCCGGCGCCGAGCAGCGCGCCGGCGAGGAGCGCCGCCGCGCCGGTTGCCCGGACCCAGTTGGGCGCGTTGCTCCACAGGCCGGCAGGGCCGCCGCTACGGGCGAGATCGCCCTCGCGGACCCGCGCCATCACCCGGCCGCCAAACCCCAGGGGAACCGGGGCCGCGGGAGGCAGCGTCAACCCTTCCCAGGTCCGCTCGAGCCGCTCGTAGACGGCCGCCAGCTCGGGCTCGCGCCCGAGGCGGTCGCGCAGCTCGCGCACCCGCCCCGCCGGCAGCTCGCCATGCAGGAGCCGCATCAGTTCTACTTCCAATTCAGGTGTCATAGGAACCTCTCCCAAGTCATGAAACCCGCGAGTCAAGCCAATCTTGCGCCGCCTCGATGCGGCGCATGGCACGGAATAGCCGGCTTTCGACCGCCCCTTCGGTAATTCCCAACACTTCGGCGATCTGCCGGTACGACAGCCCCTCGAAGCGGGCGAGCACCAGGACCGCGCGCTGGCCGGCGGGGAGCTGGGTGATCACCCGCCGGGTCTGCTGCCAGCGCCGCCGCATCTCGAGGGTGGCGGCGGGATCTGGGCTGGCGTCGGGAGGGTCGAAGGGGGCGGCATCGCGCTCCTCGGAGTTCTCCCACTGGATGAAGCGTATGACCTTGCGCCGCCTGATTCGGTTCAAACAGTGGTTGGTGGCGATGCGATAGAGCCAGGTGTAGACCTGACCCTGGGGCCGGAAGTCGCCCGCCTTGCGAAACGCCTTGAGGAACACCTCCTGGGCGGCGTCGCGCGCCTCCTCGAGGTCGCCGAGCATGCGCTCGCACAGCCGCAGCAGCCGCTCCTGGTGGGCTTCGACGAGCGCGGCGAAGGCGTTGACCTCGCCCGCGGCTACTCTCGACAGCACCTCCCATCCGGGGTCAACGGCCGGCGCCGTTTCGGAGTCGGTCAACACCTCATGAGCTGGAACACGCGCGTCCCCCCGATCCTGCGTCCGCCGTCCCTGCTTGGCCTCCGCCTGCGCGGCGGCGCCGGCGGTGCCAGCAGCGGTGCCGCCCAGGACGGGGGCGCGGAGCAGACCCGGCTCGCCGGCGGCGACACTGCGGGCGGTGGGAGGCGGGGGAGTGGGCTGGCGTATGGTGCTGGGCATGGACGGTTCTCGCTCGGGTCTTCGCGGACGACGGGCGCAAAACCCTCCTCTATTCTAGCCCCCACCGGCGGTGCCGATCCCGAGGGATGCAACGGCGCTGCGCTGTGGCGGTGGAGGCCTACTCGAAGCATCGATCGGATCGCCCCCCGCAACCCCTCGATCTGGCGCCCCGACGCCCTGGCTCCCTGGCTCCCTGGCGACCTGGCTCCCTCGCTCCAACACCGGCGGCGGACGAGCTCCATGACAGAATCTCTCAGTGATCGAGCGGGTCGCAGGTTTCGTCGCCCAACCCGCGAGCGCCTCCTTCGAGGAGCTGGCCCTCGCCGCCTTTGCCTATCAGTACGAGCGCATCGAGCCCTATCGCCGCCTGTGCGAGGCCCGCGCGGCCTCGCCGGCGAGCGTCGACGACTGGCGATCCGTGCCTCCCGTCCCGGCTGCCGCCTTCAAGCGGCTGCGGCTCGCCGCCGTCCCCGAGCGCGAGGTCTTCCGCAGCAGCGGCACCACCGGCGGCGAGGGGGCGCGCAGCGTCCACTACCATCCCTTCCCCGAGCTCTACCGCCAGGTCGTCGACGCCTCCTTCCCGCCCTTCTGCCTGCCCCTTGGAGCGCCGATCCCGATGCTCTCCCTGGTCCCCACCCGCGAGCAGCTTCCCGACTCCAGCCTCTCCTTCATGGTCGATCACATCCTCGCGCGCTACGGCTCCCCCGTCAGCACGACGGCCGTCGGCCGGCGCGGAGTGGAGGCCGCGGCGGCCCGCTCGTGGGCCGCAGCGCGGCAGCGCGAGGGGCGGCCCGTGCTGGTGCTCGCCACCGCGCTGGCGCTCGCGCAGTGGCTAGAGACGCTCGAGAGGCAAGACCTCCGCTTCCGCCTCCCGGCCGGCAGCGCGGTGTTCGAGACCGGCGGGTTCAAGGGCCGCCTCGCCGAAGTGTCGCGCGCCGGCCTGCTCGAGCGTCTGTCCGCGCGCCTGGGCGTCCCTCCTGCGGCCGTGGTCCGCGAGTACGGCATGACCGAGCTCACCAGCCAGTGCTACACCCGCGCCCTCCTCGACGGCGATCCCGACCTCTTCGTCACTCCCCACTGGGTGCGGGTCCGCATCCTCGATCCCGAGGACCTGAGCGAGCTGCCGCCCGGGCAGACCGGACTGATCGCCGTCTTCGACCTCGCCAATCTCGGCTCGGCGGTGCACCTGCTGACCGAGGACCTGGGGTGCGCCGAAGCCGCCCAGGCCGGCGAAGGCGGCGGCTTCCGCCTCCTCGGCCGCGCCGCCGGCGCCGAGCTCCGCGGCTGCTCCCTGGCCGCCGAGGAGCTCGGGCGGGAGAGCGCCGGTGCGGCGCCCTCCGCGCCGGTCGAATCCCGCCTCTCCTAGCCCGGCGGGCGCGGGCTGACCCGAGCGATGCTCGCCGACGCGTACCTGCCGTCGCCCATGACCGTGCCGCTCCAGATCGTGGAGCGGTATGGGGCGAGGTATGCGGCGGCGCTCTGGACCCCGGGGGGGCTCGGGGAGCTGATGGCGGCGCTGCGGCGAGGCGGGCGGGCGCTCTCCGAGCTGCCAGACGATCGCCTCCTCGGCGCCTGGGGAGAGACGGTCGAGGCGTTCCTCGACCAGCGCTCGGCCGAGCGGCGCGGGCTCGACGACGCCCTTGTGCGCATGTGCCGGCTGTCGCCGGCTGGCTTGGCCGCCGGGCTCGAGGCGGTGCTGGGCGGTGTGCGGCGGGAGGCGGCGGGCGAGCTGCTGGCCCGGGTTGGCGGGGTGTGGTCGAGCCGCGGCGCCGGCTCCGGCCCGGGCGGCCAGCCGCTGCCGTTGCGCCAGGAAGCTGCCGCACCTGTCGCCGCAACTGCGGCAGCTGGGCGACTGGGGCCGGTGGTGGTCGTGCTGGCTTCCAACCTGCCGGCCCTCGCGGTGCAGCCGCTGCTGCCGTCGCTGGCGCTGCGGAGGCCCGTGCTGCTCAAGTCGCCTTCGGCCGAGCCGCTCTTCGCGCCGGCCTTCCTGTCGGCGCTCGCGCGGCGCCAGCCGGCGCTGGCCGGGGCGATGGCGGCGGCGACCTGGCGGGGCGGCGACCCGCTGCTGGAGGCGCCCGTTCTGGCGGGCGCGGCGAAGGTGCTGGCCTACGGCGAGGAGGAGGCGCTGGCCGACCTGGGGCGCCGGGCGCCGGGCCGGGTCGTGGGGTATGGGCCCAAGCTCAGCGTGGCGGTGGTGGGAGCCGGGACCGATCCCGCGGCAGCGGCGCCGGGGCTGGCGCGCGACGTCGCGCTGTTCGATCAGCGCGGCTGTCTCTCGATCACCGCGGTCTACACGACGGGCGATGCGGCGGCGCTGGCGCGCTGGCTTGCGGCGGCGCTGGCCGACCTGGCACTGCGGTGGCCGCCTGGGCCGGTCGAGCCGCAGGCCGCGGCGGCCGTCCAGCAGGCGCGGCTGGAGGCGGAGATGCGCGGGCTCCAGCCCGCCGCCGGCTGGCCCGCGGTGGCGTGCGGGACGGTGCTGCTCGAGCCCGAGCCGGCGCTGTGTCCCTCTCCCGGCCTGCGCACCGTGCGCATCCATCCGCTCGACCGCCTGGACCGCCTGACCGAAGAGATCCTGCCGCCCTGGCGCGGCAAGCTGCAAGGAGCGGCGTTGGCCGGCGAAGAGGCCTGGCGGCTGGCGCCGGGGCTGGCGGCGCTGGGCGTCTCCCGCTGCGCTCCTCCCGGCGAGCTCCAATCGCCTTCTGCCACCTGGCACAACGGTGGCGTCGACCCGCTCCACGCCCTCACCTGCTGACCGCTTCAGTTGACCGACAGGAAGCCGGATAGATCCGGGACCGGGTCCGGAGCGGGGCGGAGCGATGGCGCCAGGCTGTCGAGCCAGCTCTCCATACCAGTGGTGGCGAGCTCCTCGGAGTCGAGGAACTGAACCCCGATCCCCCTTGGCGACACCGATTGCCGGTGCCAGCGGACGATCGCGTGCGCCGGCATCACCGAGCGGCCGGCTGGTCCCGTGTGGCTGTAGATCCGGAGCTGCAGCACCGTGCCCACGGGCGGTGGATCGTCGGTGGCGATGAACAGGCCGCCGGGGCCGAAGTCCTCCACGACGGCCAGGCGCTCGTCCCGATCGTCCGCCCCCACGGGCCGATAGAACGCCAGGAAACCCCAGGCTGCGGATCGGTAGTTATTGCTATTGCGCTGGTTAGGCTGCATGGTCTGACCTCCCGGAGCTCGACGATCGAGATCGTCTTGGTATTGCCTGCTCTGGTTGGCAGCTTCTCAGGCGCGAGCGCCGGGGACCAGCGGACGGATTCCAGATTCTCTGTAGGGTCGGATGAAGCCCAGCGTAGTCAACCGTCCTACGCGCGTCACTCGACCTGCGGGGAGGGCGGGGGGCGCGGACGCACGCCGGGCGCCGCGGCAGCGATGGCGAAGAAATGGGGGCTAACTCAGCCGGCTCAAGTTCTTGGTCAGCGGTAGCACGAGATCCTTGGGACCGAAAATATAGAGCGCTCGATACGAGATCTCTTCGCCTCTGTGCGCGGCAAGATTGGAGGCGTACCCCTGGTAGTCGACCGGCGCGGCATCCGCCGTGTAGTCGACGATCTCGACGTTCTCCTGCGCGGCCAGCCTGGCGCGCAGCTCCCTCATCTTGTGCTGGCCGGCCTTGCGGACGAAGTGACCGATCCTGGTCAAGTACCTGTGCCTCGACCCGTCTCCATCCGTGACGTCTTGACCGAAGGTCTCGCTGGGCAGCTCTCGCCCGGCTGTCAACCCGAGCACGAATCCGAGATTGGTCAAGACCCCCTTGTCGGCGATCGATTGGTCCACGATGAGGACGCTGACGTAGTCTTCCATTCCACCACCAGTCAGAGCGCAAAGAGCTGCATCTCGATGCGAGACCGCAGTTCCGGTGGGGAATTCTAGCCCTTGCCGGTGAGGATGTTCTTCAAGGCGGACTCGGGCGACTCCCAGGCGTCGCTCTCGATGCGGCCGACTTCCTTGCCGTTGACGAAGACGACGCCGGTAGGAACGGAGTTGACGTTCATCTTCTTGGCCTCGGGGTCGTTGTTGAAGTTATGCGGCAGACCGAAGTATTCGAAATGGATGTTGGCGCCCTTGAGCTCCCGCTCGACCTTGAGGGCATGGGGGACCATGATGCGGCAGTGTGGACACCACGAGCCGTAGAAAACCCTGACGGTCACCGGCTGCCGCTCCTTCTTGAGCGCGGCGATGGTCTGCTGATTGACGACGTAGCTCTTGGCGCCGGTCTCGTACTCGGGATTGTGGGCGGTGACCTCGGCCGCGCGTTTCAGGCCGAGCAGCGGCGGCTGCGGCCGCAAGGTGGCCTGGCGGCCGTCGACGGCAAAATTGACGTCCTCGCCGGCGAACTGGATCGGGCCCTGGGGCGCCAATACGGCGTCGGCCAGCAGATCGATCGAACCATCGGGCTTCTTCTGGATCTTCATCAGGTTGACCGTCGCGGCGGTCCGCGAGCCGGAGCTGAGCAGCGCGGGCGAGGGGAGCGACGAGCTCAGGATGAGCAGCGCGGCGGCGCGCTCGCTCTGATAGATCTCGACCGGCACCTGTTTGCCCTGGACCAGCAGCAGGTAATCGCCGGTGCGGCGAAAGTCGCGCAGCACGCTGTCGGCAGGGACGCCCTGGGCCCAGGCGGCTCGCCGCAGCGCGGCCGGCGGCGCCAGCGCCACGAAGGCGCCGGCAACGAAAAACAGCACTGCGCTGACTGCGACGCGTGCGGTGCGGGCGGTGGCCGCAGGCGGGGCGCATTGGTTGGTGGCAGCGCCGGCGGTGCGCCGCCGGGGCCTCATTCGCACGTCGGTCATCACACTTGCCCTCATCGATCGATCGTCCTCGTCAAAGTTGTCCTCGTTCAGGAGATCATCGCCCGCCATTGTTCGCCGTCGCCGCCGCCGCCGCCGGCGCCCCCGCCGGTCGCGCCGCCGGCGCGATCGGCGCCAAGGGCGGCAACTGCGGCAGCGGCGGCAGGCCCGCGTAGGTGGCGGTGACCCGGCCATCCTTGACCTCGAACGAGCGCGGCAGACGCCGATAGAGCCGGCGCAGCAGCTTGAGTGGAGCCTCGGCGACCTTGAAGGCGGGTCCCCACTTCCAGAAGAACGCCCGCTGCCGCGCTTCGCTCCCGCCGTGCAGCATCCAGACCGTCGGCGCCCCCGGGGCGGCGGCATAGGCGTTGAGAGCGCGGACCGCCGCTCCCAGGGCCGGGTCGTCGAGATCCGCCAGCACCACCAGATGCTGGCCGCGGTCGAGCTCGGGAGCGACCGAGTCGAGACACGCCTTCTGGTCGCCGCCGCCGGCGCAGAGCTTGGCGATCTCGGCCCCCGGCTTGAGGCGCGTGGCGAGGTCGTCGAGCGGCAGCGCAGGCGCGCGCCAGGCAAACAGCAGCACGGCGGCCGTGAACGCCGCGACCACGACGGTGCGCCCGCGCGCCAGCGCCCGCCCCCGCTGTTGCCGGCCGGTCCAGGCGAGCAGCAGCAACGGGACCAGCAGCGCGAGGTCTTGCCAGAAGGCCGCCGCCGGCGTGCGCTCCACCAGGTTGCCGAAACAGCCGCACGATCCGGCCTCGCTGCGCACGCCGTGCGTCGCCAGCCAGTAGGCGCGGCCGGTCAAGACGAGGAAGGAGGCGATCAGCAGCGTCGCCGGCACCAGCACCCAAGGCCGGCGCACCCCGAGCAGCAGCGCCATCCCGAGCCCGGCCTCGAGCGCCAGGGCGGCCATGGCGACGGCACCCGCCGGCAGCCAGTCCGCAAGCCCTTCGGCCCGCACCTGATCGGCGAAGGAGACCGGGTCGATCGCCTTGGCCCACGCCGCGACCAGCAGCACCGCTCCGAGCGCCGCCCCGCCGATCGTCCCGGCCCAGAAGCGCAGGCGCGAGCGCGGCTCGACGCCGAGCGGGCGCACCGAGATCCGCGGCCGCGCGGCGATCTTCGGGGCAATGGCGCTCTTCGGTCCCATGCTCGAATGCTGATCCTAGCGGCGCCCGCCGGGCACCGCAACTCAAGCGCTTTCCCGCGCCACGCCCCCGGCCTCGCTTGGTGCCAGGCCCTCGTCCTTCTCCGCCGGCGCGGCCGCCGCCACCCGCTCCGGCCAGCGCAGATGGCGGCGCAGCTGCTCGGCGGTAGGGCTCGCGACGCGGTCGAGGAAGGGCTCGAGCGGCCCGGAATAGAGCAGCCGCCCGCCATGAATGCCGCCCCCCGGTCCCAGGTCGACGATCCAGTCACAGCGCGCGATGAGGTCCGGGCTGTGCTCGACCAGCACCACGCCGTCGCCGCGCTGCACCAGGCGGCGCAGCGTGTGATACAGCACGTCGATGTCGGCCAGGTGCAGCCCGGTGGTCGGCTCGTCGAACAGGAACAGCCGCTTTCCCAGCCCCGCCGGGCGGTCGAGGAAGCTGGCGAGCTTGAGCCGCTGCGCCTCGCCCCCCGAGAGCGTCGAGGTCGCTTGCCCAAGCCGCAGATAGCCGAGCCCGACGTCGGCGAGCAGGCGCAGGCGGCGGCACAGCCGCTTCTGGTCGGCAAACTGTCCGAGCGCCGCTTCGACGGTCAGCTCCAGCACCTCGGCGATGTTGCGCCCGCGCAGGCGCACCGCCAGCACTTCCGGACGGAAGCGGCGCCCCTGGCAGGTCTCGCAAGCCACCGTGACCGGCGCCATGAACTGCATGTCCACTTCGGTCAGCCCGGTCCCCTGGCAGGCCGGGCACCGCCCGCCTTCGACGTTGAACGAGAAATGCGCCGGCGTGATGCCGTGCGCGCGCGCCTCGGGCATGGCCGAGAAGAGCTTGCGGATCTCGTCGTAGGCCTTGACGTAGGTGATCGGGTTCGAGCGGCTGGAGCGGCCGAGCGGCCGCTGATCCACCAGGGTGACGTCGGCCATCCCGTCGAGCCCCAGCAGCGCGTCGCACTCGCCCGGCTCGACGTCGACCACGCCGCGGGCGCGCTGGTAGGTGCCGTAAAGGACGTTTTCGATCAGCGTCGACTTGCCCGACCCCGAGACCCCGGTCACCGCCACCAGCACGCCGAGCGGGAAGTCGACGTCGATCCGGCGCAGGTTGTGGGCGCGGGCGCCGCGGATCGCGACCCGCGGCAGGGCGGCCAGCTCGTCGTCGAGCGACTCCCAGCCCTGCTCGCGGCGGAAGCGCGCCACGTGCCGCCGCGCCGGGGTCTGCGGACGTTCGCGCAGGTAGCGGCCGGTGAGCGAATCCTCGTTCGCCAGGATGGCCGCGACCGGCCCTTCGGCCACCACCCAGCCGCCGCGCTCGCCGGCCGCCGGACCGAGGTCGATCACATGGTCGGCGCCGCGGATCAGGGTGCGGTCATGTTCGACCACCAGCACGGTGTTGCCGCGCGCCGCAAGATCGCGCAGCAGCGACAGCAGCCGCTCGCTGTCCTGCGGGTGCAGACCGATGGTCGGCTCGTCGAGCACGTAGAGGGTGCTGGTCAGCCCCGAGCCGAGCGCCGCCGCGAGATGGATGCGCTGCGTCTCGCCCCCCGAGAGCGTGCGCGCCTGGCGGCCCAGGGTGAGGTAATCGAGGCCGACGCGATGCAACACCTCGATGCGCTCGCCGAGCTCTTCCAGGAGATGACCGGCAAGCTCGCGCTGGCGGGGCGTCCAGCGCCGTTCGCCCAGCCAGGCGCGCAGCCGCTCGATGCTCATCTCGGTCAGGCCGGGGAGAGACTCGCCGCACAGCCGCACCGCCACGGCCTCGGGGCGCAGCCGGTCACCGCCGCAGTCCGGACATGGGGTGTAGGAGCGGTAGCGTGCCAGCAGCACGCGCACGTGGACCTTGTAGGTGCGCTGCTCCAGCCACTCGAAGAAGTCGTCGAGATTTACGAAGCCGCCCTTGCCGCTCCACACCCAGCGGCGGGCCTCGCCGCCAAGCTCCTCCCAGGGGGCATCGAGCGGGATTCGCCGGCGCTTCGCGGCGCGCAGCAGGTCGCCATAGAGCTCTTCGTAGGCGGGAGTGTTCCAGGGCGCGATCGGACGCCCGGCGAGCGAGCGCCGGGGGTCGGGGAAGACCCGCTCGTGATCGATGCCGATGACGCGCCCGAAACCCTGGCAGGTGGGACAGGCGCCGAGCGGCGAGTTGAATGAGAACAACGGCGGAGTCGGCCGCCGCACCACCTCGCCGCACGCCGGGCAGGAGAGCTCGCGGCTGTAGATCCTGGTGGCGATCGCTCCGCGCGCCTCGACGCGGCCGTCCGCCAGCCGGTAGCCGTCCTCGAGGCTCGCCAGGATGCGCGGCGCGGCCTCGGCGCGGGCGGGGAAGCGGCCGAGCACCAGCGGCAGCGGGTTCCAGGCCGCCGGCCACGGCTGCCCGGGTTCCATGCGCGCCGCGCCCTGCTCGCCCCGCTCGATCATCCGGCGCTGGAAACCCTGGCGGATCAGCTCTCCCAGCGCCCGGTCGGCGCCGCGGCGCGGGCGCGCGACGCGCGCCACCAGGGTAAAGGTCTCGCCCACCGCGCCGCCGCCGAGCTCCGCCGCCGCCTCTTCCGGCACCGTGCTGCGCACCGGACCGTGCCCGCGCGGGCAGCTCACCTCGCCCAGATGGGTGAAGATCAGCCGCAGCACGTCGTGGATCTCGGTGATCGTGCCCACCGTCGAGCGGGCGTTGCGCACGGCGTTCTTGGCTTCGAGCGCCACCGCCGGCAGGATGTTGTCGATGGCGTCGACCGGCGGGCGCTCCATCTGGTCGAGGAACTGCCGGGCGTAGGTCGACATCGACTCGACGAACCGCCGCTGCCCTTCGGCGAAGATGGTGTCGAAGGCGAGCGACGATTTGCCGGCTCCCGAGGGTCCGGTGACCACGGTGACCGCCCCGTGCGGCACCCGGCAGCTCACCCCTTTGAGGTTATGGGTACGGGCCCTATCGACCGTGATCGCGCGTGGTTCCGGCATCGGCTCCGCCGCCCGTGCGCGCGCTCCCCCACGGTTGGTCCCCGCGCGGCGCGCCGCAAGGCGAAGCCGCCATCATAACTCACCGGTCCTAGCCGTCCCGGCCGCCGCCGCCGCCGTCCCGACCGCCGCCGCCGCCGCCGCCGTTGCCGTCCCTACCGTTGCCCTGCCCACCATTTGATTTGGCGCGCGGGTCCCAACCCGCGCTTTGTCCGCCATCGCCCTCGCCCCCGGCCGTGGCGGCAGGGTGCTCTCGCTGGCGATTATCTCCGGGGTCTCCGGGGTCTCCGGGGTCTCTGGCGTGCCCGTCCCCTCTCTCGCCCCGTGCGCCCTTCTCGCGCTCTTGCGTGCTCGGGACACTGCGCTGCCCGCCGAAGACGCGTCGCAGCCAGCGCAGGAAGGGGTGCTTGGAGCGCTGCGCGGCGGCGGCGGCGGCGGCGCGCGACCCGGGCGGCGGCGGCGGCCCCACCGCCGCTCGCGGCTCCTCGCCGGAGCCGGTCATCGGCTCCACCGCCGGCTCGCCGAACCCTTGGTGGACGTTGCAATACTCGGAGGGTACCTCGCCCGGGCGGAAGAACTCGGTGAAGACCTCGGGGCAGTACTCCGTCGCCAGCAGGCCGGTCGTCGGGTCGATGGCCCGGGTGGTGATGCCGGGCGGCTGCGGGAAGATCGAGTAGCCGCCGGGCGGGACGACCGCGGCGGTGAAGCGGCTCCAGATCGGCAGCGCCGCGCGCGCCCCCGACAGCCGGGTCACCGCATTGTCGTCGTAGCCGACCCAGACTACAGTCGCGCGCTCCGGCGCGTAGCCGGCGAACCAGCTGTCGCGCCGGTCGTTGGTGGTGCCGGTCTTGCCCGCCAGGCCGCCGCGCAGCCGGCCGGCGGCGCCCGCCGCGGTGCCGCGCTGGAGCACCCCCTCGAGCAGCGAAGTGACCAGGAAGTTGGTCTCCGGCGAGAGCACCCGCTCGGGCGGCGGCAGCGGCTCGCCGGCGATGCGCTTGCCGTGGCTGTCGACGACCGCCGCCAGGCCGTGGACCGGCGGCCGCACGCCGCCGGCGGCGAAGCTGGAGTAGACCGTCGCGAGCTCGATCGGGGCGATCGCCGTGGCGCCGAGCGCCACCGCCGGGTAAGGCTCCATGGCCGAGGAGATGCCCAGCGCATGGCCGAGCTTGACGATCGGCGGCATGCCCACCTGCAGGGCCAGGCGGGCGGTGGCGAGGTTGTAGCTGTGCTCGAGGGCGGTGCGCGCGGTCACCCAGCCGTGGAAGTCGCCGTCGTCGTTCTTCGGCGTCCACGTGCGGTTGCCCATGCGCACCGTCAGCGGCTCATCCTCTAGGAACGTGGCCGGCGACGCGCGCCCGCTCTCGAACGCAGTCGCATAGACGATCGGCTTGAAGGCGCTGCCGGTCTGGCGGTAGGCCTGGCTCACGCGGTCGAACTGGCTCTGGTCGTAGCGCCGTCCGCCGAGGTAGGCGAGGATGCCGCCGCTGGCCGGCTGGATGGAGACCAGCGCCGCCTGCAGCGACTCCTTCTTGCCGCGCTCGTAGCCCTTCTCGGCCGCCGCGAGGCCGGCGTCCACCGCCTCCTGGGCGGCTTGCTGGTCCGGCCAGCGCAGGGTCGAGAAGAGCATGTAGCCGGCGTCGGCGAGATCCTCGATCTTGAACCGCCTGGCCGCTTCCGCCGCCGCGGCATCGGCGAAGTACGGGGCGCGCCGCCGGACCAGCGGCTCGGGCGCCACCACGAGAGGCGCCGCCAGGGCCTGGCGGATGCGCTGCTTGTCGACACGTCCCAGCCCCTCCAGGCGGTGCAGCACCCAGTCGCGCCGTTCGCGGGCGCGGTCCGGATGGCCGAGCGGCGAGTAGAACGCCGGGCGCTGGATCATCCCGGCCAGGGTCGCCGCCTCGGCCAGCGTGAGCTGGCTCACGTCCTTGCCGAAGTAGGCGCGGGCGGCGGCGCCCATGCCCATCAGGTTCACCCCGCCGCCGCGGCCGAGATAGATCTCGTTGAGATAGGCGGCGAGGATCTCGCGCTTGCTGTAGCGCATCTCGAGCATGACCGCCAGCACGATCTCCTGGAACTTGCGCGTCAGCTTGCGCTCCTGGGTGAGATAGAGGTTCTTGACCAGCTGCTGGGTGAGGGTGCTCCCGCCCTGTTGCAGGTGGAGGCGGCGCAGGTTCACCCACAGGGCGCGCGCCATGCCGCTCGCCGAGACCCCGGAATGGCTGAAGAAGCTGTCGTCCTCGGCGGCCACCACCGCCTCGATCAGGTCCTCGGCCACCTCGTCGACGCTGACCGGCCGGCGCTCCAGCAGGTCGGGACCGTAGTAGGAGGCGAGCAGCGGCGGCTCCAGCAGGGCGCGCTCCTGCGGGCGGCCGTTGAGGGTCAGGCGGGCGACCCGGTTGCCGCGGTATTCGACCTCCAGCAGGCCGCCCTGCCGCGTGCCGTCCGGGGCATGGAAGCTGCGCAGGTCGATCGCCAGCCCCTCCCTGGTGCGGCGATAGCGTCCCGCCTGCAGCGGCGCCGTGCCCTCGTCCTCCCGGTAGCCCTCGCCGTGCAGGTCCTCGACCAGGCGCGCGGGCGGATCGATGCGGCCGGCGACCAGCTCGCTCGGCTCGCCGTAGAGGCGCGACGGCTGGCGGAAGGTGATCTCCTCGAAGCGGCTCGACACCCTCCAGAATGGCAGCAGGACGAAGAAGGTGGCGAGGGCGAGCGGCACGGCGGCGATGGCCGCCCACCACCACCAGCGCAGCCGGCGCCACCAGCGGAGCGGGGGGAGCCCGGAGTGCGCGCCGGCCTGCGGCGCGGCGCTAGGCGGACCGGCGGTCGGCATCGGTCTTCCCGCGCCGGGCGTCGACGAACGACTTGACGCACAGCGCCACGAACCCCGCCGACAGCAGCATCAGGATCGCCTGGGCGAGCACCGCCGCGGGGTGGGCGGCGCTGCCGCCCGCAAGCAGCCCGAACATCTGCGGCAGCACGCGCAGCGGGCCGAGGAAGCCGAGCAGGCCGAGGACGGCGGCGGCATGCATGGCGTGTTTGCGCCAGCGCTCCTGGCGCGCCAGGACGCCGCACAGGAGCACCGCCAGGCCGAGCCAGAGCGGGATCAAGGCCGTCAGGCTGGCGCGCCCGGTGCCGAAGTAGCCGCCCAGGCCCAGCGCGGCGAGAGCGAGCGCATAGCCGATCGTCCAGTTGGCCATCCAGTTCCTCCTGGCGCCGCCGCCTTACCCGCACCCCGGGAAGCCGTTGCCCGGTGGCGCCGGCCCGCCCGATCCTACCAGGCCCGGCGCTGTCCGGCGGGTAAGACGGCGGGCAGACGGGCAGACGGCGGCGGGCGGCTGTCGCGGGTGATGAGCGGCGCCCGATGAAGCAGCGCCGTGGCGACCAGCAGGCGATCGAACGGATCGCGAGTCCAGGCCAGCGGCAGAGCGAGCGCGATGAGCGCCGGCAGCGGATCGGCGGCTACAGCGACCCTGGCGTCGGCGGCAAGCCCGCCGAGGATGTCGTCGGCGCTCACCGTGATCTTGCCGATCTCGTGCAACAGCGCGAGCTCGAGCCGCACCAGCGAGAACCATGTGCTCGGGCGCCGGCAAGAGCCCGACCTCGCGGAAAGATGTGGCGGCCTGCCGATGTTATGCTGTGCGGCCCGGTGCGGCCCCGGCGGGGGGTATTGAGCCGCATGGCCTGAAACTCAACAAGACAAGCAAGACAAGCAAGACCATGATCGCGGTCTCCGATCTCGGCAAGTCCTTCGGCCCCCAGACGCTGTTCCAGGGGGTGTCGATCCAGTTCAACCCCGGCAACCGTTACGGCCTGGTGGGGGCGAACGGCTCGGGCAAGTCGACGTTTCTCAAGATGCTGACCGGCGAGGAGCTGTCGAGCGCCGGGACGATCTCGATTCCCAAGCGTCTCAAGCTCGGCGTCCTCGACCAGGACCACTTCCGCTTCGAGCCGATGCCCATCCTGGAGGTCGCCATGATGGGCAACCACGACGTCTGGGAAGCCATGGTCGAGAAGGAGCGGCTGCTCGCCCACGTCGACCGCGAGTTCGACGCCGACCGCTTCGCCGAGCTCGAAGAGCTCATCCTCCACCACGACGGCTACACCCTCGAAGCCCGGGCCGCCGAGGTACTCGAGGGGCTGGGCATCCCGACCGAGGTCCACCGCCAGCCGCTCTCCACCCTCTCCGGCGGCTTCAAGCTGCGGGTGCTGCTCGCCCAGGTGCTGGCTGCCGACCCCGACGCCCTGCTGCTCGACGAGCCGACCAACCACCTCGACATCCTGTCGATCCGCTGGATGGAGAAGTTCCTCGAGAACTACAAGGGGACGGCGATCGTCATCTCCCACGACCACCGCTTCCTCGACAACATCTGCACCCATATCGTCGACGTCGACTACGAGACCATCCTCCTCTATCCCGGCAACTACTCGGCCTTCGCCGCCGCCAAGGTCGCCGAGCGCGAGCGCAAGCAGGCGGAGATCGAGAAGCGCGAGAAGCAGATCGCCGACCACCAGGCGTACGTCGACCGCTTCCGCGCCAAGGCCACCAAGGCCCGCCAGGCGCAGAGCAAGATCAAGATGATCGAGAAGATCGTCATCGAGCGGCTGCCCCAGAGCTCGCGCCGCTACCCGGTCTTCAAGTTCCAGCAGCGCCGGCCGAGCGGCCGCCAGGTGCTGGAGCTCGAGGGGATCGCGAAGTCCTACGGCGCCAACCGGGTGCTCGACGGCGTCGGGCTGCGCGTGCAGCGCGGCGACCGGCTGGCGATCATCGGCCCCAACGGCATCGGCAAGTCGACGCTGCTCAAGGTCGCCATGGGCCAGGTCGAGGCCGACGCCGGCCGGATCGAATGGGGCTACGAGACCCACCTCGGCTACTTCTCGCAGGACCACGACGAGCTCGGCGCCGGCGGCAAGCAGAGCGTCGAGGCCTGGCTCTGGGATGCGGTGCCGGGCGAGCCGATCGGCTTCGTGCGCGGCAACCTGGGGCAGGTGCTCTTCTCCGGCGACGACGTCAAGAAGGGGATCGGCAGCCTCTCGGGCGGCGAGGCGGCGCGCCTCGTCTTCTGCCGCCTCTCGGTCACCCGGCCCAACGTGCTGATCCTCGACGAGCCGACCAACCACCTCGATCTCGAGGCGATCGAGGCGCTGGTCGAGGGGCTCAAGGCCTACGACGGCACCCTGGTCTTCGTCTCCCACGACCGCTGGTTCGTCTCCCAGCTCGCCACCCGCGTGCTCGAGATCTCGCCGCGCGGCATCCAGGACTTCCCGGGTACCTACGAGGAGTATCTCGACCGCCTGGGCGACGACCACCTCGACGCCGAGGCGGTCCTCCGCATGCGCCGCGAGCAGAAGAAGAAGGCCGCCCGCCTGGCTCAAGGTCTTCGCGCCGGCAATGGCCAGCCCGCCGACGACGGCATGCGCCAGCGCCGCCGGCGCGAGCTCGACAAGCGCCGCGACGAGATCACCGCCGAAGTCGAGCGCGCCGAGTCGCGCGTCCACGCCATCAACGAGCTCTTCTGCGACCCCACCTTCTTCGATCGCACCTCGCGCGAGCAAGTGCGCAAGCTCGAGGACGAGCAGAAGAAGCTGAGCGCCAAGGTCGAGGAGCTCATGCGCTCCTGGGAACAGCTCGAAAGCGATCTGGCCGACATCACCGCCTCCGACTAGCCCCTACCGTACCGCCTTCCCCACCAATCGCCGGTCTCGTCAGGCCAAGCGTTTAAAGCTGGTTGCCCGGAGGAGCCTGAGGACTGCGAGAAACCCGCGGGGCTCCGCGAAGGCGCCGAGGCACGCCGGGTTTCGTAGGCACCGCCCAACCGGCGCACCCAGGAGCCGCCCAGGAGCGACCCGGGCGCCGAGCTCCCCGTCCTGTTTCTCACCGCTTTCTCCGTCCGCGTAAACCGGGCGTAAGTGCTATGATCGCGGGCACGGTCGCGGCCCGGGGTCCTTGCCCTGCGCCGCACCCCCCAAGGAGAAAGCCAATGAGCCTGAGCGCGGCCTTGTTGCCTGAGTTCGACCAGGAGATGAAGAGCACTCGCAGGGTCCTCGAGCGGGTGCCGGACGAGCGGCTGGAGTGGCGTCCCCACCCGAAGTCGCGGCCGCTGGGGCCGCTCGCCTCGCACATCGCCGACATCCCGACCCGCATCGTCGACGTGATCGAGCTGGAGTCCCTCGACATCATGCCCCAGGTCCCGCGACCGCGGCCCGCGCCGGCGGCTTCGCGCCAGGAGATCCTTGCTCGCTTCGACGCCAACGTCGCGGCGGCGCGCGCGGCCCTCGCCGGCGCCGCGGACGCTCACCTCGTCGAGCCCTGGTCGCTGCTCGCCGGCGGGCGCGCCCTGTTCACCCTCCCGCGCGCCGCCGCGGTGCGCGCCCTGGTGCTCAGCCACATCATCCATCACCGCGCGCAGCTCGGCGTCTACCTGCGCATCAACGACATCGCGGTGCCCGCCATCTACGGTCCCTCTGCCGACGAGGGAGTGGGCTAGTCGATGCGCAGGACGATCTTGCCGCGCGGGTGGCCGGCCTGGCTGGCGGCGTGTGCCTCGCGGACCTCGTCCAGCGCGTAGACGCGATCGATCGCCGGGCGGAGACGGCCGGCGTCGATCTGGTGCGCGAGGTGGGCCAGGTCGTCGCCGCTGGGTCGAGCACGAAGCGACGCGGCGCGGCGGGCGCCGCGAGGGTCGAGAAGACGGGCGAGCCCGGCGCGGACCTGGGCGAGGAAGATCACGGGTCCGGGGCGCGTGGTGACGTAGATCCCGCCCGGCTCCAGGGCGGGCTCGCAGGCAGTGAAGCGGTAGGCGCCGGCAGCGTCGAAGATGACGTCGTAGCTGCTGCTCGTGTCGCCGAGGTTGGTGAAGTCATCGCGGCTGTAGTCGACCGCACGGTCGGCCCCGAGGTGGCGGACGAATTCCTGGTGGTCGGGGCCGGCCACGGCGGTGACGTGGGCGCCGGAAGCAGCGGCCAGCTGGACGGCGAAGTGGCCGACACCGCCGGCGGCGCCGGTGACGGCGACCCGTTGCCCGGCCTGCAAGCCGGCGACGTCGCGGAGCGCCTGCAAAGCGGTGAGCGCCGCGACGGGCACCGCGGCGGCTTCCTCGAAAGTGAGCGACTCGGGTTTGGACGCCACGGCGGCCTGGCCGGCGACCGCGTACTCGGCGTAGCCGCCGCCGTGACGGCTGTCCAGCATCGCGTAGACCGGGTCGCCGGGCTCGAAGTCGGTGACCTCGGGGCCGATCGCCGCCACCTCGCCCGCGATGTCGAAGCCCAGCACCAGCGGGAATCTCGCGGGTAGCAGGAGGCGCAGCCGGCCCTGGCGGATCTTCCAGTCGATCGGGTTGACGCCGGCCGCCCGCACCCGCACCAGGATCTCTCCCGAGCCGGGCGCTGGACGGCTGACCTGCCGGATCTCCAGCCGCTCGGCGCCGCCGTAGCCGGTCAAGACCGCCGCTCTCATTTCGGGCATCGCTGTTCGGTTCCACCCTGGGGCTCGGTCTGCCCGGAAGGCGGCAAGTCTATCGCGATGCTCCTTGGCTCGAATCGGCGAGTGACAGATGTCATCTCGAGGTCGTGACATATCTCCCTGGTCGGGCAGCGGAGGGTCGGCCAGACTGTCTCCATCCGAGGGGAAGAGCACGAACGCCCCCGGGGGAGGAAGGACGATGACCGGAAACGAGATCTTGAGAGAGAGCCGGGCCGGCCGCCAGGCAGGGCCGATCGCCGAGCTGCTCTCGGTAAGCAAAAACTATGGATCGGTGGCCGCCCTGAGCGGGGTCGACTTCGCGGTGCGGGCCGGCGAGGTGGTGGCGGTGCTGGGGCCCAACGGCGCCGGCAAGACGACCGCGGTCCACCTGCTGCTCGGGCTGGCGCGGCCGACCGCCGGGACGGTGCGCCTCTTTGGCCTCGAGCCGCGGCATTCGGATGCCCGCACCCGGGTGGGCGCGATGCTGCAGATCTCGAAGGTGCCGGAGACCCTGAAGGTCAAGGAGCACCTCGAGCTGACCCGCAGCTACTACCCGCGCCCTATGCCGCTTCCGGAGCTGGTCGCGGCCGCCGGACTCGGCGGGCTGGAAGAGCGGCCATTCGGCAAGCTCTCGGGCGGCCAGCGGCAGCGCGTCCTGTTTGCCCTGGCGCTGTGCGGCGACCCCGATCTGCTGTTCCTCGACGAGCCGACCGCAAGCCTCGACGTCGAGGCGCGGCGGGGTCTGTGGGCCAGCATCGCGCAGCGCACGGCGCGCGGCGGCTCGGTGCTGCTGACCACCCACCACCTCGAGGAGGCCGACGCCCTGGCCGGCCGCATCGTGCTGCTCGACCGCGGGCGGATCATCGCCGAGGGAACCCCGTCCGAGATCAAGGCGCGCGTGCCGGGGCGCAAGGTCCGTTGCCGCACCCGGCTGGCGGAGGCAGAGCTCCTCGCGCTGCCAGGGGTGCGTTCGGTCCACCGCAATGAGAGTGAGCGAAGCGACGGCGGCGAGAGGAGCGAAGTCGAGATCTTTGCCAGCGCCGCCGAGCGGCTGGTCGGGGAGCTGCTGGCGCGCGATCCCGAGCTCACGGGGCTCGAAGTGCACGGCGCCGACCTCGAAGAGGCCTTCCTGGCACTGACCTCCAGGGGCGCCGCGAACGCCTCCCCGGGCCCCGCCGGGCGGCCGCCAGTGGCGGAGGTGCCGGCCGCCGGGGCGGCGGGCGGCCCGCCGGCTCCTGGCGCACCGGCCCCGCACATGAGATCCAAAACTAGCTCGCAAGAGGAGGTGGCCGCGTGAACGCCACGACGACCCCAGTAGGCAACCTGTCGCTGCCGCCAAAGCGGAACCTGCCACGGATCTATGCCCTGGAGGCCAAGTACGACATGCTCAGGGCGCTGCGGCTGCCGGCTTTCGTCATCCCCCTTTTCGCCTTCCCGTTGTTCTTCTACGTGCTGTTCGGCGTCGCCATGAAATACGAGGTCGGCAGCTTCGACATCTCGCGCTATCTGCTCGCCACCTACGGCGCCTTCGGGGTGATGAACGTGGCGCTCTTCGGCTTCGGCGTGGGCGTGGCCGCCGAGCGCGGACTTGGTTGGATGCTGTTCAAGCGCGCCACCCCGATGCCGCCGCTCGCCCACATGGCCGGCAAGATGGTGAGCGCCCTGCTGTTCGGCGCCGCGATCGTCGTCGCCCTCTTCGCGCTCGGCCTGACCGCGGGCGGGGTACGGATGCCGCTGTCGACATTCGCCTCCCTCGCCGGCGTGCTGGTCTTGGGGTCGCTCCCCTTCTCGGCATTCGGTCTGGCGATCGGATACTGGGCGGGCCCCAACTCGGCGGCGCCAATCTGCAACCTGATCTCCCTCCCCATGGCCTTCGGCTCGGGCATGTGGATGCCGCTCTTCCTGCTGCCGCCGGTCGTCAGGCAGATCGCCCACTACCTCCCGGCCTATCACTACTCGCAGCTCGCCCTGGGCGTGCTCCACGCCAGCAACGGCGAGCCGGCGTGGAGGAGCGCCGGCTTTCTGCTTGGCTTCACCCTGCTGTCGCTCCTCGCCGCCTGGGTCGGCTACCGCCGCGACGAGGGCAAGACCTATGGGTAGGGAGTCCCCCCGGCCTGCATTGTGCTGGGGGATCGGATGGATTCCCCGTTACTGTTTGGGCCGCGCCAATGGCAGGGCCTCACTCACTGCCCAGCCCTTCTGGATGCTGGCGGACGGGGGCCTTCCCGAGGGGCTGAACCGGCAGTGAGTGAGGCCCTGCCGATGGCGCTACCGGCGGGAAGGGACCTCGACCTCCCATCAGGACGGGCAGGCTCCCCCCCTGATGTTTCCTGCTCTGGAACCGGAGTGGCTGGGTCGCTCCTGGTGGTATGGTCAAATGGGGGCTGAGACTTGATGCGATTGCTGCCGCGTGATCCGCACTTGAGCTGGACGCGCTATGCGTTCCTGATCTACGCCTTCTTCATCTTTTTCGAGCCTCTCCAGCGGCGGACCTCGGCGGCGCTCTGGGTGGTCACCTTCGCGGTGCTGGTCGCCTTTCTGGTTCTCTACTTCCTCGGCCATTGGTTGTCCGGCTGGCGCGCGCTGCTGGTGGTGGCGGCGATCTTTGCCCTGGGCGCGGTTTTCGCCCCCTGGAACTCGGGCTCGAGCGTCTTCATGATCTATGCCGCCGGGATGTTGTCGCGCGTCGACAGCGCACGGCTTGCGGTGCGGGTCTTGGGGGTGCTGCTCGCCTGCCTGGCCGTCGAGAGCTGGGGGCTGCGGCTGCCGCCTTACTTCTGGATCCCGGCGGCCGTCTTCATGCTGCTGATCGGCGGCATCAACATCCATTTCGCCGAGGTGTGGCGGGGCGACGCCCGCCTCGCCGCCTCGCGCCAGGAAGTCGAGCGCCTGGTCCGCATCGCCGAGCGCGAGCGCATCGGGCGCGACCTGCACGACCTGCTCGGCCACACCCTGTCGCTGATCACCCTCAAGGCCGAGCTGGCGCGCAAGCTGGTGGGGATCGACACGGACCGGGCGGCGGCCGAGATCGGCGAGGTCGAGCGGATCTCGCGCGAGGCGCTGCGCGAGGTGCGCAGCGCGGTCGCCGGCTACCGCTCCGAAGGCCTCTCCGCCGAGCTGGCGCGGGCGCGGCTGGCCCTCGAGTCGGCGGCGGTCCGCCCGGAGTACTTCATGATGCCGGTCGAGCTGCCGCCCGCCCAGGAGGCGGCGCTCGCGCTGGCGCTGCGCGAGGCGGTGACCAACGTCATCCGCCACGCGGGGGCGCGCACCTGCCGCATCGCTCTGGAGCAGGACGAGGCGGCGGTCCGCCTCGAGGTGCAGGACGACGGCCGCGGCGGCGGCGCCGAAGGCACCGGCCTCGCCGTCATGCGCGAGCGCATCGCCGGGCTGGGCGGCCGCCTCGAGCGCGCCAGCGACGGTGGCACCCGCCTGGTCGTTTCGCTGCCGCGGCGGAAGCCGGAGCCGCCCGCCGCCGGCGGCGGCCGGACCGGCAGCGCGGCACTGCCCGCCATGACCGCCGCCTCCGCGGAGAGCCACGGTTGATCCGCGTCCTGCTCGCCGAGGACCAGTCGATGGTCCTCGGGGCGCTCGCGGCGCTGCTCGAGCTGGAGCCCGACATCGAGGTGGTGGGGCGCGCCCGCGACGGCAAGGAGGCGCTGCGCCTCGCCGCCGAGGTGCATCCCGACGTGGTGCTGACCGACATCGAGATGCCGGGCATGACCGGGCTCGAGCTGGCAGCCGAGCTCAAGCGCGGCGCGAGCCCGGCGCGCGTGGTCATCGTCACCACCTTCGCGCGCAGCGGCTACCTGCGGCGCGCCTTGGACGCCGGCGCCGCCGGCTACCTGCTCAAGGACTCACCCGCCGAGCGCCTCGCCGAAGCGGTGCGCCGCGTCCACGCCGGCCTGCGCGCCATCGACCCCGAGCTCGCCGCCACCGCCTGGGACGAGTCCGACCCGCTCACCGACCGCGAGCGCCAGGTGCTGCGCCTGGCCGAAGAGGGGATGTCCACAGCCGCCCTCGCCGCCGAGCTCCACCTCTCCGAAGGCACCGTCCGCAACTACCTCTCCGAAGCGATCAGCAAGCTCGGCGCCGCCAACCGCGCCGAAGCCGCCCGCATCGCTCGCACCAAGGGCTGGCTATAGCCGCCGGGTCGGTCGTTTCGGTCGTTTCCCTGCTTCTTGACAACCGTGTGGCGGGGGATAGGATGGCGGACCACTGCTTCACGAGATCCGAAAGCGGGCCTCATCGCGGCATGGGCTGCCGCCCCCCGTGTCGGTGCCGCTGGCCGCTCGTCGCGGTTCGGCTGGGATGCAGTTCGACCACCCTGACCCGCAAGGAGAGGTAGCACCTATGTCGTCCAGTGCCCGCACCGCCCCGCGCCGCTTGCTCCTCGGGGCCGCCCTCGCTCTCGTGGTCGCCGGGGCGCCCGGCGCCTGGGCGGCGCCCGTCCCGGGCAGGCGAGCCGGCAAGCCTCTCCACCTCCCGCCGGGCCGGGTCAGCGTGAAGAAGGCGCCCAAGACTGGCGGCAACGTCCAGGTGCTGGTCGAGCTCGCCGGCCCGCCGGCGGCCCTGGTGTGGGCGGCGGCGCTCGCCGACCGGTCGGTCCCGCCAGGTCAGGCGCTCAACAACGCCAAGGTCTTGACCGCCGCCGCGGTGCAGCGGAACAAGCTGGCGCAGGTCAAGGCCGCCGCCGCCCTCGCCGGCTTGAACGCGCGCGAGATCTACCGCGTGCAGCGAGCGCTCAACGGCATCGCGGTGTCGGTCAACAGCAAGCAGCTCGCCTCGATCCGCAAGCTCCCCGGCGTCAAGGCGGTGCGCCCGATCGTCCAGGAGTTCCCGAGCAACATCACCAGCGTGCCGTTCATCAATGCGCCGCGGCTCTGGGGCGGTGAGGTAGCCGGGGTGGGCCGGCTCCTGACCGGCGACGGAGTCAGGATCGGCATCATCGACACCGGCATCGATTACCAGCATCCCAACTTCGGCGGCAGCGGCCTGCTCGCCGACTACCAGAACAACGACCGGGTGACCGTCCAGCCGGGGCAATTCCCGACCGCCAAGGTGGTGGGAGGCACCGACTTTGCCGGCGATTCTTACGACGGCTTCAGCTCGCCGTCGCCCGACCCTAACCCGATGGACTGCAACGGCCACGGCTCGCACGTGGCGGGGACGGCGGCCGGCTTCGGCGTCACGACCGCGGGCGCGACCTACACCGGCATCTACACTTCCACGACGCCGTTCAGCTCGCTGCGTATCGGCCCGGGCGTGGCGCCCCGGGCGCTGCTCTATGCCCTCCGCGTCTTCGGCTGCGGCGGCGGCACCACGTTGACTCCGCAGGCGATCGACTGGGCGATCGACCCCAATGGCGACAGCGACTTCAGCGACCACCTGGACGTCGTCAACATGTCGCTCGCCTCATCTTATGGCGGCCCCTCCGACCTCACGGCGCAGGCCTCCGACAACGCCGCCCAGGTCGGCGTGATCGTGGTCGCCGCCGCCGGCAACGACGGCGACGTCTACTTCATCAGCGGCAGCCCGGCGACTTCGGGGCGGACCATCTCGGTTGCCGCCGGCGTCGATCCGGGCGTGCTGGTCTTCCAGCTCCATGTCAACGCGCCGCCGGCGATCGCCGGCGACTACACGGAGGCGCCGTCCTTCTTCACCCCCGCGGCCCCGGTGCAGTCCGGACAGACCGCCGACGTGGTCTATGCGGCGCCCAACGACGCCTGCTCGGCCCTGACCAACGCCGCCGCCGTCAACGGCAAGATCGCGCTGGTCGACCGCGGCACGTGCAGCTTCGTCACCAAGGTGCAGAACGTGCAAGCGGCCGGGGCGATCGCGGCCGTGGTGGCCAACGATCAGCCCGGTCTGATCACGATGGTCGGCAGCGGCGCGACCACGATCCCCTCGGTCATGATCTCGCAGGCGGACGGCGCGACCATCAAGGCGGACCTCCCGGGCGTCAACGTCACCCTGCCGGTGCCGCCGAGCGCGGCCGACACGCTCGCCTTCTTCTCCTCGCGCGGGCCGCGCGAGATCGGCTCGCCGATCCGTCTGAAACCCGATATTGCGGCGCCCGGCGAATCGGTCGAGTCGACGCTGACCGGGATGAGCTGCGACCAGGGGGGGACGCCGGCGCCGGGATGCATCCTGCCGACCACCGACGGCTCCGGCATCTTCCCCGGCGGCCAGCGCCTCATCCTCTCCGGCACCTCGATGGCCACCGCGCACGTCTCCGGCACCCTGGCGCTGCTGCGCCAGCTCCATCCCGACTGGTCGGTCGAGGAGCTCAAGGCGCAGGCGATGAACGGCGCCCTCCACTCCCTGACCACCCAGCCCAACGGCGCCGGCCTGCGCTACGGGGTCGGCCGCACCGGCGCCGGGCGGGTCGACGACGCCATCTCGGCTCCGGCGCAGGTGACCGCCTTCAATGGCGACGATGCCGGGCTGGTCTCCGTCTCCTTCGACAACCGCGAGGTGCTCGGCACGCTCACCGATCAGAAGACGGTGCGCCTGGTCAACCATGGCGCGGCCGACGCCTCCTATGACCTCGCCTTCGACGTCACCAACGCGGCGCCGGGGGTCAACTTCTCGCTCCCCTCCGGAGCCTCGGTGACCGTGCCGGCCGGGCAATCGCTCACCTTCCCGGTCCAGATCAACGCCAATGCCGCGACGATGGACCATGCGATCGACCCGACCATCTCCGCCACCCAGGCGCTCGGGTTTGACCGGTTCTGGCTCACGGAGGCGGGCGGCTACCTCACTTTCAGCCAGGGCTCGCAGCTCAAGATGCGGCTGCCGCTCTACGCGCCGGCGCGCGCCGTCTCGGCGATGGCGGGCACCGGCCCGATCGGACTGAGCGACACTTCGATCGCGCTCTCGGGCACCGGCGTCTGTACCGGCACGCTCAGCGGTCCCAATTGCTCCGGCAGCTTCCCGACCAACGAGGTCTCGCTGGTCACCCCCTTCGAGCTGCAGTTCATCAACCAGAAGAACGGCTTCCTCGCGCCCAACTTCCAGTTCAACATCCAGCACGTCGGCGTGGCCACCGATGGCACGAACCTCTTCTTCGGGCTCAGCGCCTGGGGACCCTGGTCGTCGCCCAACGACGTGGTATGGAACGTCGTCATCGCCGATCCCACCGATCCGACGTTCAGCAACGCGCGCACCGTGTTCAACAGCAACCTGGGATTCCTCACCGGCGCCGGCAATGATGACACCTTCGGCTCTTTCGTCGCCGACGACGAGGGCAACGTGAGCGCCAACTTCTTCGCCTTGAACGTCATCGACCCTCAGTTCCTGGACACCCGGGCGTTCGACAACAACGTGATGTTCTTGACCGCCAAGATCTCCGACCTCGGTCTTTCCGGCACGAGCTTCATCTACTTCGTCCAGACCTGCCCCAATTTCGACCCGCTGTGCGGCCCCTTCTCTCTCGACGTCGCGCCTCCCGGCGTCGCTGTGCTCAACTGGGACTCGGCCAACCCCGGCCTCGACTGGGGCGGCGGCATCCTGTTCGCCGACCTCAACGGGGCGGCCATCGGAGGGATGACCGTCAATACCGTCAACCTGACCACCAACAACTCGCTCGGCGCGCTTCTTCTGCACCACCACAACGCCGCGGGAACGACGGCGCAGGTGGTGGCGGTTGGGAAGCAACCGACGGCCGACCTGGCGGTCACCAAGTCGGCGGCGCCGCCCAGCCCGAGCGTTGGCCAGAACGTGGTCTTCACCATCGCGGTCACCAATAACGGACCCAACGACGCCACGTGTGTGGTGGTCAACGACGTGCTCGATCCGCGACTCACCTACGTTTCGGACGACAGCCTCGGCGCCTACAACATCGCCAGTGGCGACTGGACGGTTGGGGTGCTGGCGAACGGAGCGAGCGCCACGCTGCACATCACCGCCACGGTGACGACCAGCGATCCGATCCCCAACCTCGCCCAGGTGAGCGCCTGTTCGCCGCTCGATCCGGTGCCCGGCAACAACCAGAGCCAGGTGATCGTCTCGGCGCCGCGCTCGGCCGACCTCGCGCTCGCCAACGTGGCGAGCGCGGCGGCCGTCCAGGGCGGCTTGCCGGTGACCTTTACCCTGACAGTGCGCAACCTCGGGGCCGATCCGGCGTTCAACGTCAAGATGAGCGAAACCTTCCCGGCTTTCCCGACGATGCAGGCGTCGAGCTTCACGGCCTCCGCGGGAGTGTTCAATCCAGCCACCGGCCTGTGGAGCCTCGCCAGCCTCGCCGCCGGCGCCTCCGAAACCCTGTCGATCACCGTCACCGCGCCGCTGATCGCCGGACCGCTCAAGAACACGGGGGTAGTCACCGCCGCGACCAGCGATCCGGTCAACTCCAACAACACCGCCAGCGCGACGGCCAACGTCCAGATCGCCCTCGCCCAGATACCGACCCTCGATCCGGTCGGTCTGGCCCTGCTCTTTGCCGGCCTGGCGGGCGGCGCGCTCGTCGCGTTGCGCCGCCGCAGGCGCGGCGCTGCCTAGCATCGGCGAGCCGCGGTAGGCTAGCGGCGCGATGGAAGCGGAGAACCTGAAGCCGGCGATCCGCGTCTTCGGCGCCGACCGCGGCGATGCGCGGCGGCGGCTCGACCGTGTGCTGGTGCGCCACCTGGCCGACCTCCCCGGCGCCTCGCGCAGCCGCCTGCAGGGCTGGATCGCCGCCGGACGCGTGCGCGTCAACGGAATGGCGGCCGTCCGTCCGGCCCGGTGCCTGGCGGCGGGCGACCGGGTGGAGATTGCCCTCGCCGGCCTCTCGCGCGAGCCGCGCCCGCGGCCGGCGCCCGAGGAGATCGCGCTCTCGGTCCTCTACGAGGACGAGCACCTGCTGGCGGTGGACAAACCGGCCGGGATGGTGGTCCACCCGGCTCCCGGCCACCGCGCAGGCACCCTGATCAACGCCCTGCTCTGGCGTGCGCAGAGCTGGGGAGCGGAGGCGGCGCGCCCCGGGTTGGTGAACCGGCTCGACCGCGGCACCTCCGGCGTGGTGCTGGTCGCCAAGAGCGGCGCGGCGCACTCCGGCCTCGCCCGCGCCTTGCGGCGGCGAGCGATCGAGAAGGACTACCTCGCCCTGGTCTACGGCACGACTCCGCTCTGCAAGGGAAGGATCGCGCTCAAGGTCGCGCGCGACGGCGCCGACCGGCGCCGCATGACGGCATCGAGGATCGAGGGGCGTGACGCCGTGACGCTCTACGAGCGGCTGTGCGAGGGCGGTGGGCGGCGGCCCGCGCGCGAGCGCAATCCAGGCGCTCGATCAGCCGAGCGCGATCAGGGCGCCGAGCAGGGCGCCGCAGGCAGACGCGAGACGGCGCTAAGCCTGCTGCGCTGCCGCCTGGTGACCGGGCGAACACATCAGATCCGGGTCCATCTGCGTGCCGCGGCGCTGCCGCTGGTGGGCGACCCGTTGTACGGCGCGCCGCGCTACAAGGGGCTTGCGGACCCGGCCCTTGCCGCAGCCTGCCGCGACTTCCCGCGCCAGGCCCTGCATGCCCACCGGCTGGCGCTGCGCCATCCGGTGAGCGGCGCGCCGCTCGAGCTATTGGCGCCGGTGCCGGACGATCTCCTCGTCCTGTTCCGGGCGGCCGGGCTCTGCTCCCGACTCGCCTGAGCTCCAGCCGCCGCGCGCCAGGAGGTGGCGAGTGTCACTTGCAGTCAGCGATCTGTTCCGCTGGAATGGCAGTGTCGACCGGCGCGCCCGAATTCCACCTACTTGCGGTCGGGAGTTCTGGTACGAAGGGCCTTTTGGTGCACCCGCAAGGACGAAACGGTGATGCTGAGTCTCTGGTCGAAATGGGGGTAGGCTTGGCGGGCTGTGCCGATCAGGCGAGCCAGTCGGTCCGCCGCCGTGCCTCGACGATGAGGCGCTGCGAGTGGCCGCGCCGCCAGGGCCGGCGGTCGTAGCCGCCCCACAGCGACACGATCTCGAGGCCGGCCGCGCGGCAGCGCCCGACCAGCTCGGCGACCGACCAGAGGCGGCCCCGGAAGAGCGCCTCGCCCAGCGGCCGCCCGTGCCGGCTGTAGGCGAAACGCGCCGTGCACAGGCGGCGGCCGCCGGGCTCCAGGCGCCAGTCCTCCCGCACCAGGAGCTCCTCGTCGCCGCGGCCGTGGAGGCGCTCGAAGAACAGGCCTCCCGCCGAAGCGGCGCGCTTGCGCCGGCTCGGCGAGAACCAGGCGGCGTCGAGGATGAAGCGGCCGCCTGGCAGCAGATGCCGGCCGATCGCCCGCAGGGCCAGGTCGCGGTCGGCGTCGAGGATGAGATGGGAAAGGGGATCGTCGGCAGCGACCGCGAGGTCGAAGCGCTCGGCGAGCGCCAGCTGCCGCACGTCGGCGACCAGTAGGCTAACCGCCGGCAGCCCGGCGAGACGGCGCCTGGCGATTGCGAGCATCCCGGGGGAGAGGTCGAAAGCGACCAACCGGGCCGCCGCGCGGGCGAGCAAGGCGGTGGCGCGTCCGGTGCCGGCCCCTACTTCGAGCAGCCGGCAACCGGGTGGAGTCGTGGCCGCCCACTCCCAGAGGACGGCGTCGCCCCGATCCGCGAGCTCGAGGTCGATGTAGGGAGCGACCGTGTGGTAGTAGCTCTGGACCTCGTGCCGGAGGTCGTAGCCGGCCTCTTCGGCCCCCGCCAGGAAGGCGGCGGCAGAGAGGCTCATTCCGGCGCTGATCGCACCGATCGCGCTGCTCGCGTTGATCTCAGCCAAGGCACCCATCTGCTCGCCTGTCGCCCGCCTGTCGAATTCGCCGATTGCGTTGAGTTTCCCGCCTGCCGCTCGCCGCGGGTATACCTCCGGCACGTCCGCACCTCCGACCTGAGTGCATTTTACGTGCCCGTTCGCCCGGACGCACTGCCCCGCCGCCCCGCGCGGCCCCAACCAGCCCGCCGCCCCCGTCCGAGACGTTGCGGATCGCTCTCTCGCTCATCGTGACCTCGTCTTGACCTCGTTCCTGCCCCGCTGCGCTTCGCGCCAGCCGCGGGAGTCGAGTTCTTCCGTCCCTTCGGCTGGCGCGAGAAAGAGTTCCGTTCGGCGATGCACGAAGCCCGCCGGCTGCGGCGCCAGGCGGGCATGGCCTGTTTCTACTGGCTGCTCTACCGCCTCTCCCCGGCCGCGAAGCAGGAGCGCTTCAGCCGCTTCAGCGGCTCGGTGCTGTTCGAGCAGATCCGCGGCGATCTGACCTCCTAGTCGTCGAAATCGCTGTCGGCCGCCTGCGCCAGCGCAGGATGAAACCTGCGCCCTGCGCCGGCACCGCGCATCGGTTAGAGTCTCGCCCGGCGGCGTAAGCATCGGCGGCGGCTCCATCGACGGCGGCTGCGTGCGGGCCGGCCGCCGCGGAGAAAGAGCATGGCCGAACCTGCGCCGGATCCCGCCCCGACCCTTCCCGGCCTCGCCGACGTGCTGGCGGCGCGCCGTGTCCTCGCCGGCATGGTTCTGCGCACCCCCGTCCTGCGCTCGGAGGCGCTCGACGATCTCGCCTCGGCGCGCCTCTACTTCAAGGCCGAATGCCTGCAGGTCACCGGAGCGTTCAAGGTGCGAGGGGCGTGCAACAAGGTGCGCTCACTCGGCAAGGCCGAGCTGGCCGGCGGACTGATCACGGTGAGCGCCGGCAACGCCGCCCTGGGGGCGGCCTATGCGGCGCGCGAGGCCGGGGCGCGGATCGTCGTGGTGATGCCGGAGACCGCGGTGCCGGAGAAGCTGGCGGCGGTCGCGGCGCTGGGGGCGCGGATCGAGAGCCGCGGCGTGCGCACCGGGGTCGAGGCCTTCGCGCGGATGGAACAGCTGCGGCGGGAGCATGGCTATACGCTGATCCATCCCTATGACGACCCGTGGGTGGTGGCCGGCGCTGCCACCGCCACCTGGGAGCTGCTCGAAGAGGTCCCCGACCTTGAGCTGCTCGCCGTCCCCGCCTCGGGGGGCGGTCTGCTGGCCGGCGCCCTGCTCGCGGCGTCCGGCCTGGCGCCGCGCTCGCGGGTGTATGCGATTCAGCCGGCGGGCGCTGCCAGCATCGAGCGCTCGCTTCAGGCCGGCGCGCCGACCGGCGTCGACAAGATCGACACCGTGGCCGACGGGCTGACGGCGCCGCGCCCGGGAGTCATCAACTTCGCGCTCATCCGCCGCCATGCCGCCGGCGTGCTGACGGTCGGCGACGGCGCCATCCTGGCCGCCATGGGGCGCGCCATCCGCAGCCTGCGGGTGGTGGTCGAGCCCGCCGGCGCCGCCGGGCTAGCCGCGGTCCTGGAGCACGACCTCTTCCGCGGCCGGCGAGTGGGCGTCCTGCTATCGGGCGGCAACGCGGCCATCGAGCGGCTGCGCGAGGTGCTCGCCTGAGCCATCGTTGTCATGGCGATCGGTGGCCACTATGACCGCTGAAGCCGTGATCGCCTCCATGCGGGTGCCTCCTTTCGCCGTCCACCTGGAGCTCGCCGGCTGGGCGCTCTTCTGGGCGCGGCTGGAAATGGCGGCCGAGCTCGACGCGCAGGCGGAGCTGCGCCTGGCGGCGCTGCGCGCCGAGCTCGAGGAGGGGGTTCGTTCGCCGGCGGCGTCGGCGTCACGGCCGGCGGGAGAGCCAGGCAAGCTGGCCGAGCACCCGACGGTTGCGGCGCTGCGCGCCCTCTTCCGCGCCGCCGGCTGCGATCCCACCCGCTACCGGCCCTCCTCGGAGGCGCTGCTGCGCCGGCTGCTCAAGGGCGAGCCGCTGCCCGTGATCCATCCGCTGGTCGATCTCAACAACTGCCTGTCGGTGGCGCTCGCGGTCCCTTGCTGCGTGCTCGCCGAAGGGAGCGTCGAGCCGCCGCTCACGCTGCGCGCCGGCCGCGCGGGGGAGGCGTTCGAGTCGCTGCGCGGCCCCTTCAGCCTCGAAGGCAAGCCGCTGCTCGCCGACCGCCGCGGTCCTTTCGGGACCCCGATCACCGACAGCCAGCGGGTCAAGGTCGGCCCGGAGACCCGCCGCGCCTGGCTGGTGGCCTACCTGCCGCACGAAGTCGTGACGGCCGCCGCGGCCGCGGCGCGGCTCCGCGAGCTGCTGGCCAAGGCCCCGGTGGCCCGGCTCGAGCTGACCGCAGAGACCACCAGCTCGGCGTCAGCGGTTGGCTAGGGGCTGAGTACTCCCTCAATCCATCAGATCGAGCCCGCGTTCACGGGCTCGCGATCGGCCGGGGCGCGCCACCGCCTGCCGGCGGTCCGCCTCCGGATGAGCCGCCGACGGCGCGGTGGAGCAGGCGGCCGAAGATGGTGTCGAAGAGCAGGCCGCCCAGGAGTCCGAGCAGGAAGACGCCGGCGAGGCTCCCAACCGGGATCCTCTGGAGCCCTGTAGCAAAGCCTTCCGGCATGGAGCCGCTGAGCAGCGACAGCAGACCAAAGCTCCACAGCAGCACGACGAGCAGCGCCGCCGCCGAGCCGAGCGCGACGACCCGCACCAGCCCGCTGCGCCAGCTCCTTTCGCTCAGGTAGAGGACGCGGATGAGGCTGCCCGCGATGCCGCCCACCAGCGCCACGACGAGCAGCAGCCAGTCGATGGCGAACTGGATGGCGAGGGGCGCCGCCTCGGCCAGGCTGGGTGCGAAGGCGCGGACGGTGTATTTGCCCCAGCGCGACAGGTCGAGGGCTACGGCGGCGTTGATGGAGGTCGACGCCGGCACCGCCGGCTGCGTGCGGGCGCCGGTCGGGTCGATGAGCTCGACCGTGATTGGAACCGGCTGGTCGGCGGCCACCGGTTGCCCGCTGGCGTCGAGCAGGCGGACATAGATGCCGGACCTGACCGTGCCGAAGCCGCGAATGAGCTCCGGCGCGCCGTCGAACGCGAGGCGGACCGGGGCCGGAGCGAGAAACTCGAGCTCGACCGGGTTCGACTGTCCACCGGGATAGAGCGCCTGCAGCACGGCGGTCTCGGGCACGCCAGCCGAGACGGTGACTGGACGCTGCGAAACGAAGTCGCCGCTCGCGATGCTGAGCCGCTGTGGCTCGATCTGCAGCTCGCCTTGCTGGGCGAACAGCGCCACGTCGATGTTTCTTGACGCCGGACTGGGATTGCCGCCCTCGTACCAGTAGGCATATAGAGCAACGCTGTCCCACCCTCCCGTGCCCCGCCGCTGCTTGAGGTGATCGGGGACCAGACGGACTTCGCCGCTCGTGCCGCCGGCCGCCGTCGCCGGTCCGCCGGCCCTGGCTGCCCCTTCGCCGGTCGCCGCGCCGCTTGGCGGTGGTGCGGCCGCTCCCGGCACGGGTACGGCTATGGTGACCGGCACGCTGGTTGGCGCCACCGGCTCGGCGGTTGGCGGCGCTGCCGCCGGTCGCGCGCTCCCGAGCGAGCGCGCCGCCGGCCGTCCCGGCTCTGCCGCGCTGGCCTTTTCGCCGCTACCCGGCGTCGCCGGCCGAGGAGGGGCAGGCCGCAACGGCGCCATCGCCAGTGCCTTCTCGGCCTGAAGCGCCTTGCGTACGGCGGTCGGCGCCGGGGCCAAGCGGCCGGCGGCGAGGCGGTGCGAGTCGAGCGTTTTCTGGTCGATGCAGACGACGTGGGCGATTGCCGAGTAGAGCCCGGGGGAGCTCGCTTCGATCACCCAGACGCCAGGTCTGGCAGCTCGGATCGGGACCTCGATCGCGGGCTGGCCGGGTCGGAGGACGACCCGCGCCTGGACGGTCAAAGCCGTCGCTCCGGCGAGCGCGATCTCGATCGGGCGGGTCGCCGGGAGCGGTTCGGCTCGCTGCCCCGAGATCTCGAGCGGGGGATCCCCGACGGCCTCGATCGTCAGGCTCGCCTGCTGGCCGGGCAGCAGAGGGTCGCGCGGCACCCGGAGCCGCAGCCGCGAAGGCGGCGCCGCTGCGAGCCCCGGGGCCGCGGTGACGGCGAGCGCAGTGCAGGCGAGTAGCAGCGTGAGCACGGCCAGTCGCCCGGCTCGAGCCCATCGGCATGTTGGGGCAGCCCGATCCTCTCCAGGGTGCGACATCAGCCCGACCTCCAACGCGGCTCGCCGTTCAAGGGATGAACAAATTCAATTATACAAGCTCGCCAGCAGCAGAGACCGCCGTCTACAATCAGCTGTGCCGTTCGTCTACATCCTGCGCTGCGCCGACGGCTCGCTCTATACCGGCTCCGCCGTGGACCTCGCGCGGCGCCTTTCCGAGCATGGAGCCGGCCGCGCCTCGCGCTACACCCGCTCCCGCCTGCCGGTGACGCTGGTCTGGTCCGAGGAGACCAGCTCCTGGGGCGGCGCCCTGCGCGCCGAGCACCGGATCAAGCTGCTGCGCCGCCGGGAAAAGGAGGAGCTCGTGCGTTGCGGCAGGGGGACGGCTGGGATACCATGAGCGCCCTGGTTGCATTCCACTTTCGATCAAGCTGCCGACAGCAGCGGGGGCTCGCGCGCTAACGATGGAGACCACGTCCTACGACATTCTTGTGGTCGGCGGCGGCGGCGCCGGCCTGCGCGCCGCGATCGCCATCGCCGAGACCGATCCCGAGCTCAGCATCGCCGTGGTTTCCAAGGTATATCCGATGCGCAGTCACACGGTCTCGGCCGAGGGCGGCGCGGCGGCCGTGATCCGTGCCGGGGACAGTCTCGACGCCCACGCCTACGACACGATTTCCGGCGGCGACTGGCTGTGCGACCAGGATTCGGTGGAGCTCTTCGTGCGCGAGGCGCCGGAGGAGCTGCTGCGGCTCGAGCACTGGGGGTGCCCGTGGAACCGCACCGCCGACGGCCATGTCGCGGTGCGCCCCTTCGGGGGGATGAAGAACGAGCGCACCTGGTTCGCGGCCGACAAGACCGGCTTTCACATGCTGCACACGCTTTACCAGACGAGCCTCAAGTATGCGCCGCTGACCTTCTTCGACGAGTGGTTCGTCACTCAACTGCTGGTCGACGGCGGGCGCTGCCAGGGAGTCGTGGCGATCGAGCTGTCCACCGGCAAGGTCGGCGCGCTGCTGGCCAAGGCGGTGATCTTGACCACCGGCGGCTGCGGCCGCGTCTTCGCGTTCACCACCAACGCCAACATCAAGACCGGCGATGGGATGGCCCTGGCCTATCGCGCCGGAGTGCCGCTCAAGGACATGGAGTTCGTGCAGTACCACCCCACCGGGCTCCCCTTCACCGGCATCTTGATCACCGAGGCGGCGCGCTCCGAGGGCGGCTGGCTGCTCAACAAGGACGGCTACCGCTACCTCCAGGACTACGACCTCGGCAAGCCCGAGCCCAAGCCGGTCCTGCGCTCGATGGAGCTCGGCCCGCGCGACAGGCTGTCGCAGGCCTTCGTCAAGGAGATGGAGAAGGGGCGGACGATCGCCTCCGTCTACGGCGAGGTCGTGCATCTCGACGTCCGCCACCTGGGAGAGAAGCTGATCGACGCCAAGATCCCTTTCGTGCGCGAGCTCTGCCGCAAGTACGAAAACCTCGACCCGGTGCACCAGATGATCCCGGTGCGTCCGGTGGTTCACTACATGATGGGCGGCGTGCACACCGATCTCGAGGGCGCAACACCGCTGCCTGGCCTCTACGCCGCGGGCGAGGTGGCCTGCGTGAGCATCAACGGCTCGAACCGCCTGGGCTCGAACTCCTTGACCGAGCTGCTGGTCTTTGGCGCCCGCGCCGGCAAGGCCGCCGCGCGCTATGCCGCCGCGACGCCGCCCCCCTCGCCCGGCATCCTTGCCCAGGCCTACGCCGAGGAGCGGCGGCTCGAGGCGCTGCGCCGCGCCTGCGGCGGGGAGCGGGTCGCGGTGCTGCGCACCGCGATGCAGCAGGCGATGGAGAAGGGGGCGGGGATCTACCGCGACGAGCCGGGGCTGAGCACCACCGCGGCCAAGATCAGCGAGCTGCGGGAGCGCTGCGGCAAGATCTGGCTCGACGATCGGAGCCTCACCTTCAACACCGAGCTCCTCGCGTTCCTCGAGCTCTCGAACATGCTCGACGTCTGCGAAGCGATCCTGCACTCGGGTCTCGAGCGGCGCGAGTCGCGTGGCGCGCACCAGCGTGCCGATCACCCGCGGCGCGACGACGAGCGCTTCCTCTCGCACTCGCTCGCCTATCGCCAGGACGGGGGAGCGCCGCCGCGCATCGCCTACTCGCCGGTTGCGATCACCCGCTGGCCGCCGGCCGAGCGGGTCTACGGGAGGTGACGACGTGCCTGAGCCCATCGAGACCAGCGAGACCATCCGCCTCGACGTCCTGCGCTACCGGCCCGAGGAAGAGGCCGAGCCGACGTGGCAGAGCTACGAGGTCCCGCTGCGGCGCGACTGGATGGTGCTCGACGGGCTCAACTACATCAAGGACTCGCTCGACGGCAGCCTCTCCTATCGCTGGGCCTGCCGCATGGGGGTCTGCGGCAGCTGCGGCATGATGGTCAACGGCAAGCCCATCTTGACCTGCGCGGCCTATCTCACGGCGCTCGCGCCCGGGCCGGTCAAGATCGAGCCGCTGCGCGGCTTCCCGGTCATCCGCGACCTGGTGATCGACCTGCGCGAGTTTCTCGACAAGCTGAAGAGCGTCAAGCCCTGGATCGTGCGCTCCGAGGAGAAGCCGCTGGCCGAGGGCGAGTACCTGCAGACCCCGGAGGAGCTGGCGGAGTACAAGCCCTACAGCATGTGCATCAACTGCCTGCTGTGCTACGCCGCGTGCCCGATCAATGCGCTGGAGCCCGGCTTCGTCGGTCCGGCGGCGATCGCTCTCGCGCAGCGCTACAACTTCGACTCGCGCGACCAGGGAGCGGCCGAGCGGCTCGACATCCTTTCGCGGCACGAGGGGATCTGGGCCTGCACCTTCGTCGGCGAATGCTCGGCGGTTTGCCCCAAGGGGGTCGACCCAGCGGGAGCGATCCAGCGCTACAAGGTCAGGGCGACCGCCGACTGGTGGCGCTCAGTCCTGATGCCCTGGGGGACGCGATGAACCCGGCCTACCGGCCCCACCACCCCAGGTGGCACCGCGAGCGGATGCCGATCTTCTGGTGGCTTGGCCAGCCCGCCTACGTCAAGTTCATCACCCGCGAGCTCACCAGCCTCGCAGTGGGCTACGGCGCGCTGCTGCTGCTCGCCGAGGTCTACACCCTCGAGCGCGGTCCGGCGGCGCATGACCGCTTCCTCCATTTCCTGGCGGCTCCGCCGGTGCTCGTCTTCCACCTGCTGGTCTGCGCCGCCCTCCTCTTTCACACCGTCACCTGGCTCAACCTCGCCCCGAAGGCGCTGGTGGTGCGGCTCGGCGGCCGGCGGCTGCCCGACTGGGCCGTCGTCGCGGGCCACTACCTGCTCTGGTTGGCGGCGAGCGGCGCGGTGGTCGTCTGGCTGCTGCGCGGAGGCTCCTGATGCGGCGCTCCCGGCGGTCGAGCGAGCCCTTCTTCTGGGCGCTCTTTTCGAGCGGCGGCATGCTCGCGGCGCTGGTCATGCCGGCCCTGGCGCTCTGTCTCTGGGTCGCCCGGCCGCTCGGCTGGGTCGATTTCGCCGACCTCGCCAAGCTCAGCGGGGGCGGCGTGGGCTCGCCGCTGGTGCGGCTCTTCGTGTTCGTGGTGATCTCCCTCGCGCTGTTCCACTGGGCGCACCGCTTCCGCTACACGCTCTACGACGGCCTGCAGCTCGCCCATCTCTACGGCCTGATCGCCACCCTCTGCTACGGCGGCGCAACCCTGCTGACTGTTCTTGCCGCCTGGGTGCTGTTGCGCTTCCCCTAGCCCGCATGTTTCACACCCCCTTCTGTTGAGGAGCGACCATGAAGCTCGAGCTCAAGCCGCTGTCGCCGGAAGCCATTCCGGCGGCGCTCGAGAAGGCGCACCGCTACCGGCTGCTCAACGAGCCGGTCGAGGCCGAGAGCATCTGCCGCGACATCCTGGAGATCGACGCCGACAATCAGGATGCGCTGGTGACCCTGCTGCTCGCCCTGACCGACCAGTTCGAAGAGCACCTGAGCACGGCGGCCGAGCAGGCGAAGAGCGTGCTGGCGCGGATCCGCGACGACTACAGCCGCACCTATCACGGCGGCATCGTCTGCGAGCGCCGCGCCAAGGCCCACATCAAGCGCGGCGGGCCGCGCTCGCGCCATATCGCCTACGAGTGGCTGCGCCAGGCGCTGGAGCATTTTCAGCAGGCGGCCGAGATCCGTCCGTCCGGCAACGACGACGCCATCCTGCGCTGGAACACCTGCGTCCGCACGCTGCGCAGCAAGCCCGAGCTGGTCCCGGACCTCGAGGCCCAGCCACAGCATTTGCTGGAGTAGCGCGGCCCCGTCAGCGGGCATCGGGCAACGGGTGCTAAACTGGAAGACCCCAGGGCGCCTGCGGCGGGTCCGAATCTGATCGCCAGGGGGCCATCGCCCAGAGCCGTCGGAAAGCGGAGAGCTCCATGCAGACCAATCCATTGCAGAAGCTGGCCGAGCTCGGCCAGAGCGTCTGGTACGACTACATCCGGCGCGACCTCTACCAGGGCCCGGAGCTGCGCCGCCTGATCGCGGAGGACGGGCTGCGGGGGATGACCTCCAATCCCACCATCTTCCAGCAGGCGATCGCCGCGACCGCGCTCTATGACGACGACATCCGCCGGCTGGGGGAGCGCGGCAAGACGCCGGGCGAGATCTTCGAGGCGCTGGCGGTCGAGGACGTCAGCCGCGCCGCCGACGCCTTCCGCCCGGTCCACACCGCGAGCGCCGGCGACGACGGATTCGTGTCGATCGAAGTGGGGCCGCGGCTGGCGCTCGACGCGCCGGGCTCGGTGGTCGAGGCGCGCCGCCTCTGGCAGGCCTGCGCCCGTCCCAACGTCATGGTCAAGATCCCGGGGACGGAGGAGGGGCTGCCGGCGATCCAGCAGTGCCTGAGCGAAGGGATCAACATCAACATCACGCTGCTGTTCTCGGTCGAGCGCTACCGCCAGGTGATGGAGGCCTACCTCTCGGCGCTCGAAGCGCGGGTCGCGGCGGGCCAGCCGGTCCGGCAGCTGCGCTCGGTGGCAAGCTTCTTCGTCAGCCGCGTCGACACCAACGTGGACAAGAAGCTCGACGCGATCGCCCGCGACGGCGCCGGCGCCGGCCGCCCGGAGGCCGAGCGGCGGCAGGCGCGGGAGCTGCGCGGCCGCGCCGCCATCGCCAATGCGCGCCTCGCCTACCAGGCCTTCGAGGAGGTCTTCGGCGGCGAGCGCTTCGCCCGGCTGCGCGAGGCGGGGGCGAGCAAGCAGCGGCCGCTGTGGGCCTCGACCTCGACCAAGGACCCCGCCTATCCCGATCTCTATTACGTCGAAGCGCTGATCGCCCCCGAGAGCGTCGACACCATGCCGCGCGAGACCTTCGAGGCGTTCAAGGACCACGGCGACCCCAAGGTGCGCATCCACGACGATCTGGCGGCGGCGCGTGCGGCCTTCGCCGGGCTGGCCGAGCTCGGCATCGACGCCCGCCAGATCGACCGCGAGCTGACCCGGGAGGGGGTCGAGAAGTTCTCGGATTCCTACGACAAGCTGCTGGCGGCGGTCGAAGAGAAGGAGCGGGCGGTCCGGGTCTCCTGATCGGCGGCGATGTACAACGAGTATTACGGCTTTCGCGAGCCGCCTTTCAACATCACGCCCGATCCGCGCTTCCTGTTCTTCAGCGACCGCCATCGCGAGGCCTTCAACCACATCCTGTTCGGGATCAGGGAGCGCAAGGGCTTCATCCAGCTCACCGGCGAGGTCGGAGCCGGCAAGACGACGGTCTGCCGCGCGATCCTCGAGGAGCTCGGGCCGAGCTATCGCACGGCGCTCATCTTGAATCCGTGCATGACCAGCACCCAGCTGCTGCGGGCGATCCTCGCCGAGTATGGGCTGCAGTCCTCGAAGGCCGACCGGGTCGCCTATCTTTCGGCGCTCAACCAGTTCCTGCTCGACGAGCTGGCGGCCGGCAACGACGTGGTGCTGATCATCGACGAAGCCCAGGACCTCGACCACGAGCTGCTCGAGCAGGTGCGGCTGCTCTCGAACCTGGAGACCGACCAGCGCAAGCTGCTGCAGATCGTGCTCATCGGCCAGCCCGAGCTGCGGGACAAGCTCGAGGCGCGCGGGCTGCGGCAGCTGCGGCAGCGCATCACGGTGCGTTACCATCTGGCCCCGCTCACGCGCCTGGAAACCGACTACTACATCCAGCATCGCCTGCGCGTCGCCGGCGGCAACGGGCTGCCCAACTTCAGCCGCTGGGCGATCCGCGGCGTCTACCGCTACTCGCGCGGCATCCCGCGCCTGATCAATGCGGTGTGCGACAAGGCGCTGCTGTGTGGCTTCGTGACCGGCTCCGACCAGCTGCGGCTCGAGCACGTGCGGCGGGCGATTCGCGAGCTGGAGGGCAAGTTTTCATGAGTCTGATCGACGAGGCCCTGAAACGGGCGCGGCTCGACGCCGCACGGCACGATGCGGCGCGGCAGGCGGCCGAGCAGCGCGGACTGCCGGCACCCTGGGCGCCGGCGTTCATCCCCGAGCGGCCGCGGACCGGCAAGCGCACGCTCGTGGTGGCCGTGGGCGCGGCGGCCCTGGTCCTGGCGCTGGGGGCGGTCGGAATCGTCTTCTTCCTGCGCGGCGGGCGCTCGGGCGCGGCCGCCGCCGCGGCGGGCGCGGCCCACCGGACGGACCGTCCTCAGGGGCGCGCGGGCCAGGGGCAGGCGGAGAGCCCGGCGAAGCCGCGGCCCGAGCGGCCGGAGCGGCCGGAAATCACTGCCGGGGATGCCGGCCGCCGGGGCGCAGCGGGGAGCGGGGCGCCCGAAGAGCCGGCTGGAGCGGGTCCGGCCGGCGGAAGAACCGGCGGCGGGCCGGTCGCGCCGGGAGGGACGGAGCGCTGGCTGGCGCAGCTGCGCTCCCGGCCCGGGTCGCCGGGGGCCGACCGCGGACCGGCGTCCATGACAACGCTATGGTCCGCGTCGAGCGCCGCCGTCCTGGCCCCGCGCCTGCCCGCCGGCCCGGTCCGCAGCACCGGGCCGGCGCCGGCCACCCGGCCCTCGCCCTCGGCAGGCGGGCGGGCCGGCGGCGCTGGCTCTGCCGGGAATCCGGCGCCGCCCGCTGTGCCCGGCGCGGTGCCGGCCGTGCCGCGGCCGGACTTGCAGGGCACCGGCGGCGCCGCTGCCTCGGCCGCCGCCACGGGCCAGCCGCCGGCGCTGGAGGACGGCAAGACCTACCGTGGCGAGGTCCTGCTGCCGGGCGGCGGCAGGATCAAGCTCGCCGGCATCGCCTATTCGGCCGCGCAGCCGGTGGCGGTGATCAACGGCAGGGTGGTCGGCCCCGGCCAGGCCGTCGACGAGGACTTCACCGTGGTCAAGATCGAGCCGCAGCGCGTCGAGCTGCGCGGGCGCGGCGTGACCTTCTATCTCCAGCTGCGCTGAGCGGGGGAGGCGCGGATGACTACGATGAGGACGCCGGCCGGGATCACCCACCTTTTCACCGACGTCGGCGGAGTGCTGCTCACCAACGGCTGGGACCGCGCGCTGCGCCACCGCACCGCGGCGCACTTCGGCGTCAGCGAGACCGAGATGGACGAGCGCCATCACCTGACCTACGACACCTACGAGTCGGGCAAGATGGGGCTCGCCGCCTACCTCGACCGGGTGATGTTCTACGAGCCGCGCAGCTTCACCTACGAGGACGTGGTCAGCTTCATCCTGGGCGAGGCCAGGCCGTTCCCGGAGATGATCGACCTGGTGCGCCAGCTCAAGGCGCGCCACGGCCTCAAGGTCGCCGTGCTGAGCAACGAAGGGCGCGAGCTCACCGCCGACCGCATCGAGCGCTTCGGCCTCGCCGCCTTCGTCGATTTCTTCGTCGTCTCCTCCTACGTCCACTTCCGCAAGCCCGATGAAGACATCTTCCGCGTCGCCCTCGACATCGCCCAGGCCCGCCCCGACCGCGTCGCCTATATCGACGACCGCCGCATGTTCGTCGAAGTCGCCGCCGCGCTCGGCATGCACGCCATCTGGCACCGCGCCCCCGCCACCACCCGCACTGCCCTCGCCGCCCTCGGCCTCTCCGTCTGAGCCCGATTCGATCATCAGGAATACCGGGATTTTCGCAGATCGCGTTCTTCTTCAAGCTGCTGATTGGCGCTGTACGGACGTTGGCGGGAGGCGGTATGCTCTCGGCAATGCTCGTCTTGGCGCCTGACCGGGCGCGGGCCCGGCCCGCTCAACACCCGGAGTACTTCGAGGGGCGGGTCTTGATGCAGCCGCTGGTGGGGGGCGAAGGGGCGGCGGCGGTCGAGGTCGAGGTCGTCGCGGTCTTCTTCGAAGACGGCGCCCGCACGATTCCGCACACTCACGCGACCGACCAGCTGCTCTACGTGGTGAGCGGCTCCTGCGTCGTCGCCGACGAGTCGGGCCGGCGCGAGCTCGGCCCCGGCGGAATGGTGCTGCTGCCTGCCAACGAGTGGCACTGGCACGGCGCGGCCGCCGGCGGCTCGATGTGCCACCTGTCGATCCGCAAGCCCGGCCCCACCGACTGGGACGTCCCCCGGCGCGACTGGTAGCCCTTCGTCGATGAATCTGGAAGAGCTCTTCGCCATCGGCGCGGCGCGGGCGCCGGCCAAGCCGGCCCTGGTGGTCGGCCGCGACGGGCAGGCGCCGCGCACTCTCAGCTTCGCCGAGCTGGCGGCTGACGCCGGGCGGCTGGCCGCCGGGTTCTCGCGCTGGGGGCTGCGCAAAGGCGATCGGGTTGCCTTCTGGCTCGGCAACGGCCCCGAGCTGGTCGCCGCCCACCTGGCGCTGCTCCGCATCGGAGCGGTGATGGTGCCGATGAATCTGGCCTACCGCCGCCGCGAGATCGCCCACATCCTGGGCGACGCGCGCCCGCGGCTGCTGCTGACCGAGCGCGACCAGCTGCCTCTTCTGGCCGAGGTCGGCGTACGGGACGCGGGCCCGTCCGGCGGTCAAGGCGGCGCCACCGGCGAGCAGGGTGGCGCCGCGCAGTCGAGCGTCGAGGCGGTGCTGGTCGCCGAGGAGCTCGACCGCTGGCGGGCCGATCCCGGCCTGCTGCGCGTGCCCTCGCCGCCCCCCGGCGGCGACGATCTGGCGCTCATCCTCTACACCTCGGGCACGACCGGGCGCAGCAAGGGCGCCATGATCAGCCACAACAACCTCCTTGCGACCATCACGGCGCTGCTCGCCGCCTGGGCCTGGCGCTCCGACGACGTGCTGCTGCTTACCTTGCCGCTGTTTCACGTCCACGGCCTGGTCGTCGGCCTCGGCTGCGCTCTCGCCGCCGGCGCCACGGTCAGGCTCGGGCGCCGCTTCGATGCGGCTGCGGTGGCCGACGAGCTCGCGGCCGGCGGCACGACGCTCTTCTTCGGCGTCCCCACTCTCTATGTGCGGCTGGTCGAGGAGCTGCGGCGACGGGCCGCCGCCGCGCCGGGCAGCTCGGCGCGCGGCATCGCGGGCGAGGCGCTGTCGGCGGCAGACCTGTGCTTCGGCGCGCTCCGGCTCTGTTGCTCGGGAAGCGCGCCGCTGGCGCCCGAGACCTTCGCCGCCTTCCGCGAGCTGACCGGACATGCCATCCTGGAGCGCTACGGGATGACCGAGGCCGGCATGATCCTGAGCAACCCCTACGCCGGACCGCGCCTGCCCGGCCAGGTGGGCACTCCGCTGCCGGGGGTTTCGGTGCGCATCACCGACGAGACCGGGCAGGACGTGCCGCCGGGCGGCGAAGGCGAGCTGCTGGTGCGCGGCGCCAACGTGTTCAGCGGTTACTGGCAGGCGCCCGCCGCGACCGCCGCCGCCTTCACCCACGACAAGCTCGGCCGGCGCTGGTTCCAGAGCGGCGACCTGGCGCGCCAAGACCCGGCAACCGGCTCGGTCACTCTCCTCGGCCGGCGGCAGGAGCTGATCCTCTCGGGCGGGCTCAACGTCTATCCCCGCGAGATCGAGGAGACGCTCACCTCCTTTCCCGGGGTCAGAGAGGCCGCCGTGGTCGGCCTCCCACATCCCGAGTGGGGAGAGGTTCCCATCGCCTACCTGGTGACGGAAGGCTCCGTCGACGAGGCGGAGCTGATCGCCTTCTGCAGACGCCAGATGGCGGCGTTCAAGGTGCCGCGCGAGCTGCACCGCCTCGATGCGTTACCCAGAAACGCGCTGGGCAAGGTGCTCAAGCACCTTCTCCGATAGATCGCAAAAGCCGTCAAAGGAGCTCCTGTTGCGTCCGACCGCGAATCTCCACCGCCGTGCTCCCGCCCACCCGTTCGCCGTTCTCGCCGCGGCGATCCGGTGTGAACCAGGCCGTCGAGCTCGGCGGCTCGGCGGGCTGGCGCTCTTCCTGCCGATTCTCTTCCTGGCCGGCGGCGCGCCCCCCTTGCCGGCGCTCGCCGCCGAGCCGCCGCGTCTGCTGGCGGTCGACGACCTCTTTGCCCTCAAGCAGGTGGGCGATCCCCGGATCAGCCCCGACGGGCGCTGGGTGGCCTACACCGTCCGCTCGCTCGACGCCAAGAGGGACGACTCCGACACCGACATCTACATGGTGCCGATGGCGGGCGGGGAAGCCGTGCAGCTGACCGCCAGCGACAAGCCCGAGACCACGCCGCGGTGGAGCCCGGACGGCCGCTATCTCGCGTTCCTGTCGAAGAGGGAAGGCAAGAACGTCCAGGTCTGGCTGCTCAACCGGCTGGGCGGCGATGCGCGGCGGCTGACCGACTACAAGGCGGACGTCTCCGAGATCGCCTGGTCGCCCGACGCCAAGCGCCTGGCCCTCGTCGTCGCCGACGTCGACCCCGACGAGGTCGAGCCAGCCGACAAGACGGCGGGCCCGAGCACGCCCAAGCCGATCGTCATCCGGCGCCTCCAGTTCAAGCGCGACGGCGAGGGGTATCTGCGCGAGCTCCGCACCCACATCCACGTCTTCGACCTGGCGAGCAAATCCAGCATCGAGGTCACCTCCGGACCCTATGACGACACCGAACCGGCCTGGTCGCCGGACGGCAGATGGCTGGCATTCACCAGCAACCGGACGCCGGACCCCGACGCCAACGAGAACACCGACGTCTTCGTGGTGCAGGCGGCCGCCGGAGCCGTCCCGCGCGCGATCACCACCTCGCCCGCCGCCGACTCATCGCCTTCCTGGAGCCCGGACGGCAAGCAGATCATCTACGTCGAGGGCGGCGATCCCCGCGACCTCTGGTACGGCACCAGCCACCTTGCCATCGCGCCGGCAATGCCGGCCATGCCGGCTGCTCCAGCCGCTCCAGCCGCATCAGCCTCTCCCGCCGCCGCGGCCGCCCCTGCCGCTCCGGACGCCGGCCGCCGCCTGCTCACCGCCGATCTCGACCGCAACGTCTCGAGCCCGCGCTTCGCCGCCGACGGGCAATGGGTTTACTTCCTGATCGAAGAGGGCGGCAACAACCACCTCGCACGGGTCTCAGCCGCCGGCGGCCCGGTCGAGCGGGTGGTGGACGGCGAGCGCCACGTCGAGGCCTTCGATCTCGACGTCTCCGCCTCCGCCGGCGCCGCCCGCGGCGCCTCCCCAGCCGCCGGCGGAGAGGCGGTAGTGCTGGAGAGCGACCCCGGGCGCCCCTTCGAGGTCTCGGCGGTCCTCCCCCGCGGCGCCCAGGGCCCCGGAGGACTGCGCCGCCTGACCGCGGTCAACGACGAGCTCCTGCGGCGCATCAAGCTGGCGCCGGTCGAGCGTTACCGCGCCCGCAGCGCCGACGGCGCCATGATCGACGCCTTCCTGACCCGCCCTCCCGGCGCCGCGCCGGGCTCTCGTCTGCCGGCCATCCTGCGCATTCACGGCGGCCCGGCCTCCCAGTTCAGCACCGAGTTTCACTTCGAATGGCAGCTGCTGGCTGCCCACGGCTACGCGGTGATCGCCGCCAACCCGCGCGGCTCGACCGGCTACGGGCGCGACTTCTCGCGGGCGATCTGGGCCGACTGGGGGAACAAGGACTACGAGGACGTGATGGCCGCCGTCGACCAGGCGGTCGTCATGGGTGCCGTCGATCCCGACCGTCTCGGCGTCGGGGGCTGGAGCTACGGCGGTATCTTGACCAACTACGTCATCACCAAGACGGGCCGCTTCAAGGCAGCCATCCCCGGCGCCAGCGAAGTCAACTACCTGGCCGACTACGGCACCGACCACTACCAGTATGCCTGGGAAACCGAGCTCGGCCTGCCGTGGCGCAACGTCGAGCGGTGGTTGCGTCTGTCGCCCTGGTTCCAGGTCGAGAAGATCACCACCCCGACCCTGATCCTCTGCGGCACCGACGACGCCAACGTCCCCGCCCTCAACTCCGAGCAGCTCTACCAGGCGCTGCGCCGCCTCGGCCGCGACACCGAGCTGGTCCTCTACCCCAGCCAGCACCACTCGCTGGTCAAACCGAGCTACGTCAAGGACCGCTACGAGCGCTATCTCGCCTGGTACGACAAGTACCTCAAGGCACCGCCGAACAAGTAGTAACTATTTTCGGGCGAGGAAGAGGAAGGCCCCCGAGTTCTTGGTCATCCGCTTGAGCTCGCTGGCGTTGGGGTCGGAGCGCCGCCCGATCTGCCACCATAGGCGGTGCAAGCCGAGCACCGGCGAGACCAGCGTTCGCGCCAGCCACCGCGGGGCGCCGGGGAAGAGCCCCATCTGGGCCTGCGCGACCAGCCCGGTCCAGCCGCGGCAGGGCGCCACGTGCTCGACCTCGAAGCCGGCGAAGCGCAGGCCATGAAAGGTCCCCAGGTGGGTATGGTGGTGCATGCTATTGAGGTGAAAGGGCTCGAGGAAGGCGACCGAGCCGAGCAGCAGGCCGCCCGGCTTGAGCACCCGGTAGGCTTCGCGCAGCATCAGCAGCGGGAAGCGCACATGCTCGAGCACCGCGATCGAGAGCACGAGCTCGAAGGAGTCGCCACGGAACGGCAGCGCCTGGGCGTCGCCCAGCATCATCGCCTCGGGCGCCGAGTAGTCGAGGCCGACGTACTCGAAGCCGGCGAGCTGGCAGACCTCCTTGTGGACCTGGGTGCCGCAGCCGAGGTCGAGCGCCATGGCGCCGGGGCCGCGCGCCGCCGGGAAGTAGGTGCGCACGTCGCGCGGCAGGTGACAGCCGCCCTTGACCTTCCCCACCCTGACCTCCGGCCTCGGGTTCGGGGGCAGCGGACGCCAGTCGACCTCGTTCTCCGCGGCGTCCGCGCCCGGCCCGCCGCGGCCGTTCTCGGCTCCCAGCGCCGGCTCCAGCGTGAGCTCGAGCGTGTAGCGCTTGGGCCGCGTCAGGCGCAGGTCGAGCTGCCCGGCGGGCGTGCGATCGACCTTGCGCCGGCAGTGCTCGCAGATCACCCCGGCGGCGCTGTCCGACAGGGTGCCGCCGCACTGCGGGCAGACGAGGATCTCCCAGATCCTCGGAGAGAGCGCCGGCGCGGGGGGCGGAGAAGCCTCGTAGGTCTGCTGTCCTTGCGTTGGGTCGCTCATTCTGCGAGCTTCGCGCCTCTACTTCTTGTCGTAGGCGAGCGCCGCCTTGAGCTGCTTCTGGGCGTTTTCACATGCCTCGATCGCCTCGACCCGATGGCCGCCGAAGTCGTGGTTAGCGGCCTTCATCTCGGCGATCGCCACATCGATCGCCCTGATAGCGGCGCGAATGCGCGGATGGGGCTCCTTGCCTCCCGCCGCGAAGGCGACGGACATGGTGAAGAGCAGAAGGCAGGCGACAGCAATGGCTACGATTCGTTTCATCGAAGACCTCCCTCGAAAGAAGCGTTCGACTCTGATGAGGCTACAAGATGCTATCCGACCCGCCCGGAGGCGTCAACGCGCCCTTTCTCCGCGTTCTCCGCGTGCCCGGCTCCTGCGCCCCCCGGCTTCTTCGCCGCCACCACCGCCGCGCCGCCCGTCCGCTCCCGAACACCAGCGTACGCCCCCGGACGCCGCGCCACCCCCGGCGCTCTCAACTAAGACCTTTATTTTCAGCGGCTTAGCACCTGGCATCAGACTTGCCCCTCCTTAGGCCGCCGAACCGGCCTTCAGCCGGCGTCGGCGGCGGAGGCAGCGGCGATGGATCGAGCGATCGACGATAGCGCCAGGCGATGGCGGGCAGGGCGCCGCCTCGCCGCCGCCGCCGCCGCCGCCGCGCTGCTGGCGGCGCTGCTCGTCCTGCTCCCCGGCTGGCTGCGCCCCTCGCTCAGCCGCGCCCGCATCCTCACCGCTCGGGTCGAGCGCGGGCCGCTCCAGGCGGTGCTCAGCGCCACCGGCACGGTCGTCCCCGCCTTCGAGCAGGCGCTGTCGAGCCCGGTCGAGACCCGCGTCCTCCAGCTCCTCAAACGGCCGGGAGACACCCTCCACCGCGGCGATGCGATCGTGCGGCTCGACCTCTCGGCGCTGGAGCTCGAAGGCAGCCGGCTCGCCGAGCAGATGGCGCAGAAGGCCAATCAGCAGGAGCAGCTCCGCCTGTCGCTCGCCCGCAGCCTGGTCGACCTCGAGGCGCAGCTCGAGACCAAGCGCCTCGACGCCGAGGTGCTCGAGGCGCGCGCCGCGGAGAACCGGACGCTGCGCCAGGACGGGCTGGTCTCCGCCGCCGCCCTCCGGGTCGCCGAAGCGGAGGCCAAGAAGGCAACCATCGAAGTGCGCCAGCTCGCCGCCGCGGTCGCCGCCGCCCGCGGCTCGACGGCGGCGCAGCTGCGGTCGCTCGCGCTCGACCTGCGGATCCTGCGCCGCGACCGCGACGAGGCGGCGCGTCAGCTGCAGCTCGCCACCGCCCGCGCCGACCGCGACGGCGTCCTCACCTGGGTGGTGCCCGAGGAGGGGGCGACGGTCCACCGCGGCGACGTTCTGGCGCGCGTCGCTAACCTCGGCTCCTTCCGCGTCGAGGCCACGATCTCGGACGTGCACTCGGCCCAGCTCGCCGCCGGCCTGCCCGTCCGCGTCGTGCTCGACGGCCAGCGGCAGCTCGCCGGCCGTCTGGCGAGCGTCGATCCCACCATCGAGAACGGCGCGCTCAAGTTCACGGTCGAGCTCGCCGACCCCGGCAACCCCGCCCTGCGCAACAACCTGCGCGTCGACGTGCTGGTCGCCACCGCCTCCCGGCCGAGCGCCCTGCTGCTGCGCAAGGGGCCCTTCGCCCGCGAAGGCGAGCCGGAGTCGGTCTTCGTCGTCAGCGGAGGCGAAGCGGTCCGCCGGCGGGTGCGCTTCGGCCTCGCCGGCTCCGAGGATCTGGAGGTGCTCTCCGGCCTCGCCCTGGGCGACGAGGTGATCGTCTCCGACGTCAAGGATTACCTCGACCTCGACCGGGTGCGGCTCAGGAGGTAGCGCCGGCCCGATCCCCCGATCCCAAATGACCGCCGCTCTTTTCACCGAACAGGAGGAACCATGATCCGCCTGCAGCGAGTCAAGAAGCTGTACCGCACCGAGCGCGTCGAGACCACCGCGCTCGACAACATCAATCTCTCGATCGAGGAGGGCGAATTCGTCTCCATCATGGGTCCCTCGGGCTGCGGCAAGAGCACGCTGCTCAATCTCATCGGGCTGCTCGACGAGCCGAGCGAAGGCTCGGTGGAGTTCGACGGCGAGAAGGTCGGCGACTACGGCGACCGCGCCCTGGCGCGCCTGCGCAACCAGCGGGTGGGTTTCATCTTTCAGCAGTTCCATCTGGTGAGCGACCTGTCGGTGGCCGACAACGTGGAGATCCCGCTGCTCTACCGCCGGCTGTCGCACCGCGAGCGCCGCCGCCTGGCCCACGCGGCGCTCGACCGCGTCGGCCTCTCCTCGCGCACTCTGCATTTTCCGTCGCAGCTTTCCGGCGGCCAGCAGCAGCGCGTGGCGATCGCCCGCGCCATCGTCGGCCGCCCCCGGGTCCTGCTCGCCGACGAGCCGACCGGCAATCTCGACAGCCAGATGGGCGAGGAGGTGATGGCGATCCTCGAGGGCTTCAACCAGGGTGACAAGACGACGGTGGTCATGGTCACCCACGACCGGCGGCTGGCCGATCGGACGCAGCGCGTGGTGCGGCTGTTCGACGGCCGCCAGGTGAGCTGACGAGCGCCGCCGCCATGCTCATCAGCCACCTCAAGATGGGCGCCAAGGTCCTGCTGCGGCGCAAGTTCTTCACCTTCATCAGCCTCTTCGCCATCAGCCTCACGCTGCTCGTCCTGCTGGTGGCGACCGCGATGCTCGATTCGATCCTGGCGCCGCGGGCGCCGGAGACGCGCGCCGCCCGCACTCTGGGCATCTACAGGCTCGGCTTCGAGGGTCCGCACACCGGCCACGAAGGGCCGGTCGGCTATGCCTTCCTCGACCGCTATGCGCGCCACCTGCAGCGGGTCGAGACGATCGCGCTCTTCACCGAGCAGCAGGGCGCCGTCTCCTACGTCGCCGGCCGCAAGATCACCTCCTACCTCAAGCGCACCGACGGCGAGTTCTGGCGCATCCTCGACTTCGATTTCGTGGAGGGCGGGCCGTTCACCGCCGCCGACGAGCTGCAGGCCAACCCGGTAGCGGTGATCAATCAGAGCACTCGCCGCCGCTTCTTCGGCGCCGCCCCGGCGCTCGGGCGGCCGTTCGCCATCGACGGCCAGAGCTTCCGCGTCGTCGGGGTGGTGCGCGACGTGCCGATCGTGCGCATCGTCCCGTTCGCCGACGTCTGGGTGCCGATCAGCACGGCCAAGTCCTCGACCTACAAGCATGAGGCGCTGGGCAACTTCATGGCCATCCTGCTGGCGCGCAGCCGCCGCGATCTGCCGGCGATCCAGGCCGAGTTCCGCTCGCGCCTGGCGCATGCCGAGTCGCCCGATCCCCGGCTCTACACCAGGATCGCCGGCGGCGCCGACACCTCCTTCGAGGCGCTGGCGCGGCTGCTCTTCGCCAGCCGCGAGAACGACGCGCACGCCGGCCGGCTGCGCGCCGCGCTGCTGACCGCGATGGCCATGTTCATGCTGCTGCCGACGCTCAACCTGATCAATATCAATCTGTCGCGCATCCTGGACCGCGCGGCGGAGATCGGCGTGCGCAAGGCGTTCGGCGCCTCCTCCTGGGCGCTGGTGGGTCAGTTCCTGATCGAAAACCTGGTGCTCACCCTGCTGGGCGGCGCCCTGGGGCTCGCCCTCGCGGGTCCGGTCCTGGCCGCTCTCAATCGCAGCGGCCTGGTCCCTTACGCGCAGTTCGGGCTCAATCTCCGGGTCTTTGCCTACGGCCTGGCCATCGCGGTCTTCTTCGGCCTGCTCTCCGGCGTCTATCCGGCCTGGAAGATGTCGCGGCTGCAGCCCGCGAGGGCGCTCTCCGGGAGGTCGTCATGATCCGTCATCTCTTGAAGCTGGTGTGGAACCGCAAGCGGGCGGGCGCGCTGCTCATGCTGGAGATCTTCTTCTCGTTCCTGGTGACCGCCGTCGTCGCCACGCTCGGGCTGTTCTGCTGGCGCAACTACCGCCAACCTCTCGGCTTCAGCTACCGCGACGTCTGGCAGGTCGCGGTCGACAGCAAGCAGTGGCGGGGCGGCGAGGCGCCGGCTGCCGCCGCCCGCGACACCATGTCGCGCCTGCTGCGCGAGCTGCAGTCGCTGCCGCGCGTCGAGGCGGCGGCCGGGACGATGGTCGTCCCCTTCAGCACCTCCGATGACGTCATGATCGATGACTCCGGGCACGGCCCGGTGCGCATGGACTTCAACGTCGTGAGCCTCGATTTCGACCGCGTGATGGGCCTCCACCTGGTTGCCGGGCGGTGGTTCGGAAAGGGCGACGAGGCGCTCGCCTGGCAGCCCGTGGTGGTCAACCGCAACCTCGCCCGCGCGGCATTCGGCGGCGCCGATCCTATCGGGCGGCGTCTTGGCGTGCCCGACCCCAAAGGCCAGGAGCCGGAGCGGCGCGTGATCGGCGTGGTCGCCGACTACCGCAAGAATGGCGAGCTGGCCGGCGACGGCAACTACCTCTTCCTGCCGCAGCGGCAGCCGGGGGGCGGCAGCGGCCACCTCTTCGCGAGCCTCCTCCTCCGCGTCCGGCCGGGCACCACGGCCGCTTTCGAGGAAGAGCTCACCGGCCGGCTGCAGCGGATTGCTCCCGGCTGGTCGTTCGCCGTCACGACGCTGGCCGAGATGCGAGCGTCATCCTTCCGCTTGCGCCTGGCGCCGCTGCTCACCGGCTGCGTGATCGCCCTTTTCCTGCTGGCCATGGTGGGCCTGGGGCTGACCGGGGTGATGTGGCAGAATCTGCTGCAGCGCACCCGCGAGCTTGGCCTGCGGCGGGCGGCCGGGGCGTCCCGCGCCGCCCTCCTCCGCCAGATCGTGACCGAGCAGCTGCTGCTGACCACCCTGAGCGTCGGGCTGGCGACGGCGCTGGTGGTCCAGCTGCCGATCTCGCGGCTGGCCGGCGCGCTTCCCGGTGCGGTCATGGCCGCCGGATTGGCGTCGGCCATGGCGGTGATCTACGCCCTGGTCATCCTGTGCTCCCTCTACCCGAGCGTGATCGCGAGCCGCGTCCCGCCCGCCGAGGCGCTGCGGTTTGAGTAGCAACCAATGGGATCGGTGATCCTGATCGTCGACGACGATCCGTCGGTCGTCGCCTCGCTCGGCCTGCTGCTCAAGCGGCACGGGCACGCGACCCAGGCGGCGCGGACGCAGGACGAGGCGCTCGAGCTGGTGCGCCGCGAGGAGCTCGATCTCGTCCTGCAGGACATGAACTTCTCCCGCGCCACGACCGGCCGCGAGGGGCTCGAGCTGCTGGCCGGGATCCGCGCGCTGCGGCCGAGCCTGCCGGTCATCCTGGTGACGGCGTGGGGCTCGATCGCGCTGGCGGTGCAGGGGATCAAGTCCGGTGCCGCCGATTTCGTCACCAAGCCCTGGAACAACGCCCAGCTGCTGCAGGCGGTCGAGACCGCCCTGTCGCTCGCCGCGGCGCGCCTCATCGGACGCCGCGGCGCCGGCGAGGAGACGCCGGGCGCAGCCGCGCCCAACGCGGCCGCGGCCGTCGGGGACGGCGGGGACGGCGCCGGAGCGGAGCGCACACAGCGCGCCGGCGGCGCCCCGAGAACGGCGGCGGCCGCGGCTGCGGCCGCGGCGGCGGCCAGCCGGCAGGAGCTCGACCGCCGCCTCGACCTCGGCGGGCTGATCGGCAGGGACCCGCGCTTCGTCAGGCTGCTCGAAGTCGTCGGCCGCGTCGCCCCGACCGACGCCGCGGTCCTCATCACCGGCGAGACCGGCACCGGCAAGGAGCTGGTGGCCGAGGCGATCCACCGCAACAGCCGGCGGCGCGCCGGCCCTTTCGTCAAGGTCAACCTCGGCGGCATCTCCTCGACCCTGTTCGAGAGCGAGATGTTCGGCCACGTGCGCGGCGCCTTCACCGACGCCCGCGCCGACCGCCGCGGGCGCTTCGAGATGGCGCACGGCGGCACCATCTTCCTCGACGAGATCGGCGAGGTCGACCCCGCCGCCCAGGTCAAGCTCCTGCGCGTCCTCCAGGACCGCTCCTACGAGGCGCTCGGCTCTTCGGCGGCGCGCAGCGTCGACGTGCGGGTCGTCTCCGCCACCAACCGCGACCTCGCCGCGCTGGTCGAGCGCGGCCAGTTCCGCGAGGACCTGCTCTACCGCCTGAACCTGATCGCCGTCAGCTTGCCGCCGCTGCGCGAGCGGCGCCTGGACGTCGCTCTTCTGGCGCGCCATTTCCTCGACCTCTGCGCCCGCGCCTACCGGCGCGGACCGATCGCCATCACCAGCCGCGCCCTGGCGTGGCTCGAGGCCCAGAGCTTTCCCGGCAACGTCCGGCAGCTCAAGCAGACCATCGAGCGCGCCGTCCTGGTGCTCGACGGCAGCAGCCTGGACGTGCCGGACCTCCTGGCGCTGGCCGAGCTCGAGAGCCGCGAAGTGCGCGGCACGGCGCTGCCCAACCCCGGCAGCATGACGCTCGAGGAGATGGAACGAGCGATGATCGCCAAGTGCATGCGCCACTACGAGGGCAACGTCACCCGCGTCGCGGAGGCGCTGGGCCTCTCGCGGGCCGCGCTCTACCGCCGCTTCGACAAATACCGGATCGGCCCCCACGGGCCCCGCTAGCGCATGCCGCTCGCGCCCGCTCGCCCCTTTTTCCGCCTCACCCTGCGCGCCAAGATCGTCCTCTACCTGGTACTCATCCACGCCGCCCTGGCGGCCGTCTCGCTCGTCGTGCTGGCGCACAACCGGCTGCTGCTGCTCGCCGTCGAGGGGCTGTTCGTCCTGTCGATCGCCCTGGGCGCCATGCTGGTGCGCTCGTTCTTCGTCCCCCTCGACCTGATCCGCACCGGCGCCGACCTGATCGGCGAGCGCGACTTCACGTCGTCGTTTCAGGAGATCGGCCAGCCCGAGATGGATGCGCTCATCGGCGTCTACAATCAGATGATCGAGCGCCTGCGCGAAGAGCGTCTCAAGCAGCAAGAGCAACACTACTTTCTGGACCGCATCCTCGCCGCTTCGCCCGCCGGCGTCATCACCCTCGACTTCGACGGCCGCCTGAGCGCCTGGAACCCCAGCGCCGAGCGCCTGCTGCGCACCTCGGCCGGGCCGGCCGGGGCCGCCGGCGCCGTCAATGCCGGCGGCGGCGCCGGGGAAATCCTCGGCCGGCCGCTGGCGGAGATCGCGAGCCCGCTCGGCCCGCCGCTGGCGGCGCTGCCGGTCGGCGAGTCGCAGGTGCTGGCGCTGCCCGGCGGCAGGCGGCTCAAGGCCGCGCGCGCCGAGTTCTTCGACCGCGGCTTCGCGCGCAGCTTCTACTTCCTGGAGGAGCTCACCGAAGAGCTGCGCGCCTCGGAGAAGTCGGCCTACGGCAAGCTGATTCGGATGATGTCGCACGAGATCAACAACTCGGTCGGCGCGGTCGGCTCGCTGCTCGATTCGTTCCGTGCCTACGGCAGCCAGCTGGCGGAAGCCGATCGCGACGACTTCACCCAGGGGATCGCGGTGGCGATCGGCCGTCTCGAGAAGCTGGGCTCGTTCATGAATGGATTTGCCGGCGTCGTCAGGCTGCCGCCGCCCGAGCTGCGGCCGGTCGATCCGCGGCGGCTGCTCGACGAGCTGCTGCTCCTGCTGCGCCCGGAGCTCGAGCGGCGCCGCATCCGCTGCGAATGGATCGCCGCCGCTGCCGGCCAGACCCCCGGCCGGCCTGCCGTTGCCCGCCGGCCCCCCGGCCAGCCCGCCGCCGCCGGCCAGCCTGCCACCGGGGACGGAGAGCCCGCCGGCGTCATCGCCATGGACCGCAACCAGATCGAGCAGGTGCTGGTCAACGTGCTGCAGAACGCCATCGAGTCGATCGGCGAGGACGGCCGCATCGTCTTGCGCCTGGCGAGTGAAGGGCGGCGTCCCGTCCTGTCGATTCGCGACACCGGCGCCGGCATCCCGGAGAGCGCCCGGGAGCTGCTCTTCACCCCCTTTTTCAGCACCAAGAAGAACGGCCGCGGCCTGGGGCTCACCCTGACCCAGGAAATCCTCTCCCGCCACGGCTTTGCCTTCAGCTTGGGCTCGGTGGCCGATTCCTTGGGCGGCGGCGCCGAGTTCCGCATCCGGTTCTGACCACTCTGGCCGCCGCTGTCCCGGACGGCGGGGTGTGCGGCAACTTGAAGAGTAGAAGCGCACCTCAGACTGGCTGCATCGACTGCCTGGGCTGGATCGGGCCGGCGGCAGAGATCGCTCGGCGCCCGGCACGGCCCCTCGAGGCAAGAAAAGGAGGAGTTAGAGATGAAGACTCGACGCATGTCCTGGTTGGCCGGCGGGTCCCTCGGGGCGCTCCCGGCCGCCGCCGCCCTGCTCGGCTTGCCGCTGCTGCCGGCGCTGGCGGGGGCCCAGCAGGGACAGCCGTTCGTGCCGGGCTGCACGGTGCCCTATTCGGCAATCCAGAAGCACCAGGCGATCGACGACAGCTGCGGCATCAAGGGGAACGCTCCGGACTCGGAGCCGGCCCACCAGGCGCAGAACGCCGCGAAGAACAACCTCTGCGCCACGGGCGCGCCGAAGGCGGTGACCTTCGCCGCTCTCGCGAGCCTGCAGACCGAGGCCGACAACAAGTTGGGGACCTACGACCGCGACCACCTGCCCGCCGACCGGTCGTCCCTGCAACAGCTTGGCGAAGGCAGCGTGGCGCGGATCGTCGCCTTTGTCGCGAGCGCGAAGTACTCGGGCGGCACGACCGGCGAGAGCGTGGGCTGCAACCTGAAGGGCAACGCGAACGACGACATCCACGTCGTGCTGATGGAAGCCAAGGGGGCGGTCAAGGGCGCCCAGGCCTGCCCGAGCGTCACCGCCGAGGTGATCCCGCACCTCCGGCCCGCCGCCTGGACGGACAAGGCGATCGCCGGCGCCGGGCATCCGGTGCGCATTACCGGCCAGCTCTTCTTCGACGCCAGCCACCACCCGTGCAAGAACGGCCAGCCGGAGCCCAGCAGCCCGTCCCGGGCGAGCGAGTGGGAGATCCACCCCGTCTACAGCATCGAAGTGTGCAAGGGCACGACCCTTGCGGCCTGCCCGGTGGACGACGACAGCCAGTGGTCGCCGCTCAAGGTGGCGGCGGCCAAGAAACCGAAGCCCAAGCCCAAGCCCAAGCCGGCGGCGGCGCCCGCCAACCCGAAGCCCTGAGGCGCCTTGGGGTTAGGGCAAAAGCTGGTTGCCCGGAGGAGACCGAGGCCGGCGAGATAGGCCGGATTGGGACCCGGCCGTTCCAATTCAGTCCTCGGGGCTGCGCGGAGGAGCCGATGCGCGCCGGGCTCTGGGATCCGGCGGTCAGCCGAGGAAATCGGCGAGCAGGCGGTTGACCCGCTCCGGCTCCTCGTGCTGGAGCCAGTGGGTGGCCTCTTCGAGGAACACCAGCCGGCCGTCGTCACAGAGCTCGATCGAGGGCTGGGCCATCTCGCGGCCGAGGAAGCGGTCGCGGGCGCCCCAGAGGAGCAGGGTTGGGACGGTGACGCGGGGCGCCGGGCGGCGGCGCGGCGCCGCGCGCAGGCCGGCCCGGTACCAGTTGATCATGCCGGTCAGCGCGCCCGGCTGCGCCCAGGCCGCGCGGTAGACCTCCAGGTCGGCTTCCGAGAAGGTGCCGGGGCGGCTCGAGCGCTGCAGCGCTCGGACGCCGTTTTCGTAGTGGTTGCGGCGCAGCCGGCGCTCGGGCAGCCAGGGGAGCTGGAAAGCGAAGACGTACCAGCTGCGGCGCCGCTGGGCGGGGTCGTGCAACAGGTGCCGGCGCATCACATAGGGGTGGGGGAGGTTGAGCACCGCGAGGCGCTCGAGCCGCTCGGGCTGGGTGAGGGCGACCCACCAGGCGACCGCCCCGCCCCAGTCGTGACCGACCAGGCAGGCCCGCTCGCGCCCCGCCTCGTCGATCAACCCGACGACGTCGGCTGCCAGCTCGTCGAGGCCGTAGGCGGCGATGCCGCGCGGCTTGTCGCTCAGATTGTAGCCGCGCTGGTCGGGGGCCAGCACCCGGAAGCCGGCGGCGGCGAAAGGCTCGAGCTGGTGGCGCCAGGAGTACCAGAGCTCGGGAAAGCCGTGCAGGAAGATGAGCAGCCGGCCGTCCGCGGGCCCCGCTTCGACGGCATGCAGGCGGATGCCATGGGTCTCGATCGTGCGCTGGCGCAGCTCGAACGTCATTCCTTCTAGTCCCCACCGCCTGGAGGCGACCCCGAGTGATGAAACCGCGCTGCGATGTGGCGGTCGAGGCCTGCTCGAAGCATCCATCGGATCGCCCCCCGCAACCCCTGGCGAGTCCCCTTCCCGGTTGTCGGAAGCCGCCGGGTCCCGACCTCCGGGAAGTGCCGCACGCCCATCACCGGACGTGCGGCCTGCCCGGCGGCGCCAGGGGGGAAGGGGACGCCCCCTCCCCTGGCGCGCGGACCAATTTTCGTCTTGGTTTCTATCAGATCGCGGGAGATAGAGTACGCGGATGCGCACGTCCGCCAGGAAAGTGGTCCTTGGCGCCGGCCTCTTGCTCGCCTGGGGTTGCCTCGTCCCGGGAATGGACCCGGCCCTGCCGCCGCCTTCTTCTGCTTCGCGGCCTGCTGCCGGCGCCGGCCCGCACCTCAATCCGTTCCCTCCCGAGCTGGCCCGCCGGATGAAGGCGCTGGTCCGCGCGGCCGAGAAGTACCGCGGGCTCCAGCTCAGGCACCGCGTGCCGTGGGGAACGGTCTCGGAAGACGAGCTCCGCAAGGAGGTCCTGGCCGACTTCCAGGCCGACCTGCCGCCGGGCAAGCTCGCCGCCCTCGAGCTCAGTTTGAAGGCGTTCGGCTTCGTCCCCGAGAGCATGGATCTCAAGACCTACTATCCCGACCTCCTCGCCAGCCAGATCGCCGGCTTCTACGATCCCCACTTCAAGGTGCTGGCGGTCGTCGACCGGCACGGCAGCCTGCTGGGCAAGGAGCTCGCGGCGCAGTACGGCGCCGACATGGCGCGCCGGATGGAAGATGGGCTGCTGATCCACGAGCTCACCCACGTCCTCCAGGACCAGAACTTCAACCTCGACCGCTGGGACACACCCGAGCCGCTGTCGGACCCCGGCGCGGCGCGGCTGGCGCTGGTCGAAGGCGACGCCTCGCTGATCATGTTCGACAACCTCGCCCGGGCCCGGGTCGAGGAGCTCCCGGCGGCGCCGGGCATGGCCGAGGGACTCCTCGCCGACCCCGACGAGCAGTCCGACTCCCCGCCCGGCATGCCCGGCGAGAAGGAGATGCGGGACGCGCCGGCCTGGTTCCGCGACACGCTGCTGTTCAGCTACGCTCAGGGCTATGCCTTCTGTCTCGACGTCAAGCAGCACGGCGGCCAGAAGCTCCTCGACTACGCCTTCGCGACCGACCCGCCGCGCTCCACCGAGCAGATCCTCCATCCCGAGAAGTGGTACGGCCGGCGCGACGACCCGATCTCCATCGTCTGGCCGGACCTCGCGCCGGAGCTGCCCGGGTTCGCCAAGGCGAGCGAAGGGCAGCTGGGCGAAGAGGGGATCAAGATCCTGCTGCGGCGCGCGCTCGACGACCGCGGGCGCGCCGCCGCGGCGGCCGCCGGCTGGGGCGGCGACCGTTTCGCGGTCTATCGCCGGGAGGGGCAGCGGCTGCTGGCCTGGATCGCCGACTGGGACACCGAGGCGGACGCGGCCAGGTTCCAGGCCGCCGCCGCCCAGCTCGGGTCGGGCTGGATCATCGCCCGTCCCGCGCCGCGCCGCGTCATCGTGCTGCGCGGCGCCCTGCCGGAATCAGAGCGCGCCGCCGTCGCCGCCAAGCTGGCCGCGGCGCGCGCCGAGCTGCCGGCCAACCGCCCGATCGACCCGGCGCTGCTCTTCCATCCCGGGGCCCGTCCGTAGGCTCGGCAAGTCCGTCCGCAGAGCGGAGGAAGTAGTAGCCTCCCGGGGGTGGGGGGAGTCCTGGCCCTCTTCCTGGGTCGAGGACGGGCGACTGGCAGCGCCCTCACTGGAAGTCGCAGGAGTACAACGATGCCAGGCGCGCACACGAAGGAGCCCGCCCGCAGAGCCCAGGAAGGGGGCCAGGACGGAGGGGGCCTACCGCCCTACGCCGAGTCGCTGGCTAGCTCTACGCCGCGCTCGAGCTGAGCGTCGACCAGGCCGCGGTAGCGCCCGCCGCGCCCCATCAGCTCGGCGTGGGTGCCGCGCTCGACGATGCGCCCCTGATCCATCACCAGGATGAGGTCGGCGTTGCGGACGGTGCTCAGGCGATGGGCGATGACGATGCGCGTCGAGCGCAGAGCGGCCAGGTTGCGCTGGATCTGGGCCTCGGTCAGGGCGTCGAGGTTGCTCGTCGACTCGTCGAGGATCAGTACCCTGGGGCGCAGCACCAGCGCCCGCGCCAGGGCGAGGCGCTGGCGCTGGCCGCCAGAGAGCGAGGCGCCGCCGTCGGCGAGCACCGTCTCGTAACCCATCGGCAGGGCCTGGACGTCGTCGTGGATGGCGGCCAGCCGCGCCGCCTCGACGACCCGCGACAGCGGCAGGGCCGGGTCGTTCATCGCGATGTTGGCGCGGATCGAGAGTCCGAAGAGGTAGGAGCTCTGGGCGACGAAGCCGAGCTGGTTGCGCAGCCAGCGCAGGTCGAGGTCGGCCAGATCGATGCCGTCGTAAAGGATGCGGCCGGCCTCCGGCGTGTAGAGGCCGGCGAGCAGGCCGGCGAGGGTCGACTTGCCGGAGCCGGAGGCGCCGACGATGGCGACCAGCTGGCCGGGCGGCAGGTCGACGTTGGCGTCCTCGACCACCGGCGGGGTCATCGGCGAGTAGCGGAACGAGACCCCCTCCAGGGTGACACGGCCGCGCAGCGCCGCCGGCCGCTGCCGGCTGCCTTCTTCCTGCTCGCGCGAGGTCTCGAGCACGTCGTTCAGGCGGTCGAGGTAGCTGCCCATCAGCTGCAGCTGGGTGGCGGTCCCGACCAGGGTGGTGAGCGGAGTGAGGAAGCCCTGAGCGAGCGCGGTCAGCGCCAGCATGGTGCCGAGGGTGAGCTCGCCGTGCATCACTTGCAGCGCGCCGTAGAGCAGGACCAGCAGCGGCGAGACGGTGCCGAGTCCGTCGAGCACCGAGCTGATGACGGCGTCGAGCCGCCCGCGGTCGAGCGAGACGTTGAGCTCGCGCACGAACAGGTGCGAGCAGCGCTCGACGGCGCGGTCCTCGGCGCCGCTAGCCTTGATGGTCTCGATTCCCGCCAGCACCTGCACCTGGTAGCCGCGCGAGTCGGCCTGCACCTGCAGCGACTCGGACATCAAGTCGCGCTGGCGCTTGCGGGTGATCAGGAAGATCGCCACCCGCAGCGCTCCCAGGCCCGCCACCAACAGGCCCATGCGCAGGTCGGCGACGAGCAGGAACAGCAGGTAGAGGACCACCATGACGCCGTCGAAGACCCCGGAGATCGCCCCCGAGGTGAGGATCTCGCGGATCGTCGAGTTGCTGTTGAGCCGCATCAGCAGGTCGCCGGCCGAGCGCTGCTGGAAGAACAGGTAGGGGAGATGAACCAGATGGTCGAGGAACTGCAGCGTCATCCGCGCGTCGAGCCGCGTCCGCAGGTAGAGCAGGAGGAAGGAACGCACCAGGCTGGAGAGCAGCTTGAACCCGACCAGGCCGGCGCAGCCGACTGCGAGGACCGTCAACAGGTGCACGTCGCCGCGCGGCACCACGCGGTCGACCAGCAGGACGGTGAGGATCGGCACCGCGAGCGCGAAGAGCTGGATGACGACCGAGGTCACCAGGATGCGCGACAGCAATCCCGATTCGGTCAGGATCGGCCGCAAGAAGCGCCAGATGTTGCGCCGGCCGCCGCGCGACGGCGCGAAGTCATCGCTGGTCTCGAAGATCACCGCCACCCCGGTGAAGGCGCGGTCGAGCTCGGCGCGCGCCACCAGCCGGCGGCCGGCGGCGGGATCGACTACCCAGGCGCCGCGGCGTTCCAGGCGCTCGAAGACCACGAAGTGGTTGAACCGCCAGTGCAGGATGGCGCCGGGATCGAGGAAACGCAGGCTGTCGATCTCGCGCACCTTGACCCCTCGGCCGCGCAGGCCGAACAGCCGGCCGGTCTCGACGAGCGACAGCGCATCGGTGCCGAGGCGGCTGAATCCCAAGGCGGCGCGCACGTCGTCGAGGCGCACCGACTTGCCGAAGTAGCCGAGGACCATGGTGAGCGCCGCCGCGCCGCAGTCGGTGCCGGCGGTCTGCTGCACGAAGGGGATGCGGCGGTTCTTGCGGCCCAGGGCGAGGCCGCGCAGCGCCGGGAAGCGCGCCGCGAGAGGTCGGGTTTGGTCGTCGTCCGGCGGTGCCATCGCGGCCCTCTCGCCGCCGCTACGGGCGGCCCTGGCGCAGCAGCGCCTTGAGGCCGGGAACCAGGGTGAGCAGGATCTTCTCCGAGCGCACTTCGACCTCCACCGTACCGTGCATGCCGTTGTGGAAGCGGTAGGTGCGGCCCTCGGAGACGAAGGTCGGTCCGGGGAGCCGGGCCTTCGCCAGCACGACGGGGCCGTTGACCTGGACCGCGTCGCCGATCTCCTGGCCGAGATAGCGGCGCGCCTCGTTCGGACCCACGACCTCGTCACCCACCGTGTCGACCGTCAGCCGCTGGTAGGCATAGCGATAGCCCGCGATCTCGAAACGGATCGGCATGCCGCGGCGCAGCAGCGGGCGGACCTCGCCGGGCAGGACCACGACCACCGAAAGAGCCGGAGCGGGCCCGGCGCCCGCCGCTCCCGTCGCTCCAGTCGGGGCATCGTGCGCGATCGCCAGCACCGGCTGACCGGCGGTGAGGTACTGACCAGGACGGACCCGGACGTCGCTCACCGTGCCGGCGGACGGGGCGCGCAGGACGCGCTCGCCGAGCCGCGCCGAGGCGAGCTGGCGCTGGGTGCGCAGGGCGATCAGCGCCTGCTCGGGCCCGGGGTCCGACGGGTCGCGCAGGCGGTTGATCAGCTGCAGCTCGAGCTCCTGATCGATGCGGGCCAGCTCGGCCGCCTCCTGCGCCCCGTGCAGGAGTACCAGCATCTGGCCGGCCTCGACCCGCTGGCCGGGCGCCACCTCGACCGCGCCGACCGTGCCGCCGGCGTCGGCCGTGACCTCGTCGCGGTTGCCGACCCAGACGACGCCAGTGCCGCTGGCGTACTCCCGGACGTCGAAAACCAGCGAGAAGAGGAGCGCCGCGACCAGCGCCGCGAGCAGGGTCCAGTACGACCAGCGAGTCCAGGCCGGAGAGATGCGCAGCGGGTCGTGCGGCTCCTCGAGCAGCTGGTAGTGCTCGAGCGCCTCCCTGCGGAAGAGGGCGGCATCGCGCTGGGCGATCTCCTCGGCGTCGGGCAGCGGCAGGAAGGGGGCCACGGCCGCCGCCAGGCGGGCCAGGCTGTCGAGGTCGCCGGTGGTGAGCTCCGCCGCGCCGGCCGGCCGCACCGCCACCAGGACGGCGCTCACCCTGCCGTCTTCGCAAGCGATGGGGGCGGCGATCAGCCGCTCGCTGCCGTCGCCTTCGGGATCGTCGGCTTCCCGGTCGTAGCGCGGATCGCGGCCGCTGCGCGGCAACAGCAGCCCCATGCCGCTGCGCAGCACGAAGCTGGCGATGCCCACGGCCGCGCTCTCCCGCCGCTCTTCGCCGGTCGCCGCCGCGCGGCCCACCAGCGTGTCGTCCTCCGGGTCATAGAGGAGACAATAGGCGCGCTCGGCATCGAGGATCTCGCGCACCGCCCGGGCGAGCACCTCGGCCCGCTCGGCTGGCGAGGGATGCGAGGCGAGCTGGCGCAGCACCTCCGGGATCTCGATCGTGACGCCCGCGCTCTCGCCGGCTGGCCGCGGACCGCGCGGCGCCCTGCCCAGCGCGAATTGACGGACGGCGCTCTGGATCAGCGCCGCCAGCTCGTCGGCCGCCGGCGGGCGCTGCGTGAGGTAGAAGATCCGGTCTTCGGCCACCAGCTCCTGGAAGAGGTCGGGATCGGGTCCGGCAGCCGCCACGATGTGGAGCGGCGGCGGCGGCGCGGTCTCGGCCGCGGGCGGCTCCTCGGCGATGAACCGGCGGGCCTCCTCGCCCGCGCAGCGCTCTCCCAGGCAGACCACCGCGACGCGCCGCGTGGCGAGGAGGCGCTGCCCCGCCTCGCGCCCGGTCACCGCCAGGACCTCGCAGCCGGCGCCGAGGCGCCCGCGCAGCGCTTCGACCTCGGCCGCGCCGAGGCCGACCAGGAGCACGACAGCTCTTTGCGGGCTGGAGGCGAGACCCGGGTTGGCGATGGCGGTCAAGGGGTCGGACATGGTCGATCGGCAATCGGCGAATGCCGCACGCGGCCGCGGCGCGGGCGCGCAGCTTCTTTGTGCCTGCTAGAGTACTCCGTGATGTCCAAGACCTCCAGTCCGGGCCGCCCCGGCTTCACGCCGACGCTCGTCCTGCTGGGCGCCCTGGGTGCCGCCTGCGGGTTGGCCGCGGGCGCGGCGACCGGATGCTCGAGCCCAAAGACCTCCGGGAGCTCCGGCAGCGCCGGCAGCTCGGCAGGCGCCCGCGGCACCGGGAGCGCGGAGGGCCCGGGCAGCGGCGGCGCGAGCGGCCCCGGCAGGCAGACCGAGAGGCGCGGTGCAGCCGGCGGGTCCGGCGCGCCGGCCGCGTCCACCCCCGCCGGCTACGAGCTGCCGCGGCCCTCCTCCGGCTCGGCCGTGCAACCCCCTGATTCTGCCACGTTTTCGGCTGCGCCCTCGGCGGCCTACGTCGGCGTGGTGCTGGCGCGGCAGGCAGTCAGCGTCGCGGCGGAAGCCGACGGGCGCCTGGCCTCGATTGCTGTCCGGGTGGGCGACACAGTGGCGCGCGGCGCCGAGCTGGCCACCCTGGCGACCGAGGAGATGCGCGAGGAGCAGGCGGTCGCCCAGGCCGCGGTCTCGGCGGCGCGCGGCGATGAAAGGCATGCGGTCCTGGAGCTCGAGCGCACCCGAGACCGCCAGTCCCGCCGCGAGCGCCACCCCGAGCTCTATGCCGAAGAGGAGCTGGCCTCCGCCCGCAATGCCGTGCAGGAGGCGGCCGCGGCGCTCGACAGCGCCCGGGCGCGGGTGGACCAGGAGGAGGCGCGCCTGCGCCAGGGCGCGACCCGCCTGGCGCACGCCGTGCTGCGCGCCCCGATCGACGGCCGGGTTGCCTTGCGCTATCTCGATCCCGGGGCGATGGTGCACTCCGGCACGCCGGTGGTGCGCCTGATCAGCGCGCGCGACTTCCTGCTGCGCTTCGCCGTGCCTCCCGAGAAGGCGGGAGCGCTCCACGCCGGCCAGGCGGTCGAGCTGCGGCTCGACTCGCCGCCCTTGACCCTCGGAGGCCGGATCTCCCGCCTCGCGCCCCGCCTCGACACCGCCTCGCAAATGATCTTCGTCGACGCCGAGCTCGACGTCCCCGCCGCCTGGGTGGCGCGCCTCCAGGACGGGCTGCCCGGAAGGGTCGTGGTGCGCGGCTAAGCGGCTTACGCGCCGGCCGCGGGCACGGGGGCCGGCTGGTTCTGGGTGAGGCGCAGGGTCTTGACCCGGTTGAGCTGGGTCTCGATGACCTCCAGCGTCATGGGGCCAAGGCGGACGCGGTCGCCGACCTGGGGGTTGCGGCCCAGCTCCGAGAAGACCACGCCGCCGATGGTGTCCTCGTCGCGCTCGCTGAGCTCGAGCCCCAGGGCCTCTTCGACCTCCTCGACCAGCATGCTGCCGGAGACCTGGTAGGAGCCGTCCGGGGCGCGCGAGATCTCCGGCTTCTCGGTGTCGAACTCGTCGTGGATCTGGCCGACGATCTCCTCGATCACGTCCTCCATGGTCACCACCCCCGAGACGCCGCCGTACTCGTCGATCACCGCGGCGAGATGGAAGCGCTCGCTGCGCATGCGCTTGAGCAGGCGGTCGAGCTCCAGGGTCTCGGGGACGAAGGCGATCTCCCGGACCACCTCGCGCAGATCGGCCACCGGGCGTTCGCGGCGGACGAGGTCCTTGATGTGGACGAGGCCGATGACGTGGTCGAGGTCGCCGTCGCAGAGCGGGAAGCGGGTATGGCCGCTGCGGCGGACCAGGCGCAAATTCTCGGCCAGCGGCCGGGCGGTCGAGAGGTAGACCACGTCCTGGCGCGGCAGCATGATCTGGCGCGCCACCCGGTGAGAGAGCTCGAAGACGTTGTCGAGCAGCTCGCGTTTGTGCTCGGAGACGCGGGAGGTGTGGCTCGAGGCGAGCAGCCGGCGCAACTCGGCCTCGTCAGCGCCCTCCGGCGGCGGCGCGATGCCGAGCAGCTTCAGCAGCCCGCGCGCAGCGCGGTTGAGGACCCAGATCACCGGATAGGTCAGCCGGTGGAAGACGAAGAGCGGAATGGCGAGCCACAGGGCGGTGGTCTCGGAGCGGCGCAGCGCGATCCACTTCGGGGTGAGCTCGCCCAGGACGATGTGCAGCATCGTGATGAACAGGAACGACACCGCGAGCCCGACCGAGTGCACCAGATGGGGGTTGTTCCCGGCCACGAGCACGACGGCCGGCTCGACGATGCGCGAGAAGGCCGGCTGCCCGATCCATCCCAGGGCCAGCGAGGCGAGCGTGATCCCGAGTTGTGACGCCGACAGGAAAGCGTCGAGGTGCTGGACGATGTGGCGTGTCACCCTGGCGCGCCGGCCCTTGGCCAGCTCGCCCGAGATCTGGGTCGGCCGCAGCCGCGCCAGGGCGAACTCGGCGGCGACGAAGAGGCCGTTGAGCAGGATGAGCAGAGCGCCCAGGAGGAGTCCCCAGAGCGGCCGCAGCTCTGGCCACGGCCCCCCGCCCCCGGCGGACGGCGGAAGAGCGCCGATCACCACCGGTGACGACCTCGCCGCGCGGCGCCGCACGCCTGACCAAGCGCGGGCAGGGACCCGCGCGCCCGACCAAGCGCGGGCAGGGACCCGCGCGCCCGATCAATTGCCGGACGCAGGGCCTGCGATGCGGGCTGCCGCGGGGTGAGCCGAACGGAACAGGGGGCGGAGAAGGGACTTGGGGGGTCTTGACTCAATCCAACCGGATCTTAGCACAGGCGGCAGGGCGGCGCTTCACGGCTTGACAGCAGCAGCCCCCGGCCCTACACTGTTAGCAGTCACCGCCGTTGAGTGCTAACAACAGGGGTGAGCCGACAGTTCTGAGACAGTCTATCCGCTAACTATCTGAAGGAGGTAGCAGCCGTGAACATCCGTCCATTGCACGATCGGGTCGTAGTCAAGCGCGTGGAGCAGGAGGAGCAGGTGCGGGGAGGCATCATCATTCCCGACACCGCCAAGGAGAAGCCGCAGGAGGCCGACGTCATCGCCGTCGGACCTGGCAAGCTGTCCGAAGAGGGCAAGCGCAACCCGATGGACGTCAAGAAGGGCGACCGGGTCCTGATGGGCAAGTACTCCGGCAGCGAGATCAAGATCGACGACGAGGACTACGTCATCCTGCGCGAGGACGAGATCCTGGCCGTGGTCAACGGCAAGAAGTGAGCATTGACCGCAACCCGAGCGGAAACCCCCTGATTACTACGCGACACACTGAGGAGGCATAAGCAGACAATGGCCAAGCAGATTACCTATTCCGGAGACGCCCGCGCGGCGATCCTCCGGGGCGTCAACAAGCTCGCCGATGCGGTCAGAGTGACCCTCGGCCCCAAGGGCCGCAACGTCGTCATCGAGAAGAAGTTCGGCTCGCCGACCATCACCAAGGACGGGGTCACCGTCGCCAAGGAGATCGAGCTCAGCGATCCGCTCGAGAACATGGGCGCGCAGATGGTGCGCGAGGTCGCCTCCAAGACCTCGGACGTGGCCGGTGACGGCACCACCACCGCCACCGTGCTGGCGCAGGCGATCTACCGCGAGGGCTCGAAGAACGTCACCGCCGGCGCCAACCCGATGGAGGTCAAGCGCGGCATCGAGCTGGCGGTCAAGGCTGCCATCGAGGCGATCGACAAGCTCGCCAAGCCGGTCGAGGGCAAGGACATCGCCCACGTCGGCACCATCTCGGCCAACAACGACGAGGAGATCGGCCGCATCATCGCCGAGGCGATGGAGAAGGTCGGCAAGGACGGGGTGATCACTGTCGAGGAGGCCAAGGGGCTCGAGACCACGCTAGAGGTGGTCGAGGGCATGCAGTTCGACCGCGGCTACCTGTCGCCCTACTTCGTGACCGACGCCGAGCGCATGGAGACGGTGCTCGAGAACGCCAAGATCCTGCTCAACGAGAAGAAGATCAGCTCCATGAAGGACCTCCTGCCGGTGCTCGAGCAGGTCGCCAAGCAGAGCCGGCCGCTGCTCATCATCGCCGAGGACGTCGAGGGCGAGGCGCTGGCCACCCTGGTGGTCAATAAGCTGCGCGGCACCCTGCACGTGGCCGCGGTCAAGGCGCCGGGCTTCGGCGACCGCCGCAAGGCCATGCTCGAGGACGTCGCCATCCTGACTGGCGGCCAGGTCATCACCGAGGATCTCGGCATCAAGCTCGAGAACATCAAGTGGGAAGATCTGGGCGAGGCCAAGAAGATCGTGCTCACCAAGGACGACACCACGATCGTCACCGACTCCGACAGCGCCAAGCGGCGCGAGACGATCGCCGGCCGGGTCAAGCAGATCCGCAACCAGATCGAGGACACCACCTCCGACTATGACCGCGAGAAGCTGCAGGAGCGGCTGGCCAAGCTGGTCGGCGGAGTCGCCGTGATCAAGGTCGGCGCCGCGACCGAGACCGAGATGAAGGAGAAGAAGGCCCGCGTCGAGGACGCCATGCACGCCACCAAGGCGGCGGTCGAGGAGGGAATTGTGCCGGGCGGCGGCGTGGCGCTGCTCCGCGCCATCACCGCGGTCGACAAGGTCGAGGCCACCGGCGATGTCAGGGTCGGGGTCAACATCGTGCGCCGCGCCCTCGAGGAGCCGGCCCGCCAGATCGCCAACAACGCCGGCGAGGAGGGCTCGGTGGTGGTCCGGCAGCTGCTGGCGAGCAACGGCAACACCGGCTTCAACGCCGCCACCGGCAAGCACGAGGACCTGGTCAAGGCGGGAGTCATCGACCCGGCCAAGGTCGCCAAGACCGCGCTGATCAACGCCGCGTCAATCGCCGGCCTCATGCTCACCACCGAGGCCCTGGTTTCCGAGATCAAGGAGAAGGACGAGAAGAGCGGCTCCGGCGGCATGCCCGGCGGCGGCATGGGAGGCATGTACTAGAAGCCCTTCCCAACGCCACACCCACAACTTCGGCCGGTCCGGCGCACCCGGGCCGGCCGTTTTTTTTGGGGCTCGAACAGGGCTAGAACAAATTTCGTCAGTGCGCCAGGGGCGGGGGCGTCCCCTTCCCCCCCGGCGCCGCCGGGCAGGCCGGCACATCTACCATTGCCGGCACTCCCGGCAGGTCGGGACCCGGCGGCTTCCGACAACCGGGAAGGGGACTCGCGAGGGTTGCGGGGGGCGATCCGATCGATGCTTCGAGTAGGCCTCCACCGCCACATCGCAGCGCCGATTCATCCCTCGGGATCGGCCCGCCGGTGAGGACTAACCGGACTTGAAGATCCGGACGATGCCGGCGGGGGTGCCGGTGGTGGTGGCGGGGATGCCGAGGACCTCGGTCTTGACCTGCTCGCGCTGCGCCTGGGCGAGGCGGCGAGCGGCGGCTGTGATGCCCAGCCGGCGCATGCCGAGGACCACGGCGAACTCGAAGAGCAGCAGGCTGACGCCCAGGATCGTCTCGCCGGTGACCGCGACCAGCAGCGCCATGGCGCAGAACGACACCACCACCGCGTAGATCACCGCCACGATGCGCGAGCGCCTGCCTCCGAAGTGGCCGAGCAGATGGTGCAGATGGTTGCGGTCGGCGTGGAACATGCCCAGGAAGCGCTGGGTCAGACGCCCCTTGGAGCGGTTGAGGAAGCGCACGCTCATCACCAGCAGCGTGTCGATCACCGGCACGCCGAGGGCCAGGATGGGGACCAGGATCGCCACCGCGGCGGGGGCCTTGAGGGCGGAATGGACGGTCATCGCGGCGAGCAGGAAACCGAGGGTGAGGGCGCCGCTGTCGCCCATGAAGATGCGCGCCGGCTCCCAGTTGTGGCGCAGGAAGCCGAGGCAGGCCCCGGCGGTGGCGGCCATCAGGATGATCGTGCCGCGGTTGCCCTGCAGGCTGGCGTAGCCGAGCAGGCTGAGGGCGATGATCGCCACCACGCCGCTGGCCAGCCCATCGAGGCCGTCGATCAGATTGATCGCGTTGGTGACGCCGACGATCCAGAGCAGTGACACGGCCGGACCCAGGAGGCCGAGATCGATACCGCCCACCAGCGGCAAGCGCAGGACTTGAAACGACCAGCCCGCCCAGACCAGCAGCCCTGCCGCCACCAGCTCGAGCAGGAACTTCTTGGCCGTCGACACCCCCACCATGTCGTCGACGACGCCGACCAGGAAGACCAGGCAGGTGCCGGCGGCGAGCGCCAGCAGCTCACCGCGCGGGACCGCGCTGCCCCAGCCCCGCCACTGCGCGACCGCCGCGCAGCCCGCGGAGAGCGCCAGGCCGACCACGATGGCGATGCCGCCCAGGCGAGGCACGGCACCGGCCTGCAGCTTGCGAGCGTCCGGGCGATCGAGAGCCCGCAGCGCGAACGCCAGCCGGGTGACCGGCGGCACCAGGAGGTTGGTGACCAGAAAGGCGAGGAGAGCGACCCCGCCCACCAGCATCGGCAGATGGCCCATGTACCGCCTAAAGTACCATGAGACTTGAGTTTTCCATACGTAGGTTCGTCGTTGCCGCCCCTGCCGCCTATGCCGCCCAGCCGCCCAGCCGCCCAGCCGCCCAGCCGCCCAGCCTACATTACCCTAGAGGAGCCTTTGGTTGTAGAATAAGGTGTCCGAGAGTTCGCTCCGACTGGGTTCAGGTGCCTGCGAGATCGCCAGGCCCGGATTCGGAGTCGCGTCTCGGGGGCCGCATCCGCCGCCTCGCCTCCGCGGCCCGTTTACAGGAGTGCTGATTGCTATTTTGTGCCTTAACTCGGCTCCTCGCCTGTCGGCCAGCCCACAGGTCGAGCTCCTGGCTGCGAACGCCGGGAAAGTCCGCCGCGGCAGCGGTGCTGGTGACGTTTGCCTCCTTTGGCGCCCACGAGGCGGCCTGCGGGCAAACCGCGCCCGCGACCCCGGCTAGCGCGTCAGGCACCCTGCAGATCGGCACCGTCACGGTCAAAACGCAGCCTCTCTTCACCGAAGCCGAGGCCGCCGAGGGGCCGATCTACCGCGCCTTCAACGCCATCCACATTCCCACTCCGCCCAAGCTCGTCCGCAGCTTCCTCCTCTTCCAGGAAGGCGAGCCCTACGACCCGGTGAAAGTGGCGGAGAGCGAGCGCAATCTGCGCGCTCTGGAGTTCCTCAAGACGGCCAAGATCATCACCGGCGCGCCGCGCGACGGGCGGCTGGACATCACGGTGGAGACCCAGGACGCGCTGACCACCGAGCCCGACGTCGAGGTCAACCACAGCGGCGGCTTCACCTCCTACAACCTCGAAGTCACGCAGAAAAACCTCTTCGGCCGCGGCACCGAGCTGGTGGTCGGCGACTCGCGCAGCACCGAGCGCCGGACCCAGACCGTGGAGCTGTCGACGCCGGCCCTCTTCGGCCCCTACTGGAACGCCGACGCGCTCTACGCCCGCAGCACCGACGGCGGCGAGCGCAAGTTCTCTCTCGAACGGCCGCTGTTCTCGCTGTCCAACCGCTGGAGCTTCTCGTTCAGCGGCGACCAGCTGAAGCAGGACCGCCGCCTGTTCGAGCTCGGCAGGGCAACCTCGACCTTCCACCAGCGCCACGAGGAGTGGAAAGCGGAGCTTGCGCTTTCGCTCGGCGCCCCCCGCGAGCGCAGCCTGCACCGGCTGCTGTTCGGCGTCGATCTGCTCGACGACCGCTTTGCCGCGCCGGCGCAGGAGACGCCGCCGCGGGTCGCGCTGCCCGACCAGCGCCATTTCCACTATGTCTACGTCGGCTACGCGTCGATCGCCAACGACCTGGTGAAGCTCGACTACGTCAACCGCGACCTGCGCGACGAGGACTTCGACCTCGGGCGCCAGTTCTCGGCGCGGCTTGGGCTGGCGCTGCATTCGTCGATCAACTCGATCGCCGACCGCGACGGCGCCACCATGATGCGCCTGGCGGGCCAGCAGGGCTGGCGGCTGGGCGCCGAGAGCTTCCTGCTCTCGCACCTCGCCTACGAGGCCCGCGACGAGAATGGCTTGCTGGTCAACCAGGTCGCCAGCGCCAACCTGCTCTTCGTGCGGCGGCTCTCGCAGCTCTGGCACCAGACGCTGGTGGCGCGCGCCGATTTCAGCCGCGGCTGGCGCCTCGACCGCGATCTGCAGTTCATTGCCGACGGCCAGAGCGGCCTGCGCGCCTACCCGGTCAACGCCTATGCGGGCGACAAGCGGTTGCTGTTCAACGTCGAGGACCGCTTCTTCCTTGGCCGCGAGCTGCTGCAGGCCTTCGCGCCCGGCGCCGCGATCTTCTTCGACTGCGGCGGCGCGCAGCCGCAGCGGACCCCGCTGACGATTGCGAGCCTGAAGAGCGACGTCGGCGCCGGCCTGCGCCTTGCCATCGCGCGCGTCGAGAGCTTCGTGTTGCGCCTCGACGCCGCTTATCAGCTCAACCGCGATCCGTTCGGCCATCGCGGCTGGGTGCTGTCGATCGGCACCGCCCAGGCGTTCTGACGCCCGCGCTCACGCCTCCTCCCTCGCCGCCGGCCGCCGCGGCCCTGCCTCGCGACCCGCGGCCCTGGCCGCCGCCCGGTCGGCGATCCGCTCGAGCGCCCGCGCCAGCCCGGGGGCATCGCCCGCGTCGACCCGCAGATAGCCCTCCCCCAGGCCTTGCGAGCAGAGCAGGTGGATGTCCGAGCGCGGGCTGCCCACGTAGAGGACGTCGCGGCCCGATTGCAGGCAGCCGTAGACCTTTGACGGCAGCACGAAGCCGACGAACGGGTCGCGCAGGGTGATCAGGTGGGCGTCCGGGGTGACCAGGAGGCGCGGCAGGAGCGCCAGGGGCAGCGGCCGCGTCCGGTGCAGCGGCAGACCCTCGCCGCGCAGCCGCCGCTCGACCAGGTCGGCCCTCGCCCCGGTGGCATTGATCCACAGCCCGATCCGCCCCGAGCCCTGGCGGTGATGGAGGCGATATCCCTCCACCAGGGTTTCGTGATCGTGCGCCACCCCGAAGTTGCCGGAGTAGAGCAGCAGGCAGAGGTCGCCGAGCTCCGGTGGACGGTCGAGGGGCAGCGTGTCGGCCGCGATCTCGACCGGGGAGGGATCGCGCTTCAAGACGATGCGCTCGCCCGGGATCCCCTGGGCGAGCAGGCGCTCGCGCTGGTCCTCCCCCAGGACCTCGAAGCGGTCGACCCGGCGCCGCAGCGCCACGGTCAGCCGGTAGAAGGCACGCAGCGAACCAGGGACCCGCCCCAGCTCGCCGAGCTCCGCCATCAGGCACTCGGGATGGAAATCGGTGATGCGGTAGACCAACCGCTTGCGCAGCAGCGCCTTGAGCGGCGTGACCAGGTGGAGCAGGAACGGCGGGCTGCCGGTGATCAGGATCTCGTCGGCGCGCAGCAGCGCGCCGCGCACCCGCCACAGCAGGCCCAGGTTGGTGCGCACCGTCCACAGCGCGCGCGCCCGCAGGTCGGAGCGGTCGTAGCCCCGCGCCCGCCGGCGCACCACGCGTAGCCGCCCCTGGCCGACCTCTTCCTCGCTCACCGAATCGGCAACCGACGACAGGCCGGCCAGCACCACCTCCTCGCCCGCCGCGGCGCGCTGGCGGGCGAACAGCAGGCTGTACTGGCCCACCGCGCCGAAATCGGGGGGCAGCCAGTCGCAGAGATAGACCAGCCGGCGCACTCTACGCTCAGCGATGATGGGCCACGAGGTCGCAGCGCCGGCGCTGCTCGGCGGGTGGGTAGCGGTAGACCGGCGGCGTCGAGCCGGGGCGCGAAGCGAGCTCAGCCTGGGCGACCGGCAGCAGCAGCGTTTCGAGATTCGGGCCGGCATAGGCGAAATGCCTCGCGGAATCGGCGACGAGCGGCCCGGCTGCCTCGGTCATGTCGTCGGTGAAGACGCCCGAGGAGCGGCAAAAACAGGTTTCGAGGCAGCCGGTCAGCATGGCCTGGCCAGCGGCTGATGCCTGAGCAACATCCTCCCCGGTACCCCTGGCGAGCAGTCCGAAGATCGGGCAGACCGAGCCGCGCCAGAGGAAGCTGAAAGGGGGCTCCCAGGCGATTGTCAGCCAGCAGGCGTCGGCACCGGCCCGGCCGTAGACGTCGACCCGGTCGGCGTAGAGCTGACGCTGCGCCGGGAGGGCGGCCAACAGCGCTCCCCCGTTCAACGCCAGTAGGAGCGCCGCCACCGCCGATGCCGCGGCCGCGGGAGCGCGGGCGGCGCCGCTCGCCAGCACGATCGGCAGCAGGACGTAGAACTTGACGTATCCATACTGCTGCGTGCGCACCAGCGGTAGCACGGCAAGCGTCGCGCAGGCCGCGAGCAGCGCCCAGTCGCGCCGGTGCCAGGCCGCGATGGCGCCGGCGGCAAGCACGGCGATCCCTAGTCCGAGCCGCAGCAGCACCGCGAGCGCTGGCCAGCGCTCGCCGGGCTGGCGCAGATTGGCAAGGACGCGCCTGAACCCATGGTAGTCGCCCAGGGTGACGACGCCGTTGGGCGGGCCCGCAACCAGGGCGACCATGTAGGGTGTGAGCCCCGGCTTTTCGAGATATGACCGGTAGAGCGGGTTTTCCTCGGCAAGGACGGTGCGCGACCACGCCCGGCCGAGGCTGTTGCCGCTCGCCGCCAGCGCGCCCAGCATCGCCAGCGGCACGGCCGCCAGGATGAGCGCGGACTGCGCCAGCGCGCGCCGCTCCCACAACGTGCTTGCCGGAATGACCAGCGGGATCAGTCCCAGCCCCAGGATCAGCCCCTGGTAGAGCAGAGCCGCCGCCGCGGTCGCGGCGACCGCCGCCAGCAGCGCCCGCCGGCGGTCGCCTTCCGTGGCGCCCGGCGCGGCGGCGTGCCGGGCTGCGAAGGCCAGCCCGACCGCGAACAGGGTCGCGCCGAAGATCGGCTCCATCAGATCGGTCGCGGCGAGCAAGAAGCTGGCGCTGCCACCGGCGACCGCGAGAGCGGCGGCCCGCCGCGCGGGCGCGATGCCGAGAGCGACCAGGCAAGCGCGCACCGCCAGCAGATAGAGTCCGGCGGCAATCACCGTCGCCGCCATCATCACGCGCGTCAGCCCTTCGACATCGTCGACCAGGCCGAGCGCCACCACCGGGCGCAGCAGCGCGAAGACCAGCGCGGGGAAGAACAGCCAGCGCGGTTCTCCGAGCTCCGGGTGCGCCGACCTGAGCACCGCCGGCAGGTGGCGAACGCCGTCGCCGCAGAAGTCCTTGCGCAAGAAGCCGATGGCGACGACGAGCGCCCCCAGGCCGGCGACGACCCAGAGATCGGGAGCCGCGGCGGCGGCGCGCCAGAGCCGCCGCCCGTTCATGAGCTGGCTGCCCGCCGGCATCTCAGGAAGCAAGGACCGCCACCAAGGCCGCTCTGCTAGCGCTCGGTCAGCATCTCGGCGAGGTTGCTGCCGACGCTCTCCCGTTGGCGGCTCGCGCAGTACCAGTCGATCGTGCGGTGAAGGCCGTCAATGAACCTCACCTGCGGCTGCCAGCCGAGCAGCTCCTTGGCCAGACGGTTGCTCGCCACGCGGTTGAGCGGACCGGTCGGCATGTGCGGCAGGAACTTGATCGGGGCGCGGTGGCCGGTGTAGCGCAGCACCTCCTCGACCGCGTCGATCACCCGCGTGCGCTCCTCGGTGCCCAGGTTGACGGCTGTCCCGTCGTCGATCTTCTCGGCAGCGAGGATCATCCCGCGCACCGTGTCCTTGACGTACGTCCAGTTGCGGATCTGGGTGCCGTCCCCCCACACCTCGAATGGGTCCTGGCGCACGAAAGCGCGGGCGATCATGGCGATGACGGCGTGGTTCTCGACTCCGCGCTCGCCGAAGACGGTGAAGAAGCGGCAGGAGGCCGAGCGGAAGCCGAAGTCCCGGTGGTAGGCGGCGAGGGTCATCTCGGTCATCAGCTTGGCCCAGCCGTACATGTTGTCGGCCTCGTAGGGGGGGCCCACCATCTCTTCCTTCAAGTAGAGCTCCTGCGAGACGTCTTGCTGCAGGTAGTTGGGATAGACGCAGCCCGACGAGGCAAATACGAGCTTCTCCACCCCCGCCTCGTAGGCCGCCTTGATCAGCATTCCGTCAAGCGCCAGGTTCTGGGCACAAGCGGCCTGGTGCAGATCGACGAACCCCCGGCCGCCATGGATCGCCGCTAGATGGAAGACGACCTCCATGCCGTCGACGGCGCTCTGGGCGACTCCGGGAGACAGTAGATCGGCCTCGATAAGCTCGACGACCCCAGAGTCGAGATGCTCCTGGATGTTGCCCAGGCGGCCGCTCGACAGGTCGTCGACCACGCGGATGCGGCGCGTCCCCTTCACGACCAGCAGATCGATCAAGTGGGAGCTGATGAACGACGCGCCGCCGGTAACCAGGATGCGTTTCTGCTTCCAGTCCATAGACCCCTTCCGTGGACGCTTCGCCAACAGGCAGCCGCGCCGGGAGTGTAGGCATCCAGTGTACCAAGGCTCGCCGCATTCTCACCCGTCTCCTCCTGGGGGCGGGCCGGGCGGTGGCAGGGTCAGAGTACAATCCGGCGGCGATGCGGACCAGGAGCGCGCCCCCTCCGCTGCCGGCGGTCCCGCCGCGGCGCGTTGCCACTCTTCTTGGGCACGCGCAGATCGAAATGGCCCTCACCTGCCTGGGGAGCCTTCTCCGCCATGCGGCCGATCCGCTCGAGCTGCGTATCCACGACGACGGCACCTTGACCGCCGGCGATCGCGAGCGCCTGACAGCGCGGCTGGCCCGCCCGGCGAGCCAGGCGCCCTTGGCGCGCCTGGCGCCCCAGCGGCCCCCGGAAATCATCGCGCGGGCCGAGGCCGACGAGCTTGTGGCGCCGCTGCTCGTCCGGTATCCGGCGGCGCGCGCCTTCCGCGCCGCCAACTCCCTGGGCCTCAAGCTGCTCGACGTACCGCTCCTCTGCGGCGGCGATGACGAGCTCGCCTACTGCGACTCGGACGTGCTCTTCCTGCGGCCGTTCTCGGGCCTCTTTGACCTGCCGCCCGGCTTCGACGCGCTCTTCATGCGCGATCCGCAGAACGCCTACTCGGTTCGCTCCTGGCACCTCTTCGCTGAGCCCCGCCTACGCCTGGCGGCGCACGTCAACAGCGGCGTCATCGCCTTTCGCACCCGGTTCTTCGACCCCGGCCTCCTGGACTGGTTCCTGTCGCGCCCGCAGTACCGCTTCGCGCCGGTGTGGGTCGAGCAGACCTGCTGGGCGCTGCTTGCGCAGCCGGCCGGCTGCCGGCTGCTCGACCCCGGGGCGGTCAGCATTCCGGTGGCCGGCAAGCGGCTCGCGGAACGCCAGGTCGCCCTCCATTTCGTCAACCCGGTTCGCGAGCTGTTCGAACACTACACTCGCGCCACCGGCGGAGCCACCCTCGCCGAACGGCCGTCAGGGGGCGCCCCGCCTCCCGTTCCGCGGCAGCCGGTGGTGATCCGGAGCTTCCCGGCCCGGCGCTTGCGCGCCCACGTCCTTGCCGCGACCGAGTTTCGGCGGCGGCTCAGCCGGCTGCGTCGGGGAGTAGGGTAAAGAGCAGGCTCTCGAAGGCGCGGAAACCGGCCGCCGCGTCGCTTGCGCTTGATGAAGCGCGCCTGGCGGAGAGCGGCGCTCGGTCGCCCGAGAGCCTTGTGGATTGCGCCGGTATGCCGCGAACCCATAGCCAGGCATGGAATGGGCAATGGTTATTCCGGCCAGCGTGCATGATTCCCGTACAAAGTGGTCATTCAGCAGGACAAAGCCCGGGATCCTCGGCGGCGAGATCAGGCCCAAGTAGTTCTGCTGGATCATGGCCGCGGCCGCGCCTGGGTTCGTCACATCGGGGGCAACCTCCATGCGGTCGTAGTCCTCGGCGAGTAGCCAGAAAGAAGCCGTGATCGCGATGCGCCCTTGAAGTTGACCTGCGAGATCAGCAAACGCCGAGCGCGCCTCGGCCAGTGGCACGCCGCCGGCAAGGTAAAAGAAAAAAAGTATGATGAAGCGCAAGAAGCCCAGGGAAGCGAGAGCATTGAAGGCCGAGATCATGATTCTCGCTGACGCCAAGCCTAGTTGTTGAGCCGCATATAGATTCCACGTGAACACGAGAGGGGCAAAAAGAAGAACGTTGTGCGAGTGCTCGGGAACTTGCACGACCGTCGACCAGACGATCACCGTGAAGCCGAGAGCCACCAGATAGAAAAGGAGCCTGGAGCGTAGCACGATTCGCCCGGAGAAGAGCAAAACGAGAATGAAACCGAGCGCGGCCAAGTATGGGAAAACATAAAAGGATGCTGTGGTGCTCGTGATCCAGTACCAGCTCAATCTTGCGTTCGAGCCACGGAGCAATTTGGCCTGGGCGTGAAGCAGGCTGCTCCAGAGAGTCGCCATCAGGCCAAAAGGGCTGGCCGCGAGGATTGCGGAAAAAGTGGCAAGCGCCGCGACTAACGACTTCGCCGCGATAGCGAAGCCCGTCGTTGCTGAGTACTGGAGCGAGAGAACGGCGCAATAAAGCAGGAAAAGCAGCACTGCGCCCATGGGATGCGCGGCGCCCATCAGACCAACGAGGGGGCCGATGATCAGCCAGTGACTAGGAAGCAGGCAGAATCGCGCCATGGCGGCCCAAGCAACCAACGCAATGAGTGAGGCAAGCGCCTCCGGCCGCCCGGCCTCCTGCTGGCCGAGCAGAGCGGTCGCGACAGCGAGGGTGGCAAGGCCGCCTTCGATGACGGACAGCAGCGGCCTGGCTTTCGAGGCCGCAAGAATGCGCCAGAGCAGCAGCATGAATAGACCAAGACTCGCGACGCTCAGGACCGCAATCGCCAGGAAGGCGGCGCGGGGAGTAGAGCTGTACATGAGCGCGGCAATCACCAGGGGGAAGAGCGGCGGGTATTGCAAGAATTTGGATTCCCCGGAGGGATCGCCCAGGCCTGCGAGAGCCGAGAGCGGGTTGCGCAGTCCATGGCCCGCGCGCAGAGAGATTGCCGGCGGGATGAAGACGTGGGAGTCGCCCGAGGGAACCGGGTACTCGTGGTAGGCAAAGACGACGAAGAGGGTGGCCGTGATCAGGAACAAGAAGACCAGCGCCGGCAGTGCGGGGCCGGCGTGAAGGCCGAAGGTCTCTGGGCGGACCGGCAGGCGGTGCCCTCGTGAGTCGCTGGGAAACCCCGGGCCAGCAGGTGCCGCGGCCACTGTCGTCGGGTTCATACCTTCAGCGCCTGAGCCCACCAGCAGGAGAAGAGCGACTGCTGAATCGAGTACTAGCTCTTGATTGGGACCATCGTGGTATTGCGCTCCATTTCGGCACCGCGGCGCCGCGCGGCGCCGAAGACGGCGTCCGCACCGAGTACTCCGGCGATCTCACAACCGGCGGCGACGGGTCTTTCAGGCTCGATCTCGTCGCGCACCGCCTGCAGCGCTTCTTCCGGAGTGGCGAGGGCGGCGTGTGATCCCGGCTCCTTGCCGAGGCTGCGACAGGTGCCGGCATAGCCCCACTGCGCCTGGTGGAGGCGAGCCGAAGAGAATGCCTCGCCGAGCACTACGATCGTCGGCTTCGAGAACGCGGCGGCGACGTGCATCAGCATGCTGCTGTTGCAGAGCACGAGGTCGCTTGCGGCGACGAGGGCAAAAGTCTCGCGCAGGCCAGGCGCCTCGGGATGTGTGCGGCCGAGCGGCGCCGCGGCCGCCGCCACTGCCGCCACCTGGCCGCCTTCGTGCGGGCCGCCGAGCACCAAGATCGACAGGGCGCCCAGACCCCGCTCGTTCCGCTGCGGGCACTCGGCCCGCTCGGCGACAGCGGCAAGCTCTCGCGCCACTTCGGCGAATCTCTCCTGGGGCCAGCGCCTCGCCGGCAAGCCGCCGCCGGGTCCGATGACAATCCGCAGGCACCGCCGGCCGCTCTCGCTGGCCGCCCACCAGCTCTCGGCCGCCTGGTATTCCGCGACGGTCAGGAAAAGCTGCGGCCGGCAGGGGGGCAGCCAGGTCGCGCCCAGTAGCTCCGCGAAGCGGAGCGTCGAGCGGCCGACGTGTTCGGAGGGGTCGAAGGTCACCGCCGCCTGCACGCCTGAGTCGCCGCCTGCGTAGCCCCTGACGCCGAGCCGGTAGGGGATGCGCGCGCGGAGCAGTAGGAGCGAACCCCAGCCACTGCCTAGCACGTCGATGCCCACCGTGAAGCGCCGCTGCGCCAGCTCCCGGACCTCGGGTGAGCGCCAGAGGTAGAGCAGGCGCCGGCCGGCCCCAGACTTGCCCAGGTACTTGTTGTGCCAGGGGGCATTGACGGCCAGCACCTCGGAAAGATGTGGGTTGTTCTGGAGGACCGGGAGATTCCAGCTCCCAACGCCGGCGGCGATCGAGGCCGCGGGAAAGCGCCGTCGCAGGGCTGCGAATAGCGGGGTCGCCACCAGCAGGTCGCCGATGTCGTTGTTGCGTAGGACGAAGATCGAGCGCGGCTCCTCGGGCGCCACGGCGAGAGCGGGCGCCCGGTCCGCGGCCGCGCGGATCAGCACCTCCAAGGCGCCGCCGGCGAGCCGGCCCCCGCTCCGCCGCAGCGCCGCGAGCGGCATGCGCAGGCGCCGGGCGGCCGCGCCGCCAGCCGCGCGCGGCGTCGCAGGTCGATCGGCGTCCGGGCGGCTGGTCATAGCCGCTCACCGCCCTCCCGGCCCAGCAGCTGCCGCTCGTAGGAACGGGCGATCCCGGGCCAGGAAAAAGTCGCGATGTAACCGTTCGCTTCGATGTCCTCGGGCGGGCGTGCGTCGACCTCCGCCGGCGGCGGAAAAGGACGTAGTGAGGAGGGGAAATAGCGCTTGAGATCGCTCATTCCCCCGGCCTCGGTCGCGAAGACCGGCATTCCCGACTCCAGCATCTCGTTGAGGTTGAGACCCCAGCCCTCGACCTCGCTGGTGAAGAGCCCCGCCTGGTGGGCGGCGAGAAGGGGCGGCAGCTGTGCGCGGGTGTACGCGGGAACCAGCCGGACCCGGCCCGACCGCAGCCACTCGGCGGGCAGCTCGCGCTCCGCCGCCGGCCCGCATCCTGCCAGGGTGAAGGAGTCGCAAGGCCGAGCCGCGAGGCGCTCGCGGACGAATTCGCGCAGCCTCCTGGTCCCCTTGTGCGGCGTCCAGCGCCCCATCCAGAGGAAGCTCACTCCCCTGCCCGTGTCGGCCGGCGCCGAGCGGCGGCCGCGGCGCACGTCGGCGAGGGCGACGCGCTCCTCCGCAGGCAGGGTGTTGAAGTAGAGCCCCAGTTTGGGCGCCCAGCGCGGGAACCGCCGCCGCATCCAGGCCAGCTCGGCACTCCCCAGGCAGAGGATCAGCCGCGCCCGGCGCCAGCCTGCGAGGATGGCGCCGCCCTGGGCGGACCCCAGGGCGGTATGGGCCACGGCATGGGCCACGGCGCGCGGCGATGGATGCCGGCTGAAGTCGTCGCGGATGCCACGAAACAGGTAGCGCAGCTCGGGCTGGACGCTTCGCACTACGATTGAGCCGCTGTGCGCTAGCTTGCGGCTGGCCGAGATGGCGGGTGTGTCGATCACGTCGAACGGACCCTCGGCGGCGGCGAAGCGCTCGATGGCTTGCCGCTGGCGCAGCCAAAGGTTCCACCATCGACTGCCGGCCGGCAACGGCTCGGGCGACCAAGCGCGCGCGTCGTGGCCACGGGCGCGCAAGGCAGCCGCCAAGCTGAGGGCGACCTGCGACGCCCCTAACTCCGCCACCAGGGCGGGGTGGCTGACGAGGAGAATCCTCACCGCCGCTTGCGACCACCGCGCCGGCCAACCGCCGCGCGGCCGACCTCTCGCCGGGCCGGGTCGACGTCTGCCAGCCGCCAGAAACCCAGGTTACGCTTCAGCGGGTCGCCAGTCAAGGCGCGTCGGCGAGGGGGTCTTCGCCTCTCGAATCAATGATCTCCGGGCGCTCCAGCGCTCCTGGTCTCGGGCGCCGCGGCGCCCTGGCCCCGTGTGAGCACGACCGAACCCAGCACCAGCCGGTCCATGCGCGTCCGCAGGAAGCAGTCGAGCGCCTCGTCCGGGGTGTTGACGATCGGCTCGTTCTCGTTGAAGGAGGTATTGAGCAGTATCGGCACGCCGGTGCGCTCCTCGAAAGCGCGGATGAGCGCGAAGTAGCGCGCATTGGCGCGGCGCGACACGGTCTGCAGGCGCCCGGTGCCGTCGACGTGGGTCACCGCCGGGATCAGCGGCCGCTTTTCCGGTCGGATCGGGTAGACCTTGATCATGAAAGGGTCGGGATAGTCGATAGTGAACCATTCGCCGGTCCGCTCCTCGAGGATGGACGGGGCGAAGGGGCGAAAAGACTCCCGCCGCTTGATCTTGGCGTTGAGCAGCTCCTTCATGTCGGCGCGCCGCGGGTCGGCGAGGATCGAGCGGTTGCCGAGCGCCCGCGGTCCCCACTCGGAGCGCCCCTGGTACCAGCCGACCACCTCGCCGCGCGCTATGGCGGCGGCAGTTTCCGCCGCCAGCCGCTCCTCGTCGCCAACGGTTTCGAGGTGTACGTCCCCGTAGATGCCGTCGCCCCCGCCGGAGCCGGGGATGCCGCGGGCGAGAGCGCGGCGGATCTCCGGCTCATCGTAGGCGGGTCCCCAGAAGCAGTGCTCCATGACGAAGCGGCGCGGCGCGCGGTCGGCGGCATGGTACGCCCAGAGCGCCGCCCCCAGGGCGGTGCCGGCGTCGCCGGCCGCCGCCTGGATGTAGACCTCCTCGACGTCGGTGCGCTCGAACAGCTTGCCGTTGGCGAGCGAATTCATGGCGCAGCCGCCGGCCAGCGCCAGCCGCTTGAGGCCCGAGCGGCGGGTCAGGGTCCGCACCAGGGCGAAGAATCGGTCTTCATAGACCCGCTGCAGCGAAGCGGCGACGTCCTTGTGCCGCTGCGTCAGCTCCTCGCCGGGGCGGCGGGCGGGCCCGAGCAGCCGTTCCAGGTCCGGCGTGAAGAGCGCCCCCAGACGCGGCGCTCCTTCCTCCCAGGTCATGTCGACGCCCTCAGAGAGATGGCGGAAGTAACGCAGGTCGAGGCGGAAGGTACCGTCGCCGAGCGCCGGGACGAGGCCGCCCAGGGCCGGCGCGTAGGCCGCCTCGCCGTAGGCCGCGAGCCCCATCACCTTGTATTCGTCGCCGAACTCGGGAAAGCCGAGGTATTGGGTGACGGCGGTGTAGAGCTGGCCCAGCGAATGCGGGAAATGCACCCGCTGCAGGACCTCGATCGAGCTGCCTCGGCCGACGGCCAGCAAGGCGGAGACGAAGTCGCCGAAGCCGTCGACCGAGAGGCATGCCGCCTCCTCGAAGGGGGAGCAGAAGAAAGCCGAGGCGACATGTGCCAGGTGGTGCTCGACCGGAATGATCGGAGCCAGGCGCGATGCGCCGCCGCGGCCGTCGCTCCGTGCGTGCCCCTCGCCGCCCAGGGCGGCGGCGACCCGCTGTTCGAGCGAGTGGAGCTGCGCCAGGTTGCGCACCCGGGAGGCTGCCCGCCGCAGGCTGCGCGGATGGGTGAGAGCCAGCGCCGCTTTGCGCAGCAGGTAGGCGCGCGGCTGCCGCGACACCGCCAGGGCCGACACCGCGCCGAGGTCGCTCCCCAATTCGGCGAAGCAGAAGGCGAGAGCCCGCTGCGGGAACCCGGCCCAGTGCTTCACTCGCCGGAAGCGCTCCTCCTCGACCCCGGCCACGAAGCGGCCGTCGACCACCGCCGCGGCCGAGGCGTCGGCATGAAAAGCCGAGAGTCCCAGGATCCGCCTCAACCGCGCTCTCCGCCCTTGTCGGGTGCCGCCAGGCCCTGCTCGGCTCCCGCGGTCTCCTGGCGGAGCAGCTCTTCGAGCCGGATGTCGACCACCAGGCGAAACCAGAAGGCCTGCAGGAAGTGGAAGACGAAGCCGTTCTTGCCGTCCAGCACTCCGAGCCGCAGGAAGTAGCGGTAGGCGAAGTAGAGCGCCGGCCGCAGGTAGAGCGGCAGACGGTAATAGCCGCTCTTGAGCCACAGCGTCCTCTCGTCGGAGGTGCCGAACGGGCGCGGCGTCAACTTCCAGGCGCCGGGCTCGCGCCGCCGCTCCAACTCCTCGCGGGCAAACGCCTCGGCGTAGCGCAGGTGCTTTTCCAGATAGAAGAGGATCGAATCCTCTTTTCGATTCCACTCCACCAGCGGCGACTTGAGGCGACCGACCGCGCCGCGCACGTAGACGCGGGTGTCCTGCTCGCGCGGATCGAGCTCGGCGCGGCTGCGCCGGAAGAGCTTGAGGAGATGTTTGCCGCCGTAGCCGCCGAAACGGATCGGCCGGCCGCGGAACACCTGCCGCCGCCGGATGTAGAAGCCGTCCTCAGCGACTAGCGGGCGGCAGAGCAGCGCCGCGATCTCCCGGCGCAGCTCCGGCGCCAGGGCCTGATCGGCTTCCAGGATGAGCACCCACTCGTTGCGGATCGGCAGGTTGTCGAGCCCCCACTGGAAGATCCAGGGAATGATCCGAGCGTGTTCGTATGGCAGCTCCCGCACCTCGTTGGCGAAGCGGCGGGCGATTTCGAGCGTGCGATCAGCGCTCTCCGAGTCAATGACGAAGATCTGGTCGGCGAAGCCATGGACGCTCGAAAGGCAACGCTCGATGTTCAGCTCCTCGTTGCGGGTCACGGCGAGGACGGTGAGCGGGACGGTCTGAGGGCTCACGCTGTCGAGCATCTGCGTGCCATGAGAGTTATGAAACGCTCGCGCTTGGTGATCCGCAATGCGGCGACCTCGAAGCCCGCTGCTCGAACCAGCCTCGTGGACGACGACACGGAATGTTGAGCGAGGTGCATGGGTAGCTGGAGGTGGTCCACATACGGCGATTGCGCAAGGTTCTTGATCCGCAGCCACGGATAGATTGAGGGAAAGGTCATCAAAAGCAGGCCTGCGGGCCGAAGCAAGCGATGCAGCAGCCGCAGGACGCTCAACGGGTCGGCGAGATGCTCGAAGACATGCTCTAGGCGGACACAATCAAAGGATTCAGCCGCCAGCTTCGAAATCCCGCGGGGCGAGATGACCTGAATTCCATCGGCTTTGAGGTCCTCGCCACGATTGATATTCGATTCGATATCATATCCCGCCAGGTGAGAGTAGCCGAGTGATCTCATCGCGAGAAGCCACGAGCCGGTGCCAAGCCCGAAATCCAGAATCCGCGACGCTGGCGGTAGTGTCAGAGGAATTCCGAGCGTCAGGGTGATGGTTCTGCGCGTCAACAGCTCGGCCAGCATGGCGACCATGGCGCGAGACCAGTTCGCGGCAGTGGGACTGATGAGAGAAAGGTAGCGCCACCTGGCCATCCGATACTTCAAGGAACCCGCCTCTTGCATCGGATGCTCTCCCGCTGCCGCATAGTATGGATAGTCGCGCGTGTATAGGCATGCCAACACATCTTCGGACGGAACTGGATACACGAACCCCATCTGACATTTCTCGCACAGACGGAAGTCATAGATCAGGTGCTCGACGCGGTGATTGCGCCTGTATGATGTCTCCCCGCGCAGCAGCACCTTGCTATTGCCCAGATGGCAATCTGTTTCGACGCAGGAGTGAGAGGCCGGCATGTTCGGGTTTGCGAGAGACTTGTTCAGTCGCGCAGGAGTCAGGTGGCGAGCTTCACGGCACGGAGCCCCTTTCGCTACGCCTGCCCGCATCGATGAGGTGGCGCCAGGTCGCCGCATAGTTCCAGTGCGAGAGGACCTCGTTGCTCGCTGCCGCGACCTCTCGCTGGTCGAGCGCGAGAGCGTCTTCGATGCGGCGCGCGAGCTCCACCTCGTCGCCGGTCGTGTACTGCCAACCGTTCCTGCCGGCGAGCAGGAGGTCGTAGCCCGCCCCCACCCGCGACGAGGCAAGGACCGGGAGGCCGCAGGCGAGCGCTTCTGCCACCGACACCCCCCAGCGCTCCTCACGGGCGGGATGAACGAAGAGGTCCGCTGCCGCGTAAAGCGCCGGCAGCTCGGCGTACGGAACGTAGCCCAGAAACACCACCCGTCCCGGGCCGAGCTCGTTGGCTGTCGCTTCGAGGCCTGGGCGGTCGGGACCGTCGCCAACCAGGAGCAGGCGCACCTCTGGTGCAAGGTGGGGAAGCGCGCGCAGAAGGTCCCAGGGCGCCTCGCGAGAGATGAGTTTGGCGACCGCGAGGACGACCCTGGCGGAAGGGGGGAACTTCAGGCGCCCCCGCACCAGGGTGCGCTCTTCCAGGGAGAGGCACGAGCGATCACGGAAATGCTCGACGTCAATCGCATAGGGGAAGAGTCCACGGCGTTCGGCGGGTACGCCGCAGGCAGCGAGGTAGCCGAGCGACAGGCTGCCTACTCCAAGGAAGAGGTCGAAGAGGCGCATCAGGAGCCCCGAAAAAAGGAGGCGCTTGGCCTGCCGGCGCGTCTTGGAGCTATTCCACAACACGGAGTCCAGGCGGAGCGCGGTGGCGATCCCGGCGCGCCGCGCCAGCATCGCGGCGAGGAGGTATTCGGCCCGGGTGTAGCCGTTAGCGATCAGCAGATCGCAGCTATCGCGGCGCAGTTCCCGCGCCAGCCACCCAACACGGCCGCGCAGCGGCGCGACCGAGTGCGGAAAGCCACCCAGGAGATCGACGTCCCAGGAAACCGTGTGGCCCAGCTCCGGGTCGAAAGCTGGCTTTGCGAGGTTGGCGCCGGTGAAAAGAACCCGCAGCTGGTGCCGGCCGTCACGGGCCGCGTAGCGGAAGAAAGGAGCCTCAAACTGAGTGGGACGCTCCACCAGGAAGGTGATTCTCACCTGATCGTCCCTGAGGCCAGCGTTTGCCTGGCCGCTCTCGCAACGGTCCGGTTGCGGGAGAGAATCTCACCGTAGACCTCCTCCATTCGCGCTGCTACCGCCTCCCAGCTGAACCGGCGCGCAGCCATCACTCCTCGCCGGCCCATGGCTCGCCTTCGCTCGGTATCCGCTAGCAGGGCGCGCAGGGCGGCTGCGAAGCACTGCGGGTCTCCTTCGGCGACCACTCCGGCCCCGGTCTCTTGCAGAACTCCGGCGAGGCCGACCTCAGGCGTCACCACCGACGGAAGCCCCGCCGCCATCGCCTCGAGCACGACATTGGCGAAGTTCTCGGAATAGGAGGGTAGGACCAGAGCATCGGCGTGATGAAGGAGGCTGGCCTTGTCGGCGCCGTGGACCGGACCGAGGTGGAGGATGCGATTGGCGACCCCCGCCGCGGTCGCCAGTGCGTCGAGGTGCGCGCGGTACCCCTCCTCGTCGTTGCCGGCAACTGCCAAGGTGGCATCCGGGACTTGAGCCAGGGCCAGGACCAACCGGTCGAGCCCCTTCTTCCACGACAGCCGCCCGAGGAAGAGGAGGAGCGGGTGGCGCCCGAGCGCGGCGCGCACGGGCGCCGCCAGCTCGCCGTCGCGCTGCGGGTGCCACGGCTCGACATCGACGCCGTTTGGCACTACATAGACCGCGGTGGGCGCCAGGCCGAGGCGGGCGACCTCCGCTGCCTCGAGGTCGCTCGTTGTGTGGAGGCCGGCCGCGCGCGCCAGGGTGCGGCGTTCGACCAGGCGGATCCAGAGGTGCTTGCGAAGGCGACCGCGCCGGCGCAGCAGATCGCCGACCAGCATGCCGCGGGGAGCGACCAGGTAAGGCACCGCGGCGCGCTCGGCGGCGCGTGCGGCGGCGGCGGTGGGCCAGAGGAAGACCGAGTGCAGGTGCGCGAGGTCGAAATCCGCAACCCACCTGGCCAGGGCAGCGCCGAGGGCGGGAGAGCGGTAGAGCCGCCGCGGGGAGGCGACCGGGAAATACCAGACCGCAACCCCATCGGTTGGAACCGGCACCTCCAGCGGCACCTCCAGTGTGCCGGCCCCGTGCACGTTGGTGGTGAAGACCGTCACCTCATGGCCGCGCGCCACGAGTGCCCTGCACAAGCCGTGCACCGCCAGCGCCGGACCGCCGTGACGCCACGCCGGCAGATAGGTCGGGACGACGTGCAGGAGCTTCAAGCCGCCTTCTCCGCCACGATGGCGCGCAGCAGCGCGGCGAAGCGGCGGTAATAAGAAGCCCAGGTCGCCGCTTCCGCCGATCTGCGGCACTCCTCCCGCATGCCCCGCAGCACCTGCCGATTGCGGACGCACCACCGCATCCGCTCGGCCAGGGAAGCGGCGTCGCCGGCGGGCACGATCCAGCCGTTGCGGCCCGGGGCCACCAGCTCCTTGGCGCCGACCATGTCCGAGACCACGACCGGCAGCCCGCAGGCCAGAGCCTCGGCGACGGCCATGCCGTAAGAATCGTGGCGCGACGGGAGGACCAGGCAGTCGGCCTGCCGCAGCTCGTGGGAGAGCTCTCGCTGCCCCACCTGGCCGACGTAGACGATCGGGTCCGCCGAATGGGTGGCGAGAAGATGAGCGGAGTCGCCACGGGGGCCAACGATCCGCAGCCGCGCTCCCGGCTCTGCGGCGCTCACTCGCGCGAAGGCCTCGAGCAGAAGGTCGAACCCCTTGCGCCGGATGGTCGCGCCGGAGAAGACGAAAACGAAACCGGAAGCTGCGGGAGCGGTGCCCGTGCTCGCCCTGCTCTCCGTCGGCGGCGAAACGGGCGGCTGCGGATCGAGAGCCGGCTTGAACAGCTCGAGATCGGCGCCCAGCGCCACCGCATGCACCCGCTCCGCCGCGACACCCGCGTCGAGATAGGTCCCGCGCGCGAGCTCGGAGACGGTCAGCACGTGGTCGGCCAGCGCAATCTCCAGATCCTTGATGCGAGTGATGCGGCGATGCAGGGCGGGCGAGTCGGTGGTGAGGTGCAGCCGGTCCTGGGCGCGGTGGTGCAGCGACGGGGCGTCCAGGATGGTGGCGATCCCCAGCCGGCGGGCGGTGCGAAAGGTCGCAAGAGCCGAGATCTCGCAGGCGATCACAGCGTCGACGCGGTCGAGGCGACGCAGGCCCGCCGCCGCCCAGCGGTCGAAGAGACGGCAGGCGAAGAAGTCGACCTCGGCGGCCCAGCCGCGCGGCAGGAGAGCGTCCCCCATCCGGCGCAGCGCCGGCGTCGCCGGAAACCAGCGCGCCCGGCGCGGTTCGATCGGCACCGGCATGTAGCGGTCGAAGCGGCGGCGCAGCGCGGCAGGAATGCGCCGTCCCTGCCGCGCCACGGAAGGCACGCCGGCCCAGTATCCGGCGAGCAGCCCCGCCTGCTCGAGCGCCAGCGCAGCCTGGTGGGAGTGCTGGCGCCCGGGGTGAGTGACGAGGATCTTCATCGTGGATGGGGAGATTCCATAGGTCCCGTCCGGCTCCCCGCGCTACGCCCGCTGCCCATGCTCCGGACACCCACCGGCGTCGGGAAGGTCCTCCCGCGGGGCTGCTTTGCGGCCGGCGCCGCGACCGCGCGCGAGGCCGCCGGCACCGCCAGGCGGTCGAGCCGCATCACCAGCAACAGCAGGCCGGCAAAGAACCAGTAGTAGAAATCGGAGGTGATGTCGAAAACGATACTGCCGGGAAGCTGGGCGAGGAAGAAGAGCAGGCTCGCGGTCGCCACTGCGCGGTGGAAAGTGCTGCGCAGCGCGAGCACCTGTCTTAGGGCGAAGCCGATCAGGTAGATGCGGACGAAGTAGACGAGGAAGAACCCGAGCGGTCCCAGCTCGATCATGACCCGGCCGCTCTCCACCTCGACCACCACACCGTGCAGCCAGCTGTAGGGTACGATTCCCGGCGTCACCGCGCTGGCGGTCGAGTGAGTGGCACCGATCCCGAAGCCGATCGGCCCGGCTGCCTGCATGATCTGGAACGGCGTGGTGAACGGGGCGATGATGCGCGCCGCGATGTCTTCGGTGCCGGCGGCGCGGCCACGGAAGGCGGTGATCGCGTCGCCGCCCACCGATCCGACCAGGACGCCGATCGCGGTCAATCCGACGAGCAGGCGCGCGAAGGTAGCCGCTCCCTGTCCGCCGCGGATCACGGCCAGCCACCAGTAGACGGGAAAGAGCAGCGCGAGCATGAGGACCGGCCCGCGCGAGCCGGCCATCAGCATGCCAAGCAGAGTCATGCCGAGTGCCGCATAGATCACGACGCTGCGGCGCAGCCGCCACTGCGCCGCCGCCAGGTAGGCGAGCACGAGGATCGACATGGCGACCAGGTAGGAGGCGTAGCCGGTGATGTAGGCGAAGGTACCGGTGACGCGCACGAACTCCGAGGAGCCGAAAGTGGAGATGTAGCTGGAGCCGGTCTCTCCCCTGGCGTAAGTGTTGAGGAGACTCGACGAGGGACTCAGGAACTGCGCCGCGGCGAGGATCCCGACCGGGATCGAGAGCACGATGTAGCGGCGCAGGAAGCGCACCAGCTCGCGATCACTCTGGTAGGCCGCCGGCACCACGAAAAGAAGCGGCACGTATAGGAAGTAGGCCTTGAAGCCGAACGCCCCGACCAGCAGGTTGGGAAGCTGCGGGTTGAAGATCTGCAGCAGGCCAAAGGCGGCGCCGGCGCCGAGCGCGCTGTAGAGGACGACGAGCGGCGGCGGCCGGTAGCGCAGGCTAGCCCGCTGGCGAATGAAGCCGGCATAGGTGCCCAGCAGGATCACGTCCTTGCCCAGGTAGACCAGGTCCTGCGCCCCCGGAAAGAGCCACTTGCGGATCGCTCCCTCGACCACGATGAGCACCATCGCGAGCTGCAGCGCCCGGCGCCAGTTGAAGATCGCCCAGAGGGCGGCGAACAGGCCGACGCAGATGAGCAGGAAGCGCGAATCCATCTACAGCGCCTTCCCGGTGGAAGCATGCCGGCGCTGCCGTGCGGCCGTGACCGCCTCGCCGAGCGCCGCCAGATTGAGGCGGGCGATCCGGTCGCTGCGGTGCCGCGAAAGGTGTTCGGCGGCGCCGGCGCGCAGCCGCTCCAGCTCCTCGGGCCGCGCGAGCAGATCTGCCAGGAGATCCGCCAGCTCCTCGATGTTGCCGTTGGCGAAGGTGCGGCCGCAGCAGCCGATGGCCTCCGGCAGGCCGCCGCCAGCCGATCCGACCACCGCGCAGCCGCAGGCGATGCCTTCGAGCGCCACGATGCCGAAGGGCTCGTGATAGCGCGAGGGGACGACCAGGATGCGGTGGCGGTTGAGCAGGCGCACCAGCTCCTCGCCCTCCACGATGCCGCTGAACTTGACCTGTCCGGCGAGGCCCAGCCGCTCGGCCTGAGCGCGTAGGGCGGAGAGCTCGGGGCCATCCCCAGCGACGGAGAGGCGCGGCCGCAGACCGCGCTCGGCGAGCCGCCGGAGCGCGGCGAGCAGCAGGTCGACGCCCTTCTGCGAGACCAGCCGGCCGACGAAGACGAGGTCGTCGTCGCGCACCACGTCGGGCACGATGCGGAAGAGCGCGTCCCGATATGGGTTGGGAATGACCAGCGAAGGGGTCTCGAGGTCTTCCGCCAGCGCCCGGCTCACCGCGATCGAGACGGCGGCGAAGCGCAGCAGCCGACGCTTCAAGCGATCTTGCCAGGCGATACGGCCGTCGGGTCGGCGGTACCAGCTGTGGTGGGAGACCGCCCAGGGCCGGCGCACCAGGAGCAGCGGCCAGAGGCCGCGCAGGCTGACGTTGGCTTGGAAGAAGACGTCGCATGCCAGCACGGCGCGCAGCAGCGCCGCAGGCCGCGGCCGGCGCAGAACGCGGAACGCGAAGCGATCCAGGCCGCGCCCTGCCGTGCGCGTGGCCAGCGTCACCTCGTGGCCGGCCAGCACGAACCGTTCGGCGAGCTGAGCGACGTTGATCTCGAGCCCCCCCACGTTGGGCAGAAAAGCCGGCGAGTAGAGCAGGATCTTCAACTCTCGCGTTCCGTGCCGGCGTCTTCAGGCGCGCGGGTCCCAGCCCGCGTCTGTGGCCCGCCGGTCGCAACCCGCGATTGTGACGCGCGGGTCCCGGGCTGCGCTTCGCAGAGCAGGGCGCGGAAGGCGGCAGCCTGGCGCGCCAGGTCGTGGCCGGCGTACCAGGTCCGCGCCCGCGCCGCCAGCGCGGCGGGGTCGGCGGGTGCGGCCTCGGCGCCGGCATCCCAGCAGGGCGGCCGCTCGAGCGCCGGCTGGCGGACGCGGTGCGGCCAGGCGCAGACCGGCACCAGCCCGTGCGCGCAGTAGGCTGCGAAGACCGTCGACTTGGGCAGGAACGGCGTCGGGTAGGCGAGAAAGCCGGCGTAGGCGCGGCGGAGAATCGCGCTAACCTCGCCTTCCGGCCGCGATCCCAGCGCCCGCACCGGCAGGCCGGCAAGGCTTTCGGGCACCTCGTCGATGGCCGGTCCAAGGTCGACGATCTCGGCGACCTCCAGCGCCTGGCAGGCGGCGGCGAGGAGCTGGCGCAGCTCGCCATAGGCGCGCCGCCGGTTGCCGGCGCCGCCGAAGACCACCAGGCGGCGCGGCCGCCGCTCCTCGGGAGCGGGAAGCTCGGCCGGCTCGCCCACCGCCGAGAAGACCGGTGCCACCACGACCGCCTGCCGCGGCCGCCAGCGGTCGAGCATGCGGGCGTAGAGGCCGAGGCTGGTGGCGGCACCGTCGCTGGCATGCAGTAGCCGCGCGGCGAGCCGCCGCTGGACGGGGGAGAGCCAGAAGGAGCTGCGCCACGGCGGGCCGCTGGCGTAGACCTCGTGAAACATGGTCACCAGGCGGCGCCCGCGGGCGGCGGCTCGCCAGCGGGCGACCCCGTCGACGAGCCAGGACGGGCATCCCCGGGGGTGATAGCCATAGTTCACGTAGTGTACGAGCGCGAGCTCGGCGCCGCTTTCAGCGAGCAGGCGGGCCAGGGCGTGAGCGCTGTGCTGCCGCGCTGAAAGCGCCGCCGTTCCGGGGAGCCCGCCGTCCGCCGCCGCCGGCTCGCTGGAAGCGGCGACCAGAAAGCGCGAAGCGAGGCACTCGCGCGCCAGCCCCTGGGCCAGCGCCGTCGCGTAGCCGCCGACGCCGTCGGGCACGGGCGCCAGCTGGGGGACGATCTGCACCAGGTTCATGGCGCCTCGCCGTCGCCGCGCCCCGCCGGCGCGGAGGTGCCGCCACCGCCGCCGCCACGGCGCGGCGCGGCTCCCCTTAGCCCTGCCGCCGCGAGCAGGCGGCGCAGCCGCGCGGCGTGGAGTTCGGGCACGGCGCAGAGCAGATTGGCCGAGCCGCGGAAGGCGGCCAGCTCGCGCAGCGGGTCGTCGAGCGGCCGCACCTCGGCCGCCAAACTGCAGTCCACGACGTGCTCGATGAGAGCGAGCCGCGTGTAACCGAACCCTTGCAGGAAGCGGGCGAGGTCGGGCGGCGCGTAGCCCAAGCTGCGCGTCCAGTCGGGGTTGATCTCGAGATAAAGCAGCGGCGGGCGGCTGCGCAGCGTCTCGCACGCCCCCTCGAGGACCCGCAGCTCGGCCCCCTCGACGTCGCATTTGACGAAGTCCGGAGGCGCCTCTCCCCGTGCCCGCAGATAGCCGTCGACCGTTGCCGCCCGGCAAGGGTAGCTTCGCACTTCTGCGACCCGCGTCCAGGAGCCGGCGGCGTGGGGCACGATCGCGGCCTGCGCATGGTCCGAGCCGGGCATGAAGAGCCGCAGCTCGCCTTCGCGGGCCGCCAGGGCGCAGTCGTTCGCCACCACGTTGTCGAAGTGCGCCACGCGGTCGAGGTGCGCCGCAAGAGCCGCAAAGGTCGGCGGCATCGGCTCGAAGGCGTGCACCCGGCCGTGCCGGCCCACCAGGTGCGAGAAGAGCAGCGTGTAGCTGCCCTGATTGGCGCCGATGTCGAACACCACGTCCCCGCGGCGGATCACTGCCACGAAGGCGAGCCGATCGTGATCGACCTGGCGCCGACGGCGCAGCAACTGGCTGTAGATCCAGGGCGCGCGGGTGAGCGCAAGCTCGACCCACGACCTCATGCGTCTCCCCCCGCCTCGATCCAGAGCGGGACGGCGGCCACGCCAGGCGGACGCGTCACACCCGCGTCTCGCGCTCCGGCACCTGGCCAGCGCAATCGCGCCTGATGGGTGGGCTGAAGAAAGCTCGACGATCCAGGCGCGCTGGCAAAGGCTAGATAGCGGCTGTTGGCGAAGAGTAGCCGCGGGTCGTCTTGCAGATCCGGCGCGGCTCTCCAGCGCTCAATCACAATGATCTCCGCTTTCATCAGGTTGGCGAGCTCTTCGATACGAGATCCCGTCACCGGGCCCGCCAAAATAGTGTTCGCGCGATCGAGCAAGCGCTGGCTCTTGATCATCTCAAGCGGGTGTGTCCAAGACAGTGTGTCCGGGTCCTTCCAGGTCAGGGCAAGCGGCACTCCGTATTCGCGGACGAAGTCGAGGTCGAAGGGCACCAGAGCTCGCTGATCGTTGCCGCGCAGCGAGCGCAAGGCGTAGAGAAGTTCGAGCCTTGCCGCCGGTACCTCCGATGGATGGCCGCTAAGGGCTCTTGTCGATTCTTCGAGGCCCACGATGACGGAACGCAGCGTCGTAGTGAAGGTCAAGAAAAAACAAGCCAGGATGACCGCGCAAGCTCGCAGCTGCGTTGTCGAGAGCAAGAATCGACCGTCAAGAAGTTGTTTGGGACCTCTCTTGCAGGTGACGCGTAAAATCAACGGGCTAGTCGTGGTCCGGTGCGGAAGGTACCGGGCTGCGAGGACCACTGTCGTCATCAGTACAACGTCGATGTAGCGGATGTTCCTAATCAGGCCGATCTGGGAGGGCATCCGTCCGAAGCGGTCCGCCAAACTCCAATCGATAGTAGGCATCACGAACGCCACGAGCGCAAAGCCAAGAAGCATTCCAAGAAAGACACGGACCGCAGGTCTGGTCCTGCACCACAGCGCGAGAGCGCACAGACCAGCGCAGAGGAGCCAGTAGCGCGGTGTAAAAAGAATCATGTGAAGGCTGGCCCGAAAAAACTCCCTGGGAGCGAATGCCGGCATGATCTTGGCCAGCTCTCCGACGAGGTGCTCGCCCTGGCCTGCGTAGGCGACACGGCGCGTCGCATAAAATAGAGCAAAGGGCGCCATTGTGACGATAGCAGCCAAGGTGGCGACCACGGCGCCGCGAACCTTCTCGCGGATGCTGGCGGAGGGCACCAAGATTAGACCGGCCAGAATTGCAGCGGTTAGCGCGGGCGAGCTGGCGGGATGCACGTTGAAGAGTAGGCCGCTAGCTGCGGCTGGTTGCCACCAGAGGCCGGGTCTATGACGGACGCGCAGCGTCAGCAGTAGAACGACAGGCATCAACGCCGCGAAGACAGCGCGCGGGAGGCCCATGGGGAACGCCCAGTGCTCATTTGGCGGATAACCCGCCGACAGCAGCCAGACCGCCAGAGAGGCGATGAACCCGACAAGCCGCGATCCCGCTAGTAGCGAAAAGAGCCGATTGTATGCCGTGAGCCCAATCCAGGTTGCGATAGCGCCCAGCAGCGCGCGACTGGTTTCGTAGGGCAAACCCGCGGCGTTGGCGGCCCGCGCAAGCATCACATAGAGCGGCGTGTAGTAGGTGAAATTCGAGGGATCACCCAAGAGGGCGTCGCGCCGGAAGGCCTCAGGATGGTCGGTGGCGGCGGCGAAGGAATGTATAGAGGCGGCGTCGGTGTCGCCGGAAAGCCACGGTGGACCGGGGAAAAGGATGACGAAGGCGGTCACGGAGAGAAGCACGAAAGCAGTACGCCTTGCTGCGAGCAGGATCATGGTAACGGTCTGCGACGGAGAAGCTTGGGCTATGCCATTGGCGATGTGAACGATCAGAGAAATGGCAAAGAGCGCGGCCGCGGCGAAGCCCCAGAGGAACAGACCAGCGCGGGAGGGAGGTACCTCGAAGCGGAGGGCCAAGTTGTGCTGTTTGTCGCCGCAACTCTGCACTGCTAGGACGAATTCGCAGCGATCTTCGGTGAGCTTGTAGCCGTCGCGCGGAGTCCAGACTACTGCATTGCGGTTGGCGTAAAGGCTTGCCAGGCTGAGAACCTGGGCCGCGACCACGCGCCCGTCAGGCTTGCGCACCAAAGTGACTCGCGGAGGCTGGCCGTCCCATTGGAGGCGGTAGGGAGGTAGGTGCTGGTTGACGACGCCGGCGATGCGCTCGCCATGGCAGGTGAGCAATGCATTCTGGAGGCCAACCTCCACGACCGTCGTCGCTGACGTCAGGCGCCTGATAGTGGATGCGGCCTGAAATAGGCAGACGACACCCGATACGACGAGAAGCACGAAGGCGAGGCGTTCAGGGCCAGCGGTGATCCTCGCCGCGCGAGATTCAGCAGTGTTTTTCAGATTCTGTTCCAGCGTGGGTTCGGTCGGTTCGTGGGCATCAGGCGGCACGAACACGTCAAACGCTCTGGATGCCCAGGCGCAGAGCGAGAGCGTCCCGCCAAAAGATGTGACGCACCTGGCCAACGTAGTGTCTTGCCGCCCAGCGAGTGTTGATGAACGAAGGCGCAAGAGAGAAGCGGTCGTCGTCGAGCAGTGCGATTTCGCCCGACGGCCAGGAGACGCCGCCGAGTTCATGATCGACCGCGGCAAGGATCGTCTGCTCTGTGACGCCAATGCCGTGGTCTGCCGCATACGCGAGAAGGTCTGCTGCCTGGCAGGTATTCAAGAAATCGCCGGAGGCGTAGAGGAGTCCCGCGCAGTAGAACGGCCGGCTAGCCAGGTGCGGCAACAAACTCGGAACCAAGGCTTTATCATATGAAGGCTGTGTATCCGGCGACATAGCGAGTGCCGGACTCTCGCTGGACATGAAATGATTGATACTTGGAGGGAATCGGAACCAGAGAACATCGACATCGCTGTAAAGCGTTGGGCCCTCCAGCGCGCTGTCAGCGATCGCCGCGAGCTTCCTGCCCATAGGCTCACGAGTGGCGAAAGCCACGAGGTTAGGGTTTGTCAACTTGGGGAGGAAGTCCCGCCAGGATAGGAACTTCCACGGAGTTGGCCACCACTTTAGAAGTTCCTCGGCTTTGGTGCGGCTCAGCGAATCGTCGGACACAACTCGCAGTCGAGGTAGCGCAGGCCACGCTCGACAGAGAGATGCCAGGGACTCACGAAGCATCTCAGCGTGAGCGACGCCGCCGAAGGTAAGGTAGGTGAGAGGCATCTCGGGCTTGGGCCTCGATGGCCGAATCGGCAGCGCGCCAGCGAGCCTCCTGTAGGCCCACGCTGAACGATAGGCCAGAGAATGGCACGCTCGTGACCGCAGTCGGTTGAAAGGGTTCAAAGCGGCTGCGCCCTGGGCGCTATCCAAGAGTCTGCGGTGGGCGTCGATTACCTGGCAGCCCTGCATTCGTGAGTCGGAGAGCGGCGCTGGCGGGGAAGGGTGGCCTGACATTAGCGAAGCGCGGTTGATAGACGATGAAGGCCGGCGCGGAGGGGGGCGGTGACGCGGTCCATGAGAAACAGATTGACGCGAGCGCCTAGCGGCAGGATAGTGCGCCGCCGGTTGACGAAGAGAGTGTCGCCGTGGTGTCCGGAGGCCCTGGAAAGGACCAGGCAGCGAAAGCCCGCGCGGGAAAGCCGGCGCCTGACTCGGCGGATCGTGTCGGCCTCGCCGAAGCCTTCCAGGAGGTCGTGAAACTCGACGGAGATCTGGCCGGTCCTTGCAAGCAGATCCGCAGGAATGGATTCCAGGACAGCCACCTCCGAGCCCTCGATGTCCAGCTTGAGTACGTCGACCTCGCGGATCCCGACCTCGTCTAGGAACGCGGCGAGCGTCGTGGAGCGTGTGGTTATCGTTCCGGCGCTGCCAAACCGGCGGGCGATGGAGTCGAAGACGCTGTTGGCCTCTGGATTGCGGGAAAGGTGCAACGACACTTCGCCGTTCGTGGCGGCAATGGCGCGGCAGAACTTCCTCAGACCCGGCTGGTCTTCGAGCTGCGCCAACAACCAGGCTACCGGCTCCACGGCATAGCACGTGCAGCCCAGCCGAAGGAGCGGGCGCGTGAACTCCCCGGTGTGGGCGCCGACATCAATCACGATCGCGCCGGCGTGGAGGCCGCCGATCAGAACGTTGTGACCGTGAACCGACACCAGACCGGCCTGGCGGGCGTGAAAGGCGAGCAGCGCCTCCAGCCAGTGGCCTGGTAGCCAGCGGGCTCGTATCCGAGGACGTCTTGGCGTGGAGAATTCCAACTCAGATCCACCTGACCCACGCCGGCCGCCGGAATCCGAGAAAGAGAACGACCAGCTGGAGGGTGAGGCCGGTCGCAGCACTCAAGAGCATGAACAGCAGCACCCCCGAGGTCCGGGAGAGGGGAAGGACAGCGACCAATGCGGCCTGGGTAGCTACCTCGACCACGAGAGTCAGAGGCTGGAACCTCGTCCAGCCGCGGGCAAAGTTCACGCTCACGGTATAGCCGCCGACAAGGGTCAGCCCGGAGCCGGCGATCAGCAACAGAAGCTCGGTCTGCAGGCCTGAGTAGTGCGGCCCCAGGAGCGCGAGGAATGCCTTGGGGGCGGCGACGGCGCCTGCCAGGATCAGGCCTGCGAGGACTGAGAGGAGGAGCGCGAACTGGAGAGAGCGGACACGGAAGAGCCGGTCGTCTTTGATCGATGCGAGCCGCGGAAGAAGCACGGCTCCGGATAGGCCCGAGAGCAGCCCGACGATAAGGCCGAGCCGGCTCAGGGCGCCGACCTCTGCGATATTGTGGGTGGTGCCGAAGGTGGCACAGAGCCAGACTGTCAGAGGACCCTGGACCGAGAAGAAGAGGGCGCTCGGAAGAGTAGGCAGCAGGAATCGCAGGATCCGCCTCCGGAAGGCTGCTTTCTCGATCGCGCGCGCCTCGGCGTGGGCCGCGGGGGAGTCGGCGAGGTGCGCCGTCAGCATGACCCCGAGCGCCGAGGCCGCGATGCCAGCCCATGCCTGGAGGAACGCCGAGGCCAGCATGGCGAGTGTCAGGATCAGGCGCAGGGCGCCGCCCCAGATCTCTGCGCGGTAGGAATCCCCGTAGTGCCCGGTGAGCCTGAGAGCAAGCAGTCGCGGTGACGACACGATCTGGAGCCAGACGGCAACCAACACGGCGGCAGTCACTGCGAACGATGCGCGGAGAGCGAATCCTTTCCGCGCAGCGGCGGCCGGCAGCACCAGCAGGACGATGATTGCCCCCACGAGGAACACGGCTCGCCGCAACGAGAGAACGGCCGAGAGGTAGCCTCGGAAGTCTTCTCCTTCCTTGGCCGCCTCGCGGAAGAAATGAACGAGCGATGCCGTGCTGCCAAGGTCCGTGCTGAGGGTAAAGATGGTCACTGCCGATGTGGCCAAGGTGTAAAGCGCGAACTCTTGCAGTGGCATGAAGCGCACAAGGAGCAGCCCAGAGGCGACGCCGAGCAGCTGTGTAAGGGTCTGACTGCCGAAGTAGGAGGACAGTATGCCGGCCCATTCCAGAGCGCGTGACCGCAGCGGCTTGGTCGAAGCCAAGCCTTGGTCGGGCAGCGCCTCTGCCAGCAACCTACGCACAGCTGACCATGCCATTGTCCAGCAGCAGGCGCCGAGCCAGCTGCCTGGACCCGAGGCCGGAGCCCGTACCCTGCGTGATTCCGGTACCGGCGAGCCACGGCACGACAGGCACGTAGAACCCGCTCTTCCGCTTCGCGAAAACTGCCTCGGGCAGCTCTGGAGCCACTTGGCGCACCACTTCAGCTTTGCTTCTCGCGCGCACGTCCGCGAAGCCGCGTCGGGCGAGACCATCCCGCAGCCGCGTGTCCACCAGGGGCACGCGCAGCTCCAGGGAGTGCGCCATCGAGGCCCAATCGGCGTCGCGCAGGAGCTGGTTGCGCATGTAGTGCGCCGACTCCAGCAGGTGGACGCCCAGCCAGGCGTCCTCGGATTCGCCGGGATGGCCGCTACGCGGAGCGTCGAGAGTGGCCGCCGCGTCGGTGACCGGGTCGTAGGCGGCGAGGCCCTCGGCTGCCGCGTCTCGGCCGATCAGGTCGGGGAGCTCCTCGGGCAGGAAGAGGCCGCGGCGCAGGAAGTAGGCGCCGGCGAGGGAGGCGCCGTGGCGGAGTAAGCCGGCGAGCTTGGGCCGAGAGGGCGCGAGGCCGTGCGCGAGGGCCGGCCAGGCTGCAGCCATGCCCGGCACGCGCGCGGTCCGGCGGGCCCACTTCGCGCCGCGCGGCACGTCGCGAAAGGACGGGTAGCTCCCGAGCAACTCGTCGCCGCCGAGCCCTGAGAGAGCCACCTTGAGTCCCGCCTCGTGCGCGACGTGGCTCACAAGGTAGACGTTGAAGCCGTCGATTGAGGGCTGGTCCATCGCTGCCGTTGCCGCCGGCCAGAGACGCGCGAAGTCCTCGCGCCCAACCCGGCGCTCGACGTGCCGTGTGCCCAGGCGGCGGGCGGTCTCGGCGGCGAGGGGGGCCTCGTCGAGCGGTGTGCCGGCGAGCAGATCGAACGAGAGCGTGAAGGTGATCGGCGGCTCGGGGAGGTTCCGCCGCGCGAGCGCGGCGAGCAGGCTGGAGTCGAGCCCGCCCGAGAGGAAGATCGCGACCGGCACGTCGGAGACCAGGTGGGCGCGGACCGAGTCCGCGAACGCGGCGGCCAGGTCCATTTCCGCCGCCGGCGCCGCGTCGCCGAAGCGGTAGTGTGGCTCGGGACCGCCGGCGCTGCCGTCGCGCACCTCGAGGAGATGCCCCGCCGGAAGAGCGCGAACCGCCCGCCGTATGGTTAGCGGCTCGGGTACCGAACCCCAGAGCAGGAACCCGACCAGGCCGCCGGGGTCCACGCTGGCGCTCACCGCGCCGCCGGCCTCGAGCGCCTTGACCTGGGAGGCGAATCGCAGGTAATGGCGGTCGAGCGCGTAGTAGAGCGGCTTGATTCCGTAAGGGTCGCGCGCCAGAAGAAGCGTACGCTCCGCGTCGTCCCAGAGCGCCAGGGAGTACATGCCGCGCAGCCGGCGCAGCATCGATTTACCCTCGCGCGAGTAGAGAGCGAGCAGGACCTCGGTGTCGCTCTGTGAGCGGAAGACGTAGCCTTGGCGCTCGAGGTCTTGGCGCAGCTCACGGAAGTTGTAGATCTCGCCGTTGAGGACTATGCGGTAGCGGCCGTCGTGGTCGGCCATCGGCTGGGCGCCGGCCGGGGTGAGGTCGAGGATAGCGAGCCGGCGGTTGGCGAGTCCCACCCGGCCGTCCTCGGACACCCAGACACCGGACCCGTCGGGGCCGCGGGAGGCCATGGCGTCGCGCGTCCGCACCAACTCGGTGTGGTCGATCGGCGGTGCATCCGCGCCGAGGCTAAGGATGCCGTTGATGCCGCACATGCGGGCTTTCGGTCAGGCGGTCGAGGTGTGGCCACAGCCGCGCGTGGAAGCGCCGCGGGGTGTGGAGCTGCTCGAAGCGCCGGCGCCCCGCCTGGCCCATGCCGCGGGCGAGCTCCGGGTCGGCGAGCAGGTGGCCCAGGGCGGCGGCGAGCTCCCGCGGGTCGAGCGGGTCGACCAGAAGCCCAGTCTCTTCGTCGGCGACCACTTCCGCCGCCGCGCTGGCGCGTGCCGCCACGCACGGCTTGCCGGCCCGCATGGCTTCTAGGTAGACGAGACCGAAGCCTTCGCCGCGGCTGGGCATGACGAAGACGGCGGCACGGCGGTACAACTCGACCAGCGTCGCCTCGCTCACGAAGCCGGTGAACAGCACCTGGCCGCCGAGCCCCAGGGCCGCCGCCCGCGCCTCCAGGCGCGGCCCGTCGTCGCCGCCGCCGGCCACCACGAGACGGACACCGGACCGCTCCGCGGCCAGGCTCGCCAGCGCGTCAAGGAGCTGGTCGTGCCCCTTGTAGCGCTCGGTCGCCGCCATCCGACCGGCGATCAGAAGGTAGCCCCGCCCGGCGCGGTCGAGGAGCGAAGTGTCCACTTCTCCCGCGGCTGGCCTCTCCTCGAGGCAGAGGGGGAGGATCTCGACGGCGCCGAGCCCGTGGTTCGCCCGCGCCGCGCCCTGGAGAGTGTGGTCCGAGTTCGCAAGGCGGATGGTGGCGTTCTTCAGGGCGCGGCGGCGGTCGCCGCAAAGCCGGCGCCAGACCTCGATGCCGTGTATGAATAGTAGATACGGGGCGCGCAGCGGGGCGGGCAGCCAGGCCTGGAGCCGCGCTGGTCCCAGCAGGTCATAGACGCAGGCAACCCGGTGGCTGTTGCCGCGCGCGAGCTGCCGGCGCCAGACTGCTAGGGCAAGAGCCCCCTGGTGGCCGGAGAAGCTCCGCGCCCGAGTGTCACCGGAAAAGCCGTCAAGGCCCCGCAGCGACAGCAGTCTGAAGCCGATGCCGCGCTCGCCGGCGAAGGCGGCGCAGCTCGCGGCGAGGAGCCGGCCGGCGAGCGCGCGACCGCCGCCGTCGAGTCCAAGCCCGGCGGAGACGAACAGCAGGTCGCGGCGCGGGACCGTCATCGGCGCAGGACGCCACTAGACATGGATAAGCTTCGCCCTCTTCGGTGTACGGCCACCGACACAAGTGGAAAGAAGAGGGCTGACGCGACCCCCCTCTTCGATCATCTCTTTCCGCCTGCATCGGTCACCGCCCGATGCAGGCCGCTCAGCCGGCGCGATGGCGCCAGCTTGCCGAGCCTTCGATCTCGCGTGCCGGGTCCCGACCGGGCCGGGCCGGGGCGAGCGCCTGGCGCTCGAACTCGCCCGCCACCGACCGGCGCAGGAAGGTCACCGAGACCACCAGCCGCGTCCGACCCTTCTCGCGCAGGACCGTCCCGGAGAGGCCCTGGAACGGTCCTTCCACCACCCGCACCAGGTCGCCCGGTCCCAGGTAGGGGTGGGAGACGAGAGCGGCGCCGCTCTCCTGGAGGCGCCATAGGGCGCGCAGTTCGGCGTCCAGCTGGGTCTGATCCAGCACATCGAGGACCGAAGCCACGCGGTCGCTGGCCAGCGCCGTCAGGCGCTCCGCAACGGCGCCGCGGAAAAAAACGTAGCCGGGGAAGAGCGGCAGTTGCGAGACGAAGCGCCGCCCCGCTCGCTGAACGAGCTTTTCCTCGAGCGGCAGGTAGAACGCGACGGCGTGCCGCAGCAGGTGGCGAGCCAGCGCCTTCTCCTGGCGGCTCCGCACGTAGGCGACCCGCCACGGGGTCATCCGGGCCGGCAGAGCGAAAAGGTCTGGCGGAAAGAGGGCTACTTCGGACTTGAGGATCGGCACGTCAGTACAGCTGCCTCTAGCATGAGCTGCGGTCGCGAGGAGATTGTCGCAGAAGAGGGGGAGACTACGCAACCTATGGCAGTCAAAGCTTCAAGAGGCGCGATGGCTCCGGCCGAGGGTGGGACCGTCCTACGGTTGCGCCGCCATGTTGGCCCCGACGTAGCCTTGCCGCTCGAGGTAGAGCAGGATCTCCTGCGCCGCCTCCTCGGGCGACAGCGCCGTGGTGTCGATCGTCACGTCGGCGTCGGCCGGCGCCTCGTAGGGGTCCGAGATGCCGGTGAACTCCTTGATCAGACCTGCACGCGCCTTGGCGTAGAGACCCTTACGGTCCCGCTCCTCGCAGACGTCGAGCGGCGTTGCCACGTGCACGAGCACGAAGCCGCCGCCGGGCTCGACCAGCGACCGCACCTCGCGCCGCACGCCGTCGTAGGGGGCAATCGGGGCGCAGATCGCGATGCCGCCGTTCTTGGTGATCTCGGAGGCGACGAAACCGATGCGGCGGATGTTGATGTCGCGGTGCGCCTTGGAGAAGTTGAGCTCGGAGGAGAGGTGCTTGCGCACGATATCGCCGTCGAGCAGCGTCACCGGCCGCCCGCCGGCCTCCATGAACCTGACCACCAGCACGTTGGCGATCGTCGACTTGCCCGCTCCCGAGAGGCCGGTCAGGAAGACCGTGAAGCCCTGCCGGTGGCGCGGCGGATGCGTGCGGCGTAGCTCGACGGCGACCTCGGGGAAGGTGAACCAGGCCGGCAGCTCCCGCCCTTCGGCCAGCCGCCTCCGCAGCTCGGTGCCCGAGATGTCGAGCGTCCGCTTGCCGGCGGGCACCTCCTCGGCGGCGAGGTAGCTGTCGAGCTCCTCGACATAGACCAGATGCCTGAACGGCACCATCTCGACCCCCAGCTCCCGCTCATGGGAGCGCAGCAGCTCCTGGGCGTCGTAGGGGCCGTAGAAGGGCTTGCCGGCCACGTCGACTCCCGGGCCGGCGTGGTCGCGGCCGACGATGAAATGGCTGCAGCCGTGATTCTTGCGGACGATGGCGTGGAGCAGCGCCTCGCGCGGGCCGCCCATACGCATCGCGTAGGCGAGCAGCGCGAGCTTGGCGGTGTGCTGCGGGAAGCGGTGGAGGATGGCCTGGTAGCAGCGCACGCGGGTGTAGTGATCTAGGTCGCGCGCTTTCGTCATGCCGACCGTGGGGTGGATCAGGAGATTCGCCTGCGCCTCCTTGGCGGCGCGCAGGACGAGCTCGCAGTGGGCGCGGTGCATCGGGTTGCGGGTCTGGAATGCCACCACTCGCCGCCAACCCTCGCGCGCGAAGTCGGCGCGCAGCTCGGTCGGTCCCAGGCGGAGCGAGCGGAAATCGTGATGGACCGGCAGCTGCACCCCTTCGAGCTTGCCAGCCAGAAAAACCGGATGTGTCCGCAAGAGCAGCTCGGCGGCGCCGGGGTGCGCCGGATCGGCGGTCCCGAAACTCGCCTGCGCGGTCGCGTTGAGGTCCGGCTCCCATGCCTCGGCGACGTGCAGGGCGGCCAGCATCACTCCCTCCACGTCGCGCAGGGCGAGGACGCTCCGGCCCGTGACCAGCTTTGCCGCCAGCTCGCGCGGCACCCCGAGCGCCACCGGCAGCGGCCACAAGGTGCCGTCGGCGAGCCGCATGCGCTGGCAGACCGAGTCGTGGTCGGCGCGCCCCAGGAAGCCGGTCAGCGGCGAGAAGCTGCCATTGAGGAGGAGCTCGAGGTCGCAGAGCTGATGCGGGGTGAGGTCCCACGACGGCCAGTCGCGCGACGCGGCCTTGAGCTCCGCGGACCTTTCGGGAACGGCGAGGAGGTTGACCAGCAGGCCGCCATGCGGCGCGATGAGGTGATCGGAGGCCCCGGCGGTGCTGCCGCTGCTGGGAGATGGAGCGGGGAAGGGTATGGTCATGGCGCGGGAGTTGCCCCCAACCCGCGATCGGTGGGGCGCGCGGGTCTCGACCCGCAATCGACTGGGTGCCCGCGCTTAGCGCCCCGGCGGCCGCGACGGGGAGGGCTCTGTCGTGTCGGAGATGATATTCCCCCCGACGACACCGCCGGCGACGGTGGCGCCGAGGATCGGGTTGATGATCCCCGGGTTCAGCCACCAGGCGACGACGCAAGTGCGGCAGGCCTCGTCGGCACGCCGGATACCCTGAGCGTTGATGCGCGTCGCGATGCCGTCACAGAGGAAGCCCCAGACCTTCCTCTTCTGCTGATCGGGAGTGGTCTCGCCGATGGTGAGGTTGGCGGAGACCCCGGCCTCGCGGGCGTCGAGGTTGGGCTGACAGTTCTTGGTCACCTTGGCGAACTTGACCGGAGTCCGCGACGCGATCCGGTCGGGCGGGACGAAGGCCGCGGTGAAGTACTCGAGGACGTGATTGCGCTGCTCCGGCTTGGGCGGGATCGCCCAGTAGCGGCCATTCGGATCGGTCTCCATGTCGATCCAGTAGTACGGCTTCTGGTCCTTGTCGGCGGTGCCGTCCTCGCTCCAGCGGAAGTACATGCGCATGACCTGGCTGGTGCTGAGCCCGGTGGCGGCCGCGACCACCCGCCCGTTTTTCTCGGCCGGAATGCAGTCGGGCTCGGCCTTGACCAGCGAGATGATCTGCGCGCCTGCGGCTGAAGCGAAGAGCAACCCTGCCGCGACGAATCGGATCGTTCTCATGTCGAAGCCCTCTCCTTCTTGCCTATCCTAGCGCAAGCGCGCCCCGCCCGCCAAGATCACTGCCCCGACGCCCCCAGGATGCGCTTGGCATAAGAGTCGATGTAAGCGTTCCCCTTCAAGTTGGGGAGCGACCGCCTGAGCAGCGCGGCGGCTGCCGGCTGGTCTCCCATCTCGTAGAGTGAAACCGCGAAGTAGAAGAGCAGGTCGGGGCGATCGTTGCCCGGCTCGCCGGCGCGCCGGAAGTAGCCGGCGGCGTCCTTCCAGCGCGCGTTGCGGTAGGCGGCCTCGCCGGCCAGATACTGCGCCTCCTTCGCGTCGGGGTGGGCGTCGGCCACCTCGCGGGCGAGCCGCAGCGCCTCGCGCAATTCGCTGACCTGGCTCTGAGTGTCGAGGATGTGCCGCGCCCGCACCATGGCCGCGCGCTCCGTTGCCGACGGCGGGTCCGGGGGAGCGGCAGAGGGGACGCTTCGCACGCGCCCCCCGGGGGTCGCCGCGCCCCCGTTGGTTGCGCCCGCGGTAGAGCTGGGTGATCCGGCGGTAGCGCCTGAGCCCACGCCGGCGCCGGGTGAGCCCGCGGGTGGCCTCTCCGGCAGCTTCCCTGTTGGGGCAGGTCTCGCGGCCGGTGCCGTGTTGGCAGCAGGTGAAACAGGTGGACCGGGTGGAGCGGGGGCCTGTTTCGCGGCCGACGCGCTGTTTGAAGCAGTTGGAGCAGGTGGAGGAGACGAAGCAGGTGGAGTGGGGGCGCTCGCATGTTGCTTCACCCGCGCGGCCAGGGAGGCGATCTTGCGCTCTTGCTGCAAGGCGGGCGGGAGAGCGCGCAGCTGCTCCTCGGCCTTGCTCCACTGCGCCAGCTCAACACGGCAAGAGAGGAGGGCGGCCGCGTAGCGCGGCTCGCGGTCCCTGAGCGGGCAAGGCTCGAGGTCGGCGAGTGCTTCGGCGCAGCGCTTGCCAGCCGCCCGGGCGAGGCCGCGCAGGCAGAGCGCCCGCGGGTCCTGGGGGCCGAGCAGTGCCACCTGCTCGGCGCGGGCGATGGCCGCCGCCGTCTTGTCTTCGGCGAGATCGAGGTCGGCGAGCATCAGGTTCCACTCGAGGCTCTTCGGTTCCCGGGCCAGGCGCTCCTCGAGCTGGCGCCGCCGCTCGCGGGGCGGCAGAGCGGCGATCTTCACCACAAGTTGGCGGCTGAGCAGCGTCTTCCAGGCGGGCATCGCCTCCAGCGTGGGGACGGGAATGAGTGCCAGCACGCGCTGCTCGAAAGCGTTGCGCACGTCCGCTGGCAGCGTCGCCTTGCTGTAGGCGCCGAACAGCTCCTCGACTTCGGCGATTCTGTGGAAGGTGTCGCGAAAGCCCTCGGCGTTGCCGGCCGCGCCCTGCGCGAGGGCGAGGCGGGTCAGGCAGCCGGCGAGCTGCGGCGGGTCGTCGAGCAGGCCGAAGCAGGCCAGGCGCAGCTGCCTGGCCGCGTTGAAGTATTCGCCGCGGTCGTAGGTCTGGATCCCCTCGCGCAGCAGGTCGAGGTAGAACGGATCGACGGTGGAGCGCGCCGCGGGCTCCCGCGCCGCCGGCGCGACCGCCACGGAGAGGAGGAGGGAGATGCCCGCGGCCCACCCGGTCATATCAGGCGCGGGGCTGCCAGCCCGCGCAGCTGCTTGCGCCGCCGCGCCCGGCGGACCGTTCAGCCGCTGCCGCGGGCTCCGCAGGCAGCGGGAGATCGGCGATCACCGCCTGCGGATGGGCCTCGAGCAGGGCGCGCGCCGCCTCCTCGCCCCAGCGGCCGGCGATGACTTCCCAGGCCCGCCGCAGCCCCGGCGGCCGGCGCTTGAGGTCGTGCGCGTCGCTGGCCACGAAATGGGCGAGACCGCGCTCGATCAGGCGGTGGGTGTGGTCCTGTGCGCGGCGGCTGAAATCGCCGGTCACGCTCATCGCGGTCACCTGCACGAAGGCGCCGAGGTCGACCAGCCGGGCGACGACGGCGAGATCCTCGGCCATCCAGGGGATGAACTCCGGATGGGCGAGGATCGGCCGCCATCCGGCCACCGCCAGCTCGTGGACCAGGTCGCAGGCGAAAGGCGGCTCGGCGTCGGGCCCGAACTCGAGCAGCAGGTAGCGCGAGCCGGCAAGGGGCAGAGGACCGTGCGTGGGGTCGCCGGCCAGATCGACGATCTCGGAAAGGAGCTGCCCGTCGACGTGGATCTCGCCGCCCAGCAGGATGCGCAGCGCCGGCCCGACCGCTTCCTGCAGCCGGCCGCGCAGCTCCGCGAGCGCCGCGCGGTCGCAATTCCACCAGCCGAGACGGCGCTGGTGGGGCGTGGCGACCAGCGCCTCGCAACCCGCGGCCGCCGCCAGGCGGCACATCTCCGCCGCCTCGGCGAGGCTGCGCGCGCCGTCGTCGATGCCCGGCAGGATGTGGCAGTGCAGATCGATCATCACGCGGCGGATCCGGCCTCGGGCGCGGCGGCTTCCTGGGCCGCGACGTAGGTCTCGTAGGAGCGATAGCGCCTCCCCAGGCCATGGCGGGCCGAGCGATACCGGTTGAGGACGGCGCCCAGAATCCGGACGTCCGCCTGGCGAAGGCGGTCGCGGCAGAGGCGCGCATCCTCGCGGGTCACCTTGCCGCTGCACAGGGTCAGGACGACGCCGTCGGCGATCACCCCGACGAGCGTGGCGTCGGTGACCGCGAGAGCGGGCGGCGTGTCGATGATCACGTACGCGAAGCGCGCCCGCACCGACTGCAGCCAGTCGTGCATGCGGTCCGAGGAGAGCAGCTCCGAGGGGTTGGGAGGGATCGGCCCCGAAGGGGTGACCCAAAGATTGGGCACGGTGGTGGCCTGGATGATCGCCTCCGGCTCGGGGGCCGAAGTGAGATGGCTCACGAGACCGATCTGGTTGGAGACCCGGAAGAGCTGATGCAGGCGCGGCTTGCGCAGGTCGGCGTCGACGATCAGGACCGGCCGGCCGAGTTGGGCGAGGACGACCGCCAGGTTGGTGGCGGTGGCGGTCTTGCCCTCGCTGGCCACCGCTGAGGTTACCGCCACCACCTTGAGCTCGCGGGCGCTCGACAGCAGCATGGCGGTGCGCAGCGAACGGTAGGCCTCGGAGATCTGTGTGCGCGGCATCTCGTGGGGCACCATCTCGATGTGCGGCGGCAAGGCGGCCGCCCCTTTCTTCCTCTGCAGCCTGCTGGTCTGCTCCTTCTCCTGCTTTCCGGTGAGCACAGCTACCGGCGCCGGCGCGGCGCGGCTGCCGTAGCCATAGCCATAGCCATAGCCATACCCGTAGCCGTAGCGCGAGCCGTAGCCGTAGCCCTTACCGGCGTCGGCAATGTCCTGGATGACCGCCAGGGTCGGCAGGCCGAGCCGGCGCTCGACCTCGTCAGAGGTCTTGATGGTGCGGTCCAGGAACTCGATGAGCAGGACGGTGGCGACGCCGAGCAGCAGACCGAACAACATGCCGTAGGAGAGGTCCTTGCGCAGCGACGGGTAGAACGGACCGCCGGGAACCGTGGCGCGGTCGACGATGTGTACGTTGGAGTCGCGGGTGTCCTGCAGCCGCGCCTGCACCCCGTTTTCCTCCTGCTCGCGCAGCAGCTTGTCGTAGAGCTCGCGGCTGGACTTGATCTCGCCGAGCAGGTTGTTGTATTCGGCGGTCTCGGAGCCCTGATCGAGGGCCTGCGACTTGACCCTTTTTATCTCCGCCTCGAGTGTCTGCTCCTGGCGCAGGGCGGCCTGCCACGCGCCGTAGGCGCTCTTCCTCGCCTTCTCGACCATCTCATTGACGACGTTCGCCAAGTTGCGTTTCTTGCGTTCGATCTCGTTCCTGAGCTCGACCATCGGCGGCGACTCCGACCGGTAAGTCTTGAGGTTGCCCTCGTAGTTCTGCTCATCCTTCATCAGCTCGCCGCGCAAGGAGCCCACCAGGCCTGGCTGCAGGGTGTCGGCGATTGCCTCGGGGGGCGAGGTCATGAGCTGGTGGTAGGCCGCTTCCTTGTCGATGCGCAGGCCCTGCATCCCGATATAGCTGGTGTTGAGCTGAGTGAGCCGCTGCACGATGACGTTCGAGCCGGCGTTCGAGCCCGGCTCCAGGGTGACGATGTCGGTGCGGCGGCTGAAGGCCTGGAGCCTGGCCTGCTTGTCCTCGATCACCTTTTTCTGCCCGTCGATCTGCGTGCCGAGAAAGAACGAGGTCTTGCCGGCGCTCGCGAAGCGGTATTCGATCCCCATGTCGATGAAGGCATCGGCAAAGCCGTTGGCCGCGCGCGCGGCGAAGGCCTGGGAAGAGGCGCGATAGGAGATCTCGACCAGCTGCGTGTTGCGCACCGGCTCGACGGCGAGGCCGGAACGCAGGCGGTCGCCCAGGCCGCCGACGACCGCCTGGTCATCGTCTGCGGAGGGGCCGCCCTTGGCGTCGCGGCCCGGGGCATGGCCGGGATTGAAGGTCGGGTCGGAAACCAGGTCGAGCCGCTTGACCACCCGCTCGGCCAGGCCGCGGCTCTCGAGCAGCTTGTATTGCGTCGGATAGTACTCGGCGTCGAAGTAGCTCTCGAGCCAGGGCGACTGGCTGCTGAGCGTCGGCGCCAGGGTGCGGCGCTCGATCTGGATCGTCGCCGTCGCCATGTAGGCCTTGGGCGTGATCGAGTAGTGGATCCCGGCGACCGCCGTGGAAGTGATGCAGGCCGCGGCCACCACCTTCCAGTGGCGCCGCACCATGGCCAGGTACTCGGCCAGGTTGAACTCGGACTCGTCGGGGAGGGTGTCGGCCTCCTGGGCTGCCATCGACGGCAGAGCGTTTTTCAAAAGAATGACTCCTTGACACTAACGACGTCGCCTTGGTGGAGCTCGACGTCAGGGTCCTTGCCGGCGAGAATGCGTTTGTAGTCGGCCTCGACCTCCGGGACCCCGGGGGCCGCGTCGGCGCGCTTGATGTGGATCCTGTTGGAGGCGCGGTCGGTCAGGCCGCCGGCGCGGGCGACGGCGGCGAGGAGCGTGATCCGCTCGGTGCTCTTGAAACTCACCGCGCCCGGATGGGCGATCTGCCCCAGGCAATAGACGACGACCTCGGTCGCGGTCGGCACGTTGATCAGGTCGTTGGCCAGCAGCGGCAGGTTGACCCGGGGGTCGCCGCGCTGCAACAGGTCGCCGAGGTCGATCGAGATCTGGTCGGAGAGGCCGTTGTCGGCGCGGCGCAGGATGTAGAGGGCATTGCCATGGTTCTCGGCAAGGCCGCCGGCCGAAGTCAGCGCTTCGATCAGGCTCCAGCGTCCGGAGAAGGCGAGGTTCCCTCCCTTCTGGACCGCGCCGATCACCGAGATGGGACGGAAATTGAACTCCTTGACCCGGACCTCGACCGTGGCGTGCTGCGCATAGCTCTTCTCGAGTCGGGCCTTCACGGTCAGCTGCGCCTCCGCCTCGGTCTGGCCGGCGACCAGCACGTCGCCCACCTGTGGCAGATTGATCGTCCCCTCCTCGGAGACCCGCCGCTCCACGTCCTTGAGCTCCGGCAATTCGTAGACCCGGATCGCGAGCAGGTCGCGCGGGCCGAGCCGGTAGGCAGGACCCTTGACCGCCGGCGCGGCGACGGCGGCCTGCGCGTCAAGCGCTGCCGGCGCCCCTAGCAGGAGGAGCGCCGGCAAAACCCATGCATTGTACGCTATCCTCTTCACAGTACGAGCATTAACCAAGTGTATGGTACAGGAACGGGGGTCGCGCGTCCAGCTGCGAAGAGCCATCCGGTCGGGCTTCAGAGCTGTCCGCCGGCGAAGGTGACGGTGGTGCCGAGGAGGGTCAGCGAGCGGCTGGCGCCGGGCAGGTTGGAGGTGAAGCGAGTGCGCGAACCCTGAAGGCGCAAGGCGGCGCCGCGGAAGAGCGTGAAGCTGAGCGCGCCGCCGAAGGAGGTGAGATCGTCCTTGCGGTGGGGCGTTCCCGGGAGGATCACGGTGTAGTCGAGGGTGCCGCTCTCCCCGAACAGGCTTGCCTGGGCGAAGCGGCCCAGCTTGAGATGCAACGCCGCCCCCTGGCGCTGGTCGGTCAGATACGAGTCTGCGGCGAGCAACGAGTAGACCAGATTGCGGTTGCCGTAGACGAAGATCTCGGCGCTCCGGGCGAGCGTCACGGCGATGGTGGCGTGGCCGGTGGTCTTGTTGAAATGAAGGAAACTTGCTCCCCGCTTGGGAGCGAGCGAACGCTGGGCGACGTCGGCCTGCAGGAAGAGGTGGCCGTGCTCGCGCTGCAGCTCGAGCACCGGCGCGGTGCCGGAGTTGGAGCGGTCGAGCGAGCCCGGTCCGCGCCGGGCGAAATCGACGTCCGAGCGCTCGGCGGCGGCGCCGATGGTCCAGTCGCCCGGCGCGTGCCAGCGCAGGCCGGCCCGCACGACCCGCTCGTCGCGGTCGAGATCCTTGAGCTCGACCGCCTGCGGGTCGGCGGCGCGGCTGGCGAGGCTGCGGGTGCGCTCCAGCGTGCCCGCGACGAAGGTGGAGATCGCGCGGCTCAGGCGGAGCTCGGCAGTGGTTTCGAAATGGTCGGTGCGCGCGCTCGTCAGGCGCAGCGCCTCGGGGGAGAGGATCTGCTGCAGGGCATCGCTCCCCGCCAAGGTTTCGAGGGTCAGGCGGTTCCAGAAGCCAAACAGACCGGCGCGGTAACGGCCGTTGAGCCGCCGGCGGGCAGATTCTCTCTGCCACCAGACGTACTCCGGCAGGCCCGAGGCGGTCCAGGTGAGCGCCGGACCGCTGGGGAGGTAAGCGCGTAGGCCGGCGGACGCCGTCGCCGTGAAGTCGGAGGGCGTCGTTCCGGAGGTGCCGCTCCCGGAAGTGCCAGCGAGGTTCTTGACGTACTGCACGTCCGTGAGCGCGAACACCGGCGAGAGGCGTACCGCGCCGAGCCGGAAGCGCGCGTCCGCGACCTCTTTGGCGAGCTGGGCCTTGCGGTCGACCGGGTGCCCTTCGGGACCGCCCGGGGTCGTATACTGATTGAATTGCGCTTCCGCGGCACCGGCGAGCAGGAAGAGGACCAGTCCGCTGGCGGATCGGCTGAGCAGTCGCATATTCTCTCCATCCAGGCCCTATGTGACACTCGGGGAGGTGCGAAAGGTCGAGCCATGATACGCCATTCCGCGGTGGCGCTGACAGCACTGCTCGCGGCGCTGCTGCTCTGGGCGCCCCTCCCCTTCGCCGGCGTCGTGAGCTGGGCCGACACCAGTCTCGAGATCGTGGCATTCGGCGCGCTCGCCCTGGCGATGGCGGCGATCGACCGCCCGGCCGACCTGCGGCACGTGGCCATCCCGGCGGCGGCGCTCGCCGGCATGGCCCTGCTCGGAGCGCTCCAGGCGCTGTCGTGGTCGCCGCGGCTGGTTTCGCTGCTGTCGCCGGCCCATGGACGGCTCTACCGCGAGGCCGCCGCGCTGCAGGGTGAAGTCGAGCTTGCCGGGGCGCCGGAGTTGGCGAGGTTGCCGGCCGACCCGACGGGAGCGCCGGCGGTGGCGCAAGGTTCGGCCGCCGCCCAGCAGCCGCCGGCCGCGGCCCGTCTCACCGTTGCCCCAGCCGCGACGGCCTCGGCCAGCCTCGCCTGGGCAGCGGCGGCTTCCAGTCTCCTGGCCGGCGCCGCCGCGGGCCGCCGCCGGCTGCGGCGCCGCTGGCTGGGCGGCGCGGTGCTGCTTGGCGCCATCGCCCAGGTCTTTCTCGGTGCCCGCGCCGCCAACGCGGGCGAGCGCACCCTCTGGGGCGTAGAGGTGCCGATCGCGGCCAGCCGCCTGCGCGGCACCTTCTTCAACCCCAACCACCTCGCCATGTACCTGGAGATCGCGCTGGCGCTTTCCTTCGCCTGGGGGTGGTGGGCGCTGCGGCGGGCGCGGCTGGAGACCACCTACGAGCGGCGGGCGCTGGCCATCATCCCGCCCGTCCTCGTCTGGCTCACCCTCTTTTCGGGGCTCGCCTTCACCGCTTCGCGCGGCGGGCTGGTCGCGGCGCTGGCCGGCATCCTCGCCCAGGGGGCGTTGCTCGCCACCGCCCGGCGCCGCTGGGCACCGGCGTTCCTGGGCGCCGCGGCGGCGGTCGCCGGGGTCGCCGCGGCGGTGGCCATGGGCCTGCAGGCAGGCCCCGCCCGGGCGCTCGCCACCCAGGTGTTCGACGTGAGCTTGCAGGCCCGGCGCGAGGCCTGGGGGGCGACGCTAGGCCTGTGGCGGATGTTTCCGCTCACCGGCAGCGGACTAGGCACCTTCCGCGACGCCTTCCCCATGGTCCAGCCGGCGCGCCTCGACGGCACCTGGTGGCATGCGCACAGCGCGCCTCTCGAGCTGCTGGCGACGGCTGGTCCCGCCGGCGCCGTGCTGGCCTTGGCCGGGATGGCCGGCCTCGCCGTGCGGCTCTTTGTCGTGCTGCGCCGCGGGCGGCGGACCGAAGACCGCGCGGCAGGCTTGGCCGTACTCGGCGCCCTGATCGCGGTGACTGTCCACGAATGTTTCGACTTCGGACTCACCCTGCCGGCCAACGCGCTCACGCTGGCTACCATGGCCGGGGCGGCCTGCTCAGTTCGGCTCGCGGCCTCCCCCGTCGCCGGCGGCCAGGCGAACGGCGCCGGGAAGGCAGGGCCCGCCCGCCAGGCTCTCGAGCTCGAGCAGGTGCGGACCGGGCGCCACCGCGGCGGGGAGCGCAAGCAGCGCCCCTGAAGTGACCGGAAACGCCCCCAGGGTCGAGTCGTCCAGCCGCACCTCGACGGCGGCGCCATGCGGCGGCGCCACGTCGACGGTGAGGGCGAGGCCGGAGGCGCCGGCGGCGGCGAGCAGCTCGAGCCGCGCCACGCCACCGCGGAAGTCCCACGCCGTCGACGGCCACTCGCGCTTTTCCAGCCGCGCCAGCTCGCGCCCGGCCGCGGCCTCGGCGGCGGCGTCGCCGGTCGCCCGCGCGGCCGCGCCGCGCACCAGCCAGTAGGTCGGGCGAGCGAGCCAGGAGGCGGGGAAGCCGGCGAGCGCCGCCGCCGCCTCTCTCCCCCGGCCGCGCGCGGCAAGCTCCTTCGCCTCGAGCAGGCGGAAGGGAATCCAGTCCTCGCTGCCCGGGGTGGCGTAGTTGCGCTCCAGCGCCTCGGCCCGCGGCAGATCGCCGGTGAGCACCGCCGCCATGGCGTCGGTGCGCGGGTCGAGATCGCGGCAGAAGCCGGCGAGGCGGCGCAGCGCCCGCGGCGACAGCGGACAGCGATCGAGGCTGCAGCGCTCCAGGCTCCAGGTAAGCTGCTTCGCGAGCCGCTCGGCGGTTCGGCGGTCGACCGAGCCGGGCGGGCAGTCCTCCAGGGCGCGATTGAGCAAGGTGAGGTAGCGCCGGCCCGGCCGCGCTTCGCTGGCGACCTCGAGGAAAAGATCGCGGCCCCTGCCGCCGGCGCGCTGCTGCTCGGCCTCGCCGAGGCGGACGGCAAGGTGCGCCTGCAATGTCCGGTCCCAGCGTGCGCGGGCGGCGCAGAAGCCCTGCCAGTCGCCGTGCTGGGCGTAGAGCTGCTGCAGCCTGGTCCACAATTCGGGATTGGGCGGAATGACCGAGAGCGCCTCGTCGCGGCTGGCCGCCGCGGCCAGCCAAGGACCGATGAGCGCGGAAAAGTACGCCGGATCGGCGAACAGACCGGAAAGCAGCTGGCGCTCGCGCTGGCGCTTGTGCGGCGACAGCTCGAGCCACAGCTCGAGATAGGCGCCCGCCAGCAGGCGAGCGGCGTCCGGCCGGCCAGGCGCCAGGCTGATCGCCGTTTCCAGCGGCCGCTCCCAGCTCGCGGCGGCGCTGAACAGACGGGTGTCGCGAGCGCGCAGCAGAGACAGGTAGGTAGCCGTGCCGAGCACCATGGCCGCGTCCCAGGCCGCCGGGCGCTCGGCGAGCACCGCGCCGGCCAGGCGCGTCGCCGCGGCGAGGCGAGGGGCGCCCGGCTCATTCTCGCCGGCCGGCTCGAGGTGGGGGAGTTCCTGGCGCCGCGCCGGGTCGAGCTCGGCGGCCAGGACGGCCCGCGCCGCCCGCAGGTCGACCCGTCCAGGATCGGGCTCGTAGGGCAGCTCGCGCGGCGCCGGCACGCCCGCGCTCGCCAGCCAGGCGGCCATCTGCTCTTGCCGCGCCGCGAGCGCCCGCTGGCGCAGCATCGAAGTCAGGGCGAGGGCGAGGGCCAGCAGCGCGGCGGCCGTACGGACGCCCCTCGCCATTGCCCGGCGGCTGGGCGGATCTGGCATCGGCATCGCGGGCGATCGTATCAGCGATGTCGCACCGCCCCCGTGTGCCCGGCATGCGGGTATCCTCAACCCATGCCCCGCTCCTCGGTCCGCTTCCGCCCGCCGGCGCTGGTGCTGCCGCCCACGGTACCCTGGATGCTGCTGTGGGCCTTCGGCCCGCCGGCCGCCGCCGCCCAGGCGGTAACCGATCCGCCCGATCCGCCCGATCCAATTGCCGCGTTGGAGCTCGCCCGGCGCTTCGAGCTCGCCCCGCGCATCGCCTGGCGCCAGGGGCGCAGGCGGCTCGAGGCTGAGCTGGGCGAGGCCGCCGCCGCAGGTTTTCAACGCGAGCGGCGGCGTGCCGCCGCCACCGGCCTGCGGCTCAAAGAGATCGCCCTCGAAGTCGCGGCGGCCGCCGCCCAGCTCGACCTGCCCCTGGTCTTGCTCAAGTTCGCCGCCCTCGAGGCCGCTGGCCTGCCGGTCGCGGAAAGCCGGGAAGCCTGCGACGTCGACGTGCTGGCGCCGCCGGAGCTGGCGGCCGAGCTGGCGGCCGCGTTGCGCTTCCGCGGCTTCCGCAGCTCGCGGCTGCCCGCCGCCGAGCACCATCTGCCCGGCCTCGAGCACCCGGCGGGCGGTGCCGTCGAGGTGCACCTCCTGCTGCCCGGCGTGCGGCTGGCGGCAGACGGAGCTTCGGCGACGGTGGCGGCGCTGGCCGAAGGCGGCCTCCTCGCCGCCGCTCCGGGCTACCCTGGCCGCTGCTCGATCCCGGTGCCGCCGGTGCTCGCCGCGCATGCGCTGGCCCATGGCCTCGGCCAGCACGGCTTCTGGCCCTACTCCTACTCGCTGCTCAAGATGGTCGGCGACCTCGTCGACCTCGCGGCGGCCGCCGGGCCGGCTGCGCCGGAGCTGACCGCCGCGGCTCTCCGGCTGGTCGCCGAAGACGTCGGAGAGGCGGAGGCGGAGGCGGTTTTTCGGCTCGGCGCCGTGCTGGCCTCCGGGTGCGGGGCCGACCTGCTGGACCCGACCCTCGCGGTTTCCCAGGAGGACGTGGATGCGGCGCTCCTGCTGCGCCACATCCTGGCTGGCCGTCTCGACGGCGGCTATGCCGAAGCGCTCCGGCTCGGCCTCTTCCGTGCGCAGCCGAGTGATCGCCGGCCCGCGCGGCGGCTGGCCGCCGCCGTCGCCGGCACCGTCTTCCTCTCGCGCGCCCAGATCGACGCCATCTACGGCCCGCCCCGCGGCCGCCTCGGCTACCTCGGGCGGCGCTTCGCCCGCCCCTTCGACCTGCTGGCCCGCCTGGCCCGCTACGGTTGGCGAGCCGCCCGCCTGCGCCGCCGCCCGTTCTGAGCGCCTGCCGCCGGCCGGTCCAAGCCGCCCAGCCCGATCGCCGCGGCTGCGCCAAGGGAGCCGGGGAGACGAGAAGAGCCACCTGTATACTGCTCGCGCGGTGAAACGCTCGCGCCACTCCCCCGCCAGATCCGCGCGGCGCTCGAAGACAGGCGCGGCCGGCGACCAGGCGGCGTCGCGGTCTGCCGCCTCCCCGGCAGCGTCCCCGCCCGCGGCCAAGGCGCCGAGGGCGGGAGCTCGCGGTGCGTCGCGGGCCGCGCCGCTGTCGCCTGCTTTGAGGTTTTCTCTTCTTGCTCTCTGGCTGCTGCTGCTGGTCCCGCCGCTCTACGTCATGGCGAGCGCCAAGGACCCTTTTCGCCTGCCCAAGCTGCTGCTCTGCGAGTGGCTGGCGCTGGCCTCTCTCGTGCCTCTCTGCTGGCGCCTGCGCCACCCTGAGGTCGTGGTGGCCGGTGCGGTGGTGCGCTGGCGCGATCTCTGGCGGCCGCTCGCGCCGCGCGCCGTTTTGCCGCTGCTCGCGGTCGCCACGGTGGGGCTGGCGACGACCCGCCACCCCTTCCACGTGCAGCAGGCGCTGGCCGACCTCTGGATCGGCGCCCTCTGCCTTGCAGGATGGAGCCTGGCGCTGCCGAGGCAGCGTCTCGAGGGGCTGCTGCGTGGTCTGCTCTGGCCGGCCGGGCTCCTGGCGCTTCTCGGTACGCTGCAGTTCTTTGGCCTGCAGCCGTTCCAGTTCGCGGTGAACGCCACTCAGCACGGCGCGCGCTTCGAGCTCACCGCCACCGCCGGCAACCCGGGCGACCTCGCAGCCTACCTCGTGCTCCCCTGCCTGATCGCCCAGGCGATGCTGGCCGGATGGGGGAGTGGGGGGGTGCCGGACCCGAACCCCGGCAAGCGCCGCAGCTTGCGCTTGGCGCTGGTCCTCGGCGTCCTCGTCCTCTCCCTCTCCGTCCTCGTCCTCACCCAGACCCTGGCGGCGCTCGCCGCCCTGGCCGCCGGCAGCGTCGTTTTCTGGATCGGTGCGCTGCCGCGCCGGCGCGTTTTCGAGACTCTCCGGTTCGCGGCGGCGGGCGCGCTGGTGGCGGCCGTGCTGGTGCTGGCCGTCGGACCGCTGCGCCACCGTGCCGCGGAGAAGGCGGGTCAGGCGCTGCACGGCGACTGGAACGCCGCGCTGAGTGGGCGCCTCGACGGCTGGCTGGCGGCGCTCTGGATGCTCGAGCAGCATCCCTGGGCGGGGGTCGGGCAGGGGGCGTACCGCGCCGAATTCGTGCCCGCCAAGCTGGCGCTGCGCGACCGCGGCGTCGCCTTCCACTCGGGCCAGCAGCAGAACTTCGTCAACGCCCATGACGAGCTGCTCGAGGTGGCAGCCGACTGCGGTTTGCCCGGCCTGCTGGCCCTCGGCTGGGGACTCTGGATGCTGGCGCAGGCGCTGCGCGCGGCAGGGCGCGGTTCCCGACCTGCGGGGAGAGCCCCCAGGGGAATGCCGCCCGTCCACCCCGGGCGGGCGGCGGCCGGCAATGGCGGGAGCCAGCCGCCGCTGCGCGGCAACTTGTTGCCGCAATTGCGGCGACTGGGCCGACCTGCGCTTCGGGGGGGCGGACCGGCGGTGCCGGAGGTGGTCCGGGCGCTGGCCTGGGGCGGCACCGCCGCCCTCGGGGTTCTCTGCCTCACCGATTTCCCGTTCCGGGTCGCGCTGGTGGCATACCCCGCGCTGCTCTTCCTGGCCTGGGTCTTCCGGCGCGGCGCCCCGGAGGCGGGCTCGTGAGCGGCCGCCTCCTGTTCTGGCCGCTGCTTCTCGCTCTCTGTCTGGCCCTCGGCTGGCAGACGCTGCGGCTGCGCAGCCGCCTGCTGGCCAGCCAGCTGGTGCGGCAGGTCGAGCTGATCTCGCTCGCCGCCGCGCCGTCCGGGCCCGCGGCGATGAACCAGGTTCTGCCCGTCGACCTCGCGCTGCTGCGCCGCGCCGCCGCCGCCGATCCGGCAGCCGTCGAGGTGCCGCTGGCGCGCGCCGCCCAGTTCATGCTCGTCGGCCGGCCGCAGGATGCGATCGCCTCCTACCTCGCCGCCATCGAGCTCGAACCGCATCCCGAGATCTACCTCCTGCTCGGCCGCGCGCAGCTCGAGGCCGGCGATCCCGCCGCGGCGCGCCGCAACTTCGAGCTCGCCGTGCGCCTCGATCCCTCGGCGCGCGACGTGGTCCCGCCGGGCGGGCTGTGAGCTGGCAGCCGGCCTGTAAACGGCCATCTGCTACGATGAGAGCGGCAATCAGCTCCCCCGTGAGTCGCTCGATCCCGATGCCTGGTAGCGCTTCGTCCCACCACTCGTCCCCTCCGCAGCCCCCCCAGCGGCCAGGTGCCGCCGGCCGCCGGGCGGCGCGGGTCTTCGCGGCGGTGCGCGAGATGGCACGGGACGCTCCGCTGCCGCTCGCCGTGCGCGGCGACTGCATGGCGCCGGCGTTGCGCGAGGGCGACCGGGTGGAGATCGTGCGGGCGCGCCTCTACTGGCCCGGTGACGTGGTCGCTTTCGCCAATGCCGAGGACCGGCTGGTGCTCCACCGCCTGCTCGGCTACCGCCTGGCAGCCGGCCGGCTGGCCTGTGTCACCCGCGGCGACGGTTGCGCCGCCGCCGACCCGCCGCTGCCGTTCTCCCGGCTGCTGGGCAAGACTGCCGAGGCGCCCGCTCTCGGGGCGCGGCTGCGGGCGTTCGGGGCGTTGCTCGCCGTGCTCGCCCAGGGTGCGGCGCGGCGCGTTCGGCGGCGCCGTCGCGAATGAGCTTCGGCGAGCGGTTCCTCCACAACCCTGACCTCTTTCCCGCTCGCCGCGCCGGCGAGGTCTGGGGCGACCGCGAGGTCATCCTCGACCTGCCGGGAGGGCCATACCGCCTGGCCGGTCTCGCCGCGGCCCAGGAGGAGAGCCTGCGCAGCGGCTATGGCGACCTCTGCCGGCCGCGCGGCGCGGCGCCGCCGCCGGCTGACCGCGCAGCGGCGGTGGCGCCCGGCACGGTCACCGAAGCGCGGATCTTCCGCGCCGCCGCCGCCGATTTCAGGCAGTTCGACACGCGCGGCTGGGACTACGAGCTCGACACCGACAACACCCCCGAGGCAGTCCGGCTGGCGGGGCTGCGGCTGCTGGCCCGCCTGGAATGGCGGCCCACGCTGGCTGCCGCGCTGTGGACCAGCGAAGGGGAAGGGGAGCTCTTCCCGGGGATCTGCGAGAACTTCCTGCGCATTCTGGTCGCCTACCGCCTGCTGGAGGCGGGGGGCGTGGTGCTGCACAGTGCCGGCCTGCTGCTCGCCGGCTCCGCCTTCCTCTTCCTAGGACGGTCGGGAGCGGGCAAGACCACGCTGGCGCGGCTCGCCAGCGAACGCGGGGCGGAGGTGCTGAGCGACGATCTCAACGCGGTCTGCCCGGCGAACCCGGCAGGTCCGGCGAATCCGGCGAACCCGCCGAACCCGCCGAACCCGGCCAGCCCGCCGATCCTCCCGGAGGCCCGCCCGGCCGCTGCCCTGGCGCTCGTCCACAAGCTGCCTTTCACCGGCGACCTCGGGGACAGGGCGGTGCAGCGCCCGCCGGCCGCCCTGCGCGCCTTCTTCCGCCTCGAGAAGGCCGCCGGCGATGCGGACGACGCGATCGCCCCGCTGTCGCGCGCCGAGGCGGTGGCCTGCATGCTCGCCTGCGCGCCTTTCGTCAATGCCGATCCCCACCGCCGGGAGCGCCTGCTGAGCAATCTGCTCGACCTGTTGCCGGCGGGCCGCGACGCTGCCGGCGCCTATTCTCTGCGCTTCTCACTGGCCGGCGGCTTCTGGTCTATACTCAACGAAAGATGGCAGATATCGACCGCGAGAGCGTGCTGAGGCGGCGTTCGGATGTCCGCTTCAGGGTGGTCGACGACGAGGGGGTCGTCGTTCGCCAGAGCGCCGCCGAGGTGCTGGTTCTGAACGACGTGGCGACCCGTATCCTGGCGCTCGCCGACGGCGTCGAGCCGGTCGGCGCCTGGCTCGAGCGTCTGACAGCGGAGTACGAAGTCGACCGCGGCGCGCTCGAACAGGAAGTCTGCGCCTTTGCCGCCGAGCTCGTCGAAAGCGGCCTGCTCGAGCTCGTCGAGCGGGTGGAGCGGCCGACCGAGGTCCGGCATGGGCTTTGAGCAGGTGGTGCTCAAGTCGTGGCGCGAGAATCTTCTCTTCTCGGTGCTGGTCGAGCTGACCTACCGCTGCAACCTCGACTGCTTCTTCTGTTACAACGACCTCGGCCTGCGCGGCGCGCCGCTCGCAACCGAGCAGTACTACAGGTTCTTTGCCGACCTGCGCGACATGGAGGTGCTCAACCTGACGCTCTCCGGCGGGGAGCCGCTCGCCCACCCCGACTTCCTGCGCCTCGGCGCGCGGGCACGCGAGCTGGGATTCGTGGTGCGCATCAAGTCGAACGGCCACGCGCTGCGCGGAGAGATGGCCCGCCGGGTGCGCGATGAGATCGACCCCTTCGTCATCGAGGTGAGCCTGCACGGCGCGACCGCCGAGGTCCACGACCGCCAGACGCGTGTCGCCGGCAGCTTCCAGCGCCTGCTCGCCAACCTGGAGGAGATGCAGCGGCTCGGCTTGCGGGTCAAGATCAACAGCACGCTGACCGCCTGGAACGAGCACCAGATCGAGGAGATGCTCGACCTCGCCGAGGCGCTGGGCATGCCGCTGCAGTTCGATCCCGACGTGACGCCGCGCGACGACGGCGACCGCGAGCCGCTGCGCGTGACCGCCTCCGCGGCGGGGGTCTTGCGGCTCTTCTCGGCGATGGCGGAGAGGGCGGCGCGGCGCGCTGGCGCGGAGGGCGCCCTGGAGGCCGCGGCGGTCGCGGTGGCCCCGGCGGCTTCGGCGACCGCGGCGAACAGTGCGGCCCCGACGGGTGCCGCCGGGACGGGGAGGGGAGCCCGGGCGGTGGCGCCGGGCGCGGCCGTCGCCCGGGGCGCTGACGATGGCTTGATTCCCACGCCGGCGCGCAAGCACTGCGGCGCGGGCTCCTCGGGAATCGCGGTCGATCCTTACGGCAACGTCTATCCCTGCGTGCAGTGGCGGCGCCCTGTTGGCAACCTCCGAGAGCAGTCGATCGTCGAGATCTGGGCCGCGTCTCGAGGCCTGCGCGAGGTGCGCGAGCTGACGGTCAAGGCCAAGGAGATGATCGACGGCTACGGGTCGGGCGGCGCCTATCTCAGCTTCTGCCCCGGCAACGCCGCCGTGCTGACTGGCGACCCGCTGCGGATCTACCCGGCCGCCGAGCGCCGGCGCGAGCTCACCGAGCAGTGGCAGAGGAGCGAAGAGAAGAAGAAGGCGCTGCTACCGGTTCTGCTGTCCTGAAGCTTTTTGTTTTCGCTCAGGACGAGATGGGGCCGTTCGGACAGAGGCCCGGGTTGGCCTTGGCCGGCGGATGCGGTGCGCACACCGCGGCCATGGCCTCCAGCGGCTCGCGGAACAGAATGCGCGGGCGCTGATAGGGACGGCGGAGCGATCCGCTGCCAGTCTCGGCTTGGGACTGCGCCTGGATCGGTTTCGTCATCTCTTCCCTCTCCTCGCTGTCTCCGCTGGTCGGGCACAACCATCACCTGGCACCCGGTCGGCGTTCATGCGCGCAACGCGGGTGTCGGCGTGCGGATGACAGCCGCCATTATAAGGCGTAAGGCCGGTTTGTTGCATCCGGTGCGGCCAAACCTTTCCTGACCGATGGCTTATCCCTCCCTGACCCGGTTTCTGTCGCATCGTTCCCCAACCATGAGTGCCAAGGCGAAAACAAGCTTTGGGAGCTCATCTGAAGGGACCTTCGGCAGCTCTCTCGCAAATTGACAATGAGCTATAGATCATCCGTACCCTGCACTTGCTCCCGGATCAGACGCCGCGCGAGGTGAGCACGATCTTGACCGTGCGCAAGAGGATCGAGAGGTCCAGCCACAGCGTCCAGTTGGCGGCATAGGCGAGGTCGTAGCGGAGCTTGTTCTGCGGACTCGAATGGTACTCGCCGTTGACTTGGGCGAGGCCGGTCAAGCCGGGCGCCAGCGAGAACCGCTCCGCGTAGCCGGGCACCTCGCGCAGATAACGCTGGACGAAGCCGGGCCGCTCCGGCCGCGGGCCGGCCAGGCTCATGGTTCCCTGGAGCACGTTGAAGAGCTGGGGAATCTCATCGAGGCGGAAGCGGCGCAGGAAGGCGCCGCACGGCGTCAGGCGGATGTCGCCCGGCTGCGCCAGCACCTCGCCCGACTCGGCCTCGGCGTCGCTGCGCATGGTGCGGAGCTTCAACAGGGTGAAGGGGCGCTGGCCGCGGCCGACGCGCTGCTGGCGATAGAGGATCGGTCCGGGCGAGGTCAAGCGCACCGCCGCGGCGCAGGCGCCGAGCACCGGCAGCGCGGCGAGCAGCAGGAGCGAGCCGGCGACCAGGTCGAGCAGCCGCTTGAGCGGCCAGTTGATGCGCCACTCCGACTCGCGGACCACCTCGATGAGCGGCAGGTCGTGGACCCAGCGGTAGCGCATCCGGCCGATCAGGCTCTCGAACGGGCCGGGCAGGAGCAGCACGTTGGTGTGGTCGGGGCGGGTTCCGGCAAGCAGGTCGATCAGCCGGGTCTGCCACGAGTCGCCGCCGTCGGCCAGGATGATGTCGTCCACCGTGCCCGCGGCGAGCAGGGCCGGCAGGTCCTCGGGCCGGCCCAGCAGGGCGCCGAGCGCCGGCTCGCCGGCCGCCAGCTCGGCGGGCGCCGGCTCGTCAGGCAGGGCGATGAACCCCGCCACTCGCATCCCGTGCCAGCGATGCAGGGTCAGGGCGCGCGCGATCTCGAGCGCCGCCCGGCCCCGGCCGACGATGGCCACCGCGCGCTCGCGCGGCTGGCTGCCGCGGTCGACGGCGAGCCGCCAGGCGAGCAGGAAGAGGAAATCAAACAGCACGGCGAGCAGCAGCACCGAGCGCGGGAAGCTGCGGAACGTGAGGAAGAAATAACCCATCAGGGCGGTTCCCTGGAGCGCGACGGCGCTGGCCAGCCGGCGGACCGCCTCGGCGCGGCTCCACGGCCGGTGGCGGCCGTAGAAGCCGAAGAAGTAGAGAGTGGCGAACTGCGCCACCAGCACCGCTCCCCACTCGTGGCGCAGGAAGTCGAGGCGGTCGCCGGGCAGCAGGCCGGTGGTGAAGGGCAGAGGCAGATGGATGCGCACCCAGAAGCCGGCGGCAAATGCGAGGAAAGCCGCCACCGCGTCGCCGGGCACCCGCGAGGCCTGGCGCAGCCGCGTCTCGGCCCGCCACAGGCTCACCGGAGCCGGCGCCTCGCCGCGGCCGGCAAACGGGTGCCGGAGACCAGCCCCAAAAGGGATCGCATGGGTGGAACTCTAACCGATGAATACCGTGCCCGCGGGCCGCCGCGGAAGTCGATCGCCGGGACGCGGCCGAGCCGCGGCACGCAGGAGTCGGCTTGACCGGCGGCGCCGGGCGGCGGTACTCTGCGCTGCCGGTGATCGCCCGCTCAGAGATCTCCACCGAACCATGAAAGTCGTCGAGCATCTGGCCCGGGCCCAGCGCCCGTTCATCAGTTTCGAGATCATCCCGCCCCTGCGCGGCGGCAACGTCAAGGGCTTGCTCGGCCTGATCGACGATCTGGTCAAGTTCAAGCCGCCGTTCATCGATATCACCAGCCATGCCGCCGAGGTGATCTACGAAGAGACCGCCAACGGCATCGAGCGCCGGGTCAAGCGCAAGCGCCCCGGCACCCTCGGCGTTTGCGCGCTGCTGCAGAACAAGTATCAGATCGACGCCGTGCCCCACATCCTCTGCCAGGGATTCACGCGCGAGGAGACCGAGGACTTCCTGATCGAGCTGAAGTACCTGGGGATCGACAACGTGCTCGCGGTGCGCGGCGACGAGCGTGGTTATCAGAAGCCGCTGCGCGACGGCCGGAGCGCCAACCGCTACGCCTGCGATCTGGTGGGCCAGATCACCGCCATGAACCGCGGCCGCTACCTCGAGGAGGAGCTGCTCGATGCCGAGCCCTCCGACTTCTGCATCGGGGTCGGCGGCTACCCCGAAAAACACTTCGAAGCCGCGAACCTGCTGCTCGACGCCCGCCGGGTCAAGGACAAGGTCGACGCTGGCGCCCACTATGTGGTCACCCAGATGTTCTTCGACAACCGTCACTATTTCAAATTCGTAGAGCTCTGCCGCGGCCTGGGGATCACGGCGCCGATCATTCCCGGGCTCAAGATCCTGACCTCGCTGAAGCAGCTGACAACCCTGCCCGGCGCCTTCCATGTCGAGGTGCCTGCCGAGCTCGCCGACGAGGTCCTGGCCGCCAAGCCCGAGCACGTCGTCGACATCGGCGTCGACTGGGCGCGGCGCCAGACCGAGGAGCTGCTAGCGGGCGGCGCGAGCTCGGCCCACTTCTACATCATGCAGAGCGCCTGCGCGATCAAGCGCCTGATGTCAAAACTCTCTCTGTAGGGCCCCCCGTCCCGTTCTGTCCTTGGGGGCGGCTACTGTCCCAACCTAATGTAGATCGGGCCGCGCCTTCTGCAAGGGCACCTCACTCACTGCACCGGCTTCGAGACGGCGGCGGCGGTTTGTGCGAGGGCCGGATCGCAGTGAGTGAGGTGCCCTGCAGAAGGCGCTACCGGCGGGATGGGACCTCCAACTCCCCAGGACAGGCCAGCGACTCCCCCCACCTCGATTGGTATTCCATGGCTGAGGGCCAGCCGGCTTACGGCACCACAGTACTCTGATTCCTTTTTGGCCCGGAGGAGCCTGAGGACGGCCGTGGACCTACGGGGCAACGCGAAGGCCCAGATGTACGCCGGGAACTTCACCTGCACCCTCATCTATGAAACATCAACTGGGGTGGGGGGAGTCCCGCTTGTCCCGGGGAGGTGTAGGTCCCACCTCGCCGGTAGCGCCGTCTGCAGGGCACCTCCCTCACTGCGATCCGGCCCTCGCACACCTCACCCGCCGCCCCTTCGAAGCCGGTGCAGTGAGGGAGGTGCCCTGGCAGACGGCGCGGCCCGATCTGTAGCCCGTCCACCTCCCCGAGAACGAGCGCGGACGGAGGGGGCCTAGCCCAACCGTTCGAGGACCTGCCTGAGGTCGGGGCCGATGGACTGCAGCTGGGCTAGGTGAGCGGCGGCGAGCGGCTCTAGCAGCTCGGCGCCGCGCGCCGTCAGGGTTAGGTTGACCTGGCGGCGGTCGTCGGTGCAGCGGCGCCGTTCCAGGAGCCCTTGCTGGACCAGGCGGTTGACCAGGCCAACGCAGCTGTGATGCCGGATCTGCAGGCGTTCGGCGAGCCGGCTGATCGTCATGCTGCCCGGCGAGGGGGAGCCGCGGACCGCGAGCAGGGCCAGGTACTGCTGCGGCGTGATGCCCGCCTGTCGGGCCGCGTTCTCGCTGAAGGCGAGGAAGCGGCGGAGCGCGTAGCGGAACGCCGACAGCGTCTGGTAGTCCTCCTCGCTGACGCGAGGCGGGCCGGAAGAAGGCTCCTGATGGTTCATCGACATACCATTCTTGCCCATTTGGGCCGCCTTGCGCCACCCTTTTTTGACTTTGCGGCCCGGTCAGGCTATCCTGGATTGCGGCATTACGAGCGGTCTGGCCAGTGGCCGGGCTCGGCAACCTGGGGCGGACACCCAAGGTGCCCTCTCGCGCTGAGCGAGGATGCGGTCGCGACGCAAGCGACAACCAAGTGTCCGTTTGACGACAACCCGTTCTCGTGATGCTCGCGAGGCGGGTTTTTTGTTGTCTGCGCGCTGGTGGGAAGGGAGTGGGAAGGAAAGGAATGACCTTGACTGATCCGATCGAGCTGGCCTTCGACATTCCGCCTCCGGCGCCCCCGGGCGACCTCGCGGCGCGCGGCGCGGCGCTGCGGTCGGCGCTGGCGGCGCGGGTGCTGGTGCTCGACGGCGCCACCGGCACGGCGCTGCAGGGTTTTGCCCTGAGCGCCGCCGACTTCGGCGGGCCCGACCTCGAAGGGTGCAACGAGAACCTCTGCGTGACGCGGCCGGACGTGGTCGACGCGGTCCACGACTCCTACCTGCGCGCCGGGTGCGAAATCGTCGAGACCAACTCTTTCGGCGGCACGCCGCTGGTGCTGGCCGAGTACGGGCTGGCCGACCGCGCCTTCGAGCTCAACGCCGCGGCCGCCCGCCTGGCGCGCGCCGCGTGCGCCCGCCACGATGCGCCGGACAAGCCGCGCTTCGTCTGCGGCTCGATGGGTCCGACGACCAAGGCCATCTCGGTGACCGGCGGCGTCACCTTCGAGCAGCTCGCCGCGCACTTCCGGGTCCAGGCGCTCGGGTTGATGGCGGGCGGCGCCGACTACCTGCTGCTCGAGACGGCGCAGGACACCCGCAACATCAAGGCCGGGCTGCTGGGCATCGAGCGCGCCTTCGCGGCGGCCGGCTGGCGGCTGCCGGTTGCGGTCTCGGCCACCATCGAGACCACCGGCACCATGCTGGCAGGGCAGGACCCCGAGGCCTTCGTGGTCTCGCTGTCGCACGCCGACCTGCTCTACATCGGTCTCAACTGCGCGACCGGCCCCGACCTGATGACCGACCACGTGCGCACCCTGGCCGAGCTGGCGCGGACGCGGGTGGCGGTGGTCCCCAACGCCGGGCTGCCCGACGAGGACGGGCGCTACGGCGAGGGTCCCGAGGTCTTCACCCGGGTCTTCGGCCGCTTCCTCGAGGCCGGCTGGCTCAACCTGGTCGGGGGGTGCTGCGGCACCACCGGCGCCCACATCGCGGCGCTCGCCCAGCTGGTCGCCGGCCGTCCGCCGCGCCCGCTCCAGCACCACCGGCGCAGCCTGGTCTCCGGCCTCGAGGCGGTCGAGCTCAACCCCGACACCCGGCCGCTGCTGGTGGGCGAGCGGACCAACGTGCTCGGCAGCCGCAGGTTCAAGGAGCTGATCGGCGAGGGAGCGCACGAGGCGGCGGCCGAGGTCGGCCGGGCGCAGGTGCGGGCGGGAGCCCAGGTGCTCGATGTCTGCCTGCAGGACCCCGATCGCGACGAGATGGCGGACATGGAGGGTTTCCTCGACCGCTTGATCCGCCTGGTCAAGGCGCCGCTGATGATCGACTCGACCGACGCCGCGGTGATGGAGCGGGCGCTCACCTACTGCCAGGGCAAGGCGGTGCTCAACTCGATCAATCTCGAGGACGGCCGCGACCGCTTCGAGAAGGTGGTGCCGCTCGCCCGCCGCTACGGCGCTGCGCTGGTGGTCGGATTGATCGACGAGAGGGGGATGGCGGTCACCGTCGAGCGTAAGGTGGAGGTCGCGCGGCGCAGCTATCACTTGCTGACCGACGAGCTCGGAGTGCCGCCGGAAGACATCTGGTGGGACGCCCTGGTCTTCCCCTGCGGCACCGGCGACCAGGCCTATCTCGGCTCGGCGGCGCAGACGATCGAGGGAGTCAAGAGCATCAAGGAGCTCTTCCCCGACACCAAGACCATCCTCGGCGTCTCCAACGTCAGCTTCGGCCTGCCCAACGCCGGCCGGGAAGTGCTCAACTCGGTCTTCCTCTACCACTGCACCAAGGCCGGCCTCGACGCCGCCATCGTCAACACCGAGCGCCTCGCGCGCTATGCCGACGTCCCGGAGGAGGAGCGCGGGCTGGCCGAGGCGCTCATCTTCCTGCCGGTCGGCGACGTGGAGTCGGGATCGCGGGCGGTCGAGGCCTTCACGGCTCACTTCCGCGGCCGGATCGCCGGCGCCGCCGCCAGGCCGCGCGCCGAGCTGCCGGTCGAGCAGCGGCTGGCGCGGGCGGTGGTGGAAGGGACCAAGCAGGGGCTCGAGACCGACCTCGATCAGGTCCTTGCCGACCCCGCCTATGCGACGCCGCTCGACATCATCAACGGCCCGCTGATGGCCGGGATGGGGGAGGTTGGCCGGCTGTTCAACGACAACCAGCTGATCGTCGCCGAGGTGCTGCAGAGCGCCGAGGTGATGAAGGCGGCGGTCTCGTACCTCGAGCCCCACATGGAGAAGGCGGGCGGCAACGGCCGCGGCAAGATCCTCCTCGCCACGGTCAAGGGCGACGTGCACGACATCGGCAAGAACCTGGTCGACATCGTCCTCTCCAACAATGGCTTCAAGGTGGTCAACCTGGGGATCAAGGTGCCCTCGGAGCGGCTCATCCAGGCGGTGCGCGAGCATCAGCCCGACGTCATCGGCCTCTCCGGGCTGCTGGTCAAGAGCGCGCAGCAGATGGTGGTGACGGCCGGCGATCTGGCGGCCGAGGGTATCGCGACGCCGCTGCTGGTCGGCGGCGCGGCGCTTACCCGCCGATTCACCCACCGCAAGATCGCCCCTGCCTACGGCGGCCTCTGCACCTATGCCAAGGACGCCATGCACGGGTTGAGTCTGGTGGAGCGGCTGACCGACGAGGGGGCGCGCGCCAGCTTCCGCGAGGAGGTGGCGGCGCTGGTGGCGGCCGATGCGGCGGCCGCGGCCGCTGAGGCAGGGGCGGCTGGCGAGGGCGTGGCGCCGGCGCGTGCCGTGGTGCGGCGCGATCTGCCGGTCCCTGCGCCGCCCGATCTCGATTGCCACACGGAGCTCTTCGACCTCGACCGGGTCTGGGAGTGCCTCAACCCGCAGATGCTTTTCGGCAAGCACCTGGGGCTGCGCGGCGTGGTTCGCCAGCTGGCGGCCGAGCGCGACCCGAAGCTGCTGATGCTCGAGGCGGTGATCGACGAGCTCAAGGCGGCGAGCCGCGCCGGCGCGATGCGGGCGCGGGGCGTCTGGCGCTTTTTCCCCGCCGCCGCGGAGGGCAACCGGGTGACGCTCTTCGACGCCGCCACCGGAGCTCCTGCCGTCGCCTGGGATTTCCCGCGCCAGCAGCGGGATGGTGGTCTCTGTCTTGCCGACTACCTGCTGCCCGGCGATCACGTGGCGCTGTTCGTGACCACGGCCGGCGCCGGAGAGAACGGTTCGGTGCGGGAGCAGGTCGAGGAGTGGAAGCAGCGCGGCGAATATCTGAAGAGTCACGCTTTCGGCGCCCTGGCGCTGGAGACCGCCGAAGCAGCCGCCGAATATCTGCACGCCAATCTGCGCCGGCTGTGGGGTTTCCCCGATCCGCCGGAGATGACGTTGCAGGACAAGATCGCTGCCCGCTACCGCGGCAAGCGCTACAGCTTCGGTTACCCGGCCTGCCCGGACCTCGCCTTCCAGCGCCAGCTCTTCGCCGCGCTGCGGCCGGAGGAGATCGGGGTGCTGCTGACGGAAGGGGACATGATGGATCCCGAGGCGAGTGTCTCGGCGTTGGTCTTCCAGCACCCCGACGCCCGCTACTTCGGAGTGTAGGGTGGGCGCGGCGGCGCGACGGTAGGGGGGCGGCTTACGTACAACAAGCATGCCTGCTTACTGCTGAGGTTGGAGCGCCGCAGGCCACCTCGCGGCCGGGCTCCGCGCGCTGGCGGGCTGGAGTGAAAAGACACTATGCGGGGTTTGGGTTGCGGCGCGCGGAGCCCGGCCGCGAGGTGGCCTGCGGCGCTCGGGCCGGCAGCGTGGGTGTTACGACTGCGGCAGGCGCTCTGCGTCGCCGCTTTGGGGGCGGGGAGGATCTTGGTTGAAGCTTGGACTTGCTGAGCAGGCGATGTGGCGGGACTAAGATTGGAATGATGCGAGTCGCTTTCGTCATGATGCTGGTGATGGGTTTTGGGGCGCAGGGTGCGCTGGCGGCGTCGGGGGAGACGGGGGCGGGGCGGGTGGTGGGGGAGGCACGGGCGACGCTGGAGAAGGTGTTTGCGGCCAAGGGGGCCGAGGCGGGGCCGATCGCGGATGCCTGGTGGAGCGCGGCGGAGCGGGTGGGGGCGGCGGTTGACCGGATGGCGTCGACGTTACGGGCTCGCGATGTTGGGTTCTTCACGGCGCTCGGGGCTGGCTCCCGGTCGCTGGTCGAGCTGCGTGAGATCGGCAGGCAGCTGCAGGGGGGCGGGGCAACCAAGGTTGGAGTGGCGGCGCTGTCGGAGGCGATGGGGCGGCTGCGCGCTTCTTACGGTGCGGAGCAGATCCGCTTCCGCCGCGGCGGACCGCTGGCGCCGGCCGAGGCAGGCCAGGAGCGCCGCCTGCAGTTGGCCGCCAAGCAATGGGCGGCGAGCCTGGCGGCGCTCGCGGCGGCAGCCCGGCGGCAGCACGACCTTGCGACCCTGGCTGCGCTGGCACGATTGAACCTGGCGCTCGAGCGCATCGCCGCCGCGGGACCCTCGCTCGGCGGCTATCTGAGCTCGCTGATCAACAGTGACGTGGCGCTGGGCGAGTGGGCGGCCATCACACAGACCGCGGTGCCGGCAGAAGCGCCGCAGCTCCTGGAGGCTGACGCCGCCGCCGAGGAGATCGCCACCAGCTCCGAGATCGGGTTCGTGTTCGCGGCCGACCTCAGCGCGGGCAAGACCTGGACCTACCTGGCGGCGGACCAGCGGGAGATGGCCGGCGAAGAAGCGTCGAGCCTGGGACAGGGAGAAGAGGCGGAGCTGGCCCCGTTCAGCGAGTACGTCGAGGCGGCTCCGGGTTCGGCCGAGGCCCCGGTCGCTACCGCCCAGGAAGGCGATCCGCTGGCTGGCGCGGAGATCACCCCGGCCGGAACCTTCCTCTTCCATGGCAACGGAGCCAGCGGGGCCGCCGACATGTCCGCTCCGACCGAGACCGGCCAGGCCGCCACCGCCGGCCAGGTCAGCGGCCCGCTGGAGCAAGAGGACATCCCGGCAGACGCGGCAGATCCGGACGTCGTTGCGATTCTGCCGCCGGCCGTGCCGGTCCTCGACGACGAGGATCTGACCCGGGCGGACCTCGACCCTCTCGAGCCGCCGCCGCCGCCGCTTTGCCGGCCCCACGTCGCGCCCGAGCATCTCTGCCCCCTGCACCCCCGATCGTAGCCACCCATTTCTCTCGCACCAGCGCAGCTACGGATTCGCGGAGAGCGAGCCCGAGCTCGCCTTGGCGGAGTGGTTCTCGGCGGCGCCCGAGAAGACCATGGTTCCCGAAGTCGCGAAGTACTCCAGGCTGCCAATCGTCCCTTCGTAGTCATGAAACCCGCAGGAGAGCTTGCTGTAGTCGAAGCTGACGGTCAGGAGCTCGATCTGGTGGTTCGACTTTGCCTTGAAGGTGTGCTCTTGGCGCGGAATCGACACCTGCAGCGGCTCCCGGGCGAGAAACGATACGCTGTCGATGTCCGGGAGCGTTGCGCACTGGAACCTTCCCGAGCCCTCCAGCGAGATCTTGTGCACGCCAAGGGGATGATCCGCATGGAGCGTGACCAGGAACGTGTGGCCGTGGACGGCAAAGCTCTCGCCGGTTGCCGGGAAATCGGCGCTCACCTGCGCTTGCTGATCCAGGATCTGCCAGGCGATCGCCGGAGGATTCGGATCGTTCTGGGGGAGAGCCGTGACACAGCCGGTCAGCAGGCCGGCGAAGACCAGGGCCGAGGCGGCGTTTCTCATGACTGACTCCTTGGGTTCGGCGCCCAACAACCAACCGAAGGCCGTATGCGCTCTTGCCGCATGATCAGGCGCGCCGGAGGCAGGCCTCGTTACACGGCCATGAGTGACCGCCGGAGCGGTGGAGGTGAGCTCCTGAAGATCCCGAGTCTCGGGACCGCCGTCCGCGATTTGCGCCCTTCCGTCCCGGGGCGGTATCCTACCCGGTCGATGCGGGGAGTTTCTGGCGGTATTGCTTCGCGGGCGGCTGCGGCTGCGGCCGTGGCCGCGTTCGCCCTGGCGGCCGTGCCGGCCGTTGCTGGGCACCTGGCCGGCATTCCGGTCCGGCCCGACGGCGAGTTGGTGCGGCTGATTGCGCCGGAGCCCGCCATCCCGCTGGCCGCGGGCTCCACCGCGGCCCTGGAGTGGGCTCCCCTCGAGGGACTCGCGCGGCTGCGGCCGAGCGAGGAGTGGGAGGCATTCCTGTCGCTCGACGGCGGCAAGAGCTACACCGTTCGCATCACGCCACACCTCGACTCCGACCTGCGCCGCGTCGACTGGACGGTCCCCGATGCGCCCTCCCGCGATGCGCGCATCCTGATGCGTTTCGGTGACGAGCGGCGCGAAATAGCGATCGAGCTCCCGCAGCGGTTCACGATTGCTCCAACTACACCCGCTGCCGCGGGCTTCGCTGGCCGGCCGTTCGCCGCCGCGCGGCGCGGTGAGTCGGCGCGACCCGGCGAGCCCGGCGTCGTGTCCTGGGTGGAGGGGTCGCGGCGCGGTGCCGGATGGCGGCAGGTCGCCACCCGCGGCGCGGCGCTCTGCGGCGACCCGCAATCTTCCGCCGCGGCCCGGGAGCCTGCCGCAACCGCCTCCGAAGCGCCTGGGGCGGGTCCCCTCGCCCCGCGGCGCCAGGCCGCCGTGCGGGCGCCTGCCGCGCCCACCGCCGCGGCATCCCACTCGCCGCCGCTGCCTCTGCCGCCGGTCGATCGACTGCTCCAGACTGGCCGGCGCAACGAATAGAGCAACCTCCAAAGCGACGCGTCTTTCGCCTGGTTTTGCCGGCATGTCCGGCTGACGCTCGTGAGGAGGTCTGCCATGTTCCTGTTGCTTGCTTCCGGTCGGCGCGCGGCGCCGGCCGTATTGGCTGCGGCGGCATCGGTCGCTGCCCTGCTCGTCCCGCTGTCCGCCCGGTCGCAACCGGTCGGCGCCGAGGGCGAGAATCCGCCCGTCACCCTGCCCAAGGTCTCCGAATCGGTCCAGGTGACAGCTACCCGCGTTCCCGAGGACGTCGAGCCGGTCCCTGCCTCGATCACCGTCGTCACCGGCGAGGAGCTCGCCGCGCGCGGCGCCACCGACCTCGGGACCGCCCTCGCCACCGTTGCCGGCGTTGCCATCGCGCCGGGCGGCGACGCCGGCCCGGCCAGCTCGGTGCCCGAGCTGTGGGGCCTCCGCGAGTTCGACGCCTTCCTGCTCGTCGTCGACGGGGTCCCCTGGGGAGGTGCCTTCAATCCGGCCCTCTCCACCCTCGATCTCACCGGCGTCGAGCGCATCGAGGTGCTGCGCGGCTCGGCGCCGGTCATGTACGGCGCGACTTCCTTCGTCGGCATCATTCACATCATCCACCGGGAAGCGGGCGCCGCGGGCGCCACTGCCCGCGCCTGGGGGGGCAGCTACGGTACCGGCGGCGCCGCCGTGGCGACCGCGCTGCCGGCGCTCGGCGAGTTCAAGCAGTCGTTGACCGTCAACGGCGAGAAACAGGGCTTGAGCCAGGCGCGCAGCGGCTGGGAACGCGGCCACCTGCTCTACCGCGGCGCCCTGGCGACCGGGAGCGGCAGCTTCCACCTCGACCTCGACGGCGTCGTGATCAATCAGAAGCCGGGGAGCCCGACCCCGCGCACCGGCACTTTCCTCACCCCCCTGGTACCCGTCGACAGCAACCAGAATCCGCTGCACTCGAAGATCGACGACAACCGCCTTCAGCTCAACCTGGGCTACGACCAGAAGGTCGGCTCCGGCACCTGGTCGACCATGCTGTCCGGCACCCACACCCGGCGCACCGTGGGCCGCGGCTTCCTCGAGAACGTGACCGGCGACAACCCCGACGACCACGGAATTCGGCAGCGGCTGGCGCTCGACGACCTCTATTTCGACAGCCACCTCGCGTTCACCTTCGGCAGCTCCGTGCGCCTGGTGGCGGGCGTCGATGAGCTCTATGGCAAGGCGCACAACGCCTCGGGCGACTGGGACTTCTTCATGAACGTCAACGGTTCGAACCCGCCCGACATCAACAGGTTCTCGCCGTTCGGCACCACCGACCTGCACGATCGGCGCAGCTTCTCCGGTCTCTATGCGCAGACCGAGTGGACGCCGACTCACCGCTGGCGTTTCCAGGTCGGGGCGCGCCTCAACCACACCCACGAGACGCTCGAAACCACCTCGGTGAGCCTCCTGTCGGCTCTGGTGAATGGCCAGGTGAAGGACGTCACGGTCGGCCCGGGCAACGACCGCCGCACCGTCACCCGCGGCAGCGGCGCCGCCGGCGTGAGCTACCTGGCGTGGGAAGGGGCGCAGGACGCGGTGTGGGTCTATGGCGACTACCGCGATACGTTCAAGCCCGCGGCGCTCGATTTCGGACCCGACGTCAACGGCGTCATCCTCAAACCGGAGACGGCGACCAGCTACGAGGCGGGTGTCAAGGGGCGTCAGCTCGGCGGCCGCTTCGACTGGGAGTTGAGCCTCTTTCAGATGGAGTTCAGCAATCTCGTGGTTGCCCAGCTCGATCTGGCGACGGGCCTGCCCCACCTGGTCAACGCCGGCAAGGAGCGCTTCAAGGGGGTGGAGCTCGAGGGCGACTACAACTTCGCCCACGGCCTGCGGGTTCAGGCGGCCTACAGCTACCATGATGCCAAGTACCGCAACTACCTTCGCGTCTTCGACCTCGCGGTCGGTCCGGAGCAGCTGGCCGGCAACCGTCTGCCGCTGTCGGCGCGCGACCTCGGCGCGCTCGGGTTGATCTACGCCCCCGCCACCGGCTTCACCGCCTGGGCCGCGGTCAGCCTGACCGGCAGCCGTTTCCTCGACCACCAGAACACGGCGCAGGTTCCCTCCTATGACAGCTGGTCAGCCGGCGTGGGCTATCGCTTTCCGGCCCTCGAGCTGCGCCTCGACGGTTGGAACCTCAACGACACCCGGCCGGCGATCGCCGCGAGCGAGTTTGGCGGCGACCAGTTCTACCGCCTGCTGGGGCGCAGCTTCCGTCTGTCCGCCGCCTATCGCTTCTGAAACGCCGCGGCGTCAGGACCGCGGCCGCCGAGACCCCGCGTGGCAAACCCACGCGGGGCCCGGCGCGCCGCCGTCGCCGTCACGAAACCTGGTCAGGACGCGCCCAGAGCTGCAAAGTGCAGCAGGTGGCGAGGCGCTCGAAATCGTGGTCGAGAGAGTAGAGCGAGGCGCCCATCCCCACGGTCTGCGCCGCGATCAGGCAATCGACCGCCGTAGCGGCGATCCCGCTGGCACGGCAGGCGTTGGCAATGCGAGCGGCGAGGAGATGATCGGCCGGGGCAGCGATCAGCAGCGGGAATCCCTTTAGCGCCCTGCGCAGTCTCCTGAACTCGAAGTCGGTACGGACTCCACTCAGCAGCTCCTGCAGGACGATGCCAGGCAGCCCCAGTGGGCGGTCTTCGGCCATCAGCCGCTGCAACTCGCCGGCGACCTCGTTCACCGCGGGCTCGGGCGGCGAAGGCTCTCGGCGGCGCCGGAAGACCTGCGACATCACCGAGGTGTCGAGGAGGATCAACGGCGGCCGCGCTCGCGCTTGTAGTCGTAGCTGGGGTCGAAGTCGATCTTCCCGAACTCCTCGATGGCCCCCCAGCGAAGGCGCCTTGCGATGTACTCGCGCAAGGCTTCATTGACGGTCTCACGCTTGGTGGCGTGGCCGCCGAGCCGCATCGCTTCCTTGAGCAGATCGTCGTCGATATTCAAGTTGCTGGGCACGATCCACCTCCTCACACAAAGTCTTACACATCTTGTCGCGAACCTCAAACGGCTCGCCGTAGACCGTCATCGAGGATCTCGCGCGGCTCGACTGCCGCGAGGATAGGCCCGGTTGGCTGGCCCGCGGGGGCGTCAGTCGGAGGACGCCGGGGCCTCGCGGCTGGCGGGCTCGCGCAGCCCGAGGCCGGACGGGATCGGAATCCCCATCTTCTCGCGCAGCTTGAGCTCGATTTCCACCGCCAGGTCGGCGTTCTCGCGCAGGAACTGCTTGCCATTCTCTCGCCCCTGCCCCAGGCGGAGGTCGCCGTAGGCGTACCAGGCGCCGCTCTTGACCACCAGCTTGTGGTCGACGCCGAGGTCGATGAGCTCGCCGACGCGCGAGATCCCCTCGCGGTACTCGATGTCGAACTCGGCCTGGCGGAAAGGCGCCGCGACCTTGTTCTTGACCACTTTGACCTTGGCGCGCGACCCGGTCACCTCCTCGCCCTCCTTGAGCGAGGCGATGCGCCGGATGTCGAGCCGCATGGAGGCGTAGAACTTGAGGGCGCGGCCGCCGGTCGTGGTCTCCGGGTTGCCGAACATCACCCCGATCTTTTCGCGGATCTGGTTGATGAAGATGAGGCAGGTTTTCGACTTGGCGACGATCGCGGTGAGCTTGCGCAGCGCCTGCGACATCAGCCGCGCCTGCAGGCCGACGTGCGAATCGCCCATCTCCCCCTCGAGCTCGGCGCGCGGCACTAGGGCGGCGACCGAGTCGATCACTATCACGTCGACGGCGTTGCTGCGCACCAGCATCTCGGCGATCTCGAGCGCCTGCTCGCCGCTGTCGGGCTGCGAGACCAGGAGGTTGTCGATGTCGACCCCCAGCTTGCGCGAATACTCGGCATCGAGCGCATGCTCGGCGTCGATGAAGGCGGCGATGCCGCCTCGCCGCTGGGCCTGGCCGACCACCGAGAGCGCCAGGGTGGTCTTGCCCGAGGACTCCGGGCCGAAGATCTCGACCACCCGGCCGACCGGCAGGCCGCCGATGCCGGTGGCATAGTCGACCGCGATCGAGCCGGTCGAGATCGATTCGATGGCCAGCGCCTCACGCTGTCCGAGGCGCATGATGGAGCCCTTTCCGAACTGCCGCTCGATCTGGGTTAGGGCGGTGTCGACGGCCTTCAATCGCTCCGTTTTCGAGTCTGCCATGGCTCTCCATCTCTCTCGTGGTCATAAGCGCGGGTCGGGACCCGCGCGCCTAATCAGATCAGCGCGGGTCGGAACCCGCGCGCCTAATCAGATCAGCGCGGGTCGGGACCCGCGCGCCTAATCAGATCGGCGCGGGTCCCCACGCGCGCGCCTGATCAGATCAGCGCGGGTCGGCCGCCCGGCCGGTGATGGCCGGGCGGCACTTCCCGGAGGTCGGGACCCGCGCGCCCCAATTGAGCCGATCGGCGTTGTCCAAACGCGCGTTATGCCCTCGAGATGCGCGGCGTCTGTGCGGGGGGGCGGCTCGTCGCCGATCAGCCCCCTTATCTTAGAAGACGGAAAACCCCCCGGTCAATTGGATGCCATCCTCGCCATACTCGCTGCCGCGCCCGGCCGCCCGCTACTGCGACCGCAGGGCCAGCGCCGGATCGACGCCCAGGGCGCGCCGGGCCGGGATGTAGGCGGCGAGCAGCGCGACCGCGGTCATCAGCAGGGCAAGACCGGCAAAGATCGCGGCGTTGAAGGCGATGACGCCGAACAGGAAACTGGCCATCACCCGCGCCAGGACAAAGGCAATCGGCAGGCCCAAGGCCACCCCCGCCGCGGACAGCTTCCAGGCCTGGCCCAGCACCAGCCTCAGCACGTCCTGGCGCCGTCCGCCCAGGGCCATGCGGAGCCCGAACTCGGCGGTCCGCTGCGCCACGGACTGGGCCAGGATGCCGTACACCCCAACCGCCGCCAGGACCAGTGCGACTGCGCCGAAGATCAACATCAGGATGCCTAAGATGCGGAGCGGCGCGAGCGCGTCGGCGACCTCGCCGGCCATCGTCTTGACCCCCTCCTGCGCCGCCACGCTCGGATCGGCGGCGCGTACGATGCGGCGCAGGTCGGCAGCGAGGCCGGCCGGGGCCGCGGCCGCGCGGAGGGCAAAGACCATCGAGCGCCGCGGGCTCTGCGAGAAGCCGGTTCGCAGCGCGGCAACGCCCTGGAAGATCCGCGCCTCGCGCCGCAGATCGACGAAATCCGCCGCCGGGATTCGCGCTTCGTCCGTCGCCTTGGGACCGGTCTGGCGCACCAGGACGAGGCCCGATCCCGCTGCTATAATCTTGCGTTTCGATCCCGGCGAACGGACGGCCCGGAAGGCCTGTCCGGGGAACTGCGCTCGGCTGGAGGCGTGAAGGACGAGAATGCAACCGATCGTGGCCGCCGAGGCAGACGCCGCGCGCACCGCGGGGCCGATCCGCCGCCTCGAAGACAACGTCGCCCAGGTGATCCGCGGCAAGCGCGAGGTCATCCGCCTCGCCACCGTCTGCCTGCTTGCCCGCGGCCACTGCCTGATCGAGGACGTGCCGGGGGTGGGCAAGACCATGCTCGCCCAGGCGCTGGCGCGCTCGCTCGGCCTCTCCTTCCAGCGCATCCAGTTCACCAGCGACCTGCTGCCCTCCGACATCATCGGCGTCTCGATCTTCAACCAGAAGAGCCAGGCCTTCGAGTTCGTTCCCGGCCCGCTGTTCGCGCACGTGGTGCTCGCCGACGAGATCAACCGCGCGACCCCCAAGAGTCAGTCGGCGCTCCTCGAGGCGATGAGCGAGCGCAAGGTCTCGGTCGAGCGCAAGCGCTTCGCCCTGCCCGACCCGTTCGTGGTCCTCGCCACCCAGAACCCGCTCGAATACCACGGCACCTTCCCGCTGCCCGAGTCGCAGCTCGACCGCTTTCTGATGTCGCTCTCGATCGGTTATCCGCCCCGCACCGACGAGCGCGAGCTGCTGCTCTCGGGCGGCGTCGAGCAGGTGCTCGAGCACCTGCAGCCGGTGCTCACTCAGCAGGAGCTGCTCGATCTGCAGGGCCGCGTGCAGGCGGTCCGCTTCGCCGAAAAGCTCGCCGACTACGTGCTGGCGATTGCCGAGGCCACCCGGCGCGGCGGCGAGTTCCTGCTCGGGGTCTCGACGCGCGGCGCCCAGAGCCTGTTCCGCGCCGTGCAGGCGCTCGCCCTCTGCGAGGGACGCACCTATGCCGTGCCCGACGACGTGCAGCGGCTCGCCCCGAGCGTGCTCGCGCACCGCGTCGTCCTGAAGCGCGGTGCGACCGATCTCGATAGCACGCGGCGGGCGATCGAGCGGGTGGTTTCCGCAACGCCGGTGCCGCTTTGAGCCGGCTCAGAACCGAGACCAGATCCTTGGCCCAGGTCTATCCGGCCGCGACCGCCGCCCCCGCCGCCGCCCCGCGGCCCAGCCGCCGCTGTGCGGCAACGAGTTGCCGCAACTGCGGCGACTGGCGCGCCTGGGCGCCGTCGGAGAGCATCCCCGAGGGCATCCGCATCACCATGGTGGGTCTCTGGTACGTGCTGCTCTCGGTGCTGGTGGCGGTCGCCGCCACCAACACCGGCAACAACGCGCTCTACGGCGTGCTGGCGCTGATGTTCGCGGTGCTCATCCTCTCGGGGGTGCTGTCGCGCCAGAACGTGCGCGGTCTCGCCATCACCTTCGATCCTCCCGCCGAGATCTTCGCCAACCGGCCGTTTGCGCTGGGCTTCGCGCTGCGCAGCTGCGGCTATCTGCTGCCCCGCTGGCTGCTGTTGCTCAAGCCGGCCGTCGAGGCGCGGCCGGTCCTGCTCCCCTTCGTGCCTCGCCACGGACGCAGCCAGGGACGGCTGGAGATGCTGATCCCGCGGCGCGGCCCCTACCGCTTCCAGTATGCCCACGTCGCGAGCCTCTTTCCGTTCGGTTTCTTCCGCAAGGGGGTGCGCTACCACCTCGACCTCGAGGTCCTGGTCTTTCCCGAGATCTTCCCCGCGGCGGCGGGGACTCCCGAAGAGCCCGAGAACCAGGGCGCCGACGCCACCCGCCACGCCGGGTGGGGACATGCGCTGTTTGCGCTGCGCGGCTTCCGCCGCGGCGACGATCCGCGGGGGATCCACTGGAAGCAGACTGCGCGCACCGGCGAGATCGTCTTCATGGAGCGCGAGGCCGAGCAGACCCGGCGCCTGTCGATCGTCTTCGACAACGCCGTCGGCCAGCTCGCCGACGAGGCGGCGCGCCGGCGCTTCGAGCGCCTGATCAGCGAGGCGGCCACCACCGCCCTCGATCATCTGGCGCGCGGTTACGAGGTGGAGCTGGTGACGCGCGGGCAGACGCTCGGATTCGCCGCCGGCGTGCGCCAGCGCCTGGCCATCCTCGAGCTGCTGGCCATGCTGGCGCCAGCGCCGCGGCGGCACGATCCGCTGACCGGCCGCGATCCGCGCGCTTCCCAGCTCCGCATCCATCTCGACGCCGGCTCCCCGGAGCAGCCGGCGGCGCCAAGGGAGCAGCAGCACGTGCAGGTGATCGCCGCGGCAGGTGTGCGGGAGGAGCGGGGGCGGCCGCGATGAGCCGCGAGCGGCGCCCGCGGCCCGCCGCGGCGGCGCCGGGCCGGCCGGCCGCCGCCGGCCATTTGCGCTTTGGCCGCGAGAAGCGGCTGCTGGTCGGGATGCTGGCGCTGCTCGCCCCGCTGCCGCTGCCGTTCAACGACGTCGTGGGCTGGCCGGTGCTCGCCGCCTACGCGGCCGCCGTGATCCTCTTCCTGCGCCGGGCACGGCGCGATCCGCCGCGCTGGCTGCCGGTGTGGGGGATGAACGTGCTCGGCCTCGCCTACCTGCCGCTCGGGGCGCTCGACCTGTTGGTGATCAACCGCGGCCACCTGGTGGGGCCGGTCGTTCACCTCGGCCTTTACGCGCTGGTGTGCAAGCTCTTCGCCCTCACCCGGGAGCGCGACAAATGGCAGGCGGTGCTCGGCATCTTCTTCATCTTCCTGGCTGCGATGGGCACCAGCGTCCACCCCACGATCGTGATCTACCTGGGCGCCTTCCTGGCGCTGTCGCTGATCTTGCTGATGCGCCTCACCTACTTTCACGTGCTGGGCGACTTCGGCCGTGACGATCCGGCGCTGGCGCGCGTCCCGATGCGCTGGCTACTCGCCTCGACCTCCGGGGTGGCGCTGCTTCTCGCGGTGCCGCTGTTCGCGCTGCTGCCGAGGGTGCGCACCCCCTTCATCGTCGGCCGCGGCACCGGCACCGGCGCGGTGCTCGAGGCCTCCGGCTTCTCCGACGCCGTCTCCCTCGACTCGATCGATCAGATCCGTCTCAGCCACAAGGTGGTGCTGCGCATCCGCCATGAGGGCCCGGGCGCGCCGCGCGAGGAGATGCGGTTCAAGGCGGCGACCTATGACCTCTATCGTGGCGGCAGCTGGCAGCGGACGCCGCCCCACGGCACACTCGACCGCCGGCCGGGTGGGCGCTTTCAGCTCTCTCCGGTCGCACCGGCGGGCTGGATCAGCGTCACCCTGCAGCCGTTGCGCAGCCGCAGCCTGCCGCTGCCGGTCGAGGCGGTGGTGGTCGAGCCGCGGATGTCGACGCTCGAGATCGATCAGGGAGGAGCGGTCTCCTTCGGCATCAGCCCGCTCGAGGTGCGCGACTACCGCGTCGGGCTCGCGGTGCGGCCGGTCCTGCTCGGCATGGTGCCCGGACCGCAGCCCGACCCGACCCTCGACCTTTCCGGGGTGACGCCGCGCATCGCCGCCCTGGCCAAGCTGGCGATGGGACAGGGGGTGCCGCTCGACCAGGCGCGGCGGCTGGAGCGCCACCTGAGCTCGAGCTACGGTTACACGCTCGACTTCGCCGGCCGTTCGGCCGACAACCCGATCGAGGACTTCCTCTTTCGCTACAAGAGCGGCGAGTGTGAGTACTTTGCCTCGGCCATGGTCTTGATGCTGCGCTCGCAAGGCGTGCCGGCGCGCCTGGTGACCGGGTTCCTGGGCGGCGAGTTCAATCTCTTCGAGGGTGATTTCGTGCTCCGCGACAGCAACGCCCACGCCTGGGTCGAAGCCTACGCGGAGCCCGCCGGCTGGCAGATCTTCGATCCCACGCCGCCGGCCGGCCGTCCGCTCCAGAGCAGCCGCGGCGTGTGGCTGCTGGCCAATCAGGCATGGGACTTCGTCTCCTTCCGCTGGGACCGCTACGTCCTCACCTATGGTCTTTACGATCAGCTCCAGGTCTTCAACTGGCTGCAGGCCCGCTGGCACAGTCTGCTCGGCCTCTTCCATCGCCACGGCGCCGAGGCGCGAGCGTGGCGGTCGGTGCCCGGCGGCGCCGGCGCCACCTCGGCGGCCGGCGCGGCGAGCGGGCGGGGCGCGGCGGTCGCCGCCCTGTCGCCCTGGTGGCTGGCGGCCGGCGCCGCCGGCCTTCTCGCCCTGGCGGCGCTCGCCTGGCTGCTCGTCCGGCGGCTGCGCCGGCCCGCGACTGCCACCGCGGCCTACCGGCGCCTGCGCCGCCAGCTCGCCCGCTCCGGCCTGCCGCTGCCGCCCTCGGCCGCGCCGCTGGCGGTCGGCGCCCAGGCGGCGTCGCGCTTCCCCGCGGCTGCGCCCGCCGCCGCCCGCGTCATCGACTTCTACCTCCGCGAGAGCTTCGGCGGCGAGCGGCTCGCCCCGCCCGACCTCGCCGCCGTCGACGCCGCCCTCGCCGCCGCCGCCGAGGGCCTCAGGCTGCGCCGGGCCAGCTGAGCCGCCGCCCCTGTGGTAGCAGGGAGATCTCCAGTCCTTATCCAGCCATTGGCGCTCGTTGGCCCTGACCGCAGCGGATCCAAGGGATCTCGACAGGTCCACGGCCCTTGGCGAGGAAGTCCCGTGGAGATCCGTATCCTCCTGCTCCACGGCCTCTCGCACTGTAGGGCTATCAGCGTATTTGGATATCTTTATTTGCCACGCGATTCACCTATCGACTAGTATTTTGTACGACCCGAGTATCGGCGATGCGCTGACAAGAAGCCCTCAGCGCTGGAGGGATCGTATCGGTGTCGCGGAGGTCCGGCCTGGGATCCGATGATCCTGTGCACGCCAGGTACGACGGGCCAAAGAGGGTCGACGGCAGGGGAGCTTCTCCCAGGAGCGACACAGATTGTCATGGGCGAATCAACTGACACCAGGCAGCACTACGACGTTTGTTTTGAGGTCGCCGGCCCGCTGGCGATGTTCGCGAGGCCGGACACGGGCGCAACCCCGACGTCCTACCCTGTGCCGACATGGTCGGCCGCCAAGGGTCTCTTCGAGTCGATCGCCTTTTTCCTGGATGGGTCGGCATGGATCTGCCCAAGGAGGATCGAAATCTGCCGCGGGGTCGGCGAACCTGGCGGGCGGGTTCGATTTCAGCGCTACACGACCAACTACGGCGGCCCGCTACGCAAGAAGGACCTGTTGAGGAAGGGAACAGCGTCTGGCGGCAGCAGCATGCAGCTCTTCGCGACAGTTCTGAGTGATGTTTCTTACCGCCTCCACGCAGATGTAATCGGACCGCCCTCCCGAGGCCGCGTCAACGCCCGACATTATCTCAAGAGCCTATTTGACCGCCGGCTTAAGCAGGGCCGATGCTTCCGGACACCGTGTCTCGGCTGGAGCGAGTTCAGTTGCTCCTACTGGGGGCCGTTCCGCGAAGGAGTGACGGAAGTGGACGAGGCCTTGTCACTGTCGGTTCCGTCGATGCTGGTGGGTATGTGGGACCGCCCGATCACAGGGCGGTACGCACCCGAGTTCAGACAGGACCTGAAGGTCGTGCATGGTCTGCTGCACTTCGACGTGCCGGCTGGCGAAGAGAGGTCAGCGCGGTGGGAGTGATTCGTGCTCAATGAACTTCTGGTCGTCGAACGCGGGGCGCGGCAAGCGGGTGTCGAGATGGCCGAACGTCACCCGGACGTGAAGGACGTCCGCCGCATCCCGACGCTGCTCGTGCGGCTAGACGCCCTCGGGAACGTCGCTTCGCTGCGATCGGTCCCGTTCGAAGTAACACCTTGGTCGCTCCGCGATGGACAGCACAACAGCTTCCCGTTCGTCCAGCCCAAGCTGCCGCTTTGGGCAATCCCGAATGAGGATGAGCGGCGGTTTCATGCACTCGATAGGAAGGCCGGCGGGCGGCGGGCGGCGTTGTTGTCACTCGCAGCCGATGTGGGCCTCGACGCCAAGGCCGTCGAGAACTGGCCGGGTGCGGGGCTGCTGACTCGCCTTCGAGAGCGACGCCCGCAGCTCATCACGCTCGAGAACACCGATGCGGCCGTGGTGCCGGCGACAATCGATCGCTTCTTGCTCGCCTGTGATCCAGTCAAAGGAGGTGACCCGCAACGTCTTCTCCGGGCGGTGGCGGACCAGCTCGTGGCGCAGCTCCGGCAGACCGCCGAGTCCGCCTGGATCGAAGTCGCTGTGTCACTGCTGTTGGGAAGGCGCAACAAGGGAGTCTGGCAATGCAGCGGAGCACTGCTCTTTGAAGCCGAGGGCGTTCAGGCACTAGCAATCACTGATCTGCAGATGATCTTACGCGTGAGTGCTGCCCTGAGGCACTCTGAGACTATCGGGGCCGGCACTGGAGCGACGGGTGTGTGCGGTCTGTCGGGGGTTAACGGCCGCTTGGTTTCGGGAAGTTTCCCACAACCGAACCTGCCTGTTCTCGGCCAGACCTATCTGTTCGCCAAGAATGCAGAGATTAAGGCTAACGACCGCTACCATCGGTTCTCGGCGGAGGCGATGCCAGTCGGGCAAATCACTGCGATCCGCTTGGCTGCCGCCCTCGAAGCGCTCACCTCGGACGACCGCGACGGCGTCACCTGGCGAGCGATCCCCGGCGAGGGTAAGAAGCAGAGCGATTTGCTGCTAGCGTTCGTTGAAGGAATCCCCGACGCGCCAGCAGCCGGACCTTTCGTGGATGATGACGCCGAAGACGAATTCTCTTCGGAAGCAACCGATGCGCCGACACAGCGCGGCTCCGACTCGATCGCGGTGTTCGAGAAGCGCACGGAGCGCCTTATCGAAGCGGTGCGAGCGAAGGTCCAAGCCGACTTCCGCACAACGCGCGTGCCGGTGCATCTAGCCGTGTTTCGCAAGGTCGACCAGGCCAACCGCAAGGTCGTCTACTCCGGAACAGTGACTGTGGCCGAGCTGTATAGCGCCGCTACCGGCTGGGTCGCGGGCGAACGGAATGTGCCGCCATGGCTAATCCTGCCGGTTTTTTTCAAAGGCGAGCGCAAGCCGCGCTCCGTGGCGCCGCTACACGTTGCACCACTCGGTGTGATCCGTTTCAGCAGACAGCGCTTCGTCCGCCGTGGGTTAGAGCGCCAGGAGGTTCTAGGTCTGCCCGCAGCCGAGGCACTTGGACTCTTTATCGAGCCGGTAGATGCACAACGCAGCCCGGCCATGCGGCGCGCACTGCGCATCTTGCGGATGGTGCTGGCCCGGCGGGCGGCGCTCGTTTCTGGCACGGCCCACGAGTTCCGGCGAGGCGACTCGGCAAAAAAGTATGAGCGAGGCGACTCGGCAAAGAAGTTCGACCGTTGCGAGGCGCTGCGCACGGTAACCCTGCTGGGCGTGCTGCTGCACAAGCTCGGTCGAACGAAGGAGGGGTACATGAGCGCAATGGCGTTCAAGCTCGGCCAGTTGCTGGCGGCTGCGGACATGGTCCACGCTGGCTACTGTGCCGATGTCCGCGGCGGTAATCTGCCGCCGTCGTTGCTGGGGAACCAGGTTTTCACCATGGCGCAGACGGCCCCGACCAAAGCACTGGCCACTCTCTGCCGGCGCTGGAAGCCGTACGACGGCTGGGCCAAGAAGGCCGCCCGCGATCGCGGGCGAGTCGACACCCTGCTGGCCAGTGGGAAGAAGGACGACGAGCGGCGCGGCTGGGCCATCAAGAGGGCTCTGCGCCACGCGCGCGATATGGGGGACTTGGCCGGCGAACTCAGTGCCTCGTTGGCCGGCTGCAAAGTGGACGACACTTTCCGCGCCGAGCTGCTCTTGGGCTATATCGCCGGTCTACCCAGGGCGCAGACAGATGACTTGCGAGAGAGCGCCGAACTCATGAAGTCGGCGGGACAGGAGGACTAGCGCATGGTATCGGGAACAGAGACCAACCGCATGAGCTTCAACCGCGGCACAGGCCTGCTCGTGATCGAGGTGCGGCACAGCAATCCTAACGGCGACCCTGACGCCGAAAGCGAGCCGCGCACGCTCGACGGAGACGGTCGCGGGCTGATCTCGCCCGTTTCCTTCAAGCGCAAGCTGCGCGATCTCGTGGCCGCTCAGGAGGGGCCAGTCTGGAGGGAAGCGGCGGTAGCCTTGAAGCTGAACGTCAATCGCGATGGCCGCCAGTACGGCATTCTTGAAAGCCGCGGCCGCGACCGCGATGTGATTTTCAGTATGACCGCCGATCAGTTCGCGGACGCCTTCTGGGACGGCCGCGTCTTCGGCAACACATTTCTCGAAGACATGAAGGACAAGCACATCAAACCTGGCGAGAAGGATCACTTCATAAGGACAGGGGTAGTGCAATTCGGTCCCGGGATCAGCGTCGCTCCGATCGAGGTCGAGCGTTTGACGACGACGAACAAGTCGGGCGTACAGGAGGGCAAGGACCGGGGCATGGCGCCGCTCGGCTGGCGGGTGGTGCGACACGGGGTGTACGTAATGCCCTTTTTCGTGAACCCGATGATGGCAGGGAAGAACGGCTGCGGGGTGCTCGACATAGGGCTCTTGAAGTTTCTGGTTCCACATGCCTATCGAAGCACGGCTTCGGCCGTGCGGCCGTTCGTCGAGCTGCGGCACGCCTGGTACGCCGAGCACAAGTCGCCGCTGGGCTCCTGCCCGGACTCCTCGATCCTCGATGCGATGACGCCGAAGAAGAGCAAGGGCGAAGCTGACGAGCCGTCGCGGTCGATCGAAGAGTACGAGATCCCGACGGCACTGCCGGAGCAAGTGCTACACCGCCTGGCCAGCTTCGAGGACCTCTGCACCAAACATTGGGATTAGAGGGTGACGCGGCAGCGCGACGCAACGGCGCCTCTGGCTCACTCGGCACCCCGCGACGGCGCGGACAGTGATCCATACGCGCGCCATGTCGAGGCCGTACGGCGTGGAGCCGGCGACCGGGCCGCGGCTATGCTTTGCTACGCGATCGAGCCCCCGCGAGGTCTTCTCGACGCGATCGACGCCGCGGCAACGTTTCACGACCTGGGCAAACTCGATTTCGACACGCAGACAACATTGCGTCGAGGTCGCGGCACCAAGCTGCGTTGGGATCATATCGATGCCGGCGTCGCCCACCTGTCGGCCGTACGGGACTGGATGGCGGCTTGGTTGGTGCGTGCTCACCACGCGCCGGGTCTTCCCGAGAATCAGGATCACTTCAATCCTGACAACCTCGGCCGCCGGTTGCGCGGCCGGCGGCGGGATGAAGATGACCCGCAGCGGCACGTCGAGCAGATCGCGCGAACGGACGCCTGCCTTCAGCAATACCTCGACCTGCACGAGACCGTCGTCGCCCATCGCACCTCGGAACGCCGGCGGCCGACCCACGGCCTCACGATGCGTCTGGCGCTGTCGTGCCTCGTTGACGCCGACCACAGCGACACGGCGTTCTTCGATACAGGTAGCCTTCCTCCAGGGGCGCCCGAGCCGCGGTGGGCCGAGCGGCTGGAAGCCTTATGCAAGTACGTTCGCGGTCTGCCAATGGGGGCGACCGAGGCCGAAGCTGCCCGCAATCGGCGACGGGCCGCGTTCTTCAAGGCGTGTCGGAACGCGCGCCTTGAGGGACCAATGGCTTCCTGCGAAGGGCCGGTCGGCCTTGGCAAGACGACCGCAGTTGCCGCCTACCTCATTCGCCATGCGCGGGAGGAGGGGCTTCGCCGGCTGATTGTCGTCGCGCCCTACACGAACATCCTGACACAGACCGCGGTTCGGCTGCGTGAGGCACTCGTTCTGCCCGGGGAGCGGCCGACCGACGTGGTGGTCGAACATCATCACCGGGCCGACTTCGAACACCGAGACGACCGCGACCTCGCGGTGCTCTGGCGGGCGCCGGTCGTGCTCACGACCGCGGTCAGCTTTTTCGAGACGCTTGCCGCCTGTGACCCGGCGTCGTTGCGTAAGCTTCACGCGGTACCGGGCAGCGCGATCTTCCTTGACGAGGCCCACGCCGCCCTGCCAACAAAGTTGTGGCCTCAGAACTGGCAGTGGTTGCGGGAGCTGGCCGAACGCTGGGGCTGCCGGCTGGTCTTCGCCAGCGGATCGCTCGCGCGGTTCTGGGAGGATGGCAGCATCGTCTCTGAGCCTCTGAAGTTGCCTGAACTCTTGCCCGCGGAGCAAGCGGACGATGTGCTGGCGGCCGAACGAAGGCGCCTCCGCTATTCCCGACTCCGTGGCGGTCAGGTGCTCGGCGTGGGCGAGCTGATCGAGGGCGTGCGCGAGGCGCCGGGGCCGAGGCTGGTGATACTCAACACGGTGCAGAACGCCGCGGTAGCGGCTCAGGCGATGCGGCGCGCCGGTCTCGACGTCCTTCACCTCTCAACCGCCTTGACGCCGCGCGATCGAGACCGGATCCTCAAGCGGGTCATGCGCCGATTAGAAGCGAAGCTAACCAATTGGGCGCTGGTCGCCACGAGCTGCGTTGAAGCAGGCGTTGATCTGTCCTTCCGCTCGGCCTTCCGCGAGCGTTTCGCGACTGCCTCAACCATTCAGGTGGGCGGACGGGTCAATCGTCACGGCGAGTACGATACAGCCGGAGGTGGGGTCGTCTACGACTTCGGCTTGGACGGTGAGGGTATTACGCAGCATCCGGCCGCCACCGTTTCAGCGAGCGTGTTGCGCGAGCTTGTCGCCGCCGACGAGCTCAACGTCGGCCGGCCGGCCGACATCGTCACCAAGGCCATGCGTGAGGAGCTTGCCGTCTTAGGCGGTCTTGGTGCAGACCCACTGGCCAAGGCGGAAGCGGCGCGGGACTACCCGGCGGTGAAGAGCCACGGCCGCGTCATCGATGCCGACACCCGCATTGTTGTCGTCGACGAGCGCCTCAAGGGACGCCTCGCCGAACGCCATGCTGTGAGCTTCCAGGCACTGCTCCGTGGCAGCGTTCAACTATGGGCCACCAAGATCGAGATGCTCGGACTCAAGGCCCTGCCAGGGCATCGCGAGCTATACGCCTGGAACGACGTCTACGAGCCCGAGTTTCTCGGTTACATGGTCGCGATCCTTCGGAACGAGCAGTTCCTTAAAGAAGGGGGGACTGTGATTTGATGCCTACCACCGAGGACGACCTCCTCCCCCTCTCAGCGCTTCAGCACCTGCTCTTCTGTGAACGGCAATGCGCGCTCATCCACATTGAGCGTGCCTGGGCGGACAACCGGCTGACGGTGGAGGGGAGCTATCTCCACGAGAGGGCGGACAGTGGGGCAAGAGAGACTCGTGGCAACCTTCACGTGGCGCGGGGGTTACCTCTTCGCAGCCTCGGCCTTGGGCTCTCGGGGAAAGCGGACGTGGTCGAGTTTCACCTAGTTGCGGATCAGGAGGGGAAGGGAATTCACCTCCCCGGCCTCTCTGGTCGCTGGCTGCCCTTTCCCGTGGACTTCAAGCGCGGACGACCGAAGCGAAACGACTGTGACCGTGTACAACTCTGCGCTCAGGCCCTCTGCCTGGAGGAGATGCTCGCGGTGTGCATCCCCAGAGGTGCCCTTTACTATGGCAAGACGCGGCGCCGGCTGGATGTTGTCTTTGACGATCGCCTCCGGGGAACGACCGTGGAGGCGGCCGCTCGACTCCACCAGCTCATCCGAACGGGCGTGACGCCATGGGCCGTGCGCGAGCCGAAGTGCGAGCAGTGCTCGCTCATCGAGATTTGCAAACCCGATGCCCTCGCCCACTCCGCCAAGAGCTACCTCGACGCGGCACTGCGGTCACGATGAAGCAGCTACTGAACACTCTCTACGTTACCATCCAGGGCGCTTACCTCGCCAAGGACGGAGAGGCGGTAGCGGTGCGCGTCGAGAACGAGACCCGGCTGCACGTTCCTATCCACAATCTGGGATCGATCGTCTGTTTCGGCCAGGTCTCGTGTAGCCCATTCCTCCTCGGAATGTGTGCGGAGCGCGGGGTGTCGGTCGCCTTCTTGACTCAAAACGGCCGATTCCTTGCCAGGGTTCAGGGACCGACCACGGGTAACGTTCTCCTGCGGCGTGAGCAATACCGGCAGGCCGACGATTTGGCGGCCTCCGCCGCGATTACTCGCAGCTTCGTGACCGCGAAGGTGGCAAACAGCCGCTATGTGATCCAGCGCGCCTTGCGCGACCGCCCTGACGCTGCCGGTGCCCAGCAGCTCCATGTCGCCGTGCGCGAGCTTGGGTATCACCTCGACCAGCTCCGCAACGGCAGCGACCTGGACGGTCTTCGCGGGATCGAGGGATCGGCGGCGCGAGTGTACTTCGATGTCTTCGACCACCTTCTCGTGCAGCAGAAAGAGGACTTCTTCTTCCGCCAAAGGACGCGACGGCCGCCTCTCGACAACGTCAACGCCCTCCTCTCGTTCATCTATACGCTTGTCCGCCACGACCTCGTCGGGGCCCTGGAAAGCGTAGGTCTCGACCCCGCTGTCGGCTTTCTTCACCGCGACCGGCCCGGCAGGCCGAGCCTGGCGCTGGACCTGCTTGAGGAGTTCCGGCCTTACCTGGCCGATCGGTTAGCCCTCGGTCTTGTCAACCTCCGGCAGCTTTCGAAAGAGGACTTCGAGCGGGCCGAGTCTGGCGGCGTCGTCATGCGCGACGAAGCTCGCAAGGCATTGCTCGTGGCGTACCAGAAGCGCAAGCAGGAGGTGGTCGTTCATCCATTCCTCGGGGAGCGCGTGGCAATAGGCTTGCTGTTCCACCTGCAGGCGCTCCTGCTCGCGCGCTATCTCCGAGGCGATCTGGACGCCTACCCGGCATTCATCGTCAGATGACGGAGTGGGTAGAGGTTAACGATGATGGTCCTGGTCACCTATGACGTCTCTACGGTGAGTAAGGCCGGCCGCAGGCGGCTTCGTCGGGTGGCAAGGGCCTGTTTGGACTACGGACAGCGCGTCCAGAAGTCTGTCTTCGAGTGCAAAGTCGACCCAGCACAGTGGACTCGATTGAGGCTGAGACTGCTCCAGGAGTATCTGGCCACCGAGGATAGTCTCCGTTTCTACTACCTTGGCAGCAACTGGAGAGGAAACGTGGAGCACCACGGCGCAAAGGACGTGCCCGACGTGGACGAGCCGATGATCGTGTGATGCCCAGCCGTACAGCGCGAACCCCGAGCCCTCACGCTTCACCGGTGTAGGTTCGCGGGGAGGGCAACCTACTGATTCCAACGAGGTTGCCTCTCTGTCATTGACAACTGCTTCATCCGTGGTCGCACCACGGCGCACGTTCGCGGAACCATAGGTTCTAAGAGCGTGCCGTCAATGACTTAGGCATTGACGGTCGCGCCCCGCGCGGGGCGCGTGGATTGAAACCTCCCGCACACGCAACAGGGGAGCTTCCGGCAGGTCGCGCCCCGCGCGGGGCGCGTGGATTGAAACTGGTGGTAAAGGTCGGCGGCGTAACCGTCCCGATGTCGCGCCCCGCGCGGGGCGCGTGGATTGAAACAGTCCTGGCCCTGCTTCTCGGTTGTCTGCCGCAAGGTCGCGCCCCGCGCGGGGCGCGTGGATTGAAACCGGGGGCGACGCCGGCGGGCGAAGCGGGGCTGACGGGTCGCGCCCCGCGCGGGGCGCGTGGATTGAAACTGGACAACGGCAGCCGGGGCGCAGACGGCGACGCCGTCGCGCCCCGCGCGGGGCGCGTGGATTGAAACCGGATGCGACGCACACGAAGGTGGCCAGGGTCGGGTCGCGCCCCGCGCGGGGCGCGTGGATTGAAACCAAAAGGAACGTCTGCTCGACTTTGCGCGCGTTGGTCGCGCCCCGCGCGGGGCGCGTGGATTGAAACTTGCCGCCCTGCTGCTCAGCGAAATCAACGCAACGTCGCGCCCCGCGCGGGGCGCGTGGATTGAAACGACTTGCACAGCGGGACCTGGCAGTCGGCCTTGGGTCGCGCCCCGCGCGGGGCGCGTGGATTGAAACAAGCACGACGACTCATCAAGCGCAACTCCGGCGCAGTCGCGCCCCGCGCGGGGCGCGTGGATTGAAACCTCAATCTGCACTTCGCGCTCGGCGGCTCGCAGGTCGCGCCCCGCGCGGGGCGCGTGGATTGAAACTACTTGTGGATGTACGGGCCAAGGGCATACCGCTCGTCGCGCCCCGCGCGGGGCGCGTGGATTGAAACGCGCTCGGCGGCTCGCAGCATCTCGGGCTTGGTGTCGCGCCCCGCGCGGGGCGCGTGGATTGAAACTGTCCTCTCCCTGCTGCCCGTGCTCAGTGCGCGCCGTCGCGCCCCGCGCGGGGCGCGTGGATTGAAACCGCTCCACTGGCACCCCTACTCTCCCCTCTACCCGGTCGCGCCCCGCGCGGGGCGCGTGGATTGAAACAAGATGACAGGGGGGCAGAATATATTCAGTAGTGGTCGCGCCCCGCGCGGGGCGCGTGGATTGAAACACAGGTTTGAGTGTGCAAGGAGAATTGTAGATCGTCGCGCCCCGCGCGGGGCGCGTGGATTGAAACTCTCTGACTGTTCCGACTCCGCTAACCCCGCCGCTAGTCGCGCCCCGCGCGGGGCGCGTGGATTGAAACTCGATGTTCGCCAGGTAGTCCTGGAGGGCCTTGGTCGCGCCCCGCGCGGGGCGCGTGGATTGAAACCCGCTCAAGGGCACGGTGAAGGAATACAGTCTCGTCGCGCCCCGCGCGGGGCGCGTGGATTGAAACTTCGGCGCTGGTGCGTGCGGATTCCGACGGAAGCCGGCCAGGGATTCCGAGGTGAAGGCGGCCACCCATTCCGAGGTGAAGGCGGCCACTGTTCCGAGGTGAAGGCGGCCACTTGTTAGCCGTCGTCGGAAGGGTGGCCGGCTTGCCGTCGGA
>DASZZP010000030.1:0-20299 GCA_035544875.1 Thermoanaerobaculia bacterium | reverse complement strand
ATTCTATGGGGTATCAGCGTGGTTGTCAAGCCATTGTCATCATTTTTAGTGGCTACAAGTATTAGCCGACAAAAAGTCGTATCTGTCTCTGTCGCAGAAACTTACCCGCCAAGGTGGGGGGAAAACGGGGGGGAACTTCCGACTAGAAAGAAACTGGTCTGTGCGCCAGGGGAGGGGGCGTCCCCTTCCCTCCCGGAGGCGTGGGAAGGGGATCGAGGGGTTGCGGGGGGCGATCCGATCGATGCTTCGAGTAGGCCTCCACCACCACAGCGCAGCGCCGTTTCATGCTTTGAGGATCGCCCACTGGGCGGCGCCAACTAAGAGGGCGGAGCGGGCCTGAGATAGCGGCGCTGGAGCTCGGGGACGGTCATCGGACCCTGACGCACGAGCTGGGCGGCGAGCTCGCCGGAGGCGTCGTGGGCGAAGGTGACGAAGACGGTGTCGCCGGCGCGCAGGTCGGTCAAGCGCAGCGCCTTGCCCTGCTCGTTGCGGTAGACGGTGCGCTCGCTCACCTTCATCAACAGGGTGACGTCGTTCGGGCGCTTGAGCACGATCCGGTGGTGCCCGGCATCGATCGACGACATGACGAAGAACTCCTCGCCGCTCCGAGGCAGCGGGCCGATGCCGCCGGTCCTCGCCAGCGCCGCCATGGCCGGCAGCGCGGCGATGGCGATCGCCAGCACCAGGAAGCGCGGGTTGGCGCGGTGCACGCTCATCCGCGGCGCTGCTGCGCCGGCGCGCGGGGCGGGCGCGGCGGTCCCTTGCCGGCGGCGGGCGCGGAGCCGGCGGTGACGGCGCCGGTGACCAGCACGTCGCGCTCGTGGAGCTGGCCGTCGACGAGCTGGGTATTGGCGTAGTCGGAGATCCCGACTTTGACGGCGACCGGCTCCAAGCTACTACTCGAGCCTGCGGAATCGTTGGAGCCATGGGAGCCATGGGAGCCGAGCTTCCAGACCACCTGCTGGCCGCCGAGATGGGTGGTGTGAGCGGCATCAGGCACCTTGAAGCGCTTGTAGATCTCCGGCAGCTCTCCGGCCGGCAGGTCGGGGGTATAGGTCAGGGCGGCGTTCGGGATCTCGAGCGTGTCGTCGACGTGGCCGGTCGGGATCGAGACGTAGGCCGTCTCGCCCGGCAGCAGCCGCTGATCCGGGTTCTCGAAGTCGATCACCGTGTCGTAGGTGACGACGTTCTGCACGATGTAGGCGTTGAGCCGGATCGCGCTCACCCGGCCGTGGAACTCTTCATTGGGGAACGCATCGACCTGGAAGATGGCGTCGCCGCCCAACTTGATGAAGCCGGTGTCCGACTCGTCGGTCTTGGCGTAGACCTGCATACGCTGGAGGTCCTGGGCGATGGTGAAGAGGTTGGGGGCCTGCAGCGAGGCGGCAACCGACTGGCCGACGGAGATATTGCGCGCCACCACGATCCCGTCGGTGGGCGAGACGATCGTGCAGTAGCGGAGATTGGCCTCGGCCTGCTGCAGCGATCCCCTCATCGCCTCGATCTGGGCGCGCGCCTGCTCGACCTGCGCCTGCACCTCCCGGTGCTGCGCCCTGGTCTGGTTGACCTGCGCCCGGGCCGCCCGGGTGGCGGCCTCGGATTGGGCCAGCGTCGACTGGCTCTGGTCGCGCTGATCGAGCGGGATCAGGCCCTGGCCGAAGAGGTCGGCGAGGCGCCGGGAGTTGGCGCGCGCGTAAGCCAGATCGGCCGCGGCCTTGGCGGCGTTGGCCTCGCCCGACTCGATCGCCGCCAGGCTCGAGCCGAGGCTCGCCTCGAGATTGCGCAAGTTCGCCTGGGCGCCCGCCAGGTTGCCGCGCGCCGTGGTCACCTGCGCTTCGTAGACGTCCGGATCGAGCTGCGCCAGGACCTGGCCGGCCCGCACGTGGGTGTTGAAGTCGGCGAAGATGTACTTGACGGTCCCCGAGACAGAGGAGCCGACCGGCGCCGTCGTCAGCGGGTTGATGGTCCCGGTGGCCTCCACCGCCGAGGTGATGGCACCGCGCTTGACCGGGGCGGTGAGGTATTGGGTGTGCTCGCCGCGGCCGTTGGCCCAGAAGCCGAGGATGAGCAGCGCGACGACCGCGCCGCCCAATAGGAGCGCGGTTTTCCGCTTGCCGTTGGTGTCGCTCTTGGGCATCGGTCGGCTATCATAGCGGAGTTCGGCGGCGCGGAAACCTGACGCCGCCCTTGCTCCGTCTGGCTTTGCCGACTCCGAGCAACGCCGCCGCGGCCCGAGAAGAGGCCCCCTTATCCATGGACTTCCAGACCCTCCTCCCCGAAGCGGTGGGCGCCCTGGCGTCGAACAAGCTGCGCACCGCCCTCACCATGCTCGGCATCACGATCGGCATCGCGGCAGTGATCTGCACGGTCGCGATCGGCGAGGGCGGCTCCAACCGGGTGCGCGAGCAGCTGCAGAGTCTGGGCGACAACTTCGTCTGGGTCGAGGCCGGGAGCCGCAACGTCCAGGGCGTGCGCACCGGCACCGGCTCCAACAAGACGCTGCTGGTGCGCGACGCGCAGGCGATCGTGCTGGCGGTGCCGCTGATCAAGAGCGTCTCTCCCCAGGCCGATGCCCGCGTGCAGGTGATCTACGGCAACCAGAACTGGTACACCAGCTACCGCGGGGTGTCGCCGGAGTTCCTTTCGATCCGCCGCTGGACGGTCGAGACCGGCGCCTCGTTCACCCAGCAGGACGTGCTGCTGTCGGCCAACGTCTGCCTGCTCGGCCAGACCGTGGTCGAGCAGCTGTTCGGCGACGAGGAGCCGCTCGGCAAGACAATCCGCCTCGGCAACCTGCCGTTCCGGGTCGTCGGCACGCTGCATCCCAAGGGCGAGACCGCCACCGGCCAGGACCAGGACGACAATATCCTGCTCCCCTACACCACGGCGATGCACAAGCTCAAGGGGGTCAGCTGGCTCGACGACATCATGTGCTCGGCGGTGGCGCCGGAAGCCGTCCGCCCGGCCAGGCAGCAGATCATCCGCCTGCTGCGGCAGCGCCACCACCTGCGGCCGGGGGCGCCCGACGACTTCAACATCCGCAGCCCGGAGGAGGTGCTCCAGGCGCAGCAGGAGACCAGCCGCACGTTCACCGTGTTGCTGGCGAGCATCGCCTCGGTGTCGCTGCTGGTCGGCGGCATCGGGATCATGAACATCATGTTCGTGACCGTCATCGAGCGCACCCGCGAGATCGGCGTGCGCCGCGCCGTCGGGGCGACGCGAGGCAGCGTCCAGATACAGTTCCTGGCCGAGGCGGTGATGCTCTGCGCCCTCTCCGGCGCGCTCGGCGTCCTGGTCGGCATCGTCGCCTCCGCGGTGTTCTCGCGCATCCTCGGCTGGGTGACCATCATCCCGCCGCGCGCCATTCTGATCGCCGTCGTCTTCTCCGCCCTGATCGGCATCGCCTTCGGCTTCTACCCCGCCCGCAAGGCCGCCCTCCTCGACCCGATCGACGCCCTGCGCTACGAATAAGAGCGAACCTCGGCGCGGCCCCGTCCGCGGGCGCCTTCCCGGCGACGGTATCGGGCTGACGCATCGGGGCCGCCCGCGATGGTCGTTGGCCAGGTGCGACGTTGCGCTGCCGGCGGCCGCAGCCTAGAATCCAGCCCAGGTTTTATTCCCAGTCCAGTCTTGGAGAGAGAAAAAGGAGGTGGGTATGGTGTCAGTCTGGTCGCTCTGGTTGCCGATCGTGCTGTCGGCGGTCTTCGTCTTCGTTGCGAGCTTCATCATCCACACGCTGCTGCGCTACCACAAGAACGACATTCGCAAGCTGGATCGAGAAGCTGAGGTGATGGCGGCGCTGCGCCCGTTCAACATCCCGCCAGGCGACTATGGCTTTCCGAAGGCAGAGTCGATGGAAACCATGAAGAAGCCGGAATATCTCGAAAAGATGAAGGCCGGCCCGGTCGCCTTCATGACCGTCGTACCGAACGGCCCTCCCGACATGAACTCGAGCCTCTTGCTCTGGTTCCTCTACTCGGTCCTGATCAGCATTTTTGCCGCCTACGTCACGGCCAAGGCATTTCCGGCCCACGGGGGCAGCTACCGCGGGGTTTTCCGGTTTGCGGGCTGCGCCTCCTTCGCCGGCTACTCCCTGGCGCTGCTGCAGAATTCCATCTGGTACAAGCGCAACTGGGGCGCGACTCTCAGAGGGATGTTCGACGGCCTGATCTACGGGCTGCTGACCGCGGGAACGTTCGGCTGGCTCTGGCCGCAGTAGCCGCCACCGGCCTCAGCGCGACCCGGGAGCGCCCGCGCCGGCGAAGACCGGGCTGGCGCTTCCCTTCTTGTCGACGTCGAGCTCCTGGATGACGCAGGAGGAGACGCGCGCCACCTCGTCGCGGACCGCGAAGGCGAGCTTCTGGCGGCCGGGCTCGAGCAGCAGCTTGAAGTCGTAGCCCATGTTGGTCGCCAGGACATGCTTGAGATCGCTCTCGGGGATGCGGAGCGGGACCTGCGCCCGCTGGACGGCGGACATCCCGCCGCGCGCGTCCATGTCGCCGACCAGGATGGTGACCCGGCCGTGGCGGCCGTCCTCTTGCGGGACCAGGGCGAGCTTGCCGAAGGGGACGCGGACCTGGATCGCGACCTGCACGAGCCCATGCGCGGACGCGGTCGCCGCGCCGAGCTTGAGCGAGGCGGCGAGCGGGTTGTCGGTCGTGCCGTGCAGCAGCGCCGCCTCGACCTGGCCCTGGAGGCGCTCGTCGGGCGAGCGGTCGCGGTAGCTCTGGCGGTAGCTCGCGCGCAGGCCCTGCCGGTTGACCTCGACGCGCAGCGCGCGCGTCTTGCCGTCGCCGGCACGCTCCGGCGTGAAGCCGAGCGAGTAGGAGCCGATGAGGTCGGCCTCGATCTCTTCCAGGTCGCGGCTGAAGTTGTTGCCGTTGAGCGCCGCCCGCCCGCCGGTCTCCCGCGCCAGGCTGGTGAGCGAGTCCTGGCGGTCGGCGCGGACCTGGTTGTCCAAGGCGAACGACATCATCGGGCGACTGACCTCGGCCGAGGCGTAGCTGCCGAGGCCCATTCCCTCCAGGGTGTAGAAGGTCACCCGGTTGGCGTTGGCGGTCGCGGTGACCTTGTGGAGCAGGTTCAGGGTGTTGAGGTTGAGGTTGTCCATCGTCACCTTGCCGCTGCACGTCTCTTCGATCATCCCGAAGACGTCGGTGCCGACCTGGGTCGCAACGCCGTCGCCGACGTAGATCAAGATCTTGCGCCCCTCCAGCCCACCCAGCGACTCGAGAAAGTGCTGGAGATTGCTATAGGTCACCTTGACCTCGGCGAGCACCTGGTCCGCATACGACCGCGCCAGCCCCTTGGCCTCATCGACCCGCTCACAGCCGAGGTCGCGGATCTGCTCCATGGTCTGGCGCGCACTGATTCCCTTGGTGATGCCCCAGGCATTCTCCTTCTCCAGCTTGTCGAGGGTTGGACCGAGGGTGCTCAGGCTGTCGCGGAACGGGTGGCGGACGTGGAGTCCCAGGTCGTGGGTCACCAGCAGCACCTGGTCGCCTTCGCCGAGCGACTTCTGGAGAAAGGCGCGCAGCTGCTTCAAGATGCGGTTGCGGTCGAAGGGGCGCAGGTTGGCGTTGTCCACGTAGACGACGAGGTTGAGACGCTCCCGCTGCGGCGGGGGCGACGGCTGCCCTGGCTCGGCGTTGCTGGGAGTCGGCGGCGTCGGCGGAGCCGGGTGAGCCGGCGCGGTCCTGGCCGCCGGTGGCGGCGGCCCTCCCCCGCCGGCCAGGAAATTGGTGATCTCGACCTTCTTGCCGTCCACGTAGAGCGAAAAGTCCTCGCGCCGCAGCCCCGGCACCTGCTTGCCCGCCCGGTCGCGCACCACCACGTCGACGCTCACCACCGCGACCTCGATCGATTCGGCGAACGTCGCCGGTCCACCCCCGGCCGCCGCCGGGGAGGCGGGCGGCACTCCAGCCGGTGGGCCGGCCGGTGGGCTGCCCTGCGACGCGGACGGCGACGCGGGCTTCGACCCCGACGGCGATCCGGCTGGCGATCCTGAAGCCGCGTTCTCGGCCGGCGGAGCCGCACCCGCCGCCGGCGCGGTCCAGGTAACGGCCACGAGCACCACGACGACGCTCACGCCTGCCAAACGCAGCTGTCCCGCCCGCATGCTGCTCCTCCGTCCAAGATGATGGGGGTCTCGCGGCACCCTGTACTGAATGATATACGAGACTTGCGCGGCAAGGGCGACGGGCGGACGCAAGGAGCACTACCCGGGGCCCCTCCGGGCTTCCGTAGCTGGGGACAGCTGTGGTAAAAAGCTCTCGAATCTTGATGTTGGCAGAAAGCGGGTGATCGGACCCTGGGGCGCATCCGCCGCGGGGCGCGCTCGAGAGAGGAGAACCCTATGGTTTGGACAGGCAGCGATTGGTTGAAGAGCGCGCGACGGCTTGCCGTCTGCGCGAGACCGTTTGCGCTCGCCCTTCTCGTGACGGCGACCGCCTCTGTAACGGTCGCTCAGGAGCCGACTCCCCCGACCGAGGAGCAGAAGCCCAAGCCTACCAAGCCGGCCAACGCCGCTGAGGAGCAGGCGGTACCGGCAGTGAACGAGGTGATCACGGTCACCGCCCGGAAGCGCGAGGAGACGCTGCAAGACGTGCCCTTCTCGATAGCAGCGCCCACTGAGGACATGCTCCGCAGCCGCGGCGCCGAGAACATCGAGGGAATTGCCGCGAACGTGGCCGGCTTCACGGTTCAAAACCTGGGTCCCGGACAGAGCCAGGTCGCCATGCGCGGCGTCTCCGCCGGCCAGATCGTCCGCGACCAGCCCGGCGTCAAGGAGCAGGTGGGGATCTATCTGGACGAATCGCCGATTTCGCTCTCCCTCTTCACGCCGGACATCGACCTGTTCGACGTCTCTCGCGTCGAGGTGCTGCGCGGGCCGCAGGGCACGCTGTTCGGCGCCGGCTCGGAGTCCGGCACGGTGCGTTACATCACCAACCAACCGGAGCTTCGAGCTTCCCACTTGTTCGGCGATCTCACCGCGAGCACCATCCAGGGCGGCGGTCCGGGCGGCAGCGCCAAGGTGGCCGCAAACGTGCCCCTCGGCGACACCTCGGCGATGCGCGTGGCGGCGTACTACACCGCCTACGGCGGCTTCATCGACGCGGTGCAGCCGAGCTTGCGGATCAAACAAGACGTCAACAGCGGCGACCGCGCCGGTATTCGCGCCACGTTCCTCATGAAGCCGAACGATAATCTGACCATCACCCCGCGGCTCCTGTATCAGGAAGTAAAGATGGACGGCTGGAACCGTGCCGACGCCTTCAACATTCTCGCCAACCCATTCACCACCACACGGCCGGCGGTGAGCCTCGGCCCCTACCAACAGTTCACGCAGATCAAGGAGCCGTTTACCGACAAGTTCTTTTTGACCGACCTGCATCTCGACTACAAGCTCGGCGACATGAACCTCACGTCGATCACTTCGTACACCCATCGCGACGTGCTGGTGGTGCGCGACGCGGGCGCCCTGACGTCCAGCATCACCGGCGGCTCGATCGGCCTGCCCGCGAACATCTTCACGCTCAATGCGCCGCTCAATGACGCCACCAAGGCGGCAGTGTTCACTCAGGAACTGCGCCTGTCCGGGAAGGCAAAGGGACTGAACTGGCTCGGCGGGGCATTCTTCAGCAGCATGAACCGTCACTACGGCCAGGACCTGCTGGTCAGCGGCTTCGAACAGCTGTCCGGCATTCCCACCACGGGACTCGCCGCCCCCCGCGATGTCCTGTTCTTCTCCAATCTCCGGTACAAGCTCGATCAGTTCGCTCTCTTCGGCGAAGTGACATGGTCCGCCACCGACCGTCTGGAGCTCACGGGAGGCCTGCGCTACTACCATTTCTCGGAGGACAAGAAGCAGATCTTCGACGGCATCTTCGGCAACGGTGACAACGGCCATTCCCTGGTGTCGCAGCCAGGGAAGACCAAGGCCGATGGCTTCGCACCGCGCGTGATGGCGAGCTATGCATTGAGCCAGGAGACGAAGCTGAACTCCCAGGTCTCCAAGGGTTTCCGGCTGGGGGGGATCAACGATCCGCTCAACGTTCCCTTGTGCACGCCCTCCGACCTCCGCACGTTTGGCGGCCATGAGAACTGGAAGGACGAGACGCTCTGGAACTATGAGGTGGGCTCGAAGTCGGCCATCATGGGAGGACATGGCTCGGTCAACGTCGCAGCGTACTACGCTGATATCCGCGACCTGCAGGCGACGGTGACCGCCGGCTCCTGTTCGTCGCGCGTCATTTTCAACGTTCCCAAGGCAAAGGCCCCCGGGCTCGAGCTCGAGTTCACGGCAGCGCCCAACAAGAACTTCGACTTTGCCGTCTCCACCAGCTACAGCGACTCGAAACTGGGCTCCACACTGACCTCCACGGATGCGAACGGCGTCGTCAGCGTCGTGTCGGGCATCAAGAAGGGCAACCGCCTGCCGACCGTGCCGAAGTTCCAACTGGCGGCAGCGGCGACACTGCAAGGGCAGGTGACGACCAACTGGTTGGGGTACTTGACTCCCACATACCAGTACATCGGCTCGCGCTTCACACAGATCGGCGACCAGGCAGATGGCTTCGGCATCGTCAACATGCTCTCGTTCGCGCAGGCGGGAGGCCAAACCATCGGCGGGCCGCTCACGGCGACCACCTTCCGCTTCAATCCGCAGCTGCCGTCGTACCAGATCGTGAATCTCCGGCTTGGGGTGCTGAACGAGACCTGGGACCTCGCTTTCTTCGCCAATAACCTCGGCAATGAGCGCGCCTTGCTGGCCTTGGACCAAGAGCGCGGCACCCGCGCTCGGGTGGGCTTCCTGGTCAATCAGCCGCGGACCTTCGGCATCGACGCGCACGTCAAATTCAAGTGATCGCCTGAAGACGACCGGCGACATCGGTGGCAGCGGCGGGTCCCCTTGGACCCGCCGTTGCGCGATCGCTGGCGCAGGCTAAAGGCGAGCCGAGGCGTGCTAGTCGCCGGCCAAGGCGGCCTTGCGTCCGGAGAGGCGCGCGAGCGCGAAGAAGGGGTCGGGCGGGCGGCGGCCGAGGACGGTTTCGGCGACCTGCTCGCCCCAGGCGGGCGCGAACTTGAAGCCGTGGCCCGAGCCGCCGCCGACCAGCCACGCGTTGGCGGCTTCCGGGTGGCGGTCGAGGATGAAGTTGAGATCAGGGCTGTTCTCGTACTGGCAGACCCGCGTCTCTTCGAGCGGCGCATCGGCCAGCGCGGGGAAGCGCCGCCGCAGCAAGGCGCGGGCGCGCGCAAGGGCCTCGTCGCTCGGCGTGCGCTGGCCGCTCGTCGGGTCGAAAGCAGGGCCGCGGGTGTCGTCGGCCACCTTGAAGCCGCGCCGCTCATTGCCGGGGATGCCGTAGAACAGCCGCTCGCCGGCCTCGATCCACACCGGCATCGCCGGCGGCTCGAAGCGCGGGTCGCCGGCCGGGGTGCCGAAGAAGAAGACCTCCTGCCGCGTCGGCGCGATCTTCGGCCCGAGGACGGCGGGGAACAGCTCCCCCAGCCAGGGCCCGCAGGCGAAGACGTAGGCCTCGGCCTTGACTCGCGAGCCGTCCCCCAGGCGCAGCGCCTCCATGCCGGCGGCAGCGATCGCGCCGGGCTCGACGCGCGCCAGCCGGTACTCGCCGCCAGCGGCCACCAGCGCATCGACCGCCGCCGCGCACGCCTGGCGCGCGAGCAGGAATCCCGCGCGCTCCTCCCACAGCGCCCAGCGCACGCCGCCGAAGGCGATCTGCGGAAAGCGCCGCGCCGCCTCGGCGGTGTCGAGCCGGGCGTATGGGAAGCCCACGGCGCGCAGGTTTTCGGCGGCCCTGGCGACGAAGTCGGAGCCGTCGGTGACCATCCACAGGGCGCCGGTGGGATGGAAGAACGTGCGCCCTGTGCGGCGCTCGAACTCCGCCCAGCGCTCGAAGGCGCGCGCCGCCAGCTCGACGTAGATGCGGTCGGCATAGACGGCGCGGAGGACGCGCGTCTCGCCGCCCGAGCTGGCGCGGGAGTTGCCTGGGCCCCAGGCGTCGAGCAGCGTCACCCTGGCGCCCAGCCGCCGTAGCGCCAGCGCCGTGAAGGCGCCGAAGGCGCCAGCGCCGACGACCGCGACGGACGCCGGCTGGGCCGCGGCGCTCGGGGGCCTCGCGTCCTGCATGGCGGCCGCAGAGCCGGCCTTTGGTGCGGGGGCCACGGGCTGGGCGGCCTCCGGTGCCGTCGCAGCCGGCGGTGCCTCCGCGCCGAGGCGCGACGCCAGGGCCGCCGCCGCGAGGCCGCCGAGGAGCGTACGCCGCGAGATCTCCTGCGCAGGATCGGCCATCGGTACCCCCTGGGTTGCGTGATGCGCGCGCAGCATCCTATCGCGCATCGCCGAGGCACGCTCGTCGCGAGCAGGCGGCAGCGGTGGAAAGGGATTCGGCCCTGCCCCGAGCCCCCTGTCGCGCGACCAGCCTCCAAGCTTTAGGGTGGGTATCCGCCGCTCCAAGTATTTCCTGAAACGCCTGGCCGCCGTTGCTGCGCCGCCGTGGCCTGTTTAGCCGACTCCGGTATAGTGAGCGCGTTTGGGTCCCTATCATTGCGATGAGCATCCAGTGGCTCCATGGCGAGGCTCACGGGCACTGTCCCGTTTGCCGCGATGCCGGCCCCAAGACCGTCATGCTGGCTACCGACCACGTGCTGCCCGGCTGGGATCGAGTGACCCTGCTGCGTTGCTCCTGCGGCGCCGCCTTCCTGGCCAAGCTCGAAGCGCCGGACTACACGACCGCGGGCAGCCATGGGAGCGACTACCACGTCGAGCAGGCATTTGGATTTGACCCCGTGGGTCCGGTGCTCTTGCGGCTGCCTCCGCACTCCGTGCGGCGGTGCCTGGACGTCGGTTGCGCCTTTGGCCTGATGCTCGACTTCGCCCGCTTCGCCTTCGGTTGGGAGGTCGTGGGCGTGGACCCCTCTCACCTCGCCCCTGAGGGCGCCAGAGCCCTCGGTCTACCCATCGTGCACTCCTACCTGAGCTCCGCGCTCGACCTGGGCCGCGAACCTTTCGACCTGGTCATCTGCTCGGAAGTGCTCGAGCACGTGGCCGACCCGCACGCATTGCTCGCGGCGATCGGCGAGCGGCTGTCTCCGCTAGGCCTGCTCGTGCTGACCACACCAAACCTCGACGGTGTCCACGAAGGAGCTGCGCCCGGCGATCTCGCCCGCGCCTTGAGCCCAGGGCTGCACCTCGTGCTCTACGACAGCGCCCTGCTGGCACGCGTGCTTGGCGCCGCCGGCTTCGCGGCTGTCCGCGTCGAAACCTCCCCTACGACGTTGGTCGCTCTGGCGGCGCGCTCTGCGCAGGTGCTCGATCGCGTCGCTCCTTCGTGCACCGACCGCTCTCCCCTCCTGCGCTACTTCGACGCGCGGGCGGAGGGGTCGCCGCCGTTCTCGGCGCTGGCGAGCGGCTTCGCGTACCGCCACTTCCGGGACTGCGTGAACGCCGGCGACCACGCCGCGGCGGCGGCGAGCCGGGAGCGGTTGGCGAAGCTTTACGGCCAGCGCTACGGCATCGATCTCGAGCGGCCGGAGGGCGCCGCCGGACAGGGTAGCGGCTCCTTCAACCTGCCGGGCGCCTGGTACTTCTCGGGCGTGCTGGAGCTCAACGGGCACCGGCGGCCGGAGCGGGCCGCCGCCTGCTTCGCTGCGGCAGCCGCGGCCGCCGAGGCGATCCTCGAGCGCTCGCCGACCGCGGTGCGCGACGGCGAGACCGAGGCCATCCTGCTGCGCAGCCGTGTGCTGCTGCCGACGGCTCTCGCCGAGTGCGACGCCGACCGTGCGCTCTACCAGCTGCGGGCGCTCGGCGAGCTGGCGGTGCGCGGCGAGATCCCGCGCGATGCCTGCGAGGAGGCACGGCATCGCGCCTTCGTCCGGCTGGTGCACGCGGGGGCCTATGGTGTCGCCGAGCAGTTGGCGCCGGGCGTTGCGGCGCAAATCGATCCGGCCGCGCCGCAGGGCGAGCGCCAATGGAGCGTCGTGGAGCTGGAGGCGATGTATTGCCTTGCCATGCTCGCGCTTCAGCAGGGCCGGGTGGCGGAGGCGGCGGACGGGTTTCGCAGCTTGCGCCGGCGGCTCGAGCAGGCCGGGGGGGAGGCTGCCGCCCTCCTGCTCGGGCCGGCGAGCTACCACGAAGAGCTCGCGCTGCAGCGGGCAGGGGCGGAGGCCGCGGCGCGGCGCGCGCTGTCCGCGGTCGCGGTCGCCGAGCCGCGTGCCGGCGTTGCCGCCCGTGCCGGAGCCGCCGGTGGTCGCGGCGCCGGCAGCGCTCGGGGACCCAAGGTGAGGGAAAGTCCGGTGCCGCTGCCGGACGCGGCCGGTCTCCGGCTGGTGATCGCGGAGCGCTTCGTGGCGCCTCCTGCCAGGTTCGCCGCCCTCCGGCTGCCGCTCGACGTGGTCGCGCGGCAATCCTCGGAACGCCTCCGTCTGGCGGTGATCGCTGACGATCCGGCGTTCGGCGAGCGAGTGGCGACGCTGCGTCCGCAAGGTCTGCGGCCGGACGAGCACTTGCGCCTCGAATTCGCCCCTTTCGCCGCGCCGCCGGGCGCCACCTTCCTCATCGGTGTCGCGGATCTTGCACTGGCAGACGACCTGCCTGTCGCCGCGGATATCGCGGCGCTACGCGAGAGAACGCGCGAGCGGGCGCCGATCGTGCTCGAGTGCTTCGCGGAGGGGAGCTACCATCGGGACCCGCCGCTGCTGCCGGACGAGCGAGCCATCTGCGTGTTCCGCGAAGCGCCGCCCGCGAGCTCACAGATCCGGGTGGCTCACTGGATCGACCAGTTCTGGTGCGACGCGCACGGTCTGTTTCTGAGCGGCTGGGTGCACGCTTTCGAGCACCGCGTCCGGCGCCTTTCGATCGCGTCGGGCGGCCGGAGCGTAGCGGCCGAGAGCTTCCGCGACCGGCCGGACCTGTTGACTCATTATCCCGAGCATGAGCACGTCCGCTACTCCGGGTTCGCGCTGTACCTGGCCGTTCCGGCCGGACACCCGGTGCGGCTCAGCGTCGAGACAGACGTGGGCTCGACCGGCTTCACGCTCGAGCTGCCCGAGGGGCCGCTCCCTCCGTTACCGAGGAACTGCGGCGTCATGACCGGAGTGTCGCCCATCCTCCGCCGCTTCGCGGATCTCGCCAACGCACGAGGCGGCAGAATCCTGCAGCTCGGTGCGCGGTCGGTGGCGGCACCGAGCGGCCGGCTGGCGCTTCCACGCCGGCTGCTGCGCGGGAGCGTGATCGGCCTCGACATCCACCCTGGGCCGCTGGTTGACGTCGTCGGAGACGCCCACGGGATGAGCTGCCTGCTGCGGGAGAAATCGATCGACTCGGTGGTCTCCGCGGAGATGCTCGAGCACGTCATGGCGCCTTGGCTCGTCGCCGCCGAGATCAACCGCGTGCTCAAGCCGGGTGGCCTGACGTACCACCACGTTCCAGCAGCGTGGCCGCCGCACGCGCAGCCCAACGACTTCTGGCGGTTCTCCGCGGCCGCGCTGCGTGTGCTCTTCGGCCCGGAGACCGGATTCGAGGTGCTCGCTGCAGCAGACCAAGGCCCGGCGACTCTGCTGCCGGGACCGGAGTGGCGGCAGCAGTTCCTCGGCGTGCCGACGCTGCCCGTCTTCGCAGGCGCCGAGATCCTGGCGCGCAAGGTGGCCGACCTCGCGCCTGGCGCGGTCGCCTGGCCGGCCGATGCCGAGGCCAGCCAGCGCCGCTCACGCTGCTATCCGGTCGACGGCCTGGCACCAACCTGGGAGGAGGAGGAGAACGCTTGGTGAACTCCCCGCGGATATCGGCTATCGTCCCGGTCTACAACGGACGCCGCTTCCTGCCCACCGCGCTCGACAGCGTGTTCGGACAGTCGCTTCGGCCGTGCGAGTTGATCGTGGTTGACGACGGCTCGACCGATGGCTCCCTGGACGAGCTCCCGAGCAGGGCGCCCACTGGGCTGCCGGTGCGCGTCCTGCGGCAGGCGAACTCCGGACAGTCGGCGGCTCGCAACCTCGCGGCGCGGTGCGCCGAGGGCGAGTACCTTGCCTTTCTCGATCAGGACGATATTTGGTACCCCGATCACCTCGAGGCGCTGATCGAGCCGCTGCTCGCGAACCCCGCCGCAGGCTGGGTGTACAGTGACTTCGACGAGATCGACCTCGAGGGCTACCTGGTGACGCGGGCGTTCCTGCGCGCCTTCGAGATTCGCCATCCGAAGCGCACGATAGAGGATTGCGTGCGGGCCGACCTGATGGTGTTGCCGTCGGCGAGCGTGTTGCGCCGCACCGCCTTCGAAGCCGTCGGCGGATTCGACGAGGCGCTCAGCGGCTACGAAGATGACGACCTCTTCTTGCGTTTCTTTCGGAGCGGCTGGGAGCAAGTCTTCCTCGACCGCACACTGGTGCGCTTCCGAATCCACGACTCGGGCTCCTCCGCGGCGCGCCGATTCCTCGACAGCCGCATTTGCTTCGCCGAGAAACTCACCGCGCTCCTACCCGACGACCCGCGGATGATGCGGTTTTACCTGCGCGACTCGATAGCGCCGCGCTTCTTCCAGGTCTCGCTCGACGACTACGTGCGCGCCTGCTCGGCTGGCGAGTGGGACGATGCGCGGCTGGCTCTGTCCGTGGTCAATCGCTTCGCCGCGCTGCGCAAGCCGAGCCTGGGCCTGCGCTGGAAGCTGGCGTGGATCCAATCACCGCGATGCTTCCGGTTGCTGGTGGTTCTCAACGACCGCCTGCCGCGGCGGCTCCGCTTCGCACACAATCCGAGCGTGACGTTGCGCGCCGCGGGTCCGCCGCTGCTCCAAATCTAGGCGAGCTCCAGCTGGTAGGTGAAACCGAGATCGCGCACGGCGTGGCGCAGCAGGCGGCAGCGGCGGCCGAGGAAGGGCGAACGGCACCAGCCTGCAGGGTCGGCCGGCACCTTTCATCGGACCGGTCCCTCGCCTCCCGGTCATTCCACCAAGAACTCCTTACGCCACACGAGGAGCGGCCCGCAAAGCAGACCACCCAGCACAGAGAACATCAAGACACCCGCTCTTGGCAACCACAAGTACGCTCCGACACCGACGAACACGAGGAATGAGCCGATGACGTTGCCAATCAGCCATGCCGTACGCCTACCCTTTCCCAGCTCCGGCGCTATGAGGACGAGAAGGACGCCCATGAGGGCCAGCGCCAGACCCGCCAGTGCCACATTGACCACGAGTTGAGGACCCATCCTCTCGGCGATCTCGCCCCGAGCCAATGCTCGCCTGTAGGATGGAATATTAACGATATCGTGAAGAACGCCCGCCGCGCAGAGCAGCCCGCCGACCACCAAGGCGATGTATCGCGCGATGCGGCGCTCATGATGCATTGCTTTTCTCCTTGTGTGTCTCTGAGTGTAGCATTGCCAAGCGACGCCTCCTCCCGCGCCCCTCTTGACAGGCGATTCGTCATGTGGCAAAGTGGCAAATATGCTGACTGCCGTAGGTATCAAGGCGCTGGCCAACGAGCGGCGGCTCGAGATCCTGAACTGGCTCAAGGACCCGCGTGCGCACTTCCCGCCGCAGCTTGACGGCGACCTGATCCGCGACGGGGTCTGCTCCCTGTTCATCGCGCAGAAGCTCGGCGTCACCCCCTCCACCGCCAGCGAGCACCTCAGGATCCTTTCGCAAGCCGGCCTGGTGCACGGCAAACGAATCAAGCAGTGGACTTTCTACAAGCGCGACGAGCAGCGGATCGCCGAGCTCAAGCGGGAGCTCCAGTCCGGCTGGTAGGCGGCGGCAACCGGCTTCCCAACCGACGACCACGCCAAGAAACGCCCGGAGAGAGGCCCAGGGAGATGCCGCGAGGAGATTCGATGCCCGTACCGATCGTCCAGGTGGACGCCTTTGCCAGTGAAGCCTTCGCGGGCAATCCGGCGGCGGTCTGCATCCTGCCGGAGCCGCGGGAGGCCGGCTGGATGCAGAACGTGGCGCAGGAGATGAACCTGCCCGCGACGGCCTTCCTGCGCCGGCGCGAAGACGGATTCGGCCTGCGCTGGTTCACCCCCACGGTCGAGCTCGACCTGTGCGGACATGGGACGCTCGCCGGCGCGCACGTGCTGTGGGAGAGCGGCCAGCTCGCCGCCGCCGAGCCGGCCCGTTTTCATACCCGCAGCGGATTGCTCACCGCGGCGCGGCGCGGCGAATGGATCGAGCTGGATCTCCCCGCCGCGTCCGAAGAAGAGGTGGCGGCTCCGCCCGGTCTGGCGGCAGCCCTGGGCGTCACGCCGCGCTATGTCGGCAAGAGCCGCTTCTACCTGCTGGTCGAGCTGGAGGGAGAGGAGGCGGTGCGGAATCTGCGGCCCAATCTCGCTCTGCTGGGCGCGATCCCGGCGCGCGGCGTCATCGCCACCGGCCGCTCGGCCAGCCGCGGCTACGATTTCGTGTCGCGATTCTTTGCCCCCGCCCTGGGGATCGACGAAGACCATGTCACCGGCTCGGCGCACTGCTGCCTCGCTCCCTTCTGGAGCCGCCGCCTCGACAAGAAGATGCTCGTGGCGCGCCAGATCTCCACCCGCGGCGGCGTGCTCAAGGTCGAATTCGACGAGGACCGCGTTCGCCTGGGCGGCCAGGCGGTCACGGTGCTGCGCGGCGAGCTGCTGGCATGAAAATCGAGCTGACCGCCGAGGTGACATAAGGTGCCGGCGCCGGCTCGGGGGAGCGGAACAGGGGCCATGGCAGTCGCGATCGACCGGCAGGGGATCGAGGCCGCCTTCGGCGTCATCCAGCCGTATGTGCGGGTAACCCCGATCGTCACGGTGAGCGGCGCCGACTTCGGGCTGCCGCCTTTCTCGCTGACCCTCAAGCTCGAGCAGCTGCAATATGCCGGCTCTTTCAAGACGCGCGGCGCCTTCACCAATCTGCTGCTGCGCGACGTCCCGGCGGCGGGGATCGTCGCCGCCTCGGGCGGCAATCACGGCGTCGCGGTGGCTCATGCCGCCAAGCGTCTCGGGGTGCGCGCCGCGATCTTCCTCCCCCGGATCTCCTCGCCGGCCAAGATCGCGCGCATCCGGGCGAGCGGCGCCGAGCTGGCGCTGGTCGGCGAGCGCTATGCCGATGCGCTGGCCGCGAGCGAGGAGCGGGCGGCGCGCTCGGGGGCGCTGCCGGTGCACGCCTTCGACCAGGCCGAGACGCTGCTGGGTCAGGGCACGCTCGGCATGGAGCTGGCGCGCCAGGCCCCGGCGCTCGACACGATCCTGGTCGCGGTCGGCGGCGGCGGGTTGATCGGCGGGCTCGCCGCCTGGTATACGGGTGGGGTGCGGCTGATCGGCGTCGAGCCGCTGGCGGCGCCGACCTTGACCGAGGCGCTGCGGGCCGGCCGGCCGGTGGATGCCGCCGCCGGCGGCATCGCCGCCGACTCGCTGGCGCCGCGGCGGGTCGGCGAGCTGATGTTTCCGCTCGCGCAGAGTTACGTCGAGCGCGTGGTGCTGGTCAGCGACGAGGCGATCCAGGGCGCCCAGCAGGCGCTCTGGGACGGCGTGCGGGTGGTGGCGGAGCCGGGCGGCGCGGCCGCCTTCGCGGCGCTGTTCTCGGGCGCCTACCGGCCGGCGCCGGACGAGCGGGTGGCGGTGGTGGTCAGCGGCGGCAACACGACCGCCGTCGACTTCGCCGCAGCCGCCGCGCTTGCACCCGCGCAGGCACCGCCGGAGACGCGCGCCGCGGGCCGCGGCGGCGGTGGCGGCGGCAAGGAATGAGGCCGCGCCGCCGCCGCTGACGGCCGGGGCGCAACAGGAGCGAGGACCGATGGCAAAGGTGACGCTCGAGCACGTCAAGAAGAGCTTCGGCGGGGTGACGGTGATCGACGACCTCAGCCTGGGGATCGAGGACCACGAGTTCATGGTGCTGGTCGGACCCTCGGGCTGCGGCAAATCGACCGCCCTGCGCATGATCGCCGGACTGGAAGAGATCAGCGGCGGCACCATCGCGATCGGCGGCCGGATCGTCAACGACGAGCCGCCCAACGGCCGCGACATCGCGATGGTGTTCCAGAGCTATGCCCTCTACCCCCACATGACGGTGCGCGAGAACCTGGAGTTCGGCCTGCGCATCCGCAAGACGCCGAAGGCCGAGATGGCGCGCCTGGTCGGCGAGGCGGCGGCCATTCTCGGCATCGCCGAGTACCTCGACCGCAAGCCGAAACAGCTCTCCGGCGGCCAGCGCCAGCGGGTCGCGGTCGGGCGGGCGATCGTGCGCCAGCCGGCGGTCTTCCTGTTCGACGAGCCGCTCTCCAACCTCGACGCCAAGCTGCGGGTGCAGATGCGGGCCGAGATCGCACGGCTGCAGAAGACGCTGCGCACCACCACGGTCTACGTCACCCACGACCAGGTCGAGGCGATGACCATGGGCCACCGCATTGCCGTCATGCTGAAGGGGGCGCTGCAACAGGTCGGCACGCCGCTCGAGGTCTACGAGCGGCCGGCCAACCTGTTCGTCGCCGGCTTCATCGGCACGCCGCCGATGAACTTCATTCCCGGCGTCCTTGCCGACCAGGGGGCCAGCGTGGTCACGTCCGGCTTCAAGCTGCCGCTGCCGCCGGCGCTCGGCGCCGCCACCCGCGGCCAGGACGGGCGCAAGGTGGTGCTGGGCATCCGGCCGGAGAACGTGCGCGAGCCCGAGCGGGGCGGCGGCGGCGCGCAGGCTCAGCTTGCTCCACTCACTCGGATCATGGCGCGCGTCGAGTTCGTCGAGCCGCACGGCCACGAGGTCATCGTCCACGGCCGGGTGGGCGGCGATCTGCTGGTGGCCAAGGTCGATCCCCACCGGGCGCCGGAGATGGGCGCCGAGCTCGCCCTGACGCTGCCGATCGACGCCGTCCACCTATTCGACGGCGCCACCGAGCAGCGGATCGCCGCGGCCTGACCCGCCCTGCGCCGCAGGCCGCCACGGCACCCGCAGCCGCACCGCTTCTCTGCCTGTCTAACGTTAAAGGGGGCCTGCCTTGAGGCGAACATCAGTGCAAATCATGATGGCTGTTCTGGTAGCGCTCGCCACTTTGTTCTTGTTGGCCAGGCTGCGCTACCCTGGGAAGACAACGGTGAAATTGCCGGCTGGAAATTGTAATGCCGATCTATGGAAACACGTCTATCTTGCAGAAAGGCTGCGAGTCATCGAAGCGTGCACGGCTGTCGATGGCCGCGTCGTCTCGGTACGCGGCGAATCGGATGGCGATCTGCATCTCGCGCTCGATCCCGAAGACACATCGGTCTTGAATCTCATGAACGCCACTCATGTCCATGGCGACCTCGTGGCTGAGGTAATCTGCGAGCACACCCCCGCCGACGGCGATGCCGCAACCGCATGCGCGGCATTCACTTCGCGAGTCGCCATTCCCAAGATCGGCGATCGCGTCCGCGTCACCGGAGCCTACGTCACTGACCGCAACTATGGCTGGAACGAGCTTCATCCCGTCACGCGCATCGAAACTCTCAGATAACGCTGAAGGATTCCTGCGCAAGTCCGCACCGCCAGCCATGCGACGAGAGACGGCGCTGACACTGTTGCCGTTGGCGGTGGCGCAGGAGCAGGTCCCGTTCTCCCAGCCTTCGGCACGCTTGCGCCGCGCCGGCCTATAAAGGTAAGGTCATCAAGAAGAGGCCTTCGCTGGCTCCGACTACTATAGTTTCCTCAGCGGAGCTTGCGGAGAACCTCCTCGGCAGGGGTGCCTTCATCCCCGCGGATGGTCATCTCATGATCCCGTCGTTCAGCCTCTTCCACCCAGGCCCGGGCGATGTCCTCTTTGTCGCTGTTCGGCTGCTCCTGGAAGCTCAAGAGAAGACGCTCCATGAGCCTAGCGCGGGAGTCCTCGGGAAGACTCAGCACTTCGTCCTCGATCTGATCAAGAGTCCGCGGCATATTGTTATGCCTACTCCTTCCAGGCTACAGCGGCGAGCACAGCCGCAAGGTGGTCTGCATGACTGAACTCTGTCACTCCGCGGTCGATGCTGTCGAGGCTACCCGCCGGGATCGGAACCCGGCGTGCATCCGCGCCGCCGCGCAGCCAGGCAGGGCGGCGGCAGTCCTCGGGCTCCTCCGGGCAACCAGATTTTGACACCGCCTGGGCCGCCGGCGCCGGCGGAACGCGGGGTGGCGCGCCGCCGGAGAGCGCCCCAGGGTCGCGCCTGGCGGCGATGCTAGTGTAGTGCGTCTGAAATAGATTGACTTATTAGCGTTGGGGTGTCAGGCTCCGTGCTCATGAGCAGGCACGCGGCGCCCATTGTGCTGAGCCCCGATGAGCAAGCGACTTTGGACTTGTGGGTACGGAGTCGCACCTT
>DASZZP010000029.1:0-9482 GCA_035544875.1 Thermoanaerobaculia bacterium | reverse complement strand
CTGCGCGCCGCCGCCTGGGAGGCCTACTTGACCGTCGCGCTCCACCCCCCCGCCACCACCGAGGCCCTGCTGCGCAACCCGCTCGGCCTCTACGTCACCGACCTCAGCTGGTCCGAGGTCGCCACCGGAGACCACCGATGACAGCACTGAGATCACTGAGATCACCGAAATCCCTGAGCCACATCCGCCGCACCCGGCGCGCTGCCGGCGCCGCCGCGCTCCTGCTCGGCAGCGTGGCCGGCGCCCCCCTCGCCGCCGGGGCGCCGCCGGCCCCGATCGCGTTCTCGGTTCTCGCGAGCCTTGCCGCGGCCGCTGGGGAGCCCGCGCAGGCCTCCACCGACTCGGCGGCCGGCCCGGCGGCGCCGCCTGCCGCCAGCGCGGTGATTGGAGCCAGTGGAGCCAGCGGAGCTAGCGGAGACAGCGCAGCCGGCTCCGGCGCCGCTGCCTCGCCCGCGGCGAGCCCGGCCGTTGCCGCTCCCACGGTCGACGCGCTGCCTCACGACGACCGGGCGGCTGGCAAGCCCCTCGAGATCGAGCGTGCGACGGACTCGGTCTTCCCCTTCGGCCGCGGCCGGCCGGTGCTGCGCTGCGCCCCGCTGCGCGCCTGCGCCCTCGAGCTCGAGGCCGGCGAGGCGGTCCTCGCCACCTCGCTCGGCGACACCGAGCGCTGGCTCGTGCAGAGCGCCTTCTCCGGCCCCGGCGCCCGGACGCCGCTCCTGGTCGTCAAGCCCACCGCCTGCGACCTCTCCACCAACCTGCTGATCTCGACGGACCGCCGGATCTACGAGATCGCCCTGGAATCGCCGCCTTGCCGCGCCGCGAGTGCCGGCGAGGGCGCCGCGGGCGGCCAGGGCGCCTACAACCCCCGCCTCCCCTACACCGGCCTGGTGCGCTTCACCTACCCCGACGACATGGTGCGGCGCTGGCGCGACCAGGAAGAGCTGGCCCGCCAGAAGCTGCAGCGCGATGCCGAGGGCCGCACGCCGCTCTCGCCGGCGGCGCGGCTGGCGCGCCTCAACTTCGACTACGCCTGGGACCGCGGCCGGCGCCTGCCCTGGAACCCGCGCGAGGTGTTCGACGATGGCGAGCACACCTACCTCGTGCTCCCTCCGGCCTCCCACCTGGCCGAGCTGCCGCTGCTCTTCGCCCTCGACGCCGGCGGCTCCCTCGCCCTCCTCAACTACCGCCTCGACGGCGACACCCTGGTCGCCGATCGCGTGCTCGAGCGTGCCGTGCTGCTGGTCGGCGCTGCCGGCGCGCGCGGTGGTCGCACAGATCGCGGTGGTGTGCGGCTCGAGCTCACCAATCGGGCGTTCGGGCGCGCCTTCGGGCGCAAGGCAGGGAGCTGAGCGGTGAGCGACGATCCCCTGGCGCCACCTCCCCTGCCCCCCGTCCAGCGCCTCAACCGCGGCGTGCTGCTGGCCGCCGCCGGCATCGTCGTCGTGACGCTGCTGGCGGTCGCCTTCCTGGTCTCGCCGCGGCCGGCGCCCCGCCCCCTGCCCGCGGTCCGCCCGCCGCTCGCCAGCGGCGACCCCGCCTTCCTGCAGCGCGCCCCCGGCGTCCTGCCGCCGCCGCGGCCGAACCCCTCCGAGCAGGAGTACTTACGGGAGCTCCTCGAGCATCCGCCGCGGCCGGCCGCGCCGCTGCCGCCGGCGCCGGTGGCGCCGAGCGCGACGGGCGACTACCCGCCGCCTCTGGGCGGCGCCACCGCGGCAGGTGGTGGCGGCTCGCCGGCGCCCGCCACGCCTCCCCCGCCGCCGCGCGACCTCCGCCGCGAGGCCTTCGAGCGCGCCCTCCGCGCCCCGCTCGCCGAGCCGCTAGCCAACCCCGCGGCGGCGCACGGCGCCGGGTCCTCGCCCTTCGCCCTGCCGCCGCTGCCCGGAGCCACCGCCTCTTTCCTGCCGCCGCCGGCGCCGGGCGAGGCGGCCGCGGCGGACCGAGCGCTCCGTGATGCCCTCGCGGCCTACCCCGCCGCCTGGGACGGTGCCGCAAATCCTTCGTCCGCCCCCCTGGCCCCGTCCTCGAGCAGCTCGTCGCCCCCGCTTACCTCCTCCTCCTCGCTCTCCTCGCTTTCTCCGTCCTCGCTTCCGGTCAGTGGCAGCCCCGCCACGACATCGCCGGCCGGCTCGGCGCCGAGCCCGGTCACCACCGCCTCGCTTGCCGCTTCCTTCCCGGCCCGCTACCACCCGCCGGCCAGCTTCGCAACCTTGCCCGCCGGCACCCTGATTCCGGCCCTCCTGCTCACCGCGGTCAACTCCGACCTGCCGGGGCCGCTGCTCGCCCAGGTCAGCCGCGACGTCTACGAGCCCCGCCGGCTGACCGTGCTCATCCCGCGCGGCAGCCGGCTGCTCGGCCGCTACGAGCACCAGGTCGCGGTCGGCCAGCGCCGCCTGCTGGTCGCCTGGACCCTCTTGCAGCTCCCGGACGGCTCCGCCTACGACCTGCCCGGCTTGCCCGGCGCCGACCCCGCCGGCGCCGCCGGCCTCTCCGCCAGGGTCGAGAACCACCTGCTGCGGGTCTTCGGCGACGCGCTGCTGCTCTCCCTGCTCGCGGCCGGCGCCGAGCTCTCGCAGCCGCCGCCGCGCAACCTCAACCTCGCCCCCGCGGCCGGCAGCGTCGCCTCCGCCGCGGTCGGCCAGGAGCTGGCCAGCGTCGGCCTGCAGCTCCTGCGCCGCGATCTTGCCATCCAGCCCACCCTGCGCCTGCCGCCCGGCACCCCGTTCACCGTCTTCGTCAACGGCGATCTCCAGCTCGCCGGACCGGCTGCCGCGACCGGCGGTGTCAGCAGCGGGGAGCTGCGGCCGTGAAGGCAGGCGCGGCCCCTGCCCCAACCGTCGCCGGCGCGGCCGCGGCCGCGGGCGTGGCTCCGACCCTATCTGAGGCGGCCGCGACCGCGGGCTGTTCGCCGGCGATTGCCGCCACCGCGGCCGCGCGCGAGGTGGCGATCGCCGCCATCGCGCCCGACCGCGACCAGCCGCGGAGCACCTTCTCCGAGACCCGCCTCGAGCTGCTCGCCGAGAGCATCCGCGCGCACGGCGTCATCGAGCCGCTGGTGGTCAGCCCCCACCCCGACGCCGCGGCGCGCGCCAGCACCCCCTACCTGCTGATCGTCGGCGAGCGGCGCTGGACCGCCGCCCGCCTGGCCGGCCTCACGACCGTGCCGGTGGTGGTGCGCGAGGATCTCCTCGCCCCCGCCGACCGCCTGATGTTCCAGATCGCCGAGAACGACGGCGACCTGCGCGAGGACCTCTCGCTGTGGGAGCTGGCGAGCGCGGTGGCGCGCGCCTGCGAGCTCGACGGCGGCCCGCACGCCGTCTTCGCCCGCCGCCACCACCGCTCCAGCGCCTGGATCTCCCAGCTGCTGGCGTTCGCCCGTGCCGAGGGGCCAGCCGGCGAGGCGCTGCGCGAGGGCTACCTCCAGGGCGGCCTGGCCGCCCGCACCTTCCTGCGCCTCAACCCCAGCCACCAGCAGCGCCTGCTCGCCGAGGCCCGCCGCGACAATGCTCCGATCACCGTCCGCCGCGTCGAGAAGCTCGCCGGCCGCCCCGACCCCGCCGGCCGCCCCGCCGGCCGCCAGCGCCGGCATGCGGAGGAAGCGGAGGCGGAGAGCCGCGCGGCCAATGAAATCGCGATGCCCGCCGAAGCGGGCCAGGCCGCACCGCCATCGCCCGCCACTCCCGGCGCGACTCCTGCGCGGCGGGCCGCTACCTCAAGCGGGATTGGGCCGGACGCGGCGCCCCCCGCTCCGGCCTCTCACCCGGCGGTTGTCCCGGCCGCCGATCCCACTCCCTCCTTGCAAGCCGCCCCGGCCATCCCGCCCGTGGCCGGGGCGGCTCCCGCCTGGCAATCGCCGATGGACGATGCCGCTAGCCCGCCGCCGGCGCCCGAGCGCGGCGGCCCATCACGGCTCAGCCTCCTGCCGCTCCCGGCCGGCCCGCCCGGCTCCGCCGCCGCCGGCTTCCTCGCCGCCGGCGAGGCCATCGCCCGCGCTCGGCGCCCGCTCGGGTCCGGCCCGGACGGCGCCAATGCCGGCCGCGGCGAGGCTGCTCCCGGTGTCTGGCCGGACGCCGCGGCGACGATCGCCATCGGCACCGACCCCGAGAACCTGGCGCACGGCGCGCCCGCGCGCAGCCCCGCAGGCCGGCCGCAGTCCTCGGGCTCCTCCGGGCCACCAAGAAACGACGCTGCCGGCCGCAACGCCGCCCCGCTGCGCGCCGGCGGCGAGGCCGACTCGCCCGCCGCCGGAGCCGCCGGACGCAGGGTCACGATCGAGCTCACCCTGCCGCAGCTCGAGCGCCTGCTCGTCGGCCTCGGCATCGCGCCGCAAGCATCCCCGGACGACCAGGTCCGCCAGCTCTTCAACTACCTCTGAGCGAAAAAGGAGAACCCGCCCATGCCCAGACTCCGCCCGACCCGCCCGACATCCGCGACCGTCCCTCCCGCCGCCGCCGACACCGCGGCCGCCGCCCCGAACCCCGTCGCCCACCAGAGCCCCGCGACCGCAGACGCAGCCGACGACGAGCGTTGCGAGGTCTGGATGACCGCGTCCCAGCTCGAGCGCCTGCTCATCGCCCTCGGCCTCGAGCCCGAGGGCTCGGTCGACGACCAGGTCCGCCAACTCTTCAACCTACTCTGATCCCCGGAGAACCCCCGCCCATGCGCAGCCTCCAGCCGAATGCCCGGAATGCCCGGAGTGGCGCGGCCCTCGTCCCGGCCGCCCGCCTGCTCGCCCAGGCCGTCCTCGCCCTGCTCGCCGCCGCTCCCGCGGCCGCCCAGCCCACCCTCACCACCAGCGTCGCCGGCTTCACCGACGTCAACCACAACGGCGTCCTCGACTGCGGCGAGCCGGTGATCATCCTCGCCGCCTTCGCCACCAACAACTCCAACACGCCCGCCCTGACCGGCAGCCTCTTCGTCCCCTCGTTCGGCACCTCGGGGCTGACGTTTCTCTCCGGCTCGGTGGTCATCGAGCCCGACCTGACCGTCGGCTGCACCGGCAGTGTCGTCTCCGGCAACAACCCCGGCGACGGCTCCGCCCGGGCCGACTTCTCCTGCCCCCCGGACCCGCTGGACAACAACGCCTGGACCTTCGTCGTGCGCTATCAGGCGGTGTTCACCGGCACCACCGCCAGCGCCACCGTTGCCGCCCACGCCGTCACCTCCGACGGCAACACCTACAACGCCTCGGCCAGCCAGGCCGCCGGCACCCCCTGCGCCGGCGCCCCGGCGGCGATCGCGGTGAGCAAGAGCGCCGCCGGCCCCGCCACCCCCGGCTCGACGCTCGTCTATACGGTCGGCGCCACCGATACCAGCGGCCTCGGCCAGGGCGGGCTGCAGCTGGTCGACACCGTCCCCGCCCACACCGTCTTCGCCGCCGGCGCCAGCAGCCCGGGCTGGACGTGCGCTCCGGACGCCAACCCCGGCGCGCTGTGCCGCAACCCGGTCGGCAACCTCGATCCCGGCGGGTCGCTCAGCCGCTTCTTCGCGGTCACCCTCGACCCTTCGTTCCCGGCCGGCGGCCTCACCATCGCCAACACCGCCTGCGTGCGGCTGGGGCCGACCGTCGTCGCCGGCTGCGCCTCGACCACCACGCCGGCCGCCGGCTCGCCGCTCCTCCACCTCGGCAAGACGCTGGCGAGCGGGCTGGGGGTCCCCGGCACTACCCTCGCCTACGCCCTGGCTGCCGCCAACACCGGCAACCAGGACCTGGCCGACGTGCAGCTGCAGGAGACCGTGCCCGCCCACACCAGCTTCAGCGCCGGCGCCAGCGCGACCGGCTGGAGCTGCGTCCCCGGACCGGCGGCGGGCTCGGCGTGCACCCTCGACCTCGGCGCGCTCGCGGCCGGCGCCGCGGCCAGCCGCAGCTTCGCCGTCGTGGTCGACAACCCGCTGCCGGCGCTGCCGCCCGGCGCAGCCATCGCCAACACCGCCTGCCTCACGACCCCGCTCGCCGGCGTCGCCCCCTCCTGCGCCACCGTGTCCACCCCGACCGCCGGCGCCCCCAGCCTGCACACCGTCAAGACCCTCGTGCCGGGCAGCACGGCGGTGCCCGGCGCCACCCTGCTCTACGACCTGGCGGTGAGCAACACCGGCAACGAGGGCGCCGGCGGCGTCAACCTGAACGACACCGTGCCGCTGCACACCACCTTCGCCGCCGGCGCCAGCTCGGCCGGCTGGGGCTGCGTGCCAGGGCCGGCCGCCGGCTCGGTCTGCACCCTCTCCCTCGGCCCGCTGGCCGCGGGCGCCACAGTCCACTCGACCTTCGCCGTCGTCGTCGAGCGCCCGCTCGCGGCCGGCGTCACCGCCGTGGCGAACACCGCCTGCGCGCAGCTGCCGCCGGTGGTGCTCGAGCGCGCCCGGGCGCCACTGCAGCTGTGGCGGCTGGAAACTGCCGGCCGGGCAACGGCCCGTTCGCCGTCGTTCGCAGGGGCCACAACAGCCGCAGCAGCGGCCGCGGCACCCGGCTGTGACACCGTCACGACTCCCACCCTCGGCCGCCCGCTGCTGAGCCTCACCAAGAGCTATGCCGGAGGTCCCGTCGAGCCCGGCGCCCTGCTCGTCTTCCACCTCGCCGCCGCCAACAGCGGCGACCAGGACGCCGCCGCGGCGGTGCTCGACGACACCGTGCCCGCCCACTCGAACTTCGCGCCCGCCGCCAGCACGCCGGGCTGGGCCTGCACCCCGGGACCGGCGGCCGGCGCCCACTGCACCCTTGCCCTCGGTCCGCTCCCGGCCGGCTCGACCGCCGCCGCCATCTTCGCGGTGCGCGCCGACTCGCCGCTTCCCGCCGCCGTCCAGCAGATCGCCAACGCCGCCTGCCTGACCGCCGCCGGCGGGCTCACCGCCTGCGGCCAGACCGCCACCCCGCCGGCCGTGTTCGTCGCCGCCGAGCTCCAGGACTCCTTCGCCCGCGACGCCAACGCGAACGGCCTTGCCGACCCCGGCGACGACATCCTCTACACCCTCACGGTCAGCAACCCGAGCGGCGGCGCTGCCCAGGCCCTCCACGTCGCGACCCCTCTCGACCCCCACCTCGCGCTCGACGCCGGCTCGGTCACCACGACGGCCGGCACGATCAGCGCCGGCAACCACCCCGGCGACACCGTCCCCACCCTCGACCTCCCCAGCCTCGCGCCCGGCGCCGCGGTCACCATGACCTTCACCGCCACGGTCGCGCCCGTGCTCCCGCCCGGCCTGCGGCTGCTCGCCTCGCAGTCCATCTTGACCGGCGCCAACTTCCCCGCCACGGTCAGCGACGACCCCGACACTCCCGAGCCGCTCGACCCCACGACCACCCCCGTCGGGACCCCCACGATCCCCCCGATCGCCGCCATCCCGACCCTGTCGACCTGGGGGCTCCTCCTCCTCGGCATGGCTCTCGCCGGCATCTCCTGCCGGCGGCTGCGCCGCGGCCGCTCCCCGGCCCTTCTCACCCTGCCGCCGGCGGACAGCGCTTCCTCCACCGAGGAGCGGCCATGAGGCACCGCCCTGCCCGCCGGTGGCGGCCTGCAACCGCTTCCCGGCGGGCGGCCCGGCGCAGGTGGCGGAGGCTGATGAGAATCATAGCGAAGGCCGAGGCCGGCGAGGCGCGGAGCGCGGCCCTCCGTGCGTTGCCGTCCCGTGGCTGAGACCAGGCCCGCATGTGGGTACGCCTCGATGACGCGATCGCTCACCATCCAAAGTTCGTCCACGCCGGGCCGGAAGCGTTCGGGCTCTTCGTGGCCGGCCTCTGCTACTGCAACCGGTACCACACCGATGGCCTCATCCCCAAAGTGGAGCTACACCACCTGTTGCCCGGGCTCGGGGAGCGCCGCGCCATGGAGCTAGCCCGGCGCCTGGCCGCGAACGGGGTGCCGCCCTCGTGGAGCGACGAGGGCGACCGCTTCCGGGTGCACGATTACGAGCTGTACCAGCTGGCGCGGCGGGAGCACGGCGGCGGCGAGGAGGCCAAGCGAGCGCAGAACGCCGAGCGGCAGCGGCGGTGGCGCGAGCGGCAGGCCCAGAGGAGCGCCGTAACGCATAACGTAACGCGTGACATAACGCGTTACGTAACGCGTGACAGTAACGCCGTAACGCGTTACAGTAACGCCCCCCTCCCCCCTAGAAATCCCGTCCCGTCCAGAAAAAAAATACTCAACGCGCCCGCGCGCGAGGAGCGTAACGCGGAGCTGGCCAAGCGGCTCGGCTCGAGCCTCGGCGCGAACGGATCGCTGCCGTCGGGGAGCGAGGACGGTGGTGTCTTGCCGGTCCAGGGCCAGGAGCCGTTGCAGCCGGCGCCGCGGGGCGACGGCCGCGAGCAGGTGAGGAGAGCAAGCAACGCGGAGCGCCAGCGGCGGTTCCGGGCGCGCAACGCGGCGCGCCGGGCTGCGGCGCGTACCGTAACGCAGGGCGTAACGCCAGGAGCAGTAACGCCTGACCGTAACGCTCGTAACGCTGAGGACGGCGCCGTAACGCGTAACCGTAACGCCCTCCTCGCAGGTCTCCACCCCACCTGTCCCGCCCCGTCGCCAGGCGAGCCCGCCAACGCGCCCGGGCACGAGGAGCGGGACTTGGCGCTCGCCAAGCGGCTTGGCTTGAACGGGTTGCCGCTCTCAGCGAACGGCGACGGCAACCAGTCGCCGGCTCGCGGCCAGGAGCCGTCGCAGCCAGCGCCGCGGGGCGACGGCCGCGAGCAGGCGAAGAGAGCGCGCAACGCAGAGCGCCAGCGGCGGTTCCGGGAGCGGAACGTAGCGCGCCGCGCCGTGGCGCGTTACGTAACGCTTGGCGTAACGCCAGTAACGCCCGACCGTAACGCTCGTAACGCTGAGAACGGCACCGTAACGGGTAACGGTAACGCCCCCTTCGCACCCCTCCACCCTGCCCGTCCCGCCCCGTCGAGGAGAGAGCTGTCCAACGCGCCCGGGCGCGCGGAGCAGGAGTTGGCGCCCGCCAAGCGCCTTGCCTTGAACGGGTTGCAGGCGCCATCGAACGACGACGGCGGCCAGTCGCCGGCCCGTCTCCAGCTGGTGCCGCGGGGCGACGGCCGCGACCAGGCGAAGAGAGCTCGCAACGCGGAGCGCCAGCGGCGGTTCCGGGAACGGAACGCGGCGCGCCGCGCCGTGGCGCGTTACGTAACGCTTGGCGTAACGCTTGGGGCGAGTTTCGTAACGCCTGACGTAACGCTTGGCGTAACGCATGACGTAACGCCCGTAACGCCTGGGAGTAACGCCGAGGACGGCGCGAGGTGTGACAGTAACGCCCCCCTCGCGCGCCTCCACCCTGCCCGTCCCGCCCCGTCGAGCAGAGAGCTCTCGAACGCGCCCGCTCGCGCGGAGCGCGACCTGGCGGCTGAGTTCGAGGCCTGGTTTGCCGCCTACCCGCGCCAGGAGGGCGAGAGCCGTGCCCAGCTGGCCTGGATGGCGGAGCGGGAGCTGCCGCCGCTCGGGGTCTTGCTGGAGCGCCTGGCAACGCAGAAGACGGCGAAGCCGCAGGCCAACTTCTGG
>DASZZP010000028.1:0-2264 GCA_035544875.1 Thermoanaerobaculia bacterium | reverse complement strand
GTTGAGACACACCGCAGCGATGAGGTTGCTGCAGCGCGGAGTCGACCGCAGTGTGATCGCACTATGGCTCGGGCACGAGTCGATCGAGACCACGCAGATGTACCTGCACGCCGATCTGCGACTCAAGGAGCAAGCTCTCGCACGCGTCGCCGTGTCAGGGCTCGCTCCCGGGCGCTACAAGCCGGGCGACGCCCTTCTCACCTTCCTCGAGAGCCTCTGATTATCCCGCGTCCAAGGGCCTCCGAGTCAGAGCACGAGCCGCTAAGACAGGCTCGGCGCACATCGAGTCGGGATAATCAGGCGCGCGGGATAATGCCTCTTATCCCGCGCGCGGGATAAGAGGCACAGCTTCGCCATGCGGACGCTCCTCGCCTGGTACAACCAGGGGATCGACGTCGAGCGCCAGCTGCCCAAGCTTGCGACTTACCTGGGCCATACCCATTTCCGCCATACCTACTGGTATCTGTCGGCCACCCCCGAGCTGTTGCAGCGGGCCGCCATGCGGCTCGAGGACACCGACCTTGAGTTGCGGCCATGAAGTGCACGACCAGCTTCTCCGGTCTACTCGAAGGCTTCTTCTCAGTCCGCCTCCTTGCCCAGCGTCGTGCCAGCCCACATACCGTTGCCAGCTACCGCGATTGCTTCCGGCTGCTGCTGAAGTTTGCCCGCGACCGCCTGGGCAAGGCACCCTCCCAGCTTGCCCTTGCTGATCTTGACGCCTCCTTCATCGGCGCCTTTCTTCATCACCTCGAGCACGACCGTGGCAACAGTGCGCGCACGCGCAACGCCCGACTCGCGGCCATCCGGTCGTTCTTCCACTACCTCGCCTTCGAGGTGCCGGAACACGCCGCGCTGATCCAGCGCGTCCTGGCGATCCCCAACAAACGCTGCGAGCACAAACCGATCGACTTCCTCAACCGCACAGAGGTCGCGGCGCTGCTTGCCGCCCCGGACCTCAATACCTGGGGCGGGAGGCGGGACCGGGCACTCCTGCTCCTCGCCGTTCAGACTGGACTCCGGGTTTCAGAGCTGGTCGGGCTCAACTGCGAGGATCTTGCCCTCGGCACGGGCTCCTCCTATGTCCGCTGCCAGGGCAAAGGGCGGAAGGAGCGCGTCACGCCCTTGCGCGCCCAGACCGCTACCGTGATGCGTGACTGGCTACGGGAGCGCGACGGTCACCCCGGCGATCCGCTCTTCCCCAATGCACGTGGCGGCCGCTTGAGCCGCGACGGGGTCGAGCACCTGCTCGCCAAACACGTCACCGCGGCAGCCCAGCAGTGCCCGGGTTTGCAGACCAAGCGTATTTCGGTGCATGTGCTCCGCCACACCGCCGCCATGGACCTGCTGCAACACGGCGTGGACCGCTCCATCATCGCCCTTTGGCTCGGCCACGAATCGATCGCGACCACGGAGGTCTACATCCACGCCGATATGAACCTGAAGGAGCGGGTCCTTGCCAAAGCCTCTCCCTTGGAGGTGCCCCCCGGACGCTACCGTCCCGGCGATCGCCTCCTAGGCTTCCTGGACCGCCTCTGATTATGCCGAGCCGAGAATCGGGGATAGGCCGAGATCCACCCTGTCTTCAATCATTTGCGGCCGACCCGTACCTGCCACTCGGCATAATCCGGGACGCGGCATAACGGCCGTTATGCCGAGCTCGGCATAACGGTCGATGGCTGGCCGAGGCCGGCTTCCACATCGGCGACAGGGTGCACATCGAGGTCGTTCCCGGCCGGCTCGTCCTGACCCGCTTGGAGACGTCCCGTCCCTGATCTGGATCCCGGTGCCCGCTGCCCGAGCGCTCGGCGGGCACTGTACGCGCCGATTTCGGGGCTTGCGAGACTCAGCAGCCTCCCGACTCAGCTTCCTCCGCTCAGTCTTTGGAAGGTGACGCCGATGGGAAAACTCACCGTGGCCTGCGAGGCTCCCGCCCTCCCACCCTTGCCAGGTAAGGCGGTCGTTCGCCGTTGTGCCGCCGCCGACCGGCATGCCCTCCATCGCCCCCTCCCCCCGCCCTCAACCTCTCCGATCCGGCCGTCCGTGAGAATGAAAAGCTCCAGGCGGGCATCCGAGCCGGCAGTGAGCTCGCCGAGCCGATCGTGGGGGACGGACAACCGTCGTCGTTGCGGATTCCGACGAATCCGGCCACCCATTCCGATGGAAGGCGGCCACCCTGTCGGAGCGTAGCGACGAGCAGGGCTCATGGTTGATCGAAGTGGCCGCCTTGGTCACCTCGGGCGGCTCTGGATTCTGTCACGTTGTTG
>DASZZP010000027.1:0-31563 GCA_035544875.1 Thermoanaerobaculia bacterium | reverse complement strand
ACTCTTCCCACCCCGGTGCAAGAGCGAGCCTTCCAACTGCTCGGGGTCTCCCCGAGGTTGTAGCCAGCAAGAAATACCCCGAACAGCGCTCAAACTCCTACCACTCAGGGAGTTAGCGCTTCACGCAAGGGGGAACTTCGGGTTAGGGCGGCTTACCCCGCCGCGGCCGCTCGGGCCGATCGAGCCGATCGGGCTACTTTCCCGTAGCCCTTCGCCTGCGCCTCCGCCGCCACCTCCTGGAGGCGCGCCGCGCCGCGAGACCGCTGGCCGCTGGCGACCTCGATCTTGCCGAGCAGGAACCGGCACTCGAGCTCACCGCCGGTGTCGTGGCCCGCTTGAGAGCGCTGCAGGAGATCGTCGGCGATCGAGCGTGCCTCGGCGGGGCTCCCGGCCGCGGTCAGGAGGAGCGCGTGGTTGTAGCGCACGAAGTACGTGGTGGCCGCCTGCTTGATCGCTGGCAGAAGGGCCATCGCGGCCCTGGAGGACGCCAGCGCTTCGGCCTGCCGGCCTGATTCCCACAGGGCTCTCGCAAGCGTCGCGCGGCCCGCCGCCTCGTTGATGGCGACCTTCAGGCGCTGGGCCTCGCCGATGCCGTGAGTGGCGAGGGGGATCGCCTCCTTCGCTCGGCCGTTCTCGGCGAGCAGCTGGGCGAGCTGGTTGGTGTCGCTCGCAACCAGCGTGTCGTCGCCGAGCTGGCGATGGATCTCGAGCTTGGCGCGCACGGCGGCGATGGCGGCGTCGCTGTCGCCTTGCAAGTCGGCGATCCAGTAGACCTCGGTCAAGGTAACGCCCTCGCCGCCGCGGTCGCCGATGCGGCGGAAGCGCTCGAGGGCATCGCCGGCGAAGTGGCGGGCGAGCGCGAGGTCGCCGCGCGTCGATTCGACGTCGGCGCGCATCTGCGACGAGTAGGCGCGGCAGCGGTCGTTCTGGGCCTCATCGCAAAGACTGCGCATCTCGCCGATCAGGAGCGCCGCCTTGCCGTAGTCGCCGTCGCGGTTCGCGGCCTCGACCAGGCGCGACACCGAGTACGCTTCGCGCACCAGCGCGCGGTGCTGGTGGAAGATCGAGCGCGCCTGTTCGAAGAGCGCCGGTGCTTCGCCGCCGCGCTTCGGGTCCCAGAAAAGCCGCAGCCCGCGGAGATCGATGAACAGGCCGTGGTAGAGCGGATCGTCGAGCTCGCGCGCCAGCTCCTCGCCCCGCGCGAGCCCCTCGCCGAGCGCCCTGTCGTCGTTCGCCCAGTAGCCCGACCAGGCGAGGTCGTAGTAGGCCTCGATCGCCAGCGTCTTGGCGCCGATCGCGGAGGTCGACGCCACGGCGCGGCGCGCGACCTCGACCAGTTGCTTGTAAGGCGTTCCGGTCTTCGCGGCTTGCCACTCCAGTAGATCGACGCGCGCCCTTTCCGCGCCGCTCTTGGCCTGGCCGCGCAGGCGTGCGAGCACCAGCTTGGCGGCGGCCGTCAGCGAGGCGTGGACCTGCGCCTCGGCGACCTCCAGGCCCAGCTCGAAGTCGCCGGGATCGCGACGCCAGAGGTTGTCGAGCGCCGCCAGGCCCTTTTCCCAGTCGTGCGCGCTCAGCAGGTGGCGAGCTTCAAGGAGCTCCCGCTCAGGCGCGGGGAGGGAGGCCGAGTCGCGCAGCGCCGCCAGCGCCTCCGGCTCGGCGCGATCGTCCTCCAGCGCGGCGCGAGCGCGCGCCAGCGCGGCGTGAGCGGGCGCGAAATGCGGCGCGACTCCAAGCGCCCTCTCCAGCCGCTCCGCGGCGGCGGCGTACTCGCGGAGACGCAGCCGCTGCAGACCCTCGGCGTAGAGGCGGGCGGCCGCCGGGTCTTTCGGCAACGCCGGCATCGCGCTCGACGAGAAAGCCGCCTCGGACGGCCCGAGGCCAACGCGGCCGCGCACCTCGCCCGCGGCGTCGTTGACCAGATGGATGAGCTCCCCGGCCGCGCCGGAGCGGCTGGCCGTCGCCAGAACCTCGCCCGAGCGGGCGTCCTGGAGACGCAGGTCGATCCGCAGGGCTCCGTCGTCGCCGCCGGTGCGCAGGTACGACCCGGCGGCCACGAGATCGGCGCCGAGCTGCTCGCGTAGCCGGAGGAGGGTTTGCCGCGACAGGCTGTCGAGCGGCGGCAGCGACAGGTCGGCCTTGGCGCGCTCGACGTCCTCGGCAGGGATCGAGCGCAGGCGCTCGCCGGCCGCGAGGTCGGCGCTCACCATCTCGGCGATCGCCACCGACAGCCAGTCGAGGTCGGCCTTGCCCGAGAGGTTGCGGAAGCCGAGCACGGCGATCGACTGGCGCGGAGCCGGAATGCCGGCGCGCCGCCACGCGAGCCACACGACGGCGATGACGGCCATGGCGGCGAATCCGGCGAGCGCCACCCGGACGGAGCGGCGTGCCCCAGGCGGAGCTTCGGGCGCGGTGGCCGGCCGTTCGGGCGTCTTCGCCGGAGGGCCGACGCCGTCCGCCTCGATCGCCCGCGGCGCCGGCGGCGGCCGCCGCACCCGCTCGATATCGGCCTGCAGGCGATAGCCCACGCCGCGCACGGTCTGGATCCACTCGCCGCCGGCGCGCGGACCGAGCGCCTTGCGCACCGTGCTGATCGCCCAGCTGAGATTGCCCTCCTCGACGAAGGTGTCCGGCCAGACTCCCGCGAGCAGTTCCTCGCGCGTCACCAGGCGCCGCGGGTTTGCGCACAGATAGGCCAGCGTCTCCAGGGCCTTGCCCGTGAGCGGCAGCAGCTCGCCCTCGCGGCGCAGCTCGCGCTCGCCAGCGTCCAAAGTGAAGGGACCGAAGCGCAGGATCTCAGCAGGCGCATTCGTGGGTGGCAGCATCGTCGTTCCGCGCGGGCGGCGCGCGGAGATTCTAGCGTGACGGTTGCGGCAACCTGGCCAGCGAAAGCTTCGCCGCGGCCATCACCGGCAGCGACGCGGTGGCGGTGGCGCCGGACGCCAAGGTGCGTGGCCTTCGATTCGCCCTACTTCCGGAGCAGCTTGAAGGCGTGGTTCCAGCCGTTGGTGCGCAGCCCGTGAAGGATCCACGCCATGCACATCGCCTCGAGGTAGCGCGACGCATCGATGCCGCCGAGATCGACGACCTCCCAGCCGAAGTCGTGGAGGATGGCCGAGACTTTTTTCTTTGCGTCCTCGTCGTTGCCGCAGAGGAACATGTCAGGCGGCCCGCCGGGGAAGCTGGGCCGGAACATGTGCGGGTTGCCGACCGTGTTGAACGCCTTGACGACGTGGGCATCTGGCAGCAGCCGCTGCACCTGCTCGCCGCCCGAGTCGTGGCCGGCGATCGCGAGCTTGGGCGGCATGCCGCCCGAGAAATCGAGGGGGTTGGTGGTGTCGATCACGACCTTGCCGCGCAGCTTATCCGGCCCCGCCATCCGCAGCGCGCTCTCGTTGGCGGCGCCGAGGGTCGCCAGGACGACGATCTCGCCAAACTCGGCCGCGTCCGCGAAGGTCCCGGCCGAGGCCTTCGGCCCTGCCTCCTTCGCCCAGGCGACCGCTTGCTCGTTGGTCGCCGTGCGCGACCCCATCCTGACGTCGTGGCCAAGCGTCACGAACCCTCGCCCGATGGCGCGGCCGACCGCTCCGGTTCCCAGAATGCCGATCTTCATCGTCCCCTGCTCCTTCCCGTGCGGGTTGCACGCCGTCCTAGTATCCGCCGCGGATCCGGATCGAGCAACATCCGGGGGCCGTCTCTGTCGCCACTCTGGCCGAGCTTCACTTCGAAGTGCATCTCGCGAAGAACGACGAGATCCGCTCGCTGCGACTCCGGCGCCTGGCCGAGATCGAGAGCCGCTTCGCCGCCTTGCCGATCGACGAGGAGGTCGCCCGCACCTATGGCGAGTTGGCACGGCTCGCCGTGGGCGCGGGGCGGAAGGTGCGCACGCGCGTCATCGATCTCTTCATCGCCGCCACCGCACGGGTTCACGGCGTCGCCCTCTACACCCGCAACCCGCGGGACTTCGAACCCTTCGCCGAGCTCCTCAACATCCGAGCGGTGTAGGCCAGGAAGCTACGGCGCTCGAGGTGGGCGCGCCGTGTTCTCCGTCCCGGTCTCTTGCGGAACGGCTGGTTACATCGACCAAGGATCTATCAGCTTCAGGCCGAGCCCCTCGAAGTGCCGAAGGTTGCGAGTTGCGAGGGTGGCTTTTCGGGCCACGGCGATGCCGGCGATCTGGACGTCGCGGATCTCGACCGGGTGGCCGGAGCGCCGCTGTTGCGCGGCGAGGCGACCGGCGACTTGCGCGGCGGCCGCATCGAAGGACAGCACACGGTTCTCGAAGTCCCCTTCGAGCGCTCTTGCGAAAGCCTCCTCCAGCACCCGTCGCCGCCGCCCAGCCGCGAGTAGCTCCAGGCCGAGACGGACCTCGAAGACGGTGACCGAGGTCGTCCAGACGGACTCGGCCGGCAGACCGTCGAGCCACCCAACGACGACCGGGTCCGGGTCGCGGCGCATGAGGGCCGAGACGACGTTGGTGTCGAGGAGGATCACGACTCGAGGTCGGCTGGGCGGACCGGCTGCCCGCGCCACTCTTGAATGTCTTCCCTGAGACCGACGCCGGTGAAGCGGGCGGCGAGCCGCGAGCCGAGCGGCGCTCGCGCGGCACCCTCGTTGCGGACGGCGTTGCGAAGGATCTCGCGCACTTCCTCTTCCGTGCTGCGGCCGTGGCGGCGTGCCCGGCGCTGAAGCTTGACCTTCACGTCGTCGTCGAGCCGGCGGACCAGGATCTGCGCCATGACACATGAACGATATCACGATATCGGTCAGCGTGATCGCCACTCAGGTCACCCGGATATATCCAGATCGAAGATCGGATATACTTCCCCCTATGGCAAAGCGACTCGTCGACATCGATGACCATCTCTTGGAGCGGGCCCGGAGCATCGCTGGCACCGTCACGATCAAGGAAACCGTGAACGCCGCGCTGCAACGGCTCGTGGATGACGAGAAGGTTCTTCGACACATCAAGCGGCTGCGGGGCTCGGGGGCGCTCGACCCGGCGAGGATCGACGAAGCTCGGCGGCCGCGCACGGCTCGCTGAGCCGTGCGCTACCTCGTCGACACCTCGGTGCTCGCTCGCGCCAGCCAGGATGTCGTGGGCGATCGGCTGACGGCCCTGGCACAGGCCGGTCAGCTGTGGACGTGCCGGCTCATCGACCTCGAGGTCGTCTACGCTTCCCGAGCAAGAGACATCGCCGATGTCATCGAGGAGCGGAGGGCACTACCCGAAGCGCCTATCACGGCCGAGGTGATGCATCGGGCTCTCCAGGTTGCAGGCGCGATGGCTGTGTCGGGTCTCCATCGGGGAGCGAAACCGGTCGACCTGGTGATCGCAGCCGCCGCCGAGGCCGCAGGTCTCGCTGTGCTCCACTACGACGACGACTACGATCGGATTGCGTCCGTCACTCGCCAACCGATGGAGTGGGTGGCACCCGCCGGGACCCTGGACCGCTGAAGAGGCGCCGTCTCCATCCAGGCGGGCCTGGCCGTGACTCGGTCAGAACGGAGTTTCGTCGCGCCAGCGATCCAAGGACGGCGGTCCGCAGGCGGCTGCCCTGTCGAAGAGCAGCAGGGATCGCGCCGGGTCGAGCGCTTGCGGATCGAAGACGAAGGCTTCGTGCTGCCGCAGGAAGAGGGCAGCACCGCAGCCAGGGGCCAGGCATTCCGGCTTTCCCTTCGGGCACGTTCCGAAATGGCAGAGGCGGCCCAGGTAGCGGTCGCTCCCCGGCTCCAGGAGGAAGACGTCCACCTGATGGTGGGCGACGCCGATCCCGGCCTCTTCGAAGAGGGCGTTCACGGCTCGGCCAAGCGTCTTGCGCAGAACCTCGAGGTGGCTCGTGTCGCTGAGCCAGACGGCGAGATCGACGTCCTTGCACTCGTGAGGGAGCGCCACACCCGCTCGGCGGAACTCCCTGAAGCGCGGAATCTCCCTGCGCAGGGGCCGGGCGACGGAACCGAAGAGCACGACGCGGTCGACGACGGGCAGCTGTGCGAAGGCCACGGTGACGTAGTCTGCAGCTGCGCGAAACTCCTCCTGGCGTCGCCGCAGCAGCCGGTCTTCTTCCCTGATCTTCGGCGGCCAAACGTGCTCGGGCTCGAGCCAGGACGTGTCCTCGCCCGCAAAGTCATCGAGCTGTTTCGCCTCGCTTCTCGCCTGCGCGCTGATAGCGATGCCGGCCGCCTCCCGTTGAAAGTCGCCATGGCGCTTGCGATACAGCTCGCGAACCCAGTTGCGCACTGGCGCCTTCCAGCGCTGGCTCGGGCTCGGGATGTTCTTGATCAGCTTGCGTGGGTTCAGACCCAACGCCTGTGCCATCCGCACGTCTTCAGCAGAGAGCCGGCAGAGCCTCTTGGCCTCGGCCCAGCCGTCCTCTAGGTTCCGCTTCCGCGCCATCCTAGTCCCCGACTGCCTCGGGACCGGTCCCGCCGGCGCTAGCGAGCCAGTCGAGATCGACTCGCCAGGCACGGCGCGCCGTTGCCTCGCGCGCGAACAGGGCTTTCGTCTTCTCCAGCACCAAGGTGTAGGGCGAACCCAAACGCCGGGTCTGATGGCGAACGGGAAGCTCGTGGTGGTCGATCGTGCTGTGCACATGCTGGCGGCCTTGCTTGGCGAGGGGCCACTCGAGCCGCTGCTGCGCGGGATCGGAAAGGAACGCCCCGAGCTTGCGGCAGAGCGCGCAGTGGCAACCCGCGGGCAGGGCGACCGACCAGTCGTCTTGGGCGCGCGGCGCCGGCGCGAGGTGCGCTGCCAGCTCCTCTCCGCAGTGACGGGCGATGGTGTCGAGGCCGAGCGCGCCGCGCCGCGCTGGCTCCACGGCCTTTGCCGCAGCCCGCAACACCTTCACCAGGCAGGGCACCAGCGCTCCGTTCTCGCCGGCGCAGAGGTAGCTGACCCCGCGCGCGATCCAGCCCTCGCCCGGCGCAGTCGCGCCGGGCGAGGGCTGCCCGGGCTCGTCCGCCTCGACGACCGCGGCGCCGCCGAGCCAACCGAGGATCGGCTTGGCCAGCGCCGCCAGCGCGCGCTCGCGTTGGCTCGGCGGAAAAAGACCGCGCCGTTCCGCAACCTCCTGCTGGAGCGCTCGCCACCCATCCTGGACGAGCAATCGCGCGGCCGGCACGGCCACGGGACTAGCAGCAGCTCGTACGGCCTCGCACAAGGGTCGCAGCGAGGTGAGCCAGGCGAGCATGTCTCGCCCGCCGGCGCGCATGCGGTCTAGCGTCGAGTTGGCCCACCCGTCCAGCAGGTTCCGTGTCCAAGCCTCGCCGTAGCGGGCAACCAGCGCCGCAAAATCCGGCGCCAGCGGTGGGGTGACCGACTCCAGCTGGAAGGGCAGCAACAGCGCCGCCGCGAGCCGGGGCGACTCGAGACTGGCGGCGACGCGCAAAGCCTGTGCGAACAGCCCCCGATGTTCTTCGCGGGCGGCGACGTCACTCCAGAAGGCCAACAGCGACGCCGCCATCTCGCGGCTCTCGCGCAGCCCGCCAGCGCGCAGGCGCAGCGCGAGCGTCTTCAGAGCCCAGCCGGGCGAGGCCTCGGCGCGCACTGCAAAGGCCCGCTCGCGCGGCCACAGAACGAGCGCCGCGCGGCGGTACCAGCGGTCCATCGTGTTGCCGTAGTTGCCCATGTACCCTTCGTACTCGGCAGTGTGCGGCGCGAGCGCCGACGACGGCGTGGTGGCACACACTTCGTGGTCGGCGACGGTGGTGAGGATCGGCTCAGCTGCGCCGCCGCTTGCATCGTCGATCCAGCGCTCGAGAGTCACGCTCCAGTCGAGGAGATCGCCGACCATGTAGGTGTCCGGATCGTCCGCCGGCGGCTCGTCTTCCGCGAGCCAGTCGTCGTCTTCGTCGCGCTGCCAGCTGCGATGGCGCTGGTACCAGGGCGAGTCCCAGGGGTCCTCCTGGCAGTCCCTCGTCTCATGCACCTCGGCGAGCGCCAGCACGACCTCGCAGCCGGCGCGCTCCGCCGCCGCCCGCAACGCCGCCGCCCGCGCGGCGTCGTTGCCCTTGAGCCGCCGCCAGCCGAGGCCGCGCGCCGTGTACTGATGGTCGAGCAGGTAGACCAGTCGGCTCGGCGGCTCGCGCGGCGGTGCGTCCTCGCGCCGGTACGGAGACGCCGGCAGCGGCGTCGTGAAGTGCTCGCGCAACAGCGGTGCAAGGGCGCCGACGGTGCCCGCCGGCGCCTCGGCGGCGGTCGCCTCGCCCTCGAGGATGAGGTCGTAGGTCAACACGATCCTGTAGCCGGTCCGCACCCGGCGGATCTCGTGGCGGCAGTCGGCGTAAAAGGCGATGAACGACAGCGGCTGCTTGGTGGCCCGGTAGGTGACGGCGTCGCCCTGGTGCTCGACGACGATGGCGCCGCCGGTGAAGGTGGAGGGCAGGGTGACGACCAGCGTGCCGACCATGCCGTCGGCCCTCTCCGAGTCCTGGTGCTGCTTGAAGAACTGACCCGGGCCGTAGACCAGCATGCCGTGCAGCTCCGCCGCCAGCCGCTGCCCGGGAGCCAGGCCGAGGTCGGCGCCGAGCGCGGCGAGCATTGGCAGGAGCGTCCGGTTCCAGCGCCGGCGGTCGATCTTGACCCGGCTCGCCGGGATCTCCCCGGTGTCGCGTACCCGCCGATCGAGCAGGGTCTGCTCTCGCCGCCCGTAGCGCGCCGGCCGGGCGCTGCGCAGCAGCTGCTGCGCCTGCTCCCGCGGTATCGGCAACCGGAGCGGTCCGACGCCCTTGACCGCGAGCACGAGGTCGCCGGCCGCCGCCGGCCGCCGGGCGGTGAAGGAGCCGCTGCCGACGTCGCCCAGCAACTTGCCGATCTGCTCGCGTGCCGTGGCGGTCACGGCAGGCATCTTGAGCCAAGTCAGGGGGTGACGCAACGTCGGGGAGGGTCGGCGACGAAGGCGCCGCTCACTGGCCATGAGACTGCGAACGAACTGTGCCCCACGCGGGCTACGAGGAACGAACGCTATGCGGCGTCGGCTGGCGTACAGCTTTCGTGAAGATTTTGCGGCTGCAGCGCGGCGCGCAACACCGGAGGCGCCGCATCTGCAGCTCGGTGACGACCCTCTGGCTGCAACAGGGCAGGTCCGTTGCGTAGCGACAGTAGTGACTGTGTACGTCACTTTCGAGCCTGGACAGGCCGGGCATTGCGGCCGGCGCTTCCCACTTCGAACGCGGATCAACAGCCCGCTTTCGGTCACCTCCCGACCGCGAACCACCAGGAGGCGACCGCTAGGCAGGATTCGACGAATGAATTCAATGGCTTGGCTCATCGCCCAGGCCCATCAGACTGCACCGCAAGTGGCCAAGAACCTCTTGTACAGCCATTCGACGACTAGTGCGCGGGTGCCGTCCGTCAAACCTGAGGGTAGGTCTGTCAGAGCCGTGGCAGCTGGAGTCGGGCGCGCGTCCCGCCGAGCGGCGAGGCTTCCAGCGTGACGGAACCACCGTACAGCTCGGCGAGATCGCTGACGATCGCGAGACCGAGCCCTGATCCCCCGACCTGCTGGTCGGCCCGCACTCCTCGCTGCAGCACCTGAGCGCGCAGGGACGGATCGAGGCCCGGCCCATCGTCATCCACCGAGATGGAGAGCCGGGCGTCGTCGGAGGCTCCTTCGAGGGATGAGGAAATGGCGACTCGCGAGCGCGCCCACTTGCACGCGTTGTCGAGCAGATTCCCCAGCATCTCGTCGAGGTCTTCCCTGCGGCCCCGGACCTCGTGCGCGGGCGAAACCTCGGTGTCGATCGTCAACTCGCGACCCGCGTGCAGGCGCCGCATCGTGCGCACGAGACCTTCGACGGACGAAAGGACAGGGCATCGGAGTCCCGGCCCTTCACGCGCCGATGCGGTCGCACGGGCTCGAGCCAGGTGATAGTCGACCTGGCGCTGCATCCGCTCGACCAGCTGACCGAGCGTCGCGAGCTCGTGATGGCCCGCGGCGCCGACCCGGTCCGCCTCCTGTGCGAGCACCGCGAGGGGCGTCTTCAACCCGTGCGCGAGATCACCTGCCGTGGTGAGGGCCCTTGCGATCGCACGCTCACGATCCTCGAGCAGCGCATTCACTCATGTCGGTCTACTTTGTCGGCACGGCGCTAACGACCGTCCGCCCGGCGTCGCCATGGACCCGCGTGATCAATGTCGCGGCGCTGACGGTCGCGGTCGGACTCGCGTTTGTCACCTCGTGAAGAAGCCTGGAGATCGATGGAGATGGCGACCGCGGTGAAGGGCAGGATAGATCCATGCCGATGACGTTACTGATGCGCATCTCCGGCCATCTTCCTCCACAGGAGAACACATGACCTTGACTAGCAAGAACGCCAGAATCGCGGGGTTCATCTACCTGTTGCTCGTGTTCGCCGGCCCCGTGCGCCTCATGTACATCCCGAGCACGCTGTTCGTCCATGGGAACGCGACCGCGACGTCCAACAACATCGCCGCGCACGAGGCGCTCTTCCGTTTCGGCATCGCCAGCGACCTGTTCTGCGGGACCATCTTGATCTTCCTTGTGCTGGCCCTTTACCGGCTGTTTAAGGGAGTGGACCAGAGCCTGGCTGTGCTGATGGTGATCCTGGGGGGTGTGCTGCCGGCCGCCATCGACTTCTTCAACGTGCTGAACGACGCTGCTGCCCTGATCCTCGTGCGCGGCGCCGATTTCTTGTCCGTGTTCGACAAACCTCAGCGGGATGCCCTGGCCATGCTGTTCCTCCGTCTGCATGACCAGGAAATCGTTGCCGCGGAGATTTCTTGGGGCCTGTGGCTTTTCCCCTTGGCGCTCCTTGTCTACAGGTCGCGCTTCCTGCCCCGCTTCCTGGGCGTGTGGCTGATCATCAACGCCTTCGGCTATCTGGCCACGAGCTTCACCGGCTTGCTTTTGCCGCAATACGAGGACACGGTCGGTAACATCGTTTTCCCCGCCCTCTTCGGGGAGGTGGCATTCGTGCTTTGGCTCCTGATCAAGGGCGCAAAGGCTCAACCATTAGCGGACCCTGCCTCTTGAGGGCACTTCGGGACACTTTAACGGCCTTCGTAAACGATTGGTCTGGATTCGGAAGCCAACGAGCTGCTCAGCAGAGGATACCGCAAGGGCTGGGAACTCCCTGGGCTTCCAAAGATCACGCCGCAATCGAGCGAGCGGCATACCTATGCGCTGCGATGCGCGGGAGGAAGCATGCGCGGATTCCTGAAGATTGCGTCTTGGTCGATTGCGCTTGCCGCGGCCGTATTCGCAGGTCTGGCGTTTTGGGCATCGCGGCATTCCTATCCGCCAATGCCGGAGCTGGCTGGCAAGATCGAGCACGGCGCGTTGGCGCATGGTGGGCGAACGCGGACCTGGATCGCGTATTTGCCCGCGAAGCCGGCGACATACCCTGCGCTGGTCATCGCGCTGCACTCGTCGATGGGCACGGGGCAACAGGCGCGCGTGGCATATGGGTATGACTTCGATTTACTAGCGGATCAGAATGGTTTCATTGCCGTTTATCCGCAGGGTTATGAAGGCCACTGGAACGATTGCAAAGTGATGGGGCCCTATTCGGCCAAGCGCGAGAACATCGATGACGTGGGATTCCTGCACGCCCTGGTGGACCGCCTCGTAAAGGATCACAACGCCGACCGCGCCCGCGTCTACGTCACCGGCATTTCTAACGGCGGGTCGATGACGTTGTGCCTCGCGTTCCAGACGCCGGACTTCGCGCGCGCGTACTCCGCCGTCGTCGCCAGCGTGCCCGCGCCGGAGAATATGGGCGTCACGCCGAAGAACCAGCCCGTGTCCATGCTGGTCATGAACGGCACGGACGACCCCATCAACCCGTGGCAGGGCGGCGATGTGGTCCTCTGGCCTGTCCTGGGAAACCGCGGGCCGGTGCTGTCCGCGCAAGCGAGCATCGACTACTTCTGCAAGCTTGCGGGCCTCGAAGGCCCGCCCCAGGTGACGAAGTTCCCGGACCGCGATCCCGGCGACGGGAGCACCGTAGAGCGTTCGTTATGGTCCGCACCCGGCAAGCGCAGTGTCGCGCTCTACGCCATTCAAGGCGGCGGCCACAGCGTCCCGCATCCCGCCATGCACGGCTGGCGCCTGCTTGGCAACTCCAACCGGGACATCCACGCCGCAAACGAGATTTGGGAATTCTTCCAGTCGGTGCCGTAGTCGGCGCTGCGGAGCCAGGTGTCACCCAAACTGCGGCGAACATCGCCATTCCCACGCGCCAGGAGGTACAACCGTGCGTATCGGAATTCTCGGTTCGGGATTGATGGGCGGAAAGCTTTTCTTGCTCTCGTGGCCCGAGACCTGTGGACATTCGACCGCCGCCCGCGGTGGCCTCACGGCTGGATCCGCGCTGAGTCTACCCCTCGTGGACGGTGACGAGCCGCGCGTCCCTCGCCTTGTACCACGTCACCCATGCCGCTCGCGCTAGCGCCGACAGAATATGGTTGGCCGAGGCGGGAGCCGGAAGCGAGGCTCATGGCGTCTTCGCTTCCTGGAGCTTTCGCCGGACCTCGGCGAACCAGTTGACGGTGACGTCGAGGCTCTGCGGCGCGCCGAAATTCGGATTCTCCGCCGCAAGAAAGCGCGTGTCCGTGGGATCGCCGTCCCAGCCGCCAAGCTCGTGGTTCTCGAAGAGGAGACCTGGTGTCCCCACTCGAAGCTCGCTCCCCTCTTCCTTTACGGGCACAGCGAGAATTTGCGTGCCGCGGCGACAAAAGATCTCCCGGCCGCTGTGAGACCAGATAGGAGTTCCACCACCGTTGGTCGAGATCTGGAACCGGCGCTCTTTCCCCTCGATCGGTCGGGCATAGACCTCCGACTGACCCGAGTCGGAGGAGTCATACACGACCCAGCGCGCATCTGGGGAGAGCCAGCAGTCTGTATTCAGGTAGCGAGACCGGAGGATCGTCTTGCGATTCTCGCGTGCTGCCGCGGGACCAAGCTCATGGACACGTATCTCGCTTTCTCCACTCGGTAGAGTGAGGTACGTCAACAACCGGGTCCCGTCGAGAGAAACCTGAAGGGGAAATTCGGCCCCCTCCGCCCGAAAGACGAGCGTCTCGGGCCCGCTACCGTCGGCCGCCTTCGAATAGACCTGGTACCACTTCTCTTTCTCGAGGGCGAAGTAGAGCGTTCGAGCATCAGGCGAGAGGGCCGGGCTTGTCGCTCGCGAGGAAAGGGGAATCTTTGTGAGTGTCTCGCGTGAGAGGTCGAGGACGGCTATCGAGGTTCCGATCCCGACAGCAGCGCTCCTACCGTCCGCAGAGACCGATATTCCGACGTAGGCTTGTCGCGGCACGTGAAGGGCCGTCGCCTTGCCGCTCCGGTCGATCCACGTGAGTGACAAGTCATTGACCCCGGCGCCGGCCCGAGATGTCAGAAGTGTCCCGCTGGACGAGTAGTCCGTGTAGGCGGACCCAAGCGGATCCGCCAGAACGTTTTTCGCGACCTCGACCGGCGTGCCGCAGCATGTGAGCGATTGCGGATCAAACGCAACCGCGGAGAGCGATCCTGCTCGCTCGTAGACGAGAACGCCGCCGGGAAGAATGCGCGGCGACGTGCCGCCGTCGACGACTACCCTGCGGGCGCCCGTGTCGAGGCGTTGGGCAACGATCTTCGCCTCGTCCCAACCTTTACCATATCCGGCGGTATAGACGATCGTCTTCGCTCCCGGCGCGACGTCGAGCCAGCGATGTTGGATCTCCCCTTCTGCAGCTCGGACCTGGGTAACCTGGCGGACTGCCCCGCCGGTTTCCCGAAGGCGGTAGACGCCGGTCCAGCCGTCGGGCACGAAATAGATGGAACCATCGTCCGCCCAGGCGGCGCCCCAGAGATTTGGTGCATCCGCGAGAACGATCGGCGCCCCGCCAGCAACCGCGACCTTCTTGAGCTTTGGTCCCGCTCCGAAGCCGATCCACTTTCCGTCCGGCGAGAAGAAGGGCAGATACGCATCTTCACTCCCGGAAACCTCCGCCGTGGTTCCGTCTTCGAGCGAGCGCAAGAGGAGCTTGCTGTGCACCTCGCCCAGCACGGCGAGCGCAACCTTTGTCGCATCAGGCGATATCGCGAAAGGCCGCCCGCCAAACGCCAGGCGCTCCCCCTTCGGCACCGCAAGCGTGAGGTGAATGATGCGGGACTCGAGCGCGGAGGCTCGGCGCGACGCGCGAAGCGCGACGTAGAGCGAAATGGCAAGGACAGCCCCGAGAGCCACAGCGACGCCCCACGCTAGCCGTTCATGGCTCCTCTTCCGCGCGGTAACGGTCGTCGGCGCGGCGGCCTGTGAATCGTCCTGAGCGATCCACTGCAACTCGGCCTTGACGTCGTGGGCGGACTGCCAACGCTCGTCGGGATCCTTGGCGAGGCAAGTCCGCACCAGGCGATCTAGGGCTGGCGGCGTCATGGGCTGAATCAAAGAGATTGGCTGGGGCTCGGCGGTCATGATGGAGGAAATGAGGCTCGCGTGGCTGCTGCCCGCGAAGGCCTTCTTCCCCGTCGTCATCTCGTACAGCACGCAGCCGAGTGCCCACAGATCGCTGCGTGTGTCGGCCTCCTTGCCCTCCAGCTGCTCCGGTGCCATGTATTGGAACGTGCCCAAGAGAGTGCCATGACCGGTCAGCGGCCGCTCCGGCGTGAGCGTGGGCATCCCGGGAGCGAGCGTCTCTGACACGCCTCCTGACGCGATCGTGCGGAGCTTGGCCAGACCGAAGTCGAGGAGCTTGACACCCGACTTCGTGAGCATGACGTTTCCGGGCTTCAAGTCCCGGTGGACGATCCCCTGTTTGTGCGCCTTGTCCAATGCGTCGGCGATCTGCTGGCCCTGGCGGAGAACCTGCTCGGTCGGCAGCGGTCCTCGCTTCAACCGCTCGGCGAGACTCTCGCCTTCGAGGTACTCCATGACCAGATAGTCGGTGTCACCCTGCTGGCCAACGTCGTAGAGCACGCAGATGTGCGGATGTTGCAGAGCCGAGACGGCGCGCGCCTCGCGCTCGAAACGCCAACGCAGCTCGACGTCTGCGGCGAGGTGCTGGGGCAACACTTTGACGGCGACAGTGCGGTCCAGGCGGGCGTCTTTCGCCTTGTACACCTCACCCATGCCGCCCGCGCCTAGCGGCGAGAGGATCTCGTAGGGGCCGAGGCGAGTGCCGGCGGCGAGGGTCACGGCGTGTCCTTCGTGGGCCTCCAGCTATTCATTGGGTGAATGCCAGCCCCAAAGAAGTCCGGGCATCCAGCAGAGTTTAGGGGCGGATAACGATCAAATCGCCATCCCTGGGCCCGCCTCGCTGATCGCGGCCACGAAAAGTGCCTCGGCCGCGAACAGGCGGGCGCATACCCGGCCCTTCCGGTCTTCCGGCTCTCGAACCGGCGAGGGTACACATCGTCTCGACCGCGGAATAGCGCTCGGAAGAGCGCGATCTTGGCCCCGGATGGCGACGTCCGATCGACCGAGGCCGAGTCCGGGTTCATCGGGGCGTCCTACCTGCTAGCGGCGAGAGACTGCCCAGTCCTCCCACTTCAGTCCCGCCACGCGCACGAACTCCCTTGCGTTGGATGTCACGAGGATCGCGCCACGTCGGCGGGCCTGACCAGCGAGGAGGACATCGTAAGCGCCGACCGGCGTTCCTTCGGCTTCGAGCTCAGCGCGAACGGCTCCAGCGGCCTCCGCGTCGTCTTCGTCAAACAGCGTCCACTCGAGGGGGCCAGCGAGGAATGCCTCGAGTCGCTGCCTGTTGCTGTCCTTGCGCTGGCTCTTCGCGACTCCGTACCAGAGCTCAAAAGCTACGATCGAGGACAGCAGGACCACGCTCTCCCGGGCCGCTGCGCGCTGGAATCGCCGACGGACGTTGGCCTCGGTGCCGTTGATCAGCGCGATACACGCGTTCGTGTCAAGCAGGTAGGTCGTCATCGAACACGTCGCGCCGTGGGGAGAGCGGCTGCCGGCACCCCTCGGGCATGAAAGGCTCGGAGGCCACGCGATCCAACTCCGCGAACCACTCCAGTACGTCCGTGAACATCGGCTCCACGAGGACTCCTCGCCCCGCGCGCCGTACTCTTACCCGGTCTCCTTCGAACCTGAACTCACGAGGCAGGCGCACGGCCTGACTGCGCCCGTTCTTGAAGAGCTTGGCAGTGGTGGTCATGTGCCTCCTTTCCTGAGCATATACCATGAGTATAGACCAGTCCCGCCTCGACCCAATAGATCTCCCGAGGTGCGCTTGAGAGCACTGCGGCGGCGAGGTATGGGCCGCGGCCGTGCGCAAGGCGAAGTGGTCACGCCCATTCCCCCAAGTCGGCGCGACATGGCGCGCCGGAGGACAAGATTCGAACACAGCGTAAGTAGCTGAGCGGCAGCCACATGCCGCTGCACCGGGGTCCGTCGGTGTCGTTTGGTTCGGACGCTAAGTTGTGTGAATGGAATGTGATAGGGCGTGGTAGCGCATACGGGATTCGAACCCGTGTTACCGGCGTGAGAGGCCGGCGTCCTGGACCCCTAGACGAATGCGCCTCGTGCCCGAGACGCCGGAACGGTAGCATAGGGTCCGGCGGACGTTCAACACGGCCGCTTCGGGCCTGGCGGCGGCTTGCGGTGCCATAGGGATCGATGAGATCCTGTTCGTGTCCCGGCTACTTGTTCCTGAATTGGATGCCTGGATGGTCTCCCCGAGCGGGGCCCGAGGTGGAGATTGAGCCTGAAGCTGGTCGCCGTCAGCGGCAATCATTCGATCGCGATTCCGGTTGGGCGCACCATGGTCGTGGGGCGCTCGCCCACCTGCGACCTGCCGATCCGCGACCTCACGGTGTCGCGCCGGCATGGCGAGCTGGAGCTGACCGCGGGCGGCCTGCGCATCCGCGATCTGGGCTCGACCAACGGCACCTTCATCAACGGCGCGCGGGTCAACGAGGGGGTCGCGGCCCCGGGGGCGCGCGTCGCCTTCGGCAAGGTGGCCTTTCATCTCGAGGCCGAGGACCAGGCGCTGCCGGCCGCGGCGGCCGAGCGACCGGAGGGCGACTCCTCGGCGGGGACGGCGATCCTGTTCCAGGTTCCCATCGCGCGCAGCGGCGATGCCGCGGCCCGGCTGACCGATGAGGCTCCGAGCCCCCCGACCTCGAGCCTCGGCGCCGAGGCGCCAGGTGGGCGGCGCGCGGCCTTCCTCGAGCTCCTGCTGGCGATCACCAGGGAACTCATGCAGCAGGGCGACACCGGGCGCCTGCTCGAAAAGGCCGCCCGCCTCGGCCTGCAGGCGCTGAGCGTCGATCGGGTGGAGATCCTCACGCTCGGGCTCGACGGCGAGCTGGTGCCGCGGGTGAGCAAGAACCGGCCCGGCACCTCCGTGCTGCCGGCAATCCCCACGGTCTCCGTGCCGCCTGCCCCGGTTTCACCTGGCGGCGCCGCGGCGGCCGCGGCGGCTGCGGCGACTGCAGCGGTCATCGCGCGCGTGCCGCGCCCCACGGCCAGGAAGGCGATGAGCGAGCGCAGCGCGCTGCTGATCGGCACCGCGGAAGTCCGTGCCGGCTCGCCGGCCGCTGCCGGCTTCGAGCGCGCCGTCTGTGCGCCGCTGATCGGCAGTCAGGCCTCGGTGCTCGGGGTGATCAATGCTTACAGCCAGGGCAGCGAGGCGCTCGGGCCGGAGGACCTCGAGCCCTTCGCCACTTTCACCGGGATGGTCGCGGCGGCGCTCGAATACAGCCAGCTCATGGAGCGGGCCCGCCGCCGGGCTGTGGCGCTGGCTGCCCGCCAGCGTCACTTCGCTCCCTACCTCGCCGAGCAGATCGCCAGCCAGCAGGGCGAGCTGCGTCTGGAGGGGGCGAAGCGGCACGCGGTCGTCTTGTTCGCCGATCTGCGTGACTTCACGACGCTCGCCGAGGGGCTGGATCCCGGCGAGATCGCGAGCCTGCTCGGCGAATTCTTCACCGAGATGGCCGAGACGGTCTTCGAGCATGGCGGCACGCTCGACAAGTTCCTGGGTGACGCGGTCATGGCGCTGTGGGGCGCCCCGGTGCCCCGCCACGACGACACCGCGCAGGCGGTCCAGGCGGCGATCGCCATGCAGCGGGGACTCGAGCGCCTCAACGAAGGATGGCGCCGGCAAGGACGGCCTACCCTGGCGCTCGGGATCGGCATGGATCTCGGCCAGGTCTTCGCGGGCGACCTCGGCAGCGACCGGCGCCAGGACTTCACCGCGATCGGCGCCGCCGTGAACCGCGCCGCGCACCTGTGCCGCCTGGCAGGTCCGGGAGAGATCCTGATCACGCCGCGCCTGTTCGAAGCCATCCCCGAACCGGTGCCGGTCGAAGGCCTCACGCCCCGGGAATCCGAGCCCGCGCAGCGCGAGGAGCCCGCCTACCGGATCGACTGGCGCACCCCCCCGACCCTCCGCCAGGATGCCGCCGAATAGGCGCTCCGCGGGCCGCTGTCATTGAGGAGAGCTACTCATGGAGATTCGCCAGTTTCGGGTGGTGATCCGGGCCAAGAATTTCGAGCATTCATGCCGTTTCTATGGCGACACCCTGGCCCTGCCGCGCCTGCAGAACTGGGAGCGCGACGACGGGCGGGGAGCTCTCTACCAGGCGGGCACGGCCGTGGTCGAGGTGCTGGGCAGGCCGGCGGGCGCCGGCTCGCGCGGGCGCGACGAGAGCTTTGACTACCAGGGGCCGCACCACAAGCTGGTGCTCGTCGTGCTCGTGCCCTCGGCCGAGAAGGCCTACGAGGACCTGCTCTTCCGCGACCGGAACATTCCCGGCGGCCTGCGCCAGGACTCCGACGGCGCTCTCCTCTTCGACACCCACGACCCCGACGGCGTCCGCATCCTTTTCAAACAGCAATCCACCTGACTGGCGGCCGCGCCGCGCGGGATCGTGGATGGTATCCTTCGGGGCGTGACAGAGCGCCGGTTCCTGCCATCTCTGGCGACGGCCTTCCTAGCTGTTCCCCTCCTCCTCGCGGCCCAGATCGGCAGGCCGGAGGGCTCCGCGCGCGGCTCCTCGGTGGTGCTCGACGGGCTTGAGCTGCCGGTGCCGGTGGCAATCAACCCGGCGGGTCCGGTCTTCGCCCTCCGTCCCCTGGCCGAGAGCCTGGGCGGCGAGCTCGGCAGCGACGAGACCGGCGAGAGCTCGTCGTTGAAGCTCGAAGGCAGCGAAGTAGTGATGGGGGTGGGCAGCGCCATCATCACGGTGGGCGAGAACATCGTCTCGCTCTCGCAGCCGGTGACCCGCGGCGAGGCCGGATTGCTGGTGCCGCTCGACTTCCTGCGCAAGACCTTCGGCGCCGTCTCGGGCTATGCCTTCGACTGGCGCCCGGAGGAATCGCGTCTGGTCATCGCGCGCCGCGAGTCGCGCGAGCTGAAGGTCATGCTCGACGTCGTCCACCTGCAGGGTATGACCACCGTCGTGCTCCAGTTCCCGGAGACGCCGCGTTATCGGCTCAACCAGCAGCCGGGCTCGGTCGAGGTCCAGCTGCTCGCGGACCGGCTGGCACCGCCGGCGAGGAGCAAGAAGGTCGAGGACGCGCTGGTCCAGGACGTCGCCTTCACGCCGCAGCAGGTGCGCATCCAGCTCGTCCCCGGTGCCGAGGTGGAGAGCTACCTGCTGGAGAATCCGTTCCGGCTGGTCTTCGACGTCCACCGCCGGTCTGCCGCGCCGGTGCCGATCGCGCCCGGCGCCGCTGCGGCCGAGCTGCGGGGAGGAACCACCCGCACGATCGTCCTCGACCCCGGCCACGGCGGCAGCGAGACCGGCGCCATCGGTCCCGGCGGCGTGGCCGAGAAAGAGCTGACCCTGGTGCTGGCGCGCGACCTCGAGACCCGGCTGCTGCAGCGGCTGCCGGTGAAAGTCGTGCTCACCCGCAACGACGACACCAAGCTGCCGCTCGACAGCCGCACCGCCGTCGCCAACCAGAACAAGGCCGACCTGTTCGTCTCGCTCCATCTCAACTCCTCGCTGGGCTCGGGCGCCCATGGCGCGGAGACCTACTTCCTGAGCTCGCAGCCGACCGACACCCGGGCCGAGAGCGCGGCCGCCGCCGAGAACGCCGGCACGGCGGCCCCGACCACGCCGGGAGTGGGGCAGGAAAACCAGGATCTGCAGATGATCCTCTGGGACCTGGCGCAAACCCATCACCTGGCCGAGAGCCAGCGCTTCGCGGGTCTCGTCCAGGCCGAGCTCAACCAGGCGCTCGATCTGCGCGACCGCGGCGTCAAGCAGGCGCCCTTTCGCGTCTTGATGGGGGCGGCGATGCCCGCCGTGCTGGTGGAGCTCGGTTTCCTGAGCAATCCCGACGAGGAGTCCAAGCTGCAGAAACCTGCCTACCGCGCCGACCTGGTCGACGCGCTGGTGCGCGCCATAGCGCGCTATCTCGAGGCGCCGTCGCGGCTGAAGCCCGAGGCGCCCCCCCTGCCTCCCACGCAGGGCGCCGTGCCGTCCAACCCCGGGGCTCCGGGACCCCCATGAGCCGCCGCGCGGCCGGACTTGTCCTCGCCCTGGCGCTCCTGGCGGTGGCCGGCGGCCTGGCCTGGTGGTGGCAGGCCGAGCACGGCGGCCGCCGCACCCGCCGCTCGGGCCCGGCGGCGGCGGCTGACAGCCTCCCGACCGAGCGCCGCGGCTTTGACCTCTACTTCCCGACCGCCGGCGGGACGCTGCGCGCCGAGCACCGCGAGCTCGGAGTCAGCGACGCTCCGAAGGACCGCATCCGCAAGACCCTCGAAGCGCTGCTCGCCGGCCCGCAGAGCGCCGGTCTGGTGCGCCCCTTCCCCGAGCAGGTCAAGCTGGGCAGCGTTCAGCTTTCGGACGGCGGCACGGCGTTCGTTGACCTGCGCTGGCCGGAGCACGACGAACCGCCGGCCTCGGGCTCGACCGAGGAGATCCAGCGTATCTACAGCATCGTCAACTCGGTGGCGCTCAACGTCCCGCAGGCGGCGCGGGTGGTGGTGCTCTGGAACGGCACCCAGCGCGACACCTTCTCCGGCCACCTCGACACCAGCCGTCCGCTGCTGCCCGACCGGACGCTGCTCGCTCCCTGAAGCCTTCTTTTCCCACAGCACTCTATGGATGCGATCGGCGTCTTCGACTCGGGTGTGGGCGGACTGACCGTGGTGGCGGCGCTGCGCCGCCGGCTGCCGCTGGAATCGATCCTCTATCTGGGCGATACCGCCCGCCTCCCTTACGGCAGCAAGTCGCAAGCGACGGTGGCGCACTACACACGGCGCAACGTCGATTTCCTCGTCGAGCGCGGAGTCAAGGCGGTGGTCGTCGCCTGCAACACGGCCTCCGCGCTGGCCCTCCCGGAGCTGGACTGCGGCCTCCCCACCTGGGGCGTCATCGAGCCTGGGGCGCGCCGGGCGGCCGCGCTCTCCGCCGGCCGGGTCGGCGTCATCGCCACCGAGGCGACGGTGCGCTCCGACGCCTATCCGCGCACCCTGCGCCTGCTGCGGCCGGGGCTCGAGATCGCGAGCCGCGCCTGCCCGCTGTTCGTGCCGCTGGTCGAGGAGGGGTGGCACGACGATCCGGTCACCGCCGAGGTCGCCCGGCGCTACCTCGCGCCGCTGCTCGCCGGCGGCATCGACACCCTGGTGCTCGGCTGCACCCACTATCCGCTGCTGGTGCCGGTGCTGGCGCGGATCGTCGGACCGGAGGTGGCCATGGTGGACTCGGCAGAAGCCGTCGCCGAGGCGGTCGCCAGCGGCCTCGCCGAGCGCGGCCTCGAGTCGGCCGGCAGCCAGCCCAGCTGCCGGCTCTGCGTCACCGACGCCAGCGAGACCTTCCAGCGCGTGGCCGCCCGCATCCTCGGCGCTCCCAGCATTGCGCTCGAATGGGTCGAGGTGATCTGACGCATGCTCTTTGCCCCGGGCTCATCTCGACGACCTCCAAGTCGTTGTACTCATGCCGGCGCCTGACCCGTGCTCACGGGCGTGGGCGCCGCGGGCACGGGACCATAACGCTGGCCTCAGCGCAGCCGCCAGGCAGATCGCGACGCCAAGCACGAACAGCCTCAGGCCCCACACCCAACCGGCTGGCCGGTAGCTGACGGTGACCCGGTGCCGGCCGGGGGCGACCTCGAACCCGACGAAGGCGGCATTGACCCGCAACACCGCAGCCGGCTGCCCATCCGCTTCCGCTTTCCAGCCGCGCGCGAAGCTCACACTCGAAGTGATCAGACCGCCGGTCCGGCTCTCCACCTCGAGGTCGAAGCCGTTGGCGCGCAGGCGGCGCAGGCCGACCTCCCCTTGCTGGGGAGCCGCCGGGCCTGGCCCGGCGGGTGGTGGCGACCCGTGTTCGGTTACCTCGACGACCGCGGTGCGGGCGAAGTCGCCGTTGGTGAGCGTCGCCGCCAGTGCCCGCTCAGGGTCGGAGGTGCGGGAGACGCTTCGTGGCATCAGGAATAGCGGCAGCGCCCCCGCGTTGCGCCACACTTTCCCGCCCTGTCCGTCCCAGACCTCCTCCCAGGGTGGAAAGAGCTCGACGCGGTGCCGGGTCAGGAGGTAGCGCACACCTAGGTAGTCGAGAAGCTCGATCGGATATGGCCGACGCGACATGTTGATCTGCTGGCCGAGCTGAAAGCGCCTGTGGAAGGCCCGGCCCACCACCAGGGCCGGCCGGGCTGGCTGCATCGGGTCGTTGCCGCGCGGGTCCCAGAGGCCATAGAGAGCGCCGAGGCCCGGCATCAGGCCGTACTCAGGGGCGAGGACCCGGCAAGGCCAGCTGCCCGCCGCTCTGTCGGCCGCCTGCGCGCTGATGAGGAATTGGATGGCCGGCGGCGGCGCAAGGTCGAAGCGAGAAGAGACCACCGGCAGAAAGCGCGCGTTGAGCAGGCCGAGGTCGAGAGCGAGGAGCGCAATGGCGAGTGCCGGGAACCCCCCTACCGTCCATCCGCGCCGAGAGCGCGCGGCCGTGACCCGGGCCATCAGGGCCGCGACCCACGAGAATCGTTCGCGAATCCCCAAGTCGCCCTTTCCTGACCCCAGTACCAGTGCCAGCGCCGAGATCGCCGCACCCGCGAGAGCCGCAAGCCACCAAGCCCGCTGCCAGGGTTCCGGAGGGGGCGGGTCGAGGGCGAGCGCCACTCCGGCGACGGCAAGACAGGCGACGGACTTCATCCTGCCCGAACGCCACCGCGGAAGAGCCTCGAGCGAAAGGCCCGCGGCGATCGCGACCGCCAGCACCCAGAAGAGGCGCAGTCGGGCGTTGGCAGCCTTTTCGAAGAAGGGGATAGCCGTGACTAGACGCAGGATGGGCGTGACACCGAGGGCCGCCATGAGGGCCACGCCGCCCGCCGCGACCACCGCCAGCACGCGGCCGCGAAGCGCGAGCGCGCCAGCCAACGCCAACGCCAGTGTGAGCAGGCCAGCGTACTGGCTGCACAGCTCATTGAAGTTGTCAGGATCGAGGCGCCAGTTGCGGTCACGCGGGCTGCCAAACGCCAAGGGCTCGACCAGAACGCTCACGAATCGCCATTCGAAGGGGCCGGGCTGAATCAGCTCAGGCCGCCTCGCGACCATCGCCTCGCGTACGCCATCCGGCAGCGCTTCGACGAGAGGAAGCACGACCGGCGCCGAGAGACAGGCCGTCAACAGAGCGGCCGCCAGAAGCTTGGCAGTGAAGCGTGGGCGCCGGATGCCGTTCTTCCCGACCAGCAGGCCAACCACCACCAGCGCGGCTGCCAGGGCCGTGTGAGCCAGGGTCTCGGGGTGGCCGCAGCAGGCTAGACCAGTGCCGCAGGCGACCAGGCCGCCTACGCCGCCCCGCTCACCACGCCGCAGGAGCACCAGTCCGAGGATGACGCCAGGAACCCATGCCGCCGCCATGCCCTGCGGGTGGAAGGCCCAACAGATCGAGAAGACCGAGAAGGCATACGAAACCGCCGCCAACGCGGCGCCAGCGCCGCCGGCACCGAGCGCCAAGAGTAGAGCGTGCATGAGTAGCAGAGAGAGAAAGACCTTGAGCGCGGCGCCCACCGCGAGGGCGGCCGGCGCCGGCAAAGGGAGGGTGAGAAGGTAGAAGAGGGAGAACGGCGCCGACTGCCCGTTGCCGAGCAGCGGCTGTCCGGTTCCCAGCTCGTGGACCCAGAGCGGCGCCTCGCGCCGCAGCAACCTTTCCCGCGCCAGCGCACGGAAAGGGAGCATCTGCAGCGGAATGTCCGACAGCAGGTCATTCGCGGGCTCGAACCCGCCCTCGACCATCTCCGACCAAGGCCGCCAGCGGTAAGCGATATCGGTCGGCGCCTGCAGCGCTCCCGTCGTCAAGGGCGCCGCGAAGAACAGGCCCGCGACAAGCAGGTAGGCGGCGATCCAGCGCCAGTGGAGAGCGGGTCGCCAGAAGTGGACCAGCAGGCCGAGCAGCGCGGCGCCGGCGAGATAGACCAGGAGATTCAACGGGCGGTCTGCAGGTCGCGGACGGCGGGGAGGAGGCCGAAGCCGTCGGCGGAGCGGACGGCTACGAGGATCGCTTCGGCCACGGCGCGCTCGGCGAGCACGGCGACCTGGTGGAGATGTGCGGCGCGGTCGCCCAGCGCCAGGGTGACGACGAGATCACCGTCGTAGAGCGAAAGCGCGGGGGAGATCGTCCGGAAGAGCCCGCCCATCGCCATCTGGCAGATCTTCAAGGCGGCCTTCTTGGCGAGCGCGGCATCGGTCAGCACCACCGCCAGCGTCGTATTGCCCTCCCAGGGGTTGTGGAGGTCCGGCGGCAGCGCGGCGAGGACCCGATCGGCCCCGACCAGCTCGTGCGAGTCGGGGCCGTTGCGGCAGCCGGCCACGATTGCCCTGCTGCGGGGGTCGCGCACGTCGCCGAAGGCGTTGACCGCCACCAAGGCGGCAACCGTGAGACCCGACTCGACTTGCAGGCTGGCGAAGCCGATGCCCCCCTTCATCGCGCAGGCCAGGCCCATGGCCTTGCCCACCGTCGCGCCGGTGCCGGCGCCGACGCTGCCCACCGCGATCTGCCCCGTCGCGGCCGAGCCCAGCGCGCGCTCGACCAGCGCCCTGTCCGGATGGGCTCCCGGATCGCCGAACCCCAGATCGAAAAGAATGGCGGTCGGCACCAGCGGCACACGCGCCACGCCGGCGTCGAACCCGTGCCCCTCCCGGGCCAGGGCATCGACCACCGGGTCGGCGCACGCCAGGCCGAACCCGCTCCCTCCGGCCAGGACCACGGCATGCGCCCTGGTGGCGAGGTGGTTGACGGCGACCAGCGAATCGAACTGGCGGGTTCCAGTCGCCGAGCCCCGCACCTCCGCGGCGGCGATCGCGCCCTGCGGACAGAGGACCACCGTGACTCCGGTCATGCCGGAGGCATCGGTGCCTTGGCCGATGCTGAATCCCGGAATCGTGAGCTCGCCCGAGGGGTCGGGAAGCGGCGGGAAAAACACGCTCGTATGCTAGCTTACTGCGGCTTCCGCTCCCGCCTCAACGCACCGCATGCGACGCCACCTCCTGCCGCTCGCGCTCTGCGCCGCCACTCTCGCCGCGGTCGCGGCCGCCGTCGTGCAGCTTCCCGGCGCCAACGGCCCGGAGGAATGGAATTGGAGCTATCACCCGCCTGGGTTGGAGCCGGGTCCGGCGGCGGTGGCCGTGCTCGCCGCGCTCGCCGTGATTGCTCTGCTGGCGGCAGCCACCGGGCCTCCGGCCACATCCAGGTACCGCCTGCCGCTGCTCCTCGTCCTGGGCTTCGTCTTCTCCCTGGCGCTGGCCGCGGCACAGCCAGGCGGCTTCAAGCGGGTGACCGGTGCGCTGGTCTCGCGCCAGAGCTTCGGCTACGTCTGGGATGCGGCGAGCGCGCCGGGCAGCCGGCAGCTGCTCGCCGACTACCCGGCGGCGAGCGCTTCCTTGCATCAACACTCGCTCACCCATCCGCCTGGGCCGCTGCTGGCCGTGCGCGCTCTCGACTTGCTGACCCGCGGCCTGCCGGCACCGACCGCCGGCCTGCCCGCTCTGGCCGGCCGCTCCATCCAGGCCGAGATCGGGCGCGCCCGCGCGCACCAGCGGCCCTTCCCCGACCCGCCGCCCCAGCCCTGGACCGTCGCGGCGCTCGCCCTGCTGCTGCCGCTGCTGTCGGCGGCCGCCGGCTGGCCGCTCTTCGGGCTCGCGCTCGCCTGGGGCCTCAACCGCGTCACGGCGCTCTACGCGGTCGTGCTGTGGCTCCTGGTTCCCGCGCGCTCGCTCTTCACGCCGTCACTCGACCAGGCCTTGCCGCTGCTCCTGCTCGGCGCTGCCTGGCTCGCGGGTCGAGCACCGGCCCCGCGCCCGGCTGCCCTGACCGCCGAGCCCCTCGCCAGCTGGCCCGCGGCGGCGGCCGGCCTGCTGTCGTGGCTCGCATGTTTCCTGAGCTACGGCTGTCTCGCCGCCCTGCCGCTGGTGGCGCTCAGCGCCGTGCTGGGCGTCCCGCGCACGCGGCCCCTGCTGCCGCGCCTGGCGGCGCTGGCCGCCGGATTCCTGCTGCCCTATCTGGTGCTCGCCGTGACCGCCGGACACAACCCCTGGACCGCGTTCCGCGTCGCGCTCGGTTTCCACCATCGGATCGCCGTCGCACCGCGCGGCTATGCGACCTGGCTGCTCTTCGACCCCTATGACTTCGCGCTCCTGCTCTCGCCCGTGGTGCTGGGACTTGCCGCCGCCGGCCTGCGGCGGCGCCCGACTCATCGGACGGTGGCGACCGAAGGCGAGCCTTGGCAAGTCCCGCCCTGGCGCGTGGCGCTCCGGGCCTGGTGGGCGCTCCTGGCGCTGCTCCTGCTCTCGGGCGGCGTGCGCGGCGAAGCCGGCCGCATCTGGCTCCTCTGGATGCCGTTCGCCTGCATCTTCGCCGCCGCGGCGCTGGCGGAGAGGCAGACCGAGCCGGCAGCCGGGAGCGCAGTCAGCTATGCCCTGCCGGCCTGCGCCGCCCTCCTCGCGCTGGCGCTGGCCGCCAGCATGACATTCGTCAGCTGAGCCGCACGTCCGGTGATGGACGTGCGGCACTTCCCTGAGGTCGGACTCAGGGCTCGAGCAGGACCTTGAGGTTCGAGAAGATCCAGGTGACCGGCGGGAAGTAGGCGCCGTCGCCGATGCCGGTCTGGCCGAAATTCACCCGCAGCGGGTTGGCGTTGGCGCTCATGTCGTAGTGCTGCGGCGGGCCGGTGAGGGTTGCGAGCACGGTGCTGCCCTGCGAGATGATCAGGGTGACCGTCCCGGGCACGTCCTTGATGTCGTAGATCAATTTCAGGTGGTAGTCGCTCTTCTCCTGCCAGGGCGTGTCGGCCTTGACCAGCACGTTATCGACCCCCAGGTCGAGGGTCGTGCGGTGCTTTTGGTTCACCACCTGGATGGCGGCGTAGACCACCCGATCGTTGCGGTTGGCGTTGGGCCTGCGGAACGACATCACGCCGGTGAAGAGACCCGGGGGGAACGAGCCGATGTGCATGTCGAAGTCGATCGTCGTTCTCTTGTACGGCACTCCGGCCGGAACGGGAAGGTCATAGTCGACCTCGGAGTTCGCATCGGTGGCGTTGAGGAAGACGCCGGGCTGGGTGAAGGTCACGCTGCCCGAGCTGGGAGGCCCGCCGGGCTGGACCGGCCCGGTCACCACATCGGCCACCAGCGCCGGCGAAGAGGTCACGAAGGCGGCGACCGGCACGCCGAGCTGCGTCACCGTGGCGTAGGTGAAGAACTGGTGGTCGCAGCTGGTTTCGAACCGCACGTTGCTGATGTTCGACTGCCCGAGGATCGACAGCGCGTCGTCGAAGTCGCGCCTGGACAGCGGTTGCAGGACCAGGTTCGCCGTGTTGGCGATCTGGCTGTTGTCGGCGCGGAAGGCGGCGACGGTGCACTGGGCGGCCTGGAGCGACAGGTTGATCAACGCGTAGTTCGAGATCACGCCGCCACTGGCGCGCTCGAGCCCGAGCAGCTCGCTGACAGTGCCGGCGGCCAGGGCGGTGGCCTGGGTGACGATCGGAACGGTCGTGCTCACCTGGACGAACCCGGTCGGGCCGGAGAGCTCGAGCCGAGCGTGGACCACGAGCTGCGGCGCGCCGCTCACCTCCAGCAGGCCGGTCTGGCCGGGCGGAACCACGTCGGTCAGCTCCACTGTTCCTCCCGCCGGGACGAAGAGATTGCTCAGGCTCGGCGTCACGGCGCTGCCGTCGGTTCCCGCCGGGATGAAGGTGAGGTTGAAGCGGCGTCCCACCGCGCCGGTGTTGGAGACCCACACCTTGGTGGCATAGCGGTCGCCGGCCAGCGAGAGATTGGCCGCCAGGGGCACGAAGACCGAGCCCGCCCAGGCGGCCGGCGAGAGCGCGGCCAGAACGGCAAGCAGGCCCAGCGTTAGTGGTTTTCTCATCGCGACCTCACCGCCAGTCAGCGGTTGTGAAGTGGGCCCTGTGTTGGACCGCTTCCTACAGGATACTGACGTAAATCATAGACGAAACCGAATGCAACTGCAACCAAAATTGTGCAATCCGGGCGGCAGCGCCCCCCGGTCCTCCTGGGGAAAGGTGCCTCGCCGGCCGCTCAGAGACGGGCACCCTGGGACCTTGCCGCCACCTGCAATCGCGATTAGTCTATTGCGCCGGTCCGGGTCGGCGGGTCCGGAGCTCGTGCGTCGCGCGCCCGGGCTGCTCACGCGTTGACCCGGGAAGGCCGCGCCCAGACCGGGCACGGGTTGCGTCACGGAGCTGGAGGAGCGATGGCGGAGCAGCGGCGGGAGGAGCTGGTGGAGGAGCCTTCCGCGGTGGTGTGGAGCTGGAAGAGCGGCGCGATGATCTCCGAGGTCGCCGGGGTCGCCGGGAGCTCCGGGGTCCCCGGGGGCTCAGGGGCCGCCGCGCGGGATCGCGCCGCCCAGGCGGCGGCAGCCCGCCGGCAGGGCTGGATCGGCGGCGCGATCGGCGGCGCCGCGGCGGCGGTCTTCGCCTTCCTCCTCCACCGCCGCGGGCTGGCCATAGCCGTCGCTTCGCTGTCGCTGCTGGTCACGGCGACCGCCCTGGCGGCACCGCTCACCCTCTTTCGCCGGCTGAGCAGGCTGTTCGAGCTGCTCGGCCACGCCGTCGGGACCGCGGTGACTTGGGTGCTGATGACCGTGCTCTTCTACCTGCTCTTCTTGCCCGTGGGGCTGCTGCTGCGCGCCACGGGCAAGCTCGGCTTCACCCGCTTTGCCGATTCCCGCCTGCGCTCCTACTGGGTCACGAAGGAAGGCGGCCCTCATGCCGCCGAGTCGTACCGAAAGCAGTTCTGACGTGAAGCTCCTCGGCATCAGCTGCTACTACCACGATTCGGCCGCCTGCCTCGTCGACGATGGGCGGATCGTCGCGGCGGCGCAGGAAGAGCGCTTCACGCGCGTCAAGCACGACAGCGAGTTCCCCTTCCACGCCGTCCGCTACTGCCTGGCGGAAGGCGGCGTCCAGACGGATGGCCTGGACGGCGTGGCGTTCTACGACAAGCCGCTGCTCAAGTTCCATCGCATCCTCGAGACCTATCTCGCCGTGGCGCCGCGCGGCCTGCGCTCCTGCGTGCAGGCCATCCCGGTGTGGCTCAAGGAGAAGCTGTGGATCCCGCCGCGGATCGAAGAGGCGCTCGAGCGCTGCGGCGTCGCCGCCCGGCCGCCGATCTACTTCTGCGAGCACCACGAGTCGCACGCCGCCAGCGCCTTCTACCCGTCGCCGTTCGCCACCGCGGCGATCCTCACCCTCGACGGCGTCGGCGAGTGGGCGACCACCACCATCGGCCTCGGCGAGGGCGAGCGCCTGCGCCTCATCCGGGAGATGAGCTTCCCTCATTCGCTTGGGCTGCTCTACTCGGCCTTCACCTACTTCACCGGCTTCAAGGTCAACTCCGGCGAGTACAAGCTGATGGGGCTCTCGCCCTATGGCAGCGGGCGCTACACCGACCTCATCAAGCGCGAGCTGATCGACATCAGGGATGACGGCTCGTTCCGCATGAACATGAACTACTTCGGCTACCTGGACCGGCTCGAGATGACCAACGGCCGCTTCGCGACGCTGTTCGGCGGGCCGCCCCGCAAACCGGAGTCGCCGATCACCGTGCGCGAGATGGACCTGGCGCGCTCCATCCAGGAAGTGACCGAAGAGGTCGTGCTCAAGCTCGCCCGCCACGCCCGCGAGCTGACCGGCCAGCGCTTCCTCTGCATGGCTGGCGGCGTCGCTCTCAACTGCGTGGCCAACGGCATCCTGCTGCGCAGCGGACTCTTCGAGGACATCTGGATCCAGCCCGCGGCCGGCGACGCCGGCGGCGCCCTGGGCGCTCCGCTCGCCGTATGGCACAATGCGATGGGCAATCCGCGCCCGGCTCCCCCCGCCGCCAGCACCGCACCCGGCGCCACCCCGCGGCACCGGCGCGACGCGATGCGGGGAGCCCTGCTGGGGCCGGAGTTCTCGGCCGCGCAGATCCGCGACTACCTCGACTCCCGCCGCCTCCCCTACGCGGAGCTGGCCGACCAGGAGTGGGCGCCGCGGATCGCCGCGCTGATCGCCTCCGGCACCGTGGTCGGCCTTTGTCACGGCCGCATGGAGTTCGGCCCGCGGGCGCTCGGCAACCGCTCGATCGTGGGCGACGCGCGGTCGCCGCGCATGCAGTCGATCATGAACCTGAAGATCAAGTTCCGCGAGAGCTTCCGGCCCTTCGCTCCGAGCGTTCTCGAAGAGCGCACCGGCGACTACTTCGAGCTCGACCGCCCGTCGCCGTACATGCTGCTGGTCGCCGACCTCGTCGCCAGCCGCCGCGTGCCGCGCCGCGGCGACGAACGCGAGCTGCCGCTGGTCGAGTGGGTCAACCGGCCGCGCTCCGACATCCCCGCCATCACCCACGTCGACTACTCGGCGCGCATCCAGACAGTCAACCGCGAGGACAACCCGCGCTATCACGCCCTGATCTCGGAGTTCGAGAAGCTGACCGGCTATGGCGTCATCGTCAATACCAGTTTCAACGTGCGCGGCGAGCCGATCGTATGCACCCCCGAGGATGCCTATCGCTGCTTCATGCGCACCGAGATGGACCACCTCGTGCTCGGCCCCTTCCTCCTCGACAAGGCGGCGCAGCCGCCGTTCGCGGAGCACGGGGACTGGCGCAAGGACTACCAGCTGGATTAGAAAACCAGGGCTGGCCGCCGCGGCGGCAGCCTCGATCCCTTTTTCCGCTTAGGAGAGCAACCCGATGCGCAAGCTCCGCTACGCCGGCTCGCTGCTGGGAGAGATCTTCCAGTTCGCCCGCCAGCACAAGGTCTACTGGATCGTCCCCTTCGTGCTGATCCTGGCGCTGGTGATCGTGCTGGTGGTGACCAGCCAGGCGGCCGCGCCGTTTATCTACACCCTTTTCTAGTCGCCACCGGCTGTGGCGACCCCGAGGGATGAGACAGCGCTGCGAGGCGGCGGTGGAGGCCTACTCGAAGCATCGATCGGATCGCCCCCCGCAACCCCTCGCTCCCCTTCCCACCCCTCCGGGGGGGAAGGGGACGCCCCCTCCCTCTTGCTCCTGAGAGTTTCGTCTTAGGTCCCACCGGCGGTGCCGATCCCAAGGTATGAAACAGCGCGCAGGTAGAATTGGGTACTCGAGGCTGGCGCCGAGGTCGGGAGCAAATTGGTGCGAGGAGCCCGTGTCTTAGGTGGACCCGGGAT
>DASZZP010000026.1:0-28674 GCA_035544875.1 Thermoanaerobaculia bacterium | reverse complement strand
CGGTTGGCGCGCGCGTTGAGCTCGCCATAGCTCCAGCTCAGGGCGCCCCAGACCAGGGCCGGCGCCGCCGGCCGCTCGGCAGCCCGCGCCTCGAACAGCTCGTGGGCGCGCCGCCGCGCCGGCCCCGCGCCGGCCGGCTCGACCCACTCGGCGAGCAGCTGCTGGCGCTCGGCGGCGCTGAGCAGCGGCAGCTCGGAGAGCGCCTGCTCGGGCGCGCCAACGGCGCTCTCGAGGAGAGTGCGGAAGTGCGCCAGCAGCCGCTCGGCCGTGGCGCCGTCGAACAGCTCGGTGCTGTACTCGAGATCGCCCCCGAAACCCGGCGCCGCGCCCGCCGCCGCATCCGCGGTGAGAGTGAGCAGCAGGTCGAATCGCGCCCGGTCGAGCTGCGGCGCCAGCAGCGCCGCCGTCAGGCCAGGGAGATGGGGAGGCGCGAAGTCGCTCTGCTGGAGCACGAACATCGCCTGGAAGAGCGGCGTGCGGCTGGGGTCGCGCAGCGGCGCCAGCTCCTCGACCAGCTTCTCGAACGGCAGGTCCTGGTGGGCGTAGGCGGCCAGGGCCACCCTGCGCACTCGGGCGAGCAGGGCGGCGAAATCAGGGTCGCCGGAAAGGTCGGCGCGCAGCGCCAGGGTGTTGACGAAGAATCCGATCAGCGGCTCGATCTCCAGCCGGTTGCGGTTGGCGATCGGCGAGCCGACGACCAGGTCCTGCTGGCCGCTCCAGCGCCCGAGCAGCGCCGCGAAGGCCGCCAGCAGCACCATGAACGGCGTGACGTCGTGGCGGCGGGCGAGCGCCGCGAGCGCCGATCCGAGAACAGCCGGGAGCGCGACGGGACGGCGCGCACCGCGGCTGCCGCGCACCGCCGGACGCGGCCGGTCGGCCGGCAGCTCGAGGGCGGCGGGAGCGCCGGCGAGGGCCTGCCGCCACGCGGCCAGCGGCGCGGCTAGGGTCGCGCCGGTCAGCCACTGGCGCTGCCACAGGGCGAAGTCGGCGTACTGCACCGGCAGCCGCGGCAGCCCCGCCGGCTCGCCTGCCACCCGCTCGGCGTAGAGGGCCGAGACCTCGCGCAGCAGCACCGCGACCGAGGCGCCGTCGAAGACGATGTGGTGGACGGTCAGGAGCAGCACCGCCTCGCCGGCCCCGAGCCCCAGCAGGACGGCGCGCAGCAGCGGCCCGCGCGCCAGATCGAACGGGCGCTCCGCCTCCGTGGCGGCCAGCCGCCGCCAGACCCGGAAGCGCGCCGGCTCGGGCAGCGCCGACAGGTCGATAGCCGGCAGCGGCACCGCCGCCGGGGGGCCGATGCGCTGCAGCGGGCGGCCTTCGCGCTGCGGGAAGGTGGTGCGCAACGCCTCGTGGCGGCTTGCCACCCGCGACACCGCCGCCGCCAGGGCCTCCGGCGCCAGCGCTCCGTCGAGCCGGACCACGGCGGCGACGTTGTAGGTGGCGCTCCCGGGCTCGAGCTGCTCGAGGAACCAGAGCCGCTCCTGGGCGAAGGAGAGCGGCAGCTCTTCCGGCCGCGGCCGCGCCACGAGCGGCGGCGCCGCGGCCCAGGCGGGCTCGGCGGGCTGCTCGGGGCCGGCCGCGCCGATCGGACCGCCGGGCAGGAGACCGGCGAGGACGCCGGCCATGCCGCCGACCGTCGGGTGGTCGAAGAGCGCCGCGACCGGCAGCTCGACGCCGAAGGCGCGGCGCAGGCGCGAGATCAGGCGGGTGGCGAGCAGCGAGTGGCCGCCCAGGGCGAAGAAGTCGTCGTGCGCCCCCACCCTCTCGACGCCGAGCGTCGCGCACCAGATCGACGCCAGCAGCTCCTCGACCGGGGTGCGCGGGGCCGCCGCCGCATCGTCGGCGCCGGAGCCGGCGCCGCTTCCCCGCTCGGGCGCCGGCAGCGCCCGCCGGTCGAGCTTGCCGTTGGCGGTCAGGGGCAGCGCGGCGAGCGCCACGAAGGCGCTCGGCACCATCGGCTCGGGCAGCCGCTCGCGCAAGAAAGCGCGCAGCTCGTCGGCCGGCGGGGCCAAGCCGCCGGCGGCCACCACGTAGGCGACCAGGCGGCGGTCGCCGGCGGCCGCCTCGTGGACCCCGACCGCCGCCGCCGCGACCGCCGGGTGGGTCGCCAGGACCGCCTCGATCTCGCCGGGCTCGACGCGGAATCCCCGCACCTTGACCTGGGCATCGATCCGGCCCAGGAACTCGATCCGCCCATCCGGCAGGTAGCGCGCGAGGTCGCCGGTTCGGTAGAGGCGCGCGCCCGGCTCGCTCGCGAACGGATCGGGGACGAAGCGCTCGGCGGTCAGGTCGGGACGGCCGTGATAGCCGCGCGCCAGGCCGCCGCCGGCGGCGTGGAGCTCGCCGGCGACCCCCGGCGCCACCAGCTGGCCGGCGGCGTCGAGCAGGTAGACGCGGCGGTTGGCGATCGGTCTGCCGATCGGCACCGTCCACCCGCCGCCGCCGCCGTCCGGCTCTCCGGGCGCGGGCGGAAGCGCGGCGAGCAGGCAGCAGCAGGTGAAAGTCGTCCCTTCGGTCGGCCCGTAGCCGTTGACCAGCCGGCACCCGGGCAGCTCGGCCAGCGCCCTGGCGACGTGCGCCGGCGACAGCGCCTCGCCGCCGGCGAGCAGCTGGCGGAGCGGGCGCAGCCCGGCCGGATTGGCCTCCACCATCTGGTGGAAGAGCCCGGCGGTCAGCCAAAGCGACGTCACCCCGTGGCGCGCCAGCGCCTCGCCCAGCTCCTCGGGGGTCGGGGTGCGCGCCGGCAGGATGACCAGCCGGCTGCCGTGCAGCAGAGCGCCCCAGATCTCCAGCGTCGAGGCGTCGAAGGCCGCCGGCGCCAGCTGCAGCCAGACCACCTCGGGGCCAAAGCGCGCGTAGTCCGTTCCCAGGACCAGCCCCGCCACGGCGCGCTGCTCGACCGCCACCCCCTTCGGGCGCCCGGTCGATCCGGAGGTGTACATGAGGTAGGCGAGGGTGGCGGCCGGCGGTACCGGGGAGGAGGCGAGCGGAGCGGCGCCGCGGCGCGCGATCGCCGCCGCGTCACGATCGAGGTCGACCTCGGCGACCTCGAGCCGGCCCGACCCGCCCGCGGCGCCGGGCAGGGCCGGAGCCACCCCGGCGCGGGCCACCAGCACCCTCGCCCCGGCGTCGGCCAGCATCCAGGCCAGCCGCTCGGCCGGATGGGAGGGATCGAGCGGCAGGTAGGCGCCGCCCGCCTTGACCGCCGCCAGCAGCGTCACGATGAGCGCCGGCGAGCGCTCGAGGCAGACTCCGACCAGCACCTCGGGCCCGACGCCGAGAGCGCGCAGGTGGCGGGCCAGCCGGTTGGCGCGCCGCTCGAGCTCGCCGTAGGTCAGCCGCTCCTCGCCGCACTCCAGCGCCACCGCGTGCGGCTGCCGCGCTGCCGCCGCGCTGAACAGGCTGCCCAGCGAGAGCTCGCCCGGCAAGGCGCTCGCGCTGTCGTTCCAGGCCACCGTCAAGAGGTGGCGCTCGGCCTGCGAGAGCAGCGGCAGCTCGTCGAGCCGGCCGTCGGGCCTTGCCACCGCGGCGGCGCACAGCGCCGTCAGATGGGCGAGGGCGCGCTCGACCGTCGCGCCGTCGAACAGCTCGGCGCTGTATTCGAGGGCGCCGGCGAAACCGGCCGGGCCGCCGTGCAGGTCGAGCAGCAGGTCCAACTTGGCGCGGCTCGACTCGGGCTCGAGCGCCTCGACGCCGATCCCGGACAGGTGCGGCGCCGCGAACGGCGCGTTCTGCAGCACCAGCAGCGCCTCGACCAGCGGCGTGCGGCTCGGATCGCGCGCCGGCGCGAGCTCCCCGACCAGCTTCTCGAACGGCAGGTCCTGGTGGGCGTAGGCGCCGAGCGCTGCCTGTCGCGCCGCGCCCAGCAGCTCGCCGAAGCTCGCCTCGCCTGCCGGACGCAGGCGCAGGGCCAGGGTGTTGACGAAAAAACCGATCAGCGGCTCGATCTCCAGCCGGTTGCGGTTGGCGATCGCCGTGCCGACCACCAGGTCGCGCTGCCCGCTCCAGCGCCCGAGCAGGGCGGTGAAGGCCGCCAGCAGGACCATGAACGGGGTGGCGTCGAGGCGCCGCCCGAGCGCCGCCAGCTCCGCCGAGAGCTCGCGCGGCAGGGCGAAGCGCCGGCGGGCGCCACGCGTCGCCCGCGCCGCCGGCCGGGGACGATCGGTTGGCAGCTCGAGCGGCCCCGGCAGGCCGGCCTCTCCGGCGAGCGCCTGCCGCCAGTATCCGAGCTGCGCGGCGAGCCGCTCGCCGGCCAGCCAGCGCCGCTGCCAAAGCGCGAAGTCGGCGTACTGGATGGGCAGCGCGGCCAGGGGTGAAGGCCGCCCGGCGGCGGCGGCGCCGTAGAGCAAGGCGAGCTCGCGCATCAGCACGCCCATCGACCAGCCGTCGGCGGCGATGTGGTGCAGGGTCAAGAGCAGTAGGTGGTCGGCGGCGCCGAGGCGCAGCAGCAGCGCCCGCAGCGGGCGCCCCTCGGCCAGCGCGAACGGCCGCTCCGCCTCCGCGGCGCGCAGCCGCGCCGCCGCCGCCTCGCGCTCGCGGCGCGGCAGGGCCCGCAAGTCGATCAGCGGGAGGTGGGCCCCCTCCGGCCCCCCGCCTCCGCCGGCGGGTCTGATCACCTGCACCGGCGATCCGGCCGGCCCCTCGACAAAACCGGTGCGCAGCGACTCGTGCCGGCGCACGATCTCGGCCAGGCTGGCGGCGAAAGCACCAGGATCGAGCGGGCCGCGCAGCCGGGCGGCCGCCGGGATGTTGTAGAGCGGGCTGCCCGGCTCGAGTCGGTCGAGGAACCAGAGCCGTTCCTGGGCGAACGACAGCGGCGGTGCCGCTGCCGGATCTGGCGGCCGGGGCCGGAGCGGCTCTGCCGGCGCGCCCGGCCCCGCCGGCTCGGCGCGCGCGCCGAGCTCGCGGGCCACGGCGGCGACGGTCGGGTTGCTGAACAGCGCCGCGACCGGCAGCTCGACGTCGAGACTCCGTCGGACACGGGAGACCAGCTTGGTGGCCAGCAGCGAATGGCCGCCGAGCGCGAAGAAGTCGTCTTCGACGCCGACCGGCGCCACCCCGAGGACCTCTTCGAAGATCCCGGCCAGCAGCTCCTCGACCGGGTTGTGGGGCGCGACGAAGACGGCCGCCGCCGCCGGCCTCCCCCACTGCGGCGCCGGCAGCGCGCGCCGGTCCACCTTGCCATTGGCGGTCAGCGGCAGCTCCGCCAGGGTCACGAAGGCGGCCGGGATCATCGCCTCCGGCAGCCGCTCGGCGAGAAAGGCGCGCAGCTCGCCCGCGGCGGCAGGCGCCGCGGCGCGCTGCGGCACGACGTAAGCCACTAGCCGGCGATCGCCGCCGGGCACCTGCCGGCCGCGGGCGCCGCCGGCGGCGCCGGCGAGATCCGCGGCCGGGGGGGCGGCGTCATGGACCCAGACCGCCGCCTGGCGCACCTCTGGGTGGGCCGCCAGCACTGCCTCGATCTCGCCCGGCTCGATGCGGAAGCCCCGCACCTTGACCTGGCTGTCGAGGCGCCCGAGGAACTCCAGCCGGCCGTCCGGGAGATGGCGCGCCAGGTCGCCGGTGCGATAGAGGCGCGCGCCTGGCGGCCCGAAGGGGTCGGGCACGAAGCGCTCGGCGGTCAGCTCGGGGCGCCCCCAGTAGCCGCGCGCCAGCCCGTCGCCGCCGGCATGGAGCTCGCCCGCCACCCCGACCGGGACCGGTTCGCCGCCGGCGCCGAGCAGGTAGACCCGGCTGTTGGCGATCGGCCGCCCGAGCGGCACCGAGCGCCCAGTCCACCCGCCGTCGCGGCCCAGCGGCAGAGCATGGCAGCAGGTAAAGGTCGTCCCCTCGGTCGGGCCGTAGCCGTTGATCAGCCGGCACTCCGGCAGCGCGGCGAGCGCCCGCTCGACGTGGGCCGGCGACAGCACGTCGCCGCCGGCGAGCAGCTGGCGCAGCGGCCGCAACCCGGCCGGATTGGCCTCCACCATCTGGTGGAAGAGCCCGGCGGTCAGCCAGAGCGAGGTCACGCCGTGGCGGGCGATCGCCTCCCCCAGCTCCTCCGGCGCCGGGGTGCGCGGCGGGTGGATGACCAGCCGGCCGCCGTGCAGCAGCGCTCCCCAGATCTCGAGCGTCGAGGCATCGAAGGAGGCGGGCGCCAGCTGCAGCCAGACCTCCTCCGGCCCGAAGCGCGCGCAGTCGGCGCCGAGGACCAGCCGCGCCACCGCCCGATGCACCACCGCCACCCCCTTGGGGGTGCCGGTCGAGCCGGAGGTGTACATCAGGTAGGCGAGGCGGTCGCCGCCGCCGCCGCCCTCGGTGCCGGGGCCCGCCGCAGCCGGCGCTCTGACCTCTGCCGCCGCCTCCGGCGCCGGCGCCGCCTCGAGGGAGAGATCGAGCAGCCGCCACGGCCCGACCGGCAGGGCCGCCGCCGCGGCGCCGCCGGTCACCACTACCGCGGCGCCGGCGTCGGCGAGCATCCAGCCCAGGCGCTCGGCCGGCAAGGCTGGATCGAGCGGCAGATAGGCCCCGCCCGCCTGCAGCGACGCCAGCACCGCCACGATCAGCTCGGGCGAGCGCTCGAGGCAGATCCCGACCAGCCGCTCCGGACCGACCCCCAGCGCCGCCAGCCGCGCCGCCAGCGCGCGGGCCCGCCGCTCGAGCTCGCCGTAGCTGAGCCGCAGCTCGCCGCACTCGACCGCCACCGCCGCCGGCGACCGCGCCGCGACCGCGCCGAACAGCTCCTCGAGCGCCGCCTGCCGCGGGTACGAGCTGGCGGTGTCGTTCCAGGCCACCAGCAGCTGGTGGCGCTCCTCGGCGGTGAGCAGCGGCAGCTCGGAGAGCCGGCGCTCCGGCTCCGCCGCCACGCCCTCGAGCAAAACGCGGAAGTGCGCGGCCAGCCGCGCCACCGTGGCGCGGTCGAAGAGATCGCTGTTGAAGCGCCAGCAAGCCCCCAGCTCTTCCCCCGCCTCGGCCATCGCCAGGGTCAGAGCGAAGGGCGCGCCGGCCGGCTCGAAGGGGAGCGACTCGAGCTCGAGATCGGCCAGCGCCAGGCGCGTGCCGCCGATCCCCAGCGCGAAGCCGCCCAGGGCGAGCCGCGACGCCCGCCCCTTGTCGAAGGCGAAGACCACGTCGAACAGCGGCGAGCGCGCCGGGTCGCGCACCGGCTGCAGCCGCTCGGCCAGCAAGGCGAACGGCAGCTCCTGGTGGGCGAAGGCCGCGAGCACGCCCCGGCGGGTGGCGTCGAGCAGCGCACCGAAGTCGGGGTCGCCGTCCAGCTCGGCGAGCAGCGGCAGCGGGTTGACGAAGTAGCCGACCAGCTCGCGAACGGCGCGGCGCGCCCGGCCGTGGGTCGGCGAGCCGACGATCAGCCGGCGTTGCCCGGTCGAGCGCGCCAGCAGCGCGTTGAAGGCGGCGAGCAGGGTCATGTAGAGCGTCGCCCCGCGGCTGCGGCCGAGCGCTTCGAGCTGCTCGGCTAGTCTGGCGGGGAGCCGCTGCAGATGGGCGGCCCCCTCCCAGGTCTGGGCCGCCGGCCACGGCCGGTCGGTGGGCAGCTCGAGGCGGGGCAGCGCCCCCGAGAGCAGCTGCCGCCAGAAGCTCCACAGCCGCTCCCCCTCCGGTCCCGCCATTCGCTCCTCCTGCCAGCGCGCGAAATCGGTGTAGCGCCAGGCGAGAGGCGGAAGGAGGCGCCCCTCGACGCCGCGGGCCCGGGCGTAGAGCGCCGCCAGATCGCGCGCCATCACTTCGAGCGACCAGAAGTCGGAGACGATGTGGTGCACCGCCAGCGCCAGCCAGGGCTCCGCCGCCGGGTCGCCCAGCAGCGCCACGCGCAGCAGCGGTCCGCGCTCGAGGTCGAAGGGGTGATGCGCGAGCAGGCGCAGCCGCGCCTCGACCGCGCCCGGCGCGGCCGGGGAATCGACCGGCGCCGGCTCGACGATGAGCTCGAAATGGCCGCTGCTGCCGGCGGCATGGACCCGCTGCAACGGCCCGTCGGCCCCGTCCCGGAAGGTGGTGCGCAGCGCCGGATGGCGGTCGACCAGGGCCGCCAGGGCGCGCGTCAGGGCAGCGCGATCGACCGCGCCCCGCACCCGCGCCAACCCGACGATGTGGTAGGCGGCGCTCGCCGGCGCCAGCCGATGGAGAAACCAGAGCGCCTTCTGGCCCCAGGAGAGGGGGAGCTCGCCGACATCGCCCGCACTTTCCTCGGGGCGCGCCTCGCGCGCACCCGCCGACTGTTCCACCTGCGCGAGCAGCGCCGCCGCCAGCTCCCCGAGCGTGGCGCCGGCGAGCAGGAGGGTCGGCGCCGGCGCGATCCCCAGCGCCGTCTCGATCCGGTTCTGGAGGTCGACCGCCGACAGCGAGTCGAGGCCCAGGGCGGTCAACGCCCGGTCTGCGTGGAGGAGCCCGGCGGAGACGCCCAGGACCTGCGCCACGACGGGCCGCAGCCAGCCTTCGAGCAGCGCCTGACGCTCGCCGGCCGGCGCCGCCCGCAGCGAGCTCCGATCGAGGTCACCAAGGTCGCCCAGCGCCGACAAGCTCGGCTGACCGAGCGGGGCGTCCCGGCCCTCTGCCGAGTCCTCGGCGAGGGCATGGCGCGCCGCCACCGCCAGGCTGTCTCTGAGGTAAGCCGCACGGCAGGCGTGACGCTGGATCTTGCCGCTCGAAGTCTTGGGAATGGTGCCGGACGAGATCAGCACCACCTCGTAGACCTGGACCTCGTGCTCCTCGGCCACCGCCCGGCGGATCGCCTCGATGGCTGCGAGCAGCGGATCCAGCGCCTCGGGCGCCGACGGAGCCGCCGGCGCCTCCGAGCCATCGCGCTCCCTGCCGCGCCGCCGCCCCCCCACCTCCTGCACCACGATCAACCGTTCTTCGCCGCCGATCTCGGCCGAGAAGGCAGCGCCGCAGCCTGGACGCAGCGCCGGATGGCTCGCCTCGACCGTGGCTTCCAGGTCGTGCGGGTAGTGATTGCGGCCGCGCAGGATGATCAGGTCCTTCAGGCGGCCGGTGACGAAGAGCTCGGGGTCCGCACCCACGGCCGACGGGATGAAGAAGCCGAGGTCGCCGGTCCGCAGATAGGGGCCGCCGCCGGCGGCGGTGCGCGCGCCGAAAACCTGCCCTGTCTCCTCGGGGCGGCGCCAGTAGCCGCGGGCGACGCTCGGGCCGCCGACCCAGATCTCCCCCACCCTACCCGGCGCGCAGGGCTCGCCGGTCTCCGGATCGGCGATCACCAACCGCTGGTCCTCCCAGCTCCAGCCGCAGCTCACCAGGGTGCGGACCGCCGCCGCCCCGCCCGGGGTCGGCTCGCCCTCGCGGCGCAGCGCCAGGTGGCGCTCTAACGAGGCGGCGTCGAAGCTGGCGATGTTGGGAGGGCGGGGAGGGTGGGGAGGGTTGGGAGGGATGGAAAAGCTGCCGGGGCCGCCGCCGCTGACGAAGAGGGTCGCCTCGGCGAGGCCGTAGCAGGGGTAGAAGGCTTGGCGCCGGAAGCCGCACGGCCCGAAGGCCGCGGCGAACCTCTCGAGCGTCGCCGGCCGCACCGGCTCGGCGCCGTTGAAGGCGACCTCCCAGCAGTGGAGGTCGAGGCCCTCGCGTTCGGCGGGCGGGATCTTCGCCACGCACAGCTCATAGGCGAAGTCGGGGCCGCCGCTGGTGGTGGCGCGATAGCGCGAGATGGCGGCCAGCCAGCGCCGCGGCCGCTGCAGGAACGCCATCGGCGACATCAGAATGCAGGGAGCGCCGACGAAGAGCGGCTGCAGGACGTTGCCGATCAGCCCCATGTCGTGGTACAGCGGCAGCCAGCCGGCGATCACCGAGCGCTCCGACTGGCGGAAGGCCCGGCGGATCAGCTCTTCGTTGTGCAGCAGGTTGCCGTGGCTGACCATCACCCCCTTGGGCAGGGCGGTCGAGCCGGAGGTGTACTGGAGGAAAGCGAGGCGGTCGCCGTCGATCTCGGGCTCTCGCCAGTCGGCGGCCTCGCCGAGCCCGCCCGCGGCTGCCTCGTCGGTCGCCAGCCAGCGAGCCGCCGCGAGCTCCGGCAGCTCACCCGTCCAGCCGCCGGCCTTGGCGAGCAGCGCACCGGTGGTGAGGACGACCGCCGGCCGGGCGTCTGCAGCGATGGCGCGCAGCCGCGGCAGGGTGCGCGCCGAGCGCGGCGGGTAGGCCGGCACCGCCACCGCCCCGGCGTATAGGCAGCCGAGAAACGCGGCGATGAAGTCGAGACCGGGGGGATAGAGCAGCAGCGCCCGCTCGCCCGCCGCGCCCAGCCGCTGCAGCGCGGCGCCCAGGGCGCGGGCGCGCAGGTCCAGCTCCGCGTAGGTGAGGCTCTCGCCCTCCTCCTCGCCGTCGGCGAGGAAGCTGTAGGCCCGCGCGTGCGGGCGCTCCACGGCCAGCCCGCGCAGCAGGCGGACCAGATTGGCCGCCAGCGCCCGTTCTCGGGTGAGGGGGCTCAAGGACACCCCTCGGGCGCCTCGGGCCCGCCGCCAGAGCCGGGCTCGACGTGCCTTCGATCTCCTCGACTCATCTACCTTTTTCTTCCGCCTGATCGTTCACGGCGGCGGGCGTAAGGACCGGCCAACCGGGCTGGAGGCATCCATATCAAGTGCCGCCTGGCATTCTTTTCGTGACGCGCAAGAGATGTCCGCGCGGCGCCGAGAAGGGGTCGCGATGAGCGCCAAACGCATCGCTGGACAGGGCTTTACTTGACGGTTGGGGGGAGCCGTATACTACAGCGTCTCTTTGATCGACGAGACGCCAAGAGAATACTGACCGCCGTCCATCTACTTGCCGCCATGGAGGCCCTGACCCAAGACCTGCGCTTCGCCCTTCGCGGCCTGCTGCGGAGCCCCGGCTTCACCGCCGCCGCGGTGGCCTCCCTCGCCCTGGGGATCGGCGCCAATACCCTGATCTTCACTTTCGTCAACGCGCTATTTCTCACCCCGTTGCCGGTCGCCGAGCCGGGCCGCCTGGTCGCGATCTACAGCCAGGACGTCCACAACCCCGAGCTGCTGCCGTTCTCCTATCTGAACTTCGCCGATCTGCGCCGCGCCGCTTCGTCAGTTCTCGCCGGCGCCGCGGCATCGTTCGAGGTCTCGCTCTCGCTCAGCGGCGGCGGCGAGGAACCTTCCCTGGTCTTCGGCCAGATGGTGTCGGGCAACTACTTCGACGTGCTCGGGCTGCGTCCCTTCCGCGGCCGCTTCTTCCTGCCTGAGGATGACCGGGTCCCCGGCGCCCTGGAGGTTTGCGTGGTGAGCCACGGGCTATGGCAGCGGCGCTTCGGCAACGATCCCGGCCTGCTCGGCCGCCCGCTGCGGATCAACGGCCACAGTTTCACCGTGGTCGGCGTCGCGCCGCCGCGATTCAAGGGGCTCGCCATGCTCGCCCAGCCGCCCGAGCTCTGGGTGCCGCTCGGGACCTACGGCGAGCTGCTCACCGCGCAGGGCGCCAAGAATTTCGACCACCGCGATGCGCTCATCCTTGGGGTGGTGGCGCGGCTCGGCCGCGCAGCCACCATCGAGCGGGCGCGCGCCGTGCTCTCGACGACCGCCCATCAGCTCGAGCGCCGGGCCCCGGCCGAGAACAAGGACCTCGCGATCGCCGCCCTGCCGCTGCAGCAAACAACCATCGCTCCGGCGCAGCGCGGCAAGTACGTGCGCTCTGGCAGCCTGCTCGCGGCGATGGTCGGACTGCTGCTGCTGGTCGCCGGCGCCAACGTCGCCAACCTGTTGCTGGCCCGGGCGCTGGGGCGCAGCCGCGAGATCTCGATGCGGCTGGCGCTCGGTGCGAGCCGCGGGCGCCTCGCCCGCCAGCTGCTGGTCGAAGGGGCGCTGCTCGGCCTGCTGGGCGGCGCCGTGGGTCTGGTTGCCGCCGCCTGGGGCCGCGGCCTGCTCTGGGCGCTGCGGCCGCCGTTCTTCCCGGACACCGTCGAGCTGGCGCTCGACGGGCGCGTCCTCGCGTTCACTCTCGGGGTCGCCCTGATCACCGGCCTGCTCTTCTCGCTGGCGCCGATCGGGCAGTCGTTGCGGCTCGAGATCACGCCGGCCCTCACCCAGCAGCCCGGCTCGCCCCGGCGCGGCACCTTCGCGGCGGTGGCGCGGCAGGTGATGGTCGCCACCCAGACGGCGCTGGCGCTGGTGGTGCTGATCGGCGCCGGTCTCTTCCTGCGCAGCCTGGCCGCCGCCGAGCAAATCGACCCCGGCTTCGAGAGCGAGAAGTTGTTCGTCATCCCCTTCAACCTCGGCGCCCAGGGCTACGCTCCGCCGGCGGTCCAGGAGTTCTATCGCCGCGCCGTCGAGCGGACGCGCGGCTTGCCCGGCGTGCGCTCGGCCGCGGTCGCCACCCGCTTCGTGCTGATCGAGGGCGGGCAGCGCTTCAACGTCGAGGTCGAGGGACAGGCCGGGCGGCAGGACCTCGCGAAAATCCAAGTCGGGCTGAACCGCGTCGGGCTCGGCTACTTCGAGACGGTCGGCATCCCGCTGCGCTCGGGACGCGCTTTCACAGGCGACGACCGGCCCGGCGGCCGGCTAGTCGCGGTGGTCAACGAGGCTCTGGCCCGCCGGCTCTGGCCGGGCGAGGCGGCGCTCGGCAAGCGCTTCCGCTTTGCCGGCGAACGCGGCTTCCTCGAGGTGGCGGGGGTGGCGGGCGATGCCCGCAACGGCGCCCTGGGCGACGCCCCCGAGCCGTTCGCCTACCTGCCGATCGCCCAGAGCGCGGCCTCGATCGCCATGCTCCATGTCCGCACCGACGGCGATCCGCTGGCGGCGGTGCCCGCGGTGCGGCGGGAGGTGCAGGGACTCGACCCCAACCTGCCGTTGCTCGACGCCCACACCGTCGGCCAGGTGCGCAGCCGGGCGCTGTGGGCGCCGCGCATGGGTGCCGGGTTGCTGTCGCTGTTCGGCCTGCTGGCGCTGGCGCTCGCGGCACTGGGGATGTACGGCGTGCTGGCCTACTCGATCGGCCAGCGGCGGCGCGAGATCGGCGTGCGCATGGCGATCGGCGCCCGGCCGCCGGACGTGATCGGTCTGGTCGTGCGGCAGGGCATGCTGCCCGTCCTCTGGGGCGCCGCGGCGGGCCTGGCCGCCGGCCTGGCCGGCGCCCGCCTGATCCGCAGCCTGCTCTTTGGCGTCGGCGCTGCCGACCCCGCGGCGCTCGCCGGCGCGACGCTGCTGCTGCTCGCGGTGGCGCTGGCCGCCGCCTACGTCCCGGCCCGCCGCGCCGCCGCTCTCGATCCCACCTCGGCCTTACGCACCGGTTGATCTCTGCTCATCCCGCCGGGATGAGGGCGAGGCTGTCCGCTTTGGTTCCGCGCCATTCCACTCACGGCTCGTCGCGCAGGCTGTTGACGAGGGCCATGGTGGGTTTGGGACTGCCGGCGGGCCGACGTGGCATCAGCGGCACGCCGTTGCGGACGAGCGGCAGCTCGGTCGGCTCCAAGGCTTTGCGTGCAAGCTCGGAAAGCACGCGCCCTGCCGTAGCCCCACGGTTGGATGCTATTTCCTTGACCGTTTTGAGGACGTCGTCATCGATGTTCAACGTCGTTCTCATGCAGGCATCATCTCGCATGGAGTATCAGATGTCACCTCGCGCGGTCTACATTTTCGGACATCCCTCGCATCCAACTGAGGAGCGCGCTTCAGCTTTCACTCCCGGCCCCTGCCCCGGGTGGGGTCTCCGTCGGCACTGGAATAGAGCATGAACGCGGAGCCTTCTGCCGGCGCCCCCCGATCCCCCCGCGGGTCATTGGCGCCGCTGCCCCCGCCGCGCGGCGGCTTGCCGCCGGCCGGCAGCCGTCTCGAGCTCTTTCTCGACGCCACCCGGCGCCACGGCGACGTGGTCTGCCTGAGCGAGCAGCCGCCGAGCTATCTGATCAGCCATCCGGACCACGTCAAGCAGGTGCTGCTCGACAACCATCTCAACTACCGGCAGAACTTCCGCAAGCGCATCCTGATGGGGCGGCACAGCCTGGCGCTGTCGTCGGACGAGGCCTGGCGCCAGCGCCGCCGGCTGATGCAGCCGCTGTTTCGTCCGCCGCGCCTGGCGCTGCTCGCCGAGCGCATGCGGCGGACCACCGAGACCATGGTCGGGCGCTGGGAAGAGGCGGCGGCTGGGCGGCAGCAGCTCGAGGTGGCCGGCGAGATGATCCGCCTCACTCTCGACATCTTGATCCAGAGCCTGCTGGGGGCCGAAGCGGCCCGCGGCGGCAAGCTGCGCCAGGCCGTCACCACCGCTTTCGACTACTTCAACCAGCGTACCCGCCAGCCCCGGCAGCTGCCGGTGGCGATCCCCACGCCGCGCAACCTGCGGCTGGTCAGGGCGCTCGCCGACCTGCGGACCGCGGTGCGAGAGACGGTGGCCCGGCGGCGGCTGGGCGGCGAGCCCGGCGATCCGGCACCCGCTTCCGGCGGCGCCGCGGAGCGCGCCGGCGAGGAGGGCGCGGACCTGCTGTCGTGGCTGATCGCGGCCCATGACGAGCAGACCGGCGAGGTGATGAGCGACGACCAGCTCCAGGATGAGCTGATGATGCTGCTGGTCATGGGGCACATGACCACCGCCATGGCGATCACCTGGACCTGGCACCTGCTGGCCCGCCACCCCGCGGTCGAGGAGCGCCTGCGCGCCGAGCTCGCTGCGGTGCTCGGCGGCCGGCTGCCCGAGCAGGGCGACCTGGCGCAGCTCTCCTACACCCGCCAGGTGCTCGAGGAGACCCTGCGCCTCTACCCGCCCAGCTGGAGCTTCAGCCGCTTCGTGCTGGGCGAGGACGAGATCGGCGGCTGCCGCATCCCGGCCGGCTCGGTGGTCGTCATCTCGCCCTATGTCACCCACCGCCGCGAGGATTTATGGGAGCGCCCGGAGCGTTTCGATCCCGACCGCTTCGCGCCGGAGCGCGCCGCCGCGCGGCCCCGTTTCGCCTACTACCCCTTCGGCGCCGGTCCGCGGGTCTGCATCGCCCGCGACCTGGCGATGATGGAGCTGCCGCTGATCCTCGCCACCGTGGCCCGCTCTTATCGCCTGCGCGCGGTCCCCGGGCGGCGGATCGCGCCGGCGACCGGCATCACACTGCAGCCGCGCGGCGGCTTGCCCATGCTGCTCGAGCCGGCGGGCCAGACCGGCCGGGCGCCCGAGCGGCCAGCGACCGCGGCACCGATCGTTGCCGGAAAGAGCGCCGGCGCGGCATCCTCAGCAGTGGCGGCAGTGGCGGCAGCGGCAGACCCGCAGCTCAACAATCTGGCCGAGCTGCCGCTGCTCGCGGCGCGCACCGAGATCGCGCTGCTGCACAGGACGGCGGCAGGCTACGAGCCGATCGCCGGCAGCGAGCTGCTGCTGCGGGTCTGGCAGCTTGCCCGCGCCCTGGCGCGGCTCGGGATCGGCGCCGGCGACCGGGTGGCGCTGTGGGCCGACAACGGGCCGCACTGGCTGCTGATCGATCTTGCGGCGCTGGCGGCGGGGGCGGTGACCGTGCCGCTGCTGCCCGGCCTGCCGGTAGGCGAAGCCTGCCGCCAGCTCAGAGAGAGCGGCGCCGCGGTCGCCTTCGTCGAGGCCGGTGAGGGCGAGGACCGGCTGTGGCGGCTGCTCGACCGCATTGACCGAGGAGAGAGCAGTGAGCGCAGGGAGAGCGGGGGGCGTGGCGGTCTCGTCGACCCCAGCCCGGACCTGCCAATACTCCGTCACTTGGTCCGCATCGATCCCGGCTGGCCGCCCGGCTCGGCGCCCGCCGCAACGGACACCGCGGCCGCTACGCCCGCGGCTAGCGGCCCGGCCGCCGCCGGCGCAGCGCATGCGACCGCCGGCGCGGCGCGCGGCGCCCGCGGCATCTCCGTGCTGTCGCTGGCCGCCCTCCTCGCGGCGCAGGCCGGCGAAGCGACCGGCGATCCGGGCAGCTCCGGGGGCGCCGCGCCGGCCGGCGGCCTGGCGCCAGGTCCGGCCGCGGAAGCGGCCAAGGCTATGGCGGCCGCGGCGCTCACAGCGCTCGCAGAAGGGCGCCAGCCCGACGATCCGGCGAGCCTGGTCTTCACCCCCGGCACCACCGGCCCGCCCAAGCCGGTGCTGCTCACCCACCGCAACCTGGCAGCCAACGTGTTGGCCCTCGCCGCGGCGCTGGACGTCCGGCCGGGCGACACCGCCTTTTCCTTCTTGCCGCTGGCCCACCCCTACGAGCGGGTCCTCAACTACCTCTATCTCTATCGCGGCGCCGCCATCGCCTACCCCGGATCGCCGGCCACCGTCGAGGAGGATCTGCGCCTGGCTCGGCCGCATCTCTTCTCCTCGGTGCCCGCGGTCTGGAAGCGGCTCCTCAACGGGATCTTCCAGCGCGTGCAGGCGAGCGCCGCGTGGCGCCGCCGCCTTTTCCACTGGGCAGTGCTGGTGGGGCGGGCCGCCCTCCCCAAGCGCCTCGAGCAGCGGCGGCCGCCGGGCCTTCTGGGGCTGCAGCTCGCCGCCGCCGACCGGCTAGTCTTCGACGGCATCCGCCGGCAGCTCGGCGGGCGCCTGCGCTTCGCGGTCTCGGGCGGCGCCCGCATCCCGCACGGCTGGATCACCTTCCTCTGGGCGGCCGGAATCCCGGTCTTCGAGGGCTACGGCCTGACCGAGGCGGCGCCGGCCGTGACCCTGAACCGCCCGCAGGCCGTCTATCCGGGCAGCGCCGGCGCGCCGCTGCCGGGCGTCGAGCTGCGTTTCGCCGCCGATGGCGAGATCCTGGTGCGTGGGGCCGGCGTGGCGCACGGCGGTATTTGCAGCAAGGGCGGCGATTGCGGCGATGGGAGCCATGGCGGCAATTGTGTCGGGCAGATCGACGCCGAGGGGTGGCTCCACACCGGCGACATCGGCCTGCTCGACGAGGCCGGCATGCTCAACGTGCTGGGCCGGCGCGAGGACCTGTTCACCAGCCCCGATGGACACACCGTCGCGCCGCTCCCCCTGTCCGGCCTGCTGGGCTCCAGCCACCTCATCGCCCAGGCGCTGGTGGTGGGCGGGGGAGGCGCCGCCAACGTCGCGTTGCTGGTGCCCGATTTCACCGCGCTGCGCGAGACCTGCCGCCGCCGCGGCATCGCCGCCTCCACCCATGCCGAGATGGCCGCGCACCCGGAAGTGCGAGAGATCTACCGCCGCGAGCTTGCCGGCTTCAATCAGAAGCTCGCGCCTCACGACCAGATCCGCGCCTGGGAGCTGTTGACCGGCGAGTGGAGCGCCGAAGGCGGCGAGCTCACCGCGACCGGCATGGTGCGCCGACCGGCCGTGCTCGAGCGCCACGCCGAGGCCATCGAGCGGCTGGCCGCCGCGGCAGGCCGAGCCGCGGACTCGATCGGAGGCCCCGGCCGCGCTTGATCGACCGGCAGCCGGACCGCCGGCAGGAGAGAGGATGACGATGTCGACGCAGCTCGAGACGCAGCGCGAGGCGCCGCCCGCGGAGCCCGACCTCAAGGAGAAGATCGCCGACTACTGGAACTGGCGCAGCGGCGACTTCGAGCGCCGGCAGGGTGTGCGCAACCAGGTCCAGAAGCGCGCCTGGCTGGCCTTCCTGGGCACCGTCGCCGGCGATCCGCCGCGTACGGTGCTCGACGTCGGCACCGGGACCGGCTTCCTGGCGCTGCTGCTCGCCGAGCTCGGCCACCGCTGCAAGGCGCTCGATCTCTCGCCGGCGATGCTCGAGCAGGCGCGGCAGACGGCGCGCCAGCGCGGCCTCGAGCTGTGCTTCGACGTCGGCGACGCCGAAAGCCTGCCCGAGGCCGATGCGGCCTATGACGTGGTGATCTCCCGCAACGTGCTGTGGACGCTGCCCGACCCGGAGCGCGCGCTGTGCGACTGGCGGCGCGTGCTCAAGCCCGGCGGCCGGCTGGTGATCGTCGACGGCGACTGGTTCGACAAGCGGCTCTCCTACCGCCTGCAGCGCTTTGCCGGCAACCTCTGGCTCGCACTCACCCGCTTCACCAACCCCTGGGCCGCGGAGCGCCGGCTGCGCCGCGACTACGCCAGCCGCCTCCCCCCCGACCTGCCGATGATGCGTCCCGGCAACCGCGAAAAGATGCCGAAGCTGGTGGCGGCCTGCGGCTTCGCCGACGTCCGCACCCTCCCCATGCGCGAGGTGGACGCTGCCGAGAAAGCCGACAAGACCCTGATGCAGCGCCTCATCTTCCCCCACCGCTTCTTCGCCGTCGTCGCGACGGCGAAGCCAAGCGGGCGGGCGGCCTGACTGCGCCGCCCGCCGGCGGGAGAGGAAGGAAGAGAGGGTCAGGGCACCTTGTCGTGGTCGATCTCTTGGATGTTGAACACCGAGAGGGAGTTGCTGAAGAAGCTAACGGCATAGAGGTTGTGGCCGCCCGGGCTCATCGCCGCGGAGATCACCTGGACCAGGCCGGTGACGTCGCCGACGCTGTCCTGGGTCTCTTCTTCGAGGCGGGTCAATTTGCCGTTCAGGCGGTTGCGGTGGAACGAGTCGATGGCGAAAGAATCGAAGCCGACCACGAACAGGTGGAGATGGTCGTAGCTCTCGACGATCGAGGTCGGGCTGGCGAGACCGGTGATGCCGGCGACCTTGTTGGCGAGGAGCTGGATCTCGGTCAGCTTGCCGGTGCTCGCGTTCCTGGAGAAGACCGCGAGCGTGCTGTGCGCCAGGCCGGCGATGTAGACGGTTTGGGCGTCGCCGCTCTCCAGAATGTAACGAGCGCCGGCGATGCCGAATACGCCGTTCTGTCCTTCGTTCAAGGTCTGGACCAGGCTCAGCTTGCCGAAGCGGTCGCGGCCATAGACCTTGACCGTGTTGTCCAGCCGGCCGCCAACGTAGACGAACCGGCCGTCGCCGCTGACCATGACCGGAAAAGCGCCGGTCAGGCCGGTGACGCCGCCGACCCCCTGCTCGATGACCTGGATAGGGTTGAGCTTGCCCGTCTTGCGGTCGCGCTCGAAGGCCACGATGGCGCCGTCGAGGGTCCCGACCGAGTAGAGGTTCTTGAGGTCGCGGCTCACCGCGGTGGCGACGATCCCGCCGAGGCCCGAGGGAAGGTCCAGACCATTGGTGAGCAACTGGACCTCGGTCAGCTTGCCGGTTGCGGCGTCGCGGGAGAAGACCGCCAGCGTGCCGGCATGGGTGCCGCCGGCGTAGACCGTCTTGCCGTCGCCGCTGATGCTGACGTTGCTGACGAAGGTCAGGCCCTTGACCCCGCCCACGCCATCCTGCAGCACCTGAGTCTCATGCAACTTGCCGCTGCCCGTCTCGTCATCGCGGGACCAGACCGTGATCGTGCCCTGCTCGGCGGCGACATAGACGTTCTCGCCGTCCGGGCTCACCACCACCTGGCGCGGCGCCTGCAGGCCCGTCACCCCGGGATCGCCATCCGTGAGCACTTGGGTCTGCACCAGCACGCCCGCCCACGCGGCCGTCGACAGCGCCAGGCCCAGCGCTCCGAGCCCGGTCGTTACCCTTCTGAAGAGAGCTCCACTTGAAGACATACGCGTTCCTCCTTGGATTCCGTGATTGGCGCCGCCGCGCAACGCTTCCTAGAGACGTGCCTCCAACGTGCGAAAGCGTGACGCCTCAGCTTCCCTTCCGCAATATCGGTTGAAAAGAGTTTAACACACTCCCTTAGCTGGGTCGCACCCGGCACCCACGTCAACTTCGCCAGTTTCGGCAACGTCAATCTCGGCCAGATCTTCGGATCGCAGCCGACCAGCTCAGACGTGAGCTTCAACGGCGTGCCGCTCAGCTCCAGCATCGGCAAGGCCGACACCGTGGTCCGCCGCGAGTCGGTCGACGTCACCAGCGGCACCAACAACACGACGGTAACCCTGAAGGCGCTCAGCCTCGCCTCGAGCCCCGACCTGTCGCTCCAGGACGGACGGGTCTACCACATCACGACCGTGCTGGCCGATGACGGCAGCGGCACGATGGGCCTGACGCGGGCCAATTCAGACGGCGGGACCTTCACTTCGAGCTTCACCGTCACGCCGATCCTGACCTTCACCAACGTCAACAAGCCGAGCGACATCGTGACCATCGACTGCAGCGTCCAGTCGAACAACTGCTCGTTCTCGATCAACGGCAGCGGCGAGTGGCTGCTCAGCTCGAGCTCCGGCTTCGATCCGCTGTCGCTCGGCATCCCGACCGTGCCGTCCGGAGTGCAGGTCGGCGGCTACACCACCGTGGGCCGGCCGCGCTATGGCGCGATCTATCCCGGCACCGGCGGGACCAGGTCGGGCGGTTACCACTCGGGGATCAACGACGAGATCGAGGCCGCGGGCAACGCGGGCCACCTCGCCAAGCCGCCGAACGACTGCGCCGGCGGCGTCGGCGGCATCCAACCCGTGCTGGAGAGGAGCGGCAAGACGCGGAACGCGACCGCCCAGCGCGCGATCGCGATCTGCGCCACGCAGCAGAAGGGCGCCGCGGCATTGCGGCAATTACCGCCCGGCGCGGTTCGGCGGAGGGCGCCGGCGCGGGCCAGCTCGGCCAGCGCCCGCTCTTTGCGTTGCTGCTCCTCGAGGCGGCGGTAGACGGTCGGCGGCGGCGCCCGCTCGCCGGCCTCCTTCATGCCGCCGTGTAGCCTCCTTCTTCGCTGGTAGCGAAGTGTACCCTCTGTTCCATTGACGGTCAGAGGCCGATATGCTCGCTACCGGGTCATGAGAGAGACAGCTCCCGTCGCGCCGCTCATTCTGGACACCCAAGGGTGAAGGCGGCGGACGTCGAGCGCGCGCACCAGGTGCCGCCGCGCCAGGGGCGACTCCGGGTGGCGGTCGTCTACGGCACGCGCCCCGAGGCGATCAAGATGGCGCCGGTGGTGCGGGCGCTGCGACGGCGCCCGGATCGCTTCCAGGTCACGGTCTGCGCCACCGGGCAGCACCGGGAGCTGCTCGAACAGGTGCACGGGCTGTTCGGGCTCCGGCCGGATGTCGACCTCGACCTGATGCGGCCCGGGCAGACCCTCAACGAGCTCGCAGCGCACACCCTGCTGGCGCTCGACCGGCCGTTGCGCGAGCTGCGGCCGGATTGGCTGCTGGTTCAAGGAGACACGACTACCGCGGCCAGCGCGGCGTTGGCCGCCTTCCACCTTCGCCTGCGCGTCGGGCACGTCGAGGCCGGCCTGCGCACCGGCGACCTGCAACAGCCGTTCCCTGAAGAAGCGAACCGCCGCATCGTCGATTCCCTCGCCGAAGCCCTCTTCGCTCCCACCATCCGGGCGGCCCGCCAGTTGAGCCGGGCCGGCTGCCGCCTCGACCAGATCTTCCTCACCGGCAACACCGGGATCGACGCCCTGCACTGGGTCTGCGGCGACCTGCCCGAGGAGCCTGCCGCGGACGAGGTGCTCGTGACCCTGCATCGGCGCGAGAGCTTCGGCCGGCCGCTGCGCGGCATGTTCTCGGCGCTGCGCCAGCTGGCGCAGCGCTTCCCCGGCTGGCAGTGGATCTTCCCGGTGCATCCCAACCCCGAGATTGCGCCGGCCGCGCGGGAGCTGTTGCGCGGGCTGCCCAACTTTCACATTTGCCAGCCGCTCTCCTACCGCGAGCTGGTTGGCCGCCTGCGGCGCGCCAGGATGGTGCTGACCGACAGCGGCGGCATCCAGGAAGAAGCCCCGGCCTTCGGCAAGCCGGTGCTGGTGCTGCGCGACGCCACCGAGCGCCCGGAGGCCGTCGAGGCCGGCGTCGCACGCCTCGTCGGCACCGCGCCGCGCCGCATCGTGGCTGAGACCTCCCGCCTGCTCACCGACGCGCTTGCGTATGATCAGATGGCCCGCACCGCCAACCCATACGGTGACGGACACGCCGCCGAGCGCATCGCCTCCATTCTCGCCGGCGAGCCTTTCGTCCCCTTTGGCGGCGTCCTTGCCCAGGACGCGCTCCTGCCCGCCCTACTCGTTCCGTGACTGGAGGCAGCGATGAGCACCAGCACCGTTCCGGCCGCCTCCGCCCCCGATCTCGACGAGGCGCTGCGTCTGCCCTCGGACCAGGACGCAACGGGTAGGACGCTGGGCAAAGAGGAGCTCGAGCAGCTGCGCGAGGTCCTGGCCAGCGGCATCCTCACCAGTACCCGAGGAACCGCGGTTCGTACCCTGGAGAGGCGCTTCGCCGACCACCTGGGCGCGCGCTACGCCTACGCCTGCTCCTCCGGTACCGCCGCCATCCACACCGCGGTGGCCGCGCTCGACCCCGAGCCAGGCGACGAGATCGTGACCTCCCCGATCACCGACATGGGCGCGCTGACGCCGATTCTCTACCAGGGAGCCATCCCGGTCTTCGCCGACGTCGATCGCCGTACCGGCAACGTCACCGCGGATTCGCTCGCCGCCCGCCTCAGTCAGCGCACTCGCGCCATCGTGGTCACTCACCTCTTCGGCAACCCCAGCCCGATGCAGGAGATCATGGAACTGGCGCGCTCCACGCGACTGCCGGTCATCGAGGACTGCGCCCAAGCCTTGGGCGCCCGCAGCGGTGATCGCGCCGTCGGCACCATCGGCACCATCGGCTGCTTCAGCCTGCAGCAAGGCAAACACCTCACCAGCGGCGAGGGCGGCCTGGTCGTGACCTCGGACGACCTCCTGGCGCACCGCATGTCCCTCTTCATCAACAAGGCGTGGGATTACGATTCGCCAACCCCCGATCATGCCTTTCTATCCCTCAACTACCGGATGTCCGAGCTCCAGGGCGCCGTGGCCATGGCGCAGTTGGGCAAGCTTTCGGTCTCGGTTCGCCGGCGCGTCGCGATGGCCGAGCGGCTGACGCGCGCGCTTGCCGGCCTGCCGGGCGTCGAGCCTCCCTGGGTGACGCCGGGCAACGAGCACAGCTACTGGAGGTATTGCCTGTGGGTCGACGGCCGCGAGCTGCCCGGCGGCAACCAGGAGCTCGGGCGGCTGCTGCGCAGCCGCGGCATCGGCTGTACGCCGCGCTACATCCAAAAGCCGGCCTTCGAGTGTCAGATCTTCCGCCTTCAGCGCACCTTCGGTCAGAGCCGATTCCCCTTCACCCTGGCGCGGCCCGAGGCGCTCGACTATGCGTCCGGCCGCTTCCCCGGCACCTTCGCCGCGCTCGACCGGGTGCTCGTGCTGCCGTGGAACGAGCGCTACACCGAGGAGCACGTCGACGCCATCGCGCAAGCGATCCGCGACGCGGTGGTGCAGCTTGGTGGCAGGAGATCATGAGCCCGGGCCGCGTGGCGTTCGGCCTGGTTGGCGCCGGCCGTATTGGCCAGGCCTACGCCGCCGCCTGCCGGAACTCGCAGGAGGCCTACATCGCGGCGGTCGCGGACCCCCGAACGCGCGCCGCGCAGGCGCTCGCCGGGGAGCTCGGCTGCCCGGCCTTCCCAGGGCCTGCCGAGATGGCCGGCGCGCTGGCGCTCGACGCCGCCCTGATCTGCACGCCGCCGGCATCCCACACCGCAATCAGCCTCGACCTGCTCGGCCGCGGGCTGGCAGTGCTCTGCGAGAAGCCGTTCGCTCTCGACGCGGCGAGCGCAAAGAGAATGGTCGAAGCAGCCCGCACCGCCGGCACCGTGCTCGCGATGGGCTCCAAGTTCCGCTACGTCGACGACATTCGCCATGCCAGGCGCATCGTCGCTTCCGGCATCCTCGGCGAGATCGTTCTGCTCGAAAACGCCTTCACCTCGCGCATCGAAATGGCCAACCGCTGGAACTCGGATCCACGACTGTCAGGCGGCGGGGTGCTGATTGACAACGGTGCCCACTCCGTCGACATCGTGCGCTATCTCCTGGGACCGATCACCGCCGTCCACGCGGTCGCGGGCAAGAGCGTGCAGCAGCTGGCGGTGGAGGATACGGCGCACCTCCTGACGCGCAGCGCCGACGGCGCGATGGCGAGCATCGACCTGTCGTGGAGCCTCGATAAGGAGCTCGCAAGCTACGTCGTCGTCTACGGCTCGCACGGTACCCTGCAGGTGGGCTGGAAGGAGTCGAGATACTGCCAGGCAGGCAGCTCGGACTGGGTCGTCTTCGGCGCCGGCTACGACAAGATGACGGCACTGCGCCGTCAGATCGACAACTTCAGCCGCGCCCTGCGCGGCCGGGAGCTCCTGCTGATCGAGGCCGAGGATGCCATCGCCTCGGTCGAGGTGATCGAGGCCGCTTACTCGTCGCTGCGCAGCAACCGCTGGGTGCCGGTCACTCGCGGCGGCGCCGGAGACCGGCAGCAGGCTCCCGGCCGCGATCGCGGCAGCGCTGGCCAGCCGGGTGCCCGAGCTGAAGCAGGCGAAGCGCATTCCACTGGCGCCGCGGCGGGACCGACGGGTCTGTGATGAGCGAGACCGAGGCCATGAGCGCACGTATCCACCCGACGGCGCTCGTCGAGGAGGGGGTGGTGATCGGCGCCGGCACCGAAGTGTGGGACCAGGTCCACATTCGCGGCCCGGCGCGCATCGGCCGCGACTGCACGATCGGCGGCAAGAGCTACATTGCCTACGGCGTCGAGGTGGGCGACCGCGTCAAGATCAACTCTTTCGTCTATATCTGCACCGGGGTCACCATCGAGGATGGAGTGATGATCAGCGCCGGTGCCATTTTCACCAACGACCGCTTCCCCCGCGCCACCACTCCCGACCTGCGCCGGTTGCGCGACTCGCAACCCGGGGCGCAGACGCTTCACACGCGGGTGCGTGAAGGAGCGACCATCGGCGCCGGCTCGATCGTCGGCTGCGGCCTCGAGATCGGGCGCTTCGCCATGGTCGGCATGGGCGCACTGGTCACTCGTTCGGTGCCCGACTTCCATCTTGCGCTCGGCGCGCCGGCGCGCTCGGTGGGGCTGGTCTGCCGTTGCGGCGAGCCGCTGGCGCGCTTCCCGCCCGGCGGCGACCTGCCAGCGGGCGAGCTGGTCTGCCCCGCCTGCGGGCGGCGTTACGAGGTGCTGGGCGGGGAGGTCGAGGAGCTGGCAGCTGTCGACGAGAACGAGGGCTTCGCCCGGCAGCCGACCCCCGACCCGTAGCCGTGAGGGCGCCTTCGCCCGCTCACCCGCGGAGGCGGCGCCGCAGCGCGCGTAGCGGCGCCCCCAGACGCCACCAATTCGAGGCGGTCACCTGGCGCAGCTCGTGATCTAGCCGCAGGCGCTCGCCCTCGACGCGGGCCAGCTCGCTTGCCAGCCTGCTGGCCTCCGCCTGCACGCGATCGCGCTGCTCGATCAACGACCGGCGCTCATTTTCGAGCTCGGCGTTCTCGCGCTGGTGTTCGGGAAGCCCGAGCAGCAGGCGCGAGGGGGGGATGCGCCGCGCCGCGCCGGCCGTGTCCGGACTCGCCCGGCACGCATCTTCCATCGCCCGCCGCAGCTCCAGGAAACGCTCGAGCCAGGAGTTGGCGCGGGCGAACTCGCGGCGCGCGGCGGCCGCCGAGGGCGGCGCGGCGAGAGCCTCTTCGATGCGCTCGGCGAAGCCCTGTGCCGAAGCGGCAACTGCCACCAGCGGCGCGAGGCGGCGCAGCTCGGGCAGGTCGCTCGCCACCACCGGCAGGCCCGCGGCCAGCATCTCGTAGACCTTGACCGTTTCCGCGACCTGGGTGAGCGGCGAAATCTTGAAGGGGATGATTCCGACGTCGAAGTGGCTGACTACCCGCGGCAGGTCGCGGTAGGCCAGCTCGCCAAGGAAATAGACGTTGCCCAGAGCGTGCAGCGGCTCGATTTCGGCGAGGTAGGTGTCGCCGACGAGCCAGAACTCCCATTCGCGCCGGGCGCTCGCCAGCTCGGCGAGCAGGCGCGAGTCGAACCAGTCGTGGATGCCGCCGAAGAAGCCGACGACCGGCGGGCCGCCACCGCGGACGCGGGCGGCGGCCGGCCCGAAGTGCTCAGGTTCGCAGGCATTGCGCACCAGCACACAGCGGGCGCCGAGCTGAGCGAGCTTCCGGCGCAACGGCTCGGTGACCGCCACCACCAGATCGGCGCTTCTGGCGAGCCCCACTTCTTCAGCTGACAGCGCGGCATGATCGCTGAACGCGGCATATTCGTCGACGCAGTCAAAAAGCAGATGGCCGGCAAATGCCTCCCTGAGGGCTTCGGCCAGCGGACGCCACGAGGGGAGCTGGACGACGAGCCAGCAGCCGGTCAACGAATGCTCCTCGGTCATCGCCCGAAGCGCCGTGATGGCGCGCTCGACCGCCGGCCACGGCAGGCGGTCGCGGTAGGGATCGTGAGCAGGGTCGCCGGCGAGCCCCAGCCGCCAGATCCCGCTCTCGATCAGCCACGGCGGCCGCGGCGCAGCCGAGAGACGAAGGTCCGGATAGAAGACGCGATAACCGGCGCGGGCGAAGCATCGTGCCAGGTGGTGCGGGCGCTGAACCCGGAAGGACCACTCGACGATGGGGAGAAAGAGAACCGGCGGACCAATCATTAGCGCGCGCGAGACCTGCGGAGCGAGTCGCGAGCGCATCCTATCGCAGGGCGGAGACCCTGCGCGCCGCCGAGCTTCTCGAGGGTCGGAGTGCGCGGCGAAGCGCCCCGGAAGGCTTCTCGCGGATGCTCGCCGGGCGCGACGCCGGACTGCGGGGCGCGGACGGCGCCGCGCAGGCTGCCCCCGCCGGCTTGTGCTCGACGCCCCTTTGGCGGAGGATTGAGCCGCCGCCCGTCCATCACCGGACGGGCGGCCGGTCGATGCCGGCGGTCAGCGCGCAAGAGGAGGAGCGGACGCCCGCGGGCAGTGCCCGGGAAGGCGGCGACTGGCGGAACCCGCTGTTGCTGCTCGACCCATGGCTGATCCTGCTGCTGGGCGCCGCGATCCTGCTCCAGGTCACCGGCGATCCCGCCTTCGCCACCCTGCGCCAGTACTCACGCTGGGACGGCGAGGTCGTGCGCACGGTGCTGGCGGTGGCCGGCGTCGCCGTCCTGCTGCTCTTCGCCACCGCGGTGCTCGCCTGGCCGGAGCGCTGGTCAGTCCGCTCTTACGCGCGGCTCAAGCTCGCCACCCTCGTCCTGTTCGGCCTGCTCATCGTGGGGGCGCCGGTAGCCCAGCGCTCGCTGCAGCGCCTGCGCAGCGGCCACCCGCTGCAGTTCGCCCATGACGGAGGAGTGGTCCAGACCGAGGAGTCGGCCCGTTTTCTGCTGCGCGGCGTCAACCCCTATGCCGCCGACTTCGCCGCCACGCCGCTGCGCGAAGTCGGCATTCCGGCCATCCTGCACCACAACCCCTACCTGCCGGGGAGCTTCCTGCTCAGCGTTCCCTTCGTCGGCCTGGCCGATGCCCTGAAGCTGCCTTTCGACCAGCGCTGGATCTACCTCGCCGTCTACGCCCTGGGCGTGTGGCTCGCGCCGCGCGCCTTCCGGCATCCGGGCGCCGCCGAGCTGGCGCGCACCGGCTTCGCCCTCAACCCACTGGTCGTGCCCTACCTGGTCGTCGGACGCAACGACATCTATGTCATCGGCTTCTTGCTCTTCGCCTACGTCTGTCTGGTGCGGGGCCGCGCCATCGGCTTCTGCCTCTGCCTCGCCGCCGCTTGCGCCATCAAGCAGTTCGCCTGGCTGATCGCCCCCTTCCTCCTCCTCTCCGCCGCCCGCATCCTGCCCGCGGCACCGCTGCGGCGCGGTCTCGCCTGGGGCGCCGCGCTGCTCGCCCTGGTCCTGCTCCCCTTCTTCCTCTGGGGACCCGCCGACTTCATCGACGACATCTACCGCTTCAACGCCGGCACCAGCCACGACAACTACCCGCTCGGCGGCACACCCGGGTTCGGCTTCGCCATGCTCGCCGCGGTCCTTGGCTGGGCCCCCGACCGCAACGCCTACTACCCGCTCACCCCCTACCTCCTCGCCACCGCCGCCCCGCTTGCCCTCTTCCTCCTCGTCCGCCTCGCCCGCCGCCCCCAGCCCGAGGACGCCTTCTTCTTCTCCTTCCTCCTCTGCTTCTGGATCTTCTTCTTCTCCCGCGTCTTCAACAACAACTACTTCGGCCTCCTCGCCTTCCTCGCCCAGATGGGAGCCCTCGCCGCCGCTGACCGCCAGCTCGCCGCTCCAGCAACGGCCGCCGGCGCTGGCCGACCTTGACCAATCTCACGCCATTCTGTACAGTAATCCAGTACGAGAGAGGCATAGAGAGGTATGGCGATCGAGACCAGCTACACCCGGGCGCGAGCAAATCTCGCGAAGCTCATGGACGAAGTGACCCACAATCGGCAGACCGTGGTGATCCGGCGGCGCGGCGCCGAGGACGTGGCCATGATCGCGGCCTCGGAGCTCGCAGCACTGAACGAGACCGCGCATCTCCTGGGGTCACCGCGCAATGCCGAGCGGCTGCTCTCCGCCCTGGAGCGGGCGAAAGCTGGAAAGGGACGGACAATGACCGTCGAGCAACTCCGGCACGAGCTCGGCCTTGAGCAGGAAACCTGAGCCGGTTCTACCACCACGCCGCGAGGCGATCTTCGAGCGGGAGTTCCTCGAAGACCTGCGCTTCTGGATCGAGACCGACCGCAAGATCGCCCTGCGCGCGCTGCAGATCGTCGAGAGCGTGCTCCGCGATCCTTTTCACGGGCTCGGCAAGCCCGAGCCCCTGAAGCACCGCCTTGCCGGTGCCTGGTCACGCCGGCTCACTCTGGAGCACCGGGTGGTCTACGTCATGAACCGCGAGCGAAACGTGTTCTTGCAGGCCCGCTACCACTACTAGTGTAGTGCGTCTGAAATAGATTGACTTATTAGCGTTGGGGTGTCAGGCTCCGTGCTCATGAGCAGGCACGCGGCGCCCATTGTGCTGAGCCCCGATGAGCAAGCGACTTTGGACTTGTGGGTACGGAGTCGCACCTT
>DASZZP010000025.1:0-39724 GCA_035544875.1 Thermoanaerobaculia bacterium | reverse complement strand
AGGTGCGACTCCGTACCCACAAGTCCAAAGTCGCTTGCTCATCGGGGCTCAGCACAATGGGCGCCGCGTGCCTGCTCATGAGCACGGAGCCTGACACCCCAACGCTAATAAGTCAATCTATTTCAGACGCACTACACTAGGTGCCGGCCAGGAGGCGAGCGGCGGTGAGGGCGTAGACCAGGGCGCAGTCGCGGACGGCGCCGAGCTGCACGAACTCGTGCGGGCCGTGCGAGACGGAAAGCAGCCCGGGGCCAAAGGCGAGAGCCGGCACGCCGCGCTCGGCGTAGAAGCGGATCTCGAGCAGGCCCGGGCAGAGCTCGAACTCCGCCTCGCGCCCGGTCACCTCCTCGATGCTCGCGGCGAGCGCGCGGGAGAGCGGGGCGTCTTGGGAGAGGCCGGCCGAGGCGCCCTCCTGGAAGACGTCCACTTCGAGATCGCAGCCTTCCCCGCGCAGGCGCTCGAAGAGATCGAGCAGGCGCGATTTCTCCTGCTCGAGACTTTCCTCCGGATTGAGCCGCCGGTCGACGGTGAAGCTGAACTCGCCCGGCACCACGTTGAAGTTGTCGCCGCCCGCGGCCTCGCCGCCCAGCATCAGGATCGAGCCGCGCGCCGCCTCGGGCTCGATGCGGTAGGCGGTTTGGCGCGACTCGACCTCACGCTTGAGCGCCAGCAGGGCGGCGGTGACCGGCAGCGCCTTCTCGAAGGCGTTGACGCCGCGGTAGTGGAGCCCGACGTGCACCGGCCGGCCCTTGACCCGCACCCGCAGCGAGATGGCGCCGCGGCAGGCGTTCCAGATCTTTCCTCCGGTCGGCTCAGCGGTCATCATGCCGATGCCGCCGGCGCCCAGCAGCCCGCGCTCGGCCAGGTAGCGCGAGCCGTGGCGGCCGCCGGTCTCCTCATCCGGGACGAAACTCAGGCCGACGCGCCCGCGCAGCGGCACGCCGCATTCCGCGAGCGCCCGCACCGCGCCGATCATCGCCGCCAGGCCGCCCTTCATGTCCGCCGAGCCGCGGCCGAAGAGGTTGTCCTGCTTCGTCTCGGGCTCGAACTGCTCGCGGCTCTGCGCCGGCACCACGTCGTAGTGGCCGTGGAAGTAGAGGGTCGGCTCGCCCGCGCCGTAGAAGCCGCGAACGGCGAAGCGCTCCTCGGGCGCCGCGATCACTTCCGCCGCGAGCCCATGGCTCAGAAGCTCGCGCCGCAGCGCCTCGGCGCACTCGCGATAGTGCAGGCCAGGCGGGTTTTCGCTCGGTATCCTGATCAGCTCCGCGGTGAGCTTCGCCAGCTCTCCGCGGTACGAGTCGATGGCCAGGCCGAGTCTCGCCGCCAGATCGCCGCTTGGCATCAGAGGTTGACCGTCGGGGGCCGGAGGTCAGGCAAGGTTGAACCAGAGCTCGCGCCGCCCGAACTTGGTCGACAGGGTGGCGCCGACGCCGACCAGGCTTGCGGCGGTCCAGCTCCAGACGCCGACGTAAGGCAGAAACTTGAGCACGCCGAGCAGCAGCAACCCGACGGTGGCGGCATTGAGCGGCCGCAAATGACGGCGCGCCACCCGCCGCATGATCCAGTCACCGAAGGCGTAGAAAACCGCCACCATGCCCCAGAGCTTGAGAGCGAGACCGAGCAGCATGACCAGGGCGAGCAGCGGCGCCCAGGCGAGGCCGCCCAGGAATACGCTGAAGGCAAGCGCCGTGAGGCACAGCGTCACCACTCCGGTCAAGCCGGTGATGAAGCTGCGGAACGGCTCGCGGCGGACGTCGGCGGCGGTCTCCAGCAGCTGCCTGCCACTGGCGGCGAAGAAGAAGAGCAGCAGCGCCGCCCAGGCGGCGAGCAGCGCCAGCTTGGCGCCGACCACGACCGGCGAGAAAGCGGCCAGGCCCAGGCTGGGGCCCTCGAGCAGCGCGACCAGGCTCGGCGAGGCGTTGGGGTAGGAGACCGAACGGCCGCCGATGCGCGCGCCAAGATCGGCCTGGATCGTGCCGCCCACCACCGAGATGTCGCCGTCGACCCGCGCCCGCGGGCCGAGCCGCGCGTTGCCGCCCAGCACGATCACGTCGCCGCCCACGTGCCCGGTGACGATCACCGAGCCCTGCAAGGCGGCGACGTCGGCGAGCGCGTCGCCGGCGACCACGATGTCGCGGCCCATCGCCACCAGCTGGTGGTGGGCGACGCTCCCCGCCTCCAGCTCGAGCGCGATCTTGCCGCCCGGGACGGATGAGGCCGGGGCGGCCGCGGCGGGCAGCGGAGCCGCCCGAGCCAGGGAAGCCGCGGGGATCGCGGCAGCCGGCGGGGCGGGCGGGGACGCCGGGGCAGCCCCGGGGACGCCGGCGGCCAGCAAGACCAGGCTCTGAAGGAAGATCTTCACATCGGGAATCTAGCGCGAGGAGGCGGCCGCTTGCCAGCGCCGCAGCCGCCGTCGCCTTTTCGTGCCGCCGGCGCCCGCCACCGGTCGCACCCTTTTGGCCTTGCGCCCTGGCGCCGTGGCGCCGGCAAGCGCCGATGTGAATAAAGGGCGGCCGTCAGCGTCCGTCGCGAGGCTCGCCGCCCCGCTCGCGCTGATCGGGGTCATGCCGCCGGCGATCGGCGCGCGGGGGGCTGGGGGCACCCAGCCCTTGCGGCTCGCCGCCGCGCCGGCGGCGGATCAGCGACACCAGGAGCAGGTTGAGGCAAAGCACGAAGACGGCGAAGGCGGTGAGGCTCATCGGCGAAGAGAGCTTGTCGCTGGCAAACATCCCGATCCAGCGCCAGGAAGAGGTGATCAGTCCCGCTCCGGCCATCACCACGGCGCGCAGCATGCCGCTCACCGCGGCGGCCACCGAGTAGGCCGAGCCGAGGCGAGAGGAGGCCGCGAGCAGGCCGGCGCCGACCGCCATGAGCAGCGCGCACACCGCCACCGGGAAGGTCCAGGTCCGCGGGTGGCGCGCTTCCCAACCCGCGGCGGGGAGCGACGCCATGACACGCTCGCGAAACTCGGGTCCGACGGTGATGCTCGCGGAGCGCAGCAGCGCCAGCATCTGCTGGAGCTCCGCGCGCTCGTTCCGGCAGTCGGCACAGACGGCGAGGTGCTGATCGAGCGCGGCGCGCTGCTCGGCGGCGAGGCAGCCGTCGGCCTCGAGGTCCAGCCAGTCGCGAAAGGGCATGTGGTCCGGCCTGTCCATGATGTGTCCTCGCGGCTGCTCAGTCGGAGAGGAAGCTTTGCAGCTTCTCCTTGAGCATCTGCCGACCCCGAAACAGCTTGTTCTTCACCGTCCCCAGAGGCATCTGCTTGAGCCGTGCGATGTCCTCGTACGGGAGCTCGCCGAAATGGCGCAGCATGATCAGCTCCCGGTACTCCCAGGGCAGGGCGTCGATTGCCTGCTGGATGGCGCCGCCCCGCTCGCGGTTGCGCAGATCGCCGTAAGGTCCTCGCTCCGGCGACGGCAGGTCCCAATCGCGTCCTTCTCCTTCCCCGTCCTCCTGGCGCAGCGACACCAGCTTCAGGCGCCGCCGGCGGATCTGATCGATCGCAGCGTTCTGGGCGATGCGGAAGAGCCAGGTGGAGAACCTGTACTGCGGGTCATAGCGGTCCAGAACCTGATACACCTTGACGAGCACCTCCTGGGCCAGGTCGTGGGCATCTTCCGCGTTGCGCAGCAGGCGAAAGAGGTAGTTGACCAGTCGCCCTTGGTAGCGTTCAACCAGGTCGCCGAAGCGGTCCCGATCGCCCCCGAGGACCGCGGCAACCAGATCCTCGTCGGTCGGCTGCTCCGCTCCCCGTGTCATGAGTGGATACGCAAGGTCCCGGCCAAGGTTGCAGGCCGAGCGCTGGGCTGGACCGCCGCGGTCCCTACCACACTATAGGTCGGGGGGTGGAGCGGACCTCTCGGGGCCGCTCTTGGCGGGAGCCAGCTTGGCGCTGGCGGTGAGCAGTCCGGAGGCCCTGCCGCTGAGCAGGTCCAGCAGGTCCGACTCGACGCCATGGGGCGAGCTCTCGACGATGCGTCCGACTTCACGGCCGTTACGGCAGACGACGAACGTCGGCACGTACTTGAGCCCGATCTCCGCCACCGGGCCGGCCGGCTGCTGCTTGGCCTCGTCCACCCCGATGTAGCGCAGGGTGAAGGGCAGGGCGCGGGCCGCGGCAGTGGACCCCAGCGAGCCGGCCGCGGCGGCGGCGGCTCCGTTGGCAGGATCGGCGGGATCGATGCCGATGTCGTCGAATGCCCGCCAGAGCCGCGACACCTCGCGGCGGCTGTCGGAGCACCAGGTGCCGAGAAAGACCGTGACCTCCGCACCCGGCTCGACGCTGGCCAGGGCGCGGGACGCGGCCGGGTCGGGGTGGGCTTCCACTCCGGCCTGGATCCAGGCCGGGGCCGCGCTCTCCACCTGCGAGCGGGTCAGCGGCCCGACGAGGATCTGAGCCAGCTGAGCCGGCTGAGCCGGCTGAGCCGGCCGGGCCGGCGCCGCCGGCGGCTGGGCTGCGCTGGATGTGCTTGCCACGCCGGCTGCGCCAGCTGCTCCGGCTGCGGACACCGCGGCCGGGGGAGTCGCGCTCGCCGCGCCCGGCTCCGGCGACGCCGAAGCGGGCGCGGTGTCCGGCGCGCCGGCCAGAGCCGCGCCGGCCAGGACGATGGCTGAGAAGAAGGCGGCGCTCATCGGCGTCAGTCTAGCGCAACAATCCGCTCGATGCGGTCTCCGACCTCGATCGAGTCGAGCAGCTCGCCACCCTCGACGACTTCGCCGAAGGCGGTGTAGCGACCGTCGAGATGCGGCTGCGGCGCGAGGGTGATGAAGAACTGGCTGCCGCCGGTGTCGGCGCCGGCCAGCGCCATGCCGAGAACGCCGCGGGCATAGCGCAGGCGGTCGATCTCGTCATGGATGACGTAGCCCGGACCGCCGAAGCCGTCGCCGCGCGGGTCGCCGCCCTGCACGACGAAGTCCGGCACCACGCGGTGGAAAAGCAGGCCGTCGTAGAAACCCTGGCTCGCCAGCTCGAGGAAATTGAGGCAGGTGAGCGGCGCTCGCGGGCAGTCGAGGCGGGCGCGCAGACTGCCGCGCGAGGTGCGGATCTCGACCGTGCGCGGCCGCCGGGTCCGCTCGACGATCTGGCGGTAGACCTCGAGCCCGCGCACGGCCGCCGCCGGCTGGCCGGGCGGCACAGGCCGGCCGAGGCGCGCCAGGCCCGTCGCGGCCGCGCGCCGCAGCGCTTGCCGCCGGTCGCCGCTCACCTTCTCGAGCAACGCGACGATCGCGCCGCGCTCGAGCGCCTGGGCTTCGCCGCGCGCTGCCAGCGCCTTGACCGCTCCCAGGCCCGACTCGATCGAGCTGTCCTGCAATGCCACGGCGAGCTCCCTGGCGAGCGCCGCGAGCGGCACGACGGGGTGCGCGGCCAGCCATTCGCAGGCCGTGGTGCGCACCCCCTCGTCCGGGTCATCGAGGGCGGCGGCGGCGATGGCTGAGGCGGAGCCCTGGCCCTGGGCACTCGCCGCGGACCCCTCGTTTTGGGGACCCACCTCGGCCACGGCCGCCGCCTCGAGCCTGGCGCCGAGCGCCGTCTCGCGCACCAGTGGGCTGGGGTCGGCGGCCAGACGCGCCAGGAGCCCCGGCTGCCCCAGCACGCCGGCGGCCTCCGCCGACCGCGCGCGCAGCCAGGGGTCGGCCGCGCCTGCCGCCGCTTCCGCCAGCGCCGCCGCCCGCGGAGCGCGACCGCGGGCGAGAGCGACCAGCGCCAGGCCCTGCTCCACCGCCGCCGGCACCGCCGCCGATGACCGCGAGGGAGGAGGGGCGGCGCCCGGGGGGCCGGCGGGCAGCTGCGGCGGGGCGGCCGCTGCTGGGTCCGCCCCTGGGCCGGCGCCGGGGCGCGGCAGGCGCGCCGCCAGCGCCTGCTCGAGCTGCGGATCAGGGAGCCAGGCGCCGGCGACCTCGAGCGCGGTGGTCCGCAGCGCAGGCCGCGGGTCGGCGAGCAGCTCCAGCAGGCGCGGCTTCCAGGCCGCGGCGGGAGCGGCCTGGCGGGCGGCGATGAGCGCCGCCGCGGCGCGCAGCGCCTGGATGGCGGGACCGGCCGCCGGGTCGGAGAGCAGCGGCAGGAGCACCGCCATCTCCTCGCCGCCCGAGGTGCCGAGCCGGCCGAGCGCGCGCGCCGACCAGGAGCGCAGCAGCGGATCGGCATCGCCGAGCAGCGCCCGCAGGCGCGGCGCCGCGGCCGGCAAGGGGTCGCGGGCGAGGGCATAGGCGGCCGCCCGCCGCAGCGCCTGGTCCTTCTGCTCCAGCCCGAGCGTGGCGAGCGGCACCACCGCCGGCTCCTTGAAGAGGAAGAGATAGGGGAGCAGGCGCCTCCAGCGCTCTTCTTCCGGCAGCGGCAGGAGCTGCTCGGCGACGTCGGCGATCGTGGCCCCGAGCCGCCCCAGCGCTTCGACCGCCAGCATCCCGGTTTCGCGGTCGCCGCCGCCGACCGCCTGCAGCAGCGCCGGCTGCGCCGCGGGATCGCCCCGCAGGCCCAGGCTGAACGCCGCCGCCCGGCGCACCGCCGGCACCTCGTCGAGGAGCAGCCCGGCCAGCACCTGCCGCCCCTCCGCCGCCCCCGCGACAGCGGCTGGCCGACCGGCAGCCGACTGCCGCCGCTCGCTCTCGCTCTTCTGCTCCGGCGCCGCCTCCGCCGGCCGGTCGCCATGGATCCTCCCTAGCGTCACCGCCAGCTCTTCGCGCAGCTCCGGCCCGCCGCGCAGCGCCTGCTCCACGGTCACCCGCTCATAGGCCTGCCGCTCGACCAGCAGCAGCAGCAGCGCGCGCACCTCGTTCTCGGCGACCCTCGGCCGCGCCAGGTCGGGAGCCGCCGCCGGTCGCCCCCTTCCTGGCGCGCAGGCGAGCGCGCCCAGCAGCAGACAGGCGCTCAAGGTCTTCCTGCATCGCAGCCTTCGCATGACCGCGCCATGCTATGCCAAACCGAAGCCCCATTCCGCACGGATCGGACTGCTATGGAGCGTTCGTGATCGCGGCGTATGATCTAGATGAAAACTGGTCCGTGCGCCAGGGGAGGGGCGTCCCCTTCCCCCCCGGCGCCGCCGGGCAGGGACCCGGCGGCTTCCGACAACCGGGAAGGGGACTCGCGGGGGTTGCGGGGGGCGATCCGATCGATGCTTCGAGTAGGCCTCCACCGCCACATCGCAGCGCCGTTGCATCCCTCGGGATCGGCACCGCCGGTGGGGGCTAAGGAGTAAAAGTTTCACCGCGATGCCCACCGTCCTACGCTTTGACCGCTTCGAGTTTTTCCTGCATTCAGGTGAGTTGATCACCGATGGCTCGCGCGTGCGCTTGGAGCCTCAGCCGGCCAAGGTGCTGGCCGTCCTTGCGTGCCGCCCCGGAGAGGTCGTGTCGCGCGAGGAGCTGCAGAAGGAGATCTGGCCCGCCGATACCTTCGTCGACTTCGAGCGCGGCCTCAACTACTGCGTAAGGCGAATCCGGATCGCCCTCGACGATTCGGCGAGCGCACCGCGCTTCATCGAAACGCTGCCCAAGCGCGGATACCGCTTTCTGGCGGCTGTCGATGGCCTCTGCTCACCCGAGCTCGAACCGCCGCCGCCTGGCCAGGCAGTCGAACCCGCGCCTTCAGGTGCCGCGCCGCTCGCCAAGGACGGTCGCCGAGCCGTGCTGCGCCTCGCACTGAGCGTTGCGGCGCTGATCCTCGCCGGCGCTGCCGTCGTCCTCTCGACGCGTTCCTCGACCGTTCCGACGGTGGCGGTCACCCTGTTCGACAATGAAACCGACCACCGGGACCTCGACCGCGTCGCGCAGGTCTTCACCGACGCCCTGGTCGAGCGGTTGGCGAGGGACTCGACCCGCTGGAGCGTCATCGGCAACGCCGCCATCCTCAGAACGCCGCGGCCTCTGCTCAACCTGGAAACCATCGCCTCTTCGTTGCACGCCGACTTCATCGTGCTCGGCCAGATCCAGCCGAGCGAACGGGGGCTCACGGTGCTGACCCATCTGATCCGAGCGCGCGATCAACGGCACTTGTGGGTAGGCCGCTTCGCATCGCCCGCCGTTGTGGACCAGGGCCTGGCAAGTCGTATCGCCGAGACCGTTGCCGCCGCCGCCACGCAACGCATCGGCAGCGGGCGCTAGTTTCCCCTCACCCATTCCTCACGCTTTCCTCGCAACTCTTCGCTCGCAACGCGTGAAAGCTTGGCGTACAACCCTTCATGGGGCGCAGAATCAACGGCGCCTTCCGCCTACCAAGGAGGTTCGTGCATGTCGCTTTCCCGTCGCCACTTTCTCGCCAGAACGAGCTCGAGCGTAGTCATTGCCAGCATGGGCGCGTCGATTGGCCGCGGATTCCCGCTCGGATCGGCCGGATCTGATGGCGCCGCAGTGCCGACCGCAGCGCCTGTCGAGGCTGCTACGCCGCTGCCCGATCTCTATCCGACTCAGACGCCCGCGCTGGTCCGTGAGCTGGTCACCGTCGCGCACTTCAACTTCGCACGAGTCAAGGAGCTGGTGACGCGGCAGCCGTCGCTCGCGCGCGCCACCTGGGATTGGGGCTTCGGCGACTGGGAGTCGGCGCTGGGCGCGGCATCCCATATGGGCAAACGCGATATCGCCGAGCTCCTGCTCGCGAATGGCGCGCGGCCGGATCTGTTCTCGGCGGCGATGCTCGGTCAGCTCGAGGTCGTCAAGGCGCTGGTAGCAGCGTGGCCGGGCGCCCAGCGCATCAAGGGCCCGCACGGCATCACGCTGCTCGCGCATGCGCGGGCCGGCGGCGAGCGCGCGGTGCCGGTCTTGGGCTACCTCGAGACGCTCGGCGATGCCGATCAGGGCGCGCCGACCCAACCTCTCGCCCAGGAGGACAGATCCTCCGTGCTCGGGCGGTATCGCTTCGGAGCGCTGGCGAGCGACGTTTTCCTCGTCGACACGTACAAGGACGGGCTCAGCATCCAGCGGGCGGACGCCATGGCGCGCCCGCTGTCTCACCTCGGCGCGCGAGTCTTCTCGCCAGCTGGAGCCGAGGCAGTGCGCATCCGCTTCTCCGGCGAGAGCCCCGCCGCGAGGCTCACCATTCACGACCCCGACCTCGTAGTCACCGCGCAGCGGACGGCGGGGTAGCCGGCGCCGGGAATTCAGGAGCCAAGGGCACCATCGCCGACCGCCAAAACCGGTCTCGAGAGTGCTAGCGTATTGATCGGAATGTCGATGTGGTCTTCCCTTCGGTGATGGCCTCATGGATTCGCGCATCTTGGCCGCGCTCGAGGATCTCGGCCTGCTCCTCGAGCAGGACAAGACCCTTCCAAACGTCGTCTCCCTCGTCACCGGCGAGTCCCTCAAGACCACTTGGTGGTCCCATCCTCAGGCCCACCTCATCTTTCACACCCTCACCGAGCTCGCCGATCATCCCGACGTTCTCACAACCAAGCTCATGGCCGGCAAGGTCACCTTCGTGCACCGCGACCTATGGTCCGCTCTTCTGGCCGTTGCTCTTTCACGCGAGCCCTGGCAACTTCGGAGTCTCTCGCCTGCCGCCAGGCGACTTCTGGCCGAGACCGAGAATCTCGGTTCCGTAGATGCGTCGGGTCCGGCCGCCAAGGAGCTCGCAACAAGGCTCCTCGTGCACAGCCAGGAGGTCCATGGCGACACCGGAGCGCATCGCCTGGTTCTGGAACCCTGGTCAGTTTGGGCCACGCGAACTCACTGCACGCCCCTGTCCTCGGTCGACACGGCGCGCCAGCTTCTCACCGAAGCGGCACAACGGCTCGGCGCCCCCGCACGGGGGCTTCCCTGGCACAGGCTCGTGACACACTGATGGTCGACGGGTTCCGACCTGCGGGGAGTGCCGCGACAGGCGAAAGCCGCGGCCGCGAACCACGGCGCCCGGCTCTACCACCGCCCTTCCCCCGACAAGAATTCTTTCACCGCCCGCCAGGCCGCCCGGGCGGCACCTGCCCGGAGGTCGGCGCATGGCAGCCCCAGGAGCTGCTGCATCCCGAGCTGCGCCGCGACCGGGAGCGCGAGCACGTGACGCGAGCGGCCGGGCGCGACGTATACTCGCCCTCCCATGCCGGCCTCACTGCGCTTCGACGGCTTGCATCGCCGCTTCGGGCGCCTTGCCGTGCTGCGCGGGATCTCGGGCGGCGCGGCGGCCGGCGAGGCGCTGCTGGTGACCGGGCGCAACGGCTCGGGCAAGAGCACCCTGCTGCGCTGCCTCGCCGGCCTGCTGGCCGCCGACGCGGGCAGCGTCGATTACCGCGAGAACGGGCCGCCGCTCGGGGCGGCGGAGAGGCGGCGCCGGGTCGGCCTGGTGGCCCCCGATCTGGCCTTCTACGGCGAGCTGACGGTGGCGGAGAACCTGGTTTTCTTCGCGCGTCTGCGCGGCCTGGGGCGAGAGCGCGGCGAGGCGCTGCTGGCGCGGCTCGGCCTGCCCGGCGACCGCCTCGCCGGGGCGCTCTCCTCCGGCATGCGCCAGCGCCTGCGCTGGGCCTGGGCGCTGCTCCACCGCCCGGCGCTGCTGCTGCTCGACGAGCCGTTCCAGAACCTCGACGCACCGGGGCTCGCGGCCACCGGCCGGCTGCTCGCCGAGCATCTGGCGCCCGAGGACGGCGGCGGCGAGCCCGGGCTGGCGGTGATCGCAACCCCTTCCCCGCTGGAGATCGCCGGTGTGGCGGCGCGCCTCGACCTGGGCGGCTGAGGCGGCGGCGGTGTTCGCCAAGGAGTGGCGGTGCGAGTTCCGCACCCGCTACGCCCTCAATACCCTGGCGCTCTTCGCCCTCACCACCCTGGTGACGATCAGCGTCAGCCTGGGGCCGCTCGGCATCTCGCTCGCCCACGGCACCGGCGTGCTGCCGGTCCTGTTGTGGCTGATCCTGCTCTTCGCGGCGGCGGCCGGACTGCCCCGCGCCTTCGTCCACGAGGAAGAGACGCAGAGCGCGACCGCCTTGCGGCTGGCGGCCCGGCCGTCGACAGTCTTCGCGGGCAAGCTGGCCTACGGCGCGACGCTCACCGCCGCCCTCGAGGCGCTGATCACGCCGCTCTACCTGGCGGTGATGAGCTCGGCCGTCGCCCGGCCGGGCCTGCTGATCGCGGCCCTGGCCGCCGGCGGCTACGGGCTGGCCGCCGGCAGCACCCTGGTGGCGGCGATCATCGCGCAGGCGCGCGGCAAGGCGACGCTTTTTGCGGTCCTCTCCTTCCCGGTGCTCCTGCCGCTCGTGCTGATGGCGGTCGCGCTCAGCCGCGAAGCGTTCGCCGGCGGCGGGGCGGCGGGCACCACCGCCGAGATGACATTGATGCAGCTTTTCCTGTATGATGCGAGTGTTACCGTCGCCGGACTGATGCTGTTCCCCGTGGTATGGAATCCCTGAAGAGCACGCTCGCCTGGCTGTTGTGGCTGTGGATGTCCGCGGTGCTCGCGGGGGCCTTCCTCTACGCCCCGCTCGCCCAGGGCTTCATCGGACAGTCGAGCCGCATCCTCTTTTTTCACGTGCCGATGGCGTGGACCGCCTTCGTGGCCTTCCTGGCAGCGGGCGTCTGGAGCGTGCGCTATCTCTTCGCCGGGCGCCACGAACGGCACGACCGCGCGGCGCGGGTGGCGATCGAGCTCGGGCTGGTCTTCGGGCTGCTGGCGACGGTGACCGGCTCGCTCTGGGCGCGCATCATGTGGGGCGCCTACTGGAACTGGGACCCCCGCCAGACCTCGATCGTCATCGCCCTGGTCTTCTATGGCGCCTACCTGGCGCTGCGCGACGCCGTCGAGGACGGCGAGAAACGGGCGCGGCTGGCCGCGGCGTACGCGGCGCTCGGCCTGGTGGTGACTCCCTTCCTCTTCTTCATCGTGCCGCGGATCACCTTCTCGCTCCACCCCGACTCGGTGGTCAACGCGCGCGGCAAGGTCGAGATGGAAGCGCGGATGCTGCAGGTGCTGCTCGCCAGCGGGACCGGATTCACCGCCCTCTTCTTCTGGCTGCACAACCTGCGCTGCCGCCTGCTCGCCCTGGAGGAGAGGGCCGAAGCCCGGGAAGGGACCCGGGCGCCCGATGAAGCGCGGGTCGGGACCCGCGCGCCCGATGAGATCGCCCGGGCAGGGACCCCGGCGAGCAACGAGGCCGCGCCGCTGGCGACCCGGGCGTCCGAGGGCGCGTGAGCGGCCGCCGCGCGCACCTTGATTGACGAGAGCGCCGACGAGAGCAGACGCGACAAGGAGGCGGCAACGACCATGATCGGCAGTACGGTGAGCGGCGGCATCGGCTGGGTCCTGGTGGTCAACCTGATCATCTGGACCGGCCTCTTCCTCTACCTGCGCCGCCTGCAGCGCAAAGTGCGCAGGCTGGAAGATATGGAGAACGAGCCATGAGCATCGCCCCCCCCTCGAAGCGCTCGAATAGCACCCGCCTGCTCCTCTTCGGAGGCATCCTGCTGCTTGCCTTCGCGGGATTCTCGCTGTCGTCGTTCCGCGACGCGCTGACTCCTTATGTCAACTACCAGCAGGCTCGCGCCACTGACCGGCTGGTGCAGGTGGCGGGGGGGCTCGAGAAGGGGAGCTCGTCCTACGAGGCGGCCCGTTCGTCGATGCTCTTCACCTTGCGCGATCCGAAGACGCGCGACACGGTCCGGGTGCGCTACCAGGGCGTCCGGCCGGCGAACTTCGAGGACGCGATCAGCATCGTGGCCATCGGACGCTACGATGGGCGGGCCGAGGAGTTCCTGGCCAGCAAGCTGCTGGTCAAGTGCCCGAGCAAATATCAGGGGGCGGAGGTCCAGAAGACCTACGGCTAGCCACCGCGCCTGACGGGCTGCCCACGCCCTTCCCGCCGGCAGAGCGCGGCCCAACCCGGCCGCTCGCCCCGCCCCGCCGCCTGCACGGCCCTGAGCGCCCGACCCCGAGAGGAGACCGCCCCTTTGGACACCATCACCCATCTCTACTTGCCGGGCGCCCTGGCGCTCTGGTGTTCGCTGGCGTTCGCGCTCTCCTGCCTGTGGGGCTACTCGCTGGTCCTGCGCGGCGACGCCTCGGCGCTCGTCTTCGCCCGCCGCGCCTACGACTTCTTCGCCATGGCGATCGGCCTCGCGGCGCTGCTGCTGGTGCTGCTGCTGGTGCTGCGCGACTTCCGCATCGATTACGTCTACCGCTACTCGGGTCTCGATCTGCCCGGCCACTACCAGTTCGCCGCCTTCTGGGCGGGCCAGCAGGGCAGCTTCATGATCTGGCTGCTCTGGGGAACGCTGCTCGGGTTGGCGCTCAAGCGGGCGGCCGGCAAGGCCGAGCCCGCGGTGATGGGCGTCTACCTGCTCACCCTGCTCGGGCTGCTCTTCATCCTGGTGCGCAAGAGCCCCTTCGCGATGCGCCTCGACTCGCCGCTCGACGGCCAGGGGCTCAATCCGCTGCTGCAGGACAACTGGATGGTGATCCACCCGCCCATCATGTTCGTCGGCTTCGCCGCTGCCGCCATCCCCTTCTCGTTCGCCATGGCGGCGCTCTGGCGGCGCGACTACGAGGGCTGGGCGGCGCGCGCCTTCCCCTGGGCGCTGGGCGGCTTCCTGGTGCTCGGCACCGCCATCCTGATGGGCGGCTACTGGGCCTACAAGACGCTCGGCTGGGGCGGCTTCTGGGGCTGGGACCCGGTCGAGAACGCCTCCTTCATCCCCTTCCTCTTCGGCACCGTGCTCATCCATGGGCTGCACCTCGAGCGCGCCCGCGGGCGCTTCCGGCGCGCCAACTACGTCTTCGCCACCCTGATGTTCATGTCGGTGCTCTACGGCACCTTCCTCACCCGCTCGGGGGTGCTCGCCGACTTCTCCGTCCACAGCTTCGTCGACCTCGGCCTGGCGGGCTGGCTGGTCGGCATCATGGGTTTCTTCCTGCTGCTCTCGGTCTACCTGCTGGCCACCCGGCTCCGGCGGGTGCCGACCGGCGCCAACGAGGACCCGGTGCTGTCGCGCGGCACCTTCATGGTGCTTGCCACCATCGTCTTGCTGGTCGCCGCGACCGTCATCCTGGCCGGCACCTCGGCGCCGCTGCTGACCCGCTTCCTCCCCAACCCGGGCCAGGTCGGCCCGGAGTGGTACAACCGCGTCAACCTGCCGCTCGCCCTGCTCATCGCGCTGCTGCTGACCGTGGTCCCCTATCTGACCTGGCGCGGCGAAAACGGCCGCGCGCTGGCTGCCAAGCTCCTGGGGCCGGGCGCCGCCGCCGCCGCGGTCACCGGCGCGGCGCTCCTCTGGCGGGTCGATCACCCGCTCCACCTGCTGTTCGTCTTCCTGGCCGCGTTCGCCCTGGCCAGCAACGGCAAGAAGAGCTGGGAGCTGGCGCGGTCGGCGGGGGGGCTGGCGAGGGCCGGCGGCTACATCGCGCACGTCGGGGTGGGCATCATCCTGCTCGGCATCCTGGCCTCGGCGGGCTACGACCAGAGCGTCAAGGTGACGCTGGTCCAGGGGGCGCCGCAGCGGGTCGGCGACATGACCCTCACCTTCGTCCGCTTCCTCCCTCGCCACGGCAGGGAGAAGGAGCGGCTGGAGGTCGCCGTGGAGCGCCACGGCGAACGTTTCAAGGTCTATCCCAGGCTCTTCCTCAACGACCGCACGCGCCAGCTGATGGTCAATCCCGACATCCGCAACTTCGCGCTCATGGACCTCTACGTCTCGCCGATTGAGCTCGATCCCGGCCAGCCGCGTCTCGAGCTCGCCCAGGGCGAGAGCGGCAGCGTCGGCGCGGCGCGCCTACGCTTTGTCCGCTTCGACCTCCAGGCCGAGGGCAACGCCGTCGCCCAGATGGAGAGCGGCCGCCCGTTCACCGTCGGCGCCGTGGTCGAGGCCACCCAGGGGGGCCGCACCGCGATCGTGCGGCCGCTCTACCGCATGAACCCGGTCGACGGCCGGGTCGAGACCCCGCCGGCCGCGCTTCCGGGCGGCGGCGCCATCCTGGTCTCCGGCATCAATGCCTCGAGCGGAAAAGTGCGGCTCGACGTGGACGGCGTCGCCAATCCCGCCAAGCTCTCGCTGGACGTCACCCGCAAGCCGCTCATCGTCCTGGTCTGGGGCGGCCTCTACGTCATCCTGGCCGGCGGCATCCTCGCCGCCTGGCAGCGCCTGCGCCAGCTGCGCACTTTGGACGCCCTGGGCAAGGCCGGTTAGTCCACTTTCCTGGCAGCTGGTAGTAGCCGGCCGGTCCGGCGTTCTGGTCCCCGCCGGCTGCTTCCGACTGCGATGTGGCGGTGGACGCCTACTCGAAGCATCCATCGGATCGCCCCCCGCAACCCCTCGATCCCCTTCCCACCCCTCCGGGGGGGAAGGGGACGCCCCCTCCCTCTTGCTCCGGGGAGTTTCGTTGGCTCCGGCTCCGGCTTGACAGCCGGCCGTGGCCGGGCTCATTATAGGTAGCATGTCTACGGTAGACGATCGACGTGAGCGGCTCGAGCTCCTACAAGGGACGCTCGAGGTCCTGATCCTGCGCAGCCTGCAGCTCGGCGCCAACCACGCTTACGGCATCGGGCAGTTCCTGGAGCGGCAGTCGGAGAGCGAGTTCGTGGTCGACAACGGCTCGCTCTATCCGGCTCTGCAGCGGCTGCTGCAGCGCGGCTGGATCACGGCGCAGTGGAAAACCTCGCCCAATGCCCGCCGGGCCAAGTACTACCGCCTGACGCCGCTCGGCCGCAAGCAGCTCGTCGCGGCGGCCGGGAGGTGGCGGCGGTTCGTCCTGGCCATGGGGCGGATCCTGGCCCCGGAGACCTAGGAGGCCCGGAACCCGGAGAGGCCCGGAGCCCGGAGGACTTTCGTCATGCGGGAATGGTGGTCGAAGCTGGGTGCTCTCGTGACCCGCCGCCGCGGCCTGGCCGCCGAGCTCGACGAAGAGATGGCGGCCCATATCGCGCTCGAGATCGACGAGAACATCGCCCGCGGCATGACCCCGGAAGCGGCGCGCGCCGCGGCGCGGCGGCATTTCGGCAACGTGACGTTGACCGCGGAGCTGGCGCGCCAGGCCTGGAGCTTCCCGACCTTCGAGTCGCTCCTGCAAGACCTGCGCTACGGTCTGCGCGGCATCCGCCGCGCGCCGGGCTTCTCGCTGGTCGTCATCCTGACGCTCGCCCTGGGCATCGGCGCGAACACCGCCATCTTCAGCGTGATCTATTCGGTGCTGCTCCGGCCCCTGCCCTACCCCCATGCGGATCGGCTGGTCTGGTTGGGCGAATCGACCGCCAAGAGCGAAGGCATCAGCGTCACCTGGGTCAACTATGGGCACTGGCGCGACGACAACCACTCCTTCGGGGAGCTGGCCGCTTTCGAGCGGACGCACCTGACCTTGACCGGCCGCGACGAGCCGCTGCTGACCCGCGCGGGCCTGGTGACCAGCAGCTTTTTCCGTCTGCTCGGGATGCGGCCCGAGGCAGGTCGCTTGTGGAGCGAAAGCGATGAGCGGCCGGGCGCGCCCAAAACGGTCGTGCTGAGCCACACGTTCTGGAGCGACAGGCTAGGGCACGAGCCAAGAGTGTTGGGCTCGACGCTGCAGCTCGACGGCGAGCCCTATAGCGTCATCGGCGTCGCCGCGCCGGGATACCAGTTCTTCACCAAGCCGGTCGATTACTACCTGCCCCTGGCGCTGTCCAAGAGCGCAAGACCCAGCCGCGGCCAGCACGGATCCATTCGCGCCTTGGGCCGCTTGCGGCCGGGTGTGACGCCGGCCGCCGCACAGGCCGATCTGGATCGCATCATGCTGCATCTGGCCGAAGCCGATCCCGGGCCCGAGAACGACCATCGCGCATATGCGACTCTGCTCGCCGATTACCTGACGCGGGAATTCAAGCTCACGCTGCTCATCCTGATGGCGGCCGTCGGCCTGGTGCTGGCCATCGCCTGCGCGAACGTGGCCAGCCTGGTCCTGGCGCGGAGCACGGCGCGAGCCCGGGAAATGGCCATCCGGGCGGCGATCGGCGGCGGCAGGGCGCGCCTCGCCCGGCAGCTGCTGACCGAGAACCTGTTGCTGGCGGCGCTTGGCGGCTCGGCGGGACTGGTCCTGGCGCACTGGTGCTTGCGGGCGCTGATCGGGATGGGACCGCGGGACATTCCGCGCCTCGCCGAGACGGCCCTGGATTGGCAGGTCCTGCTGTTCGGCAGCGCGACGACCATCCTGACCGGGATCGTAGTGGGTCTTGCTCCGCTATGGACGCTGCGCAAGGTGGACCTCATCGCGCCGCTCAAGGACGGTTCGCGCTCGGTGATTGGCGCCAGCGGCGCCAGAGGCGGCCAATCTCTGCGCAGCGTGCTGGTCGTGGCCGAGATTGGCATCACTTTGCTGCTGGTCTTCACTTCCGCGCTGTTGCTGCACAGTCTGATCGCGGCCCAGACCGCGCCACTCGGATTCGATCCGCGGCGCCTGGTGGCCCTCGAGCTGGTCCTGCCCTCCGCGAGCTACCCGAGCGACGAGTCGCGGGGCGCCTTCCGCGACCGCTTGACCGAGGATCTGCGCCATCTGCCCGGAGCCGTCGCAGCGGGCGCCGTGTACTGCCCGCCGTCGGGGGGAGACTGCGGCGATTGGTTCTACTCGATTGTCGACCAGCCCGCGCCGCCACCCGGCGAGGTGCCGGTGTCGCTCTTCAATATGGCGGACCCGACATACTTCCGCACCATGCACATTCCCTTGCGCCTGGGCCGCGGCTTCGCCGACGCCGACCGTCCCGGCGCCCCGCGCGTCGCCATCGTCAACGAAGCTTTTGCGCGCAAGCACTGGCCGGCGGAATCGGCTCTGGGCCGCCGGATCAAGAGCGGTGGGCCTTATATCGCCGGGCCCACTTACCAGATCGTCGGGGTTGCCGGCAACGTCAGCCAGATGGGACTGGACACCGAGCCTCTGCCGGAGATCTTCCTGCCCTTCTCGCAGGCGCCGTCCGCCGCCATGGTGGTGATGATCAGGACGAGCGGCGATCCGGCATCGCTGATCAGCGCGGCGCGGCACCGCGTCCGGGAGATCGATCGCAACCTTCCGATCCAGAGCCTGCAAGTCTTCGAGAAGAGCCTTGTGGCAACGCTCGAGCGCCGGCGTTTCAGCACCCTCCTGCAGCTGCTCTTCGCGGCCCTGGCGATCATCCTGGCCGCGGTCGGGGTTTTCGGCCTGCTCAGCTATTGGGTCAACCTCAGAGAAAACGAGATTGCGATCCGCATGGCGCTCGGGGCTCGCGGCACGGCAATCCTGAGCTGGGTGGGAGCGCAGGCGCTCCGCCTGATCGCGGCGGGCGTCGCCCTCGGCGCCATATCCGCCTGGGCGGCGTCGCACTGGCTGCAGAGCCTGGTCTTCGGAGTCTCAGCGCGGAGTCCCGCGACCATGGCAGCCGCCGCGCTGGCGGTGATCGCCACGGCCGGCCTCGGCGCCGCGCTACCCACCTGGCGCGCCACCCGCGTCGACGCGGTCCGCAAGCTGCATGAAGCGTAGCGCGGTGCCCCGGTTCCAAGTCCGAGCGCGCCCACAGGGGTCATTGCGACGCGAGGCGCCTGTCGTGGGGGGCCGGCCTGTCGGTGTAGCATGGTCGCCATGCCGCAAAGCCAGCTCGATCGGCAGCTGAACCGGTTTTCCCGTTCCACTTCGGGTTGGCTCTCCGCGGCGGCCACAGCGCGGCGAGGACTGAACGGCGGCTGGCGTGGTCGCATCGCGGTCGCACAAGTCGCCCGCGCCCTGTGCGGAGTGCTGCTGGCGGCGGGGGCAGCGGCCGGAGCGGGCGCTGAGGCAGGAGCAGGCGCCGCGGCGAGAGCCAGCGCCGGGCCTGCCGTGCAAACCGCCGCGGCGGCGCCAACCGGAGTCGAGGCCGGGACGCTCGAGGTTGCCGGCGGAAAGCTCTACTACGAAGTCGCCGGGCACGGACCGGCGCTCGTGCTGGTGCACGACGGCCTGCTGCACAGCGTCACCTGGGGCGAGCAGTTCGAGGCTTTCGCGCGCGGCTACCGCGTGGTGCGCTACGACCGCCGCGGCTACGGCCGATCGCCGGCCGCCACCGCGCCTTACTCGAACGTCGAGGACCTGCTGGCGCTCTTCTCGGCGCTTGCAATCGACCGCGCCGCCGTCGTCGGCTGTTCGGCCGGCGGCGGGCTCGCGATCGACTTCACACTCGCCCACCCCGAGCGGGTGCGGGCGCTGGTGCTGGTCGGCGCGGTGGTCGGCGGCCTCCCTTACTCCGACCACTTCCTGACCCGCGGCGGCCGGCTGCCGGCGACCCCGCAGCCGCAGGAGCTCAAGAGCGCAATCGAGTACTGGGCCGTGAGCGATCCCTACTACGTCGCCGCGGACCACCGGCAGATCAAGGAGCGGGTCAAGGCACTGTTCGAGGCCAATCCGCAAAACTTCCGCCATCCCGACCGCTTCCAGCAGCATCCGCCGGGCTCGCCGCTGGCGCAGCTGCCGGCCATCCACGCACCAACCCTGATCGTGGTCGGCGAGAACGACATCCCCGACGTCCACGCCCACGCCGGCGCCATACAGGCCGGCATCGCGGGCGCCCAGCGCATCGTCGTGCGCGACGCCGGCCACCTCGTCCACCTGGAGCAGCCGCAGCTCTTCAACAGCCTCGTCTTCGATTTTCTCAAGGCCCAGCGGTGAGCGGACTCCGCCAGCGGACGTGAATTACTCCCGATAGCACAACTCTACGAGCGCGTCATCAACGCCTTCCGTTGTCATGTACTGGTGACCCGGCGAGTCCTTTGCCACGAGGGGATCGACCTTCTCTGCGCACTCGAGCCAGTCTTCACGCGTGTTCGACCAGCAGAACCTGATGACGGATGACGGAACGGCCACGTTCACTCGACAGGAAAACAATCCTATGAAGCGGACTCTCGGAAGAACGATCATCCCGATCAACGGGATGGAGCCGGATCCGGACGGATGGATCGGGTGTCCCCACTTGACGGAAGAAGGCGACCAATCGGTTCTCGAGAGAGATCCCACCGGCATGGGATTGAGGCCGCGCTCCTAGGCGCCGACTGCCAGGCGGTCGGCCAGGGAGTCGGGGAGGCCGGCCTTGTGGATGCGGCGCTGGGCGTTGGCGACCGGGTAGGGGACGCGGTACCAGCGGGCGACTTGGCGGTCGCTGTCGTAGGTCATGTAGGAGGCGCGCGGGTCGCGGTCGCGGGGCTGGCCGATCGAGCCGGGGTTGATCAGATAGCGGCCGGCGGGATCGAGCACGATGCGGCCGCTGGTGCCGCGCAGCGCCGTCACCCCCAGCCGCCGCCCCTCGAGCGCGAAGAGCGACGGAATGTGGGTGTGACCGAAGAAGGTCAGGTGCACAGAGAAGCCCGAGAAGATCTCGAAGGCGTCGACGTCGGAGAAGACGTAGCTGTCCTCGTCGAGCGGCGAGCCATGGCAGATGGCGATCCCCGCCGCCACCTCGATCGGGCCCGCGGGCAGCTCGCGCACGTAGCGCAGGTTGGCGGCGGTGAGGCGCTCGGTGGTCCATTGCGCGGCGGCGAGCGCCGTCTGATTGAAGTTCATGCCGCGGTCGATGCCGGTCGCCACCTTGTCGTGGTTGCCGCGCACCGTAAAGAGCCGGGGTGCCAGGCGGCGCACCGCTTCCACCACCTGGTTGGGCGCCGCGCCGTAGCCGACCAGGTCGCCGAGCACCAGGGCGGCGTCGAAGCGCTTGCGCCGCGCCCGCCGCAGAACCGCCTCGAAGGCGTCCCAGTTGGCATGCATGTCGGAGAGGATCAGATAGCGCACCGCCGCTCCCTGATCAGCAACGCGATCCGGGCCGCGATCTCCTCCGGTTTCTCGCCCGGCCCGACGTCCACCGTGACGTCCGCCCTGCGGTAGGCCGGCAGACGCTCGCGGTAAAGGGAGAGCGCCTGGACCTCGTCGCGGAACAGCGGGCGATCGCTCTTGCCCAGCGCGCCGATGCGGCTGACGATGGTCGCGAACGGCGGGTTGAGCCAGACCGACAGCCCGCTCGCGCGGATCAGGCGCGCGCTTCCTTCCCAGCTCATCGTGCCGCCGCCGGTCGCCACCACCAGGTCCGCCTGCTCCAGGCTGTCGTGCAGCGCCTCTTGCTCGAGCTCGCGAAATGCCGGCTCGCCCTGATGCTCGAAGATCTCGCGCACGCTGCTGCCCACGCGCCGCTCGATCTCGCTGTCGAGGTCGACGAACGGCAGCGCCAGCCGCTCGGCGAGGCGCCGACCCACGGTGGTCTTGCCGGCGCCCATGAAGCCGGTGAGGAAGATCCGCATCATCACCTATGGATCGCGGTCCTGGCCGCGTCCGGAAGGCGCATGGGTCGCCGCCGCCGCGGCCGCCGCGAGCAGGCGCCGGCAGTTGGCGCCAACGGCGGCGACACCGCCGCGGCAGACCGCACCCAACACCGCGGCCGCGTCGGCGCCTGCCGCCAGCACCTGCTCCAGGTTGCCGGGGCCGATCCCGCCGATCGCCACCAGCGGCTTGCAGGTGCGCCGCCGCGCCCAGCGCAGGAACGAGACTCCCACCACCGGGTCGGGCCGCGCCTTGCCGGCGGTCGGGAAGATCGGCCCCACCGCGATCAAGTCCACGTCGGGATCGGCATCGGCCGCTTCCAGCTGCGCTCGGGTGTGTGTGGAGAGCCCGATCCAGAACCGGTCCCCGACCACCTGGCGCACCGCCCGCGGCGGCAGATCGTGCTGGCCGACGTGGACCCCGGCAACGGGGAGGAGGGCGGCGACGTCGGCGCGGTCGTCGATCCACAGCCGCGCTCCGCTCCCCGCGAGCGCCCGCAAGCATCCTTCAGCCACGGTGAAGAGCTCGCGGCCGGAGAACGACTTGGCGCGCAGCTGGAGCCAACCGATCCCTGAAGCGGCGATTTCCCCGACCGCGCCGGGCACGCCAGCCGGCCCCAGTACCTCGGCGTCGACGATTGCATAGAGGGGCGCGGGGAGAGGGGCATGGAGCGGGCCCGGCCGGAGGACGGGGCGCACGCTCATCGTCCGCGCAGGCCGGCGGCGAGCTCGGCGGCGGAGCCGCTGCCGGCCGCCGCGCCTGCCGTCGCCTGACGCCGCAAAAAACTCTCCATGAAGCGCGTCGACAGCTTGCCGGCCACGAAGTCGGGGTCGCGCACGATCCGCTTGTGCAGCGGGATCGAGGTCTGGATCCCTTCGACCACGAAGAAGTCGAGCGCCCGCAACATGCGGGCGATCGTCTCGGGCCGGCTGCGGTCGTGCACGATGAGCTTGGCGACCAGCGAGTCGTAGTGCGGCGGGATCACGTAGTCTTCGTAGCCGTGGGTGTCGACGCGCGTCCCCGGCCCCCCTGGCAGGTGGAAGGTCCGCAGCCGGCCCGGGCTGGGAGTGAAGGTATCCGGGTTCTCGGCATTGATCCGGCACTCGATGGCGTGCCCGCGCGGCTTGAGCTCGCTGCCGAGCGTCAGCTTCTCGCCCGCCGCCACCGTGATCTGCAGCTTGACGAGGTCGATGCCGGTCACCATCTCGGTCACCGGGTGTTCCACCTGGATGCGGGTATTCATCTCCATGAAATAGAAACTGCCGTCGACGTCGAGGAGGAACTCGACGGTGCCGGCGTTCTCGTAGCCCACCTCCTGGCAGAGACGGACCGCCGCCGCCCCCATCTCGTGGCGCCTCTCGGGCGTGAGCGCGGGAGAGGGGGCCTCTTCGATCAGCTTCTGGTGGCGGCGCTGGATCGAGCACTCGCGCTCGCCCAGATGGATGACCCGCCCGTGATGGTCGCCAAAGACCTGGAACTCGATGTGGCGCGGCTCGACGAGGTACTTCTCGAGGTAGATCCTGCCGTCGCCGAAGGCCTTCATGGCCTCCTCGTGGGCGGTGCCGAACTGCCCCGCCATCTCGGTTCCGCGGTGGACGATCCGCATGCCGCGCCCGCCGCCGCCGGCGGCGGCCTTGAGGATCACCGGATAGCCCACCTCGGCCGCCAGCCTGCCGGCGTGCTCGGCGTCGTCGAGCGGCTCGCGGCTGCCCGGCAGCACCGGAACGCCGGCCGCGGCGGCGGTCTGGCGCGCCTTGGCCTTGTCGCCCATGGTGCGGATGACCTCCGGCCGCGGCCCGATCCAGGCCAGCCGGCACTCGGCGACCACCTCGGCGAAGTGGGCGTTCTCGGCCAGGAAGCCGTAGCCGGGGTGGACCGCGTCGGCGCCGGTGATCTCGGCCGCGGAGATGAGGCTCGAGATATTGAGGTAGCTCGCGGCCGAGGGCGGCGGCCCGATGCAGACGTCCTCGTCGGCGTAGGTCACGTGCAGGCTGTCGCGGTCGGCGGTGCTGTAGACCGCGACCGTCTGGATGCCGAGCTCGCGGCAGGCCTGGATGATCCGCAAGGCGATCTCACCGCGGTTGGCAATGAGGATTTTCTTGAACATCTCGAGCTGCCGATCGACGCCTGAATGGCGAGACTCCGCGGGTCGGGCTGGTCCGCGCCGCGGGTCTCAGCGGATGCGGATGGCGAACAGCGGCTCGCCGAATTCGACCGCCTGGGCGTTCTGCGGATAGATCTCGGCCACCTCTCCGTCGACGTCCGACTCGATCTCGTTCATCAACTTCATCGCCTCGATGATGCACAGCACCTGCCCCTTGCGCACCCGCGCACCGACCTCGGTGAACGGCGCAGCGTCGGGCGAGGGAGAGCGGTAGAAGGTACCCACGATGGGGGAGTTGAGCACGTGCGCATCGGGCGGCAGCGCCGCCCTCTCCACCCCCGCCTCGCGCGCTTCCCTCGCTCCAGGCGCGGGCAGGGCGGCGGCGCCAGCCGGCAGCGTGCCGGCCGCAACCGGCGCGCCGCCGCCCGCCGGCGCCAGAGCTGCCGCCCGCCCCTCGCTCCCGGCGGCGGCGGCGACCGACGCCAGCGATGCCAGCGATGCTTGCGGCCAGGGCGCGGGCAGGGCAGGCTGACCTTCGATCTTGAGGCGGAACCCGGAGCGTTCGATCTCCAGCCCGCCCAGGCGGTGCTCGGAAACCAGCGCGACCAGCTCCTTGATCTGCTCGAATGTCAGCAATGGCTAGCCCCCCAGCGCCATCTTTCCAGATCGCCCGTCACGCTCTCCGGCATCGTCCTCGGCTTCGGGCTCACAGCAGATCTCGCTCCAGCGACAGCCGCGCCCGGCGCAGCTCGAAGCGCGCCCTGCCGTAGTTGCCTTCGGGACCGAGCACGAGGAGAAGATAGTACTCCTCGGTGACCGCGCTGACGATCAGGGTCAGTCGGTCGGTCAGCACCGAGAGCTGCTGCACGGCGCCGACGTTGAGGTCGCGGTGGTTCTCCGAGATCGAGCGCGCCTGGGCGACGAGCTCGGCGGCGAGGACCTCGAGGTCGAGATCCGGATCGGAGCTGACCGACTCGATCGGGATGCCGTCCCTCGCGACCAGCGACAGCGCCAGCACGCCGCCGATCTGGTCGCTGATGCGGCTCAACCGTTCAAGAAACATTGCGGCTCCATGGCTGCCGCAGGCGCGCGAGATAGCTCTGCAGCAGGAAAACCTTGCGCGCTTTCCGCGTCGCGGTCGCGGTCGCGGCCTCTCCCGCGGCGCCCGGCTGGTAGCCGGCGAGGAGCTGGGCGGCGGTCAGGGGGGACAGCGGCGGAGGCGGCTCGTGCTGGGCCCCGATCCGCTCCAGCGCCTCGCGGGCGGCAAGGTTGCCCGGCTCGCGCGTCAGGACCTGGCGAAAGATCCGCTCCGCCTCCTCACGATGCCCTTGCCGGAGATAGAGGTTGCCCAGAGTCGCGGTCGCCGCCGGTGGACGGACCTCCTCCTCCGGCGCCGTGCTCGCTGCCTCCCAGGCGTCGCTCGGCTCCGCGAACGGAGCGCCGCCCGGCAACGTCCTTTCGCCCTCGCGCGGCGCCCTTTCCGCCGTCTCGCCCTCTCCACCCAGGAGCTGCCAGGGGCGCACCGGCTCGGCCAGGGTGTCCAGATCCAAGTCGTGCGCCGGGAATGGAGGAGACGGGTAAGCCGCCGGGAACGGCGGCGCCAGGGGGACCGCCGGCAATGGCGCGGCGGGCTCGGCAGGCGGTATGAGCGCCGCGGTCGCCGGGCGCTTCAGGCCTTCCGAGTGCTCCAGGGGCTCCGCGATCTCGACCGCCGCGGCGCTCGCCAGCTCCTCCGCCGCGCCGAACCAGAAGATGCCCTCGGCGAGCAGGCCGGCCAGGTAGCGGCGCCGGCTCTCCTCCGGCGCCGGGTCGGGGAAGAGGTCGCCGTTGCCGCGCGCAACCCAGGCGGCGTCCGAGATGTCCTCGGCGTCCTCGGCATTTTCAGCAGGGCCCGCCGGCAGCTCCAGGGCCGGCGCTTCCATCGCCGACAGATCGGCGGCGAGGACGGAGGCTTCAGCCGTTGCCGCCACTGGAGGCGGCAGTGGGGCGGCGGGAAGCTCCGCGAGCTCGAAGAGCTCGTTCCCGGCCGGGCTCGAGGCGACGGGCGGCCCCAGGTCGAAGAGGTCGGCTGGCGGCGCCGCGGGTGCGGGCGCCGCGGAAGGCTCGGCCGGCGGCGGCGCGCCCTGCCGCGCGCCGGCGAGCGGCTTGGCAGGACGCAAGCCCTCGAGAGGGGGTAGGGTCGGATCCATGCGCGGCCTCTCTGCCGATTCCGCCGAGCGCGGACTATCCGCAGCCCGGGGTCGTCGGTTCATCTCCACGACGCGCCGGCGCAGCTCTTCGATCTCCGGATCGCTGTCGTTGAGCAGGCTGTAGAGATCCAGGCGCTGGCGGGCGCGCTCGGGCTCGCCGGTTTCGAGGTAGGCCCGCACCAGCAGCTTGTTGGCCACCATCTGGGTAGCGTCCTGCTGTACCACCCGCTCCAGCACCGCGCGGGCGCTCTCGGCCTCGCCGAGCTCGAGATGGCACCGCCCCTTTGCCACCAGCGCGGAGAGGTATCCCGGGTGCTCCTCGAGCCCCGTCTCCAGCACCTCGAGCGCGTCCTTGACCCGCCCGAGGTGCCGGTATTCCTCGGCCAGCTGCAAGAAGATCCGGGAAGTGGGGTCACCCTGCCAGCGCGCCCGCAGCTGGGTCAGTCGATCGGGGAAGCCGTCGCTCATCCGTGCGCCCCGGGCGTGGTCCGGTCGAGGCGGCGGTCGGGTCGAATGGCATCGCGGGCGGCGGGCAAAGTGGCCGCATTATAGCAGGGGCCGGCCCCGTTCCGGCCCGCAAAGGCTGGACGGGGAAGGCACTTCCGGCTGCTGGCGGGCCCGGAGTCCTGCCAGCGACCAAGGGCTGGTGTCCTGCCAGCGGCTACGGGCTGGTGACGGTGACCACGACCTGCGGGCTGGTCGTCGAGCCCACCCGGGCGGTCAAGATGATCTGGGTACCGGCGCTGACGTTCTTCGGCACGGTGAGAACGTCCATCGCCTTGCCGTTGGCGCCGGTGGACTGGGGGGCGCCGCCCGAGTTCAAGGTGCCGCCGCCGTTGGCATTGAAGAACACCTGCGCATTGCCTACCGGCTGGCCGGCATTGGTCACTGTCGCGGTCAGGTTGACCGTGCCGCCGCTCGACGAGGAGACGGTCGTCTTGTCCACCGTCAACACGACCGTCTCGGCGCCGGTCAAGATCAGGATGGTCGCGGTGGCCGACAGCAGCGAGCCGTCGCCCGCCGCCGCCTGCGCGGTGACGGTGGCGGTGGCCTGGCTTGCAGCATCCGCGGCCGAGATGGAGAGGGCGATCGTCGCCTCGCCCACCGGTACCTTCGGGTCGGTGGTGTTGGTGATCGCGATGCCGCCAGAGGCCAGCGTGCCCAGGGTGGTCGAGAAGTTGACGAGGATACCGCCCAGCGGCCGGCCATTCTGATCGCGCACCAGGGCGGTCAAAACGACCGTGCCGCCGGTCAGCTGCGAGACGGTGGGCGGGTTGGCTTGCAGGGTGAGCGACTTCGCCGACAGGCCGATCAAGATGCTGATCTGGGTCGCCGTCGCGCCGCCGTCGACCACCGCGCCGACCATTGCGGTGCCGAAGCGGCCATCGCCCTTCAGGGTCGCGAGAGCGACGCCGCCGTTGTCGGTCTTCGCCAGCACGTCGATCGTCCCCAGGGTGGTCGTGAAGCGGACCTCCACGCCGGCCGCTGGCTGCCCGTTGCCCTTGCGCACCACGGCCGTGATGAGCGAGCTGCCGGTCGAGGAGCCGATCTGGGAGGGGCTGGCAGAGAGGGTGACCGTGGAGCCCGCGGGCGCCACCGGATTGGCCTTGCCGCAGCCCAGGGCAGCCACGAGCAGGGCGGCGGAGACGAGCGGGACGACGAGCGGACGGTACCTCATGTCCCCAGTATACGAAGGGGGGCGGCCGCCCGTCCAGGCGGCCGCCCCTGCTCATTCGAGATCCGTAGGCTCGGTCGAACTACTGCGTCGTCACCGTATTGGCGCACTCGGCGCTGCCCGCGCTGTTGGAGACCGTCAAGCTGACGACGAAGGTGTTCTTGGAGGTGTAGTCGTGGGCCGGGTTCTGCGCGGCGCTCGAGCCGCCGTCGCCAAAGTCCCAGGTCCATGAAGTCGGGTTGTTGGTCGAGCTGTCGGTGAACTGCACGTGACGATTCAACGTCCCCCCCTGCGTGATGGTGAAGCTACACGCCGGCTTCTGCGGCGGCGGCGGCGGCGGGATATGGCAGAGTACATCGTTCGGATTGTAGGTAAAGGCCTGTTTCAGAGTCTGGCTGCAGGTGGTATCGGCGTTGGTCACCACGACGTCGACCGTCGTCGCGATCTTCATGGTGCCCGCGGTGCTGCCGACGAAGCAGGGCTGGGTGGCGAAGGTGCCGGTGAAGGGCGGCGTGGTCACGATCAGCTGCATCGAGGTCGAGCTCGAATCGACGGTGCCGGCGACGCCACCGAAGGTCACCTGCACGTTGCGCGGAGCATCGAAGTTCAATCCGATGATGATGACCTGCGTGCCGCCGTTCTCGCCGCCGCTGTTGGGCGAGATGCTCTGGACGAACGGATGCGGCACGATGAAGTCGAACTGTGGCCCCGAAGCGCTGTCGCCGTTCGAGATGTTGGTGACCGAGACCGGTCCCTTCAGGTCCGCGCAGCTGGTGATGTTCGGGATCGGCGACAGCACCTGGACCTCGGTGCCGCTGGTGGTCAGCACCGCCGACGCCACGCCGGCCAGGCCGACCGCGACCGGGGCGAGGAAACCCTGGCCGAAGACGGTGACCTTGACCGGCTGGTTCCAGATCGTCTGGCCCGGCTCCACCGAGGTGACCAGGATGTTCGAGCCATACTTGAACGCCGAGCTCACCACCGTGGCGAACCCGTTGGAGAGGTTCTTGATCAGGATGCTGACCGTCGTGTTCCGGTTGTCCTGTCCGAAGCCGTTGGCGGCCGGGGTGACCACGACCAGCTGCGTCGGGGTCACCTTCTGCAAGGTCGCCTCGATGCCGTTGAAGGAGGTCGTCGTGCCGGTCCCGAAGAGCACCTGCACCGGGGCCACGAAGCCCTGGCCATTGATCACCACCCGCGTGCCGCCGTCGTTGGTGCCGGAGGTCGGGGTGATCGAGAAGACCTGCGGCTGCTGGATGTTGCCTCCCGCCGCGTAGGTGAAGGCGCCGGCGAGCGACAGCGTCGCCGACGACGAGCCGCCGAGGTTATTGGTCACATTGACGGCGACCGTAAAGGTCTGGCCCACCGGCACCGGTTGGGACGAGGGCGGCGTGGCCACCACGATCGCGTTGCCGGACACCGAGCGCACCTGGGCATTGTTGCCGCCGAAGGTGACGGAGACCGGCGCGATGAAGCCCCCGCCGGTGATGGTGACGACATCGCCGCCGGTCGGCTGGCCGACGCTGGGGGAGACGCCGCTCAAGAAGAACACCCCTGCCTGGTCGATGCGCACCGTGGTCGAGCCCGAGCCCGAGCCCACCGTGGCGCTGTTGACCGTCGCCGCAAGCGTGGCGGTGCCGGCACTGGCGCCCGGGAAGAGAACCGCCGAAGCCTGCCCGCCCACGAGCTGCAGGTTGACGGTCTGCGAGGCGCTGCCGACCGCGCCGAATTCGCCCAGGGTCGTGGTCAGGGTCACCGGGGTCAGATCGGGCGGCGGCTGACCGTTGCTCGCCAGGCGGGCCGTGACAGTGACGTTGCTGCCCGTCGTGGTGCCGATGGTGAGGTGCGCCGGGTTGGCGGAGACCGTGACGTTGACCACCGGCACCGGAACCGGCACCTTGGGGTTCACCGGCGGCGGCGCCGGCTCGCTGGGAGAATGCGAGGAGCATGCCGCCACGGCGGCAAGCGCCGCGGCCAGTCCAGCCGCGGACAACCAGATACGGCGGTTCTTGAGCGGTCTCATACCATGCTCCTGGGAAGCCTCAAGGCGTGAACTCGAGTGTGAATTTGGCCGGCGAAGAGGCGATCGCGTCGCCCGACAGGGTATGACCGAAGAACGTGATCGCACAGTCGATCGTGATGACCGTGGTCTTGGTCTCCTGGTCGAACCCGAACTGGGCGAGGTCGTTGAGCGGCGGATTCAGCAGCTGATCAAGGCGGACGATCGGCAGATTGTTGATCGTGCCAGAGCCGTTGACCGGCACCGCCAGCTGCAGGTTGGCGACCAGAGTGGGCGGGACGCGCGTACCGCTGTCGCGGCGGGTATAGACGACCTGGTAGGTGCTGACCTCGATATCCTGGAGCGCGCTGGTGGTGCCCGTCGGGTCCTTGACGATGCTCTGCAGGATGAAGGTCCCAATGGCCACGAAGCCCGAGGTGATCGAGGTCTTGGTCGAGACCACCGCGGGAATGCCGGTGATGGTGCCAAAAGTCAGCAAGACGGCGCCGGTGGTGCGGTCGGTGCGCGAACGGCATCCCGCAACCGGCACGGTGGCAAGAATCACTGCGAGCAGGGCGAGCAGGCAAAGCGCTTTACGATTCATGGTCTGGGCTCCGCGCCTGGGATCAGAGCTTGATCACCCGCGGCGTGATGAAGATCAACAGCTCGTCGTTGTCCTCTTCCCGGCTCTTGCTTTTGAACAGATGTCCCACGATCGGGATGTTGGCCAGTCCGGGGACCCGGTTCTCATTGTTGTTGCTGGTCACCTTGTAGATGCCCCCGATTACCGCGGTGCCGCCATCGCGCACGAACAGCCGGGTGTGGGCGTCCTTGGTGGAGATGGGGACGGTGGTGGCGCCGACGACCAGGAACCCGGGCTGCGGCTCCTTCTTGGAAATGTTGATCTCCATCATGATCGTGCCTTCGGCGGTGACTTGCGGCGTCACTTCGAGGCGAAGAGTGGCGTTGACGAACTGGACGGTAATCGTGCCGTTGGCGACCGTCTGGACCGGGATCTGGACGCCGCTCTGCACGAAGGCCTGCTGGTTGTTGAGCGTGGCGACCTTGGGCGCGGAAAGGATGCTGACCAGACCCTCGTTTTCGGCCGCCTGCAGGGCGAGGTCCAGGGTGAACGTGTTGAGAACGTTGCCGAGCTTGAGGTTGATCGAGCCATTGGGAGTCTTGTCGAGCCCGACCCTGCCGCTCACGGTCCCGTTGTTGGGAAAGATCAGCCCGGTGGTGTTGCCGTGGGCGGCGTCGGAGACGGCGTTGAAACCCCAGTTGATCCCCAGGCTGCGGGAGAAGTTCTTGGTGGTCTCGACGATCTTGGCCTCGATCATCACCTGCGGCTCGGGGGTGTCGAGGTTGTCGAGCACCGCCAGCACCGAGTCGAGATAGGTCGGGAGCTCCTTGATGATCAGGGTGTTGGTGCGATCGTCGACGATCACGCTGCCGCGCTGGGTGAGCAGGCCGGATCCGCCGCTGCGCAGCAGCGCGGCAACGTTGGCGGCGCTGGCATAGGACAGCCGCCGCATCACCGTGCGCAGCGGCAGCACCAGGGCGCGGGCCTGGACCAGCGCCTGGCGGTCCTGGGCTTCCTGCTTGAGCACCGCGCTCGGCGCGATGCGGACGACGTTGCCCTCCTGCTCGTAACCCAGGTTGTTGATCTTGAGCACTTCCTCGAAGGCCTGGTCCCAGGGCACGTTCTCCATCTCGGCGGTGACGCTGCCGCCGACCCCCGGCTGGATGATGATGTTGAGACCGCTGATCTGGGCAAAGGAGCGCAGCACTTCGGTCACGTCTGCGTTGTTGACTTTGAGGTCGATCGGCTCGCCGGTATAGACATGCTCTTGCTGGCTCATCTCCTGGGTGACGAACGTCTCCCCGGCCCGCTTGACCTCGACCGTCCCTTTCTGACGCGCCCCGAGGTCGGCGGAGGGCTGCAGGCCGGTGCCGCCCGCGACCTTGGGGAGGCCCGAATCCGCCCGCTTGGCGGGAGTCTTCCTGGCGGCGGGCGCCGCCGCCGCCTCCTCGACCTCGATGCCGGCGGCGCGCTTGCCGCCGGCGGGCTTCAAGGAGAGGTCCGAGGGCGGGGCCGGCGCGGCGGCGCTGCCGGCAGCCGGCTGGGCTGGCGGGGCCGGCGCGGCGGCGCTGCCGGCAGCCGGCTGGGCTGGCGGCGCTAGCGCCAAGACCGCCCGCGGGGCGGGCGATCCTGACCCTGCGGCGCTCTTCGAGGACGATCCGCCCCTGGCCTGCTGGGAGACCCGCTCCGAACGGTCGACTCCCGCCGCGGCCGCCGGCGGCGGACCGAAGCTCACCACGAGCGCCTGCGCCGTCCGCTCGATGCGCGGCGCCACGCCCTGCTTGAGGTCGAAGACAACGCGCGCCACCGGTTTCGGCGGCGGCTTGAACTGGGCGACGCGCACCCGTTCGACAACGGCGGAGGCGACGGCGACCGTCGGGTGTGGGGCGCGGTTGACGACCCCCTGGAGGTCGATCACGAAGCGCTGCGGCTCTCGCAGAACGAAGGTCGCGTACGGAAACTCGCCGTCGCCGGAGATCCGCACCACGGCGCCACCGCCTGGTTCGGCGGCCACCACCTGGATTGCCTCGAGGCGGGTGGCGGGGCTGCCCTGCGGGGCCGGAGCGACGGCCGGCTCATCTGGCGTGCCGGCGGCGGTTGGACTCGCGGTGGTTGCCGGGGTTGCCGGGGGAGCCAGGGGGGTGGCTGCCGGGGCCGATGGAGCCGCCGCCCTGGTCTGCGGGGCCTGCGGAGCGGGTGCGGCAGGTGCCGCCGGAGCGGCGGCGGGCTGAGCCGGCGCCGGCGTCGGACTCGCCGGCTCGAAGGCCAGCTTCTGCTTGACCGCTTCGCCGCCAGCTGGATGGACGGCACCGGCCTGCGCCTCGAGCGGCAGCAGGCGGATCTGCAGGTGGGAGCCCTCGGCGGTGACCGAGTGCTCCACCTCGTGGCGCGTCGAGATGATCAGCTGCGTCATCGGCCGGCTGCCTTCGCTCTGGCGCTGGACCTTCACCGACGAGACCAGTCCTTCTTCCGGATTGACGTCCTGCACACGCGGTGCGGGGACGGTGTTGGGCAGCTCGACGATGACCTTGCCCTCGGGATTGCGGAAGCTGGTCCACACCAGGGGGGCGCTGGCCTCGATATCGACGAAGACTTCCGGCGCCCCCTCGCGCAGCTCGAGCGAGCGGATCTCGGCCGGCGCGGCGGGCGCCTTGGTCTCCACTGCCGGCCGCGTCTGCTCCCCCGACTCGGCGGGTGCCTGCTCGGGAGCGGGCCGGGCCTCGACCACCCGGGCCGGCTTGGACGAGGTGCAACCGACCGCCACCGCGATGCCCACGCTGCCCAAGAGCAGCGGGACCGCGGCGGCCGTCAGACGTCGCCACTCGGCGCTTTTTCTGCTCATCACTCCATCTCCCATGGCACTCGCCTCCCTCTCGGGACCGCGAAACGTCAACCCCCGCTCACTGCTGGGGGTTCAAACTCTTGACCACCTCGCGAAACGGCTTGAGAGCGGTCGGGTCCTGGACGATCTGCTTGAATACCACCTCGCTCTTGCCGATGGAGACCACGTCGCCGTCGTAGAGCTGATCGCCCTCCTTGATCAGGAAACTCTTCTTCTGGTTCGGCGCGTTGACCTGCGCCACGTATCCCCGCGCGGTGCGGAAAATCCCCTTGAGATCGATCTCGTCGATCAGCAGCCCCGGCACGCCTTCGGGCCGCGGCCCGCGGAACTCGGGCCGGTCGGGTCCGACGAGCAGCGACTTGAACGGATCGCGGCGGTTGCCGGGGTCGTAGGAGTAGGCGCTGCCGCCGGCGAGGACTTCCTCGTCACCTTCGAGAATCTGATCGATGTTGCCCAGCTCGGGCGCAGCCGCACCCGCGGCGCCGGTCCCGGCGGAGGGCGCGGCGGGAGCCGGTCCCGCGGCCGGCTGTCCGGGCTTCGCGGTCTTCCCGGCAGCGGCAGCGGGAGCGGCCGGCCGGGCCGGAGCGGCGGCCGGAGCGCCGCCCGGAGCAGGGGCCCCGGTCTTGGTCTTGGCGGGCCCTTTCTTGGCGTTCCGCGCGCGTTGCGCCGGCGAGCCTTCCTCGGCGGCCGCCGCGGCAGCGCCGGCGGTGTTTTGCGCCGGCTGAGCGGGTTGCGCGGGCGCGCTTTCGCCCAACGCCAGCGCCAGCACGAGGACCGTGGCAGAGGTTGTCGCCAGACGGATGATCGGGCGCGCGGGTCCCGACCTGCCGGGAGATCCCTCCGGGGAATGCCGCTCGTCTACCGCGGACGAGCGGCGGCCGACAATGGTAGATCTGTCGGCCTGCCCGCGATTCATTGGGCGCGCGGGTCCCTGCCCGCGCTTCATTGGGCGCGCGGGTCCCTGCCCGCGCTCTGGGTCACTCAATCGCCACCTCCTGCGCTCTTCGGCTGCCGGACCCTGGCCGCCGGACCGGCCGCCGGCGGCGGCGGCGCCCCGGGACCGGCAATCACCGGCGGATTGAGGTCGGGTTCCTTGTAGACGAAGGTCTTGGCGACGAATGCCGCCGTGATGGTATGCGGGTTGAGCTTGCTCGGGGCGATCGCCTGAATCTGCAGCTCGGTCACATTGATGATGCGCGAGAAGCGGCCGATGCGGTCGAAAAAGAGGGCCAGGTTGTGGTACGTGCCGTCGACGTCGATATTGATCGGCCACTCGCTGAAGAACTCCTTGTCGACCAGCTGGCCGGGGCGGAAGTCCTTGAGCGTGAAGTCCCCTTGCTCGGCGAGGGCGCGGATGCGCCGCAGCAGGTCGGGAGTGTTGCGCCGCGCCGGCAAGATGCGCAGCAGCTTGTCGAGCTCGAGCTCCAGCTGATGGACCTCCTCGCGAAACTGAGGCAGCTCGCGCTGCGCCCGCATCCCCTCCTGGATCTTGGTCTGCAGGTCGGCCAGCTTGCTTTCCTGGGCGCTGATGGCGTCCTTGAGCGGCTCCAAGTACTGCCAGTGGCCGAGAAAAAACAGGAGCCCTCCCACCACCAGCCCGACCGCCAGCCCGACGTACCAAGGCTTGCCTTCCAGTCCCGTCTTGAGGGCCACCGGGTCGCCTCCTATCGCGAGGTCGGCACCGCCGGTTGGGCGGGCGTGCCGGCCGGCCTGGCCGTCGCTGGTGCCGAACCGGCCCCGAGCGGACCCGCCGCCGGGGGAGTGCCGCCGGCAGCGGCGGCAGCCGGCGGTCTGGCGCCCGGAGCGGCAGACCCGGGAGCTGCAGGCAAGGCGCCGGATGGGGCAGCGGGGCCGGCGGGGGTGGCGGGGCCAGGGGCGGGGCTCTCCGCCTTCTTCGACGCCGCGAAGGAGAAGTCAAAATTGATGGTGTACCGGTAGACCCCTCCCGCGCCCTCCGTCGTATCCTTGAGCGTCGGCTCCTTGAACTCCGGGACCTTGTCCAGGTTCTCCAGGAAGTTGGCGACCGCATTGGTATTGAAGGCCCGGCCCTCGATTTCGATGTTGGTGGCGCCCATCTTCATCCGATCGAGCCACAGCAACTCGGGCAGCGCACGAGAGACGTAGTCCATGATCTTCACCGGCCCGCGCTGGTTGCTCTTGAGGTCGTTGATGACCTGGATCTTGTCGCCGAGCGCCTTCTTCTTCTTCTTGAAGTCCTCGACCTCCTTGATCACCGCCTGCAGCGCGTCGACCTGCTTTTGCGCCTGCGCGACCTCGGCCTGCTTGGCTTCGAGCTCGCGGCTGAGCGCCCACCAGTATCCGACCGCCGCCAAGATCCCGGCCATGATGCCGGCGAACAGCATCCACAGGGCAACGTCCTGCCTCGACACGACCGCGCCGGCCTTCGCCTTGCGCACCGCTGCCGGGCGCTTGCCCTCGGTGAGCAGGTTGATCTTGATCATCCGGCTAGTCCCCCGCTTTGCGGATCCCGAGACCGACGGCGACCGCCATCATCGGCGCGATCGACTCCAGCCATCCCTTGTCGAAGGTCCCCTCCTTGTAGTGGATCCGCCGCAGCGGGTCCATCAGCACCGTGGGCACCTCGAATTTTTCGCGCAGGATCTCCTGCAGGTTGGGGGTCAGCGCGCAGCCGCCGGAGAGCACCAGCTCGTCGACCGGCCCCTCCGACGAGGTGGCCGAGAAGAAATCGAACGTCTTACGGATCTCCGCGGCCATTTCCGCAGAGACCGTGTCGAGCACCGGGCGGGCATCGGAAGGCCCGAAGCGGTCGACCTGCTCGCCGCGCTTCAGGCTCTCGGCCTGAGCGAACGCCAGATTGAACTCGCGCTGCAGCGCCTCGGTGAACTGGTGGCCGCCGAATGAGATGTCGCGCCAGAAGACGGTCGTGCCGCGCGCCAGGATGTTGATATTGGTGACCGCGGCCCCCATGTTGATCAAAGCCACCACCTTGCGCGGGTCGAGGTCATAGTTGATCTCGTAAGCGTTCTGGACCGCAAAGGCGTCGACGTCGACCAGCGCCGCGGTCTTGCCGGTCTGGCTGATCACCGAGACGTAGTCGTTGACCTTGTCGCGTTTGACGGCGACCAGCAGCACTTCCATGTTGTCGCGCCCCGGCTCGCCTTCCGAGAGCACCTCATAGTCGAGGCGTACGTCGTTGATGTCGAAGGGGATGTATTGCTCGGCCTCCCACTGGATCGATTCGGCCAGCTCTTCCTCCGGCATGGCCGGCAGCTGGATCTTCTTGATGATCACCGAGTGTCCGGACAGCGAGGTGGCGAAGTTGGCGTTCTTGACCCGCGTCTGGTCGTTGAGCTTGTGAATGGCGTCGACGACCAGCGACGAGTCCATGATCGAGCCGTCGACGATGGCTTCCGGCGACAGCAGCTCGACGCCCAGACGCTGGAGGTGGAACTCGCCGGCCTTGCGCTCGGAGAGCTCGACCAGCTTGACGGCCGAGCTGCCAATATCCAGACCTACGACTCCTTTTTTGGAGCGGGAGAAGAGCGCCACGTTCCGTGCTCCCCCTTTAAAGGCCAGCGTTCAACGCAGGTTAGTGCCACTTAGTTAAAGCTTCGCTGGAAGCTACCAGGAAAAAGTATCGGTGTCAAGGAGCTGATGCATGGACGGCTATATGATTAACCGGGATCGGTTCAGGGTCTGCAGCGGCTGGGGTAGAATAATCATAACTCACTGAAAACAAGCATCTAATTGTCGCAACGCAACGCTGCTTCTGGGGCCCGCGCCGGGCGCTTTCACGAGGCTGCGGCAGCGGCATCAAAAGCGCCTGGCCGGCGGCTCCCGATCGGGACGGCCAGGGCAATGCGAGATTCAAGGAATGTTGACGCGGCATTTGTAGATGGACTGGATATGCTAGTACAACATCGCCAACCAGCCTCTCCCCCTCTTGTCGGCCGGCCCAGGCTCTGCTAACCTACGCTGCCCCTCGGGACGCCGGGCGTGCCGGGGGTCAAGGAGAGAGCGATCATGGCGAAGCAATGCGACCTGTGCGGCAAGGCGACGGTGTTTGGCAAGAACGTGAGCCACGCTCACAACGTCACGTCGCGCACCTGGGAGCCCAACCTGCAGCGCGTCCGCGCCCTGGTCGACGGAAGGGTGCGGCGGATCTCGGTCTGCACCCGCTGCCTGCGCAGCGGCAGGGTGGTCAAGGCGCCCGCGCGCAGCTGGAAGCCCGCAACCCCCGAAACCGAGGCCGAAGCTCGCTGAGCGGCAGACCCCTTCCCGCCCCGAGTCAACGCCACTCCGCCCCTCATTTTTCCCAACCGCTCGTGCGCAGCGCCGCCCGAATGGGCGTCAAATCGCTTCGGGCTCGGTGCGGCCGCCGAGGTTCATCTGGCGGCCGACCCGCACCACGCCCGGGACCGCGCGCAGGTCGCGCAGCAGCTTCTCGAGCTGCTTGCTGTTGCGCAGCTCGCACACGACACCGATCGAGGCGCGTCCTGTCTCGTGAGTCTCCGCCTCGATCTGGGTGATGTTGCTGCCGGCTTTGGTGATCACCTCGGTCAAGCGGGCCAGCAGGCCGGTCTGGTTCTCGGTTTCGAGCAACAGCGAGACCTGGTAGACGCTGTCGCGCTGGCGGTCCCACTCGACCTCGATCTCCCGCTCCGCGTTGTATAGCAGGTTCCTGACGTTGCGACAGTCGACCGAATGCACCGAGACGCCGCGGCCGCGCGTCACGTAGCCGACGATCTCTTCGCCGGGCAGCGGATTGCAGCATTTGGCGAGGTAGGCGAGCAGGTCGCCGTGCCCCTTGACCGCGATTGGACCGGGGCCGAACGGCAGGATCTTGCTGACCGCCTGGCGGATGCGGCCCGGCTTCTTCTCCGGCTCGAGCAGGCGTTCGGCGCCCAGCACCCGCTGCAGCAGGTGCCGCGCCTCGCTCTTGCCGAAACCGATCCGGCTGTAGATGTCGTCGAGCTTCCCGACCCCTTCCTCCTGCAGGTAGGCGGCCAGCTCCGGGCTCTCCAGCACTCTCTTGCTCGGCACACCGTGCTTGCGCAGCTCGCGTTCCACCAGCCGCCGGCCGATCTCGAGCGCCCGCTGCTTCTGCTGGGTGTTGAGCCACTGCCTGATCTTGTTCTTGGCGCGCGAGGTGGTGACGAAGTTGAGCCAGTCGCGGCTCGGATTGCGGCTCGGGTTGGTGAGGATCTCCACCATGTCGCCGTTCGACAGCGGCGTGCGCAGCGGCACCAGCTTGCCGTTGACGCGCGAGCCGGCGCAGTGGTGGCCGAGGTCGGTGTGCACGCGATAGGCGAAGTCGAGCGGCGTCGCGCCGCGCGGGAACGACAGGACGTCGCCCTTGGGAGTAAAGACATAGACCTCGTCCGGATAGAGGTCGACCTTGAGCGTGGTCAGGAAGGTGCGCGGGTCTTGCACCTCCTGCTGCCACTCGAGCAGCTGGCGCAGCCAGAGGATATTGGGGTCGCTCTGGCGCGGCTCGGCCTTGCCCTCCTTGTAACGCCAGTGGGCGGCGATCCCGTCTTCGGCGATCAGGTCCATCTCCCGGCTCCGGATCTGCACCTCGAAGGGCTGCCCCTGGTCGCCGACCATGGTGGTGTGCAGCGACTGATAGAGGTTCGGCTTGGGCATCGCGATGTAGTCTTTGAAGCGGCCCGGGATTGGGCGCCAGATCTGATGCACGATGCCCAGCGCGGAATAGGTGTCCTTGAGGCTTCCGGTCACGATACGGAAGGCCAGGTAGTCATAGAGCTGCGAGATGTCGATCCCCTGCCGGCGCAGCTTCTCGTAGATCGAGTAGTAACGCTTGACGCGGTAGCTGATCTCGGCCTCGAGGCCGGCCGCTTCGAGGCTCCGCGCCAGGCGCTCGCGGATCTGCTGCGTGGCCTCTTCGCCGAGCTTCATCTTCTCGGCGATCTTGGTATGCAGCTCGGCGAACTGGTGCGGATAGAGATAGAAGAAGGCCAGGTCCTCTAGGTCGCCCTTGACCCGCGCCATGCCGAGTCGGTGGGCGATCGGCGCGTAGATCTCGAGCGTCTCGCGCGAGATGCGGCGCCGTGCCTCGGTCGGCAGGTGCTCCAGGGTCTGCATGTTGTGCATGCGGTCGGCCAGCTTTACCAGGATCACCCGGATGTCCTTGGCCGAAGCGAGGATCATCTTGCGGAAGGTTTCGGCCTGGGCCTCGTCGCGGCGCACGTATTCGTGGCGGCTGATCTTGGTGACCGCGTCGACCAGCAGGGCGATCTCCTGGCCGAACTCGGCCTCGACGACTTCGCGGGTGGTGAGGGTGTCCTCGAGCACGTCGTGGAGCAGGCCGACGACGACGCAGGTCTGGTCGAACTTGAGCTCCGCCAGCAGGTGGGCGACGTTCAGCGGGTGGGTGAGATAGGGCTCGCCCGACTGCCGCACCTGGTCCTTGTGCATCGCCCCGGAGAAGCGGTAGACGGCGCGCAGCTGATCGAGGTCGGCCAGCCGGCCGTTGGCCCGCAGGCAGGCGACGACGTCGTCGAAGCGGACCGCGGCGCGCGACGCGACCGGCGGCGCGACGTGCTTGCTGGTGGCGCTCGATTGAGCTCGCGGCGGCATTAGTATCTAGTCCCAACTGGCGGTGCCGATCCCGAGGGACGAGACGGCGCTGCGATGTGGCTGTGGAGGCCTACCCGAAGCATCAATCGGATCGCCCCCCGCAACCCCTCGATCCCCTTCCCACCCCTCCGGGGGGGAAGGGGACGCCCCCACCCCTGGCGCACAGACCAGCTTCGTCCTACAGCGCCGCATAGGCCCGTACCGTCCGCCCAACGGACGCCCCTCGAGAGGGACAACAAGTATAGGTCAGGACCTTCTTCCATCGCAGGGGGCTTACTTGCTAGTCCCCTCCAGCGGTGCCGAGCCCGAGGAATGAAACGGTGCCTACGATGTGCTTGCGGAGGCCTACTCGAGGCATCCATCGGATCGCCCCCCGCAACCCCTCGATCCCCTTCCCACCCCTCCGGGGGGGGAGGGGACGCCCCCTCCCTCTTGCTCCGGAGAGTTTCGTCTTAGGTCCCACCGGCGGTGCCGATCCCAAGGTATGAAACAGCGCGCAGGTAGAATTGGGTACTCGAGGCTGGCGCCGAGGTCGGGAGCAAATTGGTGCGAGGAGCCCGTGTCTTAGGTGGACCCGGGAT
>DASZZP010000024.1:0-8123 GCA_035544875.1 Thermoanaerobaculia bacterium | reverse complement strand
GACCGTGGTCGCCTGCCGGAGCACATCCCACGTATAGACGCTGCCCTGATAGCCGGTCATGCTCCCAGAACCATCGTAGGACGCTCCCTGCAGATGATTCGAGGCCACATCGGTCGAGTAGTCGACGTAGGTCAGAATGCTCCCCTTCTGCGTCCCTCGCGAGATGCGCGTGACGTTGCCGAGGGGGTCATAGGTGAGCTCCTGGTAAGGCGCGCTGCCAAGAGGCGGGGCCAAAGGAGCCGCGCTCGGCAGAGTCGCGGAGGTTATGCGCGAGGCCGCATCGTAGGTGTATTGCTTGTTGCCGATTTGCTTTACATTGCCCGCACCGTCGTAGGCGTACGTCTCCGGCTGCCAAGGGCTCGACGAACCGGCGACGCCAATCGATCCTGGGCGCGCCATGCCCGAAGGATCGGGCGCCTCCGTAAAGACTACGCCGTTAGCGTGCGCGACGGTGTTGAGCGTGCCGTTGCCGTTGTATGTGATCGACGACGCAAAACCCGGAATCGAGGTGGGCCGACCAAATGCGTAGTTGGTCGTCACGGTGCGTGGTGTTGAGGTGCAGTTCGCCACGCAGTTGGGGAGGTTGGTCTGCGTGATCCTGCCCGCGCCATCATAGACATAGGACTGCGTCCATTTCTGAAGCAGCGTGGCGCCTTGGAACAGAGTCGTGTCCTCGCTCGATAGCCGACCGTGAGAGGGATCATACCGTAAGTCCTGCTGCACCACATACGCCGTGCACGCTCCCGTAGAGCGATAGTTGGAGGCTCGCGCTGAAACGAGCTTCCCGTTGTAGTAATTCGGTGTGCCGTAGGTAAACTCCTTGAGGACGGCGCCTCCCACAGTGCTCACGACTCGGAGTCGGGAGGCAGCGTCGTAGGACGAGAAGAGCGATCCCGTCGCGGTCGACTCTTGGACCACGTTGCCACGTGCATCGTATCGATAACTGGTCAGGCCGCTCTCAGGATGCCTTTCTGCGATGAGGAAGCCGCGGCCGTCGTAGTTGAAGCTGCGCGTCTGACCGCCGCTGATCACGGTCCCCAGGCGGCCGCCGACATCGTAATAGTAGCGGGTCAAGGTGCCGTTCGGATCCTTGATCTGGCGCAGACGCCCCAGGCCATCGTAGGTCTCCTCGTTGGTGGCCCAGACCTCGGCGGTCTTCCAGACCGGGTGGCCCTGCGCATCCGGCACTTGGAGCTGCTGCTGGACTCGATTCGATCGAGTGAGGACGCGCGCACCGAGATAACCGAACTGCGTCTTCTTGCCGTCTGCAGCGTCGACCTCGGCGGGCCGGCCGAACGGATCGGGTACCACACCGCGCGGGTCGGAAGGGTTGTAGTAGAGGTAGGTGCTCCCGGGGCCACCCGCTGCTGAAGTGCTCTCGCTGACGAAGGTTCGCCAACCCATCGGGTTGGAGCTCGAAAAGGTATTGCTCACAACGCCACCAGGCAACGTAACTTCATGTCGCGCCGTCCTACCGAGTGCGTCCAACCGCCAAGTCCGGTGTTCGAGCGGCGTACCTGAACCGACTACCGAATCCACAAACGGTGATGTCGGGTCGTTGATGTTGTACACCGTGGTAGCAGTCGCGTCACCCTGCGGGGAGACAGTCACACGACGGCCGAGAAGATCGTAAGTGAAGGACGTCGGTCGGCCCGCGGGGTCCCGCGAGGAGCTCGGAAGTCCGGTGCTCGGATCAATGGTGAGATCCAAGAGATTGAGCTGATTGTAGTGGTTCGTCCCGGTCCCGTCGTCGACTTGCACGCTCGTCAACATGCGGACACCGACCGTGTAGGAGTGGTTGTAGGTGTAGGCCGGGGTGTCCGTCCCCGTTGGACAGTTGCTCGTAGTGGAGATCCGCCGCGTGTCGCCACCATACCAATTCTCGGAAGACACCTGGCCCAAGGCCGTGGTGTCGCTGTGCGCATAGCTGACCACGACGTCATGGATGCCGCGTTGGGCGCCGCTCTTGAAGCGCCGCGTACAGAGCAGGAACCCCGTCGCCACTTCGAACACTGGTTCCTGGTGTTCCACCGCGTCACCTTCCTGCTGCTCGGTGAACGCGTAGGTGTTGAGGATCCAGCTCTGGTTGGCAGCGGGCTGCCCGCCCGGGCTCCAGCCGGTCGTTTCGGTGCGCTGGGTGCCGAATCCAAAGTTGTCGCTCATCTTGACGACGCGATAGTGACCTAGCTGGTCGAAGTTGGTGAAGATCGTGTCTCGGTAGCGGCCCGCGTCGTCGACGAAGACCGTTCTCCCCTGCTGGATGCGGCGGTTCGCATTGGCGGCCGCGGTGCCGACGCTGTCGGCGAGCGCCGCGGTCGACAGGGCGTCGTGGTCGAAGGCCAGATACTCCCGACGTACGACGGCGCCGCTGCGATCCTGGGATTCGGTGGACAGATACTCGGTCACCCCACCCACGACCTGCGGCGGCGCCTGCGGGTGCGAGGCCTGGGAGATGGGGGCGCCGTAGGCGGCCGGGTCGCCGCCGCTCAGAGTGTCGAACGCGACAGAGAAGTAGTTCCTGGTCGAGCTGCCATAAGGGTCCGTCACGGTGGTGATCGTCTCCATCGGCGCTCCGGAGAATGCGGCCTGAACATAAGTCCAGTAGCAGCTCGGGACGCCGTTGATTGGCGGGCCGACACACAGGGGATCGGTGAGGGTTCCGTTCCTGTCCTTGAGCGTGCGCCGTGTCACGCCGGGATTCGACGTCCTTCCGGCGTGCAATTTGGCGAAGGGTTCGGTGGGGAAGCTGTACGTTGCGTATTGCCACTCGACTCTGCCGCCGGTGCGCAGGTTCAAGCCCAGCAGCGAGGCCGAGAACGGAGTGCATACCGCCGGCGACACCGGCGGCGTCTGGATGTAATCGCCCGCCCCGATGCTGTAGCTCGACTGGTCCGGGAACTGGATCTGCGTGAGGAGCTGAACCGGGAACGAGTGACTCGGGCTGCTGGAGGGGCAGGAGGGCCAGAGGTTGCCCGCGGTCGTGGTGAGGGTGTAGGTCGCCGTGGCGCCCCCGAAAGCAGGCAGATTGACCGTGATGACGCCGGTCTGCGTGGTGACGAAGAACACCGTGGCCGTGCGGTGATAACTGTCCGTGATCGTCCACACTGTCGGCGCCATCGTGATGGTGACCGAATTCCCGAAACGGTCCTGCATCGTCTGGATCCTGCCTGCCGCGTCAAAAGTGTGAAAGGTGCCATCCGGAAACTCGAGTTGATAGCCTGGATTGAGATACAGCAGCCGCAGATAGGAACCATCCCGGGTGTAGAGCACGCCGGGAATGGCCACGTCTCCCTCGTGCAGGGCGGTGAAGAACTGGTGCGCCGAGCCGTCGGGCCCCTCGTAGACCTCGGTCGGCGACGGAGGCGCACCACAGGTCTGGCCATTGAAGTTGGAAGGAATGATCTGGCCGAATGTTAGGCGCCATCCGAGGGCAATGTTCGCGCAGGGAGAAGGGATCGAGTCGCCGTTCGGCTGCACCGACCACGGGTTCGAGCCGTAGACCACGGTGAAGCCGTAGCTGAGGTGATCGCCGACGCGAAAGGGCTGTCCCAGCGGGATCGCGACCGTCAGGCTACCGTTGAAGAGGTTGATGTGATCGACACCGCCGGCCGCGAACGCCTGGTCGATGGCCACCCCGCTCTGGGTGTTGGGATTGAGGTCGCCGGCCCGAGCAACGGAAACTCCGCCCAAGCACACAAGGACCGCCAGACTCAGCGTCTTCCTCACCGCGTCACCCCCATCGTCGCGAACTCCACCTTAACGGCCGGCGCTTGCTTTCGCACTGCCAGTACCTCCAAGATCGAGACCGCCTCCGTCCGAGAGGACTCCGATGCGGCCTACGGCACCCGCCGCAGCTGGAGCAATATCCGCTGCGCATCCGCGCTGGTTAAGATGCCACCATGCAGCATCACTCGCGTCCGCACCTTGCCCCGCGTATAGATCAGCTCCCCCCCATCACCGGCCGCATCTTCCTTCCAAGACGCTCGATCCGGATCGCCCGCAATCGCCGTCGCGCCAGGTTCGAGCGGCGTCGGAGCTGCTCGAATGCCGACGGAAGCACCACCGGGAGCGGTCGGAATGGAGGGATCCCAGGTCTGACGGACTGCAAACACGGCCGAGCTGCCTTTCACCACGTGCATGCAGCCGACGTCTCTCCGGTCGGGGAATCTCATGTCCGCAGCCTGTCCCTTTTCCAGCTTCATGCTCAGCGCGGTTTCGACCTCGGCATGCGCGAACGGGCAGGCCAGGAGCGACTGAATGGTCGGCGCGGACTGTGCCGGCAGCGCGGTCGTCGCACACAACCACGCGGTCGTTGCTGCCAGGGCGATCGTCAACCAAGTCTTCATAGCGCGGTCTCCGGAGACGTCACGGCGTGATGTTGATCGTCACGGTCGACGACGCCCCATTCGTGCCATTGCTCAGTTGGTAGGTCAGGGCATCCGAGCCCGTCGCGTTCGCATGCGGCGTGTAGACACACCAGTAGTTCGAGGAGCCGCAGTCGAGCGACCCTAGCTGGGCGTTGAACGCGTAGACCGTGACCGTGAGCGGATCGTTGTTGGGGTCGTAGTCGTTGCGCAGTAGTTCAAAGACCGAGAAGCGCAGCGGCGTGTTCTTCGGCGTCGACAGCGTGACGGGGTTCGCGACCGGGGGAGGGTGCGTCGTCCCCACCAGGATTTTGACGACGGCGGTATCCGTGGCGCCATGGCTGTCGCTCGCCGTGTACTTGAAATGCGTGGCGCCTTGGAAGTAGGACGGCGGATTGTACGTGCACGCAGACGAGTCGCAGGTCAGAGACCCGAGGAGGCCTGTCGTGTCGATCGCCGTGACGGTCAGCGGGCCACCGTTCGGGGCATAGGCGTTGCTCGTGAGATACGCCTTCGAGAAGTATGCCTGCTGATTGACGTCGGTGGTCAGGACCACCTCCCGGGCATCGAAGGTTGGGGTCGTCGGCGGCAGGGTGAGCATGTTGATGCCCGCGTACGAGGGAGGATTGATCATGTCCCAAGCGCTGTAGGAGAAGCGGTCGGTGCCGACGAAGCCCGGGTTTGGCGTGTAGGTGCAACGATACGTGGGAGTCGAGCAACTGAGCGACCCAAAGTCCGTGGCCATGCTTTGCAACCCCACGGTGGTAACGTCCGAATCGGGGTCGATGTCGTTTTGCTGCAGGTCTTGGATCGTAAACGTCTTGGGAGTGTTGTATGGAGTGGTGAAGAAAACTTCGGTTGCCACCGGCGCACTATCGGGATATCCCACATAGATCCTGACCGTCGCGCTGTCCTGATGCCCTGCCGGATCGGAGATCGTGTAGCGAAAGAGTGTGAACCCGGCGGCGTTGCTCGGCGGCGTGTACTTGCACTCGGTCGGGTTCGTCGTGCAATCGAGAGTTCCCATGAGGATCGACGTGTCCCGCGCGACGATCGTCAGCGGATCTCCGTTGGAGTCGTAGTCGTTCGCGAGGAGGGCTGCGGGCGGTAAGCGGAGCGAGCCGTTCTGGGCGCAATAGAACTGGTCTCCCACCGCGGCGACGATCATGGTCCACTCCTTGACGACGAGCGTCACCGTCGCGGTCGCGCTCAAGCCCCAGGGGTCGAGAGCGTCATAGGTGAACGTCATGGTGCCGACAAAGGTATTAGGGGGCGTGATCCTGAGCGCCCAGCTATTTCCGACCGGCACGACGCGGGCGTCGGCACCAAGGTAGTTGTGGAGGTCCACAGTCCCAATACTGAGGGGATCACCATCCGGGTCCGAGTCGTTGCTCAGAACGTTGATCGTGACCGGAACGTTGCGGTCGGTGGTGGCCGAGTCGTTGACGGCCACGGGCGGTGTGTCTGCAAGAACGGCGAGGGTCGTCGAGTCAGATTGCCCGGACGTGTCGATGACCGTGTGGGTGATCGTGTAGCGGCCGGAGGCGGCATAGGTGTGCGTCTGATCAGCCCATGGGTAGGGGGTCGTGGGGGTGATCGTGGGCGTACCGTCGCCCCAGTTCCATTGCCACGTCTGGATTCCGATGTCGTCGTACGAACGCGAATGCACGGTGCACGTGCGATTCACACAAGAGGTCACGAACTGGGCATGCGGCGGCGCATCGACGATGTTGATGTAGACGAATCCCCGCACATAGGGCGGGTTGCCGTCCCGTGAAATCAAGTAGTCAAAGCTTGCAATGCCGCCAATCGAGGCCGTGGGAGTGAAGCGGTATTGAGCCCCCTGCGCCGTTGTTTGAACGTATGTGAGAGTCCCTTTGTCGGGGTTTTCAGCACTGACGAAGACTGCGCCTGGCGTGTCGTTGGCCAGCAACTGTGAACTGGTGATCAGGATCGGCACGCCCACGCCGGTGGAGAAAGAGTCTGGATTGGCGACCAGGGGCTGGATGATGGTGATGGTGACGGTGGCCGACCCAATGTTGCCTCCGGAATCAGTCACCGAATAGGTGAAGCTGTCGGTGCCGAGGAACCCGGATGGCGGCGTGTAGGTGCAGCTGCTACCGTCGGCGGAGAGCGGGCACCTCGAGCTGATCTGGTAAAGAGTCACTCCCGGAGCATCGTTGCTCAGGAGCACGGCGATGCTGATGGTCAGCGGAGTGTTCTGGGTGGTCGTGAAGGCGTCGTCCGACGCCAGGTGCACCGGCGCTCCGCCGATCGTGACAGCGCCTGTCGCAACAGCCACCTGGCCATCGGGAGTGGTGAGTGTCAGCGTGACGACGTAGTAGCCGTTGGCGGAGTACGTGTGCGACACCGAGAGTGCACTGCCATCGACGAAAGTCCCATCGCCGAAGTCCCACTCCAGGTCGCTACCACTCGGGGCGGTCGCGGTGAACGTGCAGCTGGCACCGCTGCAGGTGGCGCTGAAAGAGGCGGCCGGCGCCGCCGTGGCTTGACACGCCGGGATCTGTGCCAACAGAGCGCTCGAGTGGGCCGTGACACAGACAGCGGCGAGGGTGGCGACCACCAGCCGGAAAGCAGACGAACGAGCGGTTTGGCTGGAGCGCGAGCTCATCGTCACCTCAAACACCACGGTCGGCAGCCTGCTCATGCAGGCCCCCGCGGCGCTGCGGCTGCGAGAACCAGCAAGACCCCCGGGACCGGCAGAGCGGTCCGACGTGAAGGTCGCATCGAGTGCCTCCAAGGCTCGGGCACCGGCGAACCGGCCGAGCCACATCGAGAATCCCAGCGGCTGCTCGTACTAACAGCGCTTACGAAGTTCGAAGCCGAAGTGTCTATGGCAAGCGCCGAGATACTGCTCGGCATGAGGAGCTGTTGTCAAGGGCTTTAGGATTTCAGAGGTTCGCGCATTGGCTGTCTACTTCAGATTGTCGGCGGATCGACCAGGTCCTTGACGTCGCGGATGAGAGGGGGACGGTCGGCCCTCACCCACCGCGGGCAGCGCAGGCGGCTCCGCAGGCGGTCGGCGGCCTCGGGCGCTTCGTCGCGCGGGAGTTGCTCCAGCTCCTCGAGCTCGTGGGCAATGCGCGGCGGAGTGTCGGGGAAGGCGCGGCGCAGACCGCCGGCAAGGTCGATGGCAGCGGCGCTTGGGGCGGCGAGCCTGAGCATGACGAGGTCGAGGGTCGCGAGGGCCGCCTCGACGAGGCTGCCTTCGGCGAGGAGACGCCGGCGCACGGCGTCGAGAAAAGCGCGCCCGGCCTGGCGCTCGCCCAGGCGGGCGGCGATCCGCGCCTCCCACCAGTCGGCGGCAACCTCCTCGCCGGGGCGCGGCAGCGGCTGCGCTGCGGAGGGCGGGGCGGCGGCGGCGCGCTCGGCGCGCGCTTGACGGGCGAAGGCCAGGAGGCGGGCTGCTTCGCGGGGGCGGCCCTCGACGGCGTGACAGAAGGAGAGCGCCAGGGTGGAACGGAGGAACAGATCGGGCTCGGTCTCGAGCTCGAGGAGGCGGAGCGCCCGGCGCAGCGCGCCTAAAGCGCGCTCGGGCTCGACCGCCTCGAGGGTCAGGAAGCCGAGCAGGGCGGCGCAGGCGCCCTCGCCGGGCGGATCCTGATAGACGCCGTAGATCTTGGCCGCGCGGCCGAGCAGCGCGGCGGCCTCGTCGGTCCGCCGCTGCTGCCAGCGGAGCTTGCCCAGGCAGAGGCAGAGATAGGCGCGCAGCTCGTCGTCGAGGGCCACGTCGACGTC
>DASZZP010000023.1:0-109589 GCA_035544875.1 Thermoanaerobaculia bacterium | reverse complement strand
CTGCATGCCGCGCCACCGCCATCAGGAGTTCATTCGGTTTCTCAAGAAGATAGACGCCGAAACGCCCCCCGATCTCGACCTCCACCTGATCGTGGACAACTACGGCACGCACAAACATCCACGCGTGAACTCCTGGCTGGGCCGGCATCCTCGATTCCATCTGCATTTCACGCCGACATCCAGCTCGTGGCTCAACTTGATCGAGCGATGGTTCCGAGACCTGACGACCAGGCGCATCCGACGGGGCTCGTTCGAGAGCGTTTCGGCACTCGTCGGGGCAATCGAGGACTATCTGGCTCAGTCGAACCAGAAGCCGCACGTCTTCGTGTGGACCGCTGCCATCGACACCATCTTGGCGAAGATCGCCAAATGTCAAGAAGCGTTGGACGCACTACACTAGCCGTCGCTGAAGAGCGCGGCGACGTCGAGCGCCAGAGCAGGGAGCAGCGGCGTAGCAGCGCGGTCGCCGGGCCGGCAGTGCGCCGCCAGCCGGTAGGCGCCGGCGGGACGCTCGAGGCGGTAGATCTCGATCGCGTGCCGTTCAGCATCGACGATCCAATACTCGCCCACGCCGTAGCGGGCGTAGGTCCGCATCTTGATCCCCCGGTCGCGCGCCCCTGTCGACGGGGAGAGGAGCTCCAGCACCAGGTCCGGCGCGCCGCGGACGACATCGCGGAGGATCGCCAGGTTTTCCTTGCGCACCACCAGGAGGTCGGGCTGCAGGGCGGTAGCCGGCGCAAGGACAACGTCGAGCGGTGCGAACAGGACCTCCGAGCGATCGCGGATGGCCGCCTTGAACGCGTCGTAGAGCCGGCTCAGGATCCGCTGATGGCGGACGTTCGGGGAAGGAATGATGTAAACCTCGCCGTCGATCAGCTCGTAGCGCTTGTCGTCGTCGGGGAGCTGGCAGAGCTCCTCATAAGTCATCGGGGATCGGACGGTAGGGCTTGACATATCCGGATCCTACTATGGCAAGACGGATTCTGGCCGACGCTTTACCAGCCTTCGGATTCGAAGAACGGCATGCGGGCCTCCTCTGGATGCTCGAGCTCGGCTGCGAGGACGGCGGCGCCAAGCTCGCCGCGGTAGAGGCTGTCGCGGCCGTTCGGCAGGTCGGAAGAGATGCGCGAGACGGCGCGCGCGGCGCTGGCGGCCAAGGTGCGGGCGCGGTTGAGCCAGGGGCCGCCGCCTTCGGGGTCATCGGGGGCGAGGTGCCGATGGAGGTTGAGCAGGCCATAGGCGCGCCCGGAGAGACCGCAGCAGAGGTCGCCGCTGCCCGCCGGCTCCTCCCAGGCATTCCAGCCGGCGCCCACGGCGAGCGCCGCGTAGCGCCGCTTGCCGAGCCGCCGGTGGGCAAGGGTCCAGAGGTGGATCAGGCCGGCGCTGCCGTTGCACCAGCCGGGCATGGCCGCGGTCTCGCCGCGGTGCGGCCCGGCGGCGCCGCGCCAGGGCCAGCGCAGGCCGCGCCGCCAGGGCAGCGCGCAGCGGGCCAGCTCGCCGAGGCGCGCGGCGAGCCGCGGCGGAAGAGGAGGGGCGGTCGTCTCGCACCAGCGCAGGGTGGCGTAGAGATAGCCGGCCCAACCGTGGGCGATGCCGAGGTTGTCGTCGCTAGAGGCAAGCGGCGGGCGCCGGTCGAGCTCGCTCCACAGCCCGTGCAGCAGCTGTCCGCCGAGCTCGAGGAGCGGCGCGCGAAGGCGCTCGCCCGAGCTGCCGCGCGGCGCCACGTCGAGCAGCAGCACGCAGGCGAGAAGCACCCCCGAGCGCCCGAGCGTCAGGTCGCGATCGGAGGAGGCGAGCACCTCCTCTCCCGGCGCGGCGACTGCGGCGAGAAAGGCCTCCGTCGCCGCCGCCTGCGCCGCCGGGTCGCCCCGGGCATGGGCGATCAGCGCCTGGACGCAAGGCGGGCCGCTCGCCGTGTGATAGGGCGAGATCCGCCCGACAATCTCCGGGCGCAGCTGGCCCTCGCGTTCATAGAAAGCCTCCTCGCCAGGCTCGGCGGCGGCCCGCGCCGCCCAGGCGTCGGCGTCGCAGAGCAAATCGGGGTCCTCGCGCGCCAGCCCGATCCGGTAGAGGGCGTAGGCCACCCCCGCGGCGCCGAAGTTGAGCGACGCCCGCGGCGGCGCGGCGAGCCCGCGGGCGAAGAGCGGTCCGTCGCGGCGCAGACGCCGCAGCACTGCCGCGAGCAGCGGCGGCGAGAGCTTCCTCGAGCTGCCACCCCGCCGGGCGATCGCGGCGGCCGGAGCCAGCGGAGCCAGGGCGCCGAGGGCGGCGGCGAGCTCGGCGACCGAGCCGAAGCGTGCGGCGGGGCGCTTGGCGAGCGCCCGGCCAAGGATGCGCTCGACCTCCGGCCACGGCTCGACGCCGCGCTCGGCGAAGGGGAGCGGCGGCTCGGCGGCGATCTGGCGCAGCAGGCTCTCGCGGTCGAGGCGGAAGTCGCGGTAGTGGGCGCCGGACAGCAGCAGGTAAAGGAGCGCCCCGAGCGCATACTGCTCGCCGCGATAGGAAGCCGGAGGTCGAGGGCGGCCGGCAAGCTCGGCCCGCGCGTACTCGGGCTCATAGAAGAAGCCGATGCCGGCGCGGCCCACTCGGGCAAGACCGCCGCGACCCCCGACGCGGCGCGAGATGCCGAAGTCGATCAGCCGGATGACCGGCAGGCTGGCGCCGGGTCTGCGGGCCGCACCGACCAGCGCGTTGCGTGGATGGACGTCGCCGTGGACCACCCGGCGGCCATGGAGGTGGGCATAGGCGCCCGCCAGCGCCCGGGCAAGCGCCAGCAGCTCGCGCCTGCCCTCCGGACCGCCGTCGCGCAGCTCGGCGGCGGCGGCCTGCGCCTCGGCCCCCGGGCACCACTCGAGCAGCAGCCAGCGCCGGCCGTCGAGCGCGCCGGCGGAGAGCAGGCGCGGCGCCACGACGCCGCCGAGCTGTCGCAGGATCGTCGCCTCGCGGGCCAGCGCCGGAGCGGCCCGGCCGCCGGCCTGGCGCTCGATCTTGAGCGCGCCAAACGCGTCGCGGCGGGGGCCGAAGCGGCGCACCTGGTAGAGCTCGGTATCCTCGAGCGCCTGGACCGCGGCGATCACCTCCCAGCCGTCGACGTCGCTACCGGGCAGAAGGGTGGGTCGGATGCCGTCAGCCGCGAGGTCGCCCTCCTCGACCAGGAAGCCCGAAGCGAGGAGGCGCTCGAGCATCGGGTAGGCCTCTTCCAGCGCCGCCTCGGGGTCGGTGGCGCGCTCCCGGCTGAAGCGGATGACCGCCTCGACGACAGTACACGGCTGGCGGAAGTGGGCGAGCAGTGCCGCCGAGTCGGCGTCGACGATGCGCGAGGGTGTGCGCAGCCGCGGGCGGGTCAGCGCGAAGTCGCCTTCACCGCACTCGAAGCGCCGGCGCGTCTGCTCCGGCAGCTCGGCGACTGGCACCAGCAGCACGTCAGGCGGCAAGATCAGGCGGTCGGTGATCGCCAAGCGGCTTCCCCTGTTGCGTTCAACCGTTTCGCCACAGAAGCGCGCCCGGCGTCCAGGTGTTGGTGTCGACTCCTTCCAGCCGCAGCCGCTCGAGCGCGAACTGCCAGGGCTCGAGCGCGGTCCCGGCCTCGGCCGCCGCTCCGGCCGCCGCAGTTTGACGGTTGGAGATCCTGTGCCCGCGTCGCGTCCGGCCGGCGCGGGCGGCGTCCGGCTCGGCCGGCGCAGTAGAACCGCTTCGCGCATGGGCGGCCCGCGCCGCGATGAGCGCCCGCGCCAGCCGATGGGTCAGCCAGAGACGCCAGCTCTCCCGGCCGCTCCACGGCGTCGAGCGCTCCGCCGCCGGTGGATCGATCCCCCACGACAGCAGCCCGTCGCCGGCGATCTCGGACGTGAAAGGCACCCCCTGCGCCGGCGCTACCGCGAGGCGGCGGGAGAGCTCGTCGCACGCTCCACCCAGCAGCTCGAAGCTCGCGAAGTAGGCGACGATCTTGTCGGGTCGCAGCAGCCCCCAGGCGTCCCTCCCCACCTTGAACTGCGCCGCGCGCGCCCGTCCAAGCGCCTCGACGATCTCGCCGAACCGCGTCCCCAGCACCTCCGGCTGCGGGCTGACGTAGAGCTTGTAAGTCGGCCTCTCGCCCGCAAGCGGCGGCACCCGCGCCCGACTGCGAAAGCTCAGCCAGCCGGTGCGAGCATCGGCCGTCTCCTCGGCCGGCGCGGCCGCGCGCGGGGAAGGCACCGCGCGGCGCGACGGCGCAGCGGAGGCGTCAGAGCGGCGCCAACGTCGGTCCAACACCGCGCGGAACGCGCCGCCGTCGTCGATCCCGAGGAAGCGCTCGACCCCTGCCGCATCCGGTAGCAGCCGTCGCCAGCGCGGCGTCAGCGGCCGCCCATTGAACCCATACAGCCGGGCGGAGAGGAGAAGGGGATCGTCGAGCGCCAGCGCCTGCCCATAGCGAAGAGCGGCCTGCGACAGAGCCGCCAGCCGGCCCTCGCCGAGCTCGGCGGTCTGCGCGGAGATGCCTTCCGCGACGCCGCCACCCGCCGCGCCCCGGCCGCCAGCTTCGCCGCCGTACCCCCGCAGCGCCTGCAGCGCCGGAGCTCCAGAGACGAACGCCTCGCCGGCTGCAATCTCGAGCACGCCGTCGGCGATGAGCAAGGCGACGCGCTGCAGCCCCTCCTCGCCGAACGAGCGCACATAGCCAGGGAGCGGACCCGGCTCGCGCAAGGTGAGAAACAGGAGCGCTGTCTCGCGGTCGACCGTCTTCGCACCCAGCCCCGCGGCACCGCGCGGCTGCAGAACCCCATAGAGGTCGGACTCCCAGGCCAAGGCTCCGAGACCCTGACGCTCATTCTCGGTGAGCCGGTCGAGCAGCACCAGCTCATACGCCGGGTTGGCGCGCAAAGTCCGGCAATGGAGCTCTCGGAAAGGGGCACTCATTGTTACGTCCTGAGACCTCCGGTCGCGATCTTCAAGACCCGACTCCTACGACACTCCGGCCGCGCCTGCGCTTGGGGGGGCGCTGCTCTACCGGCGAGCAAGTAAGGGGGGATGGCGCGTGGAACTCCCGGGCAAGACTTGCCACGCGATGCACCGGGCGGCCTAAGGCCACAGTTCCCCAAAGGTCTCCCCATCGCTGAGGCGACCGGCGTCGCCACGCCGCTGCCGGACCTGCTAGTTCTCGAGCGTCTCGCGGAGCTGCTGGCGGAGCAGATCCAACCCGTGCGCGCCGAGGAGAGCGTTGTCCGGGGGTGTAGGCGGCGACTGGTCTGTGCAGTCCGGGCCCGGCTCTGGCGGCTCCTCGGGTTCCCTCCTTGGCTCTTCCTTCTCGTCGTCGCCGATGTTTGGCGACGGGAGACCGCAATCGGAGGAGTTGGGACAGACCCGCACGATCGGAAGGACATCCGTCATAAGGTCGTTGATCCTAAAAGCCATCTCTTTTTCTCCTCGGGGACAGGCCCCTTTTCTCGACCGTCATGTCTTCGACCACGGGCGACGTGCCCCTTCAGCGCCGGGTACTTCAGCGAAGCCGGGTGCCGGCCGGTGCCTGGTCAGGGCAGGCGCCTCGACACAAACCGAGGCGCCATCCCGCTCTGCTTCACCAAGCGGAGCCAGCCTGTCGAGATCAGCCTTAGCATATCAAGAAGAGAACCCGGAAGCACCGCTGGCGGCGATGCGAAGGGACATTCGCATAGATAGCTTTCTCTATAGGTGACTTCTGACAGAGACGAAACTGCTTTACGACAGGGCAAGCATCCAGATGTCGCCTTCCTCGGCGGTACGGATCAGGTAAATGAAACGGTTATCGGGGCTAACCCTCACCCTTGTCACTGTCGAGTTGGCGCGCGGCGGAACGGGGATCTCGTGGCTATGCTTGGTCCGTAGATCGAAGAGGACGACCTTGCCGTCATCGATGTAAAGAAGCCGTTGGCTGTCACTCAACCAGGCTGGCAAGCCACCTTGGAGGCCGCGGCGGCTGATGATCTCTCTTGTCGCAGAAGCAAAGGAATAGACGAAAACGCCACCGCCCTCGACAGGGCCGGCGAGGCGAGTTCCGTCTGGTGACCACGCCGTCACGCTGATCTTCGCTCCTCCAGCTACGGGTAGCGGCACCGGCGCAGTCTTTCCGAATGGTTTCGTCAAATCCAGTATACACGAGCCTGCCCGCTCAAGCTCAAATGAAAGCCTGGACCCGTCAGGAGAAAAGATCGGGTTGTAGAGGGCACCTCGCAGAGTTGTGATCTGTTGCAATCTACTGCCGTCAGGATGAATCGTCCAGGCCTCGTAATAGCCACTGCGGTTTGAGTAGAACACGATCCTGGATCCATCGGGTGACCACCGCGGACCACGGTTCTTCCAGTGGTCATCAGTGAGACGCCTCAAGCCGCTGCCATCCGGATGAATGATAAAAAGGTCTTCCTGAGGCGCATAAGTGTCGAAGACGATCCGGTTTCCGTCGGGTGAGACGTCGCCCGATCGCACCAATCGCGGCCCTTGAGTGACCGGCGAGGGCTGACCCTCGGCCTGCTCCGATCCTGGATTGAAAGCTATCCGCTCGAGGTTGGACCTCGTGTCGTCCGTGGCGTAGAGAATGCGGTGGCCGTCCTTCGAGACGCTCAACATGCGGCACGCTTCCGGCGAGGTTGTCACAGGCTCAGGCTCGCCGAGGACCCTGCCGGATTCCTCTTCGATAGGCACTCGCCAGAGATTCATCGTGCCGCTCCGGTCGCTGGCAAAATAGAGGTAACGGCCCTCCGGAGACCACACCGGGTTCCAGTTGAGGTGAGAATCGTTGGTGACCGGCACCTGCTTGCCGCCGATGGCGGGAATAGTGAAGATCGTTCGCTGAGCGCTGCTGCTAGTGACCGACCAGTAAGCGATACGTTGGCCATGCGGCGACCAGCTTGGCTGCACCGCGTCAGCGGCTGCAAGAATGTGAGGCTCACCCCCGCTCACCCTCACTCTCCAGAGTTTGCTCTGTGTCGGTCTTGTAGAAGGACCGCTCACGCTCGCGTCGGCATAGACAATCTCCGATCCATCGGGCGACCACGCGGGATTGCCCCCTGATGCCGTCAGCCGCCGAACCGATTCGCCGGTTGCGCCCATGATAAAGATGCCGCCGCCGTCGCGTTCGGAGCGGAAGGCGATCTGATCGCCGTCTGGAGAGTAAGCAGGCTCGGTGTCGTCGGCGGTTGAATAGGATACCAATGAGAGGTTCACCGGATTGCCACCACCGACGCGCTGCGAGAAAATGCTCGATCTGCCGCCGACCGACTTGACATAAACGAAGTACTTGCCGTCGGGGGAGATGCTGGGAAAGGTTTCCTGCCCCTCGAGGTCGGTGAGACGGACGATCTTGGGTTGCAGCCGAGCCGGCGCGGTCTTCGCCGGCTGGCGGAGCAAGAACACGGCGGCGGCGGCCAGCAGCAGCGCCGCCGCTGCCACCGCGGGGATGAGCCAGCGCCGGCGCCGCGCCGGCGGCTCGAGGCCGCGGGTCATGGTGAAGGTCTGGAGGGTGCCGGTCGAGGGGCCGAGCAGGGTGCGGAGGTCGGCCAGCGCCTCGGCGGCCGAGGGGTACCGCTGATCGGGGTCCTTGGCGAGCATGCGGCCGATGATACGGGCGAGCTCGGGCGGGGCGTCAGGGCGGAGCTCGGCGAGCGGCTGCGGCTCTTCGTTGTAGAGGGCGTAGAGCACCGCCTGCTCGTGTTCGCCGCGGAAGGGGCGGCGCCCGGTGACCATCTCGTAGAGGACGGCGCCCAGCGACCAGAGGTCGGTGCGGGGATCGACCTCGTGGCCGCGCGCCTGCTCGGGCGACATGTAGCCGGGGGTGCCGAGCGAGGAGCCGGTGCGGGTGAGGCCGGCCGCGCCGGCGAGCTTGGCGATCCCGAAGTCGACGATCTTGACGATGTCGTCGGAGGTGATCATCAGGTTGGCGGGCTTGATGTCGCGGTGGACGATGCCGTGGCGGTGGGCCTTGACTAGGCCGCGGGCGGTCTGCTGCGCGATGTCGACCGCCTCCTCGATCGGCAGCGGCCCGCGCGCCAGGCGCTTCTTCAGGGACTCGCCGTCGTAGCAGGCCATGGCCAGGAAGAGCTGCCCCTGGTCGGTCTCGCCGATCTCGTGGATGGTGCAGATGTTGGGATGGTCGAGCGCCGAGGCCGAGCGCGCCTCTTGCAGGAAACGGCTCTTCGCCTCGGGATCGCGCGTCAGCTCTGACGGCAGGAACTTGAGCGCCACGGTCCGGTTGAGAAGCACGTCCTCGGCGCGGTAGACGACCCCCATGCCGCCGCCGCCGAGCAGCTCGTGGATCTGGTAGTGCGAGATGGTGCGGCCCTCGAACCCGGCGCCGGCGGCCGGCCGCTGGCTGTCGATCCAGGAGGGGCCTCCCGCGCTCCCGGGCGCACCCGCTCCAGACATGGCTGCCGCCGCCGGCGGTGCCATGCCGGTGCCGCGCGGCGGCGCGGCATCCGCTACGCCAGGCTCCGCCGCTCCGGCCTGGCCGGTACCGTGCCAGGCCCCCAGCGGGGCCTGGCGGGTCGGCTCCCACCCTTCGCCGTCGTGTGGCGGCTGGGAGCCTCCCGGGACCTCAGCCGCCACGGCGAGCAGACCACCGGCACCGAGGAGCGCCGCGAGATCGTTCCGCAGCTCCTCGGCGCTCTGGTAACGCTCGGCGGGCCGCTTGGCCAGCGCCCTGGTCACGATGCTCTCGAGGCGCTTCGGCACGCCGGGGCGCAGGGCGGCGAGCGGCGCCGGCTCGCGCTTGACGATGGCGATTGCCAGATCGCGGTTGTCAGCGCTGGCGAAGGGGAGCGCTCCGCTGAGCATCTCGTAGAGCACGACGCCCAGCGACCAGAGGTCGACGCGATGGTCGATCACCTCTTCGAGGAACTGCTCTGGAGCAACATAGGCTGTCGTGCCCAGGACGTCGCCGGCTCGGGTGAGCCGCGTCTGGTCGTCGAGCCGCGCGATCCCGAAGTCGACGATGCGCGTCCGGCCGTCGCCGCCGACCATGATGTTGGCGGGCTTGACATCGCGATGAACGACCCCTTTTTCGTGCGCCTCGGCCAGTCCGGCGGCGACCTGCACCGCGATCGACACCGCCTGGTCGAGGGCCAGGGGGCCGCGCTCGATCCTGCTCTTGAGCGACTCGCCGGGGCAGAAAGCCATGGCGATGAAGAGCCGGCCGTCGGGCGTCTCGTCGGTCTCGAAGATGGTGCAGATGTTGGGATGCTCCAGGATCGAGGCGGTGCGCGCCTCGCGCCGGAAGCGGCTCTTGTACTCGACGCTGCGGCTGCGGCGGTCGGAGAGAAACTTCAGCGCCGCATAGCGCTCGAGCTTCTTGTCCCATGCCTTGTAGACCACGCCCATGCCGCCACCTCCCAGCCGTTCGAGGACGTGGTAGTGGGAGATGTGGGCGCCGGTCAGCGGCGGCGTCTCCTCGGCTGTCGCGCGGGCGCTGTCGAGGGCATCGCGGGAGAATGGAGAGGGGCTCGCGCCAGCCGCGAGCGAGCGGTCTTTTCCGCCCTTCTCCGAATTGTCGCTGTGAGCCATGGTCGTCGCGGCGCACCCGTCTCGCGTGGAGTCGGGCAGGGGACGCTGGCAGCGCACATCCTCGCTCCAGCAGACAGCTCTTTTTTTTGCCGCGCGGGAGTTTATCAGAACGGAGGCCGCGAACCGGCCCGAACCGGCCATGTCCCGCGCCGGCCGTGATAGGCTCGGCGCCGCTTTGCGGCGGGCTCGCAGCAGGCCGCGCTCCCCACGCGATCCGCGTGGCCATGATCCAATGATCGGCAGGGTCCTCATCACCGGCGCTTCGGGCGCCCTCGGAAGCAGCGTCGTGCGGCGTTTTGCGGCGGCCGGCCAGCCGGTGCTGGCGGTGCAGCGCGGCGACAGCGTCGAGGGGGTGACGCGCCCCACGGCTGCGGCGGCGCCGGAAGCGGTGGCCATCCGGAGCGTCGATCTGACCTCGACCGGCGGCGTCGCGCGCCTGTTCGCCGAGACCGCTCGCGCTGGGTGACGACGGACGCGGTGGCGGAGATCATCTTTTTCCTGACCACTCCCGCCGCGGCAGCGATCAACGGCGCCGCGTTGCAGGTCCCAGGTAGCAGCTTGTGAGCGCTCCGCCGCCGAGAGCTCTTGCGCGCCGCGGACGGCGCAGTCAGCGGAGAGATCAATGAAGATCGCCATCTGCATCAAACAGGTCCCGAACGCCGAGGCCCGCCTGCGGGTGCGCCGCGACGGCCGCTGGCTCGAGGAAGAGGACCTCCCCTTCATCGTCAACGAGAGTGACGAATACGCGCTCGAGGAGGGGCTGCGGCTGGCCGAGCGCACCGGAGGCGAGGTCGTGGTCTTCAGCTTGGGGCCGCAACGCGTGCGGGAGGCGCTGCGCAAGGCGCTGGCGGTCGGCGCCGCGCGCGCCGTCCACCTGGCCGACCCCGCCTTGCTTGGGGGCGACGCTCTCGCGACGGGGCGGGCGCTGGCGGCGGCGCTGGCGCGCGAGCCGTTCGACCTGGTGCTCACCGGCTCCCAGTCTGACGACGACGGCTTCGGCGGCACCGGATCGGTCATCGCCGGCTACCTCGGCTGGCCGCACGTCTGGCTGGTCATGGGGGTCGAGCTCGAGGAGGGAAACAAGAGCGCGCGCGTCACCCGCGAAATGGAGAGCGGCGTCAACGAGATCTCGCGCGTGCGGCTGCCGGCGGTGCTCGCCATCCAGGCGGGCATCAACCACCCCCGCTACGCCTCGCTCAAGGGGATCATGCAGGCAAAGAAAAAAGAGATCGTCGCCCTCTCGGCCGCCGACCTCGGGCTCCCTCCGGGCGAGGTCGGTGCCGCCGGGTCGCGGCTCGAGATCGTCTCGGTCGCTTTCCCGTCCAGCGGGCAGGGGGCGCAGATGATCGAAGGCGATCCGCAAACTGCCGCGGCGACGTTGGTCGCCAAGCTGCGCCAGGAAGCGAGGGTGCTGTGACCGCGAGACGCGTCTGGGTCGTGCTGCAGCTCAAGGAGGGACAGGTGCCCCGGGTCTCGTGGGATGCGGTGGCGGCGGCCCAGCGGCTGGCTGGCCTGCTCGGCACCCGCGCCGAGGCGGTCCTGCTCGGCGGCGGCGGCCCTACCGGGGTCGCGGCCGCGGCGCGCGAGGTGGCGGGCCGCGATCTCGCGGCCGTCCATGTGGCCGAGCACGAGGCGCTGCGCGGCTACACGCCGGGCGCCTACATCGGCGCCCTGGCGCCGGCGTTGCGCGAGGCCCGCCCCGACTTCGTCCTTTTCCCCCACACCTATCAGACTGTCGACTATGTTCCCCGGCTGGCGCAAGCAGTGGGTGCCGGTCTGCTGCCCGAGGTCACCGGCTTCGACGCGCCGGCGGAGGGGGCCGGCGAGCTGCTCTGGACCCGTCCGGTGCTCGGCGGCAAGCTGCAGGCGCGGGTGCGCATCAAGGGCGACGGCCCGGTCCTGGTCTCGGTGCAGGCCGGCGCGTTTCCCGCCGAGAGCGGCGCTGCGGCGGCCGCGCCGCCGGGTTCGGATGGCGGGCGCGGGCCGGCGGAGATCAAGCCGCTGGCCGCCGATCTCTCCGCCATCCGGCCTGACCGCGAGATCCTGGGCTACGAGGAGGTCGGCGGCAGCCAGGTCGATCTGAGCAAGGCCGAGGTGATCGTCGCCGTGGGGCGCGGCCTGGGCGGTCCGGAGAAGCTGGGTCCGATCGAGGAGCTGGCGCGGGCGCTGGGCGGCGAGATCGGCGCCAGCCGGCCGGTGATCGACAGCGGGTGGCTGCCGCGCGAGCGCCAGATCGGCTCGAGCGGTCAGACCGTGGCGCCGAAGCTCTACATCGCCGCCGGCATCTCCGGCGCCATCCAACACCTGGTGGGGATGAAGGGCTCGACTGTTATCGTCGCCATCAACAAGGACCCGAGCGCGCCGATCTTCACCGTCGCCGACTACGGCCTGGTCGGCGATCTGCACGAGCTGGTCCCCGCCCTGACCGCGGCGATTAAGGCGGCCAAGTGAAGCGCGGGCAGGGACCCGCTTCGCCTGCAACCGACTCCTGCTGCGCCTCGTAGTGGTGGCAGCGTCGCGCCGCCGGCGCTCGGGCCGCAGCCTGATCGAGCCCGCCGGCGGTCGAAAGGAGCCCGATGAACGCCCTTGACCCGCAGCCGGTGGCCAGACCCCGCCCGCCGAGCGTGCGCTTCTTCAGCGTCGTCGTCGAGGCGAGGTCCTACGGCAACCTGCTCTTCCTCCTCCTCTCCTTTCCGCTCGGCCTGGTTTATTTCGTCTTCCTGAGCGTCGGCATCTCGCTCGGCCTCGGTCTGGTGATCGTCTGGATCGGGATCCCGCTCCTGGCGCTGGTGCTGCTCGTGAGTCGCGGTCTGGTCCTGCTCGAGCGCTGGCTCGCGACCTACCTGCTTGGGGCCGCGCTTCCCCCGGCCGGCCCCGACGCCGATGCCCAGCCGAGCGCGCCGCCCGGCGTGGCCCGCCAAGTCATCTCCTTCCTTTCCAACCCGGTGACCTGGAAGGGTCTCGCCTACCTTGGCCTCAAGCTGCCGCTGGGCGTCGTCACCTTCTGCCTCTGCGTGACCCTGCTCGCGCTCAGCGCCGGCTTCCTTGCGACGCCGTTCCTCTACGGGGAGTTCGACATCCGCTTCGGGCCGTGGTGGATCGATACCCTGCCGCAGGCGCTGGCGGTGGCGGCGTTCGGTCTGCTGCTCGGGCTGCTCTCGCTGCACGCTTGCAACGCGATGGCCTGGCTCTGGCGGCAGCTGGCGATCGGCCTGCTCGGCAGCAGGCGGTTCGCGGCGCTGCCGGCGGCGGCTCGCGAGGCAGCCGCGGCGTAAGGGAGGCCGGCTAGCTAGCATAGTATTGTCCGCTGCGCTCTCTGCGCCGCCGCCGCCGTGAAAGAACCCTCCATCGATGACCTCGTTCTGCTGCCCGAGGCCTTGGCCCTGCAGCGGCAGTTCGATGCCAAGAACCTCCGCCGCTTCCGCTGGCTGCTGGCCTCGGTCACGCTGTTTGCGCTGGCCGGGCTCGGCACCGCGGCCGCCAACCAGGTTTCGACGCTGCGGGTGGTGTTTTACGCCGCCAACCTGGTCGTCATCCTGGCGCTGGTGGCCGTCTACCGCGAGCGTTTCTTCGAGCGCCACTTCCGGCAGTTGCTGATCGCCTACCTCTTCGTCCAGATGGCCCTGCCCGGGTTCTGGACGCTGCACTGGGACCAGGACTCCGCGGCCTACCTGGGGGCGTTCTTTCCGGTCATCCTGCTGGTCTTCCGCCTCCGCCTGCTCGAGCACCTGGTGCTCTACGGCACCTTCTGGGCGGCCGAGGTGGTGCGTTACGGCCTGAGTCCGGCCGGCAAGACGAGCAATGATCAGGCCACGGCCATCGCGGCCACGGCCGGCGCCGCCGCCTGCTTCATTCTTGCGGCCGTCCTGACTCAGCTCGACAAGCGCCGCTTCCTCGCCGTCTGGCGCCGCGAGCACACCCGATCGCGCGAGCGGCTGCGCATGCGCGAGGAGATCGAGACGGCGCGCAAGATCCAGCTCAGCATGCTGCCGCAGGGTGCCCCCGACCTCGGCTGGCTCGAGTTCTCGGCGGTTTCCTTGCCGGCGACCGAGGTGGGCGGCGACTACTACGACTACTTTCGCCTCGGTCCGTCGCGCCTCGCCCTGGTGATCGGGGACGTGGCCGGCCACGGCCTCGCCTCCGGGCTGCTGCTTTCGGGAGTCCGCAGCTGCCTCTACCTGATGGAGGACGACCTCGCCGCGCCGGCCGAGGTCTTCCGGCGCCTCAACCGGATGGTGCGGCGGACGACCGAGCGGCGGACCTATGTCACCCTTTTGCTGGCGATCATCGATCGCGAGGCCGGCATCCTGACCCTGACCAGCGCCGGTCACCCGCCGCTGCTGCACTACAGCGCCGCGGATGGGAGCTGGGTCGAGGTCGGGCGCGGCGCGCCGCCGCTCGGCACTTTCCTCGCGACCACCTACGAGCAAGAGCAGCGCCCGATCTCGCCGGACGACTTGCTCGTCGTCTACACCGACGGCTTGAGCGAATCGCACAACGCGCGCGGCGAGGAGTACGGTGAAGAGCGGCTGATGCGCGCCATTCGCCGGGCCGCCGACGGCCGCCCGGTGCGCGAGATCCGCGACAGCGTGCTCTCCGACCTCTCGAACTTCAAGGGCAATGAGGAGCAGGCCGACGACATTACCCTGGTCATCACCCGGCTGCGCTAGCCGGGTTTTCCCGCCCTGGCCATGCCCGGCGTGATGGCTCCTGGCCGGCGGCCCGCCGTACGGCGGCGGATCTGGCGGGCCCTGGCCCTCGCAGTCCCGTGGGCCGGATTCGCGGTCGTGCTGGCGGGCGCGGTGGGACCGACGGGAGCGGCTGCAGCGCGTCCCCGCCGGCCGGCCGGGGTCCGGATCTCCGAAACGCCCATCCCGCCGCCGCCGCCGAATCCCTATGCCCCCGACCAGGCCGAGCCGGGAAGCGTCGAGGCGATAGCCGCGCTGACCACCTCGCTGCGCTTCCTGCCGCCGGCCGTGGCCTATCTGCCAGCCTCCGCCGAGCTTCCCTCGCCGGCGCGGGCGCTCGGCCACCTGGCCGGCGCCGCCGAGCTCAGCCAGAGCGCCGAGATCCACCAGGCCCTTCGCCGGCTGGCCGCGGCCAGCGAGCGGGTGCGCGTGCAGAGCATCGGCAGCAGCGAGGAGGGGCGCGAGATCGTTCTCGCCTTGATCTCGGATGCCGCCAACCTGGCCGACCTCGACCGCTGCCGGGAGGTCACCGCCCGGCTGGCCGATCCACGCCGGGTGAGCCGCCAGGAGGCGGAGCGCTTGGCCGACGACGGCAAGGTCGTCCTCTACCTGGTAGGAGGGACCCAGGCCAGCGAGCCGGCCGGTCCGGAGATGCTGCTGGAGCTGGCCTACCGGTTGGCGGTCTCCGAGCGCCCGGATGTCCGAGCCATTCGCGAGAATGCCGTGGTGTTGATCACACCGGTGGCGGATCCGGACGCGCGCGACCGAGCGGCCGAGTGGTACCGCCGCCACGTGCGCGCCCGGAAGCTGCCGTGGCTGGAGCTGCGCGAGCTGCTGGCGCCGCCCTACGGCGGCCACTATGTCAATGGCGACGCCGAGGCCGACGGCATGCGGCTCGCACTGGCCGCGAGCCGCGCCATCCATGAGACCTTCTTCGCCTTCCATCCGCAGCTGCTCGTGGAGCTGGCGGCATCGCCGCCGCTGCTCGAGCTCGAGCGCGCTGGGTCCCCGCCCAGCGCGGAGCGCGCCGCGGGCGGCGGCGATGGCGGCGAGACGGAAGCGGGCGACCTCTGGAACCAGCTCTCGGGCGCGGTCGCCGCCGCGCTCCAGGGCGCCGGCATCCCTGGTGTCCGCCCCCGCGCCGCCGGCGCGATGTCAGGATGGGGTGGATGGCCTGGCGCCCGGGCGGCGATCGCCGCCAATCACAACGCCTGGGGAGGCATGCTGGGCGTGTTCGGCAACGGCACCGCCGGGGTATTCGAGCGCGAAGTCGGAGTGCTCGAGCCGGCGCCGGGTGAGGGCTGGCCGCCCGGCGGGCGCGTCGCCTGGTCGCTGCGCGATACCGTCAACCTGCAGGAGGCCGCCCTGCTCGAGGCGCTGGCGTTTGCGGCGCGGCATCGACGCGAGCTGCTGCGCGACATCTGGGAACGCGGCGCGCGGGCCCGCGAGCGGGGCAGCATCGAGCCTCCCTTCGCCTGGCTCTTTCCGCCGCGCCAGCCCGACCCGGCGCGACTGGCCGACCTGGTGCGGCAGCTCCTTGCGCAACGCATCGAGGTGCATCGCCTGACCGCGGATCTGTCGCTCGCCGGGCGCGGCTATGCGGCGGGAAGCTTGGTCGTGCGGCTGGATCAGCCGTACCGCGACGCCGCGATTCGCTTCCTCGAGGAGCAGCACCCGCCGCCAGGCGGCGGTAGGCCGGCGGCCTACGAGGGGACCGCGGCGGCGCCGAGCGACAGCTCCTGGTGCTGGCCGCTGCTCTATGGCGTGGCCGCGGAGCGGATCGACGAGCGGGCGGTGCTCGGCGCCGCCATGGAGCCGGTGTCGGCGGCGCCGCCGCCGGCGGGGAGAGTCGAGGGCGAGGGCGACGTCTTCGTGCTCCGCGACAGCGGTCAGACCGCCCTTCTGCGGGCGCGCATCGAGCTCGGTTTCCGCCAGGTGGACGCCGCCGAGGAGCCGTTCGTGGCCGCCGGCGGCTCCTACCCGCCCGGGAGCTGGATCGTGCAAGCGCCGCGGCCGAAGGTCGAAGAGGTGGCGTCGCGGCTCGGCCTCGTCTTCACCGCGGTGCCGGCGATCCCCGCCGTGCGGCGTCACGTCATCCACCTGCCGCGGCTCGCCCTGCTTCATACCTGGACCGACGCCGATCAGGCCGGTTGGGCGCGTTACGAGCTCGACCGAGAAGGAGTCGCCTACACCCTGATCGGCGACGGCGATCTCAGGCGCGGCCGACTCGCCGAGCGCTTCGACCTGATCCTGATGCCGGAGGCGGCGGGCGACCTCAAACGCCTCGTGCATGGCATCGATCCGCGCTGGGCGCCGCTCGCCTACACCCGCACGGCCGACTTCCCGAGCCACGGCAGTCCCGACGGCGCGGCCGACATCACCGGCGGCATGGGCGAAACCGGCCTCGCCACCCTGCGCGCCTTCGTCGCCGGCGGCGGCGTGCTGATCACCCTGGGCAACTCCTCGCTCGTGGCGGTCGAGGGCGGGCTGGTTCAGGGCTTGGGCACCCTGCCGCAGACCGAGTACGACACTCCCGGCGCCGAGCTCCGCGCCCGGGTTCTCCGTCCCACCCACCCGATCGCCTATGGCTACCCGCGGCTGACCCAGCTGCTGCGCGGCAGCGGGCCGCTGTTCGACGTGGCCGCCGAGGACCGTGGACGGGTCATCCTCCAGTTCGGATCCCGACCCGCGGCCGCCGAGGAGACGGCGACCCTGCCGCAGCAGCTGCCCGAGGCCGCCCCCGCCGCCGCCACGGGCGAAGTCCGGGTGGAGGATCTCGACCTCAAGGGCGGGCACGAGCCCGCGCCGCCGCCGGCTTCTCCGGCAGCGCGCCCCTCGCCACCCGCCGCCTCCGCCGAGGAGACTGCCGCGGGCCCTGCAGCCGGCGCCGATGCCGCGGCCGAACTCGGAGGTGCCGGCGGTGAGCGCGGAAGGGCACGGCGCGCGGCCGGCGCAGACGCCCGGCTGGTGCTTTCCGGCGCGGTGCGCGGCGAGGCCCTGGTCGACGGCAAGGCGGCGATCGTCGACCTGCCGGTGGGCCGCGGCCACGTGATCGTGTTCGCCTGGAACCCCTTCCACCGCGATCTCAATCGGGCCGATCTCCGCTTCGTCTACAACGTCCTGCTCAACTGGCACGCTCTCCCGGATTGAACCGTGGGCCTCACGTAGAATGTCGCCGGTCGATGGACGACATCACGCGACAGGAGGGCGAGGGAGCGGCGATCTCGGCGATCTCCGCCAGCGCGACCGGCACGGCGGGCGCGGCGGAAGCGGCGAGCGGGGAGAACGAGCGAATCCCGGAGAGCGGCGGTGGGCCGGCGGTCGGCGGGGCGGCGGAGCAGGGGTGCGCCCGGGACGCCGGGCGCGCCGCGCGCGGCGGGGCGGTGCGCGTTGGCGCCGGCATCCTGCTGAGCCGCCTCGCGGGGCTGGCGCGGGAGCAGGCGGTCGCCTTTTTTTTCGGTGTCGGGCCGCACGCCGACGCCTTGACGGCGGCCTTGCGCGTGCCCAATGCGCTGCAGAACCTGCTCGGCGAGGGGGCGTTGTCGGCCTCCTTCATTCCGATCTACAGCCGCATGCTGGAAGCGGGGAAGCGCGACGATGCCGGGCGCTTCGCCGGCGCCATCTTCGGCCTGCTGCTCGCGACGGCGGCGGCCGTGACCCTTGCCGGCATCGCGCTCGCCGGGCCGCTGGTTGCCCTGCTGGCGCCGGGCTTTCTGGCTGACGCCCGCGCACACGCTCCGGGCACCCCGGCAGACCTGGCGGTCGATCGCTACGCGCTCACGGTCGGCGCGGTGCGCATCCTCTTTCCGATGACGGGGTTATTGGTGCTCTCGGTCTGGGCGCTGGGGGTGCTCAACAGCCACCGGCGCTTCTTTCTGCCCTACTTCGCGCCGGTGCTCTGGAACTCGGCGATGATCGCGGCGCTGCTCGTGGCCGGCGGCCGCCACCCCCACCCGTCGCCGGCCGGGCGCGACGGCCTGCTGACCGCTTTCTGCTGGGGCGCGGTGGCCGGCGGCTTGCTGCAGTTTGGCGTGCAGCTGCCGGCCGTGGCGCGGGTGATCCGCGGCTTCCGCCTCTCGTTCTCGACCCGCGTCACCGGCGTGCGCCAGGCGCTTGCCGCCTGGGGGCCGGTGGTGGCGGGACGCGGTGTCGTACAGCTCGCCGGCTATCTCGATCTCTTCCTCGCCACCTGGCTCGCCACCGGCGCCGCCGGCGCCAACCGCTACGCGCAGATGCTCTACATCCTGCCAATCAGCCTGTTCGGCATGTCGATTGCCGCCTCCGAGCTGCCGGAGCTTGCCCGGCTGCAGGCCAGCGACGGCGCCGCGGCGCTGCTGACCCGCGTTCGCCGCGCCCTGGGCTCGGTTGCCTTCCTCAACATCCCGACCGTCGTCGCCTACCTCGCCTTTGGTTTCCTCGTAGTCGGTGCCGTCTACCGCCGCGGCAGCTTCAACCTGGCCGACAACTGGCTGGTGTATCTGGCGCTGTGCGGCTACAGCACCGGCATCCTGGCCACCACCTCCTCGCGGTTGCTGCAGAACACTTTCTACGCCCTGGGCGACACGCGTACCCCAGCGCGGATCGCCGTCCTCCGGGTGGCGATTTCCGCGCTGCTCGCCGTGCCGCTGATGCTCTGGCTCGACCGCATCCCGGTCGCCGCGATCGCCGGCCCGCAATCCGGCCAGCGCCTCTATCTCGGCGCTGTCGGCCTCGCCCTCGCCTCCGGCGCCGGCGCCTGGATCGAGCTCGTCCGCTTGCGCTCGGCCCTGCGCCGCCACCTCCCTGCCTTCGAGCTGCCGTGGCGCGACGACGCGCGCATCCTGGTTCTCGCCGCCGCGGCGGCGCTCGTTGCGGCGGTCTGCTGGCGCCTTCTGCCGCGCACTCTGCCGCAGCTTCTGACCGCGGCCGTGGTGCTCGGCAGCTATGGCGCGGCGTACCTGCTCGCCGCCCGGCTGGCGGGCCGGTCCGAGCTCACCGCCCTGCTTGGCCGGCTGCCGCGCACCGGGCGATGAGGGGCGCCCGGCGGCGGGACGGCGCCTGCGGTCTCGCGCAGCGCCATCTGGAGGAGCTGCGCGAGATGCAGGGCTCGGCGGTCGGTGCCCTGGGCGATCTGCTCGCGGCAGCTGAAGCCGTCGGCGAGGATCAGGGCGTCGCGCGGCGCTGCGCGGACCGCCGGCAACAGCGCCAGCTCGCCGCAGCGCATCGAGACCGCGTAGCGTTCGCCGCGCTCGAAACCGAAGGAACCAGCCATGCCGCAGCAGCCCGCGTCGAGCACCTCGTAGTCGAGTCCGAGCTGCTCGAGCAGCCGCGCTTCGGCGTCGAGTCTGCCGACCGCACGGTGGTGGCAGTGGGGCTGGAGAAGCGCCCGCCGCCCCTTGCTCGCGGGCCAGGGCGGCGGCTGCCAGCCGCCGGCGGCGCGGCCAGCCAGCAGCTCGCTCAGCAGGAACGACTGCTCGCGCAGCCGCCGTGCATCGGGGTCATGCGGCAGCAGTCTCGGCATCTCATCGCGGAAGACCGCGAGGCAGGAGGGCTCCAGCGCGACGAGCGGCGTCCCCGCCCGGATCTCAGGGCGCAGCGCCGCCAGGATCTGCAGCAGCTGGCGCCGCGCCAGGCGCAGCATGCCGTAGTCGTAGAGCGGCCGCCCGCAGCAGAGCGGCCGGTTGGGCACCAGGACCCGCAGTCCGGCCGCCTCCAGCACCTCGACCGCCGCCTGCGCGGTCTCCGGGTGGAAGAAGTTGTTGAAGGTGTCGGGCCACAGGATCACCGCCGGGCGCGGGTCGTGCCCCGCGGCCTGCGCGGCCGCCGCCGGCCGCCTCCGCCACCAGGCCCGAAACGTCTGCCGGGCGAGCTCGGGGACGCGCCGCTGCGGGGCCACGCCGGCCGCCGCTTTGACCAGATCGGCGAGCAGCGGCGTCCGGGTGAGGAAGTTGGCTGCCGCGGCGACCGGGGAGGCGAGCCGCGCCCACCAGTGGATCAGTCCGAAGGCGTACGCGGATCGGGGGCGCAGCCGGCCAGAGTAGTAGTGCGAGAGAAACTCCGCCTTGTAGGCCGCCATGTCGACGTTAACCGGGCATTCACTCTTGCACCCCTTGCAGGCCAGGCAGAGGTCGAGCGCCTCCTTGACGTTCCGCTCTCGCCAGCCGTGGCGTCCGATCTCCTCTTGTTGCAGCATCTCGAACAGCAGGCGGGCGCGGCCGCGGGTCGAGTGCTTCTCCTCGCGTGTCACACGGTAGCTCGGGCACATGGTGCCGCCGCCGAGGCGCCGGCACTTGCCCACCCCGACGCAGCGCAAGGCGGCGCGGGCGAAGCTGCCCTCGTCCTCGGCGAAGTGCAAGCGGGTCGGCGGGTCCCAGGGCCGGTAGCCGGCGCCGAGGCGCAAGTTCTCATCGGGGCGGTAGGCGTCGACCACCTTGCCCGGGTTCATCTTCGACTGCGGATCCCAGATCGCCTTGAACTCCCGGAACGCCCCGATCAGCTCGTCGCCGAACATCTTGGGCAGCAGCGCGGCGCGCGCCTGCCCGTCGCCGTGCTCGCCCGACAGCGAGCCGCCGTAGGCGACCACCAGGTCGGCGGCCTGATCGATGAAGGCGAGGTAGCGATCGATGCCCGGGCGGGTAGTGAAATCGAAATCGATGCGGCAGTGGATGCAGCCCTGCCCGAAATGGCCGTAGAGAGTGCAGACGTAGCCGAAGCTGTCGAGCAGGCGGCGAAAGTCGCGCAGGTAGGCGCCCAGTTTTTCGGGCGGCACCGCCGCGTCCTCCCAACCCTCCCACGAGTCGCGCATGCCGGGGACGAAGGCGCTGGCCCCCAGGCTCGACTCGCGGACCTCCCAGATCTTCTTCGCCTCTTGCCGGCTCTCGATCACCCTGCATGACGGCGCCCCGGGCCCCCCGCCGAGCGCTGCCACCATGCGCCGCGCCCGCTCGTCGGCCTCCCCCTGGCTCGCGGCGCCGAACTCGACCAGCAGCCAGCCGCCGCCCGGAGGGAGCAGGCCGAGCTTGTCGAGGTGCAGTCCTTTCTTCCGCATGAAGTGGATCAGCACGTCGTCGATCCCTTCGAGTCCGATCGGTTTCCATTCCAGGATCGCCGGCACGTGATCGGCGGCGACGTAGACGTCGCGAAAGCCAAGCACGGCCAGGGTGCGGCAAGGCGGGCTCGAAACCAGGCGGGTGGTGGCCTCGAGCACCGTCACGCAGGTCGACTCGGTGCCAACCAGGGCGCGGGCGACGTGGAAGCCGTTCTCCGGCAGCAGCTGGTCGAGGTTGTAGCCCGAGACGCGGCGCGGGATCCGGGGATAGCGCTGGCGCACCAGGCCGGCGTAGCGGTCGCGCAATGCCCGCAGCTCGCTGTAGATCTCGCCGCGCCGGCCACCGGCGCCGATGATCCGCGCCAGCTCCTGGTCGCTCGTCGCTCCAACCCGCAGCCGCAGCCCGTCGTAGGTCAGCACCTCGAGCTCGTCGATGTTGTCTACGGTCTTGCCGGCCATCAGGGCATGTACGCCGCACGAGTTGTTGCCAATCATGCCGCCGAGGGTGCAGCGGTCGTGGGTTGCGGGGTCGGGACCGAAGGTCAGCTGGTAGCGCTCGGCGGCCTCGCGCAGGCTGTCGAGCACGATTCCCGGCTCGACCCTGGCCAGCCGGCGCTCCGGGTCGAGCTCGACCAGGCGGTGCATGTACTTGGAAAAATCGAGGACGACGGCGACGTTGCAGCACTGGCCGGCGAGGCTGGTGCCGCCGCCCCGCGCCAGCACGGGCGCGCCGTGCCGGCGGCAGGCCGCTACCGCCGCCTCGACGTCGCCGGCGTCGCGCGGCACGACCACTCCGATCGGCACCTGGCGGTAGTTGGAGCCGTCGGTCGCGTAGAGCGCCCGGCTGCCCGGGTCGAAGCGCACTTCGCCGCGCAGCTCGCGCCTCAGCTCGCCGGCCAGCTCCGCGGCCGGCTCGCCGGCAGCTCGAATTGCCATCGCCGCATCCCCTCTCCGCCGTCACGCCCTGCCGGACGGCGAACTGACTCGAGGGTATGATAAATCGACCCTTGAAACCGCGCCCGCTAGACGCGGGAGGGCGCGCGTTCGTAGATAATTGAAGCATGCCTGGGGAATTGGGCGCGCGGGTCCCTGCCCGCGGTAGCTTAGGCGCGCGGGTCCCTGCGCGCGCTTGGTTGCGCGCGCGAGTCCCTACCCGCGCTTGGACCGGCTGGAGTTCGCTGCTCGCCGCGCTGGCCCTGGCGCTGGGCCTGCCTGCGGCAGCCACCCTCGGCGCCTGCCGCGGAGCCGGCGCCGCCGCTTCCTCGCCGCCGCCACGGCCGGTGCCCCCGGCCGAGCAAGAAGCCGGCGAGCTGCGCCTCACCCGCGGCGTGCTGCGCCAGCGCCTGCTGTTGACCGGCGAGCTCAAGGCGGCGCGCGGCGAGGCGCTGGCGGTGCCCCGGACCTCTGACTTCCAGCTGCAGCTGCGCTGGCTCGCCGAGGATGGCAGCGCCGTCGCGGCTGGCCAGTCGATCGCCGAGTTCGACAACAGCGCCTTTCTCAGCAAGCTCAAGGAAAAGCAGCTCGCCGCGGCGAGCGCCGCCAGCGAGCTCGCCCGGCTCGAGGCCGAGGGCCGGGCGAGCGCCGCCGAAAAGCGGTTCACGGTCGAGCAGAAGAGCGCCGAAACGGCGACTGCACGCCTGGCGGCCACGGTCCCGCAGGAGCTGCTCTCGCCCTACGACTACCAGGACCGGCAGATCAAGCTGCAGCGCGCCGAGAGCGAGCTGGCCAAGGCCAAGGCCGAGGTCGAGACGCAGGCGCGGACGGCGGCGGCCGACCAGGGGGTGCAGCGTGTCGCACTCGCCGCCGCCGAGCGCGATATCCAGGCCGCCGCCCGCGCGCTCGAGCAGCTGACGCTCAAGGCGCCGCGCCCCGGCGTGGTGCTGATCGCCGACCATCCCTGGGAGGGGCGCAAATTCCGCGAAGGGGACAACGTCTGGACCGGAATGAGGGTGGCGACGCTGCCCGATCTCGGCTCGATGGTCGTCGAGGCCGCGCTCTCCGACGTCGACGACGGCCGCGTCACCCCGGGCGACGAGGCGCTCTGCACGCTTGACGCCCATCCCGGCTTCTCGGTCCACGGCCGGGTCGCCGAGATCTCGCCGGTGGCCCGAGAGTCCGATCGCGCGCCGCTGCTGCGCTTCTTTCCGGTGCGCGTCGAGCTCGACCAGATCGATCCGCGCCGCCTGCGCCCCGGAATGTCGGTGCGGGTGGAAATCTCCGGGCGGCCGGCGCCTCCGGCCCTTCTCGCGCCGCGCGCCGCCATCGACTTCTCGGGCGTGCCGCCGCGCCTGTGGCTCGCGGGCGGCGGCGCGGTCGCCGTGCGCCTCGGGCCGTGCAATGCCCAGCTTTGCGCCGTCGCCGCCGTGGAAGGCGAGCTGCGGGCCGGCCAGCGCCTGCAAGCGGCGCCGGTCGGGACCCGCACTGCGCCGATGGCGAAGGCCCCCGGATGAGCGGCACCTCTCCTCAAGGCCGCCATCAGCCCGGCGGAGCCGCCCTGGCGCCCACCGGAGCGGCCCGCCGCGGCCGGCGATCCGCCGCCGGCTTCGTCGCTCCCGGCGCAGCGCTCGTCCTGGCAGCGCTGGGCTGGGCGGTGGCCACGAGAGTGGCGCCGGCACGCGGCGAGTGGGTGGAGGTCCGCCGGGACGACCTGGTCCAGGGGGTCTCGGTGTCGGGCGCCCTGGCGGCGGTCGACTCTGCATTCTTGGGTCCACCGCCAGTCGCGGACCTGTGGACTTACAAGATCACCTTCCTGGCACCCGAGGGAGCGGTCGTGCGGCGCGGCGACCGGGTGCTCGCCTTCGACCCCAGCGAGCTCGACAACACCCTGCGCGACAAGACCGCCGAGCGCGACTCGGCCGAGAAGAGCCTGGAGGAGAAGCGGGCCGCCCTCGATCTCGCCCGCCGCGATGCCGAGCTCGAGCTGGCGCAGGCCGAAGCGCACCTGCGCCGCGCCAAGCTCAAGGTGGACGTGCCCGCCGAGCTCGTCTCGCGCAACGACCTGCAGGCGGCGCGCATCGACCAGCAGCTGGCCGAGCGCGAGCTCGCCTACCACCGCGAGCGGCTGCGGCTGATCGCCGCCCAGCAGAGCGCCGAGCTGGCGGCCCTGGCCGGCAAGCGCGATCGCGCCGCCGTCCGCGTCGCCGAAGCCGAGGCGGCGATCGCCAGGATGAGCGTGGTTTCGCCGCGCCAGGGCACCGTGATCCACCTCGCCGACCGGCAGGGGGTCAAGAAGAAGGTCGGAGACCCGTGCTGGCCCATGGAAAAAGTCGTCGAGATCCCCGACCTGCGCCGGATGAAAGCGCAAGGTGAGGTTGACGAGGCCGACCTGGGGCGTATCGCCGTCGGGCAGGCGGTAGCGCTGCGCCTGGATGCCCATCCGGACGTCGCCTTCGAAGGCCGAGTGCGCGCGATCGGTGGCGCGGTGCAGAGCCGCTCGGCGGTCAATCCGCAGAAGGTGGTCAAGCTGGAGCTGGAGCTCTCGCGCACCGACCCGCTGCGCATGCGGCCGGGGATGCGTTTCCTGGGCACGGTCGAGGTGGCGCGGGTGCGAGGCGTGCTGGTGGCGCCGCTCGAGGCGGTGCTCCACCGCCCCGACGGGCCGCTGGTCTTCCGCCGCGGTCGGTTCGGAGTCGATGTCGTGCGTCCGCGTCTGGGACGCCGAAACGACCGGTTGGTCGAGGTACTGGGCGGGCTCGGCGCCGGCGACCTCCTGCGCTGTCCGGCGGCGGGATCCGCTGGCCCGGGGTTCGCGGCGGCCGCTGCCGGCGCGTCCAGATCGCCGTCACGCCCGGGAGGGGCGGCGCCGTGAAGCCGGGCGCCCGCAAACCGGCCGCACTCTCCCGAGCGCTGGCTGCGCTCATCGCTCTGGCTGTGATCATTGCGCTTGGTGTCGTCCCCGCCGCACGCCGGCTCTGGGCGGGCGCCTCTTCGGGTCTCGAGGGCGTGGAGGGAATCGCGGTCCAGCGGCTGGCGCGCCGCGACTTCGTGCGCTGGGTCCCGGCCGAGGGGAACCTGCGGGCGGCGCGCTCCACCACCCTGTCGGTGCCGCGGGGGTCGGAGGAGGCGTCGCGCGTCGCCTGGGTCGCCGCGGACGGCAGCCGGGTGCGGTCGGGCGAGGAGGTGATGCGCTTCGACGACAGCGATCTACGCAAGAACCTCGCCGAGGCCGAGAGCGATTTGACCAGCGCGCGCTTCAAGTCGGAGAAGTCGGCGGTCGAGAGCCTGGCCAAGATCGCGCAGCTCGAGCGCGAGCTGCGCCTGGCGCGCACCGAGGTCGCCAACGCCAGCCGGTTCCAGAAAAAGGACGCCATGGTGTTCTCGCGCCAAGCAATCATCGAATCGGACATCGACCAGCAGCTGGCACGGGAGCGCGAGCGCCATGCCGCGGGGGCGCGCGAGATCCAGGAGACCGAGGGCCGTGCCGGCACCGCGGTGCTGGCCGTCGACCTGCGCAAGGCGGAGTTCAAGATCCGCCGTGCCCGCGCCGGTCTGGCCGCGCTCAGCCTCAAGGCGCCGCACGACGGCGTGCTCATCTTGAAGCGCGACTGGCGCGGCAATCCGACGCGGATCGGCGATTCGGTGTGGAGCGGGCAGCCGGTGGCGGAGATTCCGGAACTGGCGGTGATGGAGGCGGAGGTCTTTGTGCTCGAGGCTGACGCCGGCGGGCTCGCCTCCGGCAAGCCGGCCAGAATCGAGGTCGAGTCGCTCCCCGGCTCGGCCTTCGCAGCCCGTCTGGCGCGGGTCGACACCATCGCCAAGCCGCGCCTGCGCGGCTCGCCGGTCCAATATTTCGGCGTCACGCTGCGGCTGGCACGCACCGATCCGCGAGTGATGAAGCCGGGGCAGCGGGTGCGCGCCTGGCTGCGTCTCGACGAGCGGCGACAGGCGCTGCTGCTGCCGCGTCAGGCGCTGTTCGCGCGCGACCGCGGCACCATCGCCTACCGGCTGCGCGCCGACCACCGCGGCTTCGAGCCGGTCGCGGTCACTCTCGGTCCTGCCGGGCTGGGCACCGTGGTGGTCGAGACCGGGCTCGCTCCGGGCGATCTGGTGGCGCTGCGCGACCCGACGCGGACGGCGGCGGGCGCCGGCGCCGCGGCCGCCGCGGCATCGGCTTCCGCCGCTCACCCGCCGCGAGCCGGTGGGGCGGCCCGGGGCGAGGTCGCCCAGTGAGCCCCCGCGAAGCCTTCCGCGCCGCGCTCGAGAGCCTTGCCGCGCACAAGCTGCGCTCGGCGCTGACCATGCTGGGCATGATCTTCGGCGTGGGAGCGGTGATCTCCATGCTGTCGATCGGCGCCGGCGCCGAGCTCCAGGCGCTGGCGATGATCGAACGCCTCGGACTGAGCAACGTCCTGGTGCGCGCCAAGACCTTCAAAGACGACGAGCTGCAGGAGATCCGCAAGAAGTCGCTGGGGGTCTCGACGCGCGACGCCGCGGCGATCGCCGAGGCGGTGCCCGGAGTGCGCCTGGTGGCGCCGCGCATCCGCATCGAGCCCTACAAGGTGCTGGCCCCGGGTGCCAAGAGCGAAGGCGTCACGGTCTACGGGGTCGGTGCCGGGCAGGCCGAGCTCAGCCACCTGACCCTCGCGGAGGGGCGGTTTCTCGATCCGCTGGACGAGCGCACCCATGCCCAGGTCTGCGTCATCGGGCCGGCGGTGCGGCGCGACCTCTTCGGCTACGGCCCGGCGGTCGGCCAGCTGCTCAAGGTCAACGACGTCTGGCTGGAAGTGGTGGGCGTGCTGGAAACGACCGGCGGTGGCGATGCCGGCGCGGAGGCCGGAGGGGATGGAGGAGGTGGTGGCGGCGGCGGCGGGGGCGACAGCTTCCAGGGTGTGCAGGTGGGATCGGTGGCGCGCGAGATCTACCTGCCGGCCCCGACCGCCGAGCGAAAATTCAACCACCCCGTGCTGCAGTCGCCGCTCGACGAGATCGTCGTCCACTTCGGAGCCGGCGCGCACAGCGTCGAGGCGGCGGCGCTGATCGGCGATCTGCTGGGCCGCCTGCACGGCGGCGCCGCCGACTTCGACGTCGTGGTGCCGGAGGCGCTGCTGGCCCAGAGCCGGCGCACCCAGCAGCTGTTCAACCTGGTCATGGGCTGCATCGCCGGCATCTCGCTGCTGGTCGGCGGCATCGGCATCATGAACATCATGCTGGCCACGGTGCTCGAGCGCACCCGCGAGATCGGGGTCCGGCGGGTGGTCGGAGCGAGGCGGCGCGACATCCGCTTCCAGTTCGTCGTCGAATCGTTCGCCATCAGCCTGATCGGCGGCCTGGCGGGGATCGTCGCCGGGTTGCTGATCGCCCGCGGCGTCGCCGCCTTCGCCGGCTGGCGGACGGTGGTGACCGGCGCCTCGATCCTGCTCTCGACCGGGGTCGCCATGGCGGTGGGGTTGGCGTCCGGCATCTATCCAGCCACCCGCGCCGCCGCCCTGGAGCCGATCGACGCACTGCGCTATGAGTGAGGCCCTCTCCGTCCCGGACCTGTCCTGCGGCTTCGACATCCCCGACTGCTAAGCGGGCCGCGCCGTCTGCAGGGCCTCACTCACTGCACCAGCTTCGTTGCGGCGGCGAGAGAGGAGGGCATGGGCTGGATCGCAGTAAGTGAGGCCCTGCAGACGGCGCTACCGGCGGCCGGGGATCTCGCCCTGACGCGGACGGGCCGGGACTCCTCCCCACCCGCCGGATATTTTCTGTTGCGGCGGCCGGGGCTGGAACGTGCAGTGAGTGAGGCCCTGCAGACGGCGCTACCGGCAGCCGGGGACCTCGACCTGCTGCGGACGGGCCGGGACTCCCCCCCACCCGCTGGAGATTTCTTCTGCGGCGAGTGACCGGATCGGTCAGGAAAGCGGCGTGCTAGAGTCCTGGCCGTCAATGGATCTCGGGAGGGTCGGCAATGCGAGGAGAGCTGGATGTGAAGCGGTGGTTTGCCGTTTTGGCGGTGCTCGCGCCGGTGGTGGGGGTGGCGGCGCTGGCGGGACTGGGCTGGACCGGCGGCCGGCCGGCGGCGGCCCAGGGCCAGGATTTTTCGAAGGTGGAGATCAAGGTCAAGCTCGCCGCCGGCAAGGTCTACATGCTCGAAGGAGCGGGGGGCAACATCGGCGTCTCGGCGGGGGAGGATGGCCAGCTGCTGGTCGACGATCAGTTCGAGCCGCTGGCGCCCAAGATCCGCGCGGCGCTGGGCAGCCTGACCGGCGGCAAGCTCAAGTTCGTGCTCAACACTCACTGGCACCCCGATCACACCGGCGGCAACAAGATCTTTGGCGCCGAGGCGCCGATCTTCGCCCACAGCAACGTGCGCCGGCGGCTGGCGGCCGAGCAGACGATCAGGGGGCAGAAGCTCGCCCCCGCACCGAAAGAGGCACTGCCGGTCGTCACCTACGACGACCACGTCTCGGTCCACTTCAACGGCGAAGAGATCAAGATCGTCCACTACCCGCACGGCCACACCGATGGCGATAGCATCGTCTTCTTCACCGGCTCGAACGTCGTCCACATGGGCGACGATTTCTTCGCCGGACGTTTTCCGTTCGTCGACCTGGAGAGCGGCGGCAGTGTCCAGGGGCTGATCGACAACGTCGGCAAGGTGCTGGCGATGCTCCCGCCGGACGTCAAGGTCATTCCCGGCCACGGGCCGCTCTCGACTCGCGACGACCTCAAGCGCTTCCACACCATGCTGGTCGAGACCACCGACCTCGTCCGCCGCGCGCTGCAGGCGGGCAAGAGCCTCGAGCAGATCCAGACCGCCGGTCTGCCCGAGAGCTGGAAGGAGTGGGGCCAGGGCTTTCTCGACGCCAAGAGCTGGCTCCAGACCATTCACGACAGTCTGCGCCGGGGGTCCGCCGGGGGCGGGGCCTCGTAGGGGCGGACCGGAAGCGCTCGGCGGGCGTTCGCAGCTCAAGTCAGGAGGCGCGAGGCGCGACATGGATTGGGACCGCGAGACGGCGATTCTGCGCCGCGCCGCGGCGCTCGGCCTGATCCAATGGGACGGCGAGGAGGAGCGCGATCGGCTGCTGAGACAGGCGCCACTGCCGGGGACACCGGGGACGACGGGCGCCGACGAAGGCGACCGGGTCTGGTCGAGTCAGCCCGGCCCCACGGGATCGGAGAGCGCCGGCGCCGACCGACGCTGGGCCCCCCTCAGCCAGCACGGCCCGTTGAGCGGCGGCGAGAGCGCGGCCGGTAGCGGGCGCTGGGGACCGCGGCTCAGCCGGCTCATTTTCCAGGGACGGCTCGACGAGCGGGCGGTCGCCGGCCTGGCGGCCGACCTCGACCGGCTGCCGACCCGCTACGCCCCCTCCTCTCCCTCCTCCGCCCCCTCCCCCCTCTCCCTCTCGTCATTGCGCGGTGGCTTTGCCGCTGCCGCCCCCGCCGTCCCCACCGCCCGATCAGTGTCCTTTTCCTCCTTGTCCCGCAACCTTGCTCAGTCCCATTCCAGCTGGCCGGTCGAAGGCTGGGACCGCTTCGAGCTCGTCGCATTCCTGGGCGAAGGCGGCATGGGGCGGGTCTACAAGGCCTACGACCGCCGCCTCGGCCGCTACGTCGCGGTCAAGTTCCTGCGCGGCGACGATCCCGATCACGCGCAGCGCTTCCTGCACGAGGCGCAGGCCCAGGCGCGGGTCGAGCACGAGCACGTCTGCAAGATCTACGAAGTCGGAGAGGTCCAGGGGCGGCTCTACATCGCCATGCAATATCTGGCCGGCGAGACCTTGATGGAGGCCGGTCCGAAGATGTCGCTCGACGAGCGGGTCGAGGTGATGCGCCAGGTCTGCGAGGGGATCCACGCGGCGCATCGGCTGGGCCTGGTGCACCGCGACATCAAGCCGGTCAACATCCTGGTGGAGAGAGAGGAGAGTGAAGCGCGGGCAGGGACCCGCGCCCCCGATCGTGCCATCTGGCGCCCCTATGTCCTCGACTTCGGCTTGGCGCGCGAGCTCGAGGCCCCGGGGCTCACCCAGACCGGCTTCATCATCGGTACGCCGGCCTACCTGGCGCCGGAGCAAGCGCGCGGCGGGCATGCCGGCCTCGACAGCCGCACCGACGTCCACGCGCTCGGCGCCACTCTCTACTGCCTGCTGGTGGGCCGCTCGCCGTACGACGGCGGATCGGCGCTCGAGATCTTGCAGAAGGTGCTCGCTTCCGACCCCGAGCCGCCGCGCCGGATCGATCCGTCGCTGCCCGCGGATCTCGAGACCATCGTGATGAAGTGCCTGGAGAAGGACCCGGCCCGGCGCTACGACTCGGCGCGGGCGCTAGCCGAGGACCTCGGACGCTTTCTCGACGGCGAGCCGATTGCCGCCCGGCCGCCCAGCCTCACCTACCGGCTGGCCAAGAAGACCCGCAAGCACCGCGCGGTGGTAGCGGCGGGCGGCGTGGCGGCGGCGGCCATTCTGGTCTTCGCCGGCCTCGCCTTGCGCACCGAGCTGCGCAGCCGCGAGCAGACGCGCCTGGCCAGCATATTCGGCCAGGAAGTGCAGTACGTCGACGAGCTTACGCGCCGCGCCTACGGCGCCCCGCTGCACGACATCCGCGCCGAGAAGCAGGAAGTGCGCGAGCGGCTGCGGGCGCTCCAGGCGCAAGTGGCCCAGGCGGGGGATGCCGGCGAAGGTCCGGGCCACTACGCGCTGGGCCGCGGTCTGCTGACCCTCGGCGAGAGCGAGCCGGCGCGGGCCGAGCTGAAGCGAGCGTGGGATGGAGGCTACCGGGTGCCGGAGGTCGCCTACGCCCTGGGGCGCGCGTTGGGCGACCTCTACAACCAGAAGCTGGAGGAGGCGGAGCGCCTGGAGACCGGCGCCGAGCTCGTGGACCTCGAGCACGACCTGGCGCTCGCCTACCGCGATCCGGCGCACGAGTACCTGCAGGCGAGCCAGGGGGTGCGCGTCGATTCGCCCGATTACGTGCAGGCACTGATCGCCTTCTACGACGGCCGCTTCGAGGAAGCCGAAGCCCGCGCCGAGGCGGCATTCCAGAAAGTGCCCTGGTTATACGAGGCGCCGCTGCTCGAGGGCGAGATCTGGGTCACCCGCGCCGAGGAGAGCCGCGATCATGGCGATGACGCCGCGACCGACAATGCCTACCGCCGCGCCGAAGCCGCCTACCGCAAGGCTGCCGCCATCGGCCAGAGCGACCCGCGCACCTACGAAGGGCTGGCCCACTACGGGCTGTCGCGGATGGAATGGCTCTTCCGCTCGTGGCAAGACCTCCGCCCCAGCTTCGAAGCGGTCAAGACTGCCTGCGCCCAGGCGCTGGCCATCGAGCCCGACCGGATCGACGCCCTGCGGCGGCTCTCCAACGCGGGCAAGGCGTGGGCGACCGACCTCATGCGGCGCAACCAGAGCGCCGGGGTCAACGAAGCGCTTGCCGAAGCCGCCCGGGCGGCGATCGAGATTATCAAGCTGCGGCCCGACAGCGCCGGCGGCTACAGCTCGCTCGGCCTGGTGTACTTGCAGCAAGCGCGCTACGAGGCGCGCCTCGGCTACGACCCGCTCGCTTCCTTCACCGCGGCGGTCCGCAGCTTCGAGGCGGCGCTGCCCGCCAACCCGAACCTCGCCAAGCTGCGCCAGGATCTGGGCAATGCCTACAAGGAAAAGGCCGAGGCCGACGGCAATTTCGGGCGCGACCCGACCGACGCCTACGACCGCGCCGGGGCCCAGTACGCTAAGGCGCTCGAGCTCAAGCCGCGCAGCGCCGAGATGCTGTTCGTGATGGGCGGCTTCTACCTGAGCCGCGGCCAGCATCAGCCGCGCGGCGCCGACCCGACAGCCTGGTACGAGAAGGCGATCACGGCCTTCCAGCACTCGCGCGACATCAACCCCAACGACTACCGCACCGACCAGAATCTCGGCGGAGCGAACCTCGAGATCGCCCGCTACCGGGTAGACCATGGCCGCGATCCCGGGGCGGCGCTGCCGAGCGCCATCCTTGGCTTCACGCGCGCCAGTAAGGCGCGGCCTGAGCTCCGGGCCCCCTACATCGATCTGGGCAACACCCACGCTGTCGCGGCGCGCTCCGAGGCCGAGCGCGGCGCCGACCCGCGCCCGGCCGTCGAGCGGGCAGCCGCCTTCTATCGCCAGGCCCTCTCTGCGAACGTTGCGAACGTTGCGAGCGCTTCCGGCGCCGCCAGCGCCGGGCGGGATACGGCGGGAAGGCCGGGCGCCGCCGATCCGCTGCGCGTCTTTGCGCAGACGCGGCTGGCGCTCCTCATGGCCTTCGCCGCGCTTTACGAAGCCGAGCATGGGCGCGGCGCCAGCGAGGCGCTGGCGCAGGCGTCGTCGTCGTCCGAGCAGGCCCGCGAGCTCGATCCGCTGTATCCGGTGGTATGGGCCGACGCTGCCGAGGTCGAAATGGCGCGCGCGCGCTGCGCGCTGCTCGCCGGCGACTCGCCGCGCGAGGCTTTCCAGAGCGCGGCCGCCGATCTCGACCGCGCCTTCACGCTCAATCGGAACTACTTTCCCGGCTTCTATCAGCTCGCGGAGCTCGATCGGCGGCGTGCCGAGTGGCACCTGCAAGGAGCTCGGGCGGTGGCCAGGTCGAGGCGCGCGTCGCCCGCGACCCGGGCGGCACGGGCCGCCGCGCGGGCCGATATCGAGCAGGGCCTGGCGGCCGCCGGCAAGAGCCTTGCCCACGATGCCACCGACGACCGGGCGCTGGCCGTCCAGGGCGTGCTCGAGCTGCTCGCGGCGAGCGGCGAGCGCGACGTTGCCCGGCGCACCGCGGCCGCCCGCCGCGGGCGCGAGGCGCTGACCCGCGCCCTGGCGCTCAACCAGGCCCTGGAGCGCGAGTACAAGCCGTACCTGGACCACTAGCATCCGGCGCAGTCCGGCGTGTTCGCGTTTCGGCTTGGACTAGACTGCATCCTCGATGGTCGCCGATTGCCGGACACCGAAGCTGGCGGAGTCCCGCTCCCGGACGGCTCTCTGTCTGCTGCTGGCGTCCATGGTCCTCTGGTCTGGCTGGTTCATCTGGAGGACCTCGTTCGTTGCCGGCGGCCAGCGGGTCTTCTGCCTGTTCGATGACGCCATGATCTCCATGGCCTACGCCCGCAATCTCGTCGAGGGTCACGGCCTCAACTGGGCGCGCGCCGGAGAGCCGGTCGAAGGCTTCAGCCACCCGCTGTGGACCTTCCTCATGGTCCCCGTGAACGCGGTGCCCCTCGATCTGAGGTACCGGAGCCTGCTGGTGCAGCTGCTGTCGCTGGGCTTCCTCGTGGTCCATATCGTCCTGGTGCGGAGCTTGACGCTGCGCTATTTCTCGACCGAGCGGGCGCGCCATTGGCTGCCGGCGGCGCTGCTGACCGCCTTCTACTACCCGCTGAGCTCGTGGGCGCTGCTGGGCATGGAGAGCGGCCTCCAGGCGCTTCTGACCACCGCCTCGGTGCTCTTTGCCTTCGACATCGTCTGTGGCGGCGAGGACCGCCACCGCGAGCTGCTGCTGGTCGGTGCGCTGGCCTACTTGCTGCGCATGGACATGCTGCTGATGGTGATCGTGGTGCAGATCTACGTGTTCGCCCACGGCGGCGTGCGGAATCGGCGCCAGCTCGTGCACTGGTGCCAGGGAGCGGCCGTCTTCGCGGGGCTGGCCGCCGGTTACAGCGTCTTCCGCTGGTTCTACTTCCACGACGTGCTGCCCAACACCTATTACCTCAAGCTGTACCGGATCCCGCTGACTCTCCGCCTGGCGCGCGGCGCCAGGACCCTCGGGCAAACTTTCTCGGAGCACTCTCTGCTGCTGACCGTCGCCGTCGCCGGTGCCGCCGCGCTCCACCGCCTCCGCCCCGACCGCGGCGATCTGCACGGGCGGCTGGCGCTGCTGCTGTCGCTGTTCCTGGTGGCCTGCGCCTACAGTGTCTACGTCGGCGGCGACGTATGGGAAATGTCGCAGCTCGTGCGGGCCAACCGTTTCGTGGTCTACGTCATGCCGTGCGTCTTCATCGTGCTCAACGCGCTCATCAACGAGGCTGCGAGCCGGATCGAGTCGACGAACGTCCGGCGCCGCTTCACCGCGGTGGCCACGGCTGTCGCCCTGCTGAGCGCCGACGGTCTCTGGCTGGCCGAGGCGCCCGCCGAGAACTTGAAGGACTTGACCGTCGGCAGGAGGCCGGCGCTGGTCGCCGCGCAAGAGCGCAACTATGGCGGACTGCGGACACTCCAGGGCGTCCTCGGTCCCCAGGGAGTCGTGGCCGCCAGCAACGCCGGTCTACCCGCCTACTTCAGTGACTATCGCATGGTCGACGTGTTTGGCTACAACGATCGCCACATCGCGCGCTTGCCGCCGGCGCTGCCCCTCGGACCGAACGGCTACCTGCGCTTCCTGCCCGGTCACATGAAGTGGGACTTCGACTTCATCTTCGCGCAGTACCATCCTGATGCGATCATGGCGCACTGCTTTCCGGCATGGCGGCTGTTGCGCTCCGGGTATCGACCCCATGACGGCGGCTTCTGGTTGATGGAAGAGAAAGGCCGCCGGCCGCCGCTGATCCGCGGCGGCTCGCCGCTGACCCGAGCCGCACCGCGGCGCCATCTGAATCCCGCCCTTTTTCCGCTTGACCAAGCAGGGGCCGAAGACCGGGTCGAGCCCCGGTCCGCCCGCGCGCCGCGGAGCGTTGGATCACGTGGCGTGGCGTTCGCTGCTAGGCGGCGGTGGCGCGCGGGTGTACACTGACAGCGTAATTGGGAGTGTGCCCGTCGAGAAGGACGCCCCGGTTTTCCGGGAGTCGAGCTGGAGGTAGCCATGAGCACATTGACTAAGACTTCGCGGATCCGCCCGGCGTCGGGGTTCACCCTGATCGAGATCCTGCTGGTCATGGCGCTGGCGCTGATCCTGATGCTCATCGGCTTCCCGGCGCTCAACAAGATGATCAGCCGGAGCAAGATCGAGGGGGCGGCGCGGCAGACCGAGGCCTTTCTACGCTTGTCCCGCTATGAGGCCATCAAGCGCGGAGTCGCCACCGGCATCCGGGCGGACTTCACCAAGAATCGGCTGCTCGTCTACGTAAACGCCGACAATAAATTCAAGGTGGGCAACAATCCGGTCTTGGCTCAATACGTGCTGCCCCAGGGCGTCGCCTTCTGGAGCGCCCAGGATGCAGGCGCGGACGGCTCCAACGCGCTCATCAACGTCAAGAACAAGGACGCGTCGGGTGGCGAGATCCTGTTCGATTCCACCGGCGCGCAGATCTCGTCGGTTGACGGGTCGAGCGGCGCGGGCGCGGTTGGATTCAACTTCGGCGACCCGGCGGGAAACTTCCTGCAGGTGCGGATCACCACCCCGAGCACGGGCAACATGGAGCTGCTCAAGTGGACCGCGAGCGTTTCGAGCTGTTCCGCGGACCTGCAAGCCAACGGCGGCTGCTACACCCTGAACGGGCAATACGGGAAGCAGTGGTCCTGGAATTGAGCCGGCGCCCTTGAGTGCCGGCCGCGCAGGCATCCACACTCTTGCCGCGCTGGCGCCTCTCGTGGCCTTGGCCTCCCTGGCGCTCTCGGCCTGCGCCAGCGCCAGCGAGGGTGGCCGCTTCGAGCTCTACAGCGAGCCGATCAAGCAAATCACCCTGCGCGCCGGCCGCCTGGGCTGGGGCGGTGTCGAGATCGGGATGAGCTTGCGCGAGGTCCAGATCGCGCTCGGCCGCCGCCTCGAAGCGCCGGGCTCCCGCGGCGAGCCGTGCGGCTTCTACTCCGAACAGGTGGCGGCGATGCGCCGCCAGAAGCTGGGGCTCGACTTCGACTCCCCGAGCGAGGCGGCACGCCTCAAGGCCATCTGGCTGGAGATGCAGAATCCGAAAGGGGAGACCAGCGTCCTCGCGCTGGTCCGCGCGCTCAAGGCGCGCTTCCCCGATCTCCAGTACGTGCCGAGCTCGCGCGAGCCCCTGCCCGAGTCGGCGAACAGCCGCCCGCTCTACCGCAACGCCAATGGCGCCCTGCTCCTGGTCGACGCCCGCCGCGGCGTCCTCTTCGGCGAGCTCTGCGGCGATTAGTAGGACTTAGGTCCCACCGGCGGTGCATCCGGGGGGGAAGGGGACGCCCGCTCCCTGGCGCACGGACCAATTTCGTCCTATACCGTGCGTTCGATCTCCCAGCCGGCGCGGGCGCAGTCGGGGACGCCGACGCCGTGCAGCCAGTTGCCGAGCAAAGTCAGGCCGGGGTGGGCGTGCTCGAGTGTCGCGGCCGCATCCCGCACTTCCGGCCAGCGGGCGTCGGGCTGCGGGATGCCGGGCTGCCAGCGCCGCACCAGCGCCAGCGCCGGCTCGCCACGGGCGCCGAGCAGCGCGCCGAGCTCGGCGCGCACCAGGTCGACCAGCTCGGCATCGGTCGCCTCGGCCAGCTGCGGGCGCCGCCGCCCGCCGGCCATCGCGGTGAGCAGCACGCTGCCGGTGGGGGCGCGCTCGGGGAAGAGCGTCGAGGAGAAGAGGCAGCCCAGGATGCGCCGCCCTTCGTGGTGCGGCGCCAGGAAGCCGAAGCCGTCCAGAGGGTGCAGCACCTGGCGGCGCTCATAGCCGAGGGCGACCACGGCCACCGGGGCGTGCGGCACCTCGGCGATCGCGCGCAGCGCAGGCGGAGAGGCGAGGGCCAGCGGCTGCAGCACGGCGGCGGTCGCGGCGGCCGGGAGCGCCACCACCAGGCGCCGGGCAGTGAACGTCTGCTCGCGCTCGCCGTGCCGCGCCAGGACGGCGAAGAGCTCCCCCTGCCGGCCCACCGTAGCGGCGACCCAGCCGCAGCGCAGGTCGAGCCCGGCCGCAAGCCGCTCGGCCAGGGCGCCGAAACCGCCGCGGAAGCCGATCAGCCGCGGCGGGCGGCGTCGGCCGCCGCCGCTGCCGCGCGACAGGCCGCGCAGCAGGCTGCCATGCTCGCGCTCGAGGGCATAGGCGAGGCGGAACGCGAAGCCGATCGCCAGCTCGTCGGGATCGCCGGCGTAGACCCCGAGCCCCATGGCGTCGGCCAGGGGGAGCGTCTCGGAGCCGAGGCGGCGGCGGAAGAACGCGGCGACGCTCTCCTGAGGACCGGGGCCGCGGCGGCGCCAGGGCTCGGTCGCCAGTCGCCCCTTGGCCCGCCAAGAAAGCAAAGGCGTGGTCAGGAGTCCCGGGGGTCCGCTGGGCAGCGCGGTCAAGCGGCCGCGATGGACCATGTAACGCCGTCTGGCGCCGGCCGCGGCGACCAGGCCGGCCGCGCACCCCGCATCCTGGGCCAGGGCAAGCAGGGCCGGCGAGTCCTGGACCGTGTTGGGACCCAGCTCCACCAGGAAACCGCCTTGGCTGGCACTTGCCAGCGTCCCCCCCGGCGCGGGCGCCGCTTCCAGCACGACGGGCGCGAAACCGGTGCGGGCCAGGGCGCGGGCGGCGGCCAGGCCGCTGATGCCGGCGCCCAAGACCAGGGCGTCGCAGAACGTCGCCATGGCCGTTCAGCGACGCGCCGGCGGCGCGGGCCGATACGAGCCGCGGCTGTCGACGGCCGGCCTGAACCAGCGGCAGCCGGTTCGGCTGTCGCAGCTGGAATCTCGGTTCACGATGCCGGGCTGGCCTCCCGCGCGGGCCGGGCGAGGCCGGCGGAGAGCCGCTGGGCGGCCTCGACGAAAACCCGCGCATGGTCGACCGGGGTCATGGGCAGGATGCCGTGCCCCAGATTGACGATGTGGCCGCCGCCGCTCCCTTCGGCGAGCAGGCGCTCCACCCGGTGTTCGATCTCGGCTGGCGGAGCGAGCAGAGCGGCCGGGTCGAGGTTTCCCTGCAGCACCCGCCGGCCACGCCGACTGACCTTGCGGCGCACCTGCCCGAGCGAGAGCCGCCAATCGACCGACAGCACCTCGACCGGCAGCTCGGCCAGCGGCTCGAGCAGGTGGGAACCGCCGTGGATGTAGTAGATCAAGGGAGCCGCGCCGCGCAGGCCGTCGATCACCTTGCGCAGCGGCGGCAGGGCCAGTGCCCGCCAGCGCTCGTTGTCGAGCAGACCTCCCCAGGTGTCGAAGAGCTGGAGCGCCTGGGCGCCCGCCGCGATCTGGCCGCGCAGGTAGGCGAGCGATGTGTCGGCGATCCGGTCGAGGAGCAACGCGAGCCCGGTCGGGTCGCTGTAGCTCCAGCCCAGGAGATGCTCGAACTGGCGCGAGGCGCCGCCTTCGACCAGATAAGCGGCCAGCGTCCAAGGGGTGCCGCCGAAACCGATCAGCGGCACCCGCCCGCCGAGCTCGCGGCGCGCCCATCGGAGGGCGTCAAAGACGTAGCCCAGCTCGTCCTCGACCTCGGGGACGCGCAAGGCGGCGGCGGCTTCGCGGCTGCGAACCGGCCGCGGAAAGGTGGGGCCGTCCCCCGGAGCGAACACCAGCTCGGCGCCCATCGCCTCGAGCGGCAGGAGGATGTCGGCGAAGAGGATGGCGGCGTCGACGCCCAGGGCCTCGACCGGCTGCACCGTCACCGCGGCAGCAAGCTCCGGCGTCTTGCACAGGGTGAGGAAATCGACCTTCTCCCGCACCGCCCGGTACTGCGGCAGGTAGCGCCCCGCCTGGCGCATGATCCACACCGGCAGGCGTTCCGTCGCCTCGCCGCGGCAGGCCCGCAAGAACAGGTCATTCACTCGAGGGAGGATAGCAAAGCAATCAACGCCGGATGATAGAGTCGCCCGAGCAGCGAATCGCCATGCAGGCTGCCAGCGCTACCTGGCCGGAAGCGAGAGTGGCGGCATGAGCCCGCCGGCGAGCCCCGTGCTCGGGACCCGCGCCGCCCGGCTCGCGCTGGCGGTCCTCACCCTCATCAATCTGTTCAACTATCTCGACCGCTACGTGGTGGCCGCGCTGGTCGAGAGCCTGCGCCGCTCGGAGCTGCACCTCTCCGACGCTGAGCTGGGCTCGCTGATGACCGGCTTCATCATCGTCTACATGCTTGCCTCGCCGTTTTTCGGCGGCCTGGGCGACCGTGGGCCCCGGCCGCGTCTCATCGCCGCCGGGGTGGCGATCTGGAGCCTGGCCACCGGCCTGGGCGGGCTGGCGCGCAACTTCGCCAGCCTCTTCCTGGCGCGCTCCGTGGTCGGCGTCGGCGAGGCAGCCTACGGCACCATCACGCCTGCCCTGCTCGCCGACTATTTCCCCCGCTCGGCGCGCGGCCGCGTCTTCGCCGTCTTTTTTTCCGCCATCCCGATCGGCTCGGCGGCCGGCTACGTGGTGGGCGGACTGGTCGAGCAGCACTTCGGCTGGCGCTCGGCGTTCTTCGTGGCGGGTTTTCCCGGACTCGCCCTCGCCTACCTCGCCTCGCGCCTTGCCGATCCGCCGCGCGGCGCCCAGGACGACCCGGAGGACGGCCGCGGGGACGACCCGGCGAGCAAGGAAGCACCCGCCGCCGCCGAGCCCGAGCGGCAGCAGCGCACCGGCGGGACGCGGGCTGCCCGGGCTGCCCTGGCTGCCTATGCCGAGCTGCTGCGCAACCGTCCCTACCGCTTGACCGTCTTAGGCTACGCTGCCTACACCTTCGCCTTGGGCGGGCTGGCATTCTGGGCGCCGGCTTTCCTCGAGCGGGTGCGCGGCGTGCCGAGCGGCGAGGCCACGGTGCAGTTCGGCGTCATCGTGGTGGCGACCGGCTTTGCCGGCACCTTCGCCGGCGGCTGGCTGGGTGACGCGCTGTTGCGCCGCTTGCCGCAGTCCTACCTCTGGGTCTCCGGCCTCTCGACCCTGGCGGCGGCTCCGGTGGCGCTGGTCGCCTTCGTCGCCGAGTCGCGGCCGCTCTACATGACGGCCATCGTCATCGCGGAGGTGCTGCTTTTCATGTCGACCGGTCCGGTCAACTCGGCGATCGTCAACGTGGTGGCACCGAACCGCCGCGCCACCGCCGTCGCGCTCTCGATCCTGGCCATCCACCTGCTCGGCGACGTCCCCTCGCCCTTCTTGATCGGCGCGGTCTCGGATTGGAGCTCGCTCGGCCGCGCCTTCCTGATCCTGCCCGTGGTGATCGCCGCCAGCGGCCTGATCTGGACCTACGCCGCCTGGAAATGCGGGAAGAGCACACCTCGGCCGGCGTGAGGCGCGCGGCGGCCGCCGCTATACTCGCGCCTGTATGCCGGATCGGCTGGAGATCGACGGCGTCTCGCTGACCCTCGAGCAGCTCGGCCGTGTGGCGGGCGGCGGCGCCCAGTGCGCCCTGGCGGCGGCGGCGCGCGAGCGCGTGTGCGCCGGGCGAGAAGTGGTCGAGAGGACCCTGCGCAGCGGCAAGGTGATCTACGGCGTCAACACCGGCTTTGGCGAGCTCTCCAACGTACGCATCGAAGCCGGCCGCCTGCTGCAGCTGCAGCGCCGCCTGATCCTCTCCCACTCGGCGGGGGTCGGCGCGCCGCTGCCCGACCCGGTGGTCCGCGGCATGCTGCTGCTGCGCGCCAACACCCTGGCGCGCGGCTATTCGGGGGTGCGGCCGGAGATCATCGAGGCGCTGCTCGCCCTGCTCAACCACGACGCCCTGCCGGTGGTGCCCAGCCGCGGCTCGGTCGGCGCGAGCGGCGACCTGGCACCGCTCGCCCACCTGGCGCTGCCGCTGCTGGGGCACGGCGCCCTGCGCCTGGGCGGCGTGCTGATGCCTGCCGACCAGGGGTTGCAGCGCTGTGGCCTGGCGCCGATGGAGCTGCAGGCCAAGGAGGGGCTGGCGCTGATCAACGGCACCCAGGCGATGACCTCGCTGCTGGCGCTGGCGGCGCTCGAGGCCCGGCGGCTGGTGCGCACCGCCGACCTCGCCGGGGCGCTGTCGACCGACGCCTTGCGCGGCACCGACGCCGCCTTCGATCCGCGCATCCACCGGCTCCGCCCGCACCCAGGGCAGCAGAGCAGCGCCGCCAACCTCTGGCGCCTGCTCCAAGGCTCGGCGATCCGCGAGTCGCACCGCACGGGCGACGTGCGGGTGCAGGACCCCTACTCGGTGCGCTGCATGCCGCAGGTCCACGGCGCGATCCGCGACCTGCTGGCCGACGTCGAGGCCAAGCTCGCCATCGAGCTCAACTCGGTGACCGACAACCCGCTGGTCTTTGGCGCCGGCGGCGACGGGCCTGATGCGGAGGAGGCGATCATCTCGGGCGGCAACTTCCACGGCGAGCCGATGGCGCTGGCGGCCGATCTGCTGGCCATCGGGCTGGCCGAGCTCGGCGCGATCAGCGAGCGGCGGATCGAGAAGCTGACCAATGCCTCGTTCTCCGGCCTGGCACCTTTTCTGGTCGAGGACGCAGGCCTCAATTCCGGCTTCATGATCGCCCAGGTCACCGCGGCGGCGCTGGTCGCCGAAAACCGGGTGCTGGCGCACCCGGCCTCGGTCGACTCGATCCCCACCTCGGCCGACAAGGAAGACCACGTCTCGATGGGGATGGGGGCGGCGCTCAAGCTGGGCCAGGTGGCCGACAACGTCCGCTGGGTGCTGGCCATCGAGCTGCTTGCCGCCGCGCAGGGGATCGACTTGCTGCGGCCGCTGACCTCGAGCCTGCCGCTCGAGGCCCTCCATGCCTCGATCCGGACGCGCGTCGCCAGCTGGCGCGAGGACCGCGAAATGGCGCCCGACCTCGCCGCCGCCGAGGAGTTCCTGCGCGAAGCCGTCGATCCACACCTGACGGATCTGGCCTAGTTGGCGCCGCCTGGAGGCGACCCCGGGGTATGAAACGGCGTTCCGATGCGGCGGTGGAGGCCTACTCGAAGCATCAATCGGATCGCCCCCCGCAACCCCTCGATCCCCTTCCCACCCCTCCGGGGGGAAGGGGACGCCCCCTCCCCTGGCGCACGGACCAATTTCGCCTTAGCACTTCCCCGCCCACACCAGCGGCTGCCGTAACGGCGTTAAGATCTGAGCGTGCTTCGCCTGGTCGCCTACGCTCCGGATGGCGTCCGCCGGTTTCCCGTGCTGCGCAGCGACATGGTCATCGGCAGCGCCCCGGAATGCGATCTCTGCCTGCCCTATACCGGCGTGGCGCAGCGGCATGCCCGGCTGAGCTTCGACGGCGACGCCCTGCGGATCGAAGACCTGGGGAGCCGCCGCGGCCTGCTGGTCTCCGGGCGCAAGGTGCGGGAGAGCGCGCTCGAGGTGCTCGACGAGATCCGGCTGGGGAGCGTGACGCTGCTGGTCGAGGACATCGCGCCGGCGCCCGAGAAGCCGCCGCTGCCGGAGGGCGAAGCGCAGGCCCCGGCGCCGGGACGCATGACCCCGGAGCGCATGATCGGCCACCTGGCGCGGATCAGCGAGTGGGTGCTCGCCGACACCGAGAGCCGCATCACCTCCGAGGCGCTGGTCCACGAGCTGCTGGCCGACTTCGGCGGCGGCGCCCTGCTGCTGCTGCTGGGCGAGATGGAGCAGGCCGGAGTCAAGCTGGCCGTCGCCACGGATCCGCTCTGGCTGACTCACGGCGAGGAGCTGCTCGAGCAGATCCGCGAGCACGAGACCGCGGCGCCGCTGCCGAAGCTGAGCGGCGGCGCGCGCCGCCTGGAGCGCGGGCTGGCGGCGGCCATGGCGACCACGGCGAACATCGGCCTGGCGGGCGAGCTGGCCGGCGCGCCGGCCTGGCTCTGCTATCACACCTTCACCGCTCTCGACCGCATCTACACGCTTATCGCCGCCTTGCCGGGCTTTGCGCCCGACGGCTGGTCGCCGGTGGCCTCGCTGCGCACTCTCGGCCAGCTGCTGGTCTTCGGCCTGGTGCACCACGTCGGCTGGTACGAGCCGATCCTCCCCGGCCAGGGCGCCCAGCAGGACCTCAGCCTCGACCCTTCGCTGGTGCTCGGCGAGTCGGCGGCGATGAAGCGGGTGGTCGAGCAGATGCGCAGCTCGCTCGCGGCGGACGTTCACGTCCTGCTGCGCGGCGAGCCGGGGGTCGGCAAGGAGCCGCTGGCGCGCTCGCTTCACCTCTCGGGCGCGCGGCGCCACGGACCCTTCGTCACCGCCTCCTGCGGCGGTGCCCGCCCGCAGCAGATCGAGGCCGATCTGTTCGGCGCCGAGGTGGCCGGCAGGGGGGGCGTGGTGCGCCGCGAGGGCAAGCTGTTGCTGGCGCACGGCGGCACCCTCTTTCTCGACGACGTCGACGAGCTGCCGCTCGAGGTGCAGGCGCGCCTGCTCCGCTTCCTGCGCTCGCGCGAGGTCGAGCCCGCCGGCAGCGAGGCCGCGCACCCGGTTGACGTGCGCCTGATCGCCGGCAGCCGCACCGCGCTCGAGGACGCGGTGGCGCGCGACGCCTTCCGGGTCGACCTTCACTACAAGCTGTCGGGTTTCGTCATCGAGGTGCCGCCGCTGCGCGAGCGCCGCGAGGACCTGCCGCTGATGATCCAGTCCTACGTCAACCGTTTCTGCCACGAGACAGGCAAGCGCCTGACCGGGATCACCGTCAAGGCGATGTCGGTGCTGCTCAACTACGACTATCCGGGCAACGTGGCGGAGCTCGAAAACATCATCCGCCAGCTGGTCTACCTGTCGCCGGCCGGCCGGCCGGTGGACGTCAGCCTGCTGCCGGAGAGGGTGCGCCGCGCCAGCCTGGTCACCGGCGCCCGCATCGATGCCACCTCGGACCTCGACCTCGCCCGCCTGGTGGGCTCGTGCGAGCAGGCGGCGATCAAGGAAGCGCTCCGCCGCACCCGCGGCAACAAGTCGCACGCGGCCCGCCTGCTCGGGCTGTCGCGCAACGGCCTGGCGATCAAGATGGAGCGCTACGGCCTCAAGGGATGACGGCGTCTACAATAAGCTCCATGGCCATGTTGAAGCCGCTGGGAACGCTGAGCCCGATGCCGGAGCTGGCATCAGCACCCGCTGCGGCGGGGCCGCGCCTGGTTCGGGCGCCGCGCGGGCTCGAGCTCTCGTGCCGCGGCTGGCAGCAGGAGGCGGCGCTGCGCATGCTGATGAACAATCTCGACCCGGAGGTCGCCGAGCGGCCGGCGGAGCTGGTGGTCTACGGCGGCTCGGGCAAGGCGGCGCGCAACTGGGAGTGCTTCGAGGCGATCGTGGCCGCCCTGCGGCGGCTGGGCGGCGACGAGACCCTGCTCGTGCAGTCCGGCAAGCCGGTGGCCGTCTTCCGCACTCACGAGGAGGCGCCGCGGGTGCTGATCGCCAACTCGCTGCTGGTGCCGCATTGGGCAACCGCCGACGAGTTCCGGCGCCTCGAAGGGCTTGGCCTCACCATGTTCGGGCAGATGACCGCCGGCTCATGGATCTACATCGGCACCCAGGGCATCCTGCAGGGCACCTACGAGACGCTCGCCGAGTGCGCCCGCCAGCGCTTCTCGGGCTCGCTCGCCGGGCGTCTGGCGGTGACCGCCGGGCTGGGAGGCATGGGTGGCGCACAGCCGCTCGCGGTGACCATGAACGAAGGGGTCTGCCTGGTCGCCGAGGTGGACCGCACGCGCATCGAGCGTCGCCTGGCCACGCGCTATCTCGACGAGGTCGCGCCCGATCTGGCGAGCGGCGTGGCGCGGGCGCTCGCGGCGCGGGAGCGGCGGCAGGCGCTGTCGGTCGCGGTCGAGGCCAACGCCGTCGATCTGCTCGACCACCTGGCCGCTGCCGGGATCGTGCCCGACGTGCTGACCGACCAGACTTCGGCCCACGACGCGCTCGAAGGCTACGTGCCGCACGGCCTCCCCTTCGCCGCCGCCCTGGCGCTGCGCCGCTCCGATCCCGCCGCCTACATCGCGCGCAGCCGCGCCTCGATGGCCGCCCACGTGCGCGCCATGCTGACTCTGCAGCGGCGCGGCGCCGTCACCTTCGACTACGGCAACAACCTGCGCGGCCAAGCGCTGGCGGCGGGGGAGGCGGAGGCGTTTGCCATCGGCGGCTTCGTGCCGCTTTTCATCCGGCCGCTCTTCTGCCTCGGCAAGGGGCCGTTCCGCTGGGCGGTGCTGTCGGGCGAGGCGGCCGATCTGGCGGCCACCGACGACGCCATCCTGGAGTGCTTCCCCGACGACGCGGCGCTCGGGCGCTGGATCCGCATGGCGCGCGAGCGGGTCGCCTTCCAGGGGCTGCCGGCGCGCATCTGCTGGCTCGGCTACGGCGAGCGCGCCGAGGCCGGCCGGCGGTTCAACGAGCTGGTGGCCACGGGCCGCGTCAAGGCGCCGATCGTCATCGGGCGCGACCATCTCGACTGCGGCTCGGTGGCCTCGCCCAACCGCGAAACCGAGGCGATGCTTGACGGCTCGGACGCGATCGGCGACTGGCCGGTCCTCAACGCCCTGCTCAACGCGGTCAACGGCGCCACCTGGGTCTCGTTCCATCACGGCGGTGGCGTCGGCATTGGCTACTCGCTGCACGCCGGCATGGTGATCGTCGCCGACGGCAGCGAGGGCGCCGCGCGGCGGCTCGAGCGGGTGCTGACCGGCGATCCCGGGATGGGGGTGGCGCGCCATGCCGACGCCGGCTACCCCGAGGCGATCGCCTGCGCCCGGCAGCATGGCGTCGACCTGCCAATGCTGCAGACGCTGCAGTCGGTGAGCGCGGCGCCCGAGCCTGCCGCGGCAGCTCCGGAGCGGTGAACCGCCGGCTCGCCGAGCTGTTGATGCTGGCCGCCACCCTGGCGGCGCCGAACCTCCCGCCTCCCTGGTCACTGCTGGTGCTGCTCATCCTGGGAGCGCTGTGGCTCGCGCTGCGCCCGCCGCGGCGCGAGATGGTGGTGGCCGGGTTCCTGCTGATTCTCGCCACCGCGGCGCTGGCGGCGCTCGGGCTGGCGGCGAGCGAGGCGCGGCTGACGACGCGGCAGTGGAGCGAGCGCGAAGCGCACACCTACGGTGCGGTGTGGGGCGGGTTGCGCCATCGCGCGGCGGCGGCGGCGGAGCTGCTGAAGAGGGGCCCCAACAGCCCGCTCGACGCCCTGGATCTGGCCGGCGACAGGCCGCAGACGGCGCCGCGCGCCGCCCGCGCCGCGGCGCGCGGGGCGTTCGACCGGCTGCGCAGCCTGCCTGCCGAGCCGCCGGAGACCGGCCGCCGCCGCTCGCTGCTGCTCGTCGACCGCGACGGCAACCCGGTGGCATGGGCCGGCGACGGGCTGATCCACGAGCCCGACCCGTGGCCCCGCTCCGGCCTCGCCTACCAGGCGGGATTCAACGCCGTCACCCTCTTTGCCGCCGAGCCGCTCGACGATTCGGCGCGCCCCTGGCGGGTGGTGGCCGGGGCCAGCTTCGCCACCGACGCGCTGCCGCAGCCGCCATGGACGTGGGAGGCACGGGCCGCGGCAGCGGCCGGCGGCGCAGCGCCGGCGCTCGATCTCGGCCAGCTCCTTTCCCGCGCGGCCGGGCGCCTGCGGCGGTCCTTCGCAGCGCTGCACGACGCGCTGTTGCCGGCGCCGCCGCTGCGCTGGTCGCTGGTCGACAACCAGGCTCAGAGCCACGCCGGCACCCTGGAGATAGGGTTGCCGGGGGCGCCGACCCTGGTGGTGGCGAAGTTGGGGGCGCCGCCGTCCGCGGAGCGCTGGGCCGCTCGCCTGGCCTGGGGCCTGGTCGCCGGCGTGCTGCTCGCCCTGGCGGTGATGCGCGGGGTGGGTCTGGCACTGCCGGGAGGCGCGACCCAGTCGGCGCCGCAGGAGCACCGCGCCTGGGTCGCTGTGCCGGCGCTCAGCGGAGTGTTCGCCGCCGGGATGGCGGCGGCCGTGCCGGGCATCGATCTGGCGGCGCTGCTGGGCGGCCTGGGCATCGCCGCCGGCGGTCTGTCGCTGACGCGCCGCCGTTTGCCTCTAGAGGAGCCTGCCGCCGCCCTCCAGGGCCGCGACCTCCCCTGGATCGCGGCGCTGGCCGGCGGCGTCTCGCTGCTCGCTCTCTGCGGAATTGCCTGGGCCGTGGAGCGGCGCTGGGGACCGGTCGACCTGGCCGAGAGCTTGATGGTGCCGCTCGCCGGCTGGTGCCTGCGCCTCGCCTGGAGCGGCGCGGCCCTGGGCTTCCTCTGCCTCGCCGGGCGCCAGCAGGAGGAGACCACCCCGAGTCGCGATCCATGGGCCTGGCTCGCCGCGGCCCTGCTGCTGCTGGCCGGCGCCGTCGCCGGCGGCGATTTGAGCCAGCTCTGGGCGGCGGTTGCGCTACTCGCAGCCGGCGGCGCCAGCGCCGCGGTCTTCGGCGACCGCCAGCCGCGACGCCAGGGCATGGTGCTGGCGACCCTGGTGGTGCTCGCCGTGCTCGCCGCCTCCGACGCCTGGGAGATCGCCTACCGGTTGCGCCTCGCCGACTACGCCAGCGGCGAGCTGCTCGCCCGGCTCGCGCCGCCGTCGCCGGCGGAAGCCGAGGCGCTGCGGCGCGGGCTGCGCGACCACTTCGCGCCGCTCGACGTCGAGACGGTCGTGCCACGCTCGACCGCGGGTCTCGACCGCAAGGACCTCGCCTATTCGCTGTGGCGCCATTCGCCGCTGGCGCGGCCCAATGCTCTCTCGGCCGTCGCCGTCCGCGCCGGCAACGATCTCGTCTCCTCCTTTGCGTTCGGCATGCCGCTCACGCCGGAAGGGCGGCTCGACGAGGGGCGTCTGCGCGGCGTCGGCTTGCCGGGCTGGGAGCTCGTGGAAGGCGAGGCCGAGGTGCGGTCCGCTCAGGCGCGGTGGGGAACGATTCATTACTGGCTCCTGCCGCGCCCGGGTTTCCGGGTGAGCGACCGGCGGCGGCTGGCCGACATCGAGGTCGACCTGTTGCGCGGCGGACCCACCGCCGGCCCGATCGAGGAGCTGGCGGCGCCGGCCCTCTACGCGCTTTACGCCGCTCCCGACGGGCGGGCCGTGATCTCGCCATGGGAGGAGCGCCCGCCGCTCGCGGCGCGGCTGCGCCGCTGGCAGCGCGGCGCGGCCGTGGTGGAGACGCCGGCCGGTCCGGCGCGCGCCTATGTGCTCAAGCAGCGCGATGGCAGGGCCTGGCAGGTCGTTTATCTCCCTCCCGAGGTGACGGTGGCGGCCCTCGAGCGGACCGCCAACTGGGGGATCGGGGTCCTGCTGCTGCTGGCGGCGAGCACGCCGCCGATCGCCCTGCTCGCCTTGCCGCGCGCCGCCTTCCGCGAGCTGCTGCGCCGCACCCTGCGTTCGTATTCGCGGCGCCTGCTCATCGTCTACACCGCGCTCCTGCTGCTGCCGCTGCTGCTGCTCAACGGCCTGCTGGTCCGCTCGGTCGAGAACGACATGCTGCGCGGGCAGTCGACCAAGGGCAGCGCGGCGCTGCGTTCGGCGCAGCAGATCCTGGCCGGCGCCATTCGCGCGCTGCCGGTCGGGTTCGTCTTCGATCCCGGCACCTTCGATCCCAAGCTGATCGCCATCTCGGAGGTGGTGCAGCACGAAGTCAACCTCTACGGCCACAGCACGCTCGCCGCCTCCAGCCGGCACGAGCTGTTCACCGCCGGCCTGCTGCCCAAGCGGATCCCGGGCGACGTCTACTCCAGCCTGGCGCTGCGCGACCGCAGCCTCTACTCGCTGACCAACTACGCCGCCAACCTTCCCTACCTCGAGCTCTACGCCCCGCTGCGCGTGTCAACCGACGAGCCGCGCGTCGAGCCCAGCCTCTTCCTGTCGGTGCCGCTGCTCGCTCAGCAGGAGGAAGGGGCGCGCCAGCTCGCCCATCTGCGCCGCCACGCCATCCTGGTCACGGCCTCCCTGTTCCTGCTGCTGGCCGCGGTGGGCAGCCGGCTGGCCCGCAACTTCACTCGTCCCATCATGCAGCTGGTCGAGGGCACGCGGCGGATCGCGGCGGGCGCCCGCTCGCTCGACCTCGCCCCGACCGAGCTCGAGCTGGCCGCGCTGGTGCGCGCCGTCGACGACATGGCGAGGAGCATCGCCGTGGGGCGCGAGCGCTTGCTGCGCGAGAAGCAGGTCGTCGAGCGCATGGTCGAGAACATCACCGCGGGGGTGGTCTCGCTCGACCGCGACCGGCGGGTGCTGATGCACAACCGGGTCGCCGCGGAGCTGCTCGGCCTGTCGGTCGGCCAGCGCCTGGAGCGGGTGGTGGAGCGCTCCGAGCGCCTGGCGCCGGTCGCCGCTTTCTTGCGCCGCGCCGGCGGCGAGATGGCGCGCGCCACCGTGCGCCTGGGAGGCACCGCCGGAGGCGAACGGGAGTGGTCGCTGGTCTGGGTGCCGCTGCCCGGGGAGGGCGAGCCGTTTGCCCTGCTGGTGGTCGAGGATGCCACCGAGGAGCTGCGCGGCCAGCGCCTGCTCGCCTGGGCGCAGATGGCGCGCATGATCGCGCACGAGATCAAGAACCCGCTCACCCCGATCCGACTCTCGGCCGAGCACATGCGCGAGGTCTACCGCGAGGACCCCGAGCGTTTCGCCGAGGTGTTCGAGCGCTGCACCGCGAACATCCTGACCCAGGTCGAGGAGCTGCGCTCGATCGCCTCGGAATTCTCGACCTACAGCGCCATCCCGCGCATCGACCGCCGCCCCGGCGATCTCGCCGCGGCGATCGCCGAGCTGGTCGAAGGCTACCGCGCCGCTCCGCCGACCGGCGTGAGCGTCGAGCTCGAGCTGCCGGCCGCCCCGCTCGCCGCGCGATTCGACGCCAAGCTGCTGTCGCGGGCCGTGCGCAACCTGATCGAAAACGCCCTGCGCGCGAGCGCCGGCGGCGGTAAGGTCGTGGTGCGCGTCGAGCGCGTCGATGGCATTGACGGCAAGATGGCCCAGGCGCGCATCGCGGTGCTGGACTGGGGCCCCGGGGTGAGACCCGAGCTGCTGCCGCGCATCTTCGATCCCTACTTCTCGACCCACGATACGGGCACCGGCCTGGGCCTGCCGATCGCCCGCCGCATCGCCGAGGAGCACGGCGGCGAGATCAGCGCCCACAATCGCCCCGCCGGCGGCCTCGAGGCGGTGATCACGATTCCGCTTTGAACGAGGTCGAGGGGCGCGCGGAATCCGGACCAGCGACTTCACTTCGACGTCGTCCGACCTGGCGAAGAAGTGATCCTGGGAATCGGCGAAGAGATCCAGGTCGGCCTGGCCGGCGGACCGGGCGACGAGGTGGTCGCCGCTGTGCGCCAGGGCGACCCTGAAGCTCTCGAACTCGTAGTTGCCGGCGTAGCTGTCGAGGAGCTTCGGGTCGAGGTGAACCTCGACGGGCGCCTTGACCTGGAAACGGGTCGGCAGGGTCTTGCCCACGCACGAGGTGTCGAGCCCCCTGACCGAGGCGCGCTCGATGAATTTCTGGAGGAGGGCCTTGGCGCAGGGCCCTTCCGCGCCATGGCTGCCGTGCGGCATCACCAGGTGCAGGCTGTTGGACAGCCGGCCGGCGACGCGCATTCCGAACTCCGGCGGCGTTACCGGATCGCGCTCGCCGGAGAACAGCAGCGCCGGCACGTCGGAGCGCACCAGCTCGTGCGCGTCGGCGGGGATGGCGCCGCGCGGCCAGTCGGCGCAGACCCGCTTCTGCTCGCGGATGCGGTAGTCGCCCAGCAGCGTGCCGGCGGTCTCCCGCGCCGCGGTTGCGTCGTCGATGAACGGCAGGTCCTCGGCGCAGGTGACCGAGAAGTTCATCCCCATGGAGAGGATGCGGTCGATCTCGGCGCGCCGGGTGGCGGCGAGAGTGACCAGCTGGGCCAGGTCGCCGTCGTACGCCCGGTGCACGGAGAGCGGCAGCTTGCGGGCCGCCGAGCCGTACATCATGAAGCGCAGGCCTTCGGCGATCAGCCCGCGGCTGGGGGTCACCTCCACCGTGCGGCCGGTCTTCGCGTCGGGAAGCCGCACCTTGACGCCGCGGTCGATGCGCTCCATGACCGCTTGCAGCTCCTCGCCGAGGCGCGGAAAAGCGGCGTGACAGGCCGCGTCGGCGGCGCATTCGGCAAACAGCAGGTCGATCGCCCGCTTGCCGGCGTAGGCGTGGTGCAGCGGGATGGTCTCGTCGACGGGAGCCACCCCGTCGAGCACCATGCTGCGCACCGCCTGCGGATGGCGCCGCAGATAGACCTGCGCCGCGCGGGTGCCGTAGGAGCCGCCGAACAGATCGACCTTCTCGTAGCCGAGCCAGCCCCGCACCTCGTCCACGTCGTCCATGCCCAGAGTCGTGGTGTAGAACCGCAGGTCGGCCAGCTTCGCGAGCCGCTCCCGGCACCGGCGGACCGCGAGCGGCGGGAAAAGATCGCCCGCCAGCAGCGCCGGATCGGCGCCCTTGCTATGCGAGTCCGGACCGTAGAAGTCGCAGTCGAGGGGATTCGATCGTCCGGTGCCGCGCTGGTCGATCAGCAGGACGTCGCGGCGCCGGCGCAGCTCCTTCTCGGTCAGCAGGGAGAGGCCGGCGGCCACCCCCTCCCCCGGTCCGCCGCCCAAGTAGACGATCGCGTCGGGCGCCCGATCGGGGCCGAGCGCCGGCAGGACCACGATGTGGAGGTCGATCTTGCGCCCCCGGCGGGCGTCGCGGTCCTCCCACACCGAGTAGGTGCCGCAGAGCACCTCCTCCTTGATGCCGCCGGGATGACAGGGCTCGAGGCGGTCCGCCGGCCTGATCGCCGCTGCCACAGAGGGCGCGCCGAGCGGCAGCAAGAGGGACCACGACAGCACCGTGACGGCTCGAAGGGCGAGGGCGGTGTGGCGCATGGGGACCTCCAAGGTGCGGCTCCAGCCAATTGCCGATACGAAAAGTGAGGCCCGCGAGTTCAGGTTTAGGGCGGATGGCTGGGGAATCGTCGACAGCTCGGCGTAATCCAGCTGGCCCACGGCCGGCGCATCGCGGTCTGGGCTGAGCTGTTCGAGTGACGGCTGGCGAGCAGCGAGAGAGATGGGGGCTAGCGGAGGGCTAGCGGTGGGCTAGCGGCGGCGGGTGGGGAGGGCGCGGCGGCCGACCGGGCGGGGCTTGAGCTCGGTGTAGGGGGGGACGCCGGGGATGGTGCAGCGCGGCAGCTCGAGGCCGAGGGCTTGCTCGATCTCCTTGATGACCGGCTTGTCTTGCCAGGTGGCGATCGAGGAGACCAGGCCGAGGGCGGAGCCGCGGGCGGTGCGGCCGGCGCGGTGGATGTAGTCCTCGACCGTCTCGGGCATGTCGAAGTTGATGATGTGGCTGGTGTGCGGGGCGTCGATGCCGCGGGCGGCGATGTCGGTCGCCACCAGGATGCGGTGCTCGCCCAGTCGGAAGCCCTGCAGCGCCTGCACCCGCTGGCCTTGCGACAGGTTCGAGTGGATGCGCTCGACCGGATGCCCTTCGCGCTCGAGCACGGCGGAGAGCCACTCGGCGTCGCTCTTGCGGCGGATGAAGACCAGGGTGCTGCCGAGCTCCAGGTGCAAGAGCGCCAGGATGCAGGCTTTCTTGTTCTCGGGATCGACCAGGTAGAGGCGGTGGCTTATTCCCTGGGCGGTCCTGCCCTCGGGCAGGATGTCGATGCGCAGCGGATCGCGCATGAAGCGCTGCGCCAGGCGCTCGATCAGCGGCGGCATGGTGGCCGAGAACATCAAAGTCTGGCGTTCCTCCGGCAGCTCCTGCAGGATGCGCTGGACCTGGGGAAGGAACCCGAGATCGAGCATGTGATCAGCCTCGTCGAGGACCAGCGCCTCGATGGCGTCGAGCCGCAGGTTGCCGCGCTCGAGGTGGTCGTAGAGCCGCCCCGGCGTCGCCACCAGGATGTCCGGGTTGCGGCGCAGGCCGTGGATCTGCGGCCCCATGGTCACGCCGCCGATCAGGCAGACGGTCCGCAGCTGGTGGTCTTCGCCGAAAAGGTCGAGGAAGGCCTTGGTCTGCAGTGCGATCTCGCGGGTGGGGGAGAGGATCAAGCCGCGCACTCCATGACCGTGGGTCAGCCGATCGGCGAGCGGCAGAGCGAAGGCCGCGGTCTTGCCCGAGCCAGTCTCGGCCAGGCCGATCAGGTCGCGCCCGGCGAGCGCCGGCGGGATGACCTCGGCCTGGATCGGGGTCGGGTGGATGAAGCCGATCGCCCGCACCAGGCGCAGGATCGGTTCAGAGAGTCCAAGGGCGGCGAAGGTCTGGTCGGTGGTCTGGACGGGGTGCTGAGGAATGGCAACGGTCTGCATGTACTACTACTTATAGCCGATCCGGCAGCTCGCGGACAAGTGCCCGACCCGGTGGCCCGGCAAGTGTCGCGGCGCGGCGCCAGCGCCCAAAACGAAATTGGTCCGTGCGCCAGGGGAGGGGGCGTCCCCTTCCCCCCCGGAGGGGTGGGAAGGGGATCGAGGGGTTGCGGGGGGCGATCCGATTGATGCTTCGAGTAGACCTCCACCGCCACATCGCGGCGCTGTTTCCGACCTGCCGGAAGTGCCGCAACAGGCGAAAGCTGCGGCATCCCTCGGGATCGACACCGCCGGTGAGGACTGGCACGAGCAATGGCGGGCGCTCGGCGTCAGCTCCCGGGCAAGGTGAGCCCGAGCTCCCGGTAGAGGTCGAGGCAGGCGGCGGCCGCGGCCCCGGCGGAGAGCTGGGCGCCGGCGGGCGGCGGGGCGGGAAGCTGGGCACGGCCGGCGAGCAGGTCGGCGAGCAGGTCCGCCACGGCGGCGGTGCCCCCGCCGGCGGGGAGGAGCAGGCCGCCGGTCGCCCGGAGGCGCTCGCCGAGGGCGCCGAGGTCGAAGGCAGCGGCGGGGACGCCGGCCGCGGCGCACTCGTCGAGGGTCAAGCCGTAGGACTCGGGAACGATCGACAGCAGCAGGGCAAGATCTACGCGGTCGGCGCGCAGCAGAGCGGGAAGGGCGCCGGCCCGGAAGTAGCCGCGCACGCGGACGCCGGGAAGGCGGCGCAAGCGGGCGAGAATGGCGGGCTCGCCGCCGCCATAGACCGTGAAGCGCAGGCGGTGGCCGGCCGCCGCCAAGCGCTCGACCGCATCGGCGAAGACCAGGGCGCCCTTGTGCGCCTGGACGCTGCCGACGAACGCAGCATGGCGGAGCTGCCGGCCGGGGGGCGCCGTTGGCGGCGCCGCAAGGGAGTGAGGCGCTTGCCCGGCGGGCGCCTGGATGCGCACGCGCGCGGCGCCCTCGCCGCCGAACAGCTCGCCATAGGCGCCCGCCAGGAAGCTGGAGGGGAAGATCAAGGCGTCGGCGGCCGCAAGGAGCTGGCGCGAGAGCTCCCGCCGCCGCTCCTGGAAGGCGGCGTCGAGGGTGGGCCAGGTGGCGGCGAGGCAGGCTCGACAGCGCTCGCGGTCGCGCGAGTAGCAGCAGAAGCGGCGTGGCACGGTCTCTTCGAACAGATGCGGTCGCGGGCAGAAGGCGCTGAAGTCGTGCAGCGCCAGGATCAGTCGCAGACCGCTCTGCCGCAGGCGCAGGAGCGAGCCGAGCGGCAGCCCGGCAAGCCCTTCGACATGCAGCGCCGCGGCCCGCGCCCACCCGGCGGCGCGGCCCACCGCCTCTTCGAAAGCCGGGTCGTCGAGCGCCACCGCCGACGGCGGCGCGCCGGGCAGTGCGAGAGCGCAGCGCCCCAGGTCCGGCGAGCCGGGCGCCGAGAGCTCCAGCCGGTAGTCGGCGCGGCCACGGACGGAAGGAGCACTCCCGGCCCGCGCCTCGGCATAGAGCAGCGCGACCGGGCGCCGCTCCGCCTCGGCATCCAGGCGGAGCAGCAGCTGGGCCTGGACGCCGCCCAGGCGGGGCGCCGGCGGGGTCGCGGAGAGGTTGAGGACGGCTGCCGCGAACCCCTGCGGCGGCGCCGCGGCAGGGCGGAAAGAGCGGCGGCGGCGGGCTTCGGCGAGACGGTCCGAGGCGCGGTCGCACAGCGCCCGCGGCCCTTCGCTGCGCAGCAGCCGCAGTGCCAGGAGCGGCTTCAAGGCCGCGGCCTCCGCGCCGCCAGCAGCCGCTCGTAGACCTCCTCGATCTCCTCGGCGTGGCGCTCGGCGAGTTTCACCGGCGGCAGCTCGCGCCGCCAGCGGTCGAGCAGCTCCGGCTCGGCGCAGAGGCGCTCGACCCAGCGCGCCAGCTCCGCCGCATCGGCCGGCTCGAAGAGCGCCCCGCCGCGCCCGTCCGCCAGCATCTCGGCGAGAGCGCCACGCCGGCTGGCCAGCACCGGCACTCCGTGGTACATCGCCTCGCGGGCAACCAGCCCGAACGACTCGAGTCCCAGCGAAGGGACGATGAGCACGTCGAGACCGGCGAAGATCTCGGCTTTGCTCTCCTCGGTGAAGCGGCCGCGCACGGAGACCGCGGCCGCCGGGCCGCCCGCACCGCGGATACCCAGCCGCTCCAGCTCGCTCGTATACCCGGGATCGATGGCCGGGTCGCCCCAGACCGCGAGGCGGGCGCGGCCCGGATCGATGCCGGCGAAGGCAGAGACCGCCACGTGGATCCCCTTGTGCGGCAGGATCGAGCCGATCACCCCGAAGCGCAGCGGCGAACCGGCGGCGCGCGGCTTGCGCCCGACCGCCGCCGGCCCACCTGGCGGCTCGATGCCGTAGGGCAGGACCGCGACCGGATCGCCGGGCCGCAGCCAGCCGAGCTCGAGATAGCTGTCGCGGATGAAGCGCGACCCTACGACGAAGGCGTCGGCGCGGCGCAGCGCGCGGCGGCCGAGCGCGGCACGGCCGACGTAGAGCAGCCGATTGAGCAGCCGCCGCGGCCGCACTCCGGTCAGCGGCAGGCAGGCGGCGCACTTGCCCGCCGCCGGGCCGGAGCACAGCTCGCGCCGGTGGTCGCAGAGGTTGGAGCGCGCGCAGAGCGGCCACCAGTCCTGGAGCTGAAAGAGCACCGGCAGGCGGCGCCGAGCGAGCGGACCCTGCGTCCCGACCAACGCGGCGGCATGGCCGGCCAGGTGGTGGACATGCACGAGCTCAGGCCGCGCCTCGGCGAGCAGGCGCTCGAAGTCGGCCGCCAGCCGGCGGCTCCAGAGCGCGTTGCGCGACAGCGGATCGGCCTCGTCGAAGTTGCGCACCAGCAGCCGCACCCGCACGCCGCCGTCGAGCAGCTCCACCGCGTCGCCGAGCGCGCGGGCTGGATCGCCAATGCGGCTCCAGACGGTGACCTCGCGGCAGGCCGCCTGCCAGCGCGCCAACCATGCGGCGTAGAGCTCGGTGCCGGCATGGTTCCAGGGCGGCCAGCCATGGACGACGTGCAGCACCCGCGCCGGCCCGCCCGGCCGGGCGGCGCGCCGCCTTGGCGCGAGCTGGCCGACGATCCGTTCGCGCAGCGGCCGCAACGGATCGTCGCGCAGGAAGCGATCGACGGTGGCCAGATACTCGGGATGCAGGCGAGCGAGTGTCCGGTGTGCGGCATCGACCCGGGCGTGGCGGCTGGTGCCGAAGCTGCGGTGCCCCTCGTGGTAGACGAAGGTCGCGTCGTCGAGCACGTGGGCGTAGCCGGCCTTGAGCGCCCGCATGCAGAACTCGCTCTCCTCGCCATAGCCCACTCCGAAGCGCGCCCGATCGAAGAGGCCGAGCTGGTCGAGCGCCTTGCGCTTGAGGTAGAGGCAGACGCCGACCCCGGTCGGCAGCCGCGGGTAGAGGCGCCGCGAGCTTGCCTCGACCAGGCTGCCAAAGCGCTCGACGTCCCAGCCCGCCGGCAGCGCGTTGGCCTCGAGGAAGCGCGGCAGCGAGCAGATCGTGGCGTTGTTCGAGAACGGGGTCGCGGTGGCGATCTCCGGCGCCGAATAGGCCGCGCGCTGCAGCTTCTCGAGCCAGCCGGCACCCACCTGGGTATCGCTGTTGAGCAGCACCACGTCGCGCCGCGAGCCGGCCATGGCGCGGTTGACGCTGGCCACGAAGCCCTGCCGGGCCGGATTCTCGAGCACCAGCACGCCCGCCGGCCGCTCGGCGGCGAGCCGTGCCGCCAGCTCGCCGGTGGCCGGCGGCTGCGGGCCGTCGAGCACCAGCACCAGGCGATGGCGCTCGACGTCGGTCGTCGCGAGCAACGAGCGCAGGCAGCGCCCGAGCTCGTCGGGCGCGCCGCAGACCGGCACGACGACGTCGACCGGGCCGGGTTGCTCGTCGGGCGGCACCCGCCGCGCGTCGCCCTCGAGCGGCAGCGGCGCGGCCCGGCGCCCCGGTAGACGGGCCGCCAACGAGAGAGGAATCGAGAAAGGAAAAGGTCTCATGCCTGGGTGCTCGGTCCCGCCGCCGCTGCCTGCCGCCCGGCGCCCGGCGGCTCGAGCGGGGCGAGGGGGATTGTGTCGTAGTTCGGTCAGATTGGAGTGCGCGGGTCGCCGGCGGCTTTGCGCTAAGCTGCGCGCTGCTATGAGCGCGCGCGTGCCGGGGGGGCGGGAGCTTTGAGCGCCCCGATGGCCGTCGGGATCAAGACCGTCTGCGTCACCGGCGGGGCGGGATTCATCGGCTCCCACCTGGTGGACGCATTTCTCGTCGCCGGCTGCCGCGTCCTGGTGATCGACGATCTGTCGAGCGGCAACCGGGAGAATCTGGCGCCGGAGGCCGAGCTTTTCGAGCTCGATATTCGCTCGCCTGAAGCGGCCGCGGTCGTCGAGCGCCAGCGGGTCGACCTGCTCGTCCACCACGCCGCGCAGATGGACGTGCGGCGCTCGGTCGCCGACCCGGTCTTCGACGCCGACGTCAACGTCCTGGGCAGCTTGAACCTCGTCGAAGCGGCTCGCCGGGGCGGCGTGCGGCACGTGGTGTTCGCTTCGACCGGCGGCGCCATCTATGGCGAGCAGGACGTCTTCCCCGCCACGGAGGAGCACCCCCTGAGGCCCGTCTCCCCCTACGGCGTGGCCAAGCTCGCGGTCGAGAGGTATCTCTTCTACTATCACCAGGCGCACCGGCTCGACGCCGTCTGCCTGCGCTATGCCAACGTCTACGGGGAACGCCAGAACGCGCAGGGCGAGGCGGGCGTGGTGGCGATCTTCCTCGACCGGTTGTTGGCGCTCCAGGCGCCGGTGATCAACGGCTCGGGGCTGCAGACCCGCGACTACGTCCACGTCTCGGACGTGGTGGCGGCCAACCTGGCCGCGGCTGGCCGGCCGGGCTTCCGCGTCTACAACGTCGGCACCGGCGTCGAGACCTCGGTCGTCGGTCTCTATCGGCTCCTCGGCCAGGCGCTGGCGCCCGACCTCGCGCCGCGCCACGGCCCGGCCCAGCCGGGCGAGCAGCAGCGTTCGGTGATCGACGGCTCGCGCATCCGTCGCGAGCTCGGCCTGGCCGCGCCGCTCCCGCTCACCGCCGGCCTCGCCCGCACCGCCGCCTGGTTCCGTGCCCGCCTCGCCGAGCGATAGCGCTCCTCGAGCGAGCGGATGGCCGACCTTGACGGCGGCAGCGCGGGCTGCGCGGCTCAGCCCGGGTCGGCGAACGAATCGAGAGCGATATATCCGGCGAAGATCGGGGTCCTGATTCCAATTCCAGGCCGGGTGATGACGGCGATGAAGGGGCCGTCCAGCCGGTAGGATCGGGCCGGCTCCATCTCCGTGCCCATGACGTCCATCGTCGTCGCGCTCTCGGCGACGGCACCGAGTTGATTCATCTTGAACTTGATGGCTCAGGTGGCGAGGATGGGGGCGCCGGCGACGCGGGTGGCGAGGGCGCCGCCGGTGGCGAACCCAGCAGCAGGTCATGCAGCGGCGCGCCGTCGAGAGTGAACTGAGCCAGCGAGAGATCAGGGAACTGGAGCGCGGTCTCGGTGAGCTGGGCGAGGAGGCGGGCATTGTCGCATGGGTCGCCAAGCTCGACGTAGCCGCTGAGGCGAACTGTGGCCTGCGCTCCCTGGCGGTCAATGCCCTGGAGCTCCAGACGGGAGGCGTAGAGCGGGTTGAGCAGGCCAGTCGAGCGGTCGTCGCGCTCGCGCATTGCAAGCAGTGTCCGCAGTGCGGCTTCGAGGGCCGGCGCCGGGCGCGCCGGGCGGCTCTCGATCAGCACCGCGCTGTCGCCACAGGCGACACGGCGCCCGGTCTTGCCGCTATCGCCGGGCGCGATCAGCGCCACGCGCACCTGGTCGGCCGCGGCGGTGGAAAGGAGCGGGCGCGGCGCGGACGGCGGTGCTTCCCCGGTCTGCCCCTCGCCCCGGCAGGCGCCGCCCAGGAGCAGCGCGAGGGCGCAAAGGGGGGCGAAGCGCAAGCGGTATTCGGAGCCAGCGGCGCCAGCGGCAGCCTCGGAGCCAGCGGCGCTCGGTTGGCGCTCGCCGTGAAGGGCTCGCCGCAGGCCCCGCCTCATACCGCGATCGGCGCCTTGATGGCGGGGTGGGCCTGGTAGTCGAGGAGGGTGAAGTCCTGGAAGCGAAAGTCGAAGAGCGAGCGAACGTCCGGATTGAGGACCATGCGCGGCAGGGGCAGCGGCTCGCGGGTGAGCTGCAGGCGGGCCTGCTCGAGGTGATTGAGGTAGAGGTGGGCGTCGCCCAGGGTGTGGATGAGCTCGGCAGGGCGCAGGCCGGTGACCTGGGCGACCATCAGGGTGAGCAGGGCATAGGAGGCGATGTTGAATGGCACTCCCAGGAAGACGTCGGCGCTGCGCTGGTAGAGCTGGCAGGAGAGGGCGCCGCCGGCGACGTAGAACTGGAAGAGCACGTGGCACGGGGGCAGCCGCATGAGCTCGAGGTCGGCGACGTTCCAGGAGCTGACCAGGTGGCGGCGCGAATCGGGGTCGGCGCGCAGCCCCGCCACCAGGCGGGCGATCTGGTCGATCGGCTGGCCATCGCGGCCCGGCCACGACCGCCACTGCCGGCCGTAGATCGGGCCCAGGTCGCCCGCCTCGTCAGCCCATTCGTCCCAGATGGTGACCCCGTGCTGGCGCAGCGTGCCGACATTGGTGTCGCCGGCGAGGAACCAGAGCAGCTCGTGGATGATCGAACGCAGATGCAGCTTCTTGGTCGTGAGCAGCGGGAACCCTGCCGCCAGGTCGAAGCGCATCTGGTGGCCGAACAGGCTGAGGGTGCCGGTGCCGGTACGGTCGGACTTGCGCCCGCCCTGCTCGAGGACGGTCTGCAGCAGGTCCAGGTACTGTCGCATCGCGCCGCCCCGCGATTAAGATGAAACTCTGCGGAGCAAGAGGGAGGGGGCGTCTCCTTCCCACCCGGGCGCCGCCGGGCAGGGACCCGGCGGCTTCCGACAACCGGGAAGGGGACTCGCGGGGGTTGCGGGGGGCGATCCGATCGATGCTTCGAGTAGGCCTCCGCCGTCACATCGCGGCGCCGTTTCAAACCTCGGTATCGCCATCGCCGGTGGGGACTATATGAAGACCTCGATCTTGCCCTTGGCCTTGGCGCGCAGGATTTCGACGTAGGCCTGCACCTTCTCCTGGCTCTGCTGGCGTTTGAGAAAGGCGGCGATCTGGTCCTTGACGTCGGGGAACGGCGTGATCCCCGGCGGCTGGCGCTCGAGGAGCTGGATGACGTGATAACCGAACTGGGTCTCGACCACCGGGCTCAGCTCGTTCGGCTTGGTCAACGCGAAAGCGGCCTTCTCGAACGGCTCGACCGTCGAACCGCGCGTCACCCACGACAGGTCACCGCCGCGCGTTTTGGAGCCGGGATCGTCTTCGGAGCTTTCGCTCGCCAGCTTGGCGAAGTCGCCGCCGGCCTTGGCCTTGGCCAGCAGCTCCTCGGCCTTGGCCTTGGCCTTGGCCTTGTCCTCCGGCTTGGCGTCCTTGGCGGACTTGATCAGGATGTGGCGCAGGTGGACCCGCTCGGGGCGCTTCATCTGGTCCTGGTTCTTGTCGTAGAAAGCCTTGGCCTGCTCGTCGCTGACCTTGAGATCGGCGAGCACCTTGGTCTCGATGAAGCGCTGCACCGCGTAGGCGTCCTTGGCCTCGCGCAGCAGCTCGTCCTCGGTCATGCCGTTTTCCTTGAGGACCTTGGCGAACGCCGCCGGATCCGGGAACTTCGAGCGCAGATCGGCGACCTGGGCCTTGGCCTCGTCGTCGGTCACCACCACTCCTTGGGTCCTGGCCTCTTGCAGCAGCAGGGTCCGGGCAACGATGTTGTCGAGCACCTTGCGGTAGAAGTCTGCGCTCGGCGTGGGCGGCGCCCCGGTCTGGCGGCTCATCTGCTCGCTGGCTTGTTTCGCGACCTTGAGCAGCTCATCCTTGTTGATCGCCTGGCCGTTGACCTTGGCGACCACCGCCGGCAGCTTCTCGGGCGGCAGCGCGGCTGGGGCCGGAGCGGCGGCAGCGGGCGCGCTGCTCGCCGGGGCGGCGGCGCCAGGCTGGGACGGGCTGCCGGCGGCGGCTCCGGGCGGCGCCGTGGTGCCGGTCGGGGCGGCGCTCGCCGGGGCAGCCGTCTTGGCGTCGGCCGGAGTGGCGCTCGCCGGGGCGGTCGTCTTGCCGCCAGCCGCAGCGGCGGCGCCGCTGGCCGGCTGCTCGCCGCGCGAGCCGCGCGAGCAGCCGAGCAGGCCGGTGAGCAGGAACACGATGGACAGGCAGAGGATCTGCGAGTGGGAAGCGGGTCTCGATTGGCGCATGGGATTCACTTCCTTGCGGGCGGCGATCCGGGGATCGGCGCGGGTGTGGATAAGAACCTGCGGAAAGGCTGCGGACTTCCCGCCGCCTCCAAGGGCGGATATCCTACTCGCAATCAGGGCGATTGTGGAGGCGCAAGCGCCGGGCGCAGCGCCGCCAAGCGCCCGCCCACCGGCCACCACCTCCGTCCGGCAGGCCGAGGCGTGTGCCGAGAGGAGCCGTAATGAGCGTCAAGTCCGAAGAGCCGGTGGTCGCGCCGGCAGCCCCAGCCGAAACCACCAGTGCGGCGGCGAGCGGCGCCGCTGCCAGCCCGGCGGAGGCCGCCCCCACCGCTCAACCGGCGCCGCCGGCGGTGACAACTGGCGCCAGCGACGCCAGCGGTGCCAGCAGTGCCAGCAGCGGTGCCCGCCGGCGCTGGGAAGAGGCGCGGGCGCGCGTCGAGGCTCAGGTGCCGTTCTGGAAGGGCGACTTCACCACGGTGTCGGGTATGGAGGTCCCGCTGCTGGTGACGCCCGACCAGGTGGCCGACCTCGATCCGGTGCGCGACATCGGCGTGCCCGGCGAACCGCCCTTCACCCGCGGCATCCACCCGACCGGCTACCGCGGCAAGCTGTGGACGATGCGCCAGTTCGCCGGCTTCGGCACGGCGGCCGACACCAATCAGCGCTTCAAGTACCTGCTGGCGCAGGGGCAGACCGGTCTCTCGGTGGCCTTTCACCTGCCGACGCTCTACGGCTACGACTCGGACCACAAGATGTCGACTGGCGAGGTGGGCAAGTGCGGCGTGGCGGTCGACAGCCTGGCCGACATGGAGACCCTGTTCGACGGCATTCCGCTGGGCGAGGTCACGACGTCGATGACCATCAACTCGACGGCTCCAATTCTCTTCGCTATGTACCTGGCGGTGGCCGAAAAGCAGGGAGTCGACATCGCCCGGCGGGTCTCCGGCACGCTGCAGAACGACATCTTGAAGGAGTACATCGCGCAGAAGGAGTACATTTTCCCGCCGCGGCCGTCGATGCGTCTGATCACCGATCAGTTCGCCTTTGCCGCCCAGAACGTGCCGCGCTGGAACACCATCTCGATCTCCGGCTACCACATTCGCGAAGCCGGTTCGACGGCGCTGCAGGAGCTGGCCTTCACCCTGCGCGACGGCATGGAGTACGTGCGCTACGGCATCGACGCCGGCCTGCCGGTCGACGAGTTCGCGCCGCGGCTGTCGTTTTTCTTCAACAGCCACAACGACTTTTTCGAGGAGATCGCGAAGTTCCGGGCGGCCCGCCGGATCTGGGCGACGGTGATGCGCGAGCGCTACGGCGCCCGCAATCCGCGCTCCTGGATGCTGCGCTTCCACACCCAGACCGCAGGCTGTTCGCTCACTGCCCAGCAGCCGATCAACAACGTGGTGCGGACGACGCTGCAGGCGCTCGCCGCCGTGCTCGGCGGCACCCAGTCGCTGCACACCAACGCCCTGGACGAGACGCTCGCCCTACCCACCGAGGACAACGCGCGCACCGCGCTGCGCACCCAACAGATCCTGGCCCACGAGTCGGGCGTCATCAACAGCATCGATCCGCTGGGCGGCAGCTACTTCGTCGAGGAGCTGACCCGCCGCATGGTCGACGGGGCGTTCGACTACTTCCGGCGCATCGACGAGCTCGGCGGCATGGTCGAGGCGATCGAGGCCGGCTTTCCGCAGCGCGAGGTGATGGACGCCGCCTTCGCCTACCAGCGGGCGGTCGAGGAGCGGGAGAAGCTGATCGTCGGCCTCAACGCGTTCCAGCTCGCCAACGAGGCGCCGATCGCGACCCTCTACATCGCCGACGACCTCGCGGCGCGCCAGGTCGCAACCCTCGAGGAGGTCAAGCGCGGCCGCGGCGCGGCCGCGGTCGAGCGCACGCTCGACGCCTTGCGGCGCGGCGCCGCGGGCGACGCCAACACCATGCCGCTGATCCTCGATTGCGTGCGCGCCTACTGCACGGTGGGCGAGATCAGCGACGCCCTGCGCGAGGTTTTCGGAACCTATGAAGAGCCGGCCGTCTTCTGAGCCGCGGCGGGGGGAGCCGGAGGGATGCTCAGCAGGGGAGACTTTATGACTGAAAAGCTCTTGCGCCATCTCCTGCTCTATACCATGTGGGCGGACCGGATCTGCCTCAAGGCGCTGGAAGCGGTGCGTCCCGAGGATCTGCGCCGCGAGACCGGCACCAGCTTTGGCTCGCTGCTCGGCACGCTCATCCATCAACTCGGCGGCGAGCGCCTCTGGCTGGCGCGCTGCGCCGGCAAGGCGCTCGACCGTCTCCTGGCGGTGGACGAGTTCGCGGACCTGGAGGCATTGACCGCGGCGTGGGGCGAGACCTCGGCGGAGCTCGGCTTCTTCCTGGCGTCGCTCACCGGCGAGCAGGCGGAGAGCCCGATCACCTGGACCAGCACGGAAGGCTCGGTGCACACCCGGCCGCTCTGGGAGCTGCTGGCGCACCTGGTCAACCATTCGACCTACCATCGTGGCCAGGCGATGTCGCTGCTGCGCCAGCTGGGCTACGTCCCGCCGTCGACCGACCTGATCTACTTCCTGCTCGATCAGGCCACGCTGGCCTAGCTTCGCTCCTGTAGAATCTGCGCCGCCATGCATCAGAGACCGTTGCGGATCTTGATCGCTAAGCCGGGCCTCGATGGACACGATCGCGGCGCCAAGGTGGTGGCGCGCGCGCTGCGCGACGCCGGCTACGAGGTCATCTACACCGGCCTGCGCCAGACACCGGAGCAGATCGCCGCCGCGGCGGTGCAAGAGGACGTCGACGCAATCGGTCTGTCGATCCTCTCCGGAGCCCACAACAGCCTGTTGCCGGAAGTCACCCGCTTGCTCAGAGAGCAGGGCGCCGAAGACATCCTGGTGTTCGCGGGCGGCATCATTCCGGAGCAGGACAAGGCGGGGTTGAAGAGCGCCGGAATCGACGAGATCTTCCTTCCCGGGACCTCCACGAAAGACATCGTGCAATACCTGCGCAACCGCTTCGCCGCCGCCTGAGACGCCCCCTGTCAACCGTCCCTCCCGCGCCTCGACCGTCCCCTGTGCAACACCTCGTGATCTGGGGGTTAACCCCTGTGACGGCAACGGTTTGACGACCTGGCCCGGGGATGCTACGGTATCCCGCAGAAACCATCGGAGGAGCCCATGAGCAGACGCATCTTGCTGGCCGACGACAGCGTGACGATCCAGAAGGTCATCGAGCTGACCTTCATGGACGACGACTACGAAGTGCGCGCGGTCGGCAACGGCGACGAGGCGCTGGCGATGTTGACCGCCCTCGAGGTGGACTTCGTCATCGCCGACGTCCACATGCCGGGGGCCAGCGGGTACGAGGTCTGCCGCCAGTCCAAGCAGCTGCATCCCGAAGTGCCGGTGCTGTTGCTGGTTGGCACCTTCGAGCCGTTCGACGAGGCCCAGGCGAGGGCGTCCGGCGCTGATGCGTTCCTCAAGAAACCTTTCGATTCCCAGGAGCTGCTGGGGCGCGTCCACGATCTGCTGGCGGCGCGCGCCGCGCCCACTCCAATCAGCGCATCCGACCTGCCCGCTTCATCCCCGGAGCCCGCCGCGGATCCGGCGGCGTCTGCGAGCGCGCCGGTTGGGGCCGAGCCGGTCGAGCTGCCGTCCGAGTCGTGGCCGGTCTTCGAGCTCGAAGCCGAGCCCGAGCCGGAACCGGAGCCGCCGGCGGTCTTCCCGCCCCAGCCGCCGCCTCCGCCCCCTCTGCCCCCTCTGGTCGCCGAGCCTTTCCCGCCGTTTCGGCCCGCCCCCGAGCGTGCCGTGCCGCCGGAGCCGCATGCGGCAGGCGATCACCAGCCCTTCACTCTCGGCGAGACGCTGGAGGAACGGGCCTTCATCCTGGACGAATCGCTCGCCGCGCCACCCTTCTTCCAGCCACCCCCGCCGGCACCGCCGGCCCAGCAGGCGCCGGCATGGCCGGAAGCCCGTCGGGTCCCGGGTGGGCCAGGCGCGGCGACGCAGCGCGCGGAAGAGGTCCCGGCGCCCGTCCCTGCCGCAGCGGCCGCGCCGGCCACTCAAGCGGACAACGCGCCGAAGCGCGAGGAGCGCCCTTCCGGCGGGGCGCCCCTCGCGACCGGCAGGCTGGAGAACGTGGAGAGCGAACAGCAGATCGCGCTCCAGGCCGCCGGCCACGGCCAGCCCGCGGCCAACGGCAGCCGCCTCTCCGACTCCGAGGTCGATCGGATCGCCCGTCGAGTGGTCGAGCTGGTCGGCGAGCGAGTCGTCCGGGACGTCGCCTGGGAGGTCATCCCGGATCTCGCCGAGGTGGTGATCAAGGACCGCCTGCGCGAGCTCGAAAGCCAGATCGAGTGACGCAGCGCGACGAGCTCGACAAGCGCTTCGATCCCAAGAGCTACGAGAGCGCCTGGCAGCGGCGCTGGAGCGACGCCCGGATCTTCCAGGCCGAGGCGCCTTCCGGCAGGCCGCCGTTCTGCCTCATGATCCCGCCGCCCAACGTGACCGGCAAGCTGCACGTCGGTCACGCCCTGCAGACCGCCTTGCAGGATGTGTTGACCCGCTGGCGGAGGATGTTGGGCTACAACGCCCTGTTTCTGCCGGGCACCGACCATGCCGGGATCTCCACCCAGCTGATGGTCGAGCGCCAGCTGGCGAGCGAAGGCCTCGACCGCAAGACGCTCGGGCGGGAACGCTTCGTGGAACGAGCGTGGCAGTGGAAAGATCTCTACCACGGCAACATCCGCCGGCAGCTCGACCTGCTGGGGGCGAGCTGCGACTGGAGCCGCGAGCGCTTTACCCTCGACGTCGGGCTCTCGGCGGCGGTGCGCGAAGCCTTCGTCCGCCTCTATCGCGAGGGGCTCATCAGCCGCGGCGAGTACCTGGTCAACTGGTCGCCGGCCCTCGGCACCGCGATCTCCGACCTCGAGGTCGAGATGAAGACGGTTGCCGGCAAGCTCTACCACGTCGCCTATCCGCTCGAAGGGGGAGGGCAGGTGGAGGTGGCGACCACCCGCCCCGAGACCATGCTGGGCGATACCGCGATCGCCTTCCACCCCGACGACGAGCGCTACCGGCACCTGCTCGGCAGGGCGGCGATCCTGCCGCTCGTCGGGCGCCGCCTCCCGTTCATCGCCGATTCCGCGGTTGAGCCCGAGTTCGGCACCGGGCTGGTGAAGATAACCCCTTTCCACGATCCCAACGACTTCGAGATGGCACGCCGCCACCAGCTTCCCGGCGTTTCGGTGATCGACCAGCAAGGGCGGATGACGGAGGCGGCGGGGCCGGAGCTCGCCGGCCTCGACCGCTTTGCGGCGCGCAACAAGGTGGTCGAGCGCCTGCGCGAGCAGGGTCTGCTGGTGCGTGTCGAGGAGCACGTCCACAACGTCGGCCATTCGCAGCGCGGTGGCGAGCCGATCGAGCCCCTGGTCTCCCTGCAGTGGTTCTGCGACGTTCGGACGATGGCCGAGCGCGCGCTGGCGGCGCTGCGCGAGGGAAGGCTCCGCCTGGTGCCCGACTCGTTCGACAAGACCTGGGAGCACTGGCTCTCTCAGATCAAGCCCTGGTGCATCTCGCGCCAGCTCTGGTGGGGGCACCAGATCCCGGCCTGGTCCAGCCCCGAGGGGCGCCTGTTCGTGGCGCGCAGCGCCGAGGAGGCGGCCGCCGAGGCGGCGCGGGAGGGCGTCGCCGGCCCGCTCACCCAGGACCCCGACGTGCTCGACACCTGGTTCTCCGCCGCGCTGTGGCCGTTCTCGACCCTCGGCTGGCCCGAGGCCACCGTCGATCTCGCCACCTTCTACCCGACCTCGGTGCTGGTCACCGGCCACGACATTCTCTTCTTCTGGGTGGCGCGGATGGTGATGACCGGCCTCCATTTCACCGGCCAGGTGCCCTTTGCAACCGTCCACCCGACCGGCCTGGTGCGCGACGCCCAGGGGATCAAGATGTCGAAGATGCGCGGCAACGTGCTCGATCCGGTTGATCTGATCGACGAGTACGGCGCCGACGCGGTGCGCTTCACCCTGGTCTCGCTCGACAGCCCGGGCCGCGACATCCCGCTCAATCGGGAGCAGATCGCCGGCTACCGCGCCTTTGGCAACAAGATCTGGAACGCGGTCCGCTTCGCCCTGGCCCGGGTCGGGGAGGCGCGGGTGGAGCCCGAGATCGAGACCGAAGGACTGGATCTCTGCGAGCGCTGGATCCTCTCGCGGCTGTCGCGGGTGGCGGCCGAGGTCGAAGAACGCTTCGCGACCTTCCGTTTCGACGAGGCCTGCAACCGTCTCTACCACTTCTTTTGGGGCGACCTCTGCGACTGGTACATCGAGCTCGCCAAGCCGGCGCTCTCCGGCGAGGCGCCGCGGCCGCGCACCGGCGCCGTGCTGCTCTCGGTGCTCGACCGCAGCCTGAGGCTGCTGCACCCGGTCATGCCGTTCCTGACCGAAGAGCTCTGGCAGCGCCTTCCTGGCCATGAGGCGGTGCATCCCAGGACCATCTGCCTGGCGCCCTATCCGCGGCGCGAGGAGCGCTGGGAGAGCGCCGAGGTCGAGGGGCGCATGGAAGTGTTGATCCAGACCGTGACCCGCCTGCGCAGTCTGCGCGCCGAGCTCGGTGTGCCGCCCAACGCGAAGGTGACCCTCTATCTTGCCGCCGCCGAGCAGGAGACGGCGCGTTTCCTAGCCGGGCAAGAGCCGCTGCTTCACTTCCTCGGCCGTGTCGATTCAGTGGTCTTTGGCGCGGCTCCCGAGGGGGCGCGCCGCGATACGGTCGCCGGGGTGAGCGGCGTCGAGATCGGCCTGGCGCTCGAGCGCCAGGCGCTCGACGAGCACGAACGCGGGCGGCTCGCCCGCGAGCTGGCCAAGCTCGCCGGCGAGATCGCCCGCGCCGAGCAGCGGCTCGGCGACCCGCAGTTCCTGGCCAAGGCGCCCGCCGAAGTGGTCGCCGGCGGACGGGCGCGGCTGGCCGCGATGCGCGAGCGCGAACAGCGCCTGCGCGACAGTGTCGGCGGAGCCTAGATCGTGGAATTCAGCCGCTACCTCGATGAGCTGACGCGGCAGCGACCGCCGGGCGGCGGCCAAGAGAACCTGGTGGTCGTGGAATTGGCCGTTTCCACCAATCTGCTGGCGCGCGGCGTGGCGGTCGACTACGAGAGCGAAGGGCTGGAGCTGGCGCCGCTGCTGGTGGTGGCCTTCGAGCAGAGCGGCGGGCGCGGCCGCCAGGGGCGCTCCTGGTCGAGCCCGCGCGGCCGCGGTGTCTATGCCACGCTGGCGCTGCGGCTGGCCGCACCGGAGCTGCTGCAGACGCTGCCGCTGCTGGTCGGAGTGGGTCTCTGCCGCGCCCTCTCCTCGCATCTGGCTGCCGGCTGCCGGCTGAAATGGCCGAACGATCTCCTGGTGGAGACGATGGCCGGCAGCGGCCCGAGCCCGCGGTGGCGCAAGATCGGCGGCATCCTGATCGAGGCGCTGGTCCGCCCCGGCTCATCGACCGTGGCCTTGATCGGTTTCGGGGTCAACCACGGACAGCGGCGCGACGAGCTGCCCTCCGCGGCGACCTCGCTCCGTCTGCTCGACAGCCGGTCGACGCCGCTCGCCGGGCACCCGGCTGAGACGAAACTGGTCCGTGCGCCAGGGGAGGGGGCGTCCCCTTCCCCCCCGGAGGGGTGGGAAGGGGATCGAGGGGTCGCGGGGGGCGATCCGATCGATGCTTCGAGTAGGCCTCCACCGCCACGTCGCAGCGCCTTTCATCGCTCGGGATCGGCACCGCCGGTAGGACCTGAGCTGGCGGAGAACACCGAGCAGGCCGGGGACGCTCCCGGACCGCCGCGTGCCGGTGGCGGTCCGAGCGACCCCTGGCCGGGTCCGCCGACGCTGGCCGACCTGACCTGGGAGCTGGTCGGGGGAGTCGAGCGGGAGCTCACGCATCTGGGCGACTCGGCCTACGCGGTCGCGGCCTATCGCGGGTTCTCGATCCATCGCCCTGGCGAGCGGATGACCTTGCAGGTCGGGGCCCAGCTCTACGAGGGGACCTTCGCCGGCTTCGACGAGCACGGGCTGCTGCGGCTCGACCAGGATGGGCGCGAGCAGCTGCTCTCCGCCGGCGAGCTGATCGAACCGTCATGAGAGCCGGCGGGAGCCAGAGGACGTCTCCGATGCGGACCCGATCCGGGAAAGAGCGCGGTCCAGGCCGAGAGGAGGAGTTGTTGGTCGTCGTCGACGTCGGCAACACCAACACGGTCTTCGGCGTCTACCGCGGCGACCGGCTGATCGATAGTTTCCGCCTCTCGACCAACCGGGAGCGCACCGGCGATGAGTATGGGTCGCTGCTGCTGCCGCTCTTTGGGCAGCGCGGAATCGATCCGGCTCGCGCCGATGCGGTGGTGATCTCCTCGGTGGTGCCGCCCCTCTATCCGACACTCGACCATCTGTCGCGCCGCTATTTCGGCCGCAAGCCGATGTTCGTCGAGCTGGGAGTCCGCACCGGCATGCCCATCCGCTACGACAACCCGTCGGAGGTCGGCGCCGACCGGGTGGTCAACTCGGTGGCGGCGCGCGAACGCTTTGGCGCGCCGGTCATCGTGGTCGACTTCGGCACCGCGACCACGTTCGATCTGGTCAACGCCGCCGGCGAGTACATCGGCGGCATCATCGCCCCCGGCATCACCATCTCGGCCGAGGCGCTGTTCGCCCACGCCTCGCGCCTGCACCGGGTCGACGTGAGAAAACCCGACGAGCTGATCGGCAGGAACACCGCCGGCGCGATGCAGGCGGGGATCTACTACGGCTACGTCGGCCTGGTAGACGGCATCCTCGAGCGCCTGCTCGCCGAGATCCCCGGTGTCAAGACCGTGGTCGCGACCGGCGGCCAGGCCGACCTGATCGCCTCGGGCTCGAAGTACATCCGCGAGGTCGATCCGCTCCTCACCCTGCTCGGCCTCAAACTGATCTACGAGCGCAACCGCGGCTGACCTCCTCGCCTCACCAGTTGGTCCAGGCCTCACCAGAGCGAAATTGGTTCGTGCGCCAGGGAGGGGGCGACCCTGGGGGCGACCCCTCCCTGGCGCCCGGACCACACCACCGGCGCTGGCGCTGAGCCCGTCTCACCTTGGGCGACAGCCGGTGCGAGCATGCCGCGCGCAAGCCGCTCCACGCGCGCCGCGGGTCTCTCCCGGGCGCGGTTCTTCGTCCTCACTAGCAGGGGACCCGCAATCGCGCCTTCGGCGCCGCCGCCGCGAGGCGCGAGCTGGACCGCGCGGTCCCACGGCGCGCCGAGATGGTCCTCTCGCCGCTCCGTCCTACCAGCTGTGCGAACATGGGGCCGATGGGGCGGCGCCACAGCGGAGACAGGCCCGAGGCGACTCGCATGAGCGGGGCAGTGGACGATAACCAGAACGACGACGTCATTGGCGAAGCGCCGGAGACGGCGAAAGGCGGGCAGGACCTCGCCGCCGATCCCGAGTTCGAGATCAGCGCCGCCGATCAGGTTTACTTCCTGGCGGTCGAAAAGATCTTCCTCGAGGTGCGCGGAGCTCCTCTCATGCTGGTGTCGGCCGACTGGCCCGTGGCCCGGCGCTGGCGCCGTCTCGGGATGCCCTTGGAGTTCGTACGGCGCGCGCTGGAAGAGGTGTTCGCGCGCCGCAAGCAGCGCGGGATCCACCCCAAGGTGAGGCTCGCCAGCCTGCGCTACTGCGCTCCGGCGGTCGAGGCGGCGTGGGAGGAGCTGAACGAGCTGACTGGCCCCGGCCGGCGCTCCGCCGCCCCGCCGCTCGAGATCGCGCCCCGCCTGGCGGCGCTTGCCGCCGCCCTGCCGGCTGGCCTTGCCGGGCGCGAGCGTTGGGTGGCGCGCTTGCTCGCCCTGGCGCACCCGCGATCTTCACCCGCGCGGCTTGGCCCCGCGCCGACTGGGAGCAGCGAGCTTGATCCCCAGGAGGTCGAAGAGCGCCTGGCCGAGCTCGATCACGAGATGCTCGAGCAGATGCTCGCTGAGCTTGATTCCAGCGCACGGCAAGCTCTTGCGGCCCTGGTCGAGAAGACCCTCGCCGGGCTCGCCGGGCGCCTGCCCGAGGCCGAGATCGAGCGTTCGCGCTCCCGGCTGCTGCTGCAGGTGGCGCGGCGCGAGTTGGGCCTGCCCCTGCTGTCGCTCTTTGCGCCGGAGGCGCAGGCGTGACGCCCGCGATGACGGCAGCGCCGGACCACCACCCGACAGACCCGCCGAATGACCCGCCGCTGCTCGCCATCGTCGGCGCCACGGCGACCGGCAAGAGCGCGCTGGCGCTGGCGCTCGCCGAGCGCCTGGGCGGCGAGATCATCAACGCCGACGCCCTCCAGGTGTATCGCGGCTTCGACGTGGGGACCGCCAAGCCGGACGCCGGCGAGCGGCGGCGGGTGCCGCACCATCTGATCGATATCCTCGAGCCGCACGAGCGCTACTCGGCCGGCGAGTTCGCCCGCCGGGCGCGGGAAGTGGTCGCCGGGTTGCGCGCCCGCCGGCGGCTGCCGGTCGTGGCGGGCGGCAGCGGACTCTACCTGCGGGCGCTGCTCTCCGGCATCAGCCCGACTCCCGCGGGCGACCCCGAGATCCGCGAGGAGCTGCGGCGGCGTCTCGCGCGGGAGGGTCTGGCTGCGCTGTCAGCGGAGCTCGCCCGCCGCGATCCGGCGACCGCCGCGCGGCTCGCTCCGGGCGACCGCCAGCGGGTGCTCCGCGGGCTCGAGGTGGCGCTCGCGACCGGCCGTCCGTTGTCGTCGTGGATTGCACAGCAACCCTTTGGAATTCAGGGCATTGCAGCGATCCGAGTCGGATTGACGCTCGCTCGCGGCATCCTATACGATCGAATCGCGGGCCGCGTGGCGCGGATGATGGAGAGAGGCTGGACGGAAGAGGTCGCCGGTTTGATGCGGCGTGGGTTGGACCCCGACCTGCCGGCGTTTCAGGCCATCGGGTATCGCCAGTTGGTGCAGCACGTGCGTGGGGAATGGTCTCGCGAGCGGGCGATCGACGAAATCGTTCGGGCGACGCGCCGCTTTGCCAAGCGGCAAGAGACCTGGTTCCGCAAGGAGCCCGATGTCACCTGGTTCTCGGCCGAGGATCTGGAGCGCCAGATCCCTCGCGTCCTGGAGCATGTCGAGCGCAGTGGTCTCGGGGAGGGTCCATGACGAAGCACAACATCAACATCCAGGATGGCTATCTCTTTCAGAGTCTCAAGGAAGGCCAGACGATGTATCTCGAGCTGGTCACTGGCGGTCATCTGCTCGGCCGGCTCAAGCGGTTCGATCGTTTCGCCGTGGTCATCGAGAGCGAAGGCAAGGAAATCCTCATCTACAAACATGCGATCGCGACCATCGCCGCGGCCGCCGCGGCTCCCGCTTGAAGCGTTGCTCGTTTCGGCTCTTCCGCCTCCTCGACCTTCGCTTGCCGCGCAGCTCGGCGGCGCCCGCGCCTCGTAAGCCATGAGCCTGGCAGATCCCAGTCGACTGTCCGGGGCCGCGCGGCCCCGGACGGCCTCCCGCGCCGCGCCGCTCGTCGCGCTGCTCGGCCTGGCTGCGATCGCGGGCTGCACTAGCGGCGGCAAGCCGCTGGCGGGGCCGCCCGCGCCGAGGCTTTCGGAGGCAGCTGCCATGGCGCGCCACGAGCGGCCCTATATTCTCGACCCCTTCGACGGCTATGCCTTGTCCGTCGATCCCGGGCGCCGCGACCTCATCGAGCGTGCCTACCGCGGCCTGCTCGACAGCGGCAGCGTGGTTCCAGCCAGGCAGGCGGCGGGCGAGCTGCTGGCGGTCGATCCCAAGTTCTATCCCGCTGCCGTGCTGGCGTCGCAGGTCGATCTCGTCGAGGGCGACAACCAGTCGGTCGTGGTCCGCTTGCTGCCGATCGGCGATGCGATGCCGTCCTACACGGCGAGCCAGCTGCTGCTCGGCCGCGCCGCCGAGCTGGCTGGCGATCTGCCGCTGGCCTACGCCGCCTTCCGCGCCGTCGCGGCGCGCAACGGCAAGGCGTTCGAGCGCACTGGCGAGCTGCACCCGCGGGCGCTCGAGATCGTCGGCAGGCGGGTGCAGGACGAGGTTCGCGCCGGCCGCCTCGAGCAGGCCGAGCGCGACCTCGGCCTGCTCAGCGCCTGGGGCCCGTCGGAGGTCGCGACCATCGAGGGTGCGCGCGCCTTGGCCGTGGCGCGCCACGACCTGCGCGGCGAGCTCAATGCGGTCAAGGGGCTCTCCGGCCGGCGGCCGGCGGACCGCGAGCTGCTCGAGCGGCGGGCCGAGCTCGAGCTCGAGGTCGGCGACCCGAGCGCCGGGCTCAAGATCCTCCAAGACCTCGCCGATCGAAACCGAGATGACCGCGGGCTGGCCGAGAAGCTGGCGGCGGCCAAGTTCCGCTGGCGCCTGGCGGTGCTGCCGGCCGACGTGCGCGAGATGGCGGCCAAGCCCGAGCTCAGCCGCGCCGATCTCTCGGTGCTCCTGGTCTGGCTGGTGCCGGAGGTGCGCTATGCCAAGCCTACCGAGGGGCGCATCGCCACCGATATCCTAGACCACCCGCACCGCGACGAGATCGCGCACGTGATCAACCTCGGGTTGCTCGACGTCGATCCGAACCTGCACCGATTCTCGCCGGCGGCGCCGGTTCGGCGGGGCGCTGCGCTGCGCAGCCTGGCGCGCCTCCTGGCGAGCTTCGGCCGGCGCGTTGCCTGCCTGGAGCAGGCCGGGGCCCAGGCAGGGAGCTGCGACATCGCCGTCGAGTGCGGCCTGGTCGCCGACCAGGAGGCCTGCGATCCGGGAGACGCGCTGTCAGGCCCCGACGCCGTCGAGATGATCCGCCACAGCCTCGTCTTGCTGGGTGGCGCATGACCTTCACGATCCCCAACCTGCTGTCGCTGCTGCGCATGGCCCTGGTCGGGCCGTTCATCATCACGCTCATCAACGGCCAGTCGAAGAAGGCGCTGCTGATCGTCGCGGTGGCGGGGATCTCCGACGTGCTCGACGGCTTCATCGCCCGCTTCTTCAATCAGAGCTCGCCGCTCGGGGCCTACCTCGATCCGCTGGCCGACAAGCTGCTGATCACCGCCGCCTACGTGGTGTTGGCGATCCCCGGCCTGCGCCACGGTTTCCAGATCCCGGTCTGGGTGACGGTGGTGGTGATCGCGCGCGACGTACTGCTGGTGATCGTGGCCCTGGTCCTCTACCTGGCGGCGGGCGTGCGCCAGTTCCCGGTGAGCCTGCTCAGCAAGGCGACTACATTCCTCCAGATCGGGGCCGTGATCGTCGTGCTGCTGACCGGCCTGCGGCCGGAGCTCGAGAGCGCGGCCCTGGTGCTGCTTTACATCGTAGCCGCTTTCACGCTGGTGTCGGGCTTCGACTACGTTTGGAAGGCGGGCCGTAGGCCCCCTCCGTCCTGAAGAAGTCCTGCGGAGGTTGGCGGCCCGCTAGGTAAGGTAGGTAGTCAGGTCCTCGGCCCCGGACAGGCCAGGACGGAGGGGGCCCGCCTCTGATACCATCGATTGAGTCTGCGCGCGATGTCCGACTTCGTCCACCTCCACCTTCACAGCCAGTACAGCCTTCTCGACGGGGCCAACCGCCTCGACGACGTGATCGCCGCCGCGGCAGAGGCCGGCATGCCGGCCATGGCGCTGACCGACCATGGCAACATGTTCGGGGCCATCGACTTCTACAACAAGGCGAAGAAGGCCGGCGTCAAGCCGATCCTCGGGATCGAGGCCTACGTCGCCCAGGGGAGCCGGCTCGACCGTAATCCGCAGCGCGCCGGCAGCAACCACCTGGTGCTGCTGGCGGCCGACGAAACCGGTTACAGAAACCTCCTCAAGCTGACCTCGAAGTCCTACCTCGAAGGGTTCTACTACAAGCCGCGAATCGACAAGGAGCTGCTGCGGCAACACGGCGCCGGGCTGATCGCGCTCTCGGCCTGCCTCAAGGGAGAGATCAACGAGCGCATCGTCGGGCGCCAGGAGAAGGAAGCTGAGGCGGTGGCGCGCGATTTCCTCGAGATCTTCGGCGAGGGGAACTTCTTCCTCGAGCTGCAGGATCACGGCATTGCCGAACAGCAGCTCGCCAACAACGCGTTGAGGCGGATCGGCAAGCGCCTCGGGCTGCCGCTGGTGGTGACCAACGACTGCCACTACCTGCGCCAGGACGACGCTTTCGCCCACGACGTGCTGCTCTGCATCGGCACCCAGCGCAACCTCTCCGACCCCGACCGCCTGCGCTACGCCTCGGAGAACTTCTACCTCAAGTCTGCCGAAGAAATGCGCCGCCTCTTCCCCGGCGACGGCCCGGCGCTCGACAACACCCTGGCGATTGCCGAGCGCTGCAACCTGACCATCCCCACCGGCACCTTCCATCTACCGGAGTTCCCGGTGCCCGCGGGCTACACGCTGCAGTCGTACTTCGCCGAGGTGGCGCGGGCCGGGCTCGCCGAGCGCCTCGAGGAGGTCGGCCGGCGGCGCGCCCGGGGGCTCGCCAAGTCGCCGGACGATCTCTACCGGCAGCGGCTCGAGTTCGAGATCCAGGTCATCGACCGGATGGGGTTCGCCGGCTACTTTCTGGTGGTCTGGGACTTCATCCGCTACGCCCGCGAGCACGGCATCCCGGTGGGGCCGGGGCGCGGCTCGGCGGCCGGTTCGGTGGTCTCGTACTCCCTGCGCATCACCGACATCGACCCGCTGCAGTATGACCTGCTCTTCGAACGCTTCCTGAATCCCGAGCGGATCAGCATGCCGGACATCGACATCGACTTCTGCATGCGGCGCCGTGGCGAGGTCATTCACTACGTCGGCGAGAAATACGGGCGCGACCACGTGGCCCAGATCATCACCTTCGGGACGTTGGCCGCCAAGGCGGTGATCCGCGACGTGGGACGAGTGATGGGCGTGCCCTATGCGAAGGTGGACCGCATCGCGAAGCTGGTACCCGACATGACCCGCTCGCTCGCCGAGGCGGCAAAAGAGGCCGCGCTGGCGGCCGAGGTCGCCCGCGACCCCGAGGTCAAGAAGATCGTCGAGGTGGGATGCCGCCTGGAAGGGCTCACCCGCCACGCCTCGGTGCACGCCGCCGGCGTCGTCATCACGCCGCGGCCGCTCGACGACCTGGTGCCGCTCTACAAGGTCACCAAGGGCGACGACGAGCAGATCATGACCCAGTGGGACATGAACGTCGTCGAGAGCCTGGGGCTGCTCAAGATGGACTTCCTGGGCCTGCGAACCCTGACGGTGCTCGACGACGCCGTCAAGATCCTGCGCCATTCCGGCGTCGAGCTCGACCTCGACGCGGTGCCGCTCGACGACCCCGAGGTCTACCGGCTGTTCTGCGAGGGGCGCACCAGCGGCATCTTCCAGTTCGAGTCGCGCGGCATGACCGATCTGCTGCGGCGCGCCCGGCCGTCGAAGTTCGAGGACCTGGCGGCGTTCAACGCGCTCTATCGGCCGGGGGCGCTGTCGGTGGGGATGGTGGAGGAGTACATCCAGAGGAAGCTCGGCAAGAAGAAGGTCAAGTACCTCCTGCCCGAGATCCGCGAGATCCTCGAGGAGACCTACGGCGTCATCGTCTATCAGGAACAGGTCATGCGGATCGCCAGCACGGTGGCGGGCTTCAGCATGGCCGAAGCCGACGTGCTGCGCAAGGCGATGGGCAAGAAGAAGCTCGACGTCATGGCGCAGCAGAAGGAGAAGTTCATCGCAGGCGCGGTGGCCCGCCAGGTGCCGCGCGACAAGGCCGTGGAGCTCTGGGACCAGATCGCGCCTTTCGCCGGCTACGGCTTCAACAAGAGCCACAGCGTCGCCTACGCCATGCTGGCCTACAAGACCGCTTATCTGAAGGCGCACTATCCGGTGGTCTTCATGGCGGCGATGCTCAATTCCGAGCTCTCCTCCTCCGACGCCATCGCCAAATACATGGCGGAATGCCGCGGCAACATGGGGATCGAGGTCTTGCCCCCCGACATCAACGAGAGCGGCTACGTCTTCACCGTTGCCGGCGGCGCCATCCGCTTCGGCCTGGGTGCGGTCAAAGGGGTGGGGGAGGCGGCGATCGAGTCGGTGCTGGAGGCGCGGCGGCGGGCCGGGCGCTTCCGCAGCCTCGCTCACCTGGTGTGCGAGATCGACCTCCGCGCGACCAATCGCAAGGTGCTCGAGTGCCTGATCAAGGCCGGCGCCTTCGACGGCCTCGGCACTCACCGCGCCGCGCTCTGGGCGGCGCTCGATGACTTTCTCGACTATGGCCAGCGCCGGCGACGGGAGCGGGAGGAGGGGCAGGGGAGTCTGTTCGGCGGGGTCCTTGGCGGCGGCGGGCTGGGTCGCGGGTTCGGCGGGTTGGGCGGCGGGTCGGGGAGCGGGCCGGGGGTTGGGGCCGCCGCCGGATTGTCTGGGACGGGCAGCCCCGAGCCGGCGCCGGACCCCGCGACGCCGTGTTGGTCGGAGCGCGAGCGCCTGCGTTACGAGAAAGAGACGCTCGGCTTCTACCTGACCGGCAACCCGCTCTCCGAGCACCAGGAGGCGCTGGCCCGCGAGACCACGCACAGCACCGCCGCCCTCAAGGAGGGGGTCGAGGGGCCGGTCACCGTCGGCGGCATGGTCAACGGCTTCAGCAGGGTCAAGATCAAGAGCGGCCCGAACGCCGGCCGTCACATGGGGCGCTTCGTGCTCGAGGACCTGGAAGGGAGCCTGCCGGTGACCCTGTTCGCCAACCAGCTGCAGCAATTCGGCCACCTGCTCGCCGAAGAGGCGGTGGTCCTGGTCAGGGGGCAGGTGCGGGACCGCGGCGGCGACAGCGAGCTGACGGTCGACGAGATCGTGCCGCTCGGCCGGCTGGAGGGCCGCCGGCTGGCGGGGCTCGAGCTGCTGCTCGATCCCGGGCTGCCGACCCAGGAGATGCTGCGGCTGCGCGATCTGCTCTACCAGCACCCGGGCACGGTGCCGGTCACTCTCCAGGTGCGGATCGAAGCCTCGACCGTGCGCATCGCGGCACAGGACAACTTCAAGGTCCAGTTCGGGCCCGAGCTCGCCGCCGCCATCGAGGCGATCCTGGGACCGGGCAAGGTACGGACCGTGGGCCCCCTCCGTCCCGGGACGGCCTGACCCTGCGCCGGCGCGAAAGAGCCGATTGCGGGGGGCCGCCCGTGGGAGGGCTCGTCCCACGACTGGGCCGCTCGCTTGGGCGGATCGGTTTGGAAAGACATTCTGAGGGGTTGGAGTGGGCGAGCGGAACAGTCGTGGGACCGAGAACGCCTGTTGGGTTTCTCTGGCGATAGACGACCTCTCTCAGATCCGCCTGGTTCGGGTTCCTGTGGCTGGTAGCGGGTTAGACTCTTGGGGTGCGGCGGTCTCCCGAGAGACATTCGAGCGGCGTTGATGTGAGGCCCGAAGTGACTCCGGCGGATCTGCTTGCGCGGCTGCCGCCTGCGGTGGGCTGGCGGGTGGAGCGGGTGGCTGCGGTTGCGGAACGGACGGGGATTGACGTCTACCTGGTCGGCGGGACGGTGCGCGATCTGCTGCTGGGGAGGGAGAGCTTAGACGTCGATCTGGTGGTTGATGGTGATGGACTGGTGCTGGCGGCGGCGGTGGCGCGGGAGCTCGGCGGCGAGGTTCTCGAGCATGCGGAATTCCTGACCGCCGACGTCGTCGACCGCGACGGATTCCATCTCGACATCGCCACCGCCCGCGCCGAGATCTACGAGGCGCCGGCGGCACTGCCGCGCGTGCGGCCGGCGAGCCTGCTCGAGGATTTGCGGCGCCGCGACTTCACGGTCAACGCGCTTGCCGTCCGGCTCGGCGGCGGAACCCGGTCCCGGGAGTTGATCGACCCGTGCAACGGATTGACCGACCTGGCGGCCGGTGCGCTGCGGGTCCTTCACTCCGGCTCATTCGTGGACGACCCGACGCGAGCGCTGCGCGGCGTGCGGTTGGAGCAACGGCTGGGATTCCGCTTTCTGCCCGAGACCGAGAGCCTGATCGACGGGGCGGTCGCCGCCGGTGCGTTCGCCCGCCTCTCGGGCAGCCGCCTGCTGCACGAGCTGCAGCTTCTGCTCGGCGATCCGGCGGCCGCCGCGCCGGCAGTCGAGCGCCTGGCCGATCTCGGTCTCCTGGCCGTGCTCCATCCGTCTCTCGCCGAGAGCTGGAACCGCGCCAAGCGCGGCGGGCCAGCTGCCCTGGGAAGGAGCGAGGCATTCGGAGAACTATTGCGCGGCGCGCTTGCCCAGCATGCCCGCTACCGGCAGGGCGGCCTCGCTGAGCAGCCGGTCCGGCTCTGGCTGCTGGTGCTCATGGCGATCGCCGCCGAGCTGGACACCGCGGCGCGCGCCGCGCTGGCTGAGCGGCTGCTCCTGGCGGGTGAGGAGCGCCGCCTGCTCGCCGGCTTCGCGGAGCGGCTGGCCGGCGCGCGGCCCGCGCTGGAGGCGGCCAGCCTGCCGCACCAGGCGGACGAGGCGCTGGCGGCGCTGGCCGTCGAAGAGCTGCTGCTGCTCGCCGCGGGCGAGCCGGCGGCGGGCCGCGCCTGGGTGTGGCGCTACCTCGCCGAGCTGCGGTCCTTCCGCCTGGCGATCCGCGGCGCCGACCTTATAACCGCCGGCGTACCCGCCGGGCCGGCGGTCGGGCGCGCGCTGGCCTCGACCCGGCGGGCGCGGCTCGACGGCGAGATCGGACGCCATCAGGAGCTCGCCTTCGCGCTCGGCGAGCTTGGCCTGGCGCCGCCAGAAGGGGGAGAGCCGGCGGCGGCCGCGGGCGCCGGCGGCTCTCGACAAGAAGCCGGAAAGGAACCGGCTCCGTGAGCAGCGCCCGCCGGCGGCCAGTTCGGCTCGCGGTGATCGCCGTGAGCGCTGCAGTGGTAGGTCTCGCGCTGCTCGGCAGGGCGGGGCCTTTGCAGGCCGCAGCGCCCGGCGGAGCGCCGGCCGAACGTGATCTGCCCTTTGCCGACCGCTCGTTCGAGGTGCTGCGTCTCGATTGCGCCAATCAGCTCAGCCGGCGCGAGGTGACCCTGTTCGGCAACGGCACCGTGCGGCTGCGCGACGGGCCGCTAGGCAAGGAGTGGATGGGGCTCGCCGAGATCGGACCCGACGAGATGCAGGGAGCGCTCCGGCGGTTGGCCGCGCCGGACCTCTCCGATGCCGCGCATCTGCCGCTCGGAGTCCTGGGCGACTGGATCGAGCGCTGCGATCTCTACCTGCACCTGCCGGCGGCCCGGCCCCAGAAGTTCCACTTCGGGCGCTACGACACGTTGCCGCTGAGTCTGTCGGAGGTGCTGCGGGTGACCGCGGACCTGGCCGCGAAGGTCGAGAGCATGAAGGGCAAGGAGCAGCTCCCGGAGCACTACGAGCCGCGGCTCGGCGACCTCGTCAAGCGCATCGACGGCCAGCTCTATCGCGTCGTCAACTTCACCAGCGACAAGAAAGGCGTTGAGCTCGACGGCATCGACCAGCCGCTTCATCTCGTCGTCCTGCGCGACCACCTCCGGCGCGAGTTCGTGGCCCTGATCTCGAGAGCCCGGTGAAGAGCGGGGTGCGCGTCACCGGCGGTGCTTTCCGCGGACGCGGTCTGGCAGTGCCCGCCGGCACGCGGCCCACCGGGGGGCGGGTGCGCGAGGCGCTGTTCTCAATCTGGCGCGAGCGCCTGGACGGAGCGCGCTTTCTCGACCTCTTCGCCGGCAGCGGCGTGGTCGGACTGGAGGCCGCCGGCCGCGGCGCCCTGAGGGTGGTGTGTGTCGATCAGGATCGGGCAGCGGTGCGCTCGATTGCAGCCAACGCCGCCCTCCTCGGAGAAGCGCAAGTCGAGGTCTGCCGCCTGACCCTCCCCACCGGCCTGCCACGGCTCGGCGGGCGCGGAGCGGCCGGCGACGGCGGAGAGGTAGGAGCCGGACGCTTCGACCTGGTTTTCGCCGATCCGCCGTACAGCTTCGATGCCTACGAGGCGCTGCTCGGCGGCGCGGCACCGCTGCTGGCGACGGAGGGCGAGCTAGCGGTCGAGCACGCCGCGCGGCGCGAGCTGCCGCTGACCGCTGGCTCGCTGGCGCGGGTCGACATCCGGCGCTACGGCGAGAGCGCCGTCAGCTTCTATCGCACCGCGCGAGGACCGGCCAGCGAAACCGCGCCGGCAGGAGAGCCGTGAAGCGAGAGCGCGAGCCCGGAGATGTGGTTGCGCGGGCCGATCGCGGCCGCGCGATCAACCGGGCGTCGTGGGCGGCCGCTCTCGTGACGCTGGCGGTCCGCTTACCCTTCGCGGCATCGCGCTTGTGGGACCATGACTCCATCCAGTTCGCGCTGGGAGTGGAGCGCTACGACCTGGCGGCCCATCATCCGCACCCGCCCGGCTATCCGCTCTACATTGGGCTGCTCAAGCTGCTGGCGGCGCTCGGCCCGCTCGGCCCGCTCCAGGTTGACGCGCTGCATGGCATGGTGGCCCTCTCCATCCTGGCCGGCGCGATGGGCGCCGCCCTGATGGTGCCGCTCACCGCGGAGCTGCTGGCGCTCGCCGAGGCGGACGCAAGACCCGGGCGACCCCGGCGACCCAGGCGATCAACGGCCGGCGCCATCCCGGTCCCGACCCGTACGCAGACCGCCGGTGACGAGTCCGCGCCCGGCCGGGCCGGTCTCTTCGCCGCCGCGCTCTACACCTTCAATCCGCTGCTCTGGTTCTACGGCGAGCTGCCGCTGCTCTACGCGGTCGAGGGCGGAGTGGCGGTCGCCCTCGCCTACGGCGCGCTGCGCATGGCCGGCGGCCGCGCGGCCTTTCTCGTGACCTGCGCGGGCTTCGCCCTGGCCGGCGGCCTGCGGCAGTCGACGCTGGTCCTGATGGCACCGCTCTTCCTGCTCGGCGTCTGGCGCGGCTTCCGGAGGGGACGCCTGCCGCCAGGATTGCTGGCGGCAGGCGGCGCCTTGGCGGGGGCGGTCGTCCTCGCCTGGTTGGTGCCGCTGTGCCTCGCGGCAGGCGGCTGGGCTGCCTATCGGCGCATCGGCGCCGAGCACTTCCGGACCCTGCTGCCCCACACCTCGATCCTCTATGGCGCCGGTTGGGGAGCGCTCGCCCACAACCTGACCATCCTGCTCAAGTGGACGCTGCAGGGCCTGGTGCCGGCCGCCGCGGCGCTCGCCGCGCTGGGGCTGGCCGCACCGCGGGCGCTCGCCAGCGGACTGCGCCCCCTGCGCGGCGCCCTGCCCTGGCTCCTCGCCTGGGCGCTCCCGCCCCTCCTCTTCTTCGCTCTGGTGCACGTCACCAAGGCCGGCTATACCCTGATTCACCTGCCGGCGCTCCTCGCCGCGGCGAGCCTGGCCGCCGCCCCGGCGCTGGCCGGCAGCCGCGCCCGGGCCGCGGCCGCAACCCTGCTCGCCGTCGGTGTGGGAGCCGCGCTCTTCCTCTTCGGCGCCGACCGCCGCCCCGACCAGCCGCGGGCGCTGGCGGTCGTCCGTCATGAGTTCAACCGGGGCGCCATCGCCAGTTACGAGCACGATCTCGACCAGCTGCTCGCCACATTGCGCCGCTACCCGGCGGCGGCCACCGTCCTGGCCACCGTCGAGCTGTCCGGCACCGGGGTGGGGGCAGCCGAAGGGTTCCTCTACCCCTGGCACCGCCACCTGCAGTGGTATCTGCCCGAATACGAGGTTCTCTGGCTCGTCCCCGAGGAGGGTTTCGCCCTGGTCACCCGTGGCCACCATCCCTTCGTGCGCGAGGATCGGACCATCGTCCTCCCGGCGTCGACCCGCCAGCTGATCCTCGTTCTCTCGGGACCGACCGGCGACCGCCTCGCCTTGCCGCCGGGTCCCCTCACCCGCATCGGCCAGACCTTCCATGTCCTGGCAGTCCCGTTCCCGGGCACCCTGCGCCTAGGCCCGCTGCTGTTGACCGCAGAGCGGCGGCGGGCCGCTTAGAACGCAGTCGCGTCGCGAGGACCGAGGCGAGCGCAGCCGCCAGCAAGCCGAGCCCCAGCCGGTGACTCGCCGGCGCGATACCGAAACCGCTGGCGGCAGTCACGTAGGCCGCCCAGCACAGGGGACACTTGGGGACCAAGGCGAGGCCCGCTGCTGGAAGCAGGAAGTAGCGCGCGCGCCGCGCGCAGAGCGCGCCGCGGCACGGGTCGTCGACTCGCATGGGCGCTGGGTTCCTCATGAAGCTCCCTCCTCAGCGATAAGAGACGGACAAGGGTACGCTGACTCACCTGCCAACGAAGGCGCGGGCCGGGGAAGTTCCGTAGGGGCGCCAGCCGACCCCTGGATCTATGCGGCCGTCTCTCTCGGCTTGCTCGCCGTGGCGGTCCTGGCCAGCAGCATCCCAGCCTGGCGCGCCAGCCGGATCGATCCGTTCGCGGCGCTGCACCACGGGTAGGCACCGGCGCCTCATGCGCCAGGTAGTGCGCCGGCCCCGGGTTGGACGCCTACGGCTGTCGATTGCCTGGATCTCGCCGCCTCGCTTTGCGTCAGGGCGAGGGCGACCCCGGCAAGAGTGACCGCGCCGCCGATCCACTCGCGCGAGGCGATTGCGAAGGAGAAAGTGGCGGGCAGCGCCAGGGCCAGCAAGAGCTTGGACAGGGTGGTCATCGGCGGGTTGAGGAAGACGAAGAAACCCACCGAGGAGGCCGGCAGCTGGCCCAGCAGCCAGTTCCAGAGCGCGAATCCGAGCACCGTGCAGAGCAGCGACAGGAAGAGGACGGCGAACCAGCCGGCCGCATCCAGCCGCGCCATCTCCGGCCCGCCGGTGAAGGGGACCGCGAGCAGCAGCGGCGGAGCGGCCACAGCCAGCACCAGGAAGGTCCACAGCACCGGCGAGTAGCGTTCGGTCATCGGCTTGCTCAACACCGAAAAAAGCGACCAACCCAGGGGAGCCAGAGCAGTAATCGCCACCATTAACGGATAGGCCGCGGCAGCAGCGACCCGCGCCTGGCTGACGATCAGCATGCCGCCCAGGGCGATGGCGAGGCCGACGATCCTGCGCGGCGTCAGCTGCTCGCCGAGCAGCAGCGCCGAGAGGATCAGCAGGAAGAGCGGCACCAGCGTGGTTAGCAGGGAGGCAATCGGCGCCGCGACCCCATGCTGCTGGCCGTAGTAGAGCGCGAAGTTGTAGCCTGGCACTGCCAGTGCGGAACAGACTGCCACGCGCGCCCAATGCGTCCTGAGGATGGCCCACGATTCGGCCCGCCGCCAACCCAGGCAGTAGCCGGCGCAGATCAAAGAGGCAGGCAGGAAGCGCGCCACTGTCAGGCCGACCCAGCCGAAGCGCCGTCCGCCGCCGTCGCTGCCGAGGAGATATCCTACGGCGATGAAGCTATTGCTCCAGAAGACGTAGAGGAAGAACGCGACTGCGGCGACCACCCATCTTGGCGTCCGGGAGCGCGGCGTCCCGGCCGTCCCGGCCGCCCTGGCCGCCAACATCGCGGCCGCCGGAGCGGCCCGCGCGGCGGCTGCACTCCCTTCAGGCGAGCGCAAATGACCGCGCCTCAGAAAAGCTGGCAACAATCTATCCAGACAGGGCGGCGCTGAGCGCCAATTCATCCGGATAGGGCGGCGCTAAGCGCCGCCTGGTCACCGCTCTCCAGGGCCGCTTCGACGGCGAGGCTCCGGCGGTCGCGGAAGAGGGTGGCGACGGCGCGGACCGCTCCCTGGGAGCGGAAGGTTACTGTCGCGTCGCGCTGCTCCAGCGAGCCATCGACGTCGATCGCGTCCCAGCTCTCGGCGTGGCCGAGATAGTTGATGGTCACGTCGTAGTGCTGGCTCCAGAAGAACGGTACGGCGTCGAAAGGCACCCGGCGCCCGAGCAGGTTCTCGGCCACCGTCTGACCCTGGCGCTCGGCTACCACCCAGTGCTCGACGCGGATGCGGGAGCCCGAATGGGGGTCCGGCCAGCGGGCGATGTCGCCGGCGGCGAAGATCCCGGGCTTCGAGGTCTCGAGATGGCGGTCGACCAGGACCCCCTTGTCCATCTCGAGCCCGGCCGCGGCCGCCAGCTCGACGGCCGGGCGCACGCCGATGCCGATGACTACGAGCTCGGCAGGCAGCCTCTCGCCCGCGGCCGTGGTGACCGCGTCCGCCGTGATCTCCCGGACCGTCTGGCCGAGGCGGAAGGCGACGCCGTGCTGCTCGTGGAGGCCGCGCAGAAAATCGCCGACCTGCGGTCCCAGCACGCGCTCCAGCGGCCGCGCCTCAGGCGCCACGACCGTGACCTCCAGCTGGCGCGCACGCAGCGACGCCGCCACCTCCAGGCCGATGAAGCTTGCGCCGACCACCACCGCGCGCCGCGCCTTGCCCGCGTTAGCGATGATCCCCCGGCTGTCGGCCAGGGTGCGCAGGTAGTGGACGTGGGGCAGGCGGCTGCCGGGCTGCTCGAGCGTCACCGGCTCGGCACCAGTGGCGAGAAGCAGCGCGCCGTACCCGAGAGTGCCGCCATCGGCCAGCTCGACCGTGCGCCGCTCGGGGTCGATGGCGCGCGCCCGCGTCCCCAGGCGCAGCTCGATCCGCTGCTCGGCGTAGAACTCCGCCGGCCGCAGCGGGATCCACTCTTCGGGCGCCGTGCCCGCCAGATAGTCCTTCGACAAGTTGGGCCTGTCGTACGGCACCGAGTCGTCGCCGCCCAGCATGGTGATCCCGCCGTCGTAGCCGATCCGGCGCAGTCTCTCGGCCGCCGCGTTTCCCGCCGCCCCGGCACCGATGATGACGATCGAGCGCGGAGCTCCCACTGCGTGCACCACCGCGCTTCGCGGCGCCTGGACCGCCGCCGCCTCCCGCCCGGCCCGGTCTTCCGGCGCGCCGCCCTCAGCGCCGAGCTTCTCGCCAACCACCACCTTGTCGCCGCGGCGCTCGACGCGATAGCGCGCTAGCGGGTTCAGGGCGGGCGCCCGCAGCGCCTCGCCGGTGCGCAGGCTGAAGCAGGCATGGTGCCACGGGCAGCGCACCGTGTCGCCGACCCGCAACCCGTCGGCCAGAGGCCCGCCGTAGTGGGTGCATGCCGCGGCGACCGCAAACACCTCGTCGCCCACCCGGGCGAGGAGCACCGCCTCGCCGTGAGCGTGCCCCAGCAGCATTCCTTCCGGAGCGAGATCGGCGAGCGCCACGCCCTGCGCAAGATCGGGTCCGGTAAGCTGCTGTTCTCCGCTCATGACATCCCTCCTCCCAGATTGGCAGCCATCTTACGACACCGAGATCAACTCTTCTCTTTGAGGAGCGGCTCGGCAATCAGGTGGACGACTTCCGGGCCGTCCGGGCCGCGGTGGAAGGCGCGCGCCTCCACGATCAGGTCGCGGTCGGCGAACGTGATCCGCTCGTGCTGGCGCAGGTGCTCGAGCCACGACCTGACGAAGAAGACCTCGGTGTAACGGTCGGTCGCCGTGGCGTCGCTGAACAGGCCCCACTCCATGGCGCCGTCGCGCAGGCGGATGCGGCGGACGGAGAGCATGGTGCGGCGGAAATCAGCGGCCGCCGCGGGGTCGATCTGATAGCGGATGGTCACCAGCACCGGTCCGCGGTCGGGCTCGAGATCGTCGGCCACGGTCGGCGCCGGAAACTGCCGCGACGGCGCCAGGTTCAGCCCTTCGCCGGAGCGCAAGTGCAGCCGCAAGGTGGCCAGCAATCCAGCCACGATGCCGGCCGCGGCGCCATAGAGCGCGGGCGCCACGCCGAAGCGCTCGCCGAGAACGCCCCAGAGCGCGCTGCCGGCAGCCTGCCCGCCGAAGAAGACCACCATGTAGACCGACAGCGCGCGCGCCCGCACCCAGTGGGGCACCACGGTCTGGAGCGCGACGTTGAGGCTCGACAGCAGCGACAGCCAGGCGCCGCCGCCGAACAGCAGCGCCAGAAAGAGCAGCCAGAAGCTGTGCAGCGTCCCGAGAGCGACCGTGGTGCCGGCAAAGACCAGCGCCGCCACCGCCACCACGAAATCGGCCGATCCGCCGCGGTGGAGATAGGGTAGAGCGATGGCGCCGGCGACGGCCCCGATCCCGAGAGCGGCAAGTAGCAAGCCGTAGCCTGCCGCGCCCCGTCCCAGTCCGCGCGCCACCAGCGGCAGCAAGGCCCAGAGCGAGCTGCCGCAGAGGATGAAGGCACTGCCGCGGGCGATCACCGCCTGCACTGCCGGCGCATGCCGCACGTAACGCACCCCGGTGCGCATGGCGCCCAGCACGCGCTCTGCCGGGAGAACCGTCTCTTCTTCCGGCCGCTGCCAGAGGAAGAGCACGACCATCACCCCGAGGAAGGAGACGGCGTTGAGAACAAAGGTCCAGCCAGCGCCCGCGGCCGCGACGATCAGCCCGCCCAGAGCGGGTCCGGCGGCGCGCGCCAGGTTGAATCCGACGCTGCCCAGGGCGATCGCGGCAGGAAGCTGTGGGCGTGCCACCAGCTCGGGCGTGATTGCCTGCCATGCCGGACCGTTGGCGGCCGAGCCGAGTCCGAGGAGAAAGGTGAATGCCAGCAGCGACCAGGGCGAGATCCGCCCCGCCAGGGTCAGGACGCCGAGCCCGGCCGCGGCGAGGGTCATCCACCCCTGGGTGAAGAGCAGCATCCGCCGCCGATCGACCACGTCGGCCAGCGCCCCGGCAGGCAGCGCCAGCAGGAACGCCGGCAGGCTGGTGGCCGCCTGGACCAGCGCCACCAGCGTCGTCGAGGCGGTGAGCGAGGTCATCAGCCAGGAGGCGCCGACATTCTGCAGCCAGGTGCCGATGTTGGACGCCACGGTGGCGATCCAGAGCCAGCGGAAGATCCGGTTGCGAAGCGGACTCCAGGCGGACATCGGCCGTCTCCCCCTCCCGCGGTCGCCGCTCCCCATCCCAAGGGAGGCGGCCGCCGCAGTCTATCGCCCCGCCGCCCCCTCTCGCGGCGCTTCCCGAGCCTCGGGCCGGCTATGATTTGCCGGCCGGACCGCCTGCGCTTCCTGCGCCGGCGGCGGCGCGGCAACGGCTGCGGCTGCGGGAGCTCCGGATCAGCTCCGGCGGAGTCCACACCGCGCGCGGGCCGCTGCCGGGGCCGGCCGAGTCCCGCGGTCCGCGCCGAGAGGAGGAGCATGCGCAAGAAGCAGAGGCTGGTGGCGGTGAGGGTCTCGCTCGGACTCGGCGCGCCGGGTCCGCCGATCGAGCTCGTTGGTGGCGAGTCGCTCGAAGAGCTGCTCGCCACATGGCGCATCGTGCAGATGCAGCGGCTGGGTGAAGAGAGCGGAACGGACGGCCACTATGCGGCGCTGCTGCTGCTCGAGGAGGCGGCCGGCGAAGGGTCCGCGGCGCCGCTCGGCTTCGCGGTCCGCTGACCGCGATGGAGATTCCGCCGATCCCCTCCGTTTGACAGCCCGTATAAGATCAAAGGGCCTGAGCGGAGGCGCCCGAGCACGATGACGAAACCGGTTCTCTTTGCCGTCGACGACGACCCGGAAGTGCTCAAGGCCGTCGAGCGCGATCTGCGCCAGCAGTATGGCGAGCGCTACCGCGTGATGCGGGCCGGCTCGGGCGCCAGCGCGCTGTCGGCGCTCGACCAGCTGCGGCGGCGCAATAGGGCGGTCGCGTTGCTGCTGGTCGACCAGCGCATGCCGCGGATGACCGGCGTCGAGCTGCTGGAGCAGGCCGCGCCGATCTTTCCCGATGCCAAGCGCGTGCTGTTGACCGCCTACGCCGACACCGATGCCGCGATCCGGGCGATCAACGAGGCGCACGTCGACTACTACCTGACCAAGCCGTGGGACCCGCCGGCCGAGCATCTCTATCCGGTGCTCGACGACCTGCTCGGCGACTGGCTGGCGTCATTCCGGCCGCCCTTCGAAGGAGTGCGGGTGATCGGCAACCGCTGGTCGCCCAGGAGCTTCGAGCTGCGTGACTTCCTCTCCCGCCATCAGGTGCCTTACCAGTGGCTCGACATCGAATCGGACCCCGAGGCGCAGCGGCTTGGGGCGCTGGCCGCCGCGGAAGTGGGCGGCAATGGCAATGGAACGGCGGCGCCGGAGGCCCGCAAAGGCGAGCAGGCCGTGTCGGCGTCGCCGCTGTCGCTGCCGATCGTGGTCTTCCCCGACGGCACCCATCTGCTCGCGCCGTCGCGCGCCCAGGTGGTCGAGAAGCTGGGCCTCCGGACGCAAGCGGGAAGCCGCTTCTATGACGTGATCATCGTTGGCGGCGGGCCGGCCGGCCTGGCGGCGGCGGTCTATGGCGCCAGCGAAGGGCTGCGCACGCTGATGGTCGAGCGCGAGGCCCCGGGCGGGCAGGCCGGAACCAGCTCGCGGATCGAGAACTACCTCGGCTTCCCGCAGGGACTCTCGGGCGCCGACCTGGCGCGCCGCGCGGTGGCGCAGGCGGCGCGCTTCGGCGTCGAGATCTTGACTCCGCAGGAGGTCACGGGCGTCCGGCTCGAGGACCCTTACCGCATCATCACCCTCTCGGATGCCAGCGAGGTGAGCTGTCACGCCCTGGTCGTCGCGACCGGCGTTTCCTACCGCAAGCTCGACATCCCGGGCATCGACCGCCTCACGGATGCCGGGGTTTACTACGGAGCGGCGCTGACCGAGGCGATGGCCTGCAAGGGCGAGGATGTCTACCTCGTGGGCGGCGCCAACTCTGCCGGCCAGGCGGCCATGTACTTCTCGCGCTACGCCCGCCGTGCCACCATGCTGGTGCGCGGCGACTCGCTCGGCGCGCGCATGTCGCACTACCTCGTCGAGCAGATCGAGAAGACCGCAAACATCGAGGTCCGGCTCGGCACCAGCGTGGTAGGAGTGCACGGCGGCGCCTGCCTCGAGGCCATCGACATCGCCAATGCGGCAACCGGCGCCGTCACCACCGAGCCTGCCCGCTCGCTGTTCATCTTCATCGGCGCCCAGCCGCGCACCGACTGGCTCGCCGGCATCGTGGAGCGCGACGCCCATGGGTTCCTGCTCGCCGGCCGCGATCTGATGCGCAGCGGCCGCCAGCCGCAGGGCTGGCCGCTCGAGCGCGATCCCTTCCTGCTCGAGACCAGCGTGCCCGGGATCTTCGTCGCGGGCGATGTCTGCAGCGGCTCGGTCAAGCGGGTTGCCACCGCGGTCGGCGCCGGATCGATCACCATCTCCTTCGTCCACCAGCACCTGGCCCGCTTGTAGCCGCGGCGTTTCAAAAGCGGTAACCGGCGATCAGGCGGAGCGAGCGCGACTCGGAGGGATGGAAGTGAATGTCGTTGACGCCGGCGGCTGGCTCGCCGGGCAGCCGGGAGGCGTAGAAGTAGTCGACGTCGCTGGTATTGGCGTTGAAGAGATTGAAGACCTCGAGAGTCAGCTTGAGGTTGCGCGGCAGGTCGTAGCCGACGTCGAGATAGAAGAGCGAGGTCGAGCGCGACCGCACGCTCGCGTCCTCGATCAGGGGACGGGGGCCGAAGTAGCGCCAGCGCAAGCTGCCGAAGGCGCCGTGCATGCCGGTGACGGTGAGGCCCATGGAAGCGGCGGACTCGATGGCGCCCGGGATGTGCTGGCCCACCGGATCGAAGTCGGTGAAGCGCGCGCGAGAGACGGCGTAGTCGGCGTCCAGAGCCAGCAACGAGCTCAGGCGGTAGAAGTTCTGCAGCTCGAAGCCGGTCCGACGGCTGGGCCGGCTGGGCGAGGTGCCGCCGGCATCGCCGGAGAAGACGAGCTCCGAGGCAATGTCGAGGCGGAAGAAGGTGAGCGCCGTCTGCAGGTTCGGGATGATCGAGGTGCGGAAGCCCAAGTCCGCGCTCTTCGCCCTCACCAGCGGCGACACCGGCTCGACCGGCTGGCCGGTCCGCGGCTCGACCGTGATGGTCGTGCCGCGCGCGTCATTGCTGTGGAAGCCATAGCCGAGATTGAGGTAGACCTCGGTCTGCCGCCACGGGCCGAGCAGGAAGGAGAGCTTCGGGGAGACGATCGCATTGTTCCTGAGCCCCGAGTTCGAAGCGAGGTTGCTGTCCACCCGGAAGCGGAAGTAGTCGGCGCGCAGGCCGGCGACCGTGCGCAGCCATCCGTTCCAGCGCACGCGCGCCTGGGCGTAGGGCCCGACCGAGGTCTCTTCGATGCGATCGTCGCGCGTCACCGACAGCTCGATCCGGTCTTTGGTGTGAAAGATCCCGTTGTGGATGTGGTCATTGCGGGCCTGCAGCCCCAGCTCGCTCTCGACCTCGTGCCCGAAGAGCCGCGTCTGCCACTGGTGCTCGAGCTTCAGCCCTTCGGTGGTGCGCTGGTCGCGCTGCTCGAACTGGTCGCCGTTGACCGGATCTTCGAGGAAGTAGGTGAAGTTCGAGAACAGCCGTAGTTTGTAGTCGAAGGCGTAGGCGGAGAGGACGGTGAGCGAGCTGTCGTCCCCGCGCCGCAGCTCGCCCGCCAGGCTGTAGCGGGAGGAGCTGCCGCCGTCGGTCGGATCGACGTTCCCGAAGCGCGAGATCTGCCCGTCCCGTACCGCCCGCAGCGGAATCTGGTCGGTCGAATTCCACTTACCGTCGTAGCCATGGAAGGTGGCGGTGAAGCCATTGGCCGTGTCGCCAGTGTGATAGCGCAGCAGGCCGTTTTTCTTCTGGTAGACGTCCGGCCGCTGCCAAGGGCCGTCGTTGTGCAGAACTTCGATCGCTCCCAGCAGGTCGCCCTCTCCGGCTCGGGCCGAGCCGGCGGCAAGCGCCCGCCGGTAGCCGTCGCTCCCCGGTGCCACCTGCACGAGCGGCCGGTCGAGGGCGTTGATATAGCTGATCGTGGCGGCGCCGGCGGCGGAGAAGTCGCCTTCGTCCGCGTAGTAAAGCCCCTTCTTGTAGCGCACGTTGTCGACCAGTTCGGGGATCAGGAAGTTGAGGTCGCTATAGCCCTGGCCGTGCCCATGCGACGGCATGTTCACCGGGATGTCGTCGACGGTGATGCGGAAGTCGGTGCCGTGGTCGAGGTTGAAGCCGCGAAGGTAGTACTGGTTGGCCTTGCCGTCGCCGCTGTGCTGGCTGATCATCAAGCCGGGCACGGTTTCGAGCACCTCTCCCGGCCGCAGGATGGGACGCTGCTCGAGCTCCCGGAGTCCGGTCACCCCCTCGGTCGCCGACTCGGCGATCCCCAGCATGTCGGACGCCCGGCCGGTTACTTCGAGCTCGTCGTAGATCGTGAGCTGCCCCTCCTTGGCCTCTTTTCCCTTCTCCGTGCTCGCCTCTCCGCTCTTCGGCTGCTCTTGTCCCTGGTCGCTGTCCTTGCCCGCGGCAGGAGCCGCAGCCGCAGGCGCAGCGCCTTGCGCCGCCAGGGCGGTGCCGCACAGCAGAAGGGCAGCGAAGAGCAGGATCCCTGGCCGGCTCTTCACTTGGTACTTCCTCGCGGCATGGGTTTCACCGATAAGAATGGGCCGGCGTTCCGTACGCGCCGGCTTCGCATACCCGTACGCCGGCGAAAGGATAGCGGATGACTCGGGCCTGGCACACCCCGACAGCCTGCCGCGCCGAGCACGCGGCGCTGGCTTTTGCCCCACGCTGCCAAGCCCGCCGGGCAGCAACATTGACCCTGGTTGACCTTCTCGGTCACCATCTCGTCCAAGTCGTCCCAGTTCGAGGCTGCGAACGCGACGCGCTTCGCGACGAGAACGAATCGAGGTCGAGGAAGGCAGGGGTGAAACGATGCGAGCGGACATGGTCCCGGGCGCAAGGTGCAGAAAGACCTCGACATCGCCGAGTACACCGATCCGACCCACAATCCGATGATCCCGCACACCCTCGTGCTGGAGCCGGGGCTGGTGGTCTACAAGATCTATGACGGCTAATGGTTCTTCGGCCGGCCGACGGTCGAGGAGCTGCGCCTCGACCTGCGAGCGGTGCTCCGGAAGTGCCGCCCCGACTGGGATATCACCGACCCCGAGCTGCGGGCGGCCTCGGAGCGCAGCGAGAAGGACCGCTTCTACCCCTACGGCAAGCGCTTCACCCAGGTCCTCGCTGAACAAGAGTAAGTCCCTTGCGCCGCCCCCGCCATCGCGGGAAAATGGCTTCGCGGTTGCCCTCTCGGCAGCCGGCGACCTCCGGGCATGATCGACACTCTTCCCCAGCAAAAGACTCTTCCGCACAGCGAAGAGTCGGAACGGGCCGTGCTCGGGGCGGTGCTCCTCGATCCGGCGATCCTGCCCACCATCTCCGGGCGCCTCCGCCCGGAGGACTTCTACCTCGACCGCCACCGCACCATCTACCAGGCAATGCTCGACCTGCAGGCCCAGCGCACCGAGATCGACCTGCGCACCCTGCAGGCCAAGCTCGAGCAGCAGGGGAGCTTCGACAGCGTCGGCGGACTGTCCTACCTCGCGGGGCTCGATCTCGAGCTCCCGGATATCGGGCGCATCGATGCCTACGCCGAGATCGTCAAGGAGCGTTCGATTCGCCGGCGCCTCATCCACGCCTCGGGCCAGATCATCCGCGACTGTCTCGACGGCGGCGTCGAGGCGCAGGCGGCGCTCGGCCGCGCCGAGCAGACGATCCTGGCGCTCGGCGAGGAGTCGGTCCAGCGCGGCTTCGTCTCGCTCTCCCAGGTCTTTCACCAGACCCTCGACGAGCTCGAGGAGCGGCCGGGGAGCCTGCTCACCGGCATCCCCACCGGCTTCATCGATTTCGACCGCATCAGCCACGGTCTCAACCGCGCCAACCTAGTGATCATCGCCGGACGCCCGGGCATGGGAAAGACCAGCTTCGCGCTCAACGTCGCCCAGCACGTCGCCATCCGCGAGCGGCGCGCGGTCGGCATCTTCTCGCTCGAGATGAGCCAGCAGGAGCTCGCCCTGCGCATCCTCTGTTCGGAGGCCGACATCTCCTTCAGCCGCCTGCGCTCCGGCCGGGTGTCGCAGAAGGAGTGGACGCGCATCATCCAGACCGTGCGCGGCAACAGCGAAACGCCGCTCTACATCGACGACTCGGCCAACCCGTCGCTGCTCGAGGTCGCCTCGAAGGCGCGCCGCCTGAAGGCGGAGAAGGGGCTCGCCCTGGTGGTCCTCGACTACCTCCAGCTGATGCAGGCAGGAGGCAAGTACGAGAACCGCAACTTGGAGATCGCCGCCATCAGCCGCGGCTTGAAGCAGCTCGCCAAGGAGCTCGAGATCCCGGTCGTCGCCCTCTCCCAGCTCTCCCGCCAGCCCGAGCGCCGCGGCAGCGACCACCGCCCCCAGCTCGCCGACCTACGTGAAAGTGGCTCACTTGAGCAGGACGCGGACATGGTGGCGTTCATCTACCGCGACGAGATCTACAACCCTTCCGAGGAGAACAAGGGCCTGGCCGAGCTGATCATCGCCAAGCACCGCAACGGCGAGACCGGCACGGTCGAGCTGGTCTTCCTCGGCGACACCACCAGCTTCCGCAATCTCGACCGGCATGGTCCTCCCCCCGCCGAGCCGTTCTGAGCCCACGCCGGACTGCGCGCCGAGCGCCGACCCCGCGGCCCCGCCGGCGCCGGCCGTCGCCGCGCCGTCGCTGGTCGCCGATCTCGAGGCGGCCCTCCGACCGGCCTGGGTAGACGTCGACCTCGGGGCGCTCGAGCACAACCTCCGGCTGATGCAGCGGCGGCTCGGAGCGGTGCGCATCATGGCGATGGTCAAGGCCGACGCCTACGGGCACGGTGCGATCGGAGTCAGCCGGGCGCTGGCCGCGGCGGGGGTCGACTGGCTGGGCGTGGCGCTGCTCGAAGAGGGGGCGGAGATCCGCCGCGCCGGCATCGAGCTGCCGATCCTGGTGCTGGGCACGGCGCGGCCCGCCAAGATCGCCCTCTACCGCCGCTACCGGCTGGTCCCGACCGTATCGAGCCTGGCGGAGCTGGCGCTGTGGCGCGACTTCGCGGAAGCCGAGCGGGGGGAAGGGGGAGACGCCCAGCCGATTCACCTCAAGGTCGACACCGGCATGGGACGCCTCGGAGTGGCGCTCGACGAGATGGGGGAGGCGCTCGACCTGGTGCGCCGGGACCGCCGGCTTCGCTTGGCAGGGCTGCTCTCGCACTTCGCCGAGGCCGATGACCGGCTGAGCCCGCGCAACGCGCAGCAGGAAGTGCGCTTCGCGGCGGTGCTCTCCTTGCTGTCGCCGGCCGAGCGGCGGGAGGCGCTGGTGCACATGGCCAATAGCGCCGCCGCCCTCTACCGGCCCGCTTCGCGCTACCAGCTGGTGCGGCTCGGCCTGGCGCTCTACGGCCTCGATCCGGCTGCCGCGCCGCCGCCGCCCCGGTCCGACAGTTCGGCCAAGAATACGGATGCCCCGCCAGGTGTTGCCATCCGCAGCGACGCGCTGCTGCCGGTGATGTCGGTGCGGGCGCAGATCGTGCAGCTGCGCGAAGTCCCCGCCGGCGCCCCGCTCTCCTACGGCGGGCGCACGGTCACCCGGCGGCCAAGCCGGATCGCCGTGGTGCCCGTCGGCTACGCCGACGGCTATGGCTGGCGGTTGACCGGCCGGGCCGAGGCGCTGCTGCGGGGACGGCGGGTGCCGGTCGCCGGCACGGTGACCATGGACATGACCCTGCTCGACGTGACCGAAACCGGCGCCGAGCTGGGGGACGAGGTGGTGCTGCTCGGCCGGCAGGGGAGCGAGGAGATCTCGGCGCCGGAGCTCGCCCGCGACGCCGGGACGATTTCGTGGGAGATACTGTGCCACCTGGGACTGCGGCTGCCGCGGCGCTACATCCGGGAGGGACGCGTGGAAGAGCTGGTGTCGCGATTCTCGCGCGAGGACGGTTGAGGATGGTCCTGCCGCGTACGGTGGCGCACTTCCTCCGCCAGATGGGGCGGTTCGTGCACATGTTGGGACGGGTCTTCGCCTGGACCCCCCGCCCGCCCTACGATTGGCGCGAGCTGCTGCGGCAGATGGTCAAGGTGGGGGTCGCCTCGACCCCGGTCGTGGCGCTGACCACTCTCTTCACCGGCATGGTCTTGGCGCTGCAGACCTTCAGCGTTCTCAAGCGCTTCAATGCCGAGAACTACGTCGGCTCGCTGGTGGCGCTGTCGATGGTGCGCGAGCTGTCCGCCGTCCTCTCCGGGCTGATCGTCGCCGGCCGCGCCGGCTCGGCGATGGGGGCGGAGCTCGGCACCATGCGGGTCACCGAGCAGATCGACGCTCTCGAAGTGATGGCCACCGACCCGGTCCACTACCTGGTCGTGCCGCGGGTGTGGGCGTCGACGCTGATGATGCCGCTGCTCGTGGTGCTGGGCGATGGCATCGGGATTGCCGGCGGCTACCTGGTGTCGGTGGTAATGATGGGGTCCAACCCGGTCGGCTACCTGAGCAACACCTTCCAGTACATGAACCTCAACGACCTCTTCTCGGGGCTGATCAAGGCCGCCTTCTTCGGCTTGCTGCTGGCGGTGATCGGCTGCCAGCAGGGCTTCTACACCACCGGCGGCGCCGAGGGGGTGGGGCGCTCGACCACCGCCGCCGTCGTGCTGGCGAGCATTGCCATCCTGATCTCGGACTTCTTTCTCACCAAGATCCTCTTCTGACTCGATGAGCGCGACCCTTATCCGGCCATGATCCGACACTCCCTCGCCGCCAGCGCCAGCCCCCTCGCCGCCACCCCGGGCAGCCAGCCCGCCGCCGCCCAGCCGGGGCAGCCGGACCAGCGGCCCCAGACGGAGGCCAAGATCCGGCTGCGCGGGCTGCGCAAGGCGTTCGACGGCAAACAGGTGCTCGACGGCCTCGACCTCGACGTCGGGGCAGGCGAATCGGTGGTGGTCATCGGCGCCTCCGGCACCGGCAAGAGCGTGATGTTGAAGCATGTCGTCGGTTTGCTCCGGCCCGATGCCGGCACGGTGCTGGTCGACGGAGTTGCCGTCGAGCGGCTCGACAACCGCGCCATCACCGAGTTCCGGCGGCGCTTCGGCATGGCCTTTCAGGAGGGGGCCCTGTTCGATTCGATGACCGTGTGGGAGAACGTTGCCTTCCCGCTGCGCCGCCTGACGCGCAAGAGTGCGTCGCAGATCCGCGACCGGGTCGAGGAATGCCTGGAGCTGGTCCATCTCGAGGGCGCTGGCCATAAGTTGCCTTCCGAGCTCTCCGGGGGCATGCGCCGCCGCGTCGGCTTCGCGCGCGCCATTGCCCACGAGCCCGAGATCCTGCTCTTTGACGAGCCGACGACCGGCCTCGATCCGGTCACCACGGCGCAGGTCGGCGAAGTGATCAAGGACTTGAGCGAACGCTTGAAGACTACCACGTTGAGCATCACTCACGACATGGAGATCGCCTTCGGCATCGCCGGCCGGATCGCCATGCTCGACCGGGGTAAGATCATCGCCGAAGCGCCGCCGGCGGAGTTCCGGCAGCTCGCGGACCCGCGGGTGCAGCAGTTCATCCACGGCAAGGCGCAAGGCCCGCTCACCGAAGCCCCGGCCGAGGGCGGGGCGGGAAGCGGGGAGGCGAGCGGCTTCGGCCGCTCCTGACTCAAGGCGACGGCGCCCCCTTTCGGCTGGTCGGAGCCGAAATCGGAGACCGCCGCGCGGAGAAACTATGTCGCAGATGATCAAGGTCGGGCTTTTTGCGACCCTCTGTCTGATCGTCCTGGGGGTCTTGATCTGGAAGATCCAGGACTGGAATCCCTTCGCCAAGGCAGGGCACCGGCTCGATGCGGTCTTCAGCTCGGTGGCCGGGCTCGACGACAAGGCGGCAGTACGCGTGGCCGGCGTTCGGGTGGGGAAGGTGGATGGCATCGGGCTGGCCCGCGATGGGCGGAGCGCCAAGGTCAGCCTGTTGCTCGACCGCCCGCTCCACCTGACCGCCGGCACTACCGCCCGGATCGCCAACATGGGTCTGCTGGGCGACAAGTACGTCGAGCTGGTCCCGGGGCCGGACAGCGCGCCGCCGCTGCCCGAAGGGGCGGTGCTCCCGGGATCGACCCCGGTCTCCTTCGACCAGGCGCTGGCCAAGCTCGACGCGGTCGGCGAGTCGGTCCAGAAGCTCACCGGCTCGTTCGGCGGCGGCGATCTCGGCGGCAACATGAACCGGTTGGTCACCGACCTGCAGCTGACCAGCGCCGAGATCCGCGCGCTGGTGGCGGAAAACCGCGCCAACGTCGCCGCGACGGTGCGCAACTTCGACGCGGTCGGCGCCACGCTCGCTCACGAGCTGCCGCGGATCTCCGAGCAGATGCAGCGCGCCCTCGACCAGATCGCCGCCGTGGTGGCGGAGAGCCGCCCCGACGTCAACGCCAGCCTGGCCAACATCCGTGACATCACCGGCCGCCTGCAGACCTCGGTCGACAACCTCAACGAGATCACCGGCCAGGTCGCCAAGGGGCAGGGGACGATCGGCAAGCTGGTGAACAGCGAGGAGGCCTACAACCGCGCCGTCTCGACCCTCGACAGCATCAAGGCCGGCATCGACACCCTCTCCGGCACCTTGGGAGCGATCCAGCGCTTCCATATGGACCTCAACCTGGAAGGCTACGATCTGCAGAAATCGCCGACCGGCTTTTCCAACTCGCACAGCAGCTTCGGTGTGACGATCCTGCCGGAAAAGAGCAACAGGTTCTACAGGTTTGCCGTCGCCAGCACGCCGGAAGGGAACCTCCACGTGACCACCCAGACCATCACGACCACCAACCCAGACGGTTCGGTTTCAGTGCAGACGATCGATACTCACAAGCGCGAGGACCGCTACGTCATCTCGGCGCTGCTCGGCTTCAAGGCGCCCCGCGACGCGCGCCTGCTGGGCGGGATCATCGAGGGCCGGGGCGGCGTGCAGGCCGAGTACCCGCTGTCACTGTTCAACCGCCAAGGCTGGCTGTCGTTCGAGGGGTTCGACTTCAACCGTGAGAACAACCAGCATCCGCACCTGCGCCTGAGCGGCAAGTACTTCTTCAACAAGAACGTGTACGCCATCGGCGGTTACGACGACTTCCTGGTCAAGAGGCGCCTCTTCGTCGGCGCCGGCGTGAAGTGGAACGACGATAACCTCAAGTACCTTCTGGGGCTCGCGACTTCGGGGCGCTGACCCCGCTCAAAAACCCCAGCCGGCCGGGGTATCTAGGCCGACACCCTTCCGGGCGGCGCGAGCACCGCGCCCGGCGCTGGCAAGGTCCGTTCCCCGAGAATTGAGACATCGACAGGCCGGTAGCCATTGACAGGCCCGGGCGCGACCTGCTTTAACTACTGCCTGTTCAATGAGCGACTTCGAGCGCACCGAGACGGCGACCGTCGAGGAGCCCCCCGCATTCGCCACCCGGCACCTCCCTCCGGGCAGCGTGGTGGGCGGCCGCTTCGAGGTCATTGCCCTGCTGGGGTACGGCGGCTACGCCGCGGTCTACCGCGCCGATGACCGGGAGCTCCGGCGCGAGGTTGCCCTCAAGCTGTTGCACCCAGAGCGCCATTCCCGGGGAGCGCTGATGCGCCTCCGCCGCGAGGTCGCCGTGGCACGCGACGCCTCCAGCCCGAGGCTGGTGCGGATCTTCGATATCGGCAGCGCCCCGGAGGGAACCTACCTGACCATGGAGGTCCTGGCGGGGTCGCTCAAGGAACGCCTGCGGGACGGTGCCCTGCCCATCGCGGAGGCGGTAAGGATCGCCGCCGAGCTTCTCGAGGGGCTCGCCGCGCTGCACGCCCTCGCCATCGTTCATCGTGACGTCAAGCCCGCCAACGTCCTGATCGACGCGCAGGGCGGGGTCAAGCTCGCCGACTTCGGGCTGGCGCGGCACCTCGACCGCGACGAGACCCGGGCGACGCTCGATCGGGCACTGGTGGGCACGGTGGACTACCTCTCGCCCGAGCAGGCGCTGGGCGGAGAGGCCGAGCTACGCAGCGACCTCTACTCGGCCGGGCTCGTGCTCTTCGAGATGGTCGCCGGGCGGCTCCCTTTCACGGCGAAGTCGGACCTGGGCGCGCTGCTCGCCCACCTCCGCCAGCCGCCTCCCGACCTGCGCCGCCTCCGTCCCGAGGTGCCGCGCTGGCTGGCGCGCCTGATACGCCGGCTCCTTGCCAAGCGGCCGGAGGACCGCTATTCCTCGGCGGCGGCGGTGCTCGCGGACCTGCGCGGGCGGCGCGCGGCGCGACGGCCGCGGCGCGGCCTCGTGCGTTCGGCGCTGGCCGCGGCGGTAGTCGCCGCTGTCGTGGCGGGCGGCATCGTGGTCGGGGTGCGCGCCTCCCCGCCCGCGCGGGCCGAGTACTCGCACCTGATCCAGGAACACGACGGCTTCGCCGCGATCGGCAAGCGGGGGCAGAGGCTGTGGGCGAAGGCAGGTTTCGATCCGGAAACGGCCAATCGCTGGGCCCTCGCGCGGCTGGAGCCCGCGGCGCCTAAGCTCCTGGCCACCGTGCTGCAGCGGCCGGCGCAGTGGCGGCCGGACCAGGTATCGACCCTCTCCTTCCTCGATCCCGAGACCGGGCGTGTGGTCAAGCAGGTGCGGCTGCCGCTGGGCAGCGAGGTGTTCCCCTACGACCCGCAGCGCTTCAGCGCCAACCACGTGGTGGCGGCCGACCTCGTCGGCGACGGGATCGACGAGATCCTGGTCAGCTACGGCCATGTGCCAGAGGCGCCTTCATTCACCGTCCTCTACGCGCCGCGCCTGGAGCGCGCCGGGGTCGTCTTTTATGCGCGCGGCGGCCATCGTTTCGAGGGCGCCTGGGACCTCGACGGGGATGGCAGGAAAGAGCTCGTCTTCTCGGGCATCAACAACGCCTATGACTGGGTCAACGCGCTCGCCGCGGCGCGCCTCGACCCCTGGTTCACCGATCCGCATGCGGCCAGCCCCAGCGTTGCCGCTTCGCCCGATTCCATCATCGCACCGGGCCAAGAGGAACAACTCCTCTGGTACGCGACCCTGCCGCGCGGCAGGATGCCCACTCCTCGCTGCGTGACCGCAGACGTCCGGGCGCGCCTGCTGGAAGTACGCTTCGAAACGGGGAGGATCTGGAAGGTTGGCTTCGACGGATTCGCTCCCAGTCCGCCTGGCCAGCAGCCGCGGTTGCCACGGCTGCCAGTCATCGAGCGCGAGCGTCAGCGCCGCGAGGCCTACCGGCAGCTCCGCGAGGCGGAACGGCTCCGCGCCCTGGAGTCGCTGCCGGGTGCCGTGGAGGCGGCTAAGGCGGCGCAGCGCGCCGCGGCGGCGGCACAGGAGAGCTGGCTCGAAGAATACGCGGGCAGGGTCGAAGCGCGCATGCTGGCGGCCGAGAACCGCATCCAGGAGGCCGAGCGGCGCTTCTCCGCCATCGCCGCCGGCGCGGAGGATGCGACCGAGGTTGCCTACGAGGCGGCGGTGGCCTTCCACTTGCAAGGCGACCTTCGGCGGGCCGAAGCCTGGTACCGCCGCGGGCTCGACGGCGGAGCGATCTACGACGGCGGCAAGAGCAAGCACGAGTTCCTCAAAGGCGAGGTGCTGGCGCTGCTCGAGGAGCGGCGGTACTCCGAGGCGCTGGCCGCGATCGACCGCGCCGGCAAGGCCTTCGATCCCGGGATCGGTGAGGTCTACCGGGAGTTCGTGAGGTGGCGCGCGGGCGAGATCCCGAACGACGCCTCCGCCCACGTGGCGCCCAATTCGACCGATCTGGCGCACTACTGGATCGCGGAGTGCCGGTTCGCAAGGGGGGCCGATCCGCGGCAGCTGCTGGCGGAGGTCGAGCGGATGCTGAGCGAGAAGCCAGAGACCCGTGGCGAGCTGCTCTCGCTGGAGGCTGAGCTGCTGGCGCGGGTGGGGGAGACGAAGCGTGCCGCGGCGGCGGCGCGCAGCGCTTTCGAGGTGGTGGGCGCCGAGCGCGCGAACAGCATCGTCGCCCGTGGCCACCTCGACCTGGTGCGCGAGCGCTGGCAGCGCCTTGCGGGAGGCAGGGCGGGCTGAGCCCGCCTGCTTGAGCGGCTGAACCGCCGCGCTGCAGACTGAACCCGCCTGCTAGAGAACGAGACCGATGCTGCGTCTGGAGATGAGCTACGGCGGGAAGATTCGCCACTTCCACCTGCGTGCGGCTGAAGTGCGGCTGGGGAGCGCCCCCGACAACGACCTGGTGCTCACACTGCCGGGTATCTCCCGCCACCATGCCCTGCTGCGGCCAGGGGGGCCCGGCCTCGAGCTCCTCGACCTCGGTTCCAAGAACGGCCTGCTCAGTGAGGGGAAGCGATGTGCGCGGGTGTTGCTCGCGCCCGGCGGCGAGGCGGTGCAGATCGGCAAGGCCTTCGTCCGCGTCGAAGAGATCTCCACCTCCGATACCGAGCTCGACCTGGAGCTGGCCGCCGACTCTCAGGCCGCCGCCGCGCGCGCCGGATCGTCCTCGCGCTCGCCGAGCACCGCGGAAGTGCCGGCGCCGGGCGTGACCTCCTCACCCGAGGCCGCGCTTCGCCTGGTGCGCCGGATCGAGCGCCGCGGCGTGGGCGCCGCCGGCAGGCGCTCGCGGCTGCTGGCCGAGGCTTGCAGGACGCTGGGGGCGGAGGCGCTGCTCGCGTTTCGCCTCGACCGGGGCGGGGAGATGATCCTGATCGAGGCTGCCGGCAGGCACGGAGAAGGGGAGCTGAAAGAGCTCGACCGCCTGGCGCGGAGCTCGGCGGTGGCGAGCGGCGCTGAGGCGACCGCGGGACGGCGTGGCTCGTGCCTTCTGGCCGGGGGCGGGGGAAGGGGAGCCGCGTTCCTGGCCGCCTGTTTCGCCACCGCGGCGGCGGCCGCAGCGCCCTGGCGAGCGGATCTGTTGGGCTACCTCTCCGATCAGCTACTCCGCGAGAGCAAGGACAAAGAGCCCGCCTTGCCGCCTCCCGAAGACCCCGAGCCGCTCAGCTTCCCCGCGGAGATGGTGCCGGGGAGCTCGCCGGCGATCCGCGCCCTCTACGAAGAGATCAGGGCGGCGGCGAAGAGCCGCCTCGACGTGCTGCTGCTCGGCGAGACGGGTACGGGCAAGGAACTCTTCGCCCGCCTCATCCATGCTTCCGGGCCGACCGCGAAGGGGCCGTTCCTGCCGCTGAGCGCTCCCGCCATTCCGGCTGAGCTGCTCGAGTCCGAGCTGTTCGGCATCGTGGGCCGAGTGGCGACCGGTGTCGATGCGCGCGCCGGCCTCCTCGACCTTGCCCAGGGCGGCACCGTACTCCTCGACGAGATCGGCGATCTCTCGCTCGGCCTGCAGACGCGCCTCCTCCGCTTTCTCCAGGAGCGCGAGATCCGGCCGGTCGGAGGTTTACCCAAGAGCGTAAACCTGCGGGTGCTCTCGGCCACCAACCGCCCGCTCGAGCGCATGGTGAAGGAGGGCACCTTCCGCGAGGACCTCTACTTCCGCCTGCGCAGCCTCTGCTTTTGCATCCCTCCGCTGCGGGAACGCATCGAGGACCTCCCTGCGCTGGCCCTCGCCTTCGCCGCCGAAACCGCAGAGATCCACGGCAAGCGCATCCGCGGCATCAGCCAGAAGGCGGTGAACCTCCTGCTCGCCCACCGCTGGCCGGGCAACATCCGCGAGCTGCGCCACGAGATCGTGCGAGCGGTGCTGCGCTGTCCGAGCGGCGGCCACCTCGAGAGCCGCCACTTCTCGCTCCGCGCCTTTGCAGAAGAAGCCGCTGATGGCTCCCTCGAGGCCAGCGGAGCTCGCGAGGACGCGGGCGCGTCGAGCCCTCCAGGACGCTCGGCCACCGGCCGCCTCCAGGAGCAGATCGAAAACCTCGAAACATCGGCGATCGCCGCCGCTCTGGCCGCCTCCGGCGGCAACAAGACGAAGGCCGCCGGGCTCCTGGGTCTCAGCCGCTACGGCCTCAGCCTCAAGCTCAAGCGCCTCGCCGCGCCCAAGGGCAAGGACCGCTGAGTCGGGATGGGAGCGTCTTTTCTCCGGTAGCCGTTTGCTACCTTTCTTGCATCCCTTCTATGGCACTCTTGGTCAGGCCACCGCTAGATTAGGATTAGACGTCGGGGGTTCGTGAATCCAGCAGATCACGTCGTGAAGGTGGGATTCCTGAAAGCGCGCTTTGAGTCAGGGAGAAGAATTCGGAGAGTTGGTTTAGGAGTGTCGGGTCGCGCTGGTTCCGGTCGCACCGATAATCAAAGGTCCTGCCGACAATGCTGAAGTGCTGTGAATCGTTCGCGCCAATTGTCCGCTCTCGCGACGCAGAAGTAATTACTGGTGCCGATGTCGAGCCGCTCGCAGTTGCTTTGAAGGCTGACGTATCTGCGATACTCGCGCGGGTTCCCTGTTTATTGTGATACCTCTTCAGTACGCCTACCGTGTCTGTTATGACCTAGCGGACCATTGAGAAAGATCTGACCGGTCGAGAGGTCGCGCAGCGTGACCATCCTAGAACGCGCTTGTGTCCGCCACGCTGGCCAGGTGTCCCTCAGTATTATGGTAGGTCTTCGTCGCTCCAGTAAGGGTATCGGTGACGGTGATCGTGTACTCGACATCCGACAGTGAACCATAGAACACCCAGAACTTGCCGTTCACGCCACGCCCGTCCAGCACTTTGAGAATTAGCTCTACATTCGAGGAGCCGAAAAACCAGAAGTAGCCCGTGTCCGAAGTCAGAGGTACTGCGGTGCCAACGCCCTGCCTGCCGACCGCCTGACTCCTCCAGGCAACACCGACCCTGAAGCGTTCGTCGTTGAGGCACAAGGTGGCGGCACTTGGAGCGCAGCTGCCTGCCGATTCTGGCGTAATCGCTTCAGCTGGCTCAAACGATGCCTGCACCGAACTCCCTCGGTGCCCCCCGCCCAGCGAACTAACATCCGATAGATACACGCCAAGCTCCCGACCGGTAAGATGGAGAGCAGCACCGCCGACCTTCGACGACTTGCGATCCAGGAAAGCCGAGGTATCCGCGACGCTCGCTAGCTCGCCGGTCTTGTTATAATACGTCTTGACGGCTCCGGTTTCGGTGTCGGTGACCGTGATGACGTAGTTGACGTCTGATAACGCACCATAGAAGACCCAGAAACTGTTGTTTACTCCACGTCCGTCGAGCACCTTAATCACGAGTTCAACGTTGGCCGGATCGAAGAACCAGAAGTAGCCCGTATCGCTGGAAAGAGAGACCGCTGTGCCTACTCCGGAACCGCCGGCGTTGCCCGAAGTCCAATTAACCTGCACGCGAAAGCGGCCGTTGTTGAGGTAGAGATCCAGAGGGTTGGACGGACAGCTGGCTGTGACCAGGACGGAAGTCTTGATCTCTGCGCCGCCATTTCGCACCGTGAGGTCGGTAGATCCAGCCCGCAGGCCGGTAATCAACCCTCCGTTGCTCACGGAGGCAACCTCGGGCACTGCAGGGATGTATTCGGTTCCTATACTGCGGGGAGTAAGGTCGCGGTACACGCCGCCAGTGTACCGGCCGATAAGGTTCAGCTGGAGAGTACTCCCGACTCCACAGAGCGTTGGCTGCACCGGTAACAGCTGTAGGCTGGCCGGTGCGTCCTGCGGGACCACTTGCAGTGTTAACGGCTCGGAAGTGACCTGCGTGCTATCGGCGAGCTTGCCGAACGCCGAAAGGTCAAACTCACCTGATGCTGTCTGAGGAATTTCTACGTTGAAGTCGTAGGGTGAGGCGTCCCTCTCCAAGGAGATACCCGGCGCGACCAGCAGGATCCTGCGCAACGAACCAGTAGTCGTAAGTATGACAGAGACTGAAACTCTGTCGCCTGGATGAACTGCGGCGCCCGCTGCGAAACCGTGCGGCTGAATTCTAAGCTGCGCTGGAACAGGCGCTGCCGCAGTCAGCGGTGCGAAGCGCCTCGATGGTTTGATCTCATGGAGGCTGGCACCAATTCCGCTGGCTACTCCTCCGCCGAAGCTGCCGAACTTTGAGGACAAAACAGAAGTGTTTAATAGACGCACAATTTCTGTGGCGTAGACCTCGCTTGAAGTGCAGCACACGTGTACACCGTCAGGTGCGCCGTAGGAACCAGACGTCAGGGCGTCTGGCATGCCGCCCCTCTGGCTCTCGACAGAGACGATGCCGTCGTGATCGCTAACGCCGTACGCCGCGAAAAGGTCATTCAAGTATATGAAAAACCCGCCTGTATCTACCTCCGAGCACCATGCCACTAACAAGTCCAGGTCATCTGCGGTGTGGTCTTGGTCGTTGCACGGAGAATTGCGACCGTTACCGATCATCACGTGAGCGCCTAGTTTACTGGCACCGATGCCCTTGAGCGCACTACTATCAGGGGCAAGATCGTCAACAGCTCCATGGTCAATTGCTCTTTCGTGGCGCGCTAGCGTTTCTCTAAAGCATTGGTAGGCTTCCTGGTCGTGGCTATTGCGGAGAAAGGCCAGGTACTGCGCAAGCGTGCTCCCAGAGTGTGGCGTATCAAGAGTAATGACTTTGTGGATAGTGCCACTCCCATAGCTGGCCTTTGAGTGATAGTTACGATCGCCGGCCCAGATCCGGGTGAGAAGACCTCCCATGCTGTGCGCGCCAATGTCTACTTGACTGACGGCCGTCGTGGCCTGGCCGTGGGAATAGGAGAGTCGGGCTCGCGCATTCATGATGAGGCTGTTTATCGCCGAAGATACAACGCTTGCGTTTTGTGAGAAATGCACATCGTTGGTATAGCTGAAAGTGTGCCACAGGAACCGTGAGTCTGAAAGCAAGGGCGACTTCCCCCAGGCCTGACCAGCGCTAGACCATATGCCGTGCACTAGCAGAACCGGAGGCCGCTCCAGTCGCAACAAGATTGTCTGATTGGCTTCCTGGAGGGCGTTCGATCGGAAAGCCGCCTTGAGTTCGATTGTGCGCGACCGCTCCTCGCCGTGAGCACCATTTGAGTTGAAGTCAGCTGGGCTCAGGAAAATGGCGAAAGCGTGGTACTGGCCGTCGTGAGTCCTGGAGGTCGGGACGGTAAGCGAGGAAGCTGTTCCACTTTGCGAACCAATGGTCTGCAACCCACCGTCACTGCTGGTTGGCGGTCCACCCGTCACGCTGAAGACCACATCGCCGGGACCGGAGACGGTCGCCCTGAGAAGCACGCGAGTCACACCGTCGGTGACCAGACCAGTGACTGCCGGTGGACTGGTCGTAGCCAGAACTTCGAGGTCGGTGGTCAGGGTGCCCTGACTTGCGACCAGCGTGTTGACGAGGTTGTCGTCGCCGATTGGGTCGAGCACCTCCACATGGAGGAAGGCTTGTGGCGGATTTGAGATGTCGATTTTGAGTGCGGCCGAACCGCCCGGGCACGCACTATTCGTGACAACGACCGTTTCCGGTCCCGCACTGCTCCAGGTGAAACCGACGTTCGCCGCGCCCGAGTAGGACTGTCCGTCGGAGGTGGTCCATAGCCAACTGTTGGGGTTGATTGTGCAGTTCGCTGCCGAGACGCTGAAGTGAAGCAACTCGGTCACGAATCCGACAGTCGGCCCGGTGAGCGCGACAGTCGGCGTGACTGGCAGAGCCGCGGTGCCTACGAAGGACTGGACATCTTGAGTGCCGCCGACAACGCGGGCCGGAGCCTGTCTCGGGGTGAACGTGTAGTTGGAATACGCAGGCGTTAGCAAGTAGTCTCCGGACGGCAATCCGCTGAACGCGTAGCTACCAGATTCATCCGTCACCGTCTGCAGTAGTGTCGCGCCAGTCAAGACTACAGTCACTCCCTGGATAGGCTGGACTTCGCCTGTAACCACGCGGCCTCGAAGGGCACCACTCGCAGGTGAAGAGCAGACATTCTGCGGTACCATCACTGCGACGACGGGAGTATCGTTCGTTCCGCCAGCGCTACTTGCTCGAGCGAAGTAGCTGTACGTCTGGCCTGCGACAATTCCTTGGCGATCTGTAAAGCTTGTTTGCGACAACGGAAGGCCGCTAGCGATCTCGGCGCCATCACGGTGAATTGCGTAGGCGCTTGCCCCTGTAGATGTCGTCCAAGTCAAAACGATCAGAGGCTTGGTCGCGGCACACGAGGCATTGCCGACTGCCGTGAAAGATCCAGGAGGGTGACCCGCTGAGCAGACATCGCTCGGTACAGTAACCGTGGTAGTGTTGGAGTCGGTACTTCCGTGTGCGTTCGTGGCCCGCACGAAGTATGTGTAGCTCAGCCCTGCCCCGACGCTCGTGTTGTTGTCGAATGACAGCTGAGACGAGGACAGTGTTCCGCTATACGCAGCGCCGTTGCGGTAGACCACATACGTGTCCGCTCCCGTCGACGAGGACCAGTTCAGCCTGATAGCGGGACCCGGCTGCTGGGCCGTGGTTTCACAAAAGGCGCTCCCCGTGACCGTGAAGGTGCCGGGCGTGCCGCTTGTCGTGCTCACCGTGAAGTAAAGGACATTCGAGACCCCGCTCTCTCCGGCGCCGTTCGACGCCGTCATGTTCCACCGGTACTGGCCGTTGTTGACCAGGAAACCGCTCGGGATCGTGTAGGACGTCCCTCCCAGCCCCGTCGTCTGGTACACGATGTTGCCCGTCCCGTAGGGCGCGATGCTGACGAACAGGCTATAGCTCGTGGCACCCGAAGACTGGTTCCAGAAAACCGTCGGCGCGGTCGTCGAGACCGGCGGCCCCGGCGCGCTTCCGCTCCCGGGAGACGTGATCGTCGGCGGCGACGGCACGCTCGTCGTGCTCACCGTGAAGTACAGTGTGTTCGAGACCCCGCTCTCTCCGGCACCGTTCGACGCCGTCATGTTCCACCGGTACTGGCCGTTGTTGACCAGGAAACCGCTCGGGATCGTGTACGATGTCCCTCCCAGCCCCGTTGTCTGGTACACGATATTGCCCGTCCCGTAGGGCGCGATGCTGACGAACAGGCTGTAGCTCGTCGCACCTGAGGACTGGCTCCAGAAAACCGTCGGCGTCGTCGTCGACACCGGCGTCCCCGGAGCGCCTCCGCTCCCCGGAGACGTGATCGTCGGCGGCGAGGGCACACTCGTCGTGCTCACGGTGAAGTACAGAGTGTTCGAGACTCCGCTCTCTCCGGCGCCGTTCGAGGCCGTCATGTTCCACCGGTACTGGCCGTTGTTGACCAGGAAACCGCTCGGGATCGTGTACGACGTCCCTCCCAGACCCGTCGTCTGGTACACGATGTTACCCGTCCCGTAGGGCGCGATGCTGACGAACAGGCTATAGCTCGTGGCACCCGACGACTGGTTCCAGAAAACCGTTGGCGTCGTCGTCGACACCGGCGTCCCCGGAGCGCCTCCGCTCCCCGGAGACGTGATCGTCGGCGGCGAAGGCACACTCGTCGTGCTCACGGTGAAGTACAGAGTGTTCGAGACTCCGCTCTCTCCGGCGCCGTTCGAGGCCGTCATGTTCCACCGGTACTGGCCGTTGTTGACCAGGAAACCGCTCGGGATCGTGTACGACGTTCCTCCCAGCCCCGTCGTCTGGTACACGATGTTACCCGTCCCGTAGGGCGCGATGCTGACGAACAGACTGTAGCTCGTGGCACCCGACGACTGGTTCCAGAAAACCGCCGGCGTCGTCGTCGACACCGGCGGCCCCGGCGCGCCCCCGCTCCCGGGA
>DASZZP010000022.1:0-114612 GCA_035544875.1 Thermoanaerobaculia bacterium | reverse complement strand
GATCGTGGCGGGGGGATGACCGATCTCCTCCACCCGCGAACAGAAGGCTTCGACGTGCTCGCCGACAACGCTTGACCGCAGCCGCTCAGCCGCAGCCGGGCCGATGAAGTCTTCCAACATGGCTCTCCTCCTTTACCGGCGAGGTCGCCGGTGGAGGAGAGCGAACCAGGATTATCCCGCGTAGATCAAACGCCCACGCCGGCAGTCTGACCTCAGCCGCATCGACTCGGGATAATCAGGCACGCGGGATAATGGCGCAGGTCCTGGAGGCGAGGACCGCGGCGGTCCGAGGGTTTTCGCAGTCCGATCTCGTGGGACAACTTGATAAAGGTGTCTTGCAGCATCCCCGGGGTGACGCGCATGACTCGCCCGCCGTACGAAGTGACAAAGAAGGCTGGGGTCGGCGGGTGCGGACATAGGCGATTGCGACAGAGCTGGTACTGCTCCAGCGCCTGCTGCGTCGACTTGTCGATGGGCACACAACGCGACTTGCCGAACTTGCTCTGCCGAATCGTGATCACGCCGTCGACGAGATCGACGTCTTCACGGTCGAGGCTGATCGGCTCTCTCTTCCGCATCCCGGTGACCGCCATCAGCCCGAGCAGTGTCGTGATGGTCGGCGCCCGCAGGCCCGAGCGGGACCGCAGGCTCTTGGCGGCCTCGAGGAGTCGGAGGATTTCGGCGTCGCCGTACAGGTACGGCCGCTTGCGCCGGTGCGGGTGGGGGAACCATCCTTTGGGCGGGACCTCGGTCTTCGGGTCAAGGCCGGCGCAGTGCTGGGCGAAGAGTCGGACCATCCCGAGCCGCCCCGGCCAGGTCGTCGGTTTGGCGGCTTGCTGGGCCCAGAGCAGTGCCAGCTCGGTGGTGATGACCGAGGCGCCCCGCGCCTCGGCGAATTCCACGAACCGCGGCAGCTCATGGCCTGGCTCGGCGAGCTTGTAGCCGAGAGCCCGGCGCAGGGTGAGGTATTCCTCGAGGGCCTCGCGCAAGGGGCTCATGGCCGAGCCCCCGGCCAAGGCTGCGCTACCGTGCGCAATGCTTCGAGATCCACCTTGGCATAGATCTCGGTGGCGCTCGGCAGTCGGTGGCGAAGAATCTGGCCGATTTCACCGAGCGAGGCATGCCGGCGCAGCATCTCGCAGGCCAGGGAATGACGTAGCAGGTGCGCTCCCTTGACCGGAGGATTGAGTCCGACGCGCTCGATGGCGCGTTCTACGATCGTGATCACGCTAGAAGCGTCGCCGAACTCTCGGTAGGGAGCCCTGGCGCGGACGAACACATGCCGTGAAGAGCAGCGCGGACGCCCATCACACAGGTAAGCGGTCAGGGCCTCGCCCACATCCTGGAGAATGGGCAAGCGATCCTGCCGGCTGCCCTTGCCGCGGACGGTGAGCTCCGCAGCTCGCCAATCGAGATCCTCTAGGCGCATCGCCGCTATCTCTCCGGCCCGCAAGCCCAGCCGCGCCAGAACGAGCAGGACGGCGTAATCGCGCCGGCCCATCGGAGAATTGCGATCGCACCCTGCCAACACCAGCTCGACCTGCTGGGCAGGAAGCGACTTGGGCAGACCCGACAGCCGCCAACGAGCAGCGGCGGGGACGGCTCCCGCGAGGTCGATCGCCAGGTCGCCTCGCAGACGGAGGAACCGGAAGAAATTGCGCAGGGCAGGCGCGAGGGCAAAATCGCCTCGCCCATTCGGGCGGCAGCGACGAAGAACGAATTGGGTCACGTCTCTGGCGGTCAACTCGCTCAGCGCCAAGGGGCCTGGGCCAAAACGCTCGTTGAGGAAGGCCTGGGTCTGAGCAAGGTAGAGCTGTACCGACTTCGGCGCCAGGCCGCGCTGCTCGACGAGGTAGCGCGCGAACTCACGCTGCAGGCGGCAGCAGGGCGTCTCATCCATCTCCCCCTGTGGTAACGGCACAATCCCGCGGTCTCGCAGCTGTTTCAGCAGTAACCGCCAGCCAGCCTTGGCGTCTCGGAGCCAAAATCCTTGCTGCAACTGGTCGAGGAACTCGTGGATCGTTTTCTCGTCCAAGGCAGCTACACCGAGCCCGCGCGCCTCCAGCCATCGATTGAGCTTGTGGAGCAGGCGAAACTGGCGTTGTCCCGAGTCGTGGCTCGCAAAACCCATCTCGAGCAGCTGAGCAGCTACGTCATCCATATGCGGACCCAACGGGCCGCTGCGAAGGCGCTGCAGAACCTTTCGACGGCGGTAGAACTGATCGAGCATGTCGTCTCCTTTCCTGGCCTGACGGCCGAAGGAGACGAGATCGGAATCTTCAGGGCTGAGCAAGGCCAAGCCGGAGCCAGCTCGGGCAGGGACAGTAGCCCTTGGCTCCAAAGGGGTCTCGATTATGCCGACCAACGGTGAGAGGCAGTACGGCGATGTCGATTCTTTTCAATGGCTTACAGCGAGAGCCTATGACCTACTCGGCATAATCCGGGACGCGGCATAACGGCCGCTGAGCCGGAGCATCGGGACCGGCTGGGGCGGCGTGTAGCGCAGACGCCGGGCCGGCTCGGGATAGCGCCTCGACACTCGCAGGCGGCGAGCGGTCGCGGTAGCCACGGGGACCGCCGGCGCAAGACCTGGATCGGTTCGCCTGGGGCAAGGGGAATCGGATGCGGAGTCAGCTTTCATGGAAGGCGACTCCGTAGGGCGAGCTGGGGTCCTCAGTGATGGTGACGATCGCGTACCGTTGGGACTCGGGTAGGTCGGCCGGCGCGTCGAGGATCTCCCACGACGCCCACCACCGACCGAGCGCCCGACCGACGACCAGGCCGGCCTGGTCGGGCGTGAAGGTCGGAATCCAGTGGTTCTCGGGATCGGCGGCGTGCGCCGCCCGATCCTCCGGAGTGACGCTGAAGTGGACGGCGGCGACCAGGTCGTAGAGCTGGCGGCGGGTCGCCTCGGTGTAGGTGCTGAGGTCGATCGAGGGCGAGGGAGTATGCTGCCTGGAGCTTCGCATAAGGCACGTCCCTTTGCGGAGTTAGGTCTCGGCGGGAGGTCGCTCTCTCGCCGGGGCCGATTGGTGTTCTGGAGAGGAACGCTTCCTCTCCGGCTTCGGTCCGATCAGGGTTTCCTGAAGGCGATCACCTCCCCTCCTCCTTGCGGCCGGCCGTTCAGCGCAGCCGCGATGTCGCCGGCGATTTGGTCGGCGGCGGCGCGCAGCGGATGATCGGCGAGGTGGGCGTAGCGCGCTGTGGTGGCGGGCTTGCGATGGCCGAGGATCGCCCCGAGGACAGGCAGGCTGTGACCGGCGGATACGCCTGAGCTCGCCCACGTGTGCCTCAGGTCATGGAGCCTCACGTCGGGCAGGTCGGCGAGCCTGCGGATGCGCTGCCACGCGCTGTGCAGGGTGTTACGGGAGCCGCCGGCCCACCGGCCGGGCAAGACGTAGGGGTTGTCCGGCTGGCGCGGCTGCGCGGCCAGGAGCTCGAGCGCCGCAGCGCCGAGCGGCACGACCTTGGGGCCGGTCTTCGAGTCCTTCAAGCGCAGGCAGTGATGCTCGAAGTCGACCTCGGCCCACGACAGGTGCAGGATCTCGCCGAGCCGGCAGCCGGTGAGGATGAGCAACCGCACGGCCGCCACCGGCACGGCCAAGCCCTGCCGCTCTTCCTCGGCCAGCACGGCGCCCAGGCGGGCGAGCTCCTCGCCCGAGAGGAAACGGTGGCGCTGGCGCTCGGGGTAGCGCGGCACGTGCCGGCAGGGGTTCGAGGCATCGGCCCGTACGCCCCAGCGCTCGGCGAGATTGAACATCGCCGAAAGCAGAGCCAGGGCATGGTTGGCCTGGTAGGGAGTTGCAGCGAGGCTGCCGTGAAAGCGCGCCACCTCGGCGCGCGAGATGTCAGCCATCTTGCGCTTGCCGAAGGCGGGCAGGATGTGCTTGGTCAGCAGCTTCCGGTTCTCGGCAACGCTCGACGGCCTGGTCTTCTTCTCGGCGTACTCGGTCATGTAGCGGGCCGCGAAATCCTCCAAGGTCGGGGCGTGGAGGGAGGCGAAGCGCTGCTCGGAGGGGTCCTCGCCGCGATCGACGGCGGCCAGGAGCTTCTTCGCCATGGCGCGCGCCTCCTCGGCCGTGAGGCGGCCGTAAGGCCCAAGAGTCAGCCGGCGGGTGCGGCCGCCGCGGTTGCGGTACTGGACGAGGAAGGAGCGGCTGCCGGAGGGCTTGAGGCGGAGGCCGAATCCAGGCAGGTCGCGGTCGAAGACGGTGAGGTCTCGGGCGGGGGTTGCGAGGGCGTCGATGGTCCGTTTGGTGAGCTTCGGCACTGTCCCTCCCTCCCGTGCCGGGAAAGCGTAGGGGAAGCACGGGGAAGCAAATTGGAGGGTATCTCAGGCGAACGCCAGAGCGCAAGTCTTTTCAGTAACTAGCTGGAGTATCGTAACTTGTAGTACTGACGCTCACTCAGGCGTAGTCATCTATAACAAAGGGCCTGTCTGCTGCGTTGCGCTCGCGCCTTGCATCCAGGCCCATTTGCACGGCCTCGCAACGAACTCGTGTGAGAAATGGGCGTGGGCTAGGCGCGAACGCAGGTCGTGTAACGGTGGGCTATGAATCGATGGAGCGCAAGTGCGGAGCCACACATGAGCAACAGGCCGGCTAAAACCATGAACCATGGAGCACCTGGCGGCGCGGCAGGAGGAAGCGGTGGGCGCGGTGGGTGTGCCCACATCCACGCGTAAGCGAAGGCGAGATCCTGGCCCAGAATCACCGCCACAGTCGAAAGTGCACACCAGGCAAGAAGCACGACAATGATCGAGCGCATCGGGTGGGGCAAGCGTGCTCCTGTTGCGCGCATGGCGCGGCGCCTTTTCCAAAGCACGAGCCATGACGCTATCGGCGCCCCGACGCCGACGGCATATGGCCCAAGGAACGCCAATGCGAGAGAGACAGAATCGAGATCCATGATTCGGTGTCCTCACTTCAGGTGCCAGGGAACGTTGATCAGGACGAGGCGCTCGTCTTCTTGCAGCAGGAGCAGCGCCTTCAGGACTTCGGCGCGGTGGTTGTGCAACAGGCCCTCGTACCAGCGCTTCTCGACCAGCTCGGAGACCACGACCGCAATCTGGCGCGAGGGATACTCGCTCGCCAGGCGCGAGACGAAGTCGAGCAGGGGCGTGAAGAGCCGGCGATAGGGAGAAGCCACGATCTCCAGCCGCGGGGGGCGCTGCCCGGCGCGGCGGATCGGCTTCTCGATGTCGCGCTCCCATTGTTCGCGCAGGGTCTTGGCCGTCTCCTCGTCGATCGCGATATGGACGGCGATCACGTCCGGCGAGACCCGGAGGGCGAAGCGCAGCGCCTTCTCGGTCAGCAGGTTCCAGCTCTCGACAGGCACCACGACGACCGGCGGCTCGTTGGCCGTGATGTCGATTGGCCGGGTGCAGGCAAGCTGCTTCGCCGCCCGGCCATAGTGCCGCTTGACGCTGGCAAACAGCAGCAGCAGCAGCGGCAGGAGCACGACGGTCATCCAGGCCCCTTCGCCGAACTTGGCGAGCAGGATGACGATCAGCGCCGCCGCGGTGGCGATCCCGCCGACGCCGTTGACCAGCATCGATGGCCGCGCGCCGCGGCCGCCGGCGCGCCGCCAATGCATCACCATGCCGGCCTGGGAGAGAGTGAAGGCACCGAAGGCGCCGATCGCGAAGAGCGGGATCAGCCGGTCGGTGATGCCGCCGAAGACGATCAACAGCACCGCGGAGAGCAGCGCGAGAACCACGATGCCGGTCGAGTAGACCAGGCGCCGCCCCACGTTGGCGAACAGGCGGGGCAGGAAGTTGTCTTCCGCGATCATGCGGCAGAGGCGCGGGAAGTCGGCGAAGCTGGTGTTGGCCGATAGCGCCAGGACGGCGAGCACGCTGGCCATGGTCACGTCATAGAAGACGCCGCGGCCGAAGACCGCCGCGACCAGCAGCGAGATCACGCTCTGATAGCCCGCTCGATCCTGACTCATCGCCCCGATGCCGTAGGCGTGGGCGAGATAGGCGATCCCGCCGAGCAGCAGCGCCAGGATGCCGACGATGGCGGTCAGGGTGCGCTGCGCGTTGCGCACTCGCGGCTGAGTGAAATAGCCGACGCCGTTGCTCACCGCTTCCACGCCGGTCATCGCGGTGCAGCCGCTGGCGAACGAGCGCAGGATCAGCCACGCCGTGGCGGCCTCCACCGGCGGCCCCAGCCGCGGCGGCGGCGCGACCGGCGGCGGGTGCCCGCCGTGGAGCAGCGCCTTGATCAGCCCTGTCGCGAGCACCACGCCGAGGCTGGCGACGAAGACGTAGGTGGGGATGCCGAAAGCCATGCCCGGCTCGCGCAGGCCGCGCAAGTTGATCAGGGTGATGATGGCTAGCGCCGCGAGACAGAGCAGGAGGATATGGCGATGGAGCGCCGGCACCGCGGAGACCAGGGCGCCGATGCCTGCTGAGATGCCGACCGCGACGTTGAGGATGTAGTCGATCATCAGCGACGCCGCTGCCAGCAGGCCGGCTCGGATCCCCAGGTTCTCCTTGGCCACCGTGTAGGAGCCGCCGCCATTGGGATAGGCGGCGATGGTCTGCCGGTAAGACAGGTAGAGGATCGCCAGCAGTGCCACGAGAACCAGGGTGATGGGCCCGATGTAGCGCAAGCCCAGGGCACCAAGCGGCACCAGGATGGTGAGCGCCGCTTCCGGACCGTAGGCCGACGAAGAGAGGCCGTCGAGTCCCAGGATGGGGACTCCGGTCCACACCCCGATCTTCTCCTCTTCGGCCCGCCATGTGGCCAGACGTTTGCCGAGGATCTTGTCGACCAGAGAGGACATGGATGGCGGACCGCAGCCGGATGCCGGGCTAGGCTAAGGCTACGGCGCGGAAGCCGCGATGAGCGGTCCCAGGACAGGCACCGAAAGATTGTACTGGCAAGGTTGCCTCAGCGACGGTGCGGCCTGAGGCCAGAACGAAACTCCCCCGTGCGCCAGGGGAGGGGCGTCCCCTTTCCCCCCGGAGGGGTGGGAAGGGGATCGAGGGGTTGCGGGGGGCGATCCGATCGATGCTTCGAGTAGGCCTCCAACGCCACATCGCAGCGCCGTTTCATCCTCGGGATCGGCGCCGCCGGTGCGGCTAGAGACGAGGGAAGCCAGAGTCTGGAGGAGGAGAAGAGGCGCGCGGCGCGGCGCTCAGTCCTTGGGCAGGCGGCTCTCCAGCTCGGCGAGGCGCTTCTCGAGCGCCTTGAGCTTCTTTTCGAGCTCGGCTTCGCGGGCCGAGGACTGGATGCGGACGCGCGGCAGTACCATGGCCTCGCCGTCCTCGGGACTGCCATGCATGGGGAGGTGCAAGATCTTCATGCCGTCGCCTTCGCCGCGCTTCATCAGCAGCGGGGCCAGGTCGATCTCCGGCCGCTGGCGCTGCTCGACGGTCGCGGTCAGCGTCTGGGTCGACCCGTCACGCCGCACCTCCAGCGGCAGCGAAGTCCCGTCGCCGAGCTTGCGCACTCGTGAGCGCACGTCCCAGCTCGACCCGACCGGCTTGCCGTCGAGCGCGGTGAGGATGTCGCCGACCTTGAGGCCCGCCTTCTCGGCTGGGCTGCCCTGATCGACGCGGGCGATCATCACTCCGGCGCTCTCGGGTGCCCCGAAATGCGCACGCAGCTCGGGAGTGAGCTCGGTGAGCTCGACCCCCAGGTAGCCGCGCTTGACGGTTGGACCTTCGCCCTCGAAGACTTTCTCCTCGCCGTTCTCGTTGATGACGATCAGCTTGTGCCTTTCTCCTTCGGGCCGGTCGCTGCCCGGCCCGCCCGCGGCCTGGGCGCGGCCGGTGGCCGCGAGCAGCCAGAGCAGGCTGGCGGCGGCGGTGCCCGCGATGACGATGCGTGACGGTTTGATCATGTGGCTCTCCTTGTCCTTGCTTGGTATGAGTGGCTCACGGACCGCTTCAGTGGAAAGAGCCGCCGCTTTTCAGGGCGGCGCCGATCAGTCCCGGTAATCCCGGCAGGGCGCCGACGCGGCGGGTGTCGAGGACAAGGTCGACGTCCTCGTCGCCTCCCAGGTAGATGACTGACCGCTGAGCTGATGCGGCAGGACGCCGCAGCTCGCGCAGCTCGCGCTCGAGCTGGTTCTGCTCGCTGCGCAGCTCCCGCAGCTCCTGGCGGACCTGATGCGCCGCCGCCGCCGAAGTCAGAACGGTCGGACTCGCCTGGGCCGCGGCAAGGCCGATCGCCGCGCCCTGGCCGGCCCGCGGCGCCTCTCCCGGTGGCGCCGCGGCGGCGCCGTCCCGTGGCGACAGCTCTCGAGTTGACACCGGTGACGACGGCGCCGCCGAGGTGTGCTGCAGTCCGCCGGCCGGCGCCAGATCGCGCTGCAGCAGGCCGGCCGACAGCCCGATCGCCGCCAGCGCCGCCGCGGCCAGCATCAGGCGCGGCAGGTGCCGCGGGCCGCGGCGCGATTGTTCGGGCACCGCGTTGATCCGCTCGAGGACGCGCGCGGTGAAGCCTTCGAGCGCCCGCTCGCGCGGCAGCTCGCGCAACATCCGGCTCAGCCGCTCTTCGTCCATGACAGGCCTCCATTCCAGTACGGCTCGAGCTGGCGCTTGAGCTGCTGTCGGCCGCGATGAATCCGCGACTTGACCGTGCCCTCGCGGCACTGCAGCTCCTGGGCGATCTCGGAGTAAGACCAGCTCTCGATCTCGTGCAGCACCAGCGGCACCCGATAGCGCAGCGGCAGGCGGGCGATGGCCGCGGCGAGCTCGCGCTGCAGCTCCCGGCGCAGCATGCCCGCGTGTGCCGCCGGCTCCGAGGCGCCGTCGCCGCCGCCGAGCAGCGGCCGGAGCAGGGTGAGCCGCCGCTCGCGCCGCTCCTCGGAGCGCAGCAGGTTGGTGGCGATGCGGAACAGGTAGGCGCGCAAATAGCCCTGCTCGACGTAGCCGTGGGCGGCGGAGCGGAAGAGGCGCAGGAACGCCTCCTGGCCCAGGTCCTCGGCACGGTCGCGGCTCCCCGAGAGTCGAGCCAGGTAGTTGACCACCGCATCCTTGTGGCGGTCGACCAGGTCGGCGAAAGCGTCGCGTTCGCCGGCCCGCACCCGCGCCATCAGCTCGGCGTCGCTCGACTCTTCTGTCAGCATCGGCACCGTCATCGTCCGCTCTTGCAGCTGCTCCAGCATCTGGCTCCTCAGACTGCCATAACGAGCCCGCGGCGAAAGGTTCCCGGGCCGGCGCGCGCTGTCTACGGGCCTCTCCAGCCGGCGCTGGGGACCTCGACCTTGGTACGAATCACCACTGCCCCTGCACCAGCGCTCGGTGGCGGCGGCGCGCGGCCTTGAGCCACGCCTGTTCCGAGCTGTCGAGCGGCTCCTTGTAGGCCTGGTTGATCTCTCCGAGGAGCCGGCGGCCCTCGCTCGACGTCGGCTGATCCACGGCGCCGCCCGCTTCGCCGGCAGTGCCCGTCTCGCCAACCTCGCCAGCGGGGCGGGCTTCGCCAGCGCGTGCGGCTCCTGCCTCGTCGCCGGCGCCGATCACCACGACGAGCTCGCCCTTGACGGATGGGCGCTCCCGCCAGATGCGCAGCTGCTCGGAGAGCGGCGCGCGCACCACCTCTTCGTGCAGCTTGGTCAGCTCGCGCGCCACGGCGGCCGGGCGGTCGCCCAGCTCGGCCACGGCGTCGCCCAGGCTCGCCACCAGGCGGTGCGGCGACTCGAAGACGACCAGGGTATGTGCGAGCGCCGCCCAGGCGCGGTAGAAAGCGCGCCGCCGGCCGCTGCGTGGCGGCACGAAGCCCGCGAAGGTGAAGGGGTACGGCGGCAGCCCGGAGACCACCAGCGCGGCGAGCAGGGCTGACGGACCGGGCAGCGGTTCGACGGCGATGCCGCGCGCGGCAGCCGCGCGGACGAGGAGGAAGCCGGGATCGGAGAGAAGGGGCGTGCCGGCGTCGCTCGCCAAAGCCACCACGCTGCCCGCGTCGAGCGCCGCGAGCAGACGCGGCAAGCGCTGGCGCTCGTTGTGCTCGTGCAGCGACAGCAGCGGTTTCTTGAATCCGAGGCCGGCCAGCAACTGCCCGGTGCGGCGCGTGTCCTCGCATGCCACCAGGTCGGCCGCCGCCAAGGCGTCGCGGGCGCGCGGAGCGAGATCGCCCAGGTTGCCGATCGGCGTGGCGACGACCAGCAGCCTGCCGCGCGGCCTGTCGCCGCGGCTGTCGTCCGTGGACGCCGTGGCGTCGGAAGGGGTTTCTGGAGGCGCGGCGGCGCCGGTCGCCGGCCGTGCTGCAGTCTTATTCCGCAGCCGCGGCGACCGGACCGGGCGGCGGCGCGCGTTCAATCGCGCGGGATCTCCTGGTCGAGGTTGATGGCGCTTCCCGACAGGCGGGCGATCAGCATCAGGCGGCGCTTGAACCGGTTGGCCTGCTCGAGCTCGAGGATGCGCCGCACGGCCCGCTCCTCGAAGCCGCAGGCGATCACCTCGTCGGGATGCAGGCCGCGATCGAAGAGCAGGTACAGCACCTCGTCGGCCACCGTGTAGCTCACCCCGAGGTCGCCCTCGTCGGTCTGTCCCGGGGTGAGATCGGCTGAAGGGATCTTCGCCACCACGCGCGGCGGCACCCCGAGGTAGGAGGAGAGCTGCCAGACCTGCTGTTTGTAGAGGTCGCCCAGCGGGTTGAGGGAGCTGGCGTTGTCGCCGAAGACGGTCGAGTAGCCGAGCAGGATCTCGGTCTTGTTGGAGGTGCCGAGCACCAGGCACCCGTGCTTCTTCGCCTGGTCGAAGAGGATGGTCATCCGCTCGCGGGCGATCTTGTTGCCGCGCCGCACCTGGTCGGCGTCGGGCTCGACGGCGAAGTAGGCATCCACCATCGGCGACACGTCGATGACCCGAAAGCGGATCTCGAGGTGCTCGGCCACCAGCCGCGCATCCGCCTCCGACTCGGGGCTCGAGCTGCGATAGGGGAGCACGAAGCCATGCACCCGCTCCGTTCCCAGCGCCAGGCGCGCCAGGTTGGCGGCCAGCGATGAGTCGACGCCGCCCGAAAGCCCGACCACGACGCCGCGGGTCCCCGAGGTCTCGACCGCGTCGGCGATGAAGCGGGTGAGCACGGCGACGGCCAGCGGGGCGTTGATAGTCAGGCGGCCGGCGAGCCGCTCGCGCCCGTTCACCGGCGATGCTCCGGCCAGACGATGTCGCTGCGCTCGTCAGCTAGCAGCGGCAGCTGCCAGCGCAGGCGATCCACCTCGCGCAGGTCGAGGTCGGCGACCAGCAGATCCTCGTCGAGCATCGGCGCCCGGGCTTCGAGCGCGCCTCCCGGGCGCACGACATGGCTGCCGCCGGTGTAGAACGACCCTTCTTCCCAGCCGACGCGGTTGCAGTAGAGCACCCAGCAGGTGTTGAGCAGGGCGGTCGAGCGGGTGAGCAGCTCCCAGCTCTCGGCGCTCTCGGGCAGCTCGCCGGGGCCGATCCTGCCCGGCCCCGCCGAAGGCACCACGATCAGCTTGGCGCCGGCGAGCGCCAGCCGGCGCGCCAGCTCGGAGTGCCAGAGGTCCTCGCAGATCAGCACGCCGGCGTTGCCGGTGGGCAGCGGCGCCAGCTCCAGGCGGTGCCCGGCGCCGAAGAAGCGCTCCTCCTGGAAGATGCCATACGTCGGGAGGTAGAGCTTGCGATGGACATAGACGACCTTGCCGCCGCGCAGCAGGGCGACGCTGTTGTGGAGCGCGCCGCGCTCGTCCTCCTCGACGAACCCGACCAGGGCCGACATCTCCCCGGCCGCCTCTGCCAGGAGGAGGAGCGCCGGCGCGCTCGGGCGCAAGGAGACGCGGGACGTCAGGTGGAGCAACCGGTAGCCTGTCAGCGAAAGCTCCGGGAAGACCAGGAGGTCGACGGCGCCGTCATGCCCGCGCTCGATCCAGCGCAGATGGCGCTCTACGTTGCCGGCGACGTCCCCCAGACGGCAATCGATCTGCGCCAGCCCCACCCGCAGCCGCGACGCGGTCTCGGGCACCACCTGTTCGCTCTCGGTCACCAATTGCTTTCTGGTTCGGCCAGCACCCCGCGGCCGATGCTAGCATGCACCCCCATGGCGGGCCGGCCCATCTCTGCTGCGGCAACGGCACTCGCGGTGGCAGCGGCGGCTGTAGCGGCAGCGGCCGCGGGAACGGCGGCGGTTGCGGCCGCGGGGACGGCAGCCGCCCTCTCTGCCGCTGCTTCGCCCAGCGCCCCCGCTGCCGCCGCCACCGGCCGGACCGCCGGGGCCGGTGGGGCGGCGGGTAAGGCGCCCGTGGTTCTCAAGGACCGGGTGCTGGCGGTGGTCGACGAGGATCCGATCCTTGCCTCGGACCTCGACCGCGCCATCGCCTTCGGGCAGGAGCGGCCCAATCCCGGAGAAGCCGAGCGGGCCTTCCGGCGGCGGGTCCTCGACGAGCTGATCGCCGAGCGGCTGCGCTTCCACGAGATCGATCGCTTCGGCTTCGAGCAGGTTCCGGTGGGCCAGATCGAAAAGAACGTGGCCGAGATCCGGGGCCGCTTCAAGGACGATGCGGCCTTCCGTCAGAAGCTCAAGGAGCTCGGCATCGAAGAATCGGCGCTGCGCCAGCTCGTGGCCCGCCAGCTCGAGGTCCTTGCCTACGTCGACGAGCGGCTGGGGCCGCAGGTCTTTGTCGGCCTCGACGACATCGCGGCTTACTACCGCACCACGCTGATCCCCGAGCTCGAGCGGCAGCACGTGGCCGTGCCGCCGCTCGAAGACGTGCGCGAGCAGATCCGCCTCGTCCTCAAGCAGCAGCGGCTGGTGCAGGAGATCGACCGCTGGACCGAGGAGCTGCGGCGCAAGGCCAACATCTCAATCTACTTCGATCAGCCGGCAGGCGGGCCTTTGCCGCCGGTCGTCAAGCGCTTCGACAAGCCGGCTCCCGCCCCTGGCAAGAAGCCCCGGCCGGCGCCGCCGCCGGCCCCGCTCATCCAGAAGCCCGACCTCGACGTAGGAACGGTGGGTGCAGCTGTATCCCGGCCTCTCCGCGCCGCGGCAGAAGCCCGCAAACTAACGTAGATTATTCCCCTCGGGAGAACCTGCGTTTGATTTCGGGTGCGGAGACTGAACCCAGCACCGCGGCCTGGCTGGGCGAGATCGCCCGGGGGGACCTTGCGGCCTTTCAGCGCTTCTACCAGCGCTTCGCTCCGGGTCTGCTTGGCTACACGCGCCAGCTCTGTCGCGATGCGCTGCTGGCCGAGGATCTGGTGCAGGAGGTGTTCGTCACGGTCTGGCAGAAGGCGGCGAGCTACCAGCCGAACCGCGGCGACGCCGCGGGTTGGCTCTACACCATCGCGCGCAACAAGCTGATCGACCACTGGCGCAAGGCTGGCAAGACCGACCACGGGGGCGCCATGGACTTCGAGCAGCTGCCGGCGCGCGCCGATCAGGGGAGCGATCTGCTGTTGACCTTGCGCAAGGTGTTGGCGCAGGTAACGCCGGAGCAGCGGCGGGCGATCGAGCTCGCCTACTTCGGCGGCCTCACCTACGAGGAGACGGCCGAGCGGCTGCAGTTGCCTCTCGGCACCTTGAAGTCGCGCATCCGGATCGGGCTGAAGACCATGCGTGCGCTGCTGGAGAGCGGCTAGTGCATCCGACCGAAGAGATCCTGCTCGGCGTCGCGAGCGGCGACGCCGACCAGCCGCGGCGGGTGCTCGTCGAAGGGCATCTCGGCGGCTGCGCGAGCTGTCGCGGCACGCTGGCAGAGATGACGCTCCCCGGTGGTGCGCTGCTGCGCGGCATCGACGGGCAGGCGCCGCCGCCCCGGCTATGGGACGGGCTCCGCCGGCGTGTCGAGGCGCTGCCCCAGGTGCCGCCGGCCGGCGCGGGCGGCGCAGCCGGTGGGGCCGGTGCGGTGAGCCCCGAGGTGGCGGCGATGCCCCTGCCCGCGAACGTGCGCCGCGAGCTGCCGGCGCTGGGGGTCATGAGGCGCGTCCCCTGGCGCTGGGCGCTCGCTCCGGGGGCCTGGTACGTGGAGCTGGCGCGCGATCCCTGGACGCGCAGCGTGCTGCTGCTCGGTTACCTCGCCCCGCGGCGCTTCTTGCCGGCGCATGTGCACCAGGCCCAGGAAGACGTCCTGGTCCTCGCCGGCGGCTTCGACGACCGGCAGGGGCGTCACGAAGCGGGCGAGTACGCGATCTACGCTGCGGGCACCCAGCACCGCCCGGTCACCGAGCCCGGGGAAGACTGCTGGTGCCTGGTGCGCCTGGAGAAGCCGAACCTGCTTCTAGGCTGGCGCCGCTGGCTGCAGCGCCTGGCATAGTCTGAATCTGTTTTGTCTGGCTGCGGCTAAGAGTACAGCCGCCGGTACTGGGCCCAGGTGGAGAGGACTTTGCCAAGGAAGTTGCGGGTCTCGCGGAAACCCACTTTGGTGAAGTACTCCGCGGGCTCCGGGCTGAAACAGTAGTTGCGCCACAGCGCCGCCTCCGACTCGCCCGCATCGTAGGCGGCGATGGCGACGTGAGGAGCGCCGCGGAAGGTGCGCAACAGCTCCGCCAGGTAGGCGCCGCCGAGGTCGATCGCCACCTCGGGTTTGTCGAGGTCGTCGGCCTCCAGCCGCTCGATACCGATCCGTCCGGCCACGCGGCGCGCCGTGGCAAGGGCGAACTGCGTCAGCCCGCGCGCCGCCGCCGGCGAAACCGCCTGCGGGTCGAAGCGGCTCGCGACGCGGATGAGAGCGGCCAGCAGGTAGGGGTCGACGCCGCGCAGCCGTCCTTCGGCAAGCAGCGGCTCGCGGTAGGCCAATGGATAGAGGCACTGGCGGAAAGCCGGCGGCAGGAACGCCAGCGGCACTCTTTCCGGCAGCCGGTCGCGCAGCGCCTCGGCGAGCGCGATCGAGCGCGCGGTCTCGCCGGTGCGCGCCAGCAGCAGGCTGCCGGTGAAGGCGAGAGACGGATCGGCGGCCGGGAAGTGATCGCGCGCCGCCGCCGCGCCGTCGTGCCAGGCGCCGAGGGCGAGCAGCATCTCCTGTGGCCGGCGCGGCGGCGACGCCCAGAGCGGCCAGCTCGCTACCGGCACCTCGTTCATGCGCAGGTAGGGTGCGGCCTCCTGATCGGCGGCCAGGAGCGTGCGCAGCTTGCGCTCGGCGAGCCGTCCGGCGGCATCGGCGTTGCCGAGCAGCAGCCAGGCGCTGGAGAGCTCTTCGGGGCGGCGCGAAGCGCCCAGCTTGCGCCCCAGCGTTGCGGCGCTCGCGGCCAGCGGCTCGCGGGCGAGGCGTGCCAGCGCCGCCTGTGACAGCGGATGGAAGGGGTCGGTGCGCAGCCCCAGAAGATACGCCGAGACCGCACCCGCGCCGTCGCCCTGCAGCTCCGCCAGCCGCCCGCGCCAGTAGGCGAGCTCGGTGCCGTCCTCCTCGGAGCTGCCGAGGGCCGCGCCCTCCAGCCAGGCGCCCGCGCGGTCTCGGCGGCCGCGCACCAGGTCGGAAGCGGCAAGGAACAGCGCGGCCCGGCGGGCAGAATCGCGCCACTTGGGGCGCGCGGAGAGCATGGCGAGGATCGAGCTGCCGCTCGCCTCGTTGCCGCGCCGCCATTCGAGGCGCAGGGTGGCGAGCAGCGACGGGGCGGCCCAGACCCCGGCGGGATCGGCGAGGAAGGCAAGGCGGAAGCTGGCGACGGCGCGCTGCCAGTCGCCGAGCATCTCGTAGGAGCGGCCCTGCTGGAGCAGCCACCGCGCCCGCTCGGCGCCGCTCGGCGCGCTCTCGCCGCCTTCGCCGAAGATCGACGCCGCCTGTTCGTAGTGCCCCTGCCAGTACTGCACGCGGCCGATGGCGAAGCGGGCCTCGGCCAGCTCCCGGGCAGAGGCCGGTCTGGCCTTGCCGGTGACGCTCAGCAGGAGACCGAGCTGGCGCAGGGCGCGGTCGAGCTCGCGGTGCTCGAAGAAGGTCAGCCCGACGAGCATCGGCACTTTGCCGCGCTCGCCCTCGGCCAGCAGCGCCACCAGGCGGTCGGCGGCGGCGCGCGCTACGTCGTCCTGGTGGTTCTCCTCGAGCAGGGCTACGAGCAGGCCGCGGGCGCTCGGTGCCGCCCCGGTGCGCAGGTCGCAGTCCGCCTGAGCGAGCTGCGCGGCCCGCCGCTCGGGGGCAGGCAGCTGGCGCAGGCGCAGGCCGCGCAGCAGCCGGCAGTCGCCTCCCCGGCCGAAGGTGCGGGTGAGCAGGTGAACCGCGGCAGGCAGCTGGGGAGAGGTCGGCTCGGCGGCGATCGCCGCGGCCAGCAGGCCGGCCGCCACCTCCGGATGACCAAGCTGGTCCTGTTCGACGGCCAGGCGGTAACGGCTGTAGAAGGCGAGCCGCGGCGTTGAGCTGATCGCCGCCACGTAGGCCTGGACCGCCTCGGCGGGCCTGCCCAAAAGCTCGAGCAGGTGGCCGCGCAGGTAGTCGAAACCGAGCTGGCGTGCTGCCGCCGGCCGGTCGGCCGCCTCCTGCTGGGCGCGGGCGAGAGCTTCGCCGTTGCGGCCCGCGAGCTCGAGCTCGACCAGCGCCGGCCGGGGATCGGGGCTGGCGGCGGTGGCAGCAACGGGGTCGCCGGCGTCGCTGGCTGCGGTGCCGGCGCTGGCTGAGCTGGCTGAGCTGGCTGAGATTGTCGCGGGGAGGGGATCGACGGCTTGGGCGAGGGCGAGGAACAGCAGAACGGAGCGGAGCATCCCTGGGGCGGCCGCGTTCGGAGGCGGGCAAGGCGGCTGTGGTGCGCCGGGCGCGACTGGGGGCGGGGCGCTCCGGCTAGGCGGTCGACGAGTCCGAAATCCGTGCCACGCGCGCGCCTAAACTCTGCAATTTCAGTTCCATGCCCTCGTAACCACGGTCGAGATGATAGATCCGGTCGACGATCGTCTCGCCTTCGGCAGCCACGCCGGCCAGCACCAGGCAGGCCGAAGCGCGGAGGTCGGTGGCCATCACCGTGGCGCCGGCCAGGGGAGTGCGGCCGCGAATGCGCGCCGCGTTGCCGTCGACCCGCACATCGGCGCCCATGCGCGCCAGCTCAGGCACGTGCTGGAATCGGTTCTCGAACACGGTCTCGCGGATGGTCGAAACCCCTTCCGCGCGCGTCATGAGCGCCATGTACTGTGCCTGCAGGTCGGTGGGGAAGCCGGGATGAGGCGCCGTCTCGATGTCGCGGGCGGTCAGGACGTGGCCTTGGCGGTCGGCGCGGACCCGGATCCCCGTCTCGCCGACCGAGACTTCGACGCCGACTTCGGCCAGTTTGTCCAGCAGCGGCGCCAGATCGGCGGCGACCGCCTCCTCGAGCAGCACGTCGCCGCCGCTCAAGGCGGCGCCGATCAGGTAGGTCCCGCCCTCGATGCGGTCGGGAATGATGGTATGGGTTGCGCCGTGCAGGCCGGCCACGCCCTCGATCACGATCTCCTCGCCGCCGGCGCCCGCGATGCGGGCCCCCATCGCATTGAGCAGCCGGGCGAGATCGACGATCTCCGGCTCGCGGGCGCAATTGCCGAGCACCGTGGTGCCGCGTGCCAGGCAGGCGGCGAGCAGGAGGTTCTCGGTCCCGGTGACGGTCGGCAGATCGAAGCGGAAGCGGGTGCCGCGGAGCACCTGCGCCGTGGTCTCGACGTAGCCATGCTCCAGTCTGACCTCGGCGCCCAGCGCCGCCAGCCCCTTGAGGTGCTGGTCGATCGGACGCACCCCTATCGCGCAGCCGCCGGGCAGCGAGACGCGGGCGCGGCCATGGCGCGCCAGCAGCGGGCCGAGCACGAGCACGCTGGCGCGCATCGTCTTGACCAGGTCGTAGAGGGCGTCGGAGTGTGAGTCCGGGCGCGCCCGCCGCAGACGCAGCGCCGGGCCGTCCTCGGCGCTTTCGATGCCCAGGTGGTCGAGCAGCCGGCGCATGGTCCGCAGGTCGCGCACCCGGGGGACGCGGTGGAGCAAGACCGGCTCGTCGGTGAGCAGGGTGGCGGCGAGGGCGGGGAGGGCCGCGTTCTTGGCGCCGCTGGCGCTCACCCGTCCGACCAGGGGCGTCGGTCCGATGATCCGGAACTTCTCCATGGCCTTCCCTCTCGCTTCAGGGGCGCGTCCCTGGTGACCGTCTCAATACCGCGACCCTGGGGATGGAGGAGTAGTCCTCCCGGGTTTCGATCAGCTCGAGCGCGGCGGCGGCCGCATGGCGCCGCACCGCCTCGAGCTGCCCGTACCCGATCTCCACCACCAGCGGCACCCCTGTCCGCAGCCCGCGGCCGCATTGCGCGAAGAGGTGTGCGAGCGTCGAGTCGCCGGCGCCAGGCGAGAAGAGTGCCAGGTGAGGCTCAAAAGCGCAAACTTCGGGCGAGAGAGCGGGGGCGTCACGCCGATCGACGTAGGGCGGGTTGCACACGAGCAGGTCGAAGCGGCCGGGATCGATCCCGGCAAGCAGATCCGCGGCAACCGGCGCCACCTGTTCCGCCGCGCCGAGACGGCGGGCGTTGGCGGCAGCCACCGCGAGCGCCGCCGGCGAAAGGTCGGAGGCCACCACCCAGGAGCCGGGCAGCTCGAGCGCCAGGGTCACCGCCAGGCAGCCGGAACCGGTGCCGACGTCGAGGATGCGCGGTCCGGGAGGCAGCGCCAGCGCGAGGGCCGCCTCGACCAGATGCTCGGTCTCCGGACGCGGGATGAGCACCCGCTCGTCGACCGCGAAGCGGCGGCCGTAGAACTCCTTCTCGCCGACCAGGTAGGCGACCGGCTCGCCCCGCAGGCGGCGGGCGAGCAGCCGCCGGAAGGCCGCCGCCGCCGCCGGTGGGACTGCCAGCTCGGGGTGCGCCAGCAGCTGCGCCTCCGACTGCCCCAGCACTCGGCCAAGCAGCAGCAACGCCTCGCGCGTGGCGGCTCCGAAGGGCGTCGCGAGAAGTCCCCGCCGCCCCTCCTCGAGCAACCCTCCAACCGACTCCCGCGCCGCGACGGGCCGATTCATCCGGCCAGTCTAGCGCCGCGCGCCCGCTCAGTGGGGGCGCGCCTGCTCGTCCATCTTCTGGGCCTGGAAGTGGGCGACGAGCGGCTCGATCAGCGGGTCGAGATCGCCCTCGAGGATGGAGGGGAGCTGGTGGATGGTGAGGCCGATGCGGTGGTCGGTGACCCGGTTCTGATGGAAGTTGTAGGTGCGGATTTTCTCGGAGCGGTCGCCGCTGCCGACCATGCGGCGGCGTTCCTCGGTCGTGGCCGACTCGGCCTTCTCGCGCTCGGCCTCGAGCAGGCGGGCCTTGAGCACGCGCAGGGCCTTGGCCTTGTTCTTGATCTGGCTGCGCTCGTCCTGGCAGCTGACCACGATGCCGGTCGGCAGGTGGGTGAGGCGGACCGCCGAGTAGGTGGTGTTGACGCCCTGGCCGCCAGGTCCTGAGGCGCAGAAGCGGTCGATGCGCAGGTCCTTCTCGTCGACCTCGATCTCGATGTCCTCGGCTTCCGGCAGCACCGCCACGGTCACCGCCGAGGTGTGGATGCGCCCCGCGGCCTCGGTCTCGGGCACCCGCTGCACGCGGTGGATGCCCCCTTCGTACTTGAGACGGCTGTAGGCGCCGCGGCCTTCGACGATGGCCGAGACTTCCTTGACGCCGCGCACCCCGGACTCGGAGAGCTCGATGATCTCGACCCGCCAGCCCTGCCGCTCGGCGTAACGGCTGTACATCCTGAACAGCTCGCCGGCAAATAGCGTCGCCTCGTCGCCGCCGGTGCCGGCGCGAATCTCGAGCACCACGTTGCGCGCATCGTTGGGGTCTTTCGGGGTCAGCTCGTCGCGCAGCTGCTGCTCGATCGTCGCCATGCGCCGCTCGAGCTCGGCGCGCTCGTCTTGCGCCAGCGCGAAGAGCTCGTCGTCCTTGGCGAGCGTCTGCAGCAGCTCCTGGTTCGCGGCCAGCTGATGCCGCGCCGCCCGGTAGGCGCGGTAAAGCTCAACTACGTGGCCGATCTCCGACAGCGCCCGGTTGGTCTCGGCGTAGAGCTTGTGGTCGCCCAGGATGGCGGGATCGGCGAGCTTCTGGGTCAGCTCCTCATGGGTCTTCTCCAGCTGCGCCAGCTTCTCGATCATGGGTGCGCTCCCCGCCGCCAGGGTCCTCAGGAGGCGCGCGCCGTGGCGGCTACCAGCGGGTCCGGATCCTCGGCAAGCGTGGCGCTCCCGCGGTGCTCCAGGGCGCCGGCGCCGGCGTGCGCGCCAGGCAAGATGCCGTCCTCGCGCAGCGCCTCTTCGAGGGCCACGATCGCCACCTCGAGCATGTCGTCGGTCGGTTCCTGGGTGGTGATCTTCTGCAGCATGAGCCCGGGGAAGACCAGGGCGGCGAACAGCGGTGCCGCCCGCCGCTTGGCGGTCAGGCGCAAGACCTCATACGAGATCCCGGCGACCAGCGGCACCAGCACCAGGCGCCCTCCGAACTTGATCCAGAAAGGCGCGCTCTTGGGAATCAGGGCGAAGACGACGATCGACACCAGCACCACGAAGAGCAGGAAGCTGGTCCCGCAGCGCGGGTGCAGGCGGCTCTGGGTGCGGGCGTTGGCGACCGTCAGCGGCAGCCGGCGCTCGTAGTTGAAGACCACCTTGTGCTCGGCGCCGTGATACATGAAGACGCGGTGAATGTCCTTGAAGCGCGAGATCGCGAAGATGTAACCGAGGAAAAACAGCGCCCTCAGGCCGCCGTCGACCAGGTTGAACGTCAGACCGGAGAGCTCGCCGAACAGGTGGCGCTCGCCGAGGCGGGTCAGCCACAGCGGCAGCAGCAGGAAGACGACGATTCCGAGCCCGAGGCCGACGACCATCGAGCCGGCAATCGCCAGGCCCGAAGCGCTGCCCGAGGGCGAACCTGCTCCGGAGGGACCGCCGCTGAGAGGACCGGCGGCCGCGGCGGCGTCCCGGCCGGCGGCGTCCGGAGCCGGGGCAGCGCCGGACCCTCGGCTGGCGGCCGCGCGGAGGTCGGCCGGCGCGGCCGCGCCGCTGGGCGCCGGCTCCTCGGGCGGCTCGAGAGGGGCGGCGGCCGGCGCTTCGGCGATCGCCTGTTCGGCGGAGAAGTTGAGGGCGCGGATACCGATGGCGAGCGACTGGAAGAGGACGGCGATGCCGCGCAGCAGCGGCAGCTTGAGGGCCGGGTAGCGCGCCGCCAGGCTCTTCACCTTGCCGCGCTGGAGCGCCAGGCTGCCGTCGGGTCGGCGCACTGCAACCCCGAAAGCGCCGGGAGAGCGCATCATCACGCCTTCGATCAGCGCCTGGCCGCCGACCAGGAGCTCGTCCTCCCGCTTGGTCGTGGGCTGCCGGGCCGGCGGCGGAGCGGATGGACTGGCGGAGCTCATGGCAATCATTGCGTCCTTGGTGGGAGAGCGGCGGCGCGGTGCCAGGGACCAGGCAGCGCGCCCTGCCTGCCGCCCCAGACCTGCGCCCCAGTGTCCGAGTGCCGGCTGGCGGCGCGCCGAGGCTCAGGGTCCGAATCGCTGCTCAGGGGATCGCGCGCCCGCGCGCGGGTGACGAATCGGCCAGGATCGGCAGAGTCGGCCCCGGCGTGGTCGCAGGGGCGCGATTCAGGCCGTCTTGCCGTAGCGGCGCTTGAAGCGCTCGACCCGACCGGCGGTGTCGATCAGCTTCTGTTTGCCGGTGAAGAACGGGTGACAAGCGCTGCAGATCTCCAGGCGCAGCTCGTCCTTGGTCGAATGTGTCTCGAAGGTGTTGCCGCAGGCGCAGACCGCGGTCACCCGGTGGAGATGGGGATGGATGTCTTTCTTCACGGTGAGCTCTTTCTTCTCTCGCTCGCGAAGCGAGCTGTGATCTCTTGGTTTCTCTCGCGGCGGCGCGGCGGCAAACATCGACCCCGGCGACACGACCTGAGGGGAGCGCAAAGCTCCGGGAACTCGCAAGCCTACTCGATGCCCCTGCCGCTGACAAGCGCGGAGAAGCCGCGAGCTGCTGCTGTCTCCTGCCACGCTCGCTCGGACCTACCGCCCAGATGGCTGCAAAGGCGCCTCGTGCTCCCTGCCATAGAAGCCCAAGCGAGGCGGGAATATTCCACCCGAGCACCCCCGCAGGCCCCGGCGGCTGCGAGTACAATCGGCCGGCCATGGGCTTCCACGAGGATTGTCTGGTGGTCGACGGGCACACCGATGTGCCGACCCGGCTGTGGGAAGCGCCGGCCGACCTCGGCCGGCGGCTCGCGGACCGGCACGTCGATCTGCCGCGGGCGCGGCAGGGCGGTGTTGACGCTCTGGTCTTCGCCCTTTACGTGCCAGCCTCGCTGGCGCCAGCGGCGGGGTGGCAGCATGCGCTCGAGATCCACCAGCGCTCCCTGGCGGCCTTGCCGGCCGGGATGGAGGCGGTGACGTCGGTCTCCGAGCTGCGGCGGGCGGTGGCCCGGGGCGCGGTGGCGGTGCTCTTCGGGCTGGAGAACGGCCGCCCGCTGCTCCTTCCCGGGACGCTCGACGAGCTGGCCGCCCGCGGCGTGCGCTACGTCACCCTCACCCACATGCGCAGCCACGAATGGTGCGACGCCTCGACCGACCAGCCGCTGCACGGCGGCCTGTCGAGCGAGGGAGAGCGGCTGGTGCGGGAGATGAATCGGCACGGTATCCTGCCCGACGTCTCCCATGTCTCGGACGACGCCGTGCGCCATGTCGTGGAGGTCTCCGCCGTGCCGGTCGTCGCCAGCCACAGCTCGGCCCGCGCCCTCTGCGATCAGCCGCGCAATCTTTCCGACGAGCTGGTGCGGGAGATCGCACGCCGCGGCGGCGTGGTGATGGCCAACTCCTACCCGAGCTTCATCGGCCCGGCGGCGGCGCAGGCCGACCGGCGGCGGATCGAGCTGGTGCTCCCGGAGCTCGAGGCCGGCGAGGAGGAGTACCTGCGCGATCCCGCGGCGCACTGGCAACAGCGGCTCGAGCTGCTGACTTCCCATCCGCTGCCGCCCGTGCCGCTCGCCGCCTACGTCGACCACTTCGTCCACCTGATCGAACAGGCGGGCGAGGAGCACGTCGGGATCGGCACCGATTTCGACGGCATCCCCGAAACCCTCGAGGGCTTCGAGGACGTCTCCCGCTTCCCCGACCTCACCGCCGCCCTGCTCGAGCGCGGCGTCGACCGCGCCGGGGCTCGCCTCATCCTGGGCGAGAACTTCCTCCGCCTCCTCGCGCTGGCAGAGCGCCACGCCGGCTGATCGGCCGGCCGGCATACCCTGATCTTCAGCAGCCCATGACCCATCGGATCGCCGTCCCGGCGCGGTCGAGATCAGCGTCAGCCTCAAGGGCACGCGGCACTTCGGCTCGTTGACCGCCGACGCCAAGGGCAACGTTCGTCAGGTCCGCGTGGACTGAGCCGCTTCAGCCGCGGCTGGCGGCGACGGCCGGCGTGCGGCGCACGACTACGATGGTGGTGTCGTCGCCAGGTGCGCCGGGACCGCGATGGCGGCGCCAGTCGGCCAGCAGGGCCTCGAGGATCTCCGCCGCCGAGTGGCCCGCCAGGCTGTCGAGGAGGGAGCGCGGCCGTTCATAGCCGTACTGCGCCCCGCCTCCCCGGCCGGCGGCGACGGCTTCGAAGAGACCATCGGAGCAGAGCACCAGGGCGTCTCCCGGCCCCAGCGCTAGCGGCTGGTCGTCATACCAGCGGGGTGGCCCCTGGCCGAGTGGCAAGCCGGGGAGCACCACCTCGCGGACCGGCTGCCCAAGGGCCGCCAGGAGCGGGTACGGGTGCCCGGCGTTGGCGAGCAGCGCCTCGCCCGTGGCCGGGTCGAGCCGCAGCAGGGCCAGGCTGGTGAAGCTCCGGCTGGCGCCGGCGGTGCGCAGCACCCGGTCGGTCTCGGAAAGGATCTCGCCGGGGGTGCGCCCGTCGCCGAGCAGGCTGGCGAGCGCCGCCTTGACCATGGCCTGGGCGATGGCGCACGAGTAGCCGTGTCCGGCCACGTCGCCGGCGGCGATCCACCAGCGGCCGGCGCTATCGCGCACGAAATCGTAGAGGTCGCCGCCGGCACGCTCGGCGAGCAGCGAGCGGGCGGCGATCTCCCAGCCCGGCACCAGCGGCGGCTGGCTCGGCAGCAGCCCGAGCTGCATGCGCGCCAGCAGCTCCATCTCCACCTCCAGCCGGCGTTCTCGTTCCAGGCGCGCCATGAACGCCGGCGGCGGCGCCGCATCCTCCTCCTCCGCGGCCGGACGCACGACCCCGACGATGCCCGCCGCAAGCAGCAAGGCCAGCGCCCCGGCGGCGAGGGCGAAGCTTCCGGGCAGCCACGACAGATGCATGGCGGCGAAGATCGCTGCCGGCAGCAGCCGATACGCCAGCGCAGCAGCGAGTAACGTCGTCAGGCCGCCCAGATGCGCCGCGGCGACCAGCACCCCGACCACCAGCGCGCTGCCCGCCAGCTCGAGAGGCCAGGGCTGCAGCTTGATCGGGGAGAGGGTGAGGCCGATGACGAGTGCGACCGCAAACAGGACCCAGCGGCGCTGCGAGAGGCGGCGGCCGCAGGCCAGCAGGAAAGCGACTGCCGCCGCCAAGGTGATGCCGGAGGCAATAGGGCCTTCCACGCCGTCAACCACCGGCAGGTCGACGCTCAGTGCGTGCGCATGGGTGTCGGGCAGCAACGTCGCCAGCGCAAGAACCGCCAGGCTGATACCCGCAGCCGCAGCCCCCAGGCCGACTCCGGAGAGCAGCGCCCTACCTGTCCGGTACGTGAGTCGGCGCGCGCGCAGGAAGTCGAGAGTGGCATCGAAACGCGTGTCGCCGGCGCGCCACAGCGATTCGGCAGCCGACCAGAGAACTACCAGCCAGACGCTTGCGACAACCAGCAGCGTAGTCGCGGCGGCCGCTTCGCCGACACTCGGCTGGCGCAACGCGCCCGGCAGCACGGCCAGGCAGGCGAGGGCCGCGAGCCAGCTCGCGTTCGCCAAGCTGATGCGGCGCCGGATCGCCAGAAAAACGAAGGCGCCGGCAATCGTGATCAGGGCGGCCTGCAGCAGTCCGTGCTCGAGCGACCCTGCCAGCGGATCGACGCGGTTCGATCGTGAGACGACCGAGTCCAGGTCGCCAGGGTTGCGACTAGCCTGGAGCGCCACGCCTACGTTTGCCGCAGTCATGTGCTGTGGCGGAGCGCTGCCAGCAATGGCGTAGACGTAAAACGGGAAACCGACCAGAAACAGTTGGATGGGTCTGCCGAGGCTCTCACCTGGCGCCAGCAGCGCGCCAGCGAAGGTCTCTGGCCGGCCGTTGAAGGTGTGATGGCGAATGGCAGCGAGCACTCCTTCCGATCCCGAGAGTCCCCAGTCGATTCCCTGCGGACGACCGCTGGTGTCGAACCAGACCTTCAGCGTCCGCTCGCCATAGGGTTGGCCCGCAAGCGTCGTCACCCCTTCCTGCTCGACTCGGATGGTGACCGCGGCGCTCGGCACCGCGCTAGTGAGTGGCACCTGCCTGCGTAGACGTTCTCGGCGGGAGCTCTCGGCCAGCTCGAAGCGTGGTCCCCCCAGGAGGCGCACACCGCACCGTGCCGCGATGGCCTGGAAGTGCCGGCTAAGGGCGCGCTGGTCGGGGAACGGACCCAGCCGCCACTCCGGCACTCGAGCCAGCGCCAGGCCCATGCCGAGCGCAAAGAGCAGCGCACCCGCAAGCAGGGCGGCGGTCGGTAGGCGACGGCGATCCAATCCGGTGCCGGACATCAGGACAGCTCCCTAAAGGGTTACGGCTTTGGCAGCGCGGAGTTGCAGGAAGCCAGCCCAAGCCCGCCCCGCGATGCGGCGCCCGACCTAGCCGGAAAGACGGGCGAAGCGGCGCTGCGAGTCGGGAAGATCGACGCCCATGGCCAGGCCGGCGAGGAGGCCGAGGGCGACGGCGACCGGCACCGTCGCGGCGTTCCATTGCACAGGCGGGGCGGGCTGGCGCTGCGGGAGCGCGGTGACCACGGCGCCCGCCACCGTGCTTGCGATCGCCAGCCACTGGTAGATCGGCAAGCCGCCAAGGCGGCGGGTCTGGGGCTCGCCGCGGAAGCTCTCCTCGACGAACCGCGCCAGGCCGGACAGAGCCAGGTAGAGCCCCAGGACCAGCACGAGCGGGGCGTGGAGAGAGTAGAGGCGGGCGAGGATGAGGCCAATCGCCAGGTTGCCAAGGAGCGAGTAGAGCTGGGTGGCATGGATCGGCAAGCCGGCTAACCCGGCGAGCCGGGTGACGCGCGAGCTCGGATGGTGGTGGCGGATCCCGACCGCCGCCGCGGCGGGGCGGCCGTGGCAGCACCCCTGCACCAGGCAGCGCAGCCGTCCGACCGCCTGCGCCCACGGGGCCGCAGTCGCCAGCGCCGCCAGCAGCAGCAGCGTCTCGCACCCCACGGCCGGTGCCAGCAGCGCGCCGGCAACGGCCCCGGTGACGAAGCCGTAGTAGCCGAACGGGCGCAACAGGCGCGGCGAGCCCTCGATCCCCTGCGCCCAGAGCGCGGCGCCGATCAGCCCACAGGCGGCGGCGAGCGCGCTGGCGGCGAGCCCCTTCGCGCCCACCAGCGCGCCCACGATCAGCTCGCCCAGCAGGGCGGCGCCAAAGGCATAGGCGCCATGGTTGATGACCCGCAGCGGTCCGATCCGCCACTCCCGCCACGAGTTGGCGACTCGCTCGCTGCCGCGGCGCAGGGCTTCCCAAACGGCGCCGAGATGCGAGGCCAGCGCGAAGAGCGCGAGCCCGCCCAGCACGTCGGCGAGCGCGTGGTTCCCGGCCGTCATGCAGCTGACGGCGATGAGCGCGGCCCAGGCGGTCGCCGCCGCTCGCCAGCCGCGCCCCCGCGCCGCGATGAGATGAGCGGCGAGGAAGGCCCAGAAAACATGGAAGGAAGGGAAGGCGGCAGTTGGAAAGTCGAGCTGCCGCTCCCAGAGCAGCAGTCTGCCGAGCAACCCTTGCGGCACGAACGGGCGCGGCGGGGAGACGAGCGGCACGAGCAGGAAGGCGAAGACGCCCAGCGCGGTCGCCGCCAGACCCTGCAGCGCGAAGCGTCGCAGCTCGCGTCGATTCTTCGCCAGCAGCGGCGCGAGCAGTACGAACGGGTAGGTGCTGATATACACCAGCTCGCTGGCCTCCCAGACCGGAAGCCTCCACTCCCAGCCGAAGTAGCCGGAGACGGCGTCGGGCGGGACGCCCAGGGCCCCGACTGCCTCGTAGAGCAGCAACCAGGGAAGGAAGACCAGGATGTAGACGCTCACCACCTCCGACGCTGCCGGCCTCTCCTCCCCGTCGCCGGCGAGCGGCAGGTGCATCAGGGGAGTGCGGACCTGAGTGCCGAAGCGCCGCCGCAAGTCGGGTCGCTCGTAGCCGACGACCAGCGCCGCCGAGGCGAGCATCACCAGCGGCGAGACCAGCCAGAGTCCGGCGGCCGACCCCACGGCCAGCGAAAGCCCCGCACAGAGCGCCGAAAAGGCGACGTAGATGGGATGGGAGAGCCAGCGGTAAATCCCGCCCGTGACGTAGCGGGGTGGTGGGAAGGCGTTCATCGGCAGGCCTCCCCCGTATCGCCAGAGCGCCGCCGTGCCCGCCAGCAGCAGGACAAGGCCTACGGCGGCCAGCGCAACGCCGGTCACTGGCGCCCTCAGCACCGGCAGCCGGACCATCGGCTCGGCCGCGCGGGCCCAGACGATGAGCAGCGCGGGCAGAACGAGACAGAAAAGGAGCAGGTAGAGGAGCTTCGCCAGCCTCATGGCGGGGGCGCCAGCGGGAGATGGACCACTTCGTGGATGGCCCATCCGGCGTTCGCGCCACCTCCGGCCGCCGGGTCCAGCACGCCCCGGCTGCACCACTTGATCTCGTGTGCCGCGCGCATGGCCCGCGGCCCGAAGCGCTGGAGGCGGGGGATCGAAGAGAGCACCGTGCGGCCGAGCGGTCCCTCCCGCAGCACCTGGCTTGCTGATAGACGGAGCGACGAACCGGCGAACTCGACCAGGTGATCCGCGATGGCGGCGTTGCCGGTCTCCGCTCCGTTGTGAACCAGTAGGGTGAGTGGCCGCGGTCCGCGCCACTCGATCCACACCACCGCGTCGCTGGGCGACAAGAAGCGGCCCCAGCGGAGCTCGCGCACCGGCAGCCGCCAGGGCGGGAGGGTCAGCGAGAGGTGCTCGGCATAGCCCTGCCCCGCCAGCGCGCGGCCGCCGCCCAGAGTGACGGTCGCCCGCGAGCGGGGTTGAAGGCAGCGCCATCGCACGCACCCGTTCTCCTGCTCCAGCAGGATGCGTTCGAGCCCTGGGGCCTCGGCCAGCCAGCGGCCCTCGACCTCCAGGGCCGGGCAGCCCCAGCTCAGCTCGCCATCGTGGGACGCCGGGTCCTGATCGCACTGCAGAGTGGAGCGGCTTTCCGCCGCAGAGTCCGGGCGGGTCCGAGAGGTGAGCAGGTAGCTGGCATAGCGGAGGCGCAGGCGCCGCCAGAAGAGCGTGGCGGCGTAGCCGACGAAGGCTTCGCCTGCCGGCGTCACGCAGTCGAGGTACCACTTCTCCAGCCGGAAGCCGGGTGCTGGCGTCAGGCCAAGTCCTCCTTGGAGGATCCGTCCCGATGTTCGTGGAAAATTGAAGATGGCGTAACCTCTTGTTGGCCAGGTAATTCGCGGTGCGACCCGCGAAGGAGGTTACGCCATGAAGGAAGCTACCACAGGGCAGGTGTTGGAGTTCCGGCAGCAGGTCCGCCATCTGCAGCAAGAGCGGTTGCTGGAGGCCCTCGAGGTGGTTCTCGCTGAAGAGCTGGGTCAGGCAATCGGCGCCGCGAGCTACGAGCGAGCGGCGAGACGGCGAGGGTACCGCAACGGCGTTGAGCTGCGACGGCTGACGACAGTCAACGGAGCACGCGAGGTGCAGGTTCCTCGTGGTCGGCTGCAGCGTAGCGACGGCTCCACCGAGGAGTTCCGCAGTGAGTTGCTGCCGCGCTACGCGCGACGGATGCAGGAGATCGACGACGCGATCTTGAGCTGCTACCTGGCGGGCGCCAACACGCGGCGGATCCGTTTGGCGTTGCAGCCACTGTTGGGCGACGAGCATCTGTCCAAGAGCGCGGTGTCGCGCGTGGTGGGTCGTCTCAAGGCGTTGTTTGCAGCGTGGAGCCAGCGCGATCTGTCGGGCGAGAGCTACGCGGTGTTGTTCCTCGACGGCTTCCATCTCAAGGTCCGGCTGGCCCGGCGGGTGGTGAGCCTTCGGCCAGATCAAGCTGCGCAGAATAGATGGCCACCGGGCGCTCGCCGCCCTCGTTGCGCAAGACCAGCGTCAGGTCGCGTGAGGACAGATTTCATGAGCAATCCGGCAGCGAGCCCCACAAACAGGATTCCAATGAACGCTCGCGGACGGCGCGCCGCTCCGCTCCTGGCTGCAGCCATTGTCCTGGCGGCGTGCGCCTCGGTCCCCGCGAGCCAGCGAGCTGCACCCTCGCGCCTCGATTCCTACCTCCGCAAGCGCGCGCTTGGTGGTGACTTCAGCGGATCCGTTATCGTCGAGCGGAACGGGCGGGCGCTGCTCAATCACGGTTACGGGAAGGCAGACTACGAACTCGGCGGGCGGAACGATGACCGCAAGATCTTTCGTATCGGGTCGCTCTCCAAGCCGTTTACCGCCGTTGCCATCATGCGCTTGCAGGAGGAATCTAAGTTGTCGATCAATGATCCACTCTGCAGATTCCTGAAGCCCTGTCCAGCGTCGTGGGCTCCCGTTACCCTCCGGCAGCTCCTCAGCCATACGTCGGGGATACCCGATTACTTCGGTGAGGTGAGTGCTGGACCCACTTCGAAGATGCGAGATCTCATCGACCAGGTGATCCACGCCCACCTTGCCTCAACGCTGGTTTCAGAGCCTGGCGCTTCATTCCGCTACAGCAACTTTGGATACCTCTTGCTGGGCTACGTGTGCGAAGTGGTATCGGGCCAACCATGGGAGCTGGTGCTTCGCTCCAGAATCTTCGAGCCCGCTGGCATGGTGGACACCGGTTACGACGACATCTACGCCGTTGTTCCGGGCCGCGTTCGCGGCTACGACCGCGCCAACGGGGTCATCCGGAACATCGTTTACAAGGATCATGGAGCCTTTGCCGCCGGCGGGCTGCGCTCTACTGCGCGTGACCTATTGGCGTGGCAGTATGCTCTCGCGCAGGGGAAGCTCCTGCGGGCGAGCTCTTTGGAGGAGATGTTCACTGCCGTGCGCGACGACTACGCGCTCGGTTGGCAATCGATCTCGCTTTTCCGACGACGAGTAGTCAACCACACCGGGGAGATCGACGGCTTCGCCTCACACCTGGCCTACTATCGGGACGACGGACTGGTGATCATTGTGCTCAGCAACTTCATCGACGAGCCGGCCAAGACCACTGCCTGTGATCTGGCCAGAATCGTGTTCGGAGAGGGTGCCACCGTCCTCGACCGCCGCCCGTCGCCGACGCCGCCGAGCGGCGAACAGCTCGACCGCCTTGTCGGGACCTACAGTGACGGTAACGTCACCCGGAATATCGAGAGATCGGGGAGCGGCCTCGTCTATCGCGGGGGGGACGACCGAATCGAGCTTGTAGCGGTAGAACCAGACCAATTCCAGATGGGTCGGACTAGAATGGTGGCCTTCGATCCCGACCGCAATGCCCTCAAGATGATCGACGGTTGCGGGACGACCATCGCAACCATGAAACGCCTTCCGCAGCCCTGAAGCCGCCTATGCCATCACGAACCGGTCTCCAGAGGACGCCTCACCAATTTCCACGACACTCGGGACACATCCTCCTCCTTCCCGTTCCGCGAGTTGGCCAGCCGCCCGCTCCGAGGACTCAGGTCTTCGGCGGCCGGACAGGGGTGCTGGATCGATTTAGCATATCGGAGCGGCCGGCGCCCCGGCGGTCTAACGCGATGAGGCAAGGCCCTGCTAAGCTTTAAGCTCGAAGCACTAGCACAGGGTCTCTGGTCGGAGGCTGCCGCAAGCAAGCCGAGTCTTTGGGCAGCTGGGCGCGCTGCAGCACTTCCCGGGGCGAGACCGTCATTGACAGGAGGAGGAGCCATGAGCACGAAGCCGCTGCACCCAAAGCATATCTGGGGCGCCGGATTGCGCTGCGCGGTCGTGGCGGCTGCGCTTTTTTGCTGGGCTGCCTCTGCCGTGCTGGGGGCCCCTCCGGCCGGCTCGGCCAGCGCGGCTCCGGCCGGCTCCGCTGGGACCGCCGCCACGGCAGAAGTGGCAACCGTGGCACCGCCGGCGGCGGCGGGCGCGGGCTGTGCCTACGAGGCGCCGCGGGTCGCCCGAGCCTACCGCGAGGTTGTGGAAGCCGTTCCCGCGCCGCCAGGGTCGACGGCGGGCGAGCAGCGGCGGGTGACCCCGGCCGACGAGCTCCAGCTCGGCGACGTGCTGACGGTGGACGTGCCGGGGCTGCCCGCGTTTCTGGCGCAGCTCGCCGCACCGGCCTGCAAGGGCAAGCAGCTCGTGCTCTACCTCGAGGACCGGCCGCTGCCGGACCTGGTCGCCTTCCCCCCGACCAATCCCCACAACACGACGCTCCGTTTCACGCTGTTGCGGACCGAAAAGTCGCGCGCCGTCTGGACCTTTCTGCTCGGCAGCCCCTCCTGGTCGCCGCGGCCGACCCAGGTCAGCGTGGGTCTTGCCGACGAGTACGCCTTTCCCTCGGATGCGCCGCCGATCAAGCTCACCATCATCCCGCAGTGGCGCTTCATTTTCTGGGCCATCCTTTTCACTCTGCTGGTCGCCGCCTTCTTGGGCCTGGCAGCGCACAGCGACCTGCTGCGCGATTCCGCTCCCACTGCCGGCGCCAACGCGCGCCGCCCCTTCAGTCTCGCGCGCTCGCAAGGGGCGTGGTGGTTCTTCCTCATCCTCGCCTCGTACCTGTTCATAGGCCTCATCACCGGCGATTTCAACAGCACGATCACCGGCACCGTCCTCGTTCTGCTTGGAATCAGCGCCGGCACGGTGGTCGGCTCCGCGGTCATGGATGCGGGCCAGGCCAAGCCCACCGACCAGGCGGTCCAGGCGGCCAGCGCGAACGCGCTGACCGCGCGGGTCAACCAGATTCAGGCGGCGATCGAAGAAGCGACCAGGGCGGTTGCCGCCAATCCGGCCGATGCGGAGGTCGCCGCCCGCCTGCAGGCCCTCACCCTCGACCTGCAGCAGCGGCATTCCTCGTTGAAGAAGGCCCGCAACGAGACCGAGGACTTCCTCAGCGACATCCTGAGCGACGCCAACGGCGTCAGCTTCCATCGCTTCCAGAATGCCACCTGGACCGTTGTGCTGGGCATTATCTTCGTCAGCGAGGTCTACCGCAGTCTGGCGATGCCGACCTTCGACGGCTCGCTGCTGGCGTTGATGGGGATCAGCTCCGGAACCTATCTCGGCATGAAGATCCCCGAGGCGAAGGTGCCGTCCGCCACCTGACCGATCGTGGCCGTATGAAACTTCATACAGCCGTGGCGTATGAGATCTCGTACGCCACGGCCAGGCAGGGATCTGGAAGCCGGCACCACATTGGGCAGACCCGCTTGACGGTGCAAACGCTCAAGGCACCTCTTTTCAGCAGCTTGAGTGGAGGCTCCGGGACCGCCAGGAAAGCTCGCCGCGCTGGCGCCGGCTAATGGCACCGGAGTTGCCCTTGTGACGGCCGGCCCTCTGGACCCGTCCCGGTCCGCAGCGGACCCTGGAGGCTTGCGAGATCATGCTCGTTGCCCTGCGCCACCCGCTCCTGGATCGCTCTCGCGCCCGTTCGGCAGGCTTGTCGCGGCCGCCGCTCTCCCTTCCCTTCTCCCTGCTGCTTGCAGCCGTCATCGCCTCCTCAGCCGCCGCCGCAGCATGGAGCGAAGAGCCGCCGCCACAGTTCCTGATCGAGAAGATCTCGGTCACGGGCGTCAGCAAGCCAGCGGCGAGGGAGATCACCATCTCCCAGTCTCTTCTCAAGCCTGGCCAGTCCTACGGCGAACGCCAGCTGCGCGAGGCGGTCTATCGGGTCAAAAGGCTGCCCTTCGTGCTCGACGCCGACTTCACGCTGCGCAAGGGGAGCGAGCGTGGCACCTTCGAGCTGGTGATCGCCGTCGAGCAGAACAAGCCGGTTTTCCTCGACTACTCCGTGACCGGCACCTATAGCCAGTCGAGGCCCGGCCCGCACGGAAGCTTCGAAGTCAACCACGATGTGACCGCCGGAGCGCGCGCTTTCGTCGGCCAGGACGGCCTGCTCTTCGCCTCGGCGACCTCGGGCTTCCTCGCCGGGGCGCAGGGGCCGCTTCAGGTCGGCTACACGCGCTACAACCTGTTCGGCAACGACAGCTTCGCCAGCGTCGCCGTGGGCACCAACTCCCGCCTCAACAATCACCCTGTCGTGGCCTCCGGCTCCGTCGGTCTGCCGCTGACCGGCAACAACTCATTGCGCGCCGATCTGACCTGGTCCCTGTCGAACGGCGGGCCTCTTCTGCAGCACTCAAGAACCTGGGGTGCCGACCTGCAATGGCTCTACAGGACCACCGACAACCCGGTTTTTCCGACCCGCGGGATCGACTTTCAGGCGCGGGTCAGCGATGCCTGGGAGACGCTGACCGGACTCGACTTCTTGCGCGCCGCCCAGGTTCGCCAGCAGGTCACCAGCCCGGGGATTGCCGTCTCGGCCATCAAGTATTTTCCTCTCGGCCGTCGCCAGAGCGTGGCGGTGGGCCTTGCGTCCGGCGCGTTCCGGGAGACCCTTGACCTGACCTCCATGGGCGCGGCACGACATCAGACGGAGACCGCCTGGGGCGCCGGCGCCGGGCTGGGGCATAACCTGGAGCTCTGGAGTGGACCGCCGGCGCGGCGCATCGGCGACCTCTGGCTCGAGTCAGCAGTCAACTTCAGCTGGTCCGACCTCGGGTTCTCCACCGCGCCGGCCTTTGGCAGAGTGACCGCGAGCACAGGGCTTGTGCTGCGCAACGAGTGGGGAATCGTGCGGGCTTCCTTCGCCTTTGCCGGCAGAGAGATGCGATGATCCTGGCTTCCCTCGCCGCCACGATCCTGCTCGCCGCGCCGGTCCCCGCGCTGGCCGAGCGCACCGAGCGCCCGCTGATCGAGCTCGCCGGTGGCAGGGAGCTCGTTCTCGTTGCCCTCCCGGACATTCTCTCGCTGCCGGAGGTGAAGCCACATCTCGGCGGCGGTCTCACCACCAGCTTCGTGCTGGAGGTGGCGGCGCGCGACGATCGGGCCCACAAGGTGAAGGGCCGCGGCATGATCGAGGTCCGCTATGAGCTCTGGGACGAGGTCTATCTGGTGACCGCGACCGCCTACGACGGCCGGCGCTGGCATGAGAGCCTTTCATCGGTCCAGCGCCTGCTGGCCTGGTGGAAGGGCATCAAGCTGCCGCTCGGGGCCGCCGGTCCGCTGGCGGCCGGCCGCCCCTGGCGTCTCGATCTCGAGCTGAGCGTCATCCCATTCTCGCAATCCGAGCAGCACGACACCCAGCGCTGGTTCTCGCGCTCGCTGGGGGATGGTCAGAGCGGCACCGAGCCGGCCGGCCGGCCGGCCGGCGCCGGGGGCATCGAGCCCGGTGGAGGAGTCGGGCCGGCCAGCGCTGCCGCTCCCCTCCATGGCGTGCTCGACCTGTTGATCGCAACTTCGATCAAGCGTCGCAGCCTGGTCAGCTATAATTGGAGCCTCATCCTGCGGCCAGAGAGCGGCGCGGAGCACAGGCCGTGAACCTCAAGGTGACCGTGACGACCTTGCTGGCGCTGCTGCTCGCCGCCGCGCTGGTTTTCGAGCTCTTCGCCCGGCCGCTGTCGGGCGCCTGGTTCACGTTCGGGGTCCACCCGGACGTGATGGCGCAGCTCGAGCAGTCTCTTGCCGACCAGAAGCGGCTCGCACGGCTCGATCCCGCCGCCGCCGCCGCCTACCGCCGCCGCTTCGCCGCCGCCAAATCGCTCCTCGACCGCTTGCGCATCCTGCGCTACAACCGTGCTGAGGTGGTCGGCCGCTATCATGCCGCGCTGCTGGCCGTGTTCGGCGCCCTGGCGGGGATTGGCGGCGCCACTTTCCTGGTGCGCCAGCTGCGCCAGCAGGCGCGGCTCGACCGCCTGCAGGGCGCCCTTGCCGAGCTCTCCGCCGGGCGTGAGGACGTCGAGATCGGCGACCACCGCCGCGACCTGATCGGCCGGATCGCCGCGATGATCGAGCGGACCTCGCGGGCCGTGACTCGCGACCGCCGCCGGCTGGCCTCGCTCGAGAATCTTGCAGCCTGGCAGGAGGCGGCGCGCCGGCATGCCCATGAGATGCGCACGCCGCTGACCGCGGCGCGGCTCGAGCTGGCCCGCCTGCGTAGACTGCTGCCGGGCGCGGTGGACGATCGCTGCGCCGAAGAGGCAGGACAGCCCGAGTCTTGCCTGCTGCTGGTCGAGAGTGTCGGCCAGGAGCTCGAACGCCTGGGCAAATTCACCCAGGCGTTTACCTCGTTCGCCAGGCTGCCACAGCCGCGCCTGGCGCCGCACGACCTCGCCGCGCTGGCGGCCGAGTTCGCGGCGACCTTCGCCGCCGCCTGGCCGAACCTGAAGCTCGTCTGGCGGCCTCTTCCTGCCGCTGTCCCCTGCCGTGCGGCAATCGATCGCGAGCTGCTGCGCCAGGTACTGGTCAACCTGTGCGACAACAGCTCTCTTGCCCTGGGCGGCGATGCTGCCGGCGAGATGGTTTTCTCGCTGGCAGGCAGCGAGCGCTGGCTCTGCCTCGACGCCGCCGACAGCGGCCCCGGGGTCCCGCCGGAGATCCGCGGCCGTCTCTTCGCGCCTTACGCCACGACGCGCCCCGCGGGAGAGGGGATGGGGCTGGGCCTCGCGATCTCGCGCAAGATCCTGCTCGACCACGGCGGTGATCTCGAGCTCCTCGTCTCGTCGCCGGCCGGCGCCACCTTCCGCCTGCTCCTGCCACGGTTGCTAGAGCCGGCGACCCAGGCCCTCGTCACCGCGCCGCGCGACACCCCGCCGCTCGATGCCGCCGAGCGCAGCCCTAGGGTCGGCGCGGAGGGCGGGTCGTGACCAGCGTCCTGATCGTCGAGGACGACGAGAAGATCCGCGCCAGCCTGCTCCTGCAGCTGCGCGAGGAAGGGTTGTCGCCGCAGGCCATGGCGTGTGCCGAAGAGGCCCAGGCGCAGCTGATCGATGCCGCCCGTCCGCTGCCCGACCTGCTGCTGCTCGACGTCCGCCTGCGCCAGATGAGCGGCGTCGACCTGATCCGGGAGCTGGCGCCACGCCGCCGCCTGCCACCCACCGTGATCATCTCCGGCGAAGCCTCGATCAGCGAGACGGTCGAGGCGCTGCGCCTGGGCGTCCACGACTTCATCGAGAAGCCGTTCAGCCGCGAGCGCCTGCTGCGTTCGATCGCCAACACGTTGGAGCACGCGGCCTTGAAGCGGCAGGTGATCGCGCTCGAGTCGCGGTTCGACGAGGGCACCGTGATTCTCGGCGCCTCGCCCGCCGCGGCGCAGCTGCGCGCGGTAATCGCCCGGGCGGCGCCGACCAGCGGCCGGGTGCTGATCACCGGCGCGAGTGGCACCGGCAAGGAGCTGGTCGCCAGCACCCTGCACCGGCAGAGCGCGCGCCGCGACGGACCGTTCATCAAGATCAACTGCGCCGCCATCCCTGCCCACCTGGTAGAGGACGAGCTCTTCGGACACGCCCGGGGCGCCTTCACCGACGCCAAGTCGGCAAAACCAGGTCTCTTCGAGGAGGCCGACGGCGGCACCCTCTTTCTCGACGAGATCGGCGACATGGAGGTCGGCCTGCAGGCCCGGCTGCTGCGCGTCCTCGAAGACGGCGGGGTGAGGCGGATCGGCGAGACCCGCGACCGCCAGGTCGACGTGCGGGTGTTCGCGGCCACCCACCACGACCTCGAAGCGCGGGTCGCGGCCGGCCAGTTCCGCCAGGACCTCTACTTCCGCCTTGCTCACCTGCCGATCGAGGTGCCGCCGCTGAGCGCGCGGCGCGAAGACATCCGCCAGCTCTTTGCACACTTCGTCGAGCTCTTCTCGCGCCAGAACCGGCTGCGCCGGCGCCAGATCGATGAAGCGGTCTATCCAGCGCTCGAGAGCTATGCCTGGCCGGGCAACATCCGCGAGCTGCGCAACCTCTGCGAGCGGCTGGTCGTGTTCGGCGGCGACCCGCTCACCCTCGACCAGCTCCCGTCAGCCCTCTTTCAGCCCGCTCGCAGTCCCCAGACCGGCATCGTCCGCCTCGGCGAAACTTACCCCATCCTACCGCTCAAGGACTTCAAGGCCGCCTGCGAGCGCGACTACCTCGACGCCGTTCTCCAGCGCACCGACTGGAACTTCAGCGCCGCCGCCCGCCTCCTCCGCATCCAGCGCACCTACCTGCACCAGAAGGCCGCCGCCCTGGGCGTCGAGAGGCCGGCCCGCCCGCGCCACAAGGAGGCGCCAGATCCCAAGCCGTGAGGCACGCACAAACTCAAAGCGCGGGCAGGCCGCCTGTCCGGCGATGGCCGGGCGGCAGCCGCACGTCCGGTGATGGACGCGCGGCATTCCCCGGAGAGCTCTTCCTGGAGGTCGGGACCCGCGCGCCCAATCAATCCGCTGCACTACAATGCAATCCCGCTCAGTCCAAGGTCCTGATCCTGGAGGGGGTGAGGCCATGCAGCTTCCGCTCGGCGCCGACGTCTTTGCGGCGGCATATGCGCGCGTCGCGCCGCACATTCATCACACGCCGCTGCTGTCGTCGACGACGTTGAGCGATCTCACCGGTCTCGAGGTCCGCCTCAAGGCCGAGATGTTCCAGCGCACCGGGTCGTACAAGATTCGCGGGCCGCTCAACAAGTTCACGCACCTGACCGACGACGAGCGGCGGCGCGGCGTGGTCTGCTCGTCGGCGGGCAACCATGCGCAAGGCGTCGCGCTGGCGGCGCGCATCCATGGCATCCAGGCCGTGGTCGTGATGGCGGAGAACGCGACGCCGTCGAAGGTGGCCGCGACGCGCGGCTATGGCGCCGAGGTCGTGCCGTACGGCACGATCTGGGACGAGGCCAACGAGAAAGCAAAGGAGCTCGTCCGCGAGCGCGGCCTCACCTACATCCATCCGTTCGACGACTTGCAGCTCATCGCCGGGCAGGGGACTCTGGGTCTCGAGATCATCCGCGACTGGCCGGACGTCGACGCCGTCGTCGTGCCGATCGGCGGCGGCGGATTGATCTCCGGCGTGGCGATGGCGATCAAGAGCGTCAAGCCGTCGGTCAGGATCATTGGCGTCGAGTCGTCGGGAGCTCCCGGCATGCGCGACAGCGTCGCCGCCGGCAGCGTGGTGACGCTCGACCGCGTCGATTGCGTCATCGACGGCCTGCGGGTCAAGCGCGTCGGAGAGACCACGTTCGAGGTCGTCCGGCGCTTCGTCGACGAGATCGTCACCCTGCCGGACGAGCAGATCTTCGATGCGATGATCTGGATCATGTCGCGCGCCAAGCTGGTGATCGAAGGCGCCGCCGCCGCCCCGGTCGCCGCCCTCCTCCACGGCCTCGTGCGGTCGCCGCGAGGCACCAAGGTCGCCTGCGTCCTCTCCGGCGGCAACGTAAATCTCGATCAGATCCGCGGCCTGACCTGGAATTGACCTCAGTTCCGCCGCGCCAGCCCCGCGGTCGGGCCGTACATGACGGCGTTCAAGAACAGGGGGGTCGTGGCGCGCCAGAAGAGACGGAACGTGGGGTCCTGGGCGAAGAGGACGACGGCGCCGCTGCCCCGCTGCTCGACGCCGGCGAGCAGCGAGCCGGCGAGGCGCTGCTTGGCCTCGGGCCAGGCGAAGCCGGCGATGACCGGGTCCTGCGGGGCGGCAACGAGGACGTCGCGGCGCGGGTCGCCGGTCGGCTCGAGGACGGTCGAACCCTCGACCAGCACCGGCGGCGGCGCGGTGACCCCTAGAGCCAGCGGATGCTGGGCTTGCAGGCGGGTGGCCACGATGGCGCCGGGGGTCGTGATGCCATGCTCGGCCACCACCCGCTCGAAGCTCCCCTCGCTCTCGGCATCGGCCTCGGGCGCCTTCCAGGGCTTGACCGACGTGAGCTCGTGGTCCTGCAGCCACTTGATCGTGTCGCCGCCGACCGCCACCAGCTCGCCTCCCTCTTTGATCCAGGCGTCGATCGCCGTCCGCGCCCGCTCGCCGATCGACTCGTCGTAGTCGCCGTTGGGCATGACCAGGACGTCGAGCTCGGCAAGATCGGCGCCGCGCAGGTGAGAGACCTCCAGGCGGTCGTGGGCGAGCCCCACTTCGCGATCGAGCAGATACCAGAGGAAGCCGAACGACGTCGGGTCGACGCCGGCGCCCGACAGCAGCCCGACGCGCGCCGGACGGACCGCTGCCATGCTGTTCGAGCCCAGCGAGATGCCGGTGACCTGGAACGAGGAGGAGAGCGCCTGCGCGGCGAGCGCCTGCTCGCGCAGCAGCCCCGAGAGCAGCTCGGGCAGCTCGCGCGGGTTGCCGTGCCGCGGGATGAACAAGGTGCCGGAGGGATAGCGCGTGGCCCCGTCGGCGAAGCCGGTCAGGGCGACGCGGTGCAGGATCTTCCGCCGCCGCAGCTCCGCCGCCAGACGATAGGAGGCGAGCCCCTGCGGCGCCACCAGGTAACCGAGCTCGCCGCTGCCCTCGATACCGCCCACCGCCGGCCCCAGCGGCCGCCTCGCCGCCGGCAGCTCGCCGTCGGCGATGAAGACGCGCAGGTTGAAGGCCAGCGGCAGCGACCAGGCGGTGATGTCATAGAACTCCGCTTCGCGGCGCTGCTCGAAGCGCTGGCGCTGGCGCTCAAGGAAGCTCGCGGCCATCGGCGCCTCGAGATCCATCAGCGCCTGCACCAGGTCGCCGAGCGGCTGCGCGGTCGACACCGCGTAGGTGCCGGCGGCGAACTTGTGCGCTTTTTCCTCCTTGCCGCCGCGCAGCGGCCGGGCCTCGATCTCAGCCGCCTGGGCGAGCTGCTGGACGCGCACGCCGTGGCGGGTGAGCAGGTCGGCCAGCGTCCGTGCCTCCTGCTGGTCGGCCGGCCAGAGGTAGCTCTTGGCCGGCTCGTTGGCGGCCTTCAAGCGCGCCGCCACGAAGTCCTGCAGCAGGCGGTGCGCATTGCGCGCCGCGGTGTGGACGGTGGCGAGCGAGCTCGTGACGTGCCGTCCGATGCGGTCGGCCAAGGTGAGCACGCTGCCGTCGGGGTGAGCGATGGCCAGCCCGCCACGCCCGCCGCCCGCCATCTCGTAGGTCATCCCGATCGCCCCGTGCAGGCTGGGATAGGAGTCGCCGTAGCCGGGATAGAACAGATCGTAGTTCTCGTTCTTGTAGTAGACCCAGCCGTGGCGATCGAAGGCCTCGGCGTTGGCCCTGCCGAAGGTTTCCAGCCAGTTGAGCACCCGGCGGTCGATCTTGGGATGGATCGGATCGGCGGGCGGCGGGAAGAAGTAGCTCGAATCGGGGCCCATCTCGTGGAAATCGACGTAGACCTGCGGCTCCCACGAGCGGTAGGCCGCGATCCGGCTGCGGCTCTCTTGCTGGGTCGCCCAGGCCCAATCGCGGTTGAGGTCGATCAGGTAGTGGTTCTGCCGGCCCCCCGGCCAGGGTTCCCAGTGCTCGGCCGCGCCGCGGTGGTCGTTGGGCCGCTCGCCCTGGCGCTGCTCGAAGCCGTGCACGTAGCGCTCGCGGCCGTCCGGATTCGAGAGCGGATCGATCAGGACGATGGCGTGCTCGAGCAGCTGCGCCGTCTCGCCCTGTCCGGCGGCCAGGGCATAGGCCACCACCATCGCCGCCTCGGCCGACGATGCCTCGTTGCCGTGAATGCCGTAGGCCAGCCAGATCACGACCGGCAGGCCCTTGACCAGGCGCTCGCGCTCGGCGTGCGCCAGCGCCGCCGGCTCGGCCAGGCGCAGCCGCTCCAGCCGGATCTCCTCGAGCCGGGCGATGTTCTCGGGACTGGAGACGGCGACGAGCTCGAGCGGACGCCCTTCGTAGGTGCGCCCGTATTCCCAGGCCTTGACCCGCGGCGAGGCGGCGGCGAGGGCGGCAAAGTAGGACTCGATGCGCTCCCAGTGGGTGAACCGGCTGCCGACCGGATAGCCGAGCACCGCGTCGGGGCGCGGCACCTTGTCGTCGGTTGGCGGCAGCTCGATGGTCTCGCCGCCCGAGAGCGGCGCGAGCAGCCCCGCCGCCGGGGGGGCGGCGCCGCGGGCCGATCCCGCGAAGGTGGCCAGGCCGCCGAGTGCCAGCGCCAGGGCCGCCATTGGTACCTTCTCGAACTTTCTTGCATGGTGCAGCGTGCGCGACATGGAACCCTCTCTTGATGTCAAAGCGCCAGGACAGCATCCCCCGCTACCGCGGCTGAGGCCGGGTACGGTCACGCCTGCGCGCCTGCCGCGAGATCGAGCCCGGGAGCCGGCGAATGCTCTCAGTGGTCTCGGGAGTCTCAGGGGCGTCAGGGGTCTCGGGGGTGTCAGGGGGAGGCCATACCTTCGGAAGAGATATTGAGCCGCTTCATCATCTCGTGCAGAGTCGTCGGCTTGACCCGCAGCATCTCCGCGGCGCGCTTCTGCACGCCGCCGCAGCTCTGCAGCGCCTTGACGATGAGCTGGCGCTCGTAGTCGGAGACCGCCTCCTTGAAAGAGATGCCGTTGGACGGCAGGCTGGGAGGGGCGAAGCCGATCGCGTCCGGCTGGCGCACCGAGCCCGGCAGCAGCTCGACGTCGAGCAGCTCGTGGGTCGACAGCACCACGGCCCTTTCGATCACGTTCTCCAGCTCGCGCACGTTGCCCGGCCAGTGATAGTCGAGCAGCAGCTCCATGGCGCGCGGCGCGATCTCCTTGATCGGTTTCTCGTTCTCGCGGGCGTAGTGGCCGAGGAAGTGCTGGGCGAGAAGCGGGATGTCCTCGTTGCGCTTGCGCAGCGGCGGCAGGTTGACGGTGATGACGTTGAGGCGGTAGTAGAGGTCCTCGCGGAAGTGGCCCCCTTGCACCGCCTCCTCGAGGTCCGAGTTGGTCGCGGCGATGATGCGCACGTCGGCCTTCAGGGTCTCGATCCCTCCCAGCCGCATGAACTCCCTCTCCTGGATGACGCGGAGCAGCTTCGACTGGGTGTCGATCGGGATGTTGCCGATCTCGTCAAAGAAGATCGAGCCGCCGCTCGCCAGCTCGAAGAGCCCCTTCTTGCTGGCGATGGCGCCGGTGAAGGCGCCGCGCACATGGCCGAAGAGGTTGCTCTCGAGCAGGTCGGCCGGCATCGAGCCGGAGTTGACGGTGATGAAGGGGCCGTCGGCGCGCCGCGAGTGGTGGTGGATGGCCTTGGCGACCAGCTCCTTGCCGGTGCCGCTCTCGCCCAGGATCAGGATGTTGCTCTTGGCCGGCGCCGAGAGCTGGATCAGCTCGTAGACCTGCTGCATCGGCTTGCTCTTGCCGAGGATGTTGTCGAAGCCGAAGCGTTGCCGCAGCTGCTCCTTGAGCGTGCGGTTCTCCCGCGCCAGCCGCCGCACCTCGAGGCCCTTGCGAATGGTGAGCAGGACCTCTTCGTTCTTGAACGGCTTGGGGATGTAGTGGAAGGCCCCCTCGCGCATGGCCTCGATCGCGGTCTCGATCGAGGAGTAGGCGGTGATCACCACCACCACCTGCTCGGCATCGCGCCGCCGGATCTCGCGCAGCGTCTGGAGTCCCGAGATCCCCGGCAGCATCAGGTCGAGCAGCACGAGGTCCACCTCTTCGCGCTCCAGCAGCTCGATCGCCGCCTCGCCGCTGCGCGCCGACAGAGTTGTGTGCCCCTCCTTGCGGATGAGGACGGTCAGGACGTCCTGCAGGACCTCTTCGTCGTCGACGATCAGGATGTTCATAGAGCGCCCGCGGCGGCGGGCCGGTGCCTGGGAAGCTCGACCTCGAAGCAGGCGCCATTGCCCGGCGCGCTCTCGACCCTGACACGACCCCCGTGCCGTTTCACGATGTCATGGCTGATCGCCAGCCCCAGGCCGGTGCCGCCGCGGTGCAGCTTGGTGGAGAAGAAGGGCTGGAAGATGGTGTCGATCTTCTCCGGCGGAATGCCCGGCCCGCTGTCCTCGATCCGCACCACGACCGTGGTCTCGGTGGCGTGGAGACCGATCCCCAGCCGGCCGCGCTCGAGGTTGGCCATGGCGTCGAGGGCGTTCCCGAGCAGGTTGGTGAACACCTGCTGCAGCTCGCCGTCGCTGCCCATGACCAGGATCGGCTCGGCCGTCCTGGCCCGATCGCGATCGCCGCCGCCGCCGGCTGCCGCGGGCGGCCGCTGCGGGGTGTCCCAGCAAAGCTCGATCGGCCGGTGCTCCAGGCGCTCGGCCAGCAGGTCGACGCATTCGTGCAGCAGCGGCTCGATCGCGAGCGGCCGGCGCTCGCTCTGCCGGTTGCGCGCGAACTCGAGCAGGTTGTTGACGATGCGCGCGGCGCGGAAGGTCTGGCGCTCGACCTTCTTCAGGATGGAGTAACGCGGATCGCTCTCCGGGGTCTCCGCCAGCAGCATCTGCGCGTAGCTCGAGATGCCGGTGATCGGCGTGTTGACCTCGTGCGCGACGCCGGCGGCCAGCATTCCGAGCGCCGCCAGCCGCTCCTTTTCCTTGAGCGCATTTTCCATCGTCACGCGCTCGCTCACGTCGTGGGCCAGGAGGATGAACAGCGGCTCGCGGGCGGCGCCCGGGGTGCCCGACGCGGCCGCGAACTCGGCCAGGCTCAGCTGCAGGTAGCGCTCTTTGCCGGAGCTGTCGCAGAAGCTCACCTCGAGCGGCGCTTCGCCGGGCGGCGGCAGCGGCGCGACCGGCAGCACAGCGGCGATCGGGCTGCCGATGAGGCTCTCGCGCGGGCGCCCGACCAGGGCGGCGAAGGCCGGGTTGGCCGACAGCACGCGGTGGCCGCGGTCGAGCACCGCGATGCCGCCCGGCGAGGACTCGAAGATGCCGTGGCTGTAGCTCTGCAGGCGTTGCACTTCCTCGAGCTGGACATGGAGCTGGCCCACCAGCTGCGCGTTCTCGATCGCCAGCGCCGCCTGGTTGAGCAGGTGGCGGATCAGCTCGAGGTCTTCGCTGTTGAGCGGTACCAGCTCGCGTTTGTGGCTGGCCAGCACGAGGCCGACCTCGCGCCCGCGGACGGTGAGCGGAAAGGCATAACGATAGCCGGCGATGAAGAGGCGCTGCAGCGGCGAGGCGGGCTCGCCCGGCAGCCGCACGCCGTCGAGCCGGACCACGTTGGCGCGCCAGAACTCGGCGCTGAAGGCACGCAGCGGCAGGCTCCGGGGAAGAAAGCGGGCGGCGGGCGACTCCGCCAGCAGGGCCGGCGGCGCCAACGGCATAGTGGGTCCCAGGGGAAGCTCGAAACCGCCGAGGCTGGACGACGACGTCCCGGCGGGCACCGGGGTCTGAGCCCAGGTCGCCTCCGGGAGCAGCTCCTCGTGGTGCGCGGCGAACAGCTGCTCTCCCTGGGCGAGGTAGAGATTGGCGCGCTCGAGGTCCATGCCGCTCTCGAGCCGGTCGAGCAGCGACGTGCAGAGCCGGCCCAGGTCGCGCTCGTGAAGCAGGTCGCGGCCGAGGCCGAGCAGGGCGCGGCGCTTGCCGAAGGTGCCCCGGTACTGCAGTCGTTCGAGCGCCGCCGAAAGCGAATTCCTGGTCGGCACCAGCAGTCCGGCGATCCCCAGGCCGGCGGCGAACGACAGCAGGTTGCGGACCAGCGCCAGCTCTTGCGAGATGCCGCGGGTGATCGCCAGGTTGACCAGCGAGAAGCCGATCACCCCGAGCAGCAGCGTCAGCGTCCCCGAGACGATGTCGCGCGCGATGACCTCGATGTCCCACAGCTTGTAGCGCAAGATGGCATAGGCGAAGCAGAGCGGCACCAGCGCCAGGGGCAGGACGGCGATCGCCCGCAGCAGCTCCGGCAGCGGTAGCTGAAGCACCCAGGGCACGACGTAGAGCAGGAAGAACGGGAGGTAGCCTCCCGCCACGCCGAATACCACCCAGTGCAGCTGCCGGCGCTGTTCCCAGCCGGGATCGCGCAGCAGCCGGTAGACCAGGATCGCCACCGCCAGCAGGGCGTAGCCCACCAGATGGATCAGCTCGACGCTGTCGAGCGCCCGCAGCGCCGACTCGCTGGGCCGGCCGAAGAGGAAGCGCCCATTGGCCAGCATCAGGTCGAGCTGCAGGGCGAGCAGCACCGCCGCCGGCAGGTAGAGGAAGGCCACGGCGCGGCGCCGGCGGGTGGACACTGCCGGCAGCGGGCTGGGGAAGATCAGGAGCAGGTGCAGCGTCAGCGGCGGCAGGAAGATGCGCGCCAGCTGGTCGCCGGCGAAGACCAGGCGAAACTCGAAGTCGAGCGGCGGCACCGGCGTCAGCAGGTAGAGCAGCGCCGAGGTCATGCACCAGAGACAGAAGAGGAATCCCTCGGCGCCGCGCTGCCGGATCAGGGTGAAAAGGCCGATCAGCAGGTAGGCGCCGCCGATCAGCGCCAGGATGAGGTAGGAATAGTCGGGTGCCAGCGGCGGCCGGTGATACTGCAGGCGGACCACCTGGCCGCCGCGCAGCACCGCCAGCTCGCTCTCCGGCCGCGACCGCAGCCGCGAGCCGAGCGCCAGATCGCCGGCCGCCTCGCTGCCGTCGACGAGCAGAATCAGGTCGCCCGGAGCGAGGCCCGTGCCGCGGTCGAGCACCCGGTCGACCCGGGTGAGGCCGCCCGACGGCCCGCCCTGAAACCCGACCGGCTGGAAGGCGGCGACCTTGCGATGAACGCTGAGGCCGCCCAGGACCACGGCCGCGACGGCAAGGACCAGGCAGCTGGTCAGGCGTAGAGTGCGAGCCGGCGTCGTCATCAAGAGAGCAAGTTTCTATTCGCCACGACAGCCCGGGAAGAGCAATTTCCGTTCCAGTCTAACGATTTTTTGAATGCCCTTCAAACCGCTGAATTCAAGTGATTTCCGGGGCTGTCATCCAGAAAACCGAAGAAATCCGGTTTCGTGGATTCAAGGGGGCGGAGAAGCGGCAGGACCCCTCCGTCCTGGGCGCGACGTATGGTGGGGAGCGCCGGGGTGGCGCGGACTCCTCCCGCCGGCTTGGATTTTGTGAAGGCGACACTCCCCGCGGTTCTAGGATCTCGGTGGCTTCTGAGAAGTTGTTTCTTGCTGCCCTGTTTCACGGCACTTATGCCGGTGGGAGGAGCCCATGCCTCCCCGGCGAGTCGGCGCCTGGCAGGTCGCTAGCCGACCGAGGTCCGCGAGCCCTACTTCAGAACCCAGAGCGTCTTGCCGCATCCACCCCCTCAGCGAGCGGACCTCGGTCGGCTAGCGACCTGCCAGGCGCCCCCCGGTCCAGTCGCGAGGCCAGGGCGGAGGGGTCCCGCCGCTAGAAGCGGACGGCGATGCCGCCGAGGATGCGGTGATGGAGCTGGTTGTCGAGGCCGGTGAAGAAGTTGGCGTCGCCGCGGCTGACTTCCATGTTGAGCCGCAGGGCCCAGGCGTTGGCGAGGTTGAAGAGGACGTTGAGGTCCTGGGTCAGCACAACCTGCAGGCGGTCGGTCTGGGTCGCGGATGCCGGGAGCGCCGACGCCGCGGGGACCGTGCCGCGCTCGCTCGCCCGGCTGCTGATCGCGGCGGCTGGCGCGAGGCTCTGGCTGATGTGGTGCAAGGCCACGAAGACGCCGGTCGAGGTGCTCTGGAAGCGGGTGTCGAGCGACGTCACCAGGTAGCGGACCCGGTTGCGGAAGGGCAGGCCGTCGGCGGCCACGAAGGTGCCGCCTCCGCCGGCCGCGATGCTCGATTCGAGGGTGGTGACCACGCGCGGCAGCAGCCGCCTCGTCACCACCAGGCGCAGCTCAGGCAGCCGATCGCCGGGCACGAGGTAGAGGCTCTCGAGCCGGTCGAAGATCTCGTCGTTGAAGTAGAGGCGGAGCGTCTTGCTGACCACGCGCTCGACGGCGCTGAGCGAGATCAGCTCGTCGTTGCCGCCGCGCCGGGACAGGTTGAGCTCGTAGCAAGACTTGCTCCCCTGCTGGCAGAGGTCGGTTTCCTTGAACAGGGTCGGCAGGAACTCCGGATTGAGGCCGGCCTGCTGGTAGGCCTGGCGGCTGAGCGAGCCCCTCGCCTGCCAGCCATCGCCGAGCTGCAGCACGACCCCGCCCTGCGGCGTCAGCGTCAGGCTGCCGTCGAGCAGCGTGCTGTAGAGGCCGTACTCGACGAGGATCGCCGGCGCGATGCGGGTGCCGCCACGGCTGAAGAGATCGACGTCGGTGTGACCGGGAGAGAGCGCCGGGCTGGCGACGAGGCTCGTTCCCGGAGTGCCTGCCTGGACCGCCTGGGCCGCCGACATCAGCGCGTTCGCGCCCAGCCCGAACTGCTGCTGGCGGAAGCGCAGACCGGCCTGCAGCGTCGAGTTGTCGGTCATCGAGGTGGTATAGGCCCCCTCGACGTTCCAGGTGCGCGATGCCCCCGGGATGTCGGCGGGATCGATCAGGCTCTGGCGGTGATAGTTGAACTCGCTGGTGTACTGGGCGGCGAAATCGGAGCGGCTGTTCTCGCCCAGCGCCTGGCTCCAGCTGACCTGGTAGTGCTCGAGGCCGACGTGGCGGTTGGGGAGGTCGCCGGGCTCGGCGGTCGCCCCGGCCGGGCCGCGCGGCACCAGCCGGTTGTTGAGCGAGGTGACGCTGATCCTGCTGCTGGGTCCCGGCTGGAGGACGAGAGAGAGCGCGCTCGTCTGGCCGTCGTACCGGCTGTTGCTCCAGCCGCTGCCCGCGGCGCCGCCGGCGCGCTGGCCGAGCAGGTCGCCGTTCATCTGCCAGAACCGCCCCTTGAGGCCGACCTGGACGTCGCCCACCCGGCCTTCGATCCCGAGCTTGGCATCCGATACCGCTCCGCTGCCGAGCTGCGCCACGTCGGTGACCCCGGTCATCGCCTGCATCTCGGTGTGGAACGTGGTGCGCGCGAGGGCGGAAAGCGATGCCGCCTCCTTCTTCGCCTGCGCTGATCCGGTGACGCCGGTCGGGCCGCCGGCGGGTGGTGCGCCCCTGGCACCGCCGCCTTGCAGCCCGGGAAGCTCGGCCGTCTCGATGTCGCGCAAGACGTCGGCCGGGATGCGGGCGCGCAGCGCCCAGAAGTCGTCGGCCGACTGCGACCGGTGCGCCGCATCCTGCTGGGCAAGCTGCAGCTCGAGGAACTGGTAGGCCTGGGCGGTGGTGCGGGTGAGCAGGATCACGGCCGGCACGAACCCGGGCTTGTGGGCAATGATCTTGTAGAGGCCGGCGGGAAGGTCGCGGAAGGAGAAATTGCCCTGCGCGTCGGTGCTCACCTTGCGCAGGCTGAAATCGGCCAGCTGATAGGCGTAGACGCCGGCCGAGCCGAGCGGCGCCACCCGCGCCAGGGCCGATGCTCCGCTCAGCACCCGGCCCGCCACCGCCGGAGCGAGGGGAGCGAGCGGCAGGACCGGCGCCGCGGCCGCCGTCGCTCCTTGGTGCGCCAGCTGAGTCAGCTCGGCCAGCTCGGTCAGCGAAGCCAGGGTCTGCGGCGCGCCGGAAACGATGACTGGAGCAAGCGGCCCAACGGGAGCAGCGGTCGCTCCCGGCGCAGCCCGCGCCTGCGCGGTGTGTGCGGCGACCACTCCCAGGAGGGAAGCGGCGACCACCAGAGCTGGACTGTGGAGTTTGACCATGCCTGGTCCTCTACGAGACTAGACTCTAGTCACCGGCTTGCTCGCTGTCAATGTGCCCCTACCCGTCGTCTCCATCCTGCCCCTCGAGCCGCGCTCCATGCCTCCCCTGTCTCGAGACCGATGTCTTGATGTCTTGATGTCTGGAAATAAGCAAGAGTCTCGCCAGCTCGAGCGGCGGTGGTTCTAGTCCCCACCGGCCGGTGCCGATCCCGAGGGATGAAGCGGCGCTGCGATGTGGCGGTGGAGGCCTACTCGAAGCATCGATCGGATCGCCCCCCGCAACCCCTCGATCCCCTTCCCACCCCTCCGGGGGGGAAGGGGACGCCCCCTCCCCTGGCGCACGGATCAATCTCGTCTAGCTCCCACCGCCGGCGGTTGACGGCGGGATTGGCGGAGCTGATATCGTGCCCGCCGTGCTCCTCGATCAGGACGGACGCCGCCGGGCGCTGGCGCTGCTTGGCCTCTTTGCCGCCGTGCTCTCGGCGAGCGGGGCCGGCGCGGCGAGCGCGCAGAGGACCTCGAGTCCGATGTCGGCCGCAAGGGTCGCAGGGGCCGCAAGCGCGGCGCCGGCGGGAAGCGCGGCCGAGGAGGCGGCGCGCGAGCTGCACGCGCTGTTCGACGAGACCTGGGAGCTGGCGCTGCGGGAAGACCCGCTGCTCGCCACCTCGGTCGGCGACAACCGCTACGACGACCGGCTGCCGTCGATGACCGCGGCCGACCTGGCGCGGCGCGTCGAGCTGGCGCGCCGGGCGCTGGCGCGGCTCCACGCCATCGACCGTTCGGGCCTCGACGCCACCGATCGCATCAGCTACCAGCTCTTCGAGCGCCAGCTCGCCGATCAGCTGAGCGAAGACCAGTTCAAGTCCTACCTGATGCCGATCAGCGCCGAGGGCGGATTTCATTCCGATTTCGCCCGGCTGCCCGCGGAAATGCCGTTTGCCGCGGTCAAGGACTACGAGAACTACATCGCCCGCCTGCGGGCCTTCCCGGCCTATATGCAGCAGCAGACGGCCTTGCTGCGCCAAGGTCTTTCGGCCGCCATGACGCTGCCCAAGGTGGTGCTCGCCGGGTTCGATTTCACTATCACCACCCACCTGGTGAGTGACCCTGCGCGCGGCGTCTTCTGGAAGCCCTTCGAGAAGTTCCCCGCGACCGTTGCGGCGTCCGAGCAGGAGCGGCTGCGCGCGGCCGGCCGGGCGGCCATCGTCGAGTCGGTGCTGCCCGCCTATCGCGCCCTTCTCGATTTCATGTCACACGACTACGTGCCCGGCGCACGCCAGACGGTCGGAGCCTCGGCGCTGCCCAACGGGCGCGACTACTACGCCTACCTCGTCAGGCACTTCACCACCCTCGACATCACTCCCGAGGAGATCCACCAGGTCGGCTTGCGCGAGGTCGAGCGCATCCGCGCCGAGATGGCGGCGGTGATCAAGCAGGTCGGGTTCGCCAAGAGCTTCGCGGAGTTCCTCGAGTTCCTGCGCACCGACCCGCGGTTCTACGCCAAGACGCCCGACGAGCTGCTCAAGGCGGCGGCCTATATCGCGAAGCGCATGGACGGCAAGCTGCCGGCGCTGTTCAAGACGCTGCCGCGCCAGCCCTATGGCATCGCGCCGGTGCCGGAGGACCTGGCTCCCAAATACACCGGCGGGCGTTACAACGGCGCGCCGATCGACAGCCGGCGGGCCGGCACCTACTGGGTCAACACCTACGCCCTCAACAGCCGCCCGCTCTACACCCTGGAGGCGCTGACCCTGCACGAGGCGGTGCCGGGCCACCACCTGCAAGGGGCGCTGGCGCAAGAGGCGACCGGACTTCCCATCTTCCGCCGCTATACCTACGTCGACGCCTATGGCGAGGGCTGGGGGCTCTACTCGGAATGGCTCGGCCTCGAGGCCGGCTTCTACACCGATCCCTACAGCAACTTCGGGCGCCTGACCTATGAGATGTGGCGCGCCTGCCGCCTGGTGGTGGACACCGGGCTGCACGCTCAGGGTTGGACGCGCCAGCAGGCGATGGACTTCCTGGCCGCCAACACGGCGTTGTCGCGGCACGAGATCGAGACCGAGACCGATCGCTACATCGGCTGGCCGGGCCAGGCGCTGGCCTACAAGATGGGCGAGATCAAGATCAAGCAGCTGCGCCGGCAGGCCGAAGAGGCGCTCGGCGAGCGCTTCGACGTGCGCGACTTCCACGATGTGATCCTGCGCGGCGGCGCGGTCACCCTGCCCATCCTCGAGGAGCTGGTGCGCGACTACATCCGCGCCGCCTCCGCGCCCCGCGCCGGCTCGTCCGCCTCGCCCCCGGCGCCGGCCGAGGTCAGTCGGCGAAAGCGTTGACGTCGACGATGTTGTGGTTCTGGTGGGGCGGGCTTGACAGCTCATGGCGCTTAGACGATGATTTGCGCCAACTCTGTACACTCGCGACCGTCGGCATGGCTGGTCCTGCGACCCTTCCCCGCCGTCTCGGCGCGGCCGCCGGCGCAACGCCGGCCGCCGCCAACCGTTGCCATGAGGTGCGACCATGGGCCTCCCGCCAAGGACTTTCAAGCCCCTTCTTCTTCTCCTGCCGCTCTCCGGCTGGCTTCTGACCCCGGCCGTCTGCCTCGGCTCGGATCACAACGACCCCAATGCGGTCAACGCGATCTTCTCCGACATCAACGTCAGCGCGGCCGACCTCTATGACCTCTTCGGGTTTCCCGGCGAAGACACGACCGGCGGCGAGAGGGTCGTGATCGCCCTGACCTTCGCTTCGATTCCCAAGACCGGCGTCTTCGACACCGACATGCTCTATCGGATCCGGCTCAACGCCGATCCGCGAGTCACCGCGCCGGCGAGAGGAGATCAGAGTCTCGACGCCTGGCTGAGGTACGCGGAAGCCGTCAAGGCCAAGTACCTCAACCTGAAAGCTGCCGAGATCCGGGTCACGGTCGATGCGAGCAGCCGGGCGCACGTCGCCTTCATCGATTTTCCGGGCGGCAGCTTCTCGCGCACCGTCGACGCGAACAAGAACGTCACGATCGACACGCCGGACGGTCACTCGATCAAGATCTTCGTCGGTGGCCGCGACGACCCATTCTTCAACGACCTGCCCGGGTTTTTCCGCTCGATCAACTATGCGCCCCAGTTCTATCACGTTCCGCACACCATGCCGGACAAGCGAGAGCTGCAGATCCCCAAGACGCTGATCGAGCTCGAAGGAAACACGCTCTTCAACTACGATCCCAAAAACCCCGAGCTCGGCCAGACCACCAAGGCAGATCTCCCCGCGGGCCCGCTGGCCTGGAGCGGCAGCAAGTTCCTGAGGGACGAGAACGGCAACTATCACTTCGTCTACAGCGGCAAGGACGCTAGAGCAGGCAAGAATTGCAACGCGATCGTGGTCGAGGCCCCGCTCGACTTCATCACCACCTCGCCCAAGGTCAACCGGATCGTCAACGCCTGGGGCGAGAGCTGGGTGATGAAGGCCGCGCACAAGATTGACGTCCCGGAGGACCGGCGGTCCGGGTTCGCCAGGTTCGTGGGATGGCTGCGCCAGCCGTTCGCGTCCGGGTCCCAGTACGATGCGGAGATGAAGAACTACAAGCTCGTCGACACCGACGCGGTGCCGTTCGCCGATGCCGCCCTGAGCGAGCGGCAGGACGACCGGCAACTGGGGGCCAACAACTACCAGCTCGTGCCGGTCTTCGTGAGGCGCTTTGCCCACCTGGGCTGGGGGTTCGGGCCGTCGCTGACCGCGCTCGGCGTCCCCACCTGTTTCGACCACGACAACTCGCCGGTTTCGGTCAACAAGACCTATGCCCTCGCCGTCGAGGCCTTCCCGCGGGTCAAGAAGTGCCTGTTCCAGGAGCTGAACATGCCCGACGACACCTGGAACAAGCGCGGTCTGAAGATCAGTCTCAAGCGGCCGTTCGAGATCTTCGTCCCCAATGTGATCGCCATCGACATGGACACGACGGGTACCTGGCCGTTTGGCCATCGCCTCGAGGACCAGGTTGCCACCAGGTTCCTCTCGATCTTCCTCGACATGGGGGCCGTGTGCGGCCCCAAGAAGTGCAACATCGAAACGTTGGACGATCAATCGGTCTGGGATTCCTTGCCCATCGTGCCCAAGACCCCGCCGAACCCGTTGAAGAACGACAAGGACTTTCTCGCCCAGTTCCCCTACCTGGCGGAGCCATGGTAGGCGGTTGCCGGACCATGCCCGGGCCATCGGGCTCACTCGCCGGGCGTCGGCTCAGGATCACCGCGCGGCTGCTCGCCGCCGCCTTGGTGCTGGTTTCCACCCCGGCGCTCGCGGCCGCGAGGCCCACCGACTACGAGATCGAGCTGGCGCAGATCCGCAAGGACATCGACGAGGTAAGAGACGGCGCCTTCGCCGCCCCGATCGACGTCGGGAGGGCGACAAGGCTCGTCTTCCTGCTCTATCGGTTTTCCTCGCTCACCGCGAGCTTCGCGGATTTCAGGTCCACGGAAACCGCGATCGACAAGGCGCTCGAGCTCGTCGGCCCGTCCGAAGACCTCATCCTCCTGCGGGCCAATCTCGACTTCAAGCTCCATCGCCTGGCGCGGACGAAGGCGGACCTTGCCATGGTCCCGGACCTCGCCGGCAGCGCCGGGGTGAAAGCACTGCGAGCGGACCTCGATCTCCAGGAAGGCCGCTACGAGGAGGCGAGAAGGGGCTATGAAAAGGTCGTCGAGCAGGGTCGCACCTCTAGCAGCCTGGGCGCCTGGGACAACCTTGCTCGGCTGGCGTATCTCGAGACCAAGACCGGCGACGTCGCCGGTGGCCTGAAGCTGTACCGCGAAGCCCAGGACGAGATTACGGCCAAGGAGATGCGTTCCTACGCCTGGGTGGAGCTGCAGGATGGGCTGCTCGATTTCGACTCCGGGCGCTACGACAAGGCCCTGGCCCACTACCGGCGCGCCGCCAGAGCGTACTCCGGCTACTGGCTGATCGAGGAGCACATGGCGGAGGTCCTCGACCTGCTGGGTCACACCGGCGAGGCGATCGATCTCTACCGGAGAGTCATCGAGCGGACGCAGAACCCGGAGTATGTTGGCGCCTTGGCCGTGATCGTGGACAGGAGAGATCACGCCGCCGCCGAGATAATGTTTCAGGAGGCTGATCGGCTATTCAGGGAACGGTACGCCCTCTACCCGGAAGCGGCCATCGGCCATTTCATCAGGTACATGATCGCGCGCAAGGACGCCGGTCCCGAGCTGCTCGAGATGGCGGAGAAGAACTATCGGCTCCGTCCCAACGCCGACTCGAAGCTGCTTTTGGCCAGGGCCTATTTCAAGCTGCATCGCACGGCTGAAGCGAGCGCGCTGGTCGACGAGATCCTCGCCACACCGTGGCGGACACCCGAGATCGCAAGGTTTTCCAGGCTGGTGCGCGCCAGCAGATGAAGTTTTCGATGAGTATCGGCCGCCTGCCCCCGGTCCTTGCTCTCTTGGCTGTCGTGCTGCTCGCCCTGGCGGCAGCGGGGGTGCGTTTGAATCTGTGGTCGTATCGCACCGGATTCCAGCTGCTCGGGTGGGGCGCCTTGGTTGGGATCGCGGCGACCGCGGGCGCGATCGTTGCCCTGGCGGTGCCGAAGGTGCGGTCGGGCGCGGCCGTCGGCCTGATGCTAACAGTCGGCTTCGGGCTCGCGCTGGGCTTCGCGATGTGGCGTTCTCTGCACCAGGCGCGGGCCGTGCCGCAGATCCATGACATCTCGACCGACCTGAGTGACCCGCCGGCCTTCGTGGCGATCCTGCCGCTGCGCGCCGAGGCGCCGAATCCGGCCGGCCATGGCGGAGCGGATGTCGCGGCGGCTCAACGTCGGGGCTATCCGGACCTGCAGCCGCTGGAGCTCGCGGTGCCACCGGCCACCGCCTTCGCGCGGGCGGTCGCCGCGGCGCGCGCCATGGCATGGGATCTGGTCGCGGCGGACCCGGCGGCCGGCCGGATCGAGGCGACGGCGACCACCTTCTGGTTCGGCTTCAAGGACGACGTGGTGGTGCGGGTCATGCCGGCCGCGGCCGGCAGCCGGGTGGACGTGCGATCGGTGTCCCGGGTCGGCCGGAGCGATCTGGGCGCCAACGCCAATCGGATTCGCGCCTTCCTCGCGAAGGTCGCCAGCCCCTGAGCAGGCTGCTGAAAATGGCCGCGGGGCGCGCGCCAGACGCCGATGATTTGCCGCCGATGCTCACAGATCGGCTAGGTGCGGCGGCGGGGGCGGCGCTCGGGGCGGGCGCGGGTCGGGTCGGCCGGCCAGGCGTGCCGCGGATAACGGCCCTGCAGCTGGCGGCGCACCTCGGGATAGGTATTGCGCCAGAAGCTGCGCAGGTCGGCGGTGAGCTGCTGCGGGCGCCCGCTCGGCGCCAGCAGATGGAGGAGCACCGCCACCCGGCCGGCGGCGATGCGCGGCGTCTCTGCCAGTCCGAACAGCTCCTGGATGCGGGCGGCGAGGACCGGCGGGCGGCCGGGCTCGTAGGTGAGCCGGATGCGGCTGCCGCTCGGCACTTCCAGGCGCTCGGGAGCCTCGCGGTCGAGGGCGGCGCGCTGCTCGCCGGAGAGGCTGCCGCGCAGCGCTTGGAGAAGCGGCGCACGCCGCAGCTCGGCCAGTGATCGCTTGCCGGCGGCGAGCTGTGGCAGCAGCGCGCGCAGCGCCGCGTCGTCGAAGCGCGGCAGGCCGAGCTCGGGCATCCAGTCGGCGAGGCTGCGGAGGCGCGCCAGAAAGGAAGCGACCTCCAGATCGCCGGCCGGTAGTCCGGCATGCGGCAGTGCTGCCGCGACGGCGGCCAGCAAGGCCTCGGCGGCCGCCGGGTCGGGCGGCGCGACCTCGTGCTCGGCCAGCACCAGGTCGTCGTAGCAGTTCCGCTTCCAGGCCGTAACCCGCTCGCGTTCGGCGTTGTAGACGAGCTCGACCGAGGTGCGCAGGCGCGCCGCCGGCAGCCAGTCGGCCTCGACCGCCGAGGCGAGGCGGACCAGGTCTTCGGCGCGCGTCCCGCCGCGCCCGGGCGCCACGTCGATGCACAGGAAGAGCTCGGCCGCCTCGACGGCGCTCTCCTCGGCCAGGCGCACGCCGCGCCCGCCCACCATCAACGCGCGCCTGCTGTGCGGCTCGCGCTGCCGGGCCAGCCGGTCGGGATAGGCGGCGAGCAGCGCGCGCAGCAAGGCCTCCTCGCGCGCGCCGGACTCGCCGCTTGTGCCGGACTGGCCGCGCTGACCGGACTGGCCAGGCTCGGCGCGCTCGGGTTGCCGGGCACCCTCGACGCCGTCCGGCCCCCCCAGCTCCCGCCGCGCGAGCTCGACGAGCTGATCGCGGGCGCGCAGGACCATTCGGGCGGCGGCGCGGTGCAGGCCTTCGGAGTCCGCGTCGTGCGCCTCATCCGCCTCGTCCGCTCGCGCCGCGGCGCTGCCGCGGCTCCTCGAGGAGGCGCTCTCGAAGAGTGCCAGGGCGTCCAGCCGGTCGAGGAGATCGGAGCGCGACGAGCGCGGGGCGGCGGTGGCGCTGCCGGGTCGCTGCCGCGGCCGCCGCGGAAACGGATCGCGTTCGGCGAGCAGCGCCGCCAGCAGGGCGGCGGCGCGAGTCACCCCGAATCGGTGCCCCTCGAGCAGCAGCCGGGCGAGCCGCGGATGGACGGGCAGCCTCGCCATCGCCCGGCCCACCGCGGTCACGCCGCTGGCGTCGGTTGCGCCGAGACGAGCCAGCAGCAGGGCGGCGGCGGCCAGCGCCTGCGGCTCCGGGGCCTCGAACCAGCCCCAGCCGGCGAGGTCGGTCTCGCCCCAGGCCAGGAGCTGCAACGCCGGCCCCGCGAGATCGATGCGGGCAATCTCGGGGGTCTCGCGCTCCGGCCGCGAGGAATGCTCGTGCGCCGGCCACAGCCGCAGGCAGATTCCCGGCCCTTGGCGTCCGGCCCTACCGGCCCGCTGCTCGGCGGCGGCGCGGCTGATCTTGATCAGCTCGAGGCGGTCGAGGCCGGTTGCCGGGTCGTATCGCAGGCGCCGCGCCAGGCCGCTGTCGACGACCGCGCTCACGCCGTCGATGGTGATGGAAGTCTCGGCGACGTTGGTCGCCAGCACCACCTTGCGCCGGTCCGCGGGCCGCAGCACCTCGTCCTGCCGCGCGGGCGGCAGGTCGCCGTAGAGCGGCATCACCGCCAGGCGTTGCTCCGCGCCGAGGGTGGCGAGCGCCGCGGCGGCGCGCTCGATCTCGCCCGCGCCGGGCAGGAAGACCAGCACGTCGCCCGCCGTCGCGGCGAGCGCGCCGCGCACCGCCGCGGCGACCAGGCGGGTCAGCGGCTGGTCGGCGTCGCTTGCCCCGCGGCGGCCTTTGCTCCGATCGAACCGATCGAACCGCCGGTCGAGCCGCCGCTCGAGCTGATCGAGATAAGAGACTTCGACCGGGTACGGCCGCCCCGCGCATTCGACGATCGGGCAGCCGCCGAGGAATGCGGCCAGCGGTCCGGCATCGAGGGTCGCGGACATGGCGACCAGGGCGAGATCGGGCCGGACTTCTCTTTGCACCCGGCGGGCCATCGCGAGGGCGAGGTCGGCCGCCAGGCTGCGCTCGTGGAACTCGTCGAAGATCAAGACCCCGATGCCGGAAAGGAACGGGTCCGATTGCAGCATCTGCACCAGGATGCCTTCGGTCACCACCAGAATCCGGGTCGCCGGCCCGGCATGCCGGTCGAAGCGCACCTGGTAGCCGACCTCCTCGCCGACCCTCCATCCTCCCTGCTCGGCGATGCGGCGAGCCGCGGCCCGCGCCGCCAGGCGCCGCGGCTCGAGCATGACGATCTGGCGCCCGCCGCCGGCCCCCGCCGCCAGCAGGGCCGGCGGCACCAGGGTCGTCTTGCCGGCCCCCGGAGGCGCCGTGAGAATCGCCGCCCGCCCCGCCGCCAAGGCGGCCACCAGCCGCGGCAGCAGCGGCGCGACGCTCAGCTCGCCGAGCTCGGGAGAGGAGTGGTCTAAGAGAGGATCTCCGCCGCGCTGGTCAGGCGGGCAAGACACGGGGGCATCGGCTGGAAATGCGAGGAGCCATGCTCTCCCATGCTCGCCGACGCTCGCCGTGGGCCCCCGATCCGGGGCGCCGTGATCCTAGCACCGGGCCGCCGCTATATACTCCCGCGGCCCGTTCGGCGCGCGGCGCGCGGTCTCCGCGGCGCGGCTTCACCCATCCCGATGAATCATCTCTCTAGACTCGCCGGCGCTGCCTGGTGGGCGGCGCCAGCCGCCGCCGGCACGGCGCTCCGCCTCTACAACCTCCCCGCCCAGGTGCTGGGCGGCGATGAGCTGCACGGCGTGCGGGTGGCGCTGGAGTCGACGCTGGGGCAGGCGCTCACTACCTTCCACGTCACCGATAACTGCCGGCCGTTGACCGCGATCTACCGCTTCTTGCTCGACCGGGGCGTCGGGCTGACCGAGACCATCGTCCGCCTGCCGGCGCTGTTCTGCGGTCTGCTGGCCTTGCTGGTGATCCCCTGGCTGGTCGAGCGGCGCTGCGGCCGGCCGGCCGGGAGCGTGATGGCCTGGTTGGTGGCCCTGTCGCCCCTGCTCGTCTTCTACAGCCGCATCGCGCGCCCTTATGCGCCTGTCGTGCTCTTCAGCTTCGGCGCCGCGATGGCTTTCGAATCCTGGTGGCGCACGCGCCGGCCCGGGCTGGCCGTTGCCTACTGTCTGCTCGCCGGCCTCTCGGCTTACTTTCATCCGCTCAGCATGCCCCTGGTGCTGGCGCCGCTGGTCTTCGGGCTGGGCAGCCTGGCGCTCGAGCGCGGGCAGCCGGCCGCCGCGCGGCCCGGTTGGGGCGCGCTGGCGGCGGTCGCGGCGGGCGCGGGGCTGGCCCTGGCGGCCGTCTTTCTCCCCGGCTGGAGCTCCCTGCAGGGGCTGATGGCGAACAAACGTCAGCCGCTCGAGATGGATCCGCGCACGATCGCCGGCGTGTTCGAGCTGCAGGGCGGCTCCGCCCATCCGCTGGCCGCGGTCCTCTTCTGGGCCGCCGCCGGCGGCGGGCTCGTTTGCCTGCTGCGGAGCGACCGCCGGCTGGGGATCTACACCGCGGCACTGGTCGCCTGCCAGGTCGGCGGCCTGTTGGTCCTGTCGCCCGAGATGATGATCCACCCGCTGGTCTTCGACCGCTATCTCATGCCGGTACAGCCCTGGGTGCTGGTCTGGGTGGCGGTCGGCCTGGGAGCGCTCTGGCAGCCCTGGCGGTCAGCGTCCTCCGGCAAGGCGCGCTGGCGGCCCCTGGCCGGGCGCGCTGCAGCCATCGCCGGTCTCGCCGCCTGGGCGCTGACCGGCCCGCTCGCCGATCCCGCTCTTGCCCGCAGCTCATTTACCGGCCACAACGACTTCATCGGGTTCTTCTGCCCGCGCGCCCACCTGCCGCTCGCCCAGGTGCCGGTTTTCTATCGCACCGTGCTGGCGCGCGAGCACGAGCACGACGCGCCGGTCCTCGAATACCCCTGGTTTCCGTGGTGGGCCTACACGCAGGCCTTCTATGTCTATCAGGACGTCCATCGCCAGGACGTGCTGGTCGCCTCGGTCAGGCCGATCGCCCGGCAGAGGCAGCTGGATTTCCGCAACATGCCGCCGGAGGCGAGCCCCGAGGGGTTCCTCGCCAGCCGCGCCCGCTACCTCGCCGTCCATCTCGACCTCGTGGCGGAGCAGGCGCGGATCACCCCGCACTGCTGGTCGGCGCTGGCGGGAGCGCCTGGTGAGCCGGGCGACGTCATTCCGCTCGTCCGCCGCGCTCTCCAGGGCGGCGGCCGCAGGATGGCTGGCGCCCTGGCCGCACTCTGGGGACCGCCCGACTACGAGGAACCCGGCCTCCTGGTCTGGGACCTCGAGCGAATTCGCCGCGGCGCCGGCCCAAAACCTGGAAAGGCTGGCGAGACGAGTCCGCCGAGCTAGCGGGCTGGGATGTCCAGGGTGAGGGCTCCCCAGCTCTGGTGCGCCAGATCCTCCACCTCCACCGCGACCTGGCGGCTGCCCGCCGGAAGCGCCAGCGGCACCCTCTCGGTCCATCCGCTTTCGGTCAGATCGGGACGGACCAGCAGGATGTGCCGGACCTCGACTCCGCCGGCGGCGGCGGTGGCGGCGGTGGAGACCCGGAAAGGGCCGGCCGCGGTCGAGTCGCCGGTGGTGAACGGAGCGAGGGTGAGGCGCAGCTCGGCCTCCTCCGGCGAGCCGCTCTTCTCCGCCGCCTGCCGGCGGGCGAGCGTTGCCGAGAGGCGCAGGCCGCCTCTTGCCGCATCGCCGGCGAGCAGCAGGCGCAGGCGGGCCGCCGCGAGGCCCTCGGGCGTGGAGGAACGCCGCCAGCCGGGAGCCCGCAGCATCTTGCCCTCAGGCGAGAGGCGCGCTTCGACCGGCCGCGGCCGCCCGTCGGCCGGGTCGGGGGCGAGATAGAACAGGTGCCAGCGCCGCTCGAGAGCGGTCAGCGCGGCGGTCAGCTGGCCGGGTAGGCCGGCGATGGTGCCCCCGGTGGCGCTGGCCAGGCCGTGCAGGGTGGCCGAGCTCGGCGCCAGGAAGACGTTGATCGCCTCGTCGGTGCTGAGGGCGCCGCCGTGGCTCGGCTCGGGCAGGATCACGGGCGGGACCGAGCCGCCGGCGGCGCTCTGGCGCAGCCGCTCGAGGTCGGGGGTCTCGTGATGCGGGGGACTCGTCTCGATCTTGCGGATCGAGGCGGCGATGGTCACCCAGCCGTAGGCGGCCAGGGCGCGGGCGGACTCGGCGGAGGAGCTCTCGAGCGCCGCCTCGCCAGGCCGCTGCGCATCGAAACCGTCGGCGATCAGCAGCAGGGCGCGCGGTCCGGCCGCGCTGTGGCTCGCGGCGTGGTAGAGCAGACGATCCTCCTGGCGGCGCACGGCGGCGGCGTCGAGCGGGGCGGCGGTTACCCGGGCTTGCGCCGCCCGGTCTCGCTCCTCCTTGGCCGTCCTGACGAGAGCGGTGAGCGCCTGCTCGAGCCGCTGGGCGTCGCGGGTCGCCGCGAGCGTCACCCGCGGCCGCGGGTCGGCGACCACGATTTCGACACCGCCGAGCGCAGCGAGCTGCGCCGCCCGTTCGGCCAGCGCCAGGCTGGTGAGGAAAGCGGTGTCGGGACCGGCCAGCACCTTGTCGAGATAGAGCACCACCGTCCACGCCGTCGGCTCGACCCCCTTGCCGCCGGCCAGCGGCTCGGCCTTGACCACCCGGCGCAAGACGCCGTCCTCGACCACCACGAAGTCGGCGGCCTGCAGGGCCTCGCGCCGTCCGGCCTTGAGCTCCGGCGGCAGCTCGACCACCAGCTCGATCTCCCGCACCAGGACCTTCTCGGCAAAGGTCTCCGGCGGAGTGGCCGTTGGCGCGGCAGGCCCGCCGGCGGGTGGGGGAGCGATGCCGGCGGCCGCCGTGAGCCAGGCGCACAGGCCGAGGCGGAGGGCCTGCCGGCGCGAACAGGGCTGGGGGCGGACGGCGAACATCGAATCACCGCTCCCGCTGCCGCTCGGCAACCAGCACCGCGGCGCCGCCGAGCTCTGCCGCGCCGCGTGGATCGACGGCAGCTTCGCAACGGGCCGCAGCTCCCGCCTGTTGCGGCCCAGTCGCCGCAGCTGCGGCAGCCTGCTGCCGCACAGCGGCGGCTGGCCGGTCCGGCGATGGACGGCGGCATTCCCCTGAGGGATCTGCCGGCAGGTCGCCGGCGGGGAATCGCCGGACGGCATTGACCTTGGCGGTCGGGACTTCCGGCGTGTTCCCCTTGATGGCGAAGCCGCGGCGCTCGAGCTCGGCGCGGACCTCGCCGGAGAGCGCTCCGGGCTCGATTTCGAGGCGGTCCGGAAACCACTGCTGGTGCAGGCGCGGGCGATCCACGGCCTGCTGCAGCGAGTCGCCGTCGACCACCAGGTTGAGAAACACCTGGGCGAGGTGGGTCGGGATGCGCAGATCGCCGCGGGCGCCGAGCGCCAGGACCTCGCCGCCGCGCCAGGCGATCGTCGGCGCCATCGAGGAGAGCATGCGTTTGCCGGGCCCGACCGCATTCGCCGCGCCCTGGATGAGGCCGGATGCCGTAGGCTGGTCAGGAGTGATGGCGAAGTCGTCCATCTCGTTGTTGAGGAAGCCGATCTCGGGGACGTAAAGGCCGCAGCCGAAGAGACCGTTGAGGGTAGTGGTCAAGGAGACCGCGTCGCCCGAGCCGTCGACCACCGAGAGATGGGTCGTCTCGCTGCCGGCGCTCTGCCGGACCGCCTCGCCTGGCCAGCGTCCGACCGCCTCCGAGCGGGTCGAGCGCAAGCGGTCGATTCCGGCCGCCCGGCTGGCGATCCACCGCGGGTCGAGCAGCTGGGCGGCGGTGGCGCGGCTGGTCGCGGGGTCGCCCAGCAGGTAGCGGTCGGCAAAAGCGCGGCGGAAGGTCTCGGCCAGGAGATGAGCGCGGTCGGCGCCGGCGCGCGGCAGAGCCGCCCAGCCCAGGCGCTCGAGGATGGCGCAGCTCTGAGCGAGGATGATGCCGCCGGACGAGGGCAGGGGCATTGACGCGACCTGCCATCCGAAGGCGCCGAAGGTCAACGGCTCGCGCCAGACCGGGCGATAGGCAGCAAGGTCGGCGGCGGTGAGCAGGCCGCCATGACGGCGCACGGCGGCGGCGACCGCCGAGGCCACCGGACCGCCGGTGATCGCCTCAGGGCCGTGCTCGGCATAGCGCGCCAGGGTCGCGGCAAGCGCCGCGAGACGCAGATGGCTGCCGGCAGGCGGCGGCTCGCCACTCGGCAGCCAGACCTGGGCGCTCTCGGGAAAGCGGGCGAGGAGCTGGCGGGTCCTCTGATTCGCCAGCACCTCGCGAAGATGGTCGTCGACGTCGAAGCCATCGGCCGCCAGCCGGATCGCCGGCGCTACCACCCGCGACCACGGCAGCCTGCCGAGCGTACGCTGCAGCTCATGGAGCCCGGCCGGCGAGCCCGGGGTGCCGGCCGCCAGCGGGCCGACCTGCGACGCTCCGGGGACGGCGCGGCCCGTGGGATCGAGGAAGCTCTCGGCCCGCGCCGCGGCCGGCGCCGTCTCGCGAAAGTCGAGCGCGCGCACGGCGCCGCCGGCGCGCACGACGGCGAAGCCTCCGCCTCCGAGGTTGCCCGCCTCCGGGTAGACCACGGCGAGCGCCAGGGCGGTTGCCACCGCGCCGTCCACGGCGTTGCCGCCGGCGCGCAGCACCGCCAGCCCGGCCGCCGTGGCCAGGGCGTGCCCGGAGGCGACGGCGCCGCCCGAGCCGGCGATCGCAGGCGCGGTGTCCCCAGTTGCGATCACGCGCCCCCCGCCCCCGCTCGTCGTGGCGTTGGCTCCGCTGGCCGCTTCCGGGCCGCGTGCGGCGCCGGCTCCGTTCGCGGCGCCAGAGCGAGGGAGCAGCGGCAGCGCGAGCAGAACGAGGAGCGAAAGGAGGAAGCGCTGCAGCGCCATGTCTCGTTCAATCCAGGCGGAGGGCCGGCGAATACGTTGCGGGACTTCCGGCCTGGACCACTAAAGCGCCAGTCAGGACCGGGCCGGCGGCGGGTCGACGAAAGCGGAGGTCTGAAGGCAGGCGGGCCGCCAGGCGAAGCGCGGCGGCAGGGTGGGTCGCGGCGCCTCGCGCAGGAGCTGCTCGCGCCGCGCCACGACCCGCGCCAGGAGGTGGAACTCGTGGACCTCGAGGTAGCGGGAGGCAGCCTGCTTGAGCAGGGCGGCAGCTTCCCCTCCCCGCCCCTGGTCGTGACGCACCGCGGCTTCGAACTCGAGGAGACGCGCCTCGATGAGCAGGTCGCCGGTGCCCTGAGCGAGGCACGACGCGGCCTGCCGCAGCGAGTCCTCGGCCGCCTTCAGCTTGCCGGTCCGCCGCTGAGCTTCCCCCAGCGTTCCCCAGATACGCGCTCGCAGGTCGTGCGCCACGGCAGGCAGATGGAGGGTGGTGTCGATACCCGCGACGGCGGCGAGCGCCAGCGATGCGAGGCGGCCGGACTCCGGCGGATCGCGCTCCTCGGCGCGCTGGCTCTTGTCGAGCAGCAGCTCGCTGACGCCCCAGGTCTGGAAGCGGCGGTCGTGAGCGATCCGCTCCAGCTGCTCCTCGGCGGGCGAGGCGAGCAGATCGCTGCACAGGGAAGGCGCCAGGGCACGCTCGTGCTCGAGCGCCGCCCGTGCCTGCACCAGGCGGCTGAGCAGCGCATCGGGCCCCGCGCCGTCGGTCGCCGCGGACTGCTGCGGGGCCGCGGCTGCCGGATCGAGGGCAGCCGCTGGAGCGGGTGAATCCGGTAGATCGCCGGGTTCGGCGAACTCGACCAGCAGGCTGGAAAGTTCGTGATCGCGCATTGCGATGAGGCTGGAACCCAACGAAAGATCCTACTCGTCTCTCTGGGCGTCACGCAAGCGCCATTCGTTACGCCGCAGCGAGGCGGCGATCGTGATCGCCAGCGGAACGGTGACCAGGGCGAGCGAGATCTCGGCCGGGATGTCGACCCATGGCTCGGCCATCATCTCGAGCCCGACCAGGACGAGCATGAGGCCCAGCCCGCGCCCGAGGCCGCGCAGCCGCCGCATCAGCTCCCCGACCAGCGGGTAGAGGGCGCGCAGCCCGAGAATCGCGAAGACATTGGAGCTGAAGACGATGAAGGCGTGGCGGCTGACGCCGAAGGCGGCAGGGATCGAATCGACAGCGAAGGCGATGTCGGTGGTCTCGATGGCGACCAGGACCAGGAGCAGCGGGGTTGCCAGGGTGCGGCCGCCGTCGCGGACGAAGAAGCGCCCGCCGTGAAACTCGCCGGTGACCGGCAGGACGCGGCGCGTCCAGCGGAGGACCCGGTTGTTGTCGGAGTCGAAGTCGGACAAGCCGCGGCGGACGAGCCTGGACCCGGTCCAGGCGAGGAAGGCGCCCATCGGCAGCAGCAGGAGAGAGAAGCGGGCGAGCAGCACCGCGCCAAGCCCGATGAACAGCCCCCGCGAGAGCAGGGCTCCGAGTATCCCCCAGAGCAGCACGCGCCGCTGCTGTTCGCGGGGAACCGCGAACGAGTTGAAGATGAGCAGGAAGATGAAAAGATTGTCGAAGCTGAGCGAGCGCTCAACGATGTAGGCCGACAGGAACTCGAGCCCGATCCGGCGGCCGAATCGCAGATAGGCCCAGAGGTTGAAACCAAGAGCGGCGGCGGTCCAGAGGACGCTCCAGACCGCCGCCGAAACGATGCCCGGAGAGGGCTCGCGGCGAGCGAGGAGGCCGATGTCGAGTGTCAGCAGGCCCAGAACCAGGGCCATGAAGAGGCCCCAGTCGAGGGCGCTGCCGGCGATCGGCGTGGGCATCGAGGCGCGCGGCTACCCCCCGCAACACGGCCGGCGCGGGAGCTGGCGGGTGGGGGCGGCGATCGGTCTCCACCCGCCCTCCGCGCAGCAGCGCGCCGCGCCGGCGCGTGCGGGTCCCGCTACTTGGTGTCGCCCAGGTGCGAGTTGACCAGCTTGGTCATCTCGAACATGCTGACCGAAGCCCTGCCGCCGAAAACCGCCTTCAGCTTGTCGTCGGCCCGGATGGTACGTTTGTCCTTGGGATCTTGCAGGTTGTGCTTGCGGATGTAGTCCCAGATCTTCTTGGTGACCTCGGTGCGCGGCAGCGGGTTGCTGCCGATCACTGCGGCCAGGGCCGCATCGGGCTGCATCGGCTTCATGAAGGCGCTGTTGGTCTTGCCGCTCCCTCCTGCCGGCTTGGCGCTTTTTGGTGACATTTGCTCCTCCGCTAAGTGAACGTGAATGGTCTACTCAATGGCCGCTGCGGACGTTATGCAAATCCCTGGCCCCATGCAAACGCGGGCCGGTGAGCCGTCCCTCCTGCGGTCATTCTCTCCTGTTGGCGGCCCCATGCGCTACCCGAGCCGGCCATTTCGCTATGCTAACTCGCGATGATCTGCTTGCCCTGGCTCGCCCTGACCCTTCTTGCAGCGGGCGCCGGTCCCCGGCTGGAGACAGCGGAGGCGGCCGCCGTGGCCGAGATTACCGAGATCGCCGAGGTCCACGTCGCCGTCGCCGCCAACTTCGCGGCACCCTTGGACGAGCTCGCCCGCGCCTTCGCCAAGGGCTCGGGCCGCCGGGTCGTTGCAAGCTCCGGCTCTTCCGGCAAGCTCTACGCGCAGATCAAGAGCGGCGCCCCGTTCGAGGTCCTGCTGTCGGCCGACTCCGAGCGCCCGGCGCTGCTCGAGAGAGAAGGGGCCGCCGTCGCCGGCAGCCGCTTCACCTACGCTCTGGGCAAGCTCGTGCTGTGGAGCCGCGACCCCGGGCTGGTCGATCCGCAGGGAAAGGTGCTGGTCTCCGGCCGCTTCCAGCACCTGGCGATCGCGAATCCAGAAATTGCTCCCTATGGCACCGCGGCCCGTCAGGTGCTGCAGAGTCTCGGCCTCTGGGAGCGGCTCAGCCCGCGCCTGGTGCTGGGCGAGGACATCGGCCAGACCTACCAGTTCGCGGCGACCGGCAACGCCGAGCTGGCCTTCGTCGCGCTCTCTCAGCTGCGCGCCGCCGGCCGCCGGGAGGGACCTCCTCCGGGCCGCGAGGCGCAGCCCGCCGCCACGCCGGTCACGGGCTCGTTCTGGCTGGTGCCGGCGACCCGTTACCAGGCCATTGCCCAGCAGGCGGTGCTGCTCGCCCGCGGCAAGGACAAGCCGGCGGCGCGCGCCTTCCTCGATTTCCTGCGTGGGCCGGAGGCCAGGCGGCTGATCGAGGGATTCGGTTACGGAGTGCCGTAGGCTGCCGCGCCAAGCCATCGACCAGGCGACCGATGCCGGCCTTCGATCTGACCCCTCTCTGGCTGACCCTGCGGCTGGCATTCGTCTCGACCGCCCTGCTGCTGGCCGGCGGCACCCCCATGGCGTGGTGGCTGGCCCGCTCGCGCGCCTGGCTGCGCGCGCCGATCGAGGCGGCGGTGGGTCTGCCGCTCGTCTTGCCGCCGACGGTGCTGGGCTTCTACCTGTTGCTCTTGCTGGGCCCGCGCGGGCCGCTGGGCGGCGTCTGGCGCGGCCTCTCGCTCCCCTCGCCGGTGTTCAGCTTTTCGGGGCTGGTGATCGGCTCGGTCCTCTACTCGCTGCCGTTCGTGGTGCAGCCGCTGCAGGCCGCCTTCGAGAGCGTCGGGCGGCTGCCGCTCGAGGTCGCGGCATCGCTGCGGGCGGGCCCCCTCGACCGCTTCCTGACCGTCGCGGTGCCGCTCTCGCGGCGCGGCTTTCTCACCGCCATCACCCTGGGGTTCGCCCACACCATGGGAGAGTTCGGGGTGGTGCTGATGATCGGCGGCAACATCCCGGGGCGGACGCGGGTGCTTTCGATCGCCATCTACGACCATGTCGAGCGCCTGGAGTACGCGCAGGCGCACGTGCTTTCGCTGGGCCTGTTGCTGTTTTCCTTCGTGGTGCTCTGGCTGGTCTTCGCCGCCAACCGCCGGCTCGGCCGCATCGGGGGCGGATGAGCGCTCCCTCCGGCGGCCTGGCCGGGCGAATGCGCCTCGCCCGCGGCGCCTTCTTGCTCGACGCCGAGCTGGCGGCGCCGGCGCGCGGCATCACCGCGGTCTTCGGGCCGTCCGGATCGGGGAAGACCACCTTGCTGCGGTGCCTGGCCGGTCTGGAGCGCGCCGCCGGCGGCTGGCTCGAAGTGGGCGGCGAGCGCTGGCAGGACGACGAGCGCGGTCTCTTCCTACCGCCTCATCGCCGCGCGCTCGGCTACGTCTTCCAGGAGGCCGGCCTCTTCTCGCATCTCGCGGTGCGGCAGAACCTCGAATTCGGGCTGCGGCGAACGCCCCCGGCCGAGCGCCGGGTGAGCTTTGCCGATGCGGTCGAGTGGCTGGAGCTCGGCGGGCTGCTGCACCGCCGCACCGACTCGCTTTCGGGCGGCGAGCGCCAGCGCGTGGCGATGGCCCGCGCGCTGCTGGCGGGGCCGCGCCTGCTGTTGATGGACGAGCCGCTGGCGGCGCTCGACGCTTCCGCCAAGGCCGAGATCCTGCGCTGTCTCGAACGCCTGCACGCCGAGCTCGCGATCCCCTTCCTCTACGTCAGCCATCTCCAGGACGAGGTGCTGCGCCTGGCCGATCACCTGGTGCTGCTGGCGGCGGGCCGCGTGCGGGCGGCAGGGCCGCTGGCCGAGATCGCCGCGCGGCTCGACCTCTTGCCCTGGGCGCCCGAGGCGGAGCTCGCGGTGGTGATCGAGGCGCGGGTGGTGGAGCACGACGTCCGGTTCGAGCTCACCTACCTCGACTTCGCGGGCGGCCGTCTCAGCCTGCCGCGGCAGGAGCTCGCGCCGGGCAGCCGGCAGCGCGTCCGCGTGCTCGCGCGCGACGTCAGCCTGGCGCTCGAGCGGCCGCTGCGCACCAGCGTGCTCAACGTCTTTCCGGCGCGAATCGTGGAGATCGGCGGCGGCGCCCAGCCGCTGGTCAAGCTCGACGCCGGCGGCGCGTCGCTGCTCGCCCAGATCACCGGCAAGTCGCTGCACCTGCTGGCGCTGCGGCCGGGGATCGAAGTGTTCGCGGTGGTCAAAGGCGTGGCGCTCGCGGTTTGAGGCCCCCTCCTCTGCCGCCGGTGATTGCGGGGGAGGCCTGGCAGGTTGCCGCACGACTCGCTCCGTTCGCCAATGGGGGTGGGAGGCAAGACGCTCTGAGGGGGCGAGGTGGGGCGAGCGGAGCATCGTCGCGCGGCGACCTGCCAGGCCTCTTACCGGCGGGCGGGCGCAGATTCCTCCGTGGTAAGGTCAGACCCGATGCCGCCGCTCTTCATCACTTTCGAGGGGCTCGACGGCAGCGGCAAATCCACCCATCTGAAGCGCGCGGGGATCTGGCTCGACCAGTGCCGGGTGCCCAACCGGCAGACCCACGAGCCCGGCGGGACAGCGCTCGGCGACGCGCTGCGCGCCATCTTCCTCGACGCCCGCTGGGGGGTGGTGGACGGCACGGTCGAGCTGCTGATGATCTTCGCCAGCCGGCGCCAGCATCTGCTCGAGGTGATCGAGCCGGCGCTGGCCGCCGGGCGCCACGTGCTCTGCGACCGCTTCACCGACTCGACGCGCGCTTACCAGGGCGACGGGCGCGGCGTGCCGCTCGCGCTGATCGATCAGATCGATAAGCTGGCGACCGGCGGCCGGGTGCCCGACTTGACACTGCTGTTCGACCTGCCCGCCGAGGAGGCGCGCTCGCGCCGGCTGGCGCGCGCCCGCCAGCGCGGCGCCGACCGCCTGGATGCCGAGGAGCTGAGTTTCTACGAGAGGGTGCGCCAGGGATTCCTGCGCCAGGCCGCACACGAGCCCGGCCGCTTCCGCATCATCGATTCGGCGGGCGATCCGGGGCGCACGGAAGAGCAGGTGCGCGCGGCCCTCGGCGAGCTGGTGACCGGCGCCGCCGGCGGGCTGGCCGGGCTCGTCTGCCTGGGAAGAGATCGGCCGTGAACCTCGACGCTGCCGCCGCGGCCGCCCGCCAGGGCTTCCTCTATCCCGCCGTCATCGTGCACGGCCGCGATCTCGAAGCGCGGCGCGAGGCGGCGCTGACCATCGCCCGTACGCTGCTCTGCGCCGAAGCTCCCGAGCTGCGGCCCTGTGGCGTCTGCCGCCACTGCCGGCGCATCGCCTGGCCCGGGGCGGCGGCCGAGACGGCAGAGGCCCCTTTCCATCCCGATTTCCGGGTTCTCGAACGGGACCTCAAGACCTCGACCTCGGTCGACTCGGTCCGCGAGCTGCTCAAGACGGCGCAGTTCTCGCCGTTCGAGGCGCGCGGCCAGGTCTTCGTGATCGCCAGCGCCGAGACCCTGACGGGGGAAGCGGCCAACGCCCTGCTCAAGAGCCTGGAAGAGCCTCACACCACGGCGCCGCGCCACTTCCTGCTGCTCGCCCCTTCTCGCCTCGATCTGCTGCCCACGTTGCGCAGCCGCTCGCTCGCCATCTTCCTCGGGTCCGCCGTGCCGGTCGATCCGGCCGCGGTCGAAGCGGTGGCGCGTCCCTTCGCCGCCGCCCTCGACGCCTACGCCGCTAGCGGCGCCGCCATCCACCTGCTCTCCGCGGCCGGCGCCCTGTCTGCGGCGGGCGGCTGGGAAGACCCGCGCGCCATGCGCCCCTGGGTGCTTGCCGCGGCGGTCGTGTTGCGCACCCTGGGCGCCGGCAGCCCGCAGGGCGTGTCCGCCGGCGGCGGGCAGAATGGCACGGCCAGCGCCCCTCCAGCCGACTCCGGCCGCCGCCCGCCGGCACCCACGCCGGCGTCGGCGCGCCCCGCCCGCCTCGCCTTCGCCGAGGCCCTCCTCACCGCCCCCGCCATGCGCCTCCGCGGCATCACCGCCGAGCGCATCCTCGAAGGCCTCGTCGCCCGACATCTGGCGTAGGTCTCGCCACCGGAAATATCGGCCGACGACAACGGCGAGGATTACGGAAGCGCGACAACGGTCGCCGGGCTTATAGGTTGGTGAACTTGGACGCCTGGCCCCCGGCACCCGTATAACCTGTGGACGCCTGGGACAGCTGTCCCTGGCAGAGCGGCGCCTGTGCTAAAATGGTGCCTCGTTTTTCGGTCTTCCTCGCGAAATCATTGATTTCCCAAGACATTACGGTAAAAGGAGTTGAGACATGGATGCAGCTGATCGCAAACAAGCCGGCCTGGGACTGATCGTGGCGGGCGCGCTGGCCCTGGTCGTGGCGCTCGGATTCTCGCTGCCGGCGTGCTCGGCCCAGGACAAGAGCGCCGGCAAGGCTGGCAAGGACGCCGCGGGCCAGGCAATCGCCAAGGTGAATGGCAAGCCGATCACCGAGGCCGACGTCAAGGCCAGCTCCAACGACGCTTTCGAAGCGCTGGAGCGCGAGTTCGCCCAGAAGAAGCACGACGTCCTCGAGCAGGAGATGCACAGGGTCGTGCAAGACCGGTTGGTCGAGGCGGAAGCGGCGGCGCGGAAGACCACCAAGGAGAAGGTTCTCGAGGAGATCAAGCCCCCCGAGGTCACCGACGCCCAGATCGACGCCTTCTATGAATCGAAGAAAGCGCGGATCCAGCAGCCCAAGGAGCAGATCGCGCCGCAGATCAGGGACTATCTGAAGAGCATCGGCGAGCAGGAGGCGCGCGAGAAGTTCTTCAAGGCTCTCGAAGCCAAGTACGCCGTCGAGTACTTTCTCGAGCCGATGCGCGTCCAGGTCGCCGCGGCCGGCTACCCGACCAAGGGCCCGACCAATGCGCCGGTGACGATCGTCGAGTTCTCCGATTTCCAGTGCCCCTACTGCTCGCGGCTCACTCCGACGCTGGAGCAGGTGATGTCCAAGTACGGCAACAAGGTGCGCATCGTCTTTCGCCAGTTCCCGCTGCCGATCCACGACAAGGCTGCCAAGGCCGCCGAGGCGGCGCTGTGCGCCAACGAGCAGGGCAAGTTCTGGGAGATGCACGACGCGATGTTCAAGGACCAGAGCGGCCTGGCGGTCGATGGGCTGAAGAGCAAGGCGGCCACCCTGGGGCTCAATGCTCAGAGCTTCAATTCCTGCCTCGACTCCGGCAAGGAGACCCCGGCGGTGCAGGCCGACCTCAAGGCCGGCCAGCAGGCTGGAGTGCAGGGCACGCCGGCGATGTTCGTCAATGGCCGCTTCATCAACGGCGCGCAACCGTTCGAGACCATCGCCGGGATCATCGACGACGAGCTGAAGCGCAAAGGCGCGAGCTAGGCCGGCCATGGCGGCGAAGCGGCTCATTCTCTCCCCGGCTCTCCTGGCTCTGCTGGCTCTGATTGCCGCGGCCGGCGCGGCGACGACACGGCAAGCCCTCGCCGCGGCGACCGCAGCCAGCGCGACGACTGCGGCGACCGCAGCCAGCGCGGCACCCCCGGCCGGCTCCGCGCCGCTCGCCACCGTCGACGGTCAGCCGATCACCGAGGCCGACGTGGTCGCCAGCTCGGTGGAGTTTCAGCGCCTCGAGCAGGAGTACCAGAAAAACAAGTTCAAGCTGCTGTCCACTCATATGAAGCAGCTTGCCCAGGAGCGGGCTATCGCCGCCGAGGCGGCGGCCCGCGGCCTCACCAAGGAGCAGGTGCTCGCCGAAGCGCCCAAGCCGGCGCCGGTCACCGATTCCGAGGTCGAGCTGTTCTACGAGCAGAACAAGGCCAAGGTCGCTCAGCCCAAGGAGCAGGTCCTGCCGCGCATTCGCACTTTTCTCGAGCAGCAGCGGCAGACCGACGTGCGCAACCAGTTGCTGACCCAGCTCGAGACCAAACACAACGTGCGCTACCTGCTCGAGCCGCCGCGCGTCGAGCTCGCGACCGCGGGCTTTCCGGCCAGGGGACCGATCAACGCGCCGGTGACCGTGGTCGAGTTCTCCGATTTCCAGTGCCCGTACTGCGCCAGCCTCCGGCCCACCCTGGAGCAGGTCGTCGCCCGCTACGGCGACAAGGTGCGGCTGGTCTTCCGCCAGTTCCCGCTGCCCCAGCACGGCAATGCCGCCAAGGCGGCGGAGGCGGCGCTGTGCGCCAACGAGCAGGGCAAGTTCTGGCCGATGCACGATGCTCTGTTTGGCGATCAGAGCAAGCTCGACGTCGCGTCGCTCAAGAGCAAGGCCGCGGCGCTCGGTCTCGACGGCCAGAGCTTCGACGCTTGCCTCGATTCGGGCAAGGAGGCGGCGGCGGTGCGCGGCGACTTCAAGGCCGGCGAGCAGGCCGGCGTCCCGGGCACTCCCGCGCTGTTCGTCAACGGCCGTGCGATCGACCTGGCGCCGAAGGTGGCGCCGCTCGACGCGATCTCCCAGGTCATCGACGAGGAGCTCAAGCGCAAGACTGGGGCGCGCTAGAGAGCCGACTCGACTCGAGCCGCGGCCCGCGCCAGGGAGGACACCATGCCGCGGATCACCCGGGTCTATACGCGGACCGGCGACGATGGGACGACCGGCCTCGGAGGTGGGCGGCGGGTGCCCAAGGATTCGGCCCGTATCGCCGCCTACGGCACGGTCGACGAGCTCAACTCGACGCTCGGCGTCGTCCTCGCCGCCGGCCCGGACGCCCGGCTAGGGCCGGTCCTCGCGCGCATTCAGAACGAGCTCTTCAATCTCGGCTCCGACCTCTGCGTCCCGGAAGAGGACAAGGCGCAGCTGGCGGTGCCGGTGATCGAGCAGCGCCACGTGGAGGCGCTCGAAGAGCTGATGGACGAGCTCAACGAGGAGCTCGGTCCGCTCGCCAACTTCATCCTGCCGGGCGGCAGCCTCGCGGCCGCCCACCTCCACGTCGCGCGCACCGTCTGCCGGCGCGCCGAGCGGCAGCTGGTCAGCCTCTCGCGCCTGGAGTCGATCGGGCCGTGGACCCTGCGCTACCTCAATCGGCTCTCCGACGCGCTGTTCGTCATGGCCCGGTTCGAGAACCGCGGGAAGGGCATCTCCGACCTGCTCTGGAACAGCCGCGCCTGATCCAGTGTTATATCTAGTACCGGCTCAGATCTAGTACCGGCTCGGACGTCAGCACCCTACAGGTAGTGGTTGTGATTTCTTCCATTGCGCTGGCGCGTCGGATCGCGTTACCATACGCGTCCTTAAACCTGGAATCCATCGATGAAGGCTGCCAAACCCGCGTTCTGTGTCTGTGCCTGCGCCGTGCTGTTGCCCGGGCTCGGGTTCGCGGCGGCGCCGGCGACCAGCCCGGTTCTGCCGGTCCTCGTTGGCGAGCGGCTCGCCGGGCCGGGGCCGGTTCGTCTGGGCGAGAGCGTCGAGGGGCGCAAGGTGATCTTCAACGAGAGCGTGGCCCAGCGCGCGCGGCGCTTCTCGGGCCATCTGGTGCCGTTTCCGGACGCCGCTCTCGAGCTGATGATCGCCCGCCACAGCGGCGCGCAGAGCCTCGATCCGCGCCTGGTGCGGGCGGTGATCCAGGTCGAGTCAGGCTACAACCAGCGGGCGCGCTCCAACAAGGGCGCGATCGGCCTGATGCAACTGATGCCAGAGACCGCCGTCGAGCTGGCGGTGCGCGATCCCTACGACCCCGACGAGAACCTGCGCGGCGGCACGACGTACCTGCGCCGTCTGCTCGATCTCTTCTCGGGCCGGCTGGAGCTGGCGCTGGCGGCCTACAACGCCGGGCCGGGAGCCGTGGACCGGCACCGCGGCGTGCCCCCCTATCCCGACACGATCGACTATGTGCGCCGGGTGCTCGACCTCTATCAGGACACGCCGGGCGCCGCGCTCGCGGCCGTCCAGGCGCGCGCCGGCCGCCGCCCCGCCCCTTACGTCACCCGGGCCGGTAACGGCCGCATCGTCGTCACGACCGCGCTCAGCGGCCTGAAGTAGCCCGGTCTCAGCTCGACCCCCAATCTCTCTTGCTGTTTGCCCGGAGGAGATCGGGACCTGCCGCGGCCTGAGGGTTGATCGGTGCGCCGGCGGACTGCCAGTCGCGGCAGGCGGCGGCAGTGAGCAACCTCCGTCCCGTCCCGCCCGCGCGCCCGAGATCCAATACAATGCCGGCGCGCCCGAGCCTGCCGATGCTCAATCTGCCTAACCTGCTCTCGCTCTGCCGGATCTTGCTGGTCCCGCCGCTGGTGGTGGTGCTGCTGACCCGCTTCGAAGGCAAGGAGTGGTGGGGTCTTGCCCTCTTTCTGCTTGCCGCGCTGATGGATTTCCTCGACGGCTTCCTGGCCCGCCGGCGCAAGCAGGTCACCCGGCTGGGGACGCTGCTCGATCCTGCGGCGGACAAGATCCTCATGTCGGCGGCCTTCATCTCGCTGGTCGAGATGCAGCAGGCGGAAGCCTGGATGGTCGTGGTGATCATCGCCCGCGAGTTCGCGGTCTCCGCGCTGCGCAGCTTCGCCGCCGCCGAGCACCTGGTGGTTCCTGCCGCCCTCTCGGGAAAGATCAAGACCGTGGTCCAGATCATCGCGGTGGCCAGTCTCATCATCCATGAGAAGCTGCCCGGCGAGCTCCAGCACCTGTCGATCATCTCCCTGTGGGCGGCGGTGCTCATCTCGGTCTACTCCGGCGCCGAGTACTTCGTGCGCTTCGGCCCGCTCATCCTGCACGGCGAGCGGGCGGCCGCCCCGTCTTCCTCCGTTCAGACTCCGGGGCCGCCGCGGGGCGACGTTTGATGACGGCTCTCCTCGAGCGGCTGGCGCTGCTGGCGCGCCGCCGCTACCGCTTCATCTTCACCGTCTTCGCGCTCCTGGTCACCGTGTCGGTCGTCCTCATCTCCCGCCTGTCGTTCGATACCGACATGCTCAACCTGCTGCCGCGCAACGACCCGACGATCCGCTCCTATCTCGAGATGCTGCGGGACTTCGGCAGCAGCACCTATGTGCTGATCGCGATCAAGCTTCCGGCCGGAGCGGTGCCGGATCCCTACGAAGCGCTGGCTGACGACCTGGCGGCGCGGGTCGCGAGGCTGCCCGAGATCAAGAGCGTCCAGCACCGGAGCGGCAACCCGGAAGAGCTGCTCACCACCTTCTTTCCCAAGGCGGTGCTGTTCCTCGATCCGCCGGGCCAGCGGGAGCTGGCGGCCAAGCTTACCGACGCCGGCATCCGCAACCGGGTGAGCGAGCTGCGCCGCCAGCTCGCCACGCCGCAGGCGCTGGGCGTCAAGGAGCTGGCCAAGCTCGACCCCTTCGGCCTCGCCGGCATCTTCCTCGGCCACCTCGACAGCTCGCGCGGCACCTTGCAGGTCGACTGGGCGAGCGGCTACTACCTGTCGCGCGATCACCGCCTGCTGCTGCTGCTCGTCGAGCCGGTCCGCCCGCCGCAGGACATCCCCTTCGACGAGCGCCTGACCCGCGACGTCGACCGGGCGATCGCCGGGTCGCTGGCGCGCTGGACCTCCTTCGCCGGCGCCGACGGCCCGCCGCCGCCCGCGGTCGACATCGGCGGCCCGTACCTGACCGCGCTGACCGACGCGACGCTGATCCGCCACGACATGTTCGTCAACGTCGCCACCTCGGCGCTGGGCGTCTTCCTGCTCTTCCTGTTCGCTTTCCGCCGGGTCGGGGCGCTGCTCTACGCCTTCGTGCCGCTGCTCTGTGGGCTGGCGCTCACCTTTGGTTTCGCGGCGGCGGTCTTTGGCGCCCTGTCGTCGGCGACCAGCGTCTGCGCAGCGCTGCTGATCGGCCTCGGCATCGATTTCGTCATCGTCTCCTATGGCCGCTACGTCGAGGAGCGCCGGCGAGGCGCGGGTCTGGAGAGGGGCCTCGTGGTGATGAGCGGGGCCTGCGGCGGCGCGGTGATCGCCGGCGCGCTCACTACCGCGGCCACCTTTTACGCCTTCACCTTCACCGAGTTCACCGGCTTGCGGCAGATGGGGCTGCTGACCGGTACCGGCATCCTCTTCTGCATGATCTCGGTCCTGCTGCTGCTGCCGGCGATGCTGGCCTGGAGCGCCGACCGCGAGGTCCGCCGGCGGGCTGAGCCCAGACTGTTCCTGCACAGCTTCGGCATCAACCGGCTGACCGGCCTGTGCATGCGCCATCCGGTGGCTGCCATGGCGGCGGCCCTGGCGGTGACCGCGCTCGCCCTCGCGGCGTCGTTCCACGTCCAGTTCGACGAGAGCATGAAGACCATGCGGCCGACGGTCAACCGCGGCACCAGTGTGAGCGAAGAAGTGGGCAGGCGCTTTGGCTCGGGCTTCGACGCGATGATCCTGTCGCTTTCCGGGCAGTCGCTCGACGAGGTGCTGGCCCTCTCCGAGCGCGCGGTGGCGGGCGCCCGGCGCCTGGTGGAGGCGGACGTCCTGCAGAACGTGAGCGGCGCCTCGTCGTTGATCCCGCCGCTCGAGCTCCAGCGCCAGATCCTCGGCTGGCTGGCGCGCGAGCGCCGCCCCGAAGGAGCGCTCGACCTGGCCCGCATCCGCGCGACTCTTGCTGCGGCGTTGCGCGCCGAGGGGCTGCGTGCCGAACCTTTCGCGCCCGGCGTCGAGCTGCTGAGCCGCGCCCTCGAGCTGTCGCGCCCGATCGGCGTGGCCGATTTCTCGTCGACGCGGCAGACCAAGATCCTGCTCGAGCGCTACCTCAAGAGAACGGGGAACGGCTGGCGCGCCGCGGTCTACTTCTATCCGCCTCCCGACGCCCGGTGGCGCAGGGAGCCGCCGCCGGGCGCCGTCGAGCTCGCGGCCGCGCTCGGCCCTCGCGCGCGCCTGGCGGGCGTCAACGTGATCAACCAGCGGATCAAGGGCATGGTGGTGCACGACGCCTGGATCGCCGGTGTGCTCGGACTGGTTCTTGTCGCGGTCATCCTCTGGGTCGACTTCCGCAGTCCACGCCTGGTCGCCCTGGCGCTCACGCCGCTGGCGCTGGGAATCGTGCTGATGGTCGGAGCGATGGCCGCTCTGAACGTGCAGCTGAACTTCGTCAACATCTTCGTCACCACCATGGTCATCGGCATCGGCAGCGACTACGGGATCTACATCGTCCACCGCTATGGCGAAGTCCGCGCCCTGTCGGGGCCGGCCTTCGAGACCGGCTTGCGCGAAACCGGCAAGGCGGTCGCGGCCGCCGCCATCTGCACTGTCGTCGGCTTTGGCTCGATCATCTTCTCCCACTACCCCGGCCTGCGCTCGACCGGCGAAGTCGCGATCCTCGGCGCTTTCTCCACCGCGCTCGTCGCCATCACCGTGCTGCCGGCGTTTTTTGCCTGGCGCGCGACCCGGCGCCGCTGAGCGCTCAGTCTAGGGTCCCACCGGCGGTGCCGATCCCGAGGGATGAAACGGCGCTGCGATGTGGTGGTGGAGGCCTGCTCGAAGCATCGATCGGATCGCCCCCCGCAACCCCTCGATCCCCTTCCCACCCCTCCGGGGGGGAAGGGGACGCCCCCTCCCTTGGCGCACGGACCAATTTCGTTCTCAGTGGTCGCTGCCGCCGAGGTCGACGAGAGCGAAACGCGGGGGGCAGAGGAAGCGGACCGGGAGGAGGGAGGTGCCGACCCCGCTGTTGATGTACAGCGTGGTGAGGCCGCGCCGGTTGGGAGCGGCGAAGTCGAAGCGGCCGAGATCGTAAAAGAAGCCGAGCGAGGTACGGGTGGTGAGGGCGCCGATCAGCGGCAGGCGGACCTGCCCGCCGTGGGTGTGACCGGCGAGCACGGCGTCGATGCCGCGCTGGGAGGCCTCGAGCACGACGTCCGGAGTGTGGGAGAGCAGCAGGCGCGGCGTGCCCGGCGCGGTGGCCGGGCTGCGGGCCAGCGCCAGGGCGAGCCGGGTGGCGCGGGCGCCGTCGCGCCAGCCGCGGGGCCGCCGGGGGCCGGCGAGCGGATCGTCGAGCAGCAGGCGGCCGCCGCGATCGCGCACCTGGAGGTTGCGGTAGAGCACGGTGCCGCCGCCCCAGGCCCAGAAACCGACAGTGCCGGCGGCGATCCGGGCCGGCGAGCGGTCCTCGGCCCAGGCCTGCCAGACCCCGGGCTCCGGCGCGTCGAGCGGCCAGACGCGGGCCGCTACGCGGACGGCGCCGGGATCGACCTCGGTGCGCAGCCGCATGCGATACCAGCGGCCGGGCTGGGGAGCTATGCCGGTGTCCAGGCGGTCGAGGCGGCCGCCGGTGAAGGCCGTGCCGTGGGCAATCAACGAAAACGTGCCGCTGCCGTCTTCCTCGCGCGCGATGCGGCGCAGCCGGATCATCCGGTCCTCGCCGAGCACATAGCGGCTGTGCACTTCGAAACCGGCGCCGACCTGCTCGTCGTCGATCCGCACCTCGCAGACCGCGTCGTAGCCGCTCCAGGCCAGCGGTCCGGAGGCGTCGGTCAAGCTTTCGGGGGCGGGGTCGTAGTGGCTGTAGAAGTTGTAGGACGGCCGCGCGGGGCGGCTGGCGCCGTAGCGCCACTGGCTCCCTTGGCGCACGACGCCAAAGGGCGACGGCCAGGTGCGGGCCAGGCGATCGAGCCCCACCTGCTGATTGACCCCCAGCAGCAGCAGCTGTCCGCCCGGCCCGATCAGGCGGCCCTCGTTGGAGAGCCAGGTGAGACCGGCGCGCTCGAGAGCGACGATCTCCTCCCCCTGGTAGTCGCTGTGTCCCTGCACGGCCACCACCGGCGCCACGCGGCGGAGCGCGGCGACGAAGGCCGCGGCGGCCGCGGTGTGGCGGGTGAAGGGACCGATCTCGGGCACCTCATGGATCAGATCGCCGCTGATCGCGATCAGGTCCGGGGCGCCGGCGGCGACGCGCCGCAGAAGGTCGTGGAGCAGCGGCCCATCGTTCGAGATATGGAGGTCCGAGAGATGGGCCAGCCGCAGCCGCGGCCGGGTCAGCGGGACGCTGACCAAGTCTTCGAGCAGCAGCACCCGGGTCTCGAGCCAGCAGGCGTCGACCACAAGCGCCGCCAAGCATGCGGCAGCCAGGGCGAGTACGAGCCGCCTGTTCTTTTTCTCCCACCAGCTCTGCCGCGGGGCCTCAGCGCTGGCAGACGAGGGGGCCAGGGGGTGGCGGCGGCGGAGACTCATGGGTGGCGATCCTGCGGCGGCGCGGCGCTGCTCCCCTCACCGGCGACTTCCGGAAATGCCGCCCAGCCATCACCGGCCGGGCGGCCGATTCGGTGGACGCGCATCAGGTTGGTCGGCGGCCGGTCGCGGATCGGGTGGCCCATCAGGATCAGGATGCGGTCGCCCGGGCGCACCAGGCCGGCCCCGAGCAGCTGGCGCTCGACGACCCGCACCACGTCGTCGAGAGTGACCACCGGGTCGCTGGCCAAGAGCCGCCGCACTCCCCAGACCAGCTGCGCCTGCCGCGCGACGCGCGGGTCGGGGGTGAAGGCGATGATCGAAGCGGCCGGCCGATAGCGCGCCACGAGCCGGGCGGTCGAGCCGCCCAGGCTGAAGGCGACGATCAGGGAGACCCCGAGCTGGCTCGCGGCGTGGACCGCCGCCGCCGATACCAGGTCGGGAACCTCGAGCGGCAGCTCGCCCTGGCGCGGCGGCGGTCCGGGCGATCCTGGAAGGGCTGCCGCCGGGTTGGCGGCCGAGCTGGCGCGCGCGTAGGCCTCGGCCTCCTGGATGATGCCGGCCATGGTGGTGATCACCTCGACCGGGAATCTGCCTACTGCCGTCTCGCCCGAGAGCATCAGGGCGTCGGCGCCGTCGAGCACCGCATTGGCCACGTCGGTCGCCTCGGCGCGCGTCGGCCGCGGCTGCTCGATCATCGATTCGAGCATCTGGGTCGCCACGATCACCGGCTTGCCGGCTCGCCGGGCGGCCGCGATGATCTTCTTCTGCAGCACCGGCACGGTGGCGAGCGCGACTTCGACGCCGAGGTCGCCGCGCGCCACCATGAGGGCGTCCGCCGCCGCCGTGATCTCGTCGAGATGCTCGATGGCGCTGGCGCGCTCGAGCTTGGCGACCAGCGGGATGCTCCCTCCGGCCGCCTCGACCTCGCGGCGCAGCGCCGCCAGGTGGGCTGCCTCGCCGACGTAGCTCGCGGCGAGGTAGTCGGCGCCCACGGCAACCGCGAAGGCGATGTCGTCGCGGTCCTTGGCGGAGATCTCGAACGGCAGCGCCGAATCGGGCAGGTTGATCCCCTTGCGGGCCGCGACTACGCCGCCGTGCACCACCCGGGCGCGCACCCGGCCGCTCTCGATGGCCTCGACGCGCAGCTCCACCAGGCCGCCGTCGATCAGCACCCGCTCGCCCGGCGTCAGGTGGTCGAGGAAGTGGGGCGCGTCGACCGGCAGGCCGACCCCCGCCGAGGCGGCGCCCAGACTGACCTCCTCGCCCGCGCGCAATGACCGCTGCCAGCGCTGCCCGCGCTGCCCGCCCGCGAGGTCGCCCAGCCGGTAGCGCGGCCCCATGAGGTCGAGCATCACCGGCAGATGAATGCCCTCCTCGCCGGCAACGCGCCGCACCAGCTCGCAGCGCCGGCGGTGCTCCTCGTCGCTGCCGTGCGACAGGTTGAGCCGCACCACGTCGACGCCGGCATGGAGCAGCGCGCGCAAAGCCTGCTCGCCGCTGGTGGCTGGCCCTAAGGTGGCGACGATCTTGGCGCGCCGTTCCATGGCCGGCAGAGTATAGCGGCCGTGCTCGCCGCCGCCGGTCCGGCCAAGTCCGCGGGCGCGGCCATTTCGCGCGGGGTGCTGGTAGCATGCGTCCGCCGGCGCCGCCGAGGCGCGAGGGAAGGGCATGTTCGACGGTCTGCAAAACAAGCTGCAAGGCGTCTTCCACCAGCTCAAGGGGGAAGGGCGCGTCACTCCGGAAGCGCTGCAGGCGGCGCTGCGCCAGATCCGCCTGGTGCTGCTCGAAGCCGACGTGCAGGTGCGGGTGGTCAAGCCGTTCATCGACCGGGTGCGCGAGCGGGCGCTGGGCAAGGAGGTGATGGAGAGCCTGACTCCGGCGCAGCAGGTGATCAAGGTGGTGCGCGACGAGCTGACCCTGTTGCTCGGCGAGGAGGGCAGCGAGCTGCGCCTCGACGGCCGGCCGGCCGTGGTCCTGCTGTGCGGTCTGCAAGGCTCGGGCAAGACCACCACCGCCGGCAAGCTCGCCCGCCGTCTGCGAGCGCGCGGGCGCCACCCGCTGCTCGTGGCCGGCGACCTGCAACGTGCCGCCGCGGTCGAGCAGCTGCAGCAGGTCGGGCGCGCGGTGGAGACGCCGGTGCTCTCTCCCGAGCCCGGCGAAGAGCTGCTGCAGCTCGCCGGCCGGGCGCTCGAGACGGCGCGCCAGCGCGGCCACGACGCGCTGATCGTCGACACCGCGGGCCGGCTGCATGTCGACGCCGCCCTGATGGCCGAGCTCGGCTCGCTCGCCGGGCTTCTTGCGCCCGACGAGACGCTGTTCGTGGCCGACTCGATGACCGGCCAGGACGCGGTGCGCAGCGCCGAGCAGTTCGCGCAGGCCCTGCGCCTGACCGGGATCATCCTCACCAAGCTCGACGGCGACTCGCGCGGCGGCGCCGCGCTGTCGATCCGCACCGTTGCCCAGGTGCCGATCCGCTTCCTCGGCGTCGGCGAGAAGGCCGACGACCTCGAGCTCTTTCATCCCGAGCGCATGGCGTCGCGGATGATCGGCATGGGCGACGTCCTGTCGCTGATCGAGAAGGCCGAGCGCGGCCTCGACCGCGACGAGACCGAGCGCCTCGCCCAGCGCATCGCGCGCCGCGAGTTCACGCTCGAGGACTTGCGCGATCAGCTGCGCCAGCTGCGCCGCATGGGACCGCTCGCCCAGGTGCTCGAGATGCTGCCGAAGGTCGGTCCCCTGAAGGGCCTCGAGGGCGCCAGCGTCGACGAGGGCGGCTTGAAAAAAGTGGAGGCCATCATCAACTCGATGACCCCGCTCGAACGCCGCCGCCCCGACGTCCTCAACGGCAGCCGCAAGCGCCGCATCGCCATTGGCTCGGGTACGTCGGTCCAGGAGATCAATCGCCTCGTCAAGCAGTACCGCGGCATGCAGAAGATGTTCAAGGGCGTCCAGGGCAAGTGGCTGCGCAAGGCCATGGGCGGGATGTGACCAATCGGCGGCGAGCGGCGTGAGCCGCGGCAAGCGTGACATGCGCGGCCCTGGCGCGGGCAATCGCGGATCTGCGGTATGCGGCGCGGGCGCTCTCGTGGCGGCGGCATCGCACAAGTGGATGGCCTAGAGTAGAGGCCTAAGACGAAATTGGTTCGTGCGCCAGGGGAGGGGGCGTCCCCTTCCCCCCGGGAGGGGTGGGAAGGGGATTGAGGGGTTGCGGGGGGCGACCCGATCGATGCTTCGAGTAGGCCTCCACCGCCACATCGCAGCGCCGTTTCCGACCTGCCGGAAGTGCCGCAACAGGCGAAAGCTGCGGCATCCCTCGGGGTCGCCGCAGGCGGTGGCAGCTAGAATGGACAACCGGAGGTGAACCGTGGCCGTTCCAATCCGCAAGCGGCTCCTCGGTCGGCGCCATTCTCGGCTGAGATTCCGGGCAGCCTTTACGCGCACGCGCCTTCGACTCGCCACCCTCCGAAATGGCTGCCAGCTAGAGCAGCTCGAGCAGGGGCTGGGCGGCGGGGCAATTCCCTGCTACACTTCCTCGCTTTGCCGTCCGCGGCCGCGCTCTACCGGCGGCCGGTTCGCGGCATCCTAAGGTTCTTTCAGGCGCGCGGGTCCCTACCCGCGCTTGAGCAGGCGCGCGGGTCCCGACCTCCGGGAAGTGCCGCCCGGCCATCACCGGACGGGCGGCCCACCCGCGATTCCAATGGGCGCGCGGGCTTTGGCCCGCGTTCGATCAGGCGCTCGGGTCCCTGCCCGCGCTTGAACAGGCGCGCGGGCTCTCGCCCGCGCTTTGGAGGCTCGACGACGATGTTGAAGATTCGCCTGCGCCGCATGGGCGCCCGGCACCGTCCCTTCTACCGCGTGGTGGTCTCGGACTCGCGCAACGTGCCGACCGCCTCGGCGGTGGAGGAGCTCGGCCACTACGACCCGACCACCAATCCCGCGCAGGTCAAGCTCGACGCCGAGCGGGTCCGCTACTGGGTGGGCCAGGGGGCCCAGCTGTCGCCCACGGTCAAGAAGCTGCTGGGCCGAGCGCAGAAGAGTGCCTGATCTCGCCGCCGATGTGAAGGAGCTGGCGCGGCTGCTGGTCGACCATCCGGAGCAGGTCGAAGTGGCCGAAGTCCAGGGACGGCGCGACCGCGGCACGCTGCTCGAGCTGCGGGTCGCGCCTGACGACCTGGGCAAGGTCATCGGGCGCCAGGGGCGGACGGCGCGGGCGCTGCGCACCCTGCTCGAGACCCACGGCGACCGGACCGGCCAGCGTTATGAGCTCGAGATCATCGAGGACTGAACAGCGCCTCGACCTGCCGCAGACCATCACCGTCGGACGCGTGCTGCGCCCCCACGGCTTGCGTGGCGAGGTAGCGGTCGAAGTGCTGAGCGACGTGCCGGAGCGCCTGGCGGCGGGCAGCGAGCTGCTGCTCAACCGGGCGAACGAGCCGGCGGTCACGGTGACCGTCGTCGCGAGCAGACCGCACCGCGCCGGCGTCCTGGTCCGCTTCGACGGCATCGAGGACCGCGACCGCGCCGCGGCGCTGCGGGGTGCCTGGCTCGAGGTCGAGCGTTCGCGCGTGCCCGCGCCGCCGGCCGGCACCTACTACCAGTACGAGCTGGTGGGATGCCGCTGTAGCGGCGCCGGGCAGGAGCTCGGCCGGGTGGTCGACCTCGTCGAGGACGGCGGCGGGTGGCTGCTGATCGTCTCCGACGGCCAGCGGCAGCTTCCGGTGCCGTTCGTGCAGCGTTTTCTGCGCGCCGTCGACGTGGCCGCGGGAACGATCGAGCTGGAGCTGCCGCCGGGACTACTCGAGACATGCGCGTCCAGGTCCTGACCATCTTTCCGGAGCTCTTCGCTCCGTTCCTCGCCACCAGCCTGGTGGGACGGGCGATCGAGCGCCGGCTGCTAGAGGTCACCGTCCATGACCTGCGTGATTTCACCGCCGACCGGCATCGCAGCGTGGACGACGAGCCCTATGGCGGCGGCGGGGGCATGGTCATGACCGCGCCGCCATGGATCCGCGCCGTGCGAGCCCTCGAGGCCGCGGCGGCGGCCCCAGCCCCCTGGAGAGTGATGCTCTCTCCCCAGGGCGTCCGTCTCGACGACGCCAAGGTGCGCGAGCTGGCCGGCCGCGGCCGCCTGATCTTGCTCTGCGGGCGCTACGAGGGGATCGACGAGCGGGTGAGATTGGCGGTGGTGGACGAGGAGGTGTCGATTGGCGACTACGTGCTCGCGGGCGGGGAGCTGCCGGCGCTGGTCCTGATCGAGGCGATCTCGCGGCAGATCCCCGGCGTGGTGGGTCTGGCGGAGTCGGTCGAGCGCGAGAGCTTCCGCTGCGGGCTGCTCGACTATCCGCATTACACCCGGCCGCCGGTGGTCGAGGGGTTGGCGGTGCCGGAGGTGCTGCTGTCGGGCGATCACGCCGCGATCCGGCGCTGGCGCGAGGAGCAGGCCCGGCGCGCGACCCAGGCCAAGCGCCCGGATCTCCTCCGCCTGCCGATGACCGGACGGTGAGGCGCGCGGCCAGGCGCTATAATGACCGGACCCGCGGCGAGCGGAAACCAGCTTTGCCGATGATGGAGGTGGCGTCGTGAATCAACTGCAGCAGGTTGAGAGTCTTTACATTCACAAGGAGCAGCCGGAGTTCCGCGCCGGGGACACGATCCGGGTTCATGTGCGGGTCGTCGAAGGCGACAAGGAACGCATCCAGGTCTTTCAGGGCGTGGTCATCAGCCGCCGCGGCGGCGGCACCCGCGAGACCTTCATTGTGCGCAAGATCTCGGGCGGCATCGGCGTCGAGCGGATCTTCCCGCTGCATTCCCCTTCGATCGATCGGATCGAAGTGGTGCGGCGGGGCAAGGTGCGGCGCGCCAAGCTGTACTACCTCCGCTCACTGCGCGGCAAGGCGGCCCGGATCGAAGAGCGCCGCGACGACCGGCCGAGCTCGTAGCGGCGCCTCGGCGAGCCAACGCCAGACGCCGGGTACGGGCGGTGATCCTCGAGCTCTTCGCCGAAGCCTATCGCCTCCGCCTGTTGCGCGGGTTGGAGGAGCTGCTGTCGGAGTGCGGCTTCGCCCTGATCGCGGGTGTGGATGAGGTTGGGAGGGGCGCGCTCGCCGGCCCGGTGGTGGCGGCGGCCGTGATCGTCGACCCAGGCCGCCTGGTGCCGGGGGTCGACGACAGCAAGTGCCTGCCCGCCCTCGAGCGGGAGCGGCGGGCGGCGGCGATCCGCGGCAGCTGCGTGGCGTGCGCGGTCGGCAAGATGCCGGCCGAGGTGATCGACCGGGTCAACATCCTGGAGGCCACCCGCCTGGCGATGCGCGAGGCGCTCGCCGCGCTGCGCCCGGCTCCCGACTGCGCCCTCGTCGACGCCGTCGGCATCGCCGGCTGCGGCTTCCCCTGCCTTCCCGTGGTGCGGGCCGATGCCATAAGCTATGCGGTAGCTTGCGCTTCGATCGTCGCCAAAGTGGAGCGTGATCGCCTGATGGTCGAGCTCGACCGCCGCTATCCGCGCTACGGCTTCGCCGTCCACAAGGGGTACTCGGTTCCCGAGCACCTCGCGGCCCTGGCGGCTTATGGGCCGTCCCCGGTTCATCGTCTGACCTTCGCCCAGGTCCTGCCCCGCCGCGCCACCCTCGCCGGAGGGGGCCGCTGATGGCGGTCAAGCGCGAGCAGGTGGTCCAGACCGCCGAGAAATACGTCTCGCGCGGCAAGATCGAGCCGGCGATCCGCGAGTACCGCAAGCTCCTCGAAGAGAACCCCAACGACATCAACACTCTCAACCGCGTGGGCGACCTCTATGCGCGCATCCAGCGCATCGACGAGGCGGTCGACTTCTTCAACCAGATCGCGGAGCAGTACTCCTCCGAAGGCTTCTTCGTCAAAGCGATCGCGATCTACAAGAAGATCATCAAGCTCGACCCGACGCGCCTCGACGTCTATGAGAGCCTGGCCGAGCTCTACCACCGCCAGGGGCTGGTCACCGAGGCCCGCACCCAGTACCAGGTGCTGGCCGACTACTACCAGAAGCACGACAATTCGACCTCCACCATCGCGATCTACCAGAAGATGGCGGAGCTCGAGCCCAACAATCCGAGCTATCACGTCAAGCTGGCCGAGCTCTATCAGCAGCTCAAGCTGACCGAGAAGGCGATGGGCGAGTACCGCCTCATCGCCGAGATGATGATCGAGCACGGCCACCCGCAGGAGGCCGAACGGGTCTATACCCGGGCGCTCGCCATCGACAGCGAGAACATCGGCTTCATCACCGACGCCGCGTTGAAGCTCAAGGAGGCGGGAAGCAACACCCTGGTCGTCCGCTTCCTGTCCGCGGCGGTCGAGCGCAATCCGCTGGCCGAGCGGGTGGTGCGGCTGATCGGCGCGCCGGTCGTGGCCGAGGAGTCGCCGGCCGCGGCGGCCCGGCCACCCGCGCCGGCTCCAGCCACCCCGGCGGCATCGCCGCCCACCCCGGCGGCAGCGGTAGAGGAAATCGAGATCGATCTCGATATTGGGGAGATGGGGGAGATGGGGGAGATGGGGGAAGCGGCCGCCTCCATGCTGCCCCATCTGGCCGAGGAGCAGCCGGCCTTCGAGGTCGACGAGCTGGAGCCGGCGGTACCGGATGCGGGCGCTGAAGCGGCCGGCCGAGCGGCCGCAAGGATTGGAGGGGGTGGCGGGATCGGCGGGGTTGGCCGGGCTGGCGAGGCCGCCGAGATCGAGCTCGAGCTCGACGACGCCTTCGTCCTCGACATCGAGGACGAAGCAGAACCGCCTAGCCTGGTCAAGCCGCCGCCCGACATGCTCGAGGCGCCGCACCGTCCACCGTGGGCCCAGGAGTCACCCGCCGCCGCTCCAGGCACGGCGGCGGGCGCCGCGGCGCCTGCCTGGTCCGCCGCCCCGCAATCGGCGCCGGCCGCCGGAGAGCCGGCCGCGGCAGAGGGGGCGGGCCTCGAGCTCATCGATCCCCTCGCCGACATCGACGGCATCGAGCTGCTCAATCCCTTTGCCGCCTATCGCGACCTCGCTCCGCTGGCGCCGGTCGAGGGGGTGGAGCCGTCCGTCGCGGAGGCGGCTGCCGCGGCTTCCGCCACCTCGGCTTCTGGCGCCGCACGTCCGGTGATGGACGTGCGGCACTTCCCGGAGGTCGCTTCGGACGCTGCCGCGTTCCCGGAAAGGTCGGCGCTGGCTGGCGAGATTGCGGCCGGCTTCGCGCCGGACGCCGGCAGCCGGCCGCCGGCCGATGAAGCTCCGCCGCCGGCGGCACCGGCGCCGGGCATCAAGATCGACTCGGACCTGCTCGAGCGCACCGCGGCCGAGCTCCAGCCACAGACCGTCGAGCGCTATGAGGACCTGGTCTCGGAAGCCGAAGTGCTGGCCAAGTATGGCCTGGAGGAGAAGGCGGCCGAACGCTTGCGCGAGGCGCTGCGGCTCAAGCCCCACCGCATCCAGGCCTACGGCCTGCTGATCCAGCTCTATTTCGACAAGGGGCGGCATTCGCGGGTCGTCGACCTCGCCAACCGGGTGTCGCGAATCTGCGAACGGAGCGGCGACCGCGAGCCCTGGCTCAAGCTGCGCCGCAAGCTGCTCGCGGCCGGCTACCGCCTCGACGGCGAACGCGTGGCCTCGGTGCCCGCCGCCCGCGAAGCTCCGGCCGTGGCGCCTGCCGCGGCCCTGCCCACCTTCCAGGAGATCGCCCGGCCGGCGGTAGGTGCCGGCGCCCCCGCGGGCCCGACGACGCCTCCGGCCAGCCTCGCCCAGCTCGAAGAGATCGCCGCCGCGGCCCGCTCCGCCGCCAAGGCCGCGCCGCCGGCGTCGCCCAGGAAGACGCGCAAGGCCGAGCGCGAGATCGACCAGATGCTCGCAGGGCTGCTGCCGGCGGCCAGGGAGCCCGGCAAGGCGAAGGCGGCGCGCAAACCGTCGCTTGTGCCCCCTGCGCCCCCCTCTGGCATCGCGGAGCCTGCCGTGCCGGCGGCCGCCGCGCCCGCCGCGGCGCCGGCCCCGGTCGCTCCCCCGGCTCCCTCGGCTCCGGAGGTCGTGGGTCTCCCGCCCCTAATGCCGGCCGCCCCCGCCCAGCTCCCGCCCGTGCTGCCCTTCCAGCTCGCGCCGCCGGCCGGGCCCGCGGAGACGGCAGGTGAGGAGGTTGCGCCGCTGGTCCCTGGTGTCGGCGCGCCGCCGCCACCCGAGCAGCCGGTCTTCAATCCGCTCGAGATCGGTGCCATGATCGAGAGCCAGGGTCTCGAATGGGACGAGACCGTCGACACGCAGCCGCCGGCATTTGGCCGACCCGCCGCCGCCGCCGCGGCCGGTGTGGCCGCGGGTCCGGCAGCGTTCGCGCCGCCACCCCCGCCCTCCCAGCCGTCCGGCCGTCGGCCCGGGCCGCTGGCCTCCGGGCTCGACGACACCGGCATGAGCTGGCTCGACGAGGTCGACTCCGGCAAGCGCAAGGGCGCCGCCAGGTCGTCCCACCTCTTCGACGAGGAGGAGGACTTCTTCGACCTCGCCCGCGAGCTCGAGCAAGAACTGTCGAAAGAGCCGGTTTTCCAGGGGGACGACCTGCTGATCCACCAGGAGCAGTCGCTCGAGGAGATCGTCGAGGGATTCAAGCGCGGCGTCGCCGAGCACCTGTCGCCGACCGACTACGACACCCACTTCAACCTCGGCATCGCCTACCGCGAGATGGGCCTGCTCGACGAGGCGATCGGCGAGTTCCAGCTCTCGGCCAAAGACGCCCGCTATCTCGTGCAGTGCTGCTCGATGCTCGGCCTCTGCTTCCTCGACAAGGGGCTGCCCGAGCTGGCCATCAAGTGGTACCGGCGCGGCCTCGAGGCGCCCGACGTCACCGAGGACGACACGCTCGGCCTGCTCTACGACCTGGGCTGCGTCTATGTCGGCATGGGCGACGCCGACTCGGCCTACAAGACCTTCGTCGAGGTCTACGGCATCAACACCAACTACCGCGACGTGGTGGCTAGGATCGAAGAGCTGGGCCGTCCTCACTGAAGGCCCCCTCGCCGATCCGCTCCTCACGCTTGGCGGCGAACCCCGCCTCGAGCAGCTCCAGCAGCTGCGGCAGCCGCTCGCAGAGCCGTCTCGGCTGCCGCCGCGCGCCCTGCGCCAGGGCGTAATGGGTGAGCAGCGGCAGGGCGATCGTCGCGTCGCAGTAAACCACCACCGCGTCGGGCAGCATCTCCGGATCCACCTTGCCCCACGAGACCGCTTCGCCCGGCGTGGCGCCCGACAGGCCGCCGACATCGGGCCGCGCGTCGGTCACCTGGAGGAAGTAGTCGTGGCCGGCCTCGGACAGCCCCAGCACTTCCTGGATCTGCGGCTCGGTTTGCAGCATGAAGTTCTTGGGGCTGCCGCCGCCCAGGATCCAGCAGGCGCTCTTGCCGCCGCCATCCTTGGCCTGCCAGACGATGGCCGCCGAGAGATTGACGTCGAGGTTGACGTCGAAGACGAGCTTGCCGCCCTCCAGGGCGAGCTCGGCGACGTTCATGCCGATCGAGCTGTCGCCGGGAGATGAGGTGAAGATCGGCACCGCGTGGCGGTAGGCCGCGGCGAGCAGCGAGGTCCCGGCGAGCCCGAGCCGTTCCTCGACCGCGGCCACATAGCGCCCGATGCGGTAGTGGAACTCGGCGGTCGAGAGCGGCCGCTGGAACTCGGGCAGGCGCATCAGGCGGCGGTAGAACTTATCGGTCTCGAGCAGCACGGTGTAGTCGAAGACGATGTCGTAGATCCGCACCACCCCCTGCTCGCGCAGCTCGACGTCGTTCCAGAAAGGGCTGCCGGCGTGCAGCGACAACCCGATCGCATGGTGGGTGTCGTGATAGAGGTTGGCGCCCGTCGACACCATCCAGTCGATCGCCCCGGCCTCGATGAGCGGCACCAGGCACGACTTGCCGTACCCCGCCGGGGTGAGGGCACCCGACAGGCTGACCCCGACCGTCACCTCCGGCCGCAGCATCTTGCCGACCAGCAGCTCGCAAGCTTCCCGCAACCGGCCGGCGTTGTAGGCGGTGAAGGTCTGGCCGATCAGCTCGGCGACGCTCTCGCGGCCGGTCAGCGCCCGCGGGTTGATGGCGCGGCCGGAGAGGTGGCGGCGGGGCGGAGTATCGGGCATGGGAACGGCTCTCCGGGTACGAGTGCGGTGGCGGGTCGGAAGCGGAGCGGGGCGGATCGGGCGGCGATTCTAGCAGCAGGCCGGGCTGCCCCCCTCCGCGCCCCGCTGCAGTCTCCCATGCGTGGCCGGAGGCGTTGCGGGGACGGCATGGCCTTGCGCGCGGCTTTCAGTTCCTCAGGGTGTGCGCCGGGTCGACGGTCACCGCTCGGCGCATCGGACCGAGCGCCGCGGCGAGGGCGGTGAGGACGAGGATCAGGGCGGCGCCCGCCGCCACGGCGGGATCGGCGGCCTGCACGCCGAAGAAGAGATGCTGCAGGGCGCGGCCGCAGAGGCTGCCGCAGGTGATGCCCAGGACGGCGCCGGCGGCGGCCAGCCGGGACGCCTGGCCGAGCACCTCGCCGGCGATGTCGGCCGGCCGCGCGCCGACCGCCATCCGCACCGCGATCTCGTGCCTGCGGTAGCCGGTCACCAGCGCTAGCAGGCCGTAGATTCCAAGCCCGGCGAGCAGGACCGCGACCGTGCCGAAGACGCCCACCACCAGGAGCGCGAAGCGCGGTTTCGCCACCTGCCTGTCCAGCGCCGCGACCAGCGTGTCGACCCGGCCCAGCGGCAGCGACGGATCGAGCGCCGCCACCATGTGCCGCAGGTCGGGCGCCAGGCTGAGCGGTTCGCGGCGGGTGCGCACGATCAGCGTCATTTCCTGCTGCGGAAACTGGGCGGCCGGCAGGTAGACGGTCGGGGCCCCTTCGCGGTCGATACCCTGGTTGCGGACGTCGCCGGCGATGCCGACGATGCGGAACTCGGTCGCGGCGCCGCTGCCAGCCCACATGCGCGACGGCGTCAGCGCCTCGAGCCGGTGCCCGATCGCGCTCTCCCCAGGAAAGAAGCGGCGGGCGAAGCTTTCGCTGACCACGGCCGCTCCGGGGTGCGCCCGCTCGTCCGCCGTCTCGAAGGCGCGGCCCCGCTCGAGCCGCAGGCCGACGGCGCGAAAGAAGTCCGGGCTCACGATGTTGAGGTGCGCCGACACGCTTCCGGCCGCATCCTCGGCACGGCCGCCGTCGAGCAGCCTGAAGGCGTCGATCCAGGTCGATTCGAGCGGCGAGTCGTAGGCGACCGCGGCGGCGGCCACCTCCGGCCGCGCGCCCACGGCGGCGACCAGCGCGCGATCGAGCTCGACGACGCGGTCCCACGCCCCGTACTCGGAGGGCGGCAGCGACACCGCTGCGGTTACCACCCCGCCGGCGACGAAGCCGGTCTCGACGCGCCCCAGCGCCAGGATGCTGCGCGCGAAGAGTCCGGCCACCGACAGCAGGGCGACGCTCAGGGCCACCTGGGCGACGACCAGGCCGCGGTGCAGGGTGCGGCGGTGACCGAGCCGGTCGCGCGCGGTGGCCTGTTCCAGGCGCAGCCCCGAGGAGGCGGCGCCGCCCGAGGCGCCAAAGGCCAGCGCTCCGCCGAGGACGCCCGCGCAGAGCAGCGCCGCCACAGCAGTAGCGAGCGCGACCTGGAAGCCGACCCGGGCCTCGGCGAGCCGCGGGATCTCGACCGGCAGCAGGCTGGCGAGCAGCGGCAGCTCGACCCGCGCCAGCAGCAGGCCGAGCGCCGCCCCGCCGAGCGCCACGACCGCGGCCTCGACGAAAGCCTCACGTGCCAGCGCGCCGTGCGGCGCCCCCAGCCAGAGACGGATCGCGGTTTCGGCGCGGCGGTCGAGCGCGCGGGACAGCGAGAGACCGGTCAGGTTGGCGGCGGCCAGCGCCGCGGTGAGCGCCGCCGCCGCGGCGAGCGCCAGCAAGAGGTCCCGGCTGCTGCCGCTGAACTCCTCGGCGAGCGGCACGATCCGGAACCGGCTGTTGCCGTTGGTCGCCGGATACTCCCGCGCGAGGCGCGCCGCCAGGGGGCCGAGCCCGGCTCGGGCGCGGTCGAGAGTCACGCCCGGGCGCAGCCGGGCGAGGGCGCCGAAGATGTGGGTGCGGCGGTTCGAGCTCCACGCGGCATCCAGCGTCAGCGGCACCCAGAACTGCTGGTACTCGGGCAGGGTGTTGAGGCCGCCAGAGGTCAGCGGCCAGGTCGGATACAGGGCGGGAGGCATCACGCCAACCACCGTGCATGGCGCGCCGTCGAGAACGATGGGCTGCCCGAGGATCTCGGCACGGCCGCCGAAGCGGCGCCGGAAGAGAGCGTTGCCGAGGATGACGACCGGCGGCGCGCCTGGCCGGGCGTCCGCCTCGTCGAAGGCGCGGCCCAGGGCCGGCGGGACGCCGAGGACGCGAAAGTAGTCGGGCTGGACGCGCGCGCCGTGGATCTGCTCGGGATCGCCGTTGCCGGTCAGGCGGCGGCTTTCCGCGCCGAAGAGCGCCGCACGCTCGAAGAGCTGGCGTTGCGCGCGGAGATCGAAGAAGTTGGCGGCCGCCAGCCGCGACATGTCGCGGCCGTTCGCCGTCGCCGCTTCCCACAACGCCACCAGCCGCGCCGGATTGCGGAAGGGAAGGGGGCGCAGCAACACGGCCTCGACGACCGCCCCCATGGTGGTCAAGGCGGACAGGGTTACGCCCAGCGTCGCGACGGCGGCGAAGGCATAGGTGGGCGAACGCTTGAGGCGCCGCCACGCCGCGGCAAGATCCCGGACTAGTGGGCTCATCGTCGTCTCCCGGCAAGAAAGGCTGTGCGATGTCGGACCCGCTGCCCGAGGCGCTGCAACGGGCGCGCCAGTCGCACTATCTCGGTCCGCCGCCAGGCGAACGCCGAGGAGCGAGAGGCGCGCGGACGCGGCGCGGTCCGCCCTTGGGACGCGGAGATCCCAAGAACGAACGGATTGCCCAGAGAGCTACAATTGCGACCAAGGAGGCGCCCGATGGTCAACCCGGCAATCAAAGAGCAGATCCTCGGCGATCTGGAGCGGCTCTCCGCGGAGAAGCAGGTGCGCGCCGCCGAGCTCGTACATGGTCTTGTCTCACCGACCCCCCAGGGCACGCCAGGTCGAGACCTCAGGCGGTTTGCTGGAGTACTCGATCCCGAGTCTGCCCGCGAGATGATGGAGGCCATCGAGGAGGGGTGCGAGCGGGTGGACCTCGATGAGTGGTAAGCGCCTGCTCGACACCAACATTATCGTTGCCTTTCTCAGTGGAGATCCGCAGGTCCAGGAACGGCTCGATGCCGCATCCGAGCTCCTGCTGCCCTTGGTCGTGTTGGGCGAGTTGTATTACGGCGCGGCCCACTCGGGCCGGCCGCAGCAGAACGCCGCCGAGGTCGAGACGTTTGCGCGGTCCTGCGTCGTGCTCGGCATGGACGTTGAAACGGCCCAGCTCACGGATCGATCAAAGCTGAGCTGCGGAGCAAAGGCCGGCCCATTCCAGAAAACGATCTCTGGGTCGCGGCCGGCGCCCGCCAACACAACCTTGTCCTGGTAACCCGTGATCGCCACTTCAACCAGGTTGAAGGGCTTGTGACCGAAGCTTGGTAGTTTACCGCCGGATAGGACCCGGTTCGAGCGCGTCGAGCTTGGAGATGCCGGGAGGCGCGGCCGGTTGCGTGATAGCCTCTGGGGCTCCGCGAAGCGCCGCCCGCCGGCACCCGGGGCGGGGAAGTCAATCGGTCTCCTCCTTCTGGATGGGCGCATGAGCAAGACCACCATCACCCTGATCCCCGGCGACGGCATCGGCTCCGAGGTGGCGGCGGCCACGGTGCGGGTGCTCGAGGCGGCCGGCGCCGAGCTGGCATTTGAGAGCCATATCGTCGGCGCCGAAGCCGTCAAGTTGCATGGCGATCCGCTACCCGGCGAGGTCCTCGAATCGATACGGCGCAACCGTGTCGCGCTCAAGGGGCCGGTGACCACCGAGGTCGGCGGCGGTTTCCAGTCGGTCAACGTCCAGCTGCGCCAGAAGCTCGACCTCTATGCCAACCTGCGGCCGGCGCGCTCGCTGCCCGGCATCCCGCACCGCTTCGAGGGTGTCGACCTGGTGATCGTGCGCGAGAACACCGAGGACCTCTACAGCGGCCTCGAGCACGTGGTCGTCCCCGGCGTGGTGGAGAGCTTGAAGATCATCACCGAGCGGGCCTCGACGCGGATCGCCCGCTTCGCCTTCGAGTATGCCCGCCGCCACGGCCGCCAGCGGGTCACCGCGGTGCACAAGGCCAACATCATGAAGCTCTCCGACGGGCTCTTCCTCGACTGCTTTCGCCGCGTGGCGCAGGACTTCCCCGACATCAAGGCCGACGACCGCATCGTCGACAACATGTGCATGCAGCTGGTCATCCGGCCCGAAGCCTGGGATGTGCTGCTGCTCGAGAACCTCTACGGCGACATCGTGTCGGACCTCTGCGCCGGCCTGGTGGGAGGGCTCGGTGTGGTGCCGGGCGCCAACCTGGGCACCGATGCGGCGGTCTTCGAGGCCGTGCATGGCAGCGCGCCGGACATCGCGGGGCGCGACCTCGCCAATCCGCTGGCGCTCATCCGCTCCGCCATCCTGATGCTCTACCACCTCGGCAAGGACGAGATCGCGCGGCGGGTCGGGGCCGCCATCCGCCAGGTGATCGTCCGCGACCGGGTCCTCACTCACGACCTCGGCGGCCAGGCGACGACCACCCAGTTCACCGACGCGGTGGTTGCCGCTGTCGAGGCCGGCATCGCCAGCGGCGCGACCCCTGGCGCTGGCACCGACGGCTTCGCCTGAGCCGCCGCCGCGTGGCGCCGAGTGTCGTCGGTGAGGGCGAGGGGCTAAGCTGATCTTCGGGCTGCTGCTGCTGGCGCTGGGCGCGATGCAGGCGATCTGCCTGGCGCTCGCCTGGGGTCTCGAGGTGCGGCTGGAGCGGCGGGCGGCCGCATGCGGCTTGTTGCTGCCGCTCGCCTTCCTCTCGCCGTGGCTGTGGAGCGGCGATCTGCTGGTGCCGACCGGGACGCTCGACCGCGCTCTGCCGTTCCCCGAGCTGCGCCACGTCCGGGTCACCCACCAGCTGCTGAGCGACACGGTCTACCAGTTCCTGCCCTGGGAGCTCGAGGTGCGCCATGCCCTGCGCGCGCGCCACCTGCCGTTGTGGTCCGACCGGCTCGACGGCGGCAGCTCGCCCTGGCTCAATCCGCAGGCCGGCGTGCTGTCGCCGATCGCCATGCTGGCCAGGCCGCTGCCGATCCAGCATTTCCTGCTGGCCACCCTGGCGCTCAAGATGCTGCTCGGCTTCGAGGGGGTCTGGCTGCTGGTGCGGCGGCTCGGCCGCTCGCGGTGGTCGGCGCTGCTCGCTGCCGCCGGCTTCACCTTGGGCGGCGGCCTCATGCCCTGGGGGCTCTTCCCGCACAGCGCGACGCTCGCCTGGGTGCCCTGGCTGACCCTCGGCACCATCCAGCTCTGGCGCCGTCCGCGGGCGCGGCTGGTCGCGGCGACGGCGCTCATCACCGCGGCCATGCTGCTGTCGGGGCATCCTGAGACCGCGGTGGCAGGGGGGCTGCTGGCGGGCGTCGCCGGCTGCGGCCTGCGGCGGAAGAAGGCGAGCGGCAGCGGAGGGCCAAGCGGGTCGGCGGAAGGAAAGCGCAACGAGGCGACCGGCGGCGGGACGCCGAGCGGGTCGTCGATCGCGCGGGGGCGGGGCGGCTTCACGCCGGTTCGCGGCCGGTTTGCGCCCTTGCGTAGCGGCGTCGCTGCGGCGGGGCTGGCGGCGCTGCTTGGCTGCGGGCTGGCGGCGCCGCAGCTGCTGCCGTTCCTGCACGCGGTTCCGTCCTCGCAGCGGGCGCGCGACATGGCGGGCATCACCATGCCGCCGCACCAGGTGCGGATCGCCGATCCGGCGAGCTGGTTCCTCTGGCCGTGGCGCGGATTCCTGCTCGCCCCCACCAGTCCGCGGGTGTACGGGGTGCCGTATGAAGAGCCATTCCACGGCCCCTTCGACTGGGCCGATGCGCTGAGCGGCTATCCCGGGGTGGTCGCATTCGCCGGCGCGCTGGTGGCGCTGCTGGCGCGGCGCGACCGCCGCTCGCGGCCGCTGCTCGGCTTCGCTATCGTCGCGCTGCTGGTGGCGGCCGCATTCCTGCCGATCGCCCATCTGATCTATGCGGTGCCGGCGCTGCGTGTGCCGACCTACCTCCGGCTGCTGCCGGTAGCCAGCCTCGCGCTGGCCGTGGCGGGGGCCGGCGGGACCGACGCCTTGCTCTTTGGCGCTCGCCGCCGGCGGCAGCTGGCGCTGCTCGCCCTGGCGCTGGGACTCGCGGCGGCGATCAGCCTGGCGGCCGACCACTCCCCATGGGTGCTGCTGCTCTGGGGGCTGCTGGGCGCGGCGGCGCTCGCAGCGCGCTGGCGGCCGGGGCGGGCCTGGAGCGCCGGGCTGATGGTGGCGGCGGTCGGGCTCGATCTGGTGCCGTGGGCGCAGCGCCAGCTGCCTCATGGTCAGGCCGAGCTCTTCTACCCGCGCACCGAGCTCGCCGAGGTGCTGACTCGCGAGACCGGCGGCGGCAGCTGGCGGGTGGTGGGGATGGACCGGCTGGTCTACCCCGCGCTGCTGCCGGTGTACGGGCTGGCCGAGCTGCGGCCCAACAACGTGCTCGCCCCGGCCGCCTACCTGCGGATCCTGGGCACTGCCTTCGACTTCAGGCCGACCACCAAGAACTACTATGCCAGCTTCAACCGCACCGACCACGCGCTGCTGTCGTTCCTCAACGTCCGGGCGGTGGTCGGCAACCTCTATCTGCCCCGCCCGCGCGGCATGGCGGAGGTGGCCGCTGGCCGAGAGATGCTGCCGTTCGTGGTCTATCGCAACCCGGCCGCGCTGCCGCGCTGGTTCGTCCCCCGCGCCGTCGACCTGATCGACCGCGCCGGGCTCGACCGCTGGGTCGCCGCGCTGGACGATCCCGGGCGCGTCGCTCTCTTCCGCGACGAGGCTCGCGGCTGGACGCCGGCCAGGGCGGCGCCGGCCCCGGAGGCGGGGCGCGAGCGGACGCCGCTCGAGGGAACGCCGGCCCTGGAGGAGGCTGGGGTGCTCGCGGCGCGAGTGGCCGGCGGCACGGCTGCGGGCGCAAGGGAGGGCGGGCGAGCCGCCGGCAGCGGACGTGCCGGCAGACCCGGGCGGCTGACGCTGGAGGTCCCGGGTGCCGGCGAGCGTCTCCTCGCGACGTCCCTGCAGATGCCGGAGGGCTGGGAGGCGCGCGTCGCGGAAGGCGGCGGGCAGAGCGGGCAGAGAGGCCACGCGGGGCAGCCGCTCCCCAAGCTGACCGTCGACGGCGCATTTCTCGGGGTCCGCGTCGCCGCCGGCGTGACCCGCGTCACCCTCGAGTTCGCGCCCCCGGGTCTGCGCGCCGGCCTCGCCGCCTGCGGCGCCTCCGCGGCGGCTCTCGTCGTCCTGGTCTGGCACGGCCGTCGCCGGCGAGTCGCTGTGACATCTTAAGACCATTGTCAATTTCGATTCTGTTGTGGTAGCGTCGATTTTCCGATTTCTTGTCAGCAGCCGTGAAGGTCTGGAGGGAGGAGGGAGTCATGAGCTATCTCGACGTTCCGCGTCTCCACTTCGCTGGCACGTTCACCGCCGATCCTTCGACGATCAACAACACAATCGCCAACTACGATCCGGCCAACCGCGGGCAGCTCAACCTGTCGTGGAACCCATACGGCTCGCACGCCTGGACGGTCACTGCCACCGTGCGCTCCTTCGTCGACGGCAGCGGCACCCTGCACCTCGCGGGCGACCCGGTGATCGGGGCCGGTTGCCAGAGCCATGCCGCGAAATACCCTGCCAAGCTGGTCGACCTCGACACCGATCAGCAGGGGCGGACGCGTCTCTACGGCTTCGACCTGCGCCTCGTGGCGGGCGGCGCGACCCTCCTGCAGGGTCATTTCCTGGAGGCGGGCACCCTGCTCAACCTCTGGTTCACCCGGGTGCCGTCGATGAGCGGCGACACCGCGGCGGGAGGCGCCTTCCAGTCGGTGCTGCAGGCGCTGCAGTGGGACGCCGGCTCCTCGCCGCTGCTCGGCCAGCTGCAGGCGGCGAGCCCGGATGGGCTGTCGATCCGGCTGAGCTGCTACGGCTACAACGACCGCCAGCAGAGCGCCGGTTTCCAGCATGGCAAGATCGTCGGCACGATCGGGCCGTGGCAGCGTGGTCAGCCGCGGTTCAACGCCGTCGATCGCTTCCTCGGCCCGCCGCCGCCGCCCGCCGGGTGGACCGGCGGCTCGCCGCTCTGGTTCGCACCGGCGAAGGTCGATCCGCGCCGTTCGACCCTGACCTTCGATCTCGGCAACTCGGTGCCGGAGCAGACGCCCGGCGGCCCGCCGATCGACCTCGGCACGATGCAGGCCGCCGTGCTTCTTCCCGGCGGGCCCGCGGCGCTGGGGGCGATCGACTACCAGCTCGAGGTCACCGCGGGAGTGGCGCAGGTCGAGCTCACGCCGCAACAGCTGCAGCAGGTCGCCGGCCAGCCGCTTGCCGTCCTGATCGCGGGGGGCGTCGGCCTGGCCGAGAGCTCCAACGGCCTCTACACGGAGGCCGACGGCGCGACGCTCTACATGAACCCCGGCGACCGCGGCTCGATGACCCTGGTTGCCACGACGTTCGGGCAGCCTGCGCCCGGTCTCGCGCTGCCGCTCACTCTCATTCCGCAGCCCGGCCCCGATGGCCAGGACCAGAACAACCAGCCCGCGGGAGCGCTGTCGTTTCCCCAGAGCGTCACGACCGGCGCTGACGGCCGAGCCGAGATCCCCCTGCAGGCCAGCAACCCGGCGCCCAAGCCGGCGCGGCGCAAGTTCGTCGACGGCCAGCTCTATTTCATCGGCGGTCCGTGGGCTTCGGCGGCCGACAACGTCCCGGGGGCGCCGATCACCGTCAAGGTGTTCAACAGCATCGATCCGCCGATCGTCAATCCGACCTGGAAGGATGTGGCGCCGATCCTCTTCGAGTACTACTTCCTCTATGCCTACATGGCGAGCATCGTCGACCTGTCGTCCTACGACGACGTGAAGGCCAACGCCAAGCCGATTGCCGCGGTGCTGGCGCTGCCCGAGTCGGACCCCAACTTCATGCCGGTGACGCGCGAGATGTCGGCGGACCAGCGCCGGCTCGTCCTGCAGTGGCTGCAGGCCGGTTGCCCCGCTTGAAGAGGAGGGCTGGGAGGGGTGCGGCGCCGGCGCAGGCGGCGAAGGGACTCGAACGCTGCCCGCCGGCCACCTCGCTGGCCCGCGTCCGGCGGTCAGCTTCCGCCCGCGTGCTGGCGGCCGTGTGGCTGGCGGCCGCCGCCCTGACGCTGGCAGCCGCGCTGGCGCGGCCAGCCCATGCTCAGGGCGCGGCCCCGGCCTCCGGCGTGGCCCCGCCGGCTCCCGCGCCGCCGACCGCGGGGGGAATAGCCGGCGCGGAAAGCGAGACCGCCGGGGCGGCCGAGAACTCCCCAGAGGCGGCGGCGGCGGATCCTGAGCCAGGGCCGGGGGGCGCGAAGTTCTACGAGACCGCCACCGTGTCGGCGCGGCCGCTCGCTTCGGCGACCGCCACCGTGACGGTGCTCACGAGGCAGGAAATCGCGGAATCGGGAGTGCGCACCGTGGCCGAGCTGTTGCGCTTCGTGCCCGGCCTCGACGTCACCACCAACGGCACCCGCGGCGGCCTCTCCACCGTGCAGATGCGCGGCGGCAAGGACAGCTTCTCGCTGCTGCTGCTCGACGGCGTGCCGGTCAACGACCCCACCTACCAGGTGGGCGACGTCTTCGATCTCGAAGGGTTGCCGGCCGCCGCCGTCGAGCGCATCGAGATCGTGCGCGGTCCGCTCTCCTCGATCTACGGCTCGACCGGCCTCGCGGGGGCGATCAACCTCATCACCCGTCAGGGGCGTCCCGGTCTGCCGTCCGCCGAGCTCGAGGTGGGTGCCGGCAACGCCGCGCTGCGCCAGCTCCACGGGACGCTCTCGGGCGGCCTCGGACGCGGCGGGTATGCCGTCGGCCTCGGCTGGGAAGAGGAGAGCCGGCGCATCGCCCGCGACAGCTTTCGCGAGCTCGACAGCTGCGGCAGCCTCAACCAGCCGCTGGGGTCCGCGGCGCGGCTGCGGCTCAACGGGCGCTACGCCCTCTGGCACGGCGACGACTACCCCGACTCTTCGGGCGGCCCGCTGCTCGGCAGCGGTCGGCTGCGCCGCTCCGAACACCGCGAAACGGGCCTGGGCGGCGAGCTGTCGGCCGACTCGGCGGCGCACCCGAGCAAGTGGACGCTCTCCCTGTACCGCCACGACCTCGACCGCACCAGCCCGGCGGTAGGGTTCCTGGTGCCCGCCTCCGACCAGACGACGGCCTACTCGCAGCTCCGGGCCGGCGGGGCCGTGACCCTCTACCAGGGCGAGCGGCTGCACTGGAGCGGCGGCCTCGATGCCGAGCGCCAGGACGGAGAGAACCGCAGCCTGCTGCACCTGCCGCCGCGCCAGGGAGGAGAGCTGCACGGCGACTACACGGTCGGCCGCACGCTGCTCGGGGCCTACAGCGAGCTGCTCTGGGCGGGCGAGCGCTCAACAGTCGAGCTCGGCGCCCGGCTCGACCGGCCGCGGGGCGCCGGCACGCGCGGCGGCGGCGGCCGCCAGTGGAGCCCGCGCGCCGGCTGGAGCGGCCAGCCGGGCGGCGGCGCCACCCGCCTGCACGCCTCCGCCGGGAGGGCCTTCAAGCTGCCCAGCTTCTTTGCCCTGGCCAGCCCGCGGGCGCTGGGCGGCAACCCCGGCCTGCGCCCAGAGACTTCGTTCGGGGCCGATGCGGGCGCCGAGCAGACCTTCGCGGCGGCGCGCTTCACCGCCGGCGCCACCCTCTTTTACAACCGCTTTCGCGATCTCATCGACTTCGACTTCCAGCGCTTCTTGCACGTCAACCGCTCGATCGTCGAGGCGCACGGCGCCGAGCTGGCGCTCACCTGGCGCCCTGCAGCGCCTTTGTCGGCCGCCGTCAACCTTACCTGGCAGGAGGTCAAAGACCTGCGCTCCCACGCCCCCCTTCTGCACCGTCCGCGCTGGGTGGGAGGTGGCCGCGTCGACTGGCGGCCGCTTGAGCGCCTGAGCCTGCGCCTCGATGCGCAGGCGGTGTCGCGCTCCTTCGACCAGGAGCTGGCGGTGCCCGGCCGCGACACGGTCGCCGGCTACCCGGTGATCGGTTTTGCCGCCGGCTGGCGCCTCGGCAGCGCCGCCGGTGCTGGCTGGAAGCTGCGCGGCCGGGTCGACAACCTCGCCGACCGGCACTACCAGACCCTCATCGGCTTTCCCGGCCCGCGGCGGTCGCTGCTCGTCACGCTGGCCTACGGCGGCGCCTGAGGCGTCCTTCGCGGCGCTCGCCGCACCCACGGCACACGCCATCGACGCCGGGCGCACGGACTGCCTATGGGTATAGGATCGCGACCATGGTGCAGCCATTGCAACCATCGCAGCCACTCGCAGCGGCGGAAGGCCCCCGCAGCGTCGAGAGCGCCTGCCCGCTCGACTGCCCCGATGCCTGCAGCCTGACGGTCGAGGTTGCGGGTGGGCGGGTCGTCAAGCTCGACGGCAGCCATCGCAACCCGTTCACCGACGGCTTCATCTGCGCCAAGGTGCGGCGCTGGCCGGAGCTGATGTACGGCGAAGGGCGGCTGACTCACCCCGCCGTTCGCCGCGGCCGCAAGGGCGAGGGGAGCTTCGAGCGGGTCAGCTGGGACGAGGCCTTCGACCTGGTCGTGGGCCGGATGCGCGAGGCCAGGGAGCGCTTCGGCGGCGAGTCGATCCTGCCTTTCTACTACGGCGGCTCCAACGGCCTGCTCACCCAGGGGACGACCGACGCCCGCCTCTTTGCCCGCCTCGGCGCCTCGCGCCTGGCGCGCACGGTCTGCGCGGCCCCCTCCGGCAGCGCGGCGACGGGCCTCTACGGCAAGATGCCGGGAGTCGCCCTGCCGGATTTCCGCCACGCGCGGCTGATCGTGCTCTGGGGGGTGAATCCGTCGGCGAGCGGCATCCACCTGGTGCCGGTGATTCTCGAAGCGCAGCGCCAAGGCGCGCGCCTGGTGGTCGTCGATCCGCGCCGGACGCCGCTGGCCAAGAAGGCGGACCTGCACCTGGCGCCGCGGCCGGGAACCGATCTGGTGGTCGCCCTGGCGGCGATCCGCTGGCTGTTCGAGGAGGGGCGGGCCGACCTCGGCTTCCTCGCCGCCCACACCCATGGCGCCGCAGAGCTGCGGCGGCGCGCGGCACCGTGGGAGCCGGCGCGGGCGGCCGCGGTGTCGGGCATCGCCGCCGCCGAGCTCGAGCGCTTCTTCCGCCTGTACGCCGACTCGTCGCCGGCGGTGATCCGCGCCGGCTGGGGCATCGAGCGCAACCGCAACGGCGGATCGGCGGTGGCCGCGACGCTGGCCCTGCCCGCGGTCGCCGGCAAGTTTGGCGTCCGGGGCGGCGGCTACACGCTGAGCAACAGCGGCGCCTGGGCCTTCGACGATGCCGCGGCGGCGGCGCTGGCGCCCGCCGAGGCCGGCGCGGCGACCCGCATCCTCAACATGAACCGGCTGGGCGAGGCGCTGCTCGAGTGGGACCGGCCGCCGATCCAGGTGCTGTTCGTCTACAACTGCAACCCGCTGGCGACCCTGCCCGAGCAGGGCAGAGTGCGCCGCGGCCTGGAGCGCGACGACCTATTCACGGTGGTCTACGATCCGGTGGCGACCGACACCGCCCGCTACGCCGACCTGGTGCTGCCGGCGACGACCTTCCTCGAGCACCACGAGCTGAGCCGCGGCTACGGCTCGCTGGTCGCGCACCGCTCGGCGCCGGTGGTCGAGCCGGTGGGCGAGGCGCGCCCCAACTACGAGGTCTTCGGCGAGCTCTGCCGCCGGCTCGGACTCGAGCGGCCCGGCGATCCGCACGGCGCCGCCGAGCTGACGTCCGCGTTGCTGCGCCGCTCGCCTCGCGTCGGCGCCGAGCTCGAACAGGCGGGTATTGCCAACCCCGACTGCGGTGAGTCGCCGGTGCAGTTCGTCGACAACTTTCCGCGCACCCGCGACCGCAAGGTCGATCTCGTCCCCGAGGCGCTCGACCGCGAGGCGCCGCGCGGCCTCTACACCTATCAGGAAGACCCGGCGACCGCGCTCTACCCGCTGGCCCTGATTTCCCCGGCCACCTCGCGCACCGTCAGCTCGATCCTCGGCCACCTGCACCGCAAGCAGGTGGCGCTCGAGATCCACCCCGAGGATGCCGCGCGGCGCGGGATCGGAGAGGGCGCCGCGGTCCGCATCTGGAACGAGCTCGGCGAGGTGCTCACGGCGGCGCGGCTGAATCCCGATCTCGCCGCGGGCGTGGTGCTGCTGCCCAAGGGGTTGTGGAGCCACAACACCCGCTCCGGCTCGACGGCCAATGCCCTGGTCCCCGCCACCGCCGCCGACCTGGGAGGAGGCGCCTGCTTCAACGACGCGCGGGTCGAGGTCGCGCTGGAGGACGGCGGCGGGGGCGATTGGGGCGCCGGGGCCGTCGGCTCCGCCGGCGCCGCCGCCCACTGACCGCCTGAACATGGCAGGGCTGTTCGACGATCAGCAGCCGCCAGTCGGGTTTGCCCCGGCGGCCGCGGCGGCGGCAGCGGCCCGCGATTCGCCACTCGCCGAGCGGATGCGGCCGCAGTCGCTCGACGAGGTCGTTGGCCAGCCCGAGGTCGTAGGAGAGGGCGCCTTCCTGCGGCGCGCCATCGCCGCCGACCGCGTCCCGTCGCTGATCTTCTGGGGCCCGCCCGGGTCGGGCAAGACGACCCTGGCGCGGATCATCGCGGCCGCGACTTCCTGCCACTTCCTCCCCTTCTCGGCCGTCACCTCGGGCATCAAAGAGGTCAAGGAAGTGATGGCCGAGGCGGCGCGTCTGCGCCGGGCGCAAGGGCGCCGCACGCTGCTGTTCGTCGACGAGATCCACCGCTTCAACCGCGCGCAGCAGGACGCGTTCCTCCCCTACGTCGAGCGCGGCGACATCATCCTGGTAGGCGCCACGACCGAGAACCCGTCCTTCGAGATCAACGCGGCGCTCTTGTCGCGCTGCCGTGTCGTGGTGCTCGGACCGCTGAACCTGGAAGGCCTCGTTCTGTTGATGCGCCGGGCGCTGGGCGATCACGAGCGCGGCTTGGCGGCGGCGGCGGTCGAGGTGGACGACGACGCCTTGGCGGCGCTGGCGCAGCTGGCCTCGGGCGATGCGCGCAAGGCGCTCAACCTGCTGGAGCTGGCCGTGGCCGACGCGGCGCAGGGCGGCGCGGATGCGGCGTCCGGCATCGGGGATGGTGCGCCCGAGGCTGCAGTTGGCGCCGGGGGGAAGTCGCACCGGGTCGATGCCGCGGCGGTGCGGCGGATCGCGCAGCGCAAGGTGCTGCTCTACGACAAGAGTGGCGAGGAGCACTTCAACCTGATCTCGGCGCTCCACAAGTCGCTGCGCGAGAGCGATCCCGATGCGGCGCTCTACTGGCTGGCGCGCATGCTGGCCGCGGGAGAGGACCCGCTCTACGTGGCGCGGCGTCTCGTCCGTTTCGCCAGCGAGGACGTCGGCCTGGCCGATCCCCAGGCGCTGGTCCAGGCGCTCGCGGCGCGCGAGGCCTTTCACCTGCTCGGCTCGCCCGAGGGCGAGCTGGCGGTGGCGCAGGCCGTCATCTACCTCGCCCTCGCCCCCAAGAGCAACGCCCTCTACGAGAGCTACCAGGCCTCGCGCCGCACCGTCGAAGAGCGCCCCGCCGACCCCGTGCCGCTAGCCATCCGCAACGCACCCACCCGCCTGATGAGCGAGCTCGGCTACGGCGCCGGCTACGTCTACGCCCACGCGACCGAAGAGGGAGTCGGCGGCCTCGACTGCCTACCCGAGTCGCTGGCCGGCACGCGCTTCTACGAGCCCCGGGGCCGCGGCTTCGAGGAAGCCCTCAAAGGCCGCCTCGAGCGCTACCGAGCCCTGCGCGCCGCCGTCCAGAGCAAGCGCGCCGGACGCTCCCCAAGCCAGACCAAGCGCCAAGAAGATTCGTAATCAGCAGGTCGTCAGTTCAATCCTGACCGTCGGCTCCATGTACGTACCTTTTGATTCATGCACTTAGAACGCCGACGTTTGTAGTCATGGTCACCGCCAACTTGCTCCGCGTAAGCTCTGCGTAAGTCTGACGCCAGATCTGAACTCGCTCCGGCCGTTCACCGGCAACCTGATGGCGTTCGGGAGGCTCCAGGAAATCCTCCCTACCCGGCCGATCACCTATCGCAACCAGAACCTCGTCAACCTGTCGCTGCTCCGGCCTCGCGGTCCTCTGCGGCGTGGTCCTCATCGTCGCGCCCGAGTGCACCTGGCTGTTCCCGGTTTTCGCCCTGCTTTCCCTCATCTTCAGCGTGCTCCTGATCATCCCGATCGGCGGCGCCGACATGCCCACCGTCATCTCGGTGCTCAACTCCTACGCCGGCCTGTCTGCGGTCACATGGGGTTCGTGCTCGATAACCCTCTGCTCATCATCGCCGGCGCCCTCGACGCCTCCTCCGGCCTGGAGCTTTCGATCATCATGTGCCGGGCGATGAACCGCTCCTTCACCAACATGCTGTTCGGCACCTTCGGGCAAGTGCAGGCCGGCGCCGGCGCCGCGGCCGAGCAGCGCACCGTGCGCAACGCCACCCCGGAGGAGGCCACCTCGATCCTCGACGCGGCACGCCTGGTGATCGTCGTGCCCGGCTACGGCCTCGCTGTGTCGCAGGCCCAGCACAAGCTGCGCGAGCTCTTCGACTCGCTCACTCGCCGCGGCGTCGACGTGCGCTTGGCCCTCCCCCGCTGGCGAGGCGCATGCTCGGCCACATGAACGTCCTGCTCGCTGACGCCGACATCCCCTACGACAAGCTCTTCGAGATTGACGACATGAACTCCGAGTTCCCGCAAGCCGACGTGGCCCTGGTGATCGGCGCCAAACGACGTCACCAACCCCGCCACCCACCACGACAAAGGGCAGCCCAATCTCGGCGGCGTGAGATGGGGAGGTCGGCCGGCGACTCGCCTCCGGCGCCGATGGCTGCGCCCTGTTGCCAATTGCGCCGTCGTTACAGGCCACTACTGCGCAGAGGGTTTGGCTTCCTGGACGCGCAGGCCGGGGATCTGCAGGTTTTCGAGGCGCGTCGCCTTTTCAATCACCTGACCCCGGACGTCGAACTTGTAGCTTCGCTTGATGCCGTTGAGAGTGACGGACTCAGGATAGCCATTCCCGTTCCAAACAATATCGCTCAGGTTCTCTCCGTAGATCTCCACGCTGCGCCTCAGCCGGTGGTCGCGGTAGAGGAATTCTGATCGCTCTCGTTCGACTCGCGAGCCGCGCGTGCGGACCACGTCGGACCAGTAGTGATCCCGGCTGTGAAGGAAGTAACTGTAATTCACCAGCGTGCTATCACGGCCTCTGAATGAGGTAACGAAATCGCTATCGAGGTCGTAAGTCAAAACATTCGCCGTTTGGTCGGGGAAATCCTCACGCACCAGATTATGGAGAGCGTCATAGCTATATGAGTATTTGTTGTGCAGTACATTTAAAGCAGAGATCAAGTTCCCTTCTGGGTCATAGGAATACCTGGCCTCGAGTCCGTCGGACGAGAAGACCTTCTTCACGTGGCCGTTCGAGTAGTACTCCAGAGTAAAGCGATGACCATCGCCGTCGCTTATCGAGCGCAGAAGGTCCGCCCCATACTCGAAGGTTAATCGTCCACCGCCCGGGTAGAGCTTCTCCAGCACACGTCCTCTCGAGTCGAAGATCATGGTCTGCTTCTCAAACTGATACTGACGGCATTCGTCGCAACCTGCGCCCACGATATCCAGCGCCGCCTGCGGCGTGAGACTCAAGACGAGCCGGCCTCCCACGAGGCGCACGCTGCCGTACTTTGGCGAGACAAACAGATCGACACCTGCGCGGGCGAATGATAACTCAGAACCGTTGCCCGCCATAGTGAACAAGACCTCATTCGCGCTCGGAGAGGTGAGGGTATCCTCGAGGTCAGAGGACCACCCGAAGCCGAAGATGCCATTGAAGAGGGTCCGGCTGTTATAGGCTCTTTCTACTATTCTGAGACCCTTCGGTGTATTGAGATCAAGCCACGCGGCGGCATAATTGGCGTTTTTCGCATTGACTACGGCCAGGGCGTCATCCCGACCGCACAAGGCCAGCCCTATCAAGAAGGCCAGCTGCAGTAGCTTCATTCTCATCTGCACCACGAGCCTGTCCTCGGGACGAGGGGTTGCAGCAGGCCGCCTGGCGCTGCGAGCGCCTGCAACCTCGAGCTGGCCTCCTCGCTTGCTTGACCGCCGGCGGCCGCCGCCTTTTCGTACCATGCCTTGGCCTTGGCCGTGGATCGCGGAACGCCGTGGCCGGTCTCGAAGAAACTCGCAAGGATCAGCTGGGAACAGACGTCCCCGGCCGTCGCGGCACGCGAGTACCACTCGGCTGCCTTTGCGGCTGAGGCGCTCAGCAGGATTCCCTTGTCGTAGAGCCACCCCAGTCTTCGCTGCGCCTCCACCAGCCCAAGCTCCGCAGCCCGAGAATACAGCCTGACGGCCTCTACCTCCGATGTGGGGACTCCGAGGCCGCTCTCATACAGCCAGCCAAGCTTGAAGAGCGCCGTGACATTTCGCTTATGCAAAGACGCCTCCCGGTACCACTTCGCGGCGTCGGCCATGGAGCGCTCGACGCCGAGGCCGCCGGCATAGAGGTTCGCGAGCGCCTCTTGCGCGTCGCCGTCATCGCGTTCCGCGCCTATCCGAAACCAGCGGGCGGCAGCCGAAAAGTCTGGTTCCACACCCCATCCGTTCCGATAGCACTTTCCAAGATCGCCCGGCGCCCAGGGATGGCCGCGACGCGCGGCCTCGTTGAGCAAGGTAAATGACCGCTCCAGGTCCATGGCGATACCCGCGCCAGCTTGATAAGCCAGGCCGAGGTTGCGGAGGGCCCAGAGGTCGCCAGCGTCCGCTCCCTTCCGGTACCATGTCACCGCCTCGGCAAAGCTCTGCGGCACCCCGACGCCAAAGTAGAAGGCCCTGCCGAGCCTGAACTGCGCATGGGCACTGCCGTGAAGAGCGGCCTTCCGATAATGCTCGGCGGCCCGCGCGAAGGACTGGGGGACGCGGTCGCCCTCCTCGTAGGCCAACCCCCATCTCGTCTCGGCATCAAGATTCGACGGACGGAACGTCTTGGGTAAAGCAGCATAGGGCGGCGGGCGCTGGTCTCTGCCCAGCGGCTTCTCAGGTGCGATCCCCGCGCCCACCAGGAGGTTGCTGAGATCACCGCGGCCGGCTTGAGCGGCAAGCGACAAGACGGCCTTGCCGGCAGCCCGTGGGAGCCCGGCGGCGCCACGTGAAAGAAGCACCTGGAGAGCCTTGCTCTCACCGCTGCGGACGGCGAGAAGCAGAGCCGAGTCGCCGTACCGATTGCGCACCGTGCCGTCGGCCCCGGCGTTCGTGAGGAGACGCAGCACCCCCGGGTTGCCGGTCAGAGCAGCGAGCAGGAGCGGGGTGTTGCCGTCGCCGTCCTGAGCGTTGAGGTCGGCATGGGCCGCGAGCAGCTCGCGTACGCACGCTTCGTCGCCCAGTTGGGCGGCGATTTCCAAGGGCCTTCTGCCGTAACGGTTCCGTTGGTCGACCGTAGCGCCCGCACGCAGAAGCTGCCGCAGCCGCGCCGCGTCGCCGCGCGCCGCCGCCGCACTGAGATCACCGGCGCCGGCGGTGATCACCCGCCGGCAAAGATCGCCCGCCGCAGCCTGCCTGGATGAATCGACCGTTCGGTTTCTTCGTTGCTCGCAAGCGAGCCGCAGCCAGCCGTCGTCGCCAACGCTCCAGGATCGGACGGACGAGTCCTGGCTGCCGCTGGCCAGCACGCCGCCGTCAGGGCTGAAGGCCAGGGCCTCCACCGACTCCTGGTGCTCGCTGTTGGGCATTCCCAAGGCGGTGCCGTCGAGATCCCAAAAGCGCAGTGTACGGTCCTCACCCGCACTTACCAGGAAGGCGTTATCAGGACTGAAGGCGACAGCGTTGACGGCTCGATTGTGTCCGCGCATGGGCTCCGCAACCGGCCGGCCTGACGCATCCCAGAGCCGCACTGTACGGTCCCGGCTGCCGGTGGCGATCAGGTTGCCTTCCGGACTCCATGCGATGCTCGTCACATCGTCCGTATGCGCACGCAGCTCACCCGAGAGACGCCCCTGGCGGTCCCAGAGCTTGACGTTGGAATCGTCGCTGGCGCTCGCCAGCCGTTGCCCATCTGGGCTCCAGGCGAGACCATTGACCGCGGCGGCGTGGGCGCGGAAGGACTTGGCTTTCGCGGCGGGCGCGACCCTGGCGAGCCAGATCGTTCCCTGACTGTCGCCTGCCGCCAGCCAGGCGCCATCGGGGCTGAACGCGACGGCGCTCATCCTGGACAGTGAACCGATAGGCACTCCCAGAGCGTGGGCCTGCGAATCCCAGAGCCGAACCTGACCGTCGTCGCCGGCACTCGCAAGGACCTTCCCGTCCGGACGGAAAGCCACCGCCCGCACCGCGGCGTGCGCATCCTCGGTTTTGGGCAAGGCAAAGTACGGACCAACGCGTCTCCCGCTGCGGTTGTAAAGAGCGAGACGGCGCCCGCCTCCGGCGATCAGCGATCCATCGGGGCTGAATGCAAGGGTCAGTATCGCTTCTTCCCGCGGCACCGAGTCGAGCGGAGCCGCCGTCGCGTCCCAAAGCCGCAGCGAATAGTCGCGGCGAGCTTCCAGAGCAAACCGGTGATCTCCGGCTGCCGTGAGCAGCAGCTTGCCGTCCGGACTGAAGACGACGCCGTTGATGCCGTCCTCGTGGCCTCGGAGGACCGCCAGGTTTCTGCCCTGGAGATCCCACAGGCGTGCGGTCTTGTCGAGGCTCCCGGTCACCATCAGCCGGCCGTCGCGACGGAACGCTACCGAAGTTACCTCCGCCTCGTGCCCCTGGCAGATCACCTCGCGCTGCCGGCGACGGAGGTCCCACAGCTGAGCCGTGTGATCGAGGCCGGCGGTCGCGAGCCGTCTGCCATCAGGGCTGAAGGCCACGGACGAGATCGCACCCTCGTGTCCCGCCAGCGACGCGCCGAGCGAGCGGCCCGCCAAGTCCCAGAGAAAGACCGCGCGGTCCGCTCCGGCGCTCGCTAGTATGGCACCGTCAGGGCTGAAGGCCACGGCATTCAGGGCGCCCGATGAATGCTGGAAAGGCTGGCCCACCGGTTTGCCGTCCACACCCCACAGTCGCACCTTGCCATCGTCGGCGGCGCTTGCCACCAGCTTGCTATTGGGATGGAATGCCACCGCGTTGATCGCTGCCTTTGCCTGATCGGCTGCAAAGACGGCCCGCAGATCACCCACGAGCCCCCAGAGCCGCAGCGCGCCGTCAGCGCTTCCAGTGACTACCGTGCGCCCATCGGGGCTGAGGGCGAGAGCTCGGATCGCCGGCAAGGTGTCGGTCGGTTTTGCGGGCGCCGGCACAAACTGTCGGATCAGGTTCCCGCGACGACCCCAGACCCCCACGCTGCCGTCCATGCTGCCGCTCACGATCCATGGGCTCGCCGGGCTCCAGGCCGCTGCACTGACGACGCCGCCATGGCCGGTGAAAACCGCCAGCTCGCGGCTGTCCAGCGCCGTCTTCAGGCTTCGCCTCAGCGGCGCCAGCAATTTACGGAAGCGGGACAGGCTCTCATCCGACATCGCGAGCAAGCTTTCCATCGCGGGTCCGGGTCGATGCGGAAACTCGTCGAGAGCGACCGCGGCCCGCTGTGCCAGCTCGATGGTCAGTGAGCGCTCCTCCGAGCGCCGCCATTGGATATAGCTGAAAGCGCTGAAAAGCGCCAGGAGAACCGCTGCCATGGCAAATGTCGCGGTGCGGCGGCGGCGATTCCGCTCCGCTTGCGCCGTGGACAAGGCGATGAACTCGGTGACGCTGGCTGGGAGATCTTCCATCCCGCGCTCGCGTAGCTCGCGAGCCTCGGCCAACGGCTTGCCGGGGACGAGCAGGAACTCTTCCCGGCGCTCCTCTTGTTCCCACCGATCAGCAGCCGACTCGACGCGCGCGCGGATTCGGAGCGACTCCTGGTTCTGCTGCAGCCAGCCCGAGAGTCGGGGCCAGTGGTCGATGAGGGCCTCATGAGTCAACGTGATGACGCCGTGGCCGTCACCGGCCCTGTCCGCGGCAAACAGGCGCGCTTCGACAAACCTTTCGACCAGAAACCGGGACTCGGGATCAGCCGCCAGCGACTCGAGCGTTGCCGATCGGCGAGTGACCACGAGCCGATCGGTCTGCAGGCCCACCAGGCCCCGCAGCACCTTGGGCAACTTGGCCTGAACCTCCGGGGGCAATGCGGCATGGACCTCCTCGGCACGCTTGGCGAGAGCTCCCTCGACTCCACCAAGGCTCTGGTAGGCAGCGAAGGTAAGGACTCCCGACGCGGATCTCTGCTTGAAGAGCTCGTCGAGGGTAAACTCGAGGAGCGGTAGCACGCCGGGCCTGGCCATGGACCCATCCCTGAGCACTTCATCGAGGCGCGTTTCGGTTTCCGGGTCTTCCTCGAATCGCACCCCTGCGGCCCGTGCCGGCTGCCGGATAATCTGTCCCAGCTCCGAAGTGTTCGGCGGCGAGAGATGATAGGTCCCATCCCCGGCCATGAGGGCCACTAGCTCCGGCACTTCTTCACAACGAGCGTAGAAATCGCTGCGCAGAGTGGCGATCACCCACACTCGTCCGGTCCTGGCCAAGCATGCTAAGGCTGCTATGAAAGCGGTCCGTTCGCCGGTGGCTATTCGCTCATCGGTGAAGACCTCCTCCAGAGGATCGACGACCAACGCGAGGTACGCTGGCCCGCGTACCGTTGCCTGCGCGCCGTTCACGGCGGTCAGGGCGAGGCCAACCTCGAGCAGTGTTCGGATCGAGCCCGGACCGGCGCGCAGCGCATCGGCCACCTGTTCGGGATGGCTGACGGTCTGGGCCAACTCCGGGAGAGCGCCTGCGCACAGCAGCGCTGTGGCCAGCCGTCCGAAGAGATCTCCCGCCTTGGCTGCGGGCCTTAGAACCGCTTGACGCCACGCTCCGGCGCCCTCAATCACGCCAGGTTGTGTCAAGAGAGGCAGCACGCCGGCGCGCACCAACGAGCTCTTGCCGCAGCCGCTCATGCCGGTCACCAGGACCAAGCCGCATCCCTGGGCCGCTTGCCGCCGCAGCGCATTGAGCACGCCTCCGACGGCCGCGGATCGCCCAAAAAAGATGGGCGCATGCTCGACCTCGAATAGTTGGAGTCCTCGGAAGGGCGACCCTGCGGTCCAGCTGGCCGCCGGCTGTGCCGGCTGATCAACCGTCGGCGACCTCGGCGCGCGCCGACCGACCAGATTGCGTAGATGCTCCTCGAGCAGCTCCTCGAAATCCGCCGAGGTCTGGAATGGGTGGAACGCAAACAGGATAGCTCCGCTTTCAGGCTCGTGGAACCAGCGCTCGATGAAGCGATCGAGAGCCTTCTTCTGCCGCAGATGCTCGAGGAGGGCCGCTTCGTCGCGCAGGCTGACCATGGGTTCGCTGGTCTTGCGATAGACGAGCAGGTCAGGCGACCCACGGCGGCGATAAGACTCCGAAGCGTCTTCGAGCTCGAACTCGGTTCCAGACTCGTAACTTGTGTCGTCATGTCGTCGAAAGCTCGCCGGCAGACGCGTCCCTAGCCTGGACCAGAGGATGCACACGACGATGTCGGCTTCAGATGGTCGGATGAGTTGATCCTGGAAGCTGCTGGTCGCCAGCAGCGGCTCATGCTCCCAAAAGATAGCTTCGAGATCGAGTCGGGCGGCGAACTCAGAGCACAACCTGAGCAGCACTCGCCCGGCAATCGCCCGTTCCTCCGCCACGTCTCCCGGAGAGGAGATGAAGAGTTTCAGCTTGGGCACGGCTCCTCGCGTCTCCGCCATCAAGAAGATCTCTTTTTGTGTCAATCACAGAATGGTATCCGAGTCTACGCCAACAAACTGCCGAGAACCATCGCAGGATGGACATATGCAGCTAGGCAGATGAGTCTCGCGGGCCAGGCGATGCCGTGGCGGATTCGTCGCACCGGCCGAAAAGGCGTCAGACTGAGAGCGCGCCGCGCATCACGGCCACTGCCTGGCTGAAGGACGGCGCGGTCAGGATGACACCGCGCGCCGGCACCGCCGCATCGTTGCCATCGGAGCTCGCCCGGCTCAGCTGCCGCGAGCGCCGGGAAAAGCAAGCTCTCAAAGTGTCTCTACTGTAGGTCATGATCGCGGTAGATTTCCTCCGGAAGACCCGTGCCGTCGAGCAACACGAGGAGCGCCTGTTCGCCCCCGGTGGAGGGCTTTTCCCCCCGTCGCCGAATCGGCGCCGCGCAGTTCGGCGAAGTGATCAGCGGCCCAGCGCGCCGCGCGCCGACGCAGGGTCTCGAAGCCGTCGGGACGGCGGTCGAGCTGCAGTGCTCGTTCGCAGCACGGCTGCGCATCGGCACCAGGCCGCAGCCGGGTTACGTTGACAACGTGGTGCCTCCGCGGACGGCGTCTACTGCGCCCGCTCGCGAATGTGCCTACTATCTTCGTATAGAGCTATTGTAATGCTTCGACGAGCTTGCCGAGACGGCGTTCGACTGACTACAATAACTGGGTTCCGTCAAGTAGCCGAGCATGGACAAGGGAAACAAGCCATGCGGAGAGTCTCGTTCGGGCTGGGTCTATCTTGATGTTGTGGTGCTGCCTCGCGATAGCTGCCACTGCGGAGGTGATTCACGACATCGCTGGATGGTCGGACACGCGCTGGGGCATGTCGCTTGAGGAGCTGGCCAGGGTTCATCCGAAATGACCATTGGGGCAGACCGCTATGGTTTCACGGCAGGCAGACCTCCTGACGTATCGATTTCTGACCTTTCATGGGTACTTCCAGTTTGCGGGTATAGGAGGTCCTAGGCGCGCTGACCACAGCGTACCTGAGACACTGAGGAGCGAATGGCAACTAGTGAGAGTCGAACTTCACGGTCCGCAATCAGCGTGATTGAAGGATGACTCTGCGCGACTTTTGACGGCCCCTTGGGGGGCGCGATTATAGGCACAGAGAGGTTCGAGATCGAAACTTTGCCGGTTAATGACGGTTAATGGCGGTTGTAGTTTGAAACTACACTGCAGGCGATTGAGACGGTTGAAGTTGCGGCCGGCGAATACAATTGTAGTTGCCGCAAAGGCCCCAAACACGCGGCTTGCACGCCGTTTAGCGGCGTGCCGTGTTAGCAATTCGCGGAGCGAAATTGCGTAAAACCAAGAACGCGTGCGCCAGCACGCCGGGGGGCGTTGAGGCGACCAGATGGACTCGAGGCGAAGGGCCTGGTCGGTTCTTGGCGCGCGCGGCAAACGGGTCGGCGAGGGCGCGGCCGGGGGCACGGCCGACGGGTTGGCACGAGGCGCCGCCGGAGGGGGAGTCCGTGCTCAGATAGACGGCCGGCCGCCAGCGCGCCAGCGAAAGGAGTTAGAATGCCAAGGCCTGACTGCACAGGAGGTGAGGCAATGGTCGAGGCCACGGTCAAGGAGCAGATCCTAAGCGATCTCGAACGACTCTCCCCCGAGATGCAGGTGCGGGCTGCACAGCTCGTCCATGGCCTCGTCGAAGCAGCACCGAAAGGGACTCCTGGTCGAGACCTGCTCCGCTTTGCTGGTGCGATCGACGCGGAGTCCATTCGCGAGATGGAGGAGGCGATAGAAGATGGCTGCGAGCGGATCGACCCGGAAGCGTGGTAGGTATCTGCTCGACACCAACATCGTCACCGCTCTTTTCAAGCAGGA